>NZ_FOTC01000017.1 GCF_900114455.1 Halogranum rubrum | reverse complement strand
GGAGCCGGTGTCCCGTCGTACGTTTTGAAAAACGAACCAGGGAGTGTGTTTGGTTGGCGAGTCTAACATGAGTATCATGGAAGGCGCAGGGAAACCGATACGGCCGCAGCACTATGTGTGAGGGCCACCGTGTTCAAGCGCGGGGAGTCAACCGTACACGACCCGAAACCGAGTGATCTACACGAGGGCAAGGTGAAGCGTACCGAAAGGCACGTGGAGGCCTGTTAGAGTTGGTGTCCTACAATACCCTCTCGTGACCTTCGTGTAGGGGTGAAAGGCCCATCGAACTCGGCAACAGCTGGTTCCGACCGAAACATGTCGAAGCATGACCTTCGCCGAGGTAGTTCGTGAGGTAGAGCGACCGATTGGGAGACCCGCCTCCGAGAGGAGTCGGCCTCCCTGTCGAACTCCGAACTTACGAACGCCGCCGACGCGAGGAATCCGGTACTCCGGGGTAAGCTTGGGTACCGTGAAGGAGACAACCTAGAGTCTGGTTAAGGACCCCAAATGTGGATTAAGTGCGATTGAAGGTGGTCTCGAGCCCTAAACAGCCGGGAGGTGAGCTTAGAAGCAGCTACCCTCTAAGAAAAGCGTAACAGCTTACCGGCCGAGGTTCGAGGCGCCGAAAATGATCGGGGCTCAAATCCACTTCCGAGACCTGACCGTACCCGTCACAGGGTAATCGAGTAGGTCGGCATTCTGCGCGGGTGGAAGCATGGGCGAGAGTTCATGTGGACCACGCAGTAACGAAAATCCTGGTCACAGTAGCAGCGAAAGTCGGGTGAGTAACCCCGACGGCCTGAAGAGTAAGGGTTCCTCGGCACTGCCAATCAGCCGAGGGTTAGTCGATCCTAAGTCCTATCGTAATTCGAGTAGGACAAAAGGGTAACTGGTTAATATTCCAGTACTATCACCACTCAAAGTCAACACTTTGGGAAACACCGAACCGGGCATTCGCCCGGTCGAACCGGAGAAATTCGTGGAAGCCGTAATGGCACGAAGCGAACGAA
>NZ_FOTC01000001.1:459057-1656961 GCF_900114455.1 Halogranum rubrum | reverse complement strand
AGGCAACGAGGCGTTTAGCCCACGAGCACTAACAGTCCAAGCCACATTCATACCGCATGGGATCAAATCCGTGTCCGATACACGGGTCCAGGTGCTAACTGGAATGCACGTACACAAGGTTCGATCAAGTCGAATCCGACATTGGTATCACTATGGTTCGATTCCATAGGTCGGCATTACGGCGGCCACAGCGGTGAGGTTCCACCCGTACCCATCCCGAACACGGAAGTTAAGCTCACCAGCGTGGTGGCAAGTACTGGAGTGCGAGAGCCTCTGGAAACACCACTTCGCCGCCTCCACTCATACTTACATTCATCAGCCTCGACGAGCAGCAGCGCTCGTCGGGGCTGTTCACATTTCGAACGCAGAGCCGCAGCACTGTCAGAGACAGCGAGGAACAGTCGTCGACGAACACGTGCGCCCACCATCGCGCACAGCGCGAAGGTGGGCCGTCAGCCTCGCCGTTCGAGTTCCGCCTCGAAGTCCTCGACAGAGCGGTTCGCGAGCGCTGCCGCCTCTGCTGTCGTGAGGTCGAAGCGATTCAGTGCGACGATAGCACCGTCGACGAGATGAGTCTCGTCTCTCGGGCGTTCAGTCGCGAAGTCGAGTGACGGGCGTTCCTCGCAGTCGAGTTGGAGGCTCACGAGGCAGGCGAGGATAGCCACACCAGCTAGCGACAGGTGGCCAGTCGTACGTGTTCGTTCGAGTGCACCAGCGAACGCGACGTAGTCAGCATCACCAGTCGGCGAGAGAAGTGCGCGTTCGAGTGCAGCATTCTGTACCGCTCGGACGGACGAAGTAGTATCCGCATCGTGTTTCGTTCGTCGAGTACCCTCGTCCGAGTCCATGCTCGTTTCTCTCGGCCGACGAAGGAAACAGCCACGGTTCGAGAACCGAGTTTCAGGTCACTCGACGCCTTCGGGGGCAGCGAGTGAGTGGTCGACTACGGTTCCATCTGGCTCTAGTGTAACCGTCCCGAGACGAACAGTCTCGCCTGCAGCGGTCGTCGACGCGATCTGTTGGAGCACCGCCTGTTGGTCGAGTTGCTCCCAGACGGCGGCCTCGACCAACCGTTGGAACTCTTCGGGATTTGTCCACCCAGAGTCGATGTCGGATGGCACTTGGACGAGAAACTGGAGGTCAGTCTCGGTGACACCGATACCGACGCCGAACGTGTCCGTGCTCATAGCCACGAGTTCGGCGCGGAACGCCAAAGAGACGTCGAAGAGAGAGGAAGTGAGACGAACATCGAGAAACGCAGAGACGTACGCATGACCCTCTCTCGCACACGTATTCTGGGTAGAATGGCTTTTCACCGTCGCTCGTCCAGAGCGTGTAATGAGTTACAAAATCGGGTTGGTCGGCAAACCCTCTGTGGGGAAGTCGAGTTTCTTCAACGCGGCAACGATGAACGACGTCCCCGAGGGAGCGTATCCGTTCACCACCATCGATCCGAGTATCGGCGAAGCGTACGTTCGTGTCGAGTGTGCAGCACCGGAGTTCGACGAGTCGTGTACGCCGAATGTCGGCTACTGCGACGACGGGATGCGTTTCGTCCCGGTCAAACTCGTCGACGTGGCTGGACTCATCCCCGGGGCCCACGAGGGGAAGGGCCTCGGCAACCAGTTCTTGACAGACCTCAACGAGGCGGACGTTCTCGTCCACATCGTCGACTTCTCCGGAAAGACGGATATCGAAGGCGAGGCGACAGAGGGACACGACCCTCGCGACGACATCGACTTCTTGGAGAACGAACTCGACATGTGGTATCTCGACATCTTGGAGAAGGGTATCGAGCGCCACCGCAGCGGATACGACGGTGACGAGAAACACATCGAAATCGACCTCGCAGAGCAGATGAGCGCGTTCAAGACGAACAAAGACGAGATCAAACAGATCATTCTCTCGCTCGGACTCGACCTCGACCCCGACACGTGGGAAGAGGAGGGCAGAGAAGCACTCGCCCGCGAGATTCGCAAGCGGACGAAACCGATAATCATCGGCGCGAACAAGATGGACACCCCTGAGGCGCAGGCGAACTTCGAGGCGGTCACCACCGACCCCGACTACGAGCATCTCACGTTCGTCCCGTCGAGCGCGCACGCGGAGAAAGCGCTGAAGAAGGCCGCCGATGCAGGCGTCGTCGACTACCGTCCCGGCGACGCCGACTTCGACATTGTCGGCGACATCAGCGACGAACAGGAGGCTGGTCTCGAACAGATTCGTGAGTTCATGCTTCAGTACGATGGAACGGGCGTCCAGGCCGCACTCGAACGTGCGCTGTTCGACGTGATGGGTGCCATCGCTATCTTCCCCGGTAGTGCAAACGGGTCGAAAGACGAGAAGGGTGTCTTCCGTGACTGCTTCATCCTCCCCGAAGACTCGACGACGGAGGACTTCGCGTATCACCTTCACTCGGACATCGGCGATGGTCTCCTCCACGGCATCGACTGCCGCGCCAAGCGACAGATCGGATCGGGACACGACCTCTCTCATCGCGACGTCGTCGAAATCGTCTCGACGAACTAAGAAACCACACTACGGTTTTACCACAGTTCGGTCTACAGTTTTCTCTCTTCGAATCTCTTCTCAGAACGGCAAAAACCCGAGTAAATAATCTACGACGAGAGTGATAAACAGTTCTACTGTTGAACAAGATATTATTTCCACGCTTTACCGGCCATACTTGGACATCACACCATTACAGCAGTAGGGTTGTAACTATACTAGACAGTCAGCCAGAATCGGCTACTCAGTTTCCCGCGATACGGGACCGTGTTTTCTCGGCTGTATGCCGAGAAAGCGCGAGTTGGTTCGAGTATCGTCACCTGTGCGGCCAGTACTAGCCCTACTACTTGCTATTTATCAGATTGTCAGCCGAAAAGTTGCTCGAACCGGACTTTTATCGACCGTTCTGTGCTACGGCACACTTCTCTCTCGACGAGAGTGGTCCAATCGACCACCAGTACCACAGAAACCCTGTATCGAGTGAATCACCCCGTTTTCGCTCCTATTCACGGTGTGCGTTACCAAACGACGAGCAATTGCCGTTCGACTGCGCGGAACAGCGTCTCTCTCGTCTTCATCTCGTCGTTCCACGTCGGAGAGTGGCTGTTCGTGCTGACAAAGGCGAGATATGCGCTACTATTCGTCCCGTTATACGGAACTTTGAATAGACGGGGGCGTCGATAGTGTACAATGAATGCGCAAACGAACACCGTCTCGTCCGTGGAGAAGGCCCTCGACGTCATCGAACTGCTCCGAGAGTCGGGTACGGCCCGACTCTCGACTGTCGCTCGTGACCTCGACCTCTCGAAGAGTACGGCACACCGGCACCTGAAGACCCTCGAACAGCGGGGGTACGTCGTCGACACTGACGACGGCTACGCACTCAGTCTCCAGTTCCTCGACCTCGGTGAGTTCACCCGAACGCGAAATCCCGCCTACCAGTTGGCGATGGAGAAAGTCGACGAGTTGGCGCGCCGAACCGACGAGCGCGCACAGTTCATGGTCGAAGAACACGGCCGTGCAGTGTACGTCTACCGGAAGACTGGCAACCACGCGGTGAAGGCGGATTCGTTCCCCGGGAAGCGCGTCCCGGTCCACGCGAGCGCGGCCGGATTGGCTATCCTCTCGAAACTGCCCGACTCCCGTGTCGAAGCGATTCTCGCACAGCACGGACTGGAGGCGCTGACGAGCAAGACAATCACCGACCGCGACGAACTCTTCGCCGAACTCGAATGCATCCGCGAGCGCGGATACAGTATCAACGACCAGGGGACCATCGAGGGTCTCAGGGCCGTCGGCGCGGCCGTGACCGACGCCGACGGAACGGTCATCGGCGGACTGAGCATCTCCGGTCCCATCAACCGGATGCGCGGCGAGCGGTTCGAAGAGGAGTTCCCGTCGCTCCTGTTGGGTGCGACGAACGAACTCGAACTCAACATCGCTTACCAGTAGCTCCCAGTAGCCACTTCTACACCGGTTTGCCTCCGTCTTCCCGATGAGTCGTGACGACTCGCCTGTCAACGGTTCGTCGTGAGAGCCGCTACCGCGGGGCGAACGGTTAAGTCCCTGCTCCGAAACAGTCGGATGTATGCTAGACGGCTATGAGATGCACGATTTGACCCAGCCGTGGTCGCAGGACACGCCTGCGTGGCCGACGTACGACAACCCGAAAGTCTGGTACGAAAAGAGCCTCGATACGGAGAAGGTCAACGGCCAGAAGATCGAGTTCATGAACCACACCGGAACACACCTCGACGGTGAGAAACACTTCGTCGGCAACGGCCGCGACATCGCCGACATGCCGTTGGACGAACTCGTCGGCGACGCCGTCGTCGCGGACATTTCCGACAAGGTCGGCGACTACGACGTCTACACCAGCGAGATGATCGAAGACGTCTGTGACGTCCAAGAGGGCGACATCCTCTTCATCCACACGGGCTACCAGAAGTACGCCTACCACCGTGAGGAGGCCGATCCGCACGCGTTCTTCTGTAAGCACCCCGGTCCGAACATGGAGTTCGCCGAGTGGTGCCGCGACATGAACCTCAACTACCTCATCCTCGACTGCGGGAGCGCGGACCACCCGATGAACACCATCGTCCGTGACGTCCGCCCCGAACTCGCCGACGAGGCGGCCGAGAAACTCGGCGTCGACGACCTCGACGAGATCTTCCCGCCGGAGGGCTACCAGCTGATGCACACCGAACTGTTCCCGGAGGGCATCGTCCACGTCGAGAACGCGCAGGTCCCCGAGAATCTGCTCAACGAGCGTTGTCAGATCGGGACCTTCCCGTGGCGCTTCGAGGGTGGCGAGTCCAGCGTCTGTCGCTGTGTCGCGTTCACCGAAGAGTAAGGGAAAACTCGAACCCCCAACTTCTCCCGTTTTTTGTTCGCGTCGTTACTCCTGTCCACCGTCTGTCGAGGCGACGGTAGCGTCGGACGTCTCGACCGCGTCGTCTGCGGGCAGTACGACGTTGAGCACGACTGCCGTCACGCCGCCAGCGATGAGTCCCGACCCAGCGAGTAGCTGTACCTCGCTGGGGAGACTCGACAGCACGTCCGGACGCATCTCGACACCGAGACCGAGCGTGATGGACGTCGCGATGATGGTGAGGTTCCGCTGGCTCAGCACGACGCCGCGAGTGACGATTCGAATCCCGACCGAGAAGATCATCCCGAACAGGACGATTGCCGCGCCACCGAGCACCGGGTTCGGCATCGCGGCGATGAGCGCGGCGACTTTCGGGACGAACCCGAGGACGACGAGCATCCCGCCGCAGAGCGCGACGACGTAGCGACTCGCCACGCCGGTGAAGCTGATGAGACCCACGTTCTGCGAGAAGGAGGTGTTGGGAAAGGCGTTGAACACACCCGCGACGGCGCTCATCACGCCGTCGGCGACGAGGCCACCTTTCAGCTCTCGTCCTTCCGGGTCGCGGCCGACCGACTCGGTGGTTCCCGACACGTCACCGATGGTCTCGATAGCGGTGATGATGTACGCGAAGGCGACGACCAGAATCGCACTCGGTTCGAAGGCGACGCCGTAGGAGAGCGGCATCGGAATCGAAATCCATCCCGCACTCGCCACGCCGCTCAGGTCGAGCAGTCCCAGCGGAATCGCCGCGAGGTAGCCGACAACAACTGCAATAAGGACGCTCACCATCTTCAGGAAGCCGTCGAAGAACTGATTCAAGCCGATGGCGATGAGGAACACGAGCGCCGCGAGCCCGATGTTTTCGAGGTTGCCGTACGTCGCCGCACCGGGGCCGCCCGCGGAGTAGTCCATCGCGACGGGAATGAGCGTGAGGCCGACGAGCATCACCACGATGCCGGTGACGAGCGGCGGAAAGAGCCCGCGAACGTCGTCGATGAAGTAGCCGATGAGCACCTCGACCGGTGCGGCGACGATGACCGCCCCGAAGATAGCCGCGAGGCCGAACTGACTCCCGACGTCGATGAGCGGCGCGACGAAGATGGCGCTCGTCCCCATGACGATGGGAAGCCGTGCACCCATTGGTCCGATGGGGTACGCTTGCACGATAGTGGCGACGCCGGCGACGAGCAGTGCCATCTGGAGGATAAACGTCGTGTCGGCCGCCCCGAGGCCGATGGCCCGGGCGATGACGATTGGGAGCGCCGCCGTCGAGAGAAACATGGCGAGGAGATGCTGGATGCCAAGCGGCACCGCCTCACTAGCAGGCGGTTTGTCTTCGATGTCGTACTCGACGATATCGGTCGGAGACGAACTACTCGCACCGACTGAACTATCTGCAGTTGTCATGGTACACGGTATCATGTGTGGGTCGGGTCATAACTGTTACTCCAGCGCCAGTACTGTTATCAAAATCGGTTACATACGACACTGCGTGCCACAGACAGACGCCGTCGTCCTCGACGAGTGGGGCGGCGAACTCACGACAGACAGCATCGACCTTCCGAACCCCGGCCCCGGCGAGGCGCTCGTCGACGTCCGCGCCTGCGGCGTCACGCGAACCATCGAGAACGCGATACAGGGCGGTCTCTCGGACGACCCGGCGTTCACCCCGCGCGTTCCGGGTCACGAGTTCGCGGGCGTCGTCGAAGCGGTTGGCCCCGGTGTCGACAGCGTCGAACCGGGCGACCGCGTCCTCTGCTACTTCTATCTCACCTGCGGGACCTGCGACGCCTGCCGTCGTGGCGACACCGCACAGTGTGCCGACTTCGGAGGGTGGTTGGGTGTCCACCGCGACGGCGCGTACGCCGAACGAACGGTCGTCCCCGCGAGCAACCTGCTTCCACTGCCCGACGAGGCAAGTTTCGAGATGGGTGCTATCGCCGCCGACGGTCTGGCCACGCCGCTCCACGTCTGTAACCGAACCGCCGTCGACGACACCGACACCGTCCTCGTCGTCGGCGCGGGTGGGCGCGTCGGAGTCCATCTCTCACAACTGGCCGCACGCCGCGGCGCGCGCGTCCTCGCTGCCGACGTCGACGAAGACCGTCTCGCGCACGTCGACGCCGCGACGCCCGAGTCTGTGACGCCGGTCGACGCACGCGACGACGACTTCACCGGGACCCTCAGAGAACTCTCCGAGGGCGCGGGACCGTCCGTCGTCGTCGACACCGTCGGCGACCTCGATACCCTCTCCGACGCGTGGGAGGCACTGGCGATGGGTGGTCAGGTGGTCTCGTTGACGACGCACCACGACAGGACGTTCGACCCGCCGATGAAGGAGTTCGTCGTCAAGGAGGCGTCGTTCCTCGGGTCGCGCTACGCGACGAAAGACGAAGTCGTGCGCGCCGCACGCCTCCTCGCCGACGGCCGCATCTCGCCGGTCGTCACCGACCGCGTCTCGCTCGACGAGGTTCCGGCACTCCACGAGCGAATCCGCCGTGGTGACCACCACGGGATGGCGATTTTGGAGCCCTGATTCGGCGAGAAGAGGGTGAGCCGAACAGTTTTCACTCCTCACGACGCTTCGAGTGGTATGCACGACCACGACGACATGCTGGAAAGAGAGACGGCAGTCGACCGGGTACTCGCGCTCCGCGAGGAGTTCGTCTCCACCCGAGACACCGAGACAGTCGCGCTCGCCGACGTCGGCGGCCGCGTCCTCGCCGAGTCCATCGTCACCGAGACCGACGCCCCGAAACACAGCCACGCCACGATGGACGGGTTCGCCTTCGACGCTCGCGGGACGTACCCGTTCGACCTCCGCGCGGACGAGGTGTTCCCCGAGTCCGACCCCGGTACACTCGACGCCGGGCAGGCCGTCCGCGTCGCCACCGGCGCACCCGTTCCTCGCGGTGCCACCGCGGTCATCAAACGCGAGGACGCGACCGTCGAGGGCGACGTCTTGGAGTCCGGACCCGACGTCACCCCCGGCACCTACGTCTACGAGCGCGGAAGCAACTTCCACGCGGGCGACGAACTGTTCGTCGACGGCGAGCGACTCGGCCCGAAAGACGCCATCTTGCTCGGTGACTTGGGACACGAGACGGTCGAGGTGTACGAGCGACTCTCCGTCGGCGTCGTCGCCACCGGCACCGAGATTCACGAGGGCGTCAGCCGTGACCTCGACTCCGCGATGCTCCAGGGACTCGTCGGCGCGTGGGGCCACGACGCAGTGTACGAAGGAAGCGCCCCCGACGAGTACGACCGCGTCGAGTCGCTCGTCGCCGACACCGCCGAGAGCCACGACGTCGTCGTGACGACGGGCGGGACCAGCGTCGGACACAAAGACCACGTCATCCGCGCGCTCTCGACACTCGGCGAGGTGCTGTTCCACCGAGTGCGCGTCCGTCCGGGGAAGCCAATCGCCGTCGCTCGTCTCCCCGACCAAGACGCCGTCGGCATCGCGATTCCCGGCAAACCCGTCGGCGCACACACCATCGCGTCGCTCGTCGCCCGTCCGTTCTTCACCGGCGACGCGTCGCTGCCGACCGTCGAAGCGACGCTCGCGTGTGACGTTGGACTCGGCCCCTCCGGATTCGAGTACGTCGTTCCCGTCTCGCTGGACGAGGGCGCCGAGAGCGTCGAGACGGTGGCGATGCCGCTAGGACACGTCGACTCGCCCCTGTCGGTCTACTCGGACACCTTCGACCCGAGTGTGCTCTCGTCGTCGACGCGGGCGACTCGCGCCGACGGATTCGTCGTGACGACCGAGGCGCTCTCTGCCGGCGACGCGGTTCGCGTCGTGCCGTACACGGTTCTCGAATGAGCGCGGGCGCTCACGTCGACCGACGCGGGACCGAGACGGTGCCGTGGCAGGCCGTCGCCTCTCTCGGTACCGGGCTGTTCGGTCTCGGACTCGCCGTCGGCGCGTACGGTGCCGTCGTTCCGCTGCTCATCGAGAGCGGCGTGTCGCCGGACGCCGCCGGATTCGGGATGACCGTCTACCTCTTCGGGCAACTGCTCGCCGTCCTCCCGGCGGACTATCTCGCCCGAACGTGGCCGGTTCACCGGGTTGCGGCCGGCGGGTTCGTCCTCGGCGCACTCGGGACGGCACTCGGCGCGACGCTCACGCTGAGTGCGGTGTATCTCTCACGACTCCTCCTCGGTCTCGGGATGGGTGTCGCGTTCGTCGCCTGCATGACCTACGGCGGCCTTCGCACGAGTGGGTCGGCGACGGCGACGACGCAGGGTGCGCTCGGCGCGCTGTTCACGCTCGGTCTGGCCGCCGGTGTCGCACTCGGCCCCGACGCCGTCGAACTGGCCGGTCCTGCCGGACCCGTCGCCGTCGCGGTGGTGCTCGCGCTCGTCGGCGGGGCGGTGACACTCCGAATCCGGCCCGTCGGGGACAGGCCGCTGCTCTCGCTCGGTCGGTATCTCGCGCCGTTCCGGTCGGCGACGGGGATGACGCTCGGTCTCGGCAACATGGCCGCCTTCGGCTTTCTCATCGTCGCGACGACGTGGTACAGTGACGTGCTCGCCGGCGTCCAAGGCGCGCCGACGCTCGCCGTCCTCACGGGGTTCTCGTTGGCGACGGTGTTCGGCCGCGTCGGCGGCGGCCTGCTCGCTGGCCGACTCGGCGAGTCGACTGCGGCCTTCTGCTCGCTCGTCGTCCTCGCGGTGACGCTGGCTGGCGTCACCGTCGGACTCGTGACCGGCGGTCGGACGCTCCTCCTCGCGTCGCTCGTCGCGACGGGCGCGGGGTTCGGTCTTCCGTTCGGTCCGTTGTTCAGTCTCGCGTTCGCCAACCTCGGCGACGAACCGGGCGTGACGCTCGTCGGGATGACCGCCGTCGGCAACGCCGGTGCGCTCGCGTATCCCTGGCTCGTCGGTCGTCTATTGAGCGAGACGGCCTCGTACGTACCGGGGTTCGCCGTGATGACGGTGACCGTCGTCGGCGTCGCCGTCCTCTGGTCGGTGTCGCTCGGTGTTCGCTGACCGCAGCGTGTCGTGGGTGCCTCGCGTATTCTGTGTGTCCCGTGCGTTCTACGCGGTGGGGTAACGCTTTTCATGGCTTGCAGGTAAGAGGGGGCTATGGACTCACACGACTACATACTGGAGGGGGTGCGTGTCGTCGACCTCTCGACGTTCGTCACCGGCGGCTTCTGTTCACTCATGCTGGCGAACCAGGGGGCGGACGTCGTCAAGGTGGAGCGACCGGACGTCGGCGACGACATCCGCCACAGTGGCCCGCCGTTCGTCGACGGCGAGTCGCCTTACTACTGGACGGTCAACTACGACAAACGAAGCGTCGAACTCGACCTCAAGAGCGACGCGGGCAAAGCGGCGCTGTTCGACCTCGTCTCCGAGGCGGACGTGTTCATCCAGAACTTCCGACCCGGCACCGCAGAGCGACTCGGTGTCGACTACGACGCCGTCACGGAGGTCTGCGACGACATCGTCTACTGCGATATCTCCGCGTTCGGTGCGACCGGCCCGTGGCGCGAACGTCCCGGCTACGACCTGCTCGTGCAGGGGCTCTCGGGCATCATGAGCGTCACCGGCGAGAAAGAGCGCAGTCCCGTGAAGGTCGGTCTCCCGCAGACGGACCTCATCACCGGCATGTGGGCCGCGTTCGGCATCGTCTCGGCGCTCTATCGCCGCGAGCGAACCGGCGACGGCGAGTACATGGACCTCGGGATGCTCGACGCGACGCTCCCGTGGTTGACGAAGCAGGCGGGCAAAGTGTTCGCGGGCGAGGAGACGGGCCGCATGGGGACGAAAGACCCCGTGCTCGCGCCGTATCAGACCTTCCGGACGAAGGACAGCCACCTCAACGTCGCCTGTCTCAACCAGAAGCTCTGGAAGGAGTTCTGTCACGCCATCGACCGACCCGACCTCCCCGAAGACGCGCGTTTCGAGACGAACGCCGACCGCGTCGACACGATGGACGAGTTGGAAGCAGAGATCGAATCGACGCTCACGGAGCGAACGACCGACGAGTGGATGGACGTCCTCGTCGAGGCGGGCGTGCCCGCCGGACCGGTGCAAGACGTCGCAGACGCACTCGACAACGAGCAGACCGAGGCCCGCGAGATGGTCCGGACGATGGAACCGGGCGACCGCGACGTCGACGAGATTCCGGTCGTCGAACATCCGCTGAAGTTCAAGCACGCCGCGAGTGGCTTCCGGTCGCCACCGCCAAAACTGGGCGAGCACACGCGCGAGGTGTTCGGCGAACTCGGCTACTCCGACGCCGACATCGACCGATTGGCGGGTAAGTCGGTGGAAACGGCCGAAGCGGACGAAGACTGACGAACGATGAGGACGTTGCTCTCACTACCACCATGACCGACACAGCACCCGACTGGGAGACGACCCCGCTCGGAAGCTACCGCGCCGTCCGCGCGTCGCTGACGACGGGACGACCTGCCGCCGTGGCGACGGTGACGAACGTCGACGGCTCCGCCTACCGGCGGCCCGGCGCGAAACTCGTCGTCTCGGCCACGGGCGACAGTACCGGCGCGGTGACTGCGGGCTGTCTCGAAGACTCCGTCGCCGACATCGCCGCCGGCGTCGTCGAGTCGGGCGACCCCCGAACCGAACGCTTCGACTTGACGAACGACGCCGAGGGCGTCTGGGGGATGGGTCTCGGCTGTAACGGGGTCATCGACCTCCTCGTCGAACCGGTCGACGAGAGCTTTCGACCCGCCGTCGAGGAACTCGACGCGAAACGCGCCGTCACGCTCCTCACCGTCGTCGCGTCCACCGACCCGACCGTCTCGGTCGGCGACCGAACGACGCTCACCGAAGACGATGACCACGTCGCAACCGAGCGACCGGGACTTCCGAGTGCCGTCGTCGACGCACTCGGCGACGCCGTCGCCGACGCACGCACTGCCGACCGGTCGACGACGGTCACCGTCGACACCGACGCCGGAACGGTCGACGTGTTCGTCGACGTGCTCACGCCCGCACCCGACCTGCTCGTGTTCGGTCGACAGCGCGACGTCGCTCCCGTCGCTCGACTCGGGCGCGAAGCGGGCTTTCGCGTCCGCGTCGTCACCGGTCGTGGCGGGCAGGCCGACACGGACCGGTTTCCCGACGCCCACGAGGTAGTGCCGACACGCGCACCCGACATCGCGAGCGTCGTCGACGCACCCGAACACACCTACGCGCTGTTGATGTCGCACAACTTCGTCGACGACCGAGTCGCCCTCGAATCACTGCTCACGACGGACGTGCCCTACATCGGGTTGATGGGGCCGCGAAAGCGCTTCGAGGAGATGCGTGAGGAGTTCGCCGAAGAGGGAACGTCGCTCACGACGGCCGACCTCGACCGTATCGCCACGCCGGTCGGTCTCGACATCGGCGGTGACCACCCGACACAAATCGCACTCAGCGCCGTCGCCGAGGCACTCGCCGTCCACAACGGTCGTTCGGGTGGTCGACTGACCGACTCCTCGGGGCCGATTCACGGCCGCCCGTCGCGTGAGTAGCGACCGGGCGACCGACGACTGAGTCCGGTCGCTCGAATTCGTCGTCGCCCCGCGGAAACACTTATCATGGTAACTACCCTCAACGAGAGTATCCCTATCCATGAGCACTGACGCACCAGAGCAGTCGGAGCGGCCGACACAGGAGATTTCACTCACGCTGAACGGCGAATCGATCACCGCGGAGGTCGAACCGCGGTTGAAGCTCTCCGATTTCCTTCGGAATCACCAGCACATCCGCGGCGTCCGCGTCGGGTGTGAACACGGCGTCTGTGGTGCCTGTACCGCGACGTTGGACGGTCGAAACGTCAAGAGCTGTCTCGTCTACGCCGTCCAAGCCGACGGCAGCGAGGTAGAGACCGTAGAGAGCCTCGCCGACGACGGCGAACTCCACCCGATTCAGGAGGCGTTCCACGAGGAACACGCGCTGCAGTGTGGGTTCTGTACGAGCGGGTTCGTCATGGCGACGAGAGAACTCCTGGACGAACACCCCGACCCGACCGACGAGGAGATTCGCACCGGACTCGCCGACAACATCTGTCGCTGTACCGGCTACCACAACATCTACGACGCCGTCAGGCGTGCGGCCGACGAGATGGAGGGTGCAGGCACGGAGGCTGACGACTGATGTCGCGAGCAGACGCGGGCGCGGACACGGGGTCGGCGTCGGGCGAGAAGGCGAAACGCGAGTCGTTCACCGGAACCAGCGTCAAGCGTGTCGAAGACCACCGCATCCTCACTGGGCAGGCAGAGTACATCCACGATATCACCCCGGAGGGCTGTCTCCACATGGCGCTGCTGCGGACGACCCACCCGCACGCCCGCATCGAATCGGTCGACACGAGCAAGGCCGAAGACCATCCCGACTGTGCGCTCGTCCTGACCGGCGAGGACCTCGTCGAAGACTACAACCCGATGCCCTGCGGTCTCGAAGGCTTCGAGGAGTGGTCGCTCGCGACCGACAAAGTCCGATTCGTCGGCGAACCCGTCGCCGCCGTCGTCGCTACCGACCGCTACGTCGCCGAGGACATCGTCGACCTGATTCGCGTCGAGTACGACGTACTCGAACCGGTGGTCGACTCCATCGAGGCCTGCGACGACGAGGTAGTCATCCACGAGTCGGTCGGCACGAACGTCCCCGACGGCGAGTGCCTGGAGTTCGGCGACCCCGAAGGCGCGTTCGAGGACGCCGCACACGTCGTCGAACGCGAGTACTCGTGGGGCCGGATTTCGGGAGTGCCACTCGAAACCGCGGGCGTCGTCGCCACCTACGACCCCGACCACGACGAGTTCGACGTCGACTGCAACATCCAACTGCACACGCTCGTCGACGACACGATTTACGAGACGCTCGGCTACCCGCCGGAGAAAGTTCGCGTGAACGTCCCCGCCGACATCGGCGGGAGTTTCGGGACGAAGATTGCGATTCACCGCTACTGTTCGCTCGCCTCGATGGCGAGTCAGCATCTCGACGGCACGCCCGTGAAGTTCGTCGAGGACCGCGTCGAGAACCTGCAAGGTGGCGACATGCACTGTACCGACCGCAAGTACCGCGTCAAACTCGCCCTCGACGACGACGGAACGGTTCTCGGCCTCGACACGTGGTTCGTCGACGACTTCGGCGCGTTCCCCCGCTACCCGGTCAATCAGGCGCTCAAGCCGCTGTCGGTCGTCTCCGGCGCGTACGACATCCGCGACGTGCGCTACGACTACGACCTCGTGCTCACGAACAAGACCTCACAGACCGCGTACCGCGGTTTCGGTGTTCCGCCGCATCTCTACGCACTGGAGATGGCGATGGACGAGGCGGCCCGCGAACTCGATATCGACCCCACGGCGCTCCGGCACAAGAACCTCGTCCAACCCGACCAGATGCCGTACACCATCGCGTCGCACAACGTCTACGACTCCGGGGACTACCCCGAGGCGCTGGACCACATCCAGGACATCGTCGACGAGAAAGAGGTCTGTGAGGGTGGCCTCCTCGACCCAGCGGTCGTCGAGGCGAAGCGCGAAGAGGGGAAGTACCGCGGCGTCAGCTACACACTTCTCATCGAACCCGGCGTGAGTGGGTCCGACTGGACCGACCGCCAGCGCAGCGACCGGGAGGCACTGAAGGTACGTGACCGCGACGAAGTCGCCGAACTGCCCGAACATCTCCGTGCGGAAGTCCGCGACGACGGCACGATTCAGGCGTGGTTGGCCGCCGACTCCTCCGGACAGGGTCACCAGACCATCGTCGCGCAGTTGCTCGCCGACGAACTCGAAATCCTGCCGAGCGACATCGACACCGGCTACCTCGACAGCGTCACCGCGCCGACGGTCTACGGCTCTGCGGCGTCGCGGATGGCCGTGATGCTCTCGGGTGCCGCGAAAGGTCTCGGCGAGAAACTGAAGGGCAACCTCCGGCAACTCGGCGCACAGGAGTGGGGTATCGACGTCGACGACGTCGTCTACCGCGACGGCGGCGTCGAACGGGTAGACAGCGGTGACCGATTCTCGCTCGCCGACCTCGCGGCAATCGACGGCGGTATCAACGACCCGAAGACGCGCGTGAGCTACGACTACCAGCACCCGGTGACGGAACTGCCCGAGTTCGACGAGGCACTGCGCAACAAGTTCCCGGTCTACCCGACGGCGGCGTTCGCCGCGAACGCACCTATCGTCGAAGTCGACACGCAGACCGGGCAGGTCGAGATTCTGAAGTTCTACTCGCTGCGCGACTGCGGGACGCAACTCAACCCCGACATCGTCGAGGGACAGGCTCACGGCGGACTCGCACAGGGTATCGGTGCGGCACTGCTCGAAGAGTTCGGCTACGACGAGTCGGGCCAGCCACAGGCAGTCACGTTCTTCGACTACCTGCTCCCGTCGGTGAAGAACATCCCACCGCTCGAACTCCACCACACCGAGACGCCCTCGCCGTTCACCGCGACGGGCGCGAAAGGGACCGGTGAGGGTGGGATGATCGACGGCCCGGCGGCCATCGCCTCGTCTATCAACGCGGCGCTCGAACCGCTCGGCATCGTCGCCGACGAGATTCCGGCGACGCCCGACCGTCTCCGACGGAAGGTCCGAGAAGCGCAGGAGTAAGCCGACTCCGCACCGCGTCGCCTGCTCGATTTTCGCATTTCGATTCCTTCGACTTCGCCACACACTTCGTCCACTTCGTCGACTCCGTGCCGTAGCACTCCGTGAATCGTCGTAGCGACCGCTCTACTCTCTCTAGAGACGATGGAGTGGCGTCGCTCGACGTCGAGTGTGGGTGTGTGGGTGTGGGTTTCAGTCCGACCGAGAAAGGGAGTGACGCGGCTGTTGGTAACGGAACGTTCGAGTTAGCCTTCGAGCGACGCTTCCGCGCCGGCTTTGCCTTCGAGTTTCGAGGTGGCAGGGACGCCCTCGTCGGCTTTGTCCTCTAAGTCCTGGAAGAAGTTGTCGACGATGCGACCGGCGACGCTGCCGAGTGCACGCTGGCCCATACTGGCGATGAGACCGGAGGCGTTCGCCTGCGCCTCCCACTCGGCGGTGGTCGTCCCGTCTGCGTTCTCGACGAGGCGCATCTCGGCGACGGTGTCGAACGAGTTTCGGCTGGCGTCACCTTCGACTTGCATCTCGAGGAGTTCCGGTTCGACGGTCCGTGTGACGACCATATCGACGTCGAACGTCGGCTTGACGCTGCCGACGCCGACGGCGATAGTCGCTTTCAGTTCCGAGGGAGTGACCATCTCGATGTGGTCACAGCCTGGCGCACAGGACGCCAGAATCTCGGGGTCGGTGAAGTATTTCCAGAGCGTTTCGCGGTCGTGGTCCGAAGTAAATTCGCCGTTGAATTCCATCATGATTGTGAAGTTAGTGTTGTGCGTTGTCGTAGGACGTTTCGAGCGAGCGTTTCGTGTACTCGCCGGCCAGTTCTCGTTTGTACTCCTCGTCTGCGTGCATCTCGCCGCCCGGACGGGCCTCGTCGATAGCCGCCTCCGCGGCGGCCGCCAGCGTCTCCTCGCTCAGGGGTTCGCCTTCGACCGCTTCTTCGGCGGCGTCGACGCGGAGCGGGACGTCGGCGGCGTTCGCGAGTGCGACACGCGCCTCCTCAACGATGGGTTCGTCCGCGTTGGGGTCGTCGACACGAACTGCCGTTCCGGCGCTGATGGTCGGCCACGTCTGCGTAGCCGGTTTCTGTTCGAGGAACGCCATCCCGGTTCGGTCCGTCGGGAAGGGGTCACGCGAGACGGACACGCCCGTGATGAGTTCGTCCTCCGCGAGGTCGGTGAACATGTACGCGATGAAGTACTCCGCTGCGGGGACGGTTCGTTCGCCCTCCGACGAGGTGATGTGCAGGTCGGCGTCCAGCGCCGCGAGGACAGTCGGGTAGTTCCCCGCGGGGTCGGCTTCGGCGATACTGCCGCCGAGCGTACCGAGGTTGCGGACGCTGGGGCCGGCAATCTGCTCGGCCGCCTCGGAGAACATCGGCATGGCCTCCTGTAGGTCCGGTGAGGCGGCGATGTCGCGGTGGCGGGTGAGCGCGCCGACGGAGACGGTGTCGTCGTCGACGTCGACGTACGCCAGTTCGTCGAGGTCGTTGATGTCGACGAGGTGGTCCGGCGTCGCCAGTCGGTTCGCCATGATGATGCCGAGCGACTGGTTGCCCGCCATCAGTTCGGCGTCGTGGTGTTCTGCCAGGAGCGCGGTTGCCTCGGCGACCGTTGCAGGGCGGTGGTACTCGAAGGTGGCCGGCTTCATCAGACGACCACCTCCTGACCCGCCGGTCGACGAGTAACCCTCGCCCGGATGGTAGGGAGACTCATGCAGGTACGTGTCGATAATGAATACCACCTGTATAAGTGTTGCCGTGGCCCGGACTATCAAGAGACAGGAGCGACGCGAAAAATCCGCCGGACGTGTCGCCGAAGACGACTATCGGGGTTGAAGCGGGAGTTCGATGTGCGTCGGGTACTGCGCGTCGTGGTGGACGGTGTTCGTCGCGACTTCGTACTCGCGGTCACCGTACAGTGGTCCGCCGGTGTTGTGGTTGACGTCGTATCGCGGGAAGTTCGACGAGGAGATGTCCAGTCGGATACGGTGGCCCTTCTTGAACACGTTCGCCGTCGGATACGGCTCCATGTAGAACTCGTAGACGTCGCCGGGTTCGACGAAGTCCTCGTCGTCGCGGTAGCCGCGGTATCGCGCGCGACAGACGGAGTCGCAGAGGTTCAACGCGAACCCGTTCGGGAACTCCGAGGAGGCGGGATACTCGTCGACGAGTTTGGCGGTGAAGTCGGTGTCGGCGGCGTCCGTCGACCCGAAGACGCTGACTCGGACCGGGCCGGTGATGACCATATCCTCTTCCAACGGCGGCGTCCGGAAGACGAGCACGTCGTCACGCTGTTCGAGCGGCCCGTAGGGGGCTTCCGCACCGAAGGTGTCCGGCCGCGTCCGCTGGTCGAACCCGCCGCGACCGGTCAGGTCCTGCAGTTTGCGCTGGGCGAGCGGGTATTCGAGGATGTTCTCGTCGCGGGGTTCGTACGTGATGTACGACGAGCAGTTGCCGCCGAGCGTCGGCACCGGGTCCTGTGGGTCGAACTCGTAGGTCGTCGACCCACCGTCTTCTTCGGGTTCCTCTGTCGAGAGCGTCCCGTCGCCGTGGATGTAGTAGTTCGTGAACTCCGTCTCTTCCGGCGGCCACTCGTCGGCGCTGGTCCACTCGCCGCCGTGGAACAGGCGGCCGTCTTTGGCGCTGTGGCCGTCGCCGTGTCCCATCTCGAAGTACTGGACGGTCGACTGGTCGCTCCAGGTGTCCTCGCCTTTCAGATAGTGGTCGAAGAAGTCGAGACGGGTCTGTTGGTAGTCCATCAGACAGTCGTCGCCGAACTCCAGTTCGCCGGAGTAGGATTTGTTCCACGAGGGAAGCGGATAGGTGTTCCAGCCGTGAGTCCACGGCCCCATGAGGAGGAACTGGTCGCTCTCGCTCCGGGAGGCGAACGCTTCGAAGTTGTCGCAGGTGGCCTTCGTGTAGGAGTCGTACCACGCGCCCGAGTAGACGGTGGGGACGTCGGCACTCTCGTCGTAGTGCGCCTCGAAGTTGACGCCGGGTGACTGCCAGAGTTCGTCGTCGGCGTCGCCTTTCGTCATGATGTCGAACGCCCACTCCTCGTAGTCGGGGATGTGTCGCAGCGGCGACTGACCGGGCAGGACGGGACTACTGGCGAGGACGTCGCGCACGTCGACGTTCGCGAGCAGTTGTTGCACGTCCGGGTCCTCCAACGCCCGTTGCGCGAATCCGCCGCCGAGCGTGAACGCCCAGCAGAGCCACCGAAGTTCGAAGGTACCGTTGTGTCGGAACGTCGCCTTCCGCCCGTTGGCCGCACCCTGGTTGACGAACATCGCCGCGAGGTGCGGCGGATTCTGCGTCGCCAGCGCACTCTGCACCCACGCGCCGTAGGAGGTGCCGATAGTTCCGACTTGGCCGTCACAGTAGTCTTGCTCGGCGAGCCACTCGACGGTGTCGTGGCCGTCCTCGGCTTCGTTGACGAAGATGTAGTAGTCGCCCTCGGAGTTGAAGCGGCCGCGACAGTCCTGAATCGCGACGACGTAGCCGCGCTCGGCGAACCACTCGCCGTGTCGTTCCATCCGTCCACGCTTGCCGTACGGTGTCCGGTCCAAGAGGACGGGAAGCGGTTCGTCGACCGGCTCTCCGGTCGATTCGTCGACAGGTCGATAGATGTCTGTCGCGAGACGGGTTCCGTCTCGCATCTCCACCATGACGTCCAGCTCGGCGTGAACGCCGTAGCTCGGTTCTGCACCCATACGCTCCGCACTCCGAGCACCTTGAAAAACGTTTGCACACCGCGAGGTGAGTTTCGTCGTCCGATTCGAGTAAAATTTGCGGTAGATTTAAGCTAATGCTTCAAGCACACTTCCGTGGAAGGCCCATGCCATCATCCAACATATCTCTCTATGAGAGACAATCCAATGCACGAATAGGAATTCAACCATGAGTGACGACAACACGATAAGTCCAGAAGGTGGAGCGAGCGCCCCCGAGGCGTCCAGTTTTATCGAGTACGGTATCGACGAGAAGCCGCCACTCGGGGAGTCGGTGTTCCTCGGCTTCCAGCACTACTTGACGATGATCGGGGCAACCGTCGCCATTCCGCTCGCACTCGCGGGGGCGCTGGGGATGTTCGAGGCGGCCCCCGGACAAATCGGGCGTCTCATCGGGACGTTCTTCGTCGTCTCTGGCCTCTCGACGCTCGCACAGACGACCATCGGTAACCGGTACCCCATCGTACAGGGTGGGACGTTCTCGATGCTCGCACCCGCACTCGCCATCATCGGCGTCGTCGCGGCCAGCGAACCGTCCGGTCCTCTCTGGGAGACGGCGATTCTCGAACTACAAGGTGCGGTCATCGTCGCCGGTCTCGCCGAAGTCGCCATCGGCTACCTCGGCGTGATGGGCAAACTGAAGCGCTACATGGGACCCATCGTCATTGCGCCCGTCATCGCGCTCATCGGTCTCGCACTCTTCAGCACACCACAGATTACGAACCCCAACTTCGACGCGGCAGGTAGCGGACAGGATTGGTGGCTTCTCGGCATCACGCTAGTCTCCATCATCCTCTTCTCACAGTACCTCGACAAGTACCACCGCGTCTTCCGACTCTTCCCGGTGCTCATCGGCATCGTCGTCGCGTGGGGCTTCGCGGCGGTCATGTCCGTCACTGGTTACTACGCACCCGGCAGTGTGAGCTTCGTCGACTTCAGTTCGGTCGCCGCAGCGAACCTCGTCCAGCCCATCATGCCGTTCCAGTGGGGGATTCCGCGGTTCACCCCCGCGTTCATCATCGGGATGATTGCGGGCATGCTCGCCTCGGCAATCGAATCCTTCGGCGACTATCACTCCGTCGCACGGATGGCGGGTCGCGGTGCACCGTCGAGTCGTCGCATCGACCACGGTATCGGCATGGAGGGAATCGGCAACACCCTCGCCGGTATCATGGGTACGGGTAACGGGTCGACGTCGTACACGGAGAACGTCGGCGCAATCGGCATCACCGGCGTCGCTTCCCGATACGTCGTCCAAATCGGTGCCATCGTCATGCTCGTCGTCGGCTTCATCGGTCCTATCGGTCAACTGTTCGCGACGATTCCGGCTCCCATCGTCGGCGGCCTCTACATCGTCATGTTCGGGCAGATTACCGCTGTCGGACTGTCGAACCTGAAGTTCATCGACCTCGACTCGAATCGTAACGTGTTCATCGTCGGTATCGCGCTCTTCGCCGGTCTGGCGATTCCGGCCTACATGGGCCAGGTCGGGTCGGCCGCTGCCTTCCAAGAGGGCCTCAGTGGTGTCGCTGTCATCGGCGGCGTCCTCGGGTCGACTGTCGTCGCCAACACCATCTTCGTCATCGGGTCGACGGGGATGGCCGTCGGCGGCATCATCGCCTTCTTCCTCGACAACACCATCGACGGCACTCGCGAGGAACGCGGCCTCGTCGAGTGGGAGATGATGACCGAAGACGACGCGGACTTCGTCCCGTTCTGGCAGCGTTTCGGGTCGAACGACGACACTCCAGCCTCCCGCGCGGACTGAAGTACTGTTCTCGCTCTCCACACCACTGTTCTTACTTCCGTGAGCGACTGCGCTCGTGCGCGACGAGACGCACGCTGTCGGGTGCCGTGTGGTCGGTTCTCACACCGTCACGGCTTCCGCGTTGCGCGCGACGAGACGCGCGCTGTCAGGTACCGTGACGGGTTCCACCGAAACAGTAACCACCCTCCATCCCACAGGTGTGAGACGATGACACAGACGCCGCCCGACGGTGAGCGCTTCGAGTTCACGACCGACCTCCGCCACGGCGGCTGGGCGGGTGTCACCGAGTCGTCGCTCGTCGTCGAGACGGACGCCCGGTATCGCGTCGACGCCGACGACATTCAGGAAGTGACGTTCGAAGACGTCGACTGGTTCGTCGGTATCCTCGGTCTCGTCGTCGTCGGCTACGGTCTCTACTCCACTCAGTTCGACGTGCTGTTCGGCCTCGCGTTCGCCGTCGTCGGAGTCGTGAGCCTCTATCTCACCTATCGCAAGCGCAACCGCGTCCGGATTCGCGTCGCTGGCCGACCCAAACCGCTGACCATCTATCCGCCGTCGACAGAGTCGTTTCAGCGCGCTCTCGAACCCGTGCTCGACCGTCGCGACGACCCGTGAGAAGAGACGTTACCCGACCGTTTCACCGCGTTCTGCCGCGACGACTCGTCAGTCGTGAGCGACGTCGTCGAGACGGTTGCCGAGTTCGGTCCCCTGTTCCTGCCAGAACCGATGGAGGATGTTCACGTCGGTGTCGAGACTGAAGTGGCTCACACCTCTGTCGAGGTAGTCGTCCGCGTTGTCGGGCATCTTGATCTCTGCTCTCGGCGTGACACCCACGTCGAGCGCCATGTCTATCATCTCTCGTTGTGCCTGCTGGACCTCTTCTGAGTGCCGACCGCCGGGGTTGCCGATGCTGAGCGCGTAGTCGACCGGACCGAACTGGACCATGTCGACGCCTTCGACGGCGAGGATGTCTTCGAGGTTCTCCATCGCCTCGCGCTTCTCTATCATGAGGGCGACGACGGCGTCGTCACACCACGTGACGATCTCCTCCGGTGACGCATATCCGCCGACGTAGCCGTTTCGGCGGTCCTTTCGCACGCCGTTCGTTCCGGTCGGTTCGGCCCGAACTGCACGTACTGCCTCTCTCGCGTCCTCGGCCGTGCGGATATCGACGAACAGGACGTTCTGGATGCCCGCCGCCATCGCTCGCTGTGCGAGGTACGTCCGTGGTTCCGCGTCGACTTTGATCATCGTCGACAGCCCCGACAGTTCGGCCGTGCGCGCGATGTGGTCGAGGTCATGGAGGTCGAAGGGAGCGTACTCGGCGGCGAACTCGACGTAGTCGAACGCGTCGGTTTGCCCGAGCACCTCGATGACGCCGGGCCACGGACAGATGACTCGCGTCGCGAGGCTTCGGGTGTCGGCGTCGAGTGCCGTTCGGAGCGTGTTGGTGGTCATGCGTGTGTGACTCTGTCAGTGGTGAGAAATACCTGCCTCTCGCGTCGAAAATGGCGGTTCTCGTAGATGTTCGTGATAGTTCGGCGGAACCTGTAGTTGCGAGTTCACACGCCGCTGACACTGTCTGTGGTCGAAGGCATAGCTATAAGTCCCGGTGTCAAGATTCGACAAACGATATGTCAGCAATGACCGCGGACCTCCGCGTAGTCAACGCCAAAGTGGTCACACCGTCAGGTACTATCCACGGCGGTGTCGCCGCCCGAGATGGGCGAATCGTCGCCGTCGGGTCGAACCTCCCGGACGCCGAAGAGGAGATCGACGCCGAGGGCAACTACCTCATCCCGGGCTTCATCGACCCCCACGTCCACTGGGGGCTGTCGCGCTACGAGTTCGAGGACTACCACGACGGACTCGCCCACGACTTCGAGACGGAGACGCGTGGTGCAGTCCACGGCGGCGTCACCACCGTCGTCAACTTCCTGCTCCAGCGTGAACCGTACCTCCCCGACATGGACTTCTTCCGCGAGGTCGGCGCGGAGAACTCCTACATCGACTTCGCGTACCACGCAATCGTCCACCAGGACCACCACGTCGAGGAGATAGAGGGTCTCGCCGAGGAAGGGATTCGCTCGTACAAGGTCTTCTTCAACTGGTACAAAAACGCCTCGCCGGAGTTGGGAATCGACCACTCGGACGCCGGGCGCACCTACAAGGTGCTCGACCGGGTCGCGGACATCCCGAACGGCGTCGTCATGTTCCACGCCGAGAACGAGGACCTCGCCATCGAGCGCCGCAAAGAGTTGCAAGAAGAGGGCAGAAACGACCTGCTCGCGTGGTGTGAGAGCGCGCCGAACATCTGTGAGGCGATGCAGATCGAACAGATCGCCCAACTCACCGAGTACACGGACTCGCGTTCGTACATCGTCCACATGAGCACGGGCGAGGGCGTCGACATCTGTAAGCGCTGGCAGGACAAGGGTGTCAACATCCACGCCGAGACGCTTCCCGCGTTCCTCTCGCACACGAAACACGACGAGGAACTCGGGACGTGGGGGAAGATTTCGCCGCCCCTCCGCGGCGAGGCCAGCAAGAAGCGTCTCTGGGAAGGACTGCGCACGGGCGTCGTCGACTACGTCGGGACGGACCACTGCCCGCACAAGATCGAGTTCAAGGAGAAGGACACGGGCAAACACGGTGACGTCTGGGAGGCCATCCCGGGCGACAACAACGGTATCGAGTACTTCCTCCCCGTGATGATGAGCGAGGGCGTCAACAAGAACCGCATCAGCATGGAGCGTCTCGTCGAAGTCTGCGCCGAGAACAACGCCAAGCGCTGGGGCCTCTACCCGCGCAAGGGCGCACTCGTCGAAGGCTCCGACGCCGACATGGTCATCGTCGACTTGGAGAAGAGCAAGGTCGTCGACGACGACTTCTACCACACGATGGAACCACGGTACTCGACGTACCACGGGCAAGAACTGACCGGTCTCCCGACGCACACCATCGTCGGCGGCAAAGTCGTCGTCGAAGACGACGAGTTACAGGTCGAGAAAGGCGACCGCGACTACCTGCCGCGCTTCGACGAAGGCGTCCCGCTGTAACCGGAGTCGTCGACTTTTCGCTCGAACTGACGCTCGAACTCGAACCCACCGTCGGCCCGCGCTTGCGCCCCGTTCTGCGCATCGACCGACTCGACCGAATCGCCGAGTTCGAACTGTCTGAGTTGCACGGTCATCTCCGAGGAGATGTCGCTGACCTCGTCGGCGACGGTACCGACGTGACCGATGGCCGTCGTCTGTTGGCTCACCCCGGCAGCGACTTCCTGCATCTGCCCACTGACGGTCGTACTTCGCGAGGCGAGGTCACCGACCACGTCGAGGACGACTTCGGCGTTCGTCGCCTGGTTCTCGGTCGCGTTGGCGATTTCGCTGACGCCTTGGTTCGTCTCGGCGATGGCGTCTGCGATGTCGTCGATACGGTCGACCACGTCGTTGACGGCGTCGGCCCCGGCTTTCACCTCGGCGTTGCTCGTCTCGATGGTGTCGGCCGTCTCCGAGATACCGAGTCGGAGGTCGTCGACGGTGTCGGCGATGTCGGCGACGGCGTCTTTCGACTCCTCGGCGAGCGACTTCACCTCGTCGGCGACGACTTTGAAGCCTGCACCGTCGGTGTTGGCCCGTGCTGCCTCGATGTTGGCGTTCAGCGCGAGCAGACTCGTCTGGTCGGCGATCTTGGCGATCATCTCGGTCATCTCGTCGATTGCCTCCATCCGCGATTCGAGTGACTCGACGGTTGCCATGTTCTCCTCGGAGGCTTCGATGGCCGCTTGCATCCGTTCGATGGCGCTCTCTGCTTCGCGACTTCCCGCCACTGCCGTCTCGGCGGCCTCACTCGCCCGGACGTCTATCTGTTGGGTGCTCGCCGTGATCTCTTGGATGGACGCCGAGAGTTCCGAGACGCTGTCTTCGGCGACGTCTGCCTCTTGGGTCTGTTTCTCTGCGAGCGTCGAGACGCGGTCGCTGGACTCGCCGATCTGTTCGGCAGAGGCCATCGTCTGCTCCGTCTGGGCCGCAATCTCCGCGGCGATAGCTTCCAAGTCGTCTGCGCGCTCGCGGGCGGTTGCCAGCGTCGTTCGCGTGTGTTCGATGGCGACAGAGAGGTTCTGAGCCATCCCGGCGAACTCGCGGTGGACGTTGCGGATGGCCGGGAAGTCGGCAACGGGGTCGGAAATCTCCGGTTCGACGGTCAGGTCTCCACGGCTGAACCGCTCGATGCTCTCGTCCAACTCTCTGACGACCGACGACTGATACGTCTCTAACTGCTCTTCGCGTCGCTGAAGGTCGAGTTTGTCGCTGATGTCGCGGTTGATTTCGACGGCACCGACGACGACTCCCTCGCCGTCGAACAGTGGGAAGACGCTCCGACTGACCGGCACCTCGTCGCCGTCGACGACGACGGTGTCTTCGAGGTTCTCGACGGCAGTTCCCGACTCCAGTACGTCGCGCATGACGGAGTTGTCGGCTTCTCCGTAGTCGAAGAGGCAGTCACCGAGGAGTTCACCTCGTCGACGGTTGAAGAGGTCCCGACAGGCTTGATTCGAGTGGGTGAAACAGCCCTCGTCGTCGACGACGAATATCGGGAGGTCCAACCCGTCGAGGACGCTCTCGACGACAGACGCACTCGTGAGCGTAGCGAGACTGCCGACGTCGGCGGCGACTTCGGTGTCGGCCGTCGCCGACACTGTCGTCTGTGCGGTCCCCCTCACGGGGTCGGTGTCGTCTCCGTTGGACGCGCCGTCTCCACGGAGTGCAGCGAAGAGCCCGAACATTGTAAGTATCGTCCGAGTACGCGCACAGTGGCCATATATAATTCAGTGTCTAATTACTCGAATTGATAACTGTCGGTGTGTGACCACTCCACGAGCCACCACGGAGTTAAGTAATTGTACGACCAACGACCGACAGACACGTGAGAGACGACGCGAGCGAGAGAACCGAGGCGACCGGGATGGCCTACACGACCGACACGAACGAGAGGACCGAGACGGTCGGTGCAGTGCTTCTCGCTGCCGGTCTCGGGTCACGATTCGACGGCGGAAACAAACTGCTCGCCGTCGTCGACGGCGAACCGCTCGTCGTCCACGCCGCACGGACGCTCTGTCTGGCCGCCGTCGACCCCGTGGTCGTCGTAGTGGGACACGACGCCGAGCGTGTGCGGGCATCACTCGCCGGAATGGCCGTCGAAACCGTCGAGAATCCGAAGTACGTCGAGGGACAGGCGACGTCTGTCGCCGCCGGTGTCGACGCGCTCCCCGACCACGTCGAGTACGCCGTCTTCGCCCTCGGCGACATGCCCGACGTCGCAACCGCGACGGTCGACCGACTCGTCGTCACTGCTCGCGAGACGGGTGCCGACGCCGTCGTTCCTACGTACGACGGTCGACGCGGCAATCCGGTCGTCTTTCACCGGCGGCAGTTCGACGCACTCGCCGACGTCGACGGCGACCGCGGCGGCCGAGCACTCTTCGACGATATCGAACTCACGCGCGTCGCCGTCGACGACCCGGGCATCCTCCGAGACGTCGACACGAGCGCCGACCTCGACTGACGGTGGTCTGTCCAATCAGTTTTAACTATTTCTGAGGCTACTGCTGCCCACCGGAGAGTGGAAGCTCTCGGACTCGATAGTCGGTGTCGTCTCGAACCCGTTCGCGTTTCGTCCGTTCGTCGTCGGCAGTCGCTTCCGTCGCGAACAGTCTCACCCGTCGCCACCCCTCGTCGGTTCGCTCTTCGACGGCGTAGAGCGTCTCCGGATGGAAGTAGAGCGTGAACCCGAAGTACTTCTCTTTCGTGAGACGCGTCTGGTAGCAGACCTGTGCGTACGACTCGGTTGGCAGTGAGACTTCGCCGGTCAACTCGTCGTCCGTCGACGCAGTTCGGCGGTACGGCGCTCCACAGTTCGGACACCCCTGTGCGCTCATGGTGGCTGTACACACGACACAATGTTTAATAATCGCCACCGGGTCGCCTAGTCATGGACAACTTCGACGAACTCGTCTCCTCGTTGACGCCCAGAGAGGAGAACTCGGCAATCAAGTCGTACCAGAACACGGTGGCGATGTCCTGTCCTGCGTGCGAAGAGTCGTTCGACGATATGGTCGTCTGCAAAGAGAACGCGACCAGCCTCAACCTGAGTAAATCCTTGGACCTCTGTGTCGCCGTCCACGACGAACGAGCGGTCATCTTCACCCACCAGAAGTAATCAGAAGTACTCAGACGTAACCGCTCGTTCTCTCCGTTCTCGACTACTGGGTCGACGCTACAACAGCAGTCGATAGCTGTACTCTCCGTAGGACTCTCCGCCGATAGTAGTCTCACTTTCATCGACGCGCTCGAAGCCGAGACTCTCGTAGAACCCCTGTCCGACTTCGTTCGCCGTGAGCACCATCGCCGTGAGTCGCTCGGACCCTCGCGTCTCCATCTCGGTTCGGACCCGTTCGACGAGTTCGGTCCCGATACCGGCCCCTCGGTGGTCCGGACCGACGTAGATACGGAACACGACTCCCTCGTCGCGGTTCCACAGGGCGTGGACGAACCCGACTACCTCGCTGTCTTGCTCGGCGACGAAGACGCACGTCGCGGGACGACCCAAGTCCGCTCGCAACTGTCGCGGCTCGTACCACTCGTCGACGCCAGATTCGGCCGTCTCACGGCTCAGAATCGTCGGGTAGTCCGCCGTCCACGACGCTCGTGCGACCGCTCGAATCGCCTCGACGTCGTCCTCGCTCGCTCGTCGGATAGTCACCGCCATGTGGAGTAGTACCACGCGGTGACGGTAGCCTCTTTCGCCGCCGTCGCTGGTGAGTGAACTATTCGAGACGACTACGAGAGCAATTGCTCGCGAGTTTGAAAACGGGAGAATGCTCCGTCAGGGATTCGAACCCTGGTCATCACCGTGAGAGGGTGATATGATTGGCCGGACTACACCAACAGAGCACGTCTGTCTACACTCAGATGTATCGAGGGTACAGTAAAAACAGTTGCGCTTTATCCCTGCTGTGTGTGTCGTTCTCTCGCTTCTGACGTCCTTACTCGTCGTCGAACGGCGACCCGGCGGCTTCTGGCTCGTGACCTTTGAGACTGATGACGTTCTCACGGCCGACGCGAAGCTTCGAGATGAGTCCCTCTTCTTCCATATCTGTCAAGAGCATGCTGACCTTCGACTTCGACCAGCCAGTCTCGGAGACGATGTTGACCTGTTTCATCCGCCCACCGTTCGCTTCGAGCATTCGGACGACGCGGTCCTCGTCGGTCAGTAACTCCTCGTCGGAGACGGCGGGTTCGGTGATGGCCGTGCCGACTGGCTCTGACGCTTGCTCCGCTTCGTCGCCGCTCTCGGCGTACGGCCCGAACGCCTCGCGCCGAAGGTACCAGACAGTCGCCGCCCCACCGAGGACGAGCACGCCGACGACGCCCACGAGCATCGGGAGCGAGTCTCCCGCCCAAAACGAGGGAGTAGTGGCCGCCTCCATCGAACCGGTGTTCCCGTCTATCTCGGTGCCGCCGACTCCGCTACTCTCGCCGTCGCCGGTTTGACTGGCCACGAACACGACCTGTGGGCGGTTGTCGGTGAACTCCTGTTCTCCCTGCCACGTCACCGAGTCACTCGCTGGGAGTGACGAACTGTTCGACTGCGTACCCGACGGTTCGACGGACTCGAAGCGCAGTTCTGGTCCGGGACTGACTACGAGCGACTGCTGTGGTCCCAGATACAGACCGCCTTCGAACACGTCGCCGACGACCGTTCGCCCAGCGTTCTCGACCCCGAACGAAGTCCACGTGAACGACATCTCGACGATGCCGATATCGTTGCCGAGACTGGACGTCACGTCGGCGCGCCGGGCGAAACCGGTCGCTTCCATCTCGCGTCCCGTGATGTTGGCTCCGTCGGCGACCAACGCACTCGAGTCGCGTCGAAACCCGAGGTACAACTGCGTCTCGTTCGAGTTGAACTCCTCTGCGAACGCGTCGAAGTCCTGTCGCTCGCTCTCGTTCGACAACGTCCGTTCGTAGTGGAACGTCCACCGTGCGCTCCGGTTCTCGTAGACCGTGAGCCGAACCTCGTTGCGGTCGAACGACTCTTGGGCGGCACCGACTCCGTCTATGGCGTGGTGTCGGTCGTCGACCACACCGGCGACTGCCGTTGGCGCGACGACGAGACCAACGACGAGCACCGCGACGGCGACACCCGGAAACTCCATCGAAGACACCAACACGGGGCGAGCCAAAAGAGCTTTTGACACGCTGTCAACTAGCTCCACTCTCACTCCCCTGTCACTCGGTTTCCCGACTCAGCGGATACTCTACAGATACATTCGGTCGTCGACCCGTTCCTCTTCGGCGGCGTCGACGCGGGCCGCGAGGTCACGGTAGTACTGGTCGACGTCGGCGGCGAACGCTTCCAGCGGCGTCGAATCGATGTCGAGTCCGTACAGCTGTTCGACCGTCTCGACGAGGCGAATCGCCGCCGCGACGTCCGGAACCTGCGAGTGAACTGGCGTCACTAACAACCCCGTCCGGAGCGGCGAGTCGATACCACGCGCCATGAGACCCGCGTTGACGCCGGTGAGCGACCCACTCGCCATCGGTTCGACGCCACTCCCGGTCAGTCGGGTGGACTGGTAATCGCTCGTCGCAATCGAGAACACGTCGTGTCTCACGTGCGAGAGCGGCACGCCCGAGAGGACGGTAATCTCCTCGATAGCGTGGTCGTCGCCCCACTGGAGAATCGACTGCGCGAAGGAGTTGCCAGCCCAGTCGGGGATGAACAGTTCGTTGACGAGCACCGTGATGTCGAGGTCGTCCCGCGAAAACAGCCGTGAGTGATGTCGCGGCGTGCCGTTTTCGAACGGCGTAAACGCCGGCAGATTACTGGCGACGACGTGCCCCATCTCGGTGAGGGCTAGTTGGTCGACGAGGAAGTCGGCGGCGACGACTCCGGCGAGGCCGAAACTGGCGAACCCCGCGATGAGACTGGTTCCCGGTTCGGTGTTGTGACGGATCTGAAACGCCGCTTCGGGTGCGTCGGATGCCATACTGTCGGTACGTCCTCGACCGATAGGTCGGTTTCGCTGACTGGACAACAGGAGGGATTGTCAGTGCGTGACGTTTTGTCTCTCGCCGACGTCTGTCACAGCATGGCACCCGACCCCGGTGTCGGTCTGACACTCCTGTTTCAGGCTGCACTCCTCGGTGTCGTCGCGACGGCTATCTTCGTCGTCGGAACGGTACTCGCTCCGCCGAAGTGGGTCGATAGTCCCGACGGGGCGAGTCGCTGGGTCGAGGAAGCACGTCTGGTCGTCCGAGAGACACAACAGGTGCTCGACGACGGTGAATCTCGTTCCTACGACCGCCTTCAGCGACGACTGCTCCCGTTGTCGAGTCGACTCGACCGTCACGCGGAGATTGCGCCACCGGCCGTCGACGACCGTCTGGTCGTCGGCCTCACCGAACTCGGCTACGGTTGTCGCGCCGTCGGGATGGAACTCACTCGTGCCGAGCGGCTCGACTGGAGTGCACCCGGAGGCGACGTCGCCACCGCTCGGTCCGTCGCGGCCGAACTCGTCGTCGCACTCGATGGAGACGACGGTGATGGCGATGACGATAGCGAAGACACAGAGGAAGGAACCTAATCTGAGCAGTCGACTCGGTCAGCGAACCACGTCGCCGTCGGCGACGACTGTCGTCGGATGTCGCCACGCGCTCACGGTCGTCGTCGGATTCTCTGCGAGGACGACGAGGTCCGCTCGATAGCCTTCTTCGACCTTCCCGACGTCGTCGAGACCGAGGAGGTCGGCCGCGTTGACCGTCGCCGCTTCGAGCGCGTGCTCAGGTGTGAGGCCCCGGTCGACGAGGAGTTCTAGTTCCTGCGGGATGTCGGCGAAGAAGTTGAACGGCGTTCCGGCGTCGGTTCCCATCGCGATGGAGACACCCGCGTCGAGTGCGTACTCGAAGGCCTGTTCGTGCGCTTCGGCGGCTTCCTCGGACTTGGCGACTGCCTCCTCGGGGATGCCGGCTTCGACGCCGTTTTCGAGGATACCGACGATGGCCGCCGTCGTCGGCACCCAGTAGGTTCCGCGCTCGGCCATCAACTCGGCCGTCTCGCGGTCCATGAACGTTCCGTGCTCGACGCTCGTGATTCCCGCGCGAGTGGCGTTCTCGATACCTTCTTTCCCGTGAGCGTGTGCGGCCGTCGGGACGTCTTTCGATGCCGCGGCGTCGACGAGCGCCTCCAGTTCGTCGAGAGAGAGTTCCGGCAACCCGGTCTTCGCACCCTCGGTGAGCACGCCACCGGTCGCCATACACTTGACGACGTCTGCGCCGCGTTTCAGTTGCTCACGCGCCGCCTTTCGAACTTCCGTTGGTCCGTCTGCCTCGCGTCCGAACCAGTGGCCGTGACCACCGGTCATCACGACGTTCTGCCCCGAGGCGAGCACTCTCGGCCCCTCTAAGACGCCCGACTCGACCGCTCTCGCGGCGTCGAGCGCGAGTGTGTCGCGTGCGCCGAGGTCCCGGACCGTCGTCACGCCCGCGTCGAGGGCGGCCTGCAAGTTCGCTGCCGCGCGGTAGGCGGCGGTCGACTCGCTGTCTCCTCGGGTAGTGGCGATGTCGGGTCGCCCGTCCATCATCAGATGAACGTGGGCGTCGACGAGTCCGGGTGCGACGAACTGCCCCGAGACGTCCGTCTCGGTGTCGCTCTCGCCTCCCGCTTCGACGTCGCCGACGGCGACGATTCGACCGTCTTCGATGGCGACGTCGGCTTCACGGACGCCGTCGACGTCGACGACGTGCCCGCCTCTGAATACGTGCATGAGGTGTGTGTTCACACCTTCCGACCTAAAGACAGGGGATTCGGCAGGGGAAACGGTCAGGTGGCTTGCAATAGAGTATCACACATGGGAGACACACTCGACGGTGAGATTGCACTGGTCACCGGTGCCAGTTCGGGCATCGGCGAAGCGACGAGTCACGCACTCGCTCGTGAAGGCGCGGCCGTCGTCCTTCTCGCTCGCCGCGAAGAGCGACTGGAAGAGATCGCCGACGACGTGGAGGCCGCCCACGACGTCGAGACACTGGTCGTTCCGACAGACGTGCGCGACGAACTGGCCGTCGACGCCGCCGTCGAGCGAGCGGTCGGTGCGTTCGACGGCATCGACGTCGTCGTCAACAACGCCGGACTCGCCCGCGGGTCGAGCGTCGAAGACATGACCACAGACGAGTACCGGGTGATGACCGACACCAACGTCGACGGCGTGTTCTTCGTCACCCGCGCGGTACTGCCACACCTGAAAAAGTCGTCGGGTAACCTCGTCTTCGTCGGGAGTTTCGCCGGGCAGTACCCCCGGTCGTTCAATCCGGTGTACGCGGCCACCAAGTGGTGGGTTCGCGGGTTCGCCCACAGCGTCGAGGCGGACGTCGGCGACGAAGGCGTAGGCGTCTCCGTCGTCAACCCCTCGGAGGTCCGAACCGAGTTCGGAGACATCTACGGCGAGTCGTTCGAAGACCGGTTCGACCCCGGCGAGGTGACCGAACCGAGCGAGATAGCCGACGCCATCTGTTTCTGTGCGAAACAGGAGCGTTCGACGGTGAGCGAACTCGACCTCTACCGCCGCGACAAGTTCTCCGAGTGGTGAGTCGGACCTCACCGCCCTCGTTCCAGTATCGTCCCCGCCTCACCGACCGCAAACAGGTGTTCGACCGCGACGGTGCTCGCGGCCAGCGACTCTGCACTGAACGTCTCTCGACGGGTCCAGTGTCTCCCTTCTGCTTCGAGAACCGTCCCGTCGTCGCCGACGGCGACACCGACGTTCTCGCCGACGGCGATACCTCGGAGCGAACTCTCGGCCGTCTCCACGGGCGTCCACACCGCGCCGTCGTAGCGCGAGAGCGTCCCGTCGTCGCTCGTGACGAAGAGTTCGTCGCTATCTCCGACCGCCACGTCCGTCAGTGCACTCGCGCCGTCGATACCGACCGACTCCCACTCGTCACCCGTCGACGACCGAAACACGCCACCGTTCGTGTCGACGGCGTACACCCAACTGGCATGCTCGTCTTCGTCTCCGCCCCAGTCGACCGCTTCGACGGCAGACAGACTCGACCCGCTTCCCGGTTTCACGGGGTCGCTCCACCGGACCGTCTCGCCGTCGTACTGCCCACGGCGAACCTGCCCGGAACCATCGGCGACGAAGAGCGTCTCTGCCCCGTCCGGCCCCGCGACGGCGATATCGGTCGTGTTGCTGGTGTCGCCGCCCGGCGCGGTGTGGTCCGTGTGCCGTCCCGTCTCGGTGTCGAGACGGCCGAGTGACCCGCCGTCACCTGTAACCCAGACGCCGTCGCCGTCACTCGTCGCGTCGACGCCGCGGAGGGCGTTACCCGCCGCACCCGGCCCGTCTTCGAGGACTGGTTCCCACTGCTCTGGCCCATGCCGGAGGACGAGGCCACCTGCACCGACTGCGTAGGCCGAGACGTTCTCTCCGGCGGCCGGTACGCCGACGACGTCGTACAGGTCGGCCGTCGTCTCGGCGGGGCTTTCTCCCCACTCCGCCGGGTCGTCGTGCGCGGACCCCGTTTGCTCTCGCTTTCCTTCGTCTTCGGTCTGTCCACCGGACGGACGCTGCTCCTCGGCGGTCACTCGTCGCTCGTCAGAGTCGTCGTGTTCGTCGTGTTCGCCAGGTTGGCCAGATTCGTCGTGTTCGTCGGATTCACGTAACTCGCCGGATTCGTCGACACCGTCGCTCTTCCGATACTGGCGGTAGCGGTACGCCAGCGGAGCGAGGTACGCGAGTATCGCTACCACTGCGAACCCTTCGTGGTAACGCATGAGTAGTCCGAACGCGGTGAGAGCGGCGGTGCTCGCCGCGTGGACGCCCGTCTGCGCGTAGTCGCGATAGAATCCGAAGAAGTCGCCCATCGTCCGCTGATACCGGCGGCGCACTAATCAGCCTTGTCGCCGTTGCTGTCCTCCTCAGTCGTCGCGAACAGTCTCGCCGACCCGAACCTCGTCGCCGACGGTGAGCGTCTTCCCCCACTCCGAGTCGGGGACGACGGTGTTGACCATCACGCGGAAGTGGTGGTCGAACCAGTCGCCGCCGCTCCAGGCGGGCATCGTCTCGCGACGCTTCTCGACGAGCGTCTCACGGAAGTTCGGGTGCTCCTCGCCCGTGTCGGGGTCACGACTCGGAACGACACAGCGCTGACACGGGTTGACGCCCTCGAAACCGACGTCGCCGACGGTGAACGCGACGCGACTGTCCCGGTCTGCAAAGAGGTGGTCTTCCCAGAACGCGGGGACGCCGTCGACTTCGAGGTTCGCCCGCAGACGGCGGCGCATCCCGTCTTCGTCGATACCGTCGTACCACGAGGCGAGTTCGCGAATCGTGGCCGTACTGACGAGCGTCGGTCCGGACGCCGTCGTGTCGTCGGGGAATCCACCTGCACTGTTGCGTCGGAGGGCGACGGGTTCGCCGAAGAACGCAGAGAGCCAGTCGGTGAGTGTCTCGTCGTCGGCGTCGAGTGCGGTGGTCACGGCGTCGTGCTCCGGTGTCCGAAGCGTAATCGTGCCGGTCTCGCGGTCGACCGTCGACCGGAGGCGGTGAATTTGTCGGGTGCGCTTGCCGTTGACGTACTCGCCGTCGGTGTCGAACAATGCGAACTCTCGGTCGCCCGCGAGTCCGCCGTTCGCGACGAGTTCGACGGACTCGACCGTCTGGGCGTCGAGTGATTTCACCGGAAACGTCGTGATTCGGCGAAGTGTCGCCGTGAGGTGAGAAGCGCTGCGAGAGTCGTCGACCGGCACGAAGACTACTCGTCTTCTTCGCCGTCGCTCGTCGCGCGCTCGTCGAGATGTTCGTCGACTTCGTCGACCGTCAGGTCGCGGTAGCCGTCCTCGGAGACGACGGCGACACTCAGGTCGGCGGCTTCGACTTCTTCGAGTTCGGTCAGAAGCGCGTTGACGGCGAGTTCGACACCGGCGTCGAGATCGAGGTCCGGACGGTACTCCTCTTCGAGGTGGCCCTGGATGGTCTCGCGTCCGCCGCCGATGGCGACGGCCTTCCACTCGTGGGGCGTCCCCGAGGGGTCGGTTCCGAAGAGACGCGGACCGGTGCTGTCGATACCGCCGATGAGGAGCGCCGCACCGTACGGGCGGGTGCCACCGCGCTGGGTGTTCTCCTGGATGAGGTCGGTAATCTCCTTCGTCAGCGTCTCGATACCGATGGGTTCGCCGTAGCGCAGGCGGTTCGTCTGTGACTCGCGGCGAGCGAAGTCGACGAGCTTGCGCGCGTCGGCGACGTGTCCGGCACTCGCGGCGCCGACGTGGTCGTCGAGTTTGTGGAGTTTCTCGATACTCTCTTGGACCATCAGCGACGACCCGGCGCGACTCTGTGCGGCGAGGACGACGCCGTCTGGAGTCCGAACGCCGACGCTCGGTGCGCCGCGCTTGACGGCTTCACGGGCGTACTCCACCTGGTAGATTCGCCCGTCGGGGGAGTACAGCGACGTTCCCCGGTCGTAGGCCTGCTGGTCGTTCCGGTTCATCGCTCGTCCTCCCGTCCAGTCGGTGACGAAACGCTGTCAGTCATCACACCCGGATACGGACCCGTCGCGGAAAAACCCTTGTAAAGGCGAGCCACCCGCACAGTCGACTCTGTCTCCGTCTCGCCGGCGATTGCAACCCAACTCGACGTTCAGCGCGTCGTCCCCATCGTTTCTACGACGTCGGCGTCCGGGGCGTTCGTCTTGACGCTCTGGATTCCCTGTTTCGCCTTCTGTTTGGAGGCGTACCCCTCGCCGCTCGACGCGATGATGTTGCCGTTCGCGTGCACCAGACGCCACCGGTGTTCGCCCTGCGTATCTACGTAGAGTTCGAACGTCGCTGTCATGCCGTGAGATAGGTGTTCTCCGGGTATAAACCCTAGTCGCTCGAACCCATCGTGCCGGTTCTCTGAAACGGCCGCAGACAGCCTCATATCGCCTCGAAGCCCATACTCAGCTGTTATGAGTAGTGAAGAGCCACAGAAGCGAGAACTGACCACGGCTGAAGAACATTTCCGCACCACAGACTCGCAGTCGCGGTTCGACTTCAAGATGGCCCAGAAGTCGGCGTTTCAAGCCGAGAAGGGGCTGAACGAGGAGACGGTTCGCGTCATCTCGGCTGACAAAGGTGAACCCGAGTGGATGCTCCAGCGCCGTCTGCGCGCACTGAAACTGTACCAGCAGATGCCGATGCCGACTGGGTGGCCCGGGCAACCGGACCTCTCGGAAGTCGACGTCGACGCCATCGTCCCGTACATCCGCCCCGACGTCGAGACGCGCGGCGGCGTCCGCGACTGGAACGACTTACCCGAGGAGATTCGCGACACGTTCGACAAACTCGGTATCCCGGAGGCAGAGCGCAACTCGCTCTCCGGCGTCGGCGCGCAGTACGAGTCCGAAATCGTCTATCAGAACATGCGCGAAGAGTGGGAGGAGAAGGGCGTCGTCTTCTGCAACATGGACGAAGCCGTCCAGAAACACCCCGAGTTGGTCGAGGAGTACTTCATGACGAAGTGCGTTCCGCCGAGCGACAACAAGTTCGCCGCCCTGCACGGAGCCATCTGGTCCGGTGGGTCGTTCGTCTACGTCCCCGAAGGCGTCTCCGTCGATATGCCCGTACAGGCGTACTTCCGGATGAACTCTGCCGGAATGGGCCAGTTCGAGCACACGCTCATCATCGCCGAGAAGGGGAGTGAAGTCCACTACATCGAGGGCTGTTCAGCACCGAAGTACAGCGTCTTCAACCTCCACTCCGGCGCAGTCGAGGTGTTCGTGAAGGAGGACGCGCACGTCCAGTACTCCACGGTGCAAAACTGGTCGAAGAACACCTACAACCTCAACACCAAGCGCGCTATCGTCGGTAAACGCGGGCGTATGGAGTGGGTCTCCGGCAGCATGGGTTCGAAGGTGACGATGCTCTACCCGGCGACTATCCTCAACGGGCGCGGCGCGTCGGACAACCACATCACTATCGCCTTCGCCAGCGAGGGGCAGAACATCGACACCGGCGCCAAAGTCTACCACAACGCGCCCGACACGAAGTCCACCATCGTCTCCAAGAGTATCAGCAAGGGTGGCGGCCGGACGAACTACCGTGGACTCGTCCGCATCGGCCACGGCGCGACGAACGCCGCCTGCGCCGTCGAGTGTGACGCGCTCATGTTCGACAACGCGTCCACCTCCGATACGATGCCGCACATCGAGATTCACGAGAGTCGAGTCGACGTCGCTCACGAAGCGACGGTGGGGAAGATCGGCGACGACGACATCTTCTACCTCCAATCTCGCGGGCTGAGCGACGACGCCGCGAAACAGCTCATCGTCTCGGGATTCATCGAACCCATCACGAGCGAGTTACCCATCGAGTACGCGGTGGAACTCAACCGACTGGTCGAACTGGAGATGGAGGGCAGTCTCGGCTGATTCGGGGCCTCACTCTGCTGCTTTCCGCTCGTCGTAGTCCGTCACCAACTCGTTCAGATACCAGAGCTTCAACCCCACGAACAGCGCCGTCGCCGTCGCCGTTCTCGCGGGTCGCTGTGCGAGTGCCGAGTAGAGCGCGTACAGGAACACTGGAAGATTCAGGACGTTGAGGACGGCAGGCCACTCACCACTGAACACCGGGACGCCGTCTCCGATTTCGGCTTCGGAGGCTCTGGACGCACGAGTGAACCAACTGTCACTGTCTTCTGTCCGCTCTGAGAAGAGGAGCGGGTTCAGAAGCGAGAACACGACCGTCGCCGCGGCCAGTCGCCAACTCCGTCGGTAGAGTGCGTACATGAGCAGCGGCCCCGTCGCAAGTCGTGTGAGGCCGCTGTTCGGGTTCGCCTGCCGGTTCCAGTACGTCTCCCCGTATCGTTCGCGGAACGACAGGTCTGTCTTCGAGTGGGCCATAGCACTGAGACGTGTGGAAGCGACAAAGCAGTTCGGAGCCTCTGTGGCCTCTCTTATACTTCTGTTGTCACGACTCCGGTCTCCTCTTTTAGCGCCACAGTGATGTAGTCGACGAGACTCTACGGTCGGCCGCGCAGCCATTTATCATCAATAAAACACGAATAACCGCGTGAGAGACGCTGTTTCCCGTCGGTTTCGGGACGTTTCACGCGAAAACAGTCCCCTGAAGGGGCCGAGAAGCGGCCGTAACCGCCGTTTCATCCGTCAAACGTCAGATTAATCCACGACGTACTGTCACCGCTCCGGCAACTGAGACCCGTCTCGGCTTAACTGGCTCATAATAATCCAGACACTGCTCGTTAGTACAGGTAATGGATACCCGTCGGTTCGTGCGGCTCTGTGTCATGGCTGTCGTCGTCCTCTCGGTGACGACCATCGGCTACGGGTACATGACGGCCGGAACGACAGCAGCAGCAGGAGCAGGAGAACAAGCCGACGGCGCTGCGACCAACCAACAGGCCGTCGAACCTCGCGACAACATCACCGTCGTCGCCACCGACTCGAACACGTGGCTTGGCGAGAAGAGTGACGGACCGCGGGCGAACGCCGAACTCATCGCGTTCGCCCCGAACGGGAGCGTCCTCTACTACAACGACTCACACACGCGCTACTGGGACGTCGACCCCGTTCCGGAGACCCAGGCCACCGTTGAGTACGTCTACGCGCAACACCTGAACGAGTCACAGTGTGGCGGTGAGACGGTGTGTACCCGAAACGGTGTCGAGCGCGTAAACTTGACCACCGGTGCGGTCGAACAGGTATACAGTGGTATCACGCCTGGAAAGCATTCCACGCGGTGGCACGACGTCGACAGACTCGACGAAGACAGCCTCGTCGTCGCCGACATCGCCGAGGACCGTGTCTACGTGGTCAACACGACGACGAACCTCATCGAGTGGGAGTGGGAGGCGCGAAGCGACTTCACGCCCGACTCCGGCGGACCGTTCCCCGAGGACTGGACACACCTGAACGACGTCGAGGTTCTCGACGACGGACGCATCATGGTCAGCCTCCGAAACCACGACCAAGTGGTCTTTCTCGACCGCGAGACCGGCCTCCAAGAGAACTGGACGCTCGGCACCGACGACGACCACTCGGTGCTCTACGAACAGCACAATCCGGACTACATGCCCGAGGCGAACGGTGGGCCTGCCGTCCTCGTCGCCGATTCGGAGCGAAACCGCATCGTCGAGTACACGAGAGACGGCGACTCGTGGTCGAAGAACTGGCAGTGGAGTGACGACCGACTCCAGTGGCCACGAGACGCCGACCGGTTGCCGAACGGCCACACCCTGATTACGGACTCCAACGGCAACCGCGTCTTCGAGATAGACGAGAACGGTGAGAAGGTCTGGAGCGCCGACATCGCGTTCCCGTACGAGGCGGAACGACTCGGTACGGGCGACGAGAGTACCGGCGGGTCGCCGATGGACTCCAACGAGTCCGGAAACGCCTCCGCCGGAACCGGTGGCGGCGAGAACGCGGAAACTGGCGGCGACGGCGAGAGCAGTTCCGGCCTCGTCGGCCCGCAACTCAACGCGGTGATGTACGTCCTCCCCGTCTGGATGGGGATTCCACATCTGCTCGCACTGGTCGCACTCTGCCTGACGCTCGTCGGGTGGGTCGCCCTCGAGTGGCGGTGGTCGAAGTACGGCGTCGCGTTCCACGCACCGGTTTCACTCCGGTCGAAGCGATGAACGGCGACGGTGAGACGACTGACGACACAGAGAACACGAGTTGAATACGATGGCAAACAGTAGTTCCCCTCCCGACAGAAGCACACAGAGTATCGGTGGAAGAGCGTCACACGCACTCTCGAATGCTCGGCACACGGCAGATTCACTCCCCGAATGGGTGTGGCCAGCACTCGTCCCCTGTGTCAGCGTCGTCGTCGTGCTGTCGTACCTGCTCACACATCCGTACCCCGCGTACGGCGCCGGCCTCTACCTGCAGATAGCCGAGGAGATTATCGCCCATGGCTACGGACTGCCGGAGACGATTCCGCTCTACACTGAGACTGGCATCCCCTTCGCGTACCCGCCGCTGATGTTCGGCGTCGCCGCCGTCCTCCTCGATTTGGGACTCGACCCGATAACCATCAGCCTCGGCGTTCCCGTCCTGTTCACCGCAGTACATCCCATCGTCTTCTACTTCATCGCGAGGGAGTTGCTCCCGTCGCGTCGACAGGCGGCAGTCGCGGCGATGTTGCTCGCAGTGACTCCGGACACGCTACAGTGGCATCTTTCGGCCGGTGGCCTCGTCAGAGCACCTGCGTTCTTCCTCGCACTGCTCGGCATCTACACGGCCCTCCGTGTCCACCGACGCGGTGAACTGAAACTGGTAGCCGTCGGGACGATTCTCTTCGCACTCACCGTGTTGACCCATCCGGTCTACACGGTGTTCTTCGGGATGAGTTGGCTCCTCGTCTACCTGTTCTTCGACCGAACGGTCGTCGGCCTCGTCGCCGGTGCAATCGTCGCGGGCGGCGGTGTCGTCATCGCCTCGCCGTGGTGGCTGCAGGTGGTTCAACTACACGGGCCCGGCATCTTCTTCGCCGCCGCTGGGACGCACAGTGGACTCGGGGGCGGACTCGGCCGTCTCCTCGACTCGTTCGTCTACATCGACGCCGACATCGTCCTGCCGTTCTACCTGCTCTCGTTTGCGGGTGCGGCGTGGTTCATCAAGACGCGTCGACTGTTCCTGCCGACGTGGCTCATCGCGAGCGGGTACGTCATCGGGAAAGACCGGTTCATGTTCGTCGCCGGGTCGATGATGGCCGCCGCACTCGTCGTCGAACTCGTCGTGCCGTGGCTCCGTCGACACGTCTCGCTTCCGCACAGCAGACGTGCCGGAACCATCGTTACGCTCACCGTCGTTCTCCTCGCGGCGTCCGTCGGTGTCGCCTTCGCCGGCGGCATGCTCGACTCCGCACACGACCACAGTTCGACGCAACCGCCGTTCATGGACAGCGCAGACGAGAAGGCGATGAACTGGGTGGCCGCGAACACCGAACCGGGAACCCAGTTCGTCGTCCTCGGCGACGCAGCAGAGTGGTTCCCACTCTTCACCGACCGAGGGATTCTAATCGGTCCGTGGGGCGTCGAGTGGACGACACCGGCACAGTACAACCACCAGATAGAACTCTACAACGACATCTCGGAGTGTGGCGACGCCGACTGCGTCACGCAGACACTCGCGACGAACGACGTCTCACCCGACTACCTCTACGTCCCGAAAGGCGAGTACACGATTCGTGGCGTCGAGTACACCGCAGATGGCTCTCTCAGACGGTCGCTCATCGACACGAGAGGATACGAACCAGTCTACGAGAACGACGGAGCCATCGTCTTCCGGGTCACTGGTCGGGCCAACTGACCATCCGTCAGATTCATTTCAACAACCTCCGTATCGGATTGTAGAGATGCACGGCTCGCGTCCCCGATCACGACGTCGAATGGCCGTCGTGACGTTTCTCGTCCTCCTCCTCGCCCTCTTGGTCGTCGAACCTGGTCTCGTCGCACCTCATTCGACAGAAGACGTGACGCGACGCGGCCCCGACGACGTTCGTCTCGTCAACCCCTCCGAAGAGAGTGACGCACAACTCTGGCCGTTCACCAGTCGAGGCCGGTCTTTCGAGTCGCTGACGCTGCCGATCAACGCCGTCGTCAGAGGCAACACTGCACGAGTCGTTTCACAACTCCGCAACCAGCGAGACAGCCAGTGGGAGCAACTGGACCGTGACTGGCAGGGCGTCGACGACGAGGGTGAACCGCTCGTCGTCGAGGGAACGGATATCGCGTGGGGTGAGACGACCGGAGCGACTCGATACACCTACGTCTCGACGCCGAACGCCGGAGGCGAGTGGGTGACCGAGACGGCACAACTGCACGACGGGACGTACTTCGGCTCTCGTTATCACCTCCGCCTCTACGAAGGCGGTACCGACGGTGCGCGGTGGACAGCGATTCAAGCGCACCACGAACACTGGGATTGGTTCCGACTGAGACACACTGTTGGATCGCTCGCAACGGCGCAACATCATCTCGAAACGGAATATTTTGGAACCGCCTACACCGCCGATGTCAGCCGTGAACGGTTTGCAAACGGCGGTATCTCCGACGCCGACGGCTGGGTGTCGGTCGTGGACCTCCGATCGCTCGCTTCGGCGAACATCGTCTGGGGGGCGCTCCTCCTCTCCGGGTTCGCCGAGGCGCGAAACACCTCACAGACGGCCATCGACCAGTTGACGGTGTGGCTCTCTGACGGCCTCGGACAACGAAGCGCACTCTTGTTCGCCTGTCTGCTGTCGTTGCCGCTGCTCGTCCGGACGCTGAGTATCACCGGCGAGACGGCAGTACCGGGGCTTCCAGTCAAACTCGTCGCCGGGACGCTCTACCTCTGTCTCGCCGTCGGAATCCCGGCGGCCGCACTCACCTTCCCACTGAGTGGCGAACCGTTCGACTGGGCCGGTATCGCGATTCTCGGTCTCGGTCTCGGCTTCATCCTCGACTACCAGTCGATCGGCATCGACGTGCTCCCGATTGCGGTGGTGCTCCACCGACTCGCCGTCCTCGGAATCGTCGGATTGATTGCGGCGAGTGCCTCGTACCGAACGCCCGAAGAGCGTTGGAACCGACCGCTAAAGATCGGCTTGGTGTTGTGGGCCTGCGTCCTCGCGTGGCCGCTGTTCATCGGACTATAACACTATGGAGACCCCATTAGACGGCACGTAATAATGTGGCCTACGAACGTCGATACTAGATACACACGACTTCAAACAGTACTTTGAGATGACACACGACGACGACACCCCTTCCCGCCTCACAAGACGCGCAGTGCTCGCGACGCTCGGCGTCGGAGCGACGAGTGGCTGTATCCGCTCGATTCAGTCGACGGCTGGGCGCGACACGGCCGACCAGTTAGCGCTCTCCGTCAAGACGCTCCCGGCCGACGCCGACCCACGAGCCACGCGTATCGCGCGGTTCCTCGTGACGAACCTCAACCAGGTGGGTATCGACGCGAAAGTCGTTCCGATGAGTCGAGAAGAACTGTTTCGCGACGTCCTCCTCAACCAGTCGTTCGACGTCTACGTCGCACAACATCCGGGAAGTCACGACCCCGACTTCCTTCGACCGCTGACGCACTCGGCGTTCGACGTCGAAATCGGCTGGTCGAACCCCTTCGGCTACGCCGACCTCGAACTCGACGACCTGCTCGACCGACAGACGCGCGTGACGAGTGACCGACGCGACAAGACGCTGGATACGATTCAACAGAAACTGGTCCGGAACCAGCCGTTCTCGACCGTCTGTTTCCCCGAGACGATTCGGTCGACCCGAGATGGTCGGTTCGTCGGCCGCGACGACCTGCCCGTCCACTCGGTTCCGTGGTATCTCTCGCTCACGGAACAGGCGACGGGCGAAGCCGTCGACACCGACTCGTCGACTGTCAACACGCAGACGCCGTCTGCGAACACGACGGCCGTCGAGACCACCACTGCGGAGACGCCGGACGAATCGGAACCGACTGTGTTCCAGATGACACTCTCCGATTCCCGACCGACGGAGAACCTCAACCCGCTCGCCGTCGAGTTCCGGTGTCCAGACAGCGTCACCTCGCTCCTGTACGACGCGCCGGCACGCTACGTCGACGGCGACGTCGTCCCGTGGCTCGCAGAGTCGATAGAACTCGTCACGGAGGGTGACGGCAACGAACTCGTCGGATACCTGCGACTCCGTGAGGACCTCACGTGGCACGACGGCACGTCGCTGACGGCCGAAGACGTGGCGTTCACCTTCGCGTTCTTGCAAGACACGTCGTTCGGGTCGTCGTCTACGCCCGTCCCGTCGCCTCGGTTCCGTGAGTTGACGTCGCTCGTCGACAGTGCCGAGGCGACGTCCGACCGCGAGGTCCGTCTCGAATTCGGCCGTGTCAGTGAACCGGTCGCCGAGCGCGTGTTCACCGTTCCCGTCCTCCCCGAACACATCTGGACGAACCAGACCGGCCGGGCGATGGGGTCGAGTCTCAACACCGACAGCAACGTGACGAAGGCACTCGTCTGGAACAACCCGAACCCCGTCGGAAGCGGCCCCTTCGAGTTCGTCTCCTCGACGGTCAAGCAGTCGGTCGTCCTCGAACCGTTCGAGGACCACTTCCTCGCCGGCGGGTCGGTCGACGGGCGGGCGGGCGAGTTCCACGTCCCGACCTTCGACCAACTGGTGTTCAAACTCGTTCCGTCCAGCGGGGCGGCCGTCGAACTCCTCCAGCGTGGCGAGGCGGACGCGACGGCGTCGCCGCTTCTCCCCGAGGAGGTTTCGACCATCGGACAGGACGACAGCCTCGCGCTTCACGTCGCGGAGTCGAACCAGTTCTACCACGTCGGCTACAACGTCCGCCGTGCACCGCTCAGCAACCCACGGTTCCGACGAGCAATCGCCGGACTCGTCGACAAAGGACACCTCGTCGACGACGTGTTTCGGGGGTACGCCTCGCCCGCCTCCTCACCGCTCGGGAGCGACGGCGACGCCGTACCGCCGGCACTGCACTGGGACCAGACAGACCCCGAACTCCCGTTCCACGGGTCGAACGGCGAACTCGACGTCGATGCGGCCCGCGAAGTGTTCAGAGACCTCGGCTATCGCTACACCGAAGATGGGAGACTGTTGAGTGGCTAACTCGCTGTCGACGCTTTCGGTTCTGTTAGTCCAAGTCCTCGTGGGCGTCTCCGTCCTCTTAGGACTCACGAGTCTCGTCGTCGTAGGGCCGACCCGACTCCAGACGCTCCGACAGGAGAAACGCGCTCGTCTCCGCGAGGCACTCCCGTATCTGGGACTGCTCGTCGCCGTCCTCATCGTCAACAAAGTCGTCAGGGACATCATCCCCGAGATATCGTGGCTCATCGGGCTGAACGTCACCTCCTACATCTTCGCCATCGAAGGAGCGACCGTCTCCGATATCCAGTCAGTCGCGACGCCGGAACTCACCGCCTACTTCTCGTTCGTCTACATCTTCGGCTACGTCTTTCTCCTCGTCTTCCCCTTTATCGCGTATCTCTCACTTCGGGACCTCAAACCGCTGAAGCGGACGGCGCTCGCCTACGCGCTGAACTACTCGCTCGGATTGGTGTTCTACACCCTCTTTATCTCGTACGGCCCGCGAAACCTGATTCCGGACCTCGTCGACCCACTGCTCTACTCGACGTACCCGCAGACGCAGATTCTGACGAGCAAGGTCAACACGAACACGAACGTCTTCCCGTCGCTACACACCTCGCTCTCGGTGACGGCCGCCGCACTGGCGTGGCAGACGCGGAAGGTCTACCCGTACTGGCTCGCCATCGCCTCGGTGTTCGCTGTGAGTATCAGCCTCGCGACGATGTATCTGGGCATCCACTGGGCGATTGACGTCGTCGTCGGTGCCGGACTTGGTCTCTTCTGTGTCGGTGTGGCTTCGTGGTACGTCGACCGCCTCTGAGAACTGAGAGAGGTTCGAAGAACGAGTCAGACAGCGAGTTGTTAGTGTCTGAAGATTGCCAGAGCCAGCGTGCTGAGTATAGAGGGTGAGTTCATCATTGCTTCCGTGTTTGTTTTAGCCACTACGGTTGATTGGTCGATGCTAAGGACGACATTTTCAACCGGACTAGTAACTCCTTGATTGGCCGGAGCGACGAGCGATTGAGTCGAAGAAACCACCGACAACTGACGCAAGTAGATACACCCAGATGCCGGAGAACAGAAAGCCGACGATGACGAGACCAGCAAACTGTTCGGTTTTCAGTGCGTAGAGTAGCATCAGAGGCCCAAACGCCGGTAACATGAATACCGCAGCTAAGATGGCGACGACCGTCCGGAGAAGCCAAGGGGGAGTTGTGTTCTGTGCTGCAAGCAGTGCGAACGTCGTGAGGTAGATGAGCAGCGTGGCACCGAGGGTCAAGAGTGTCCGACTCGACGGTGCAAACGCGACCTTGCCAGCCACCAGCGGGACGCCCATTGTTCAACGGGGAACAGCGTGACGAACACAGTGGCACCAAGGTAACTCGCCAGTGCGACGAGCATAACGAAGGCGATGTAGCGGAATGGGTTGGCTTCAAAGCACTTCTGATAGGCGAAGGCCACGTCACAGTAGTCTCCCGCACGGGAATACACGAATTGAAGTCCAGGACCAAACAGGGCTATCGCAGGGAAGACGAGGATCCTGCGTGGGCGCAGTACCGACGGGAGAACCATAGATGACAGTAGAAAATCAATCTGAATAACTGTATGCTCGGCCACCACCGTACGAGTGCCATCAACCTGCCCAGGAACTGTCAGAAAGTACGTGCTGAACTTAGAGTGTGTATGTAGCAGGTGACCGAGGAGAGTGAGTCTACTCCCACAACCTCAAGGGATTGCAAATCCCCGCCGGCTCGAGGAGTCGATCGCCGCAACGTACAGCGGCGTCCAGCTCCTTGAGGATCGGTGATCCCGTGGGCCGTCGACGTGACGACGACTGCCGGTGACCGCGAGGCGGTCGCGGATGTTGTCAAGGCGGAGCTCGACGTTGTGGAGACGGTCAGGAAGGACCTCGTCGTGGGACGGGTCGACGTGTTCTGACGCCCGGTGTTTATGCCTGCGCGAGTGGTAGCAAAGACTATGTCAATCGACGCGGCGATGGAACGGATCGCGGCCGCCGAAGCTGAGGCCCAACTCCCCGACGACGACCGCGCCCAGCAACACGAGGTGTACGAGAAGACGTTCGACGCGCTCGAGGACGTCACGCCAGACGACGACGACGAAGGGATCACCGTCGTAAGCGAGTGGATCGTCGAGCAGATTCGAACCGACGGCAAGCGCCCGAGTTCGCGGGCCGTCCGGCAGCGAGCTCGAAAGTACTGCAAGATGAACGGCTACGAAATCAGCAACAACGATTGGCTGGGAGCGTAACCGACGGACGCGAATCCCTCGAGGCGCGTGACCCGGTACGCTGGGATTTACGGTTTCGTCCTTCTGTGACTCGTTACCGAAGGTACTGCAATGGCTACCGACATCGGTCGAGGGTTTCGACTACGAATTTCGCTCGCCTCGGCCGCCGTCGCGTTCCTCCTCCGGACGCGACGACGTTCTCTGCAAGATACGCGCGTTGAGTTCAGTATGACCGCCGGAACCTATTTGGGTTCTGTTAGAAATGGCTCTCTGTATCGAACGAATCCAACCGATTATTTGGGACGTGCCTGACTTCAGCGCAGCGGGGAGGTCCAGAGCTTCGGAGGATAGATTATTTTCACGCGTTTCTGGGGCTATTCGTGGTTCGGACAGGCCACATCGGTATCGTATCAACTACCTCTCGCGGTGAGACGCCATCGAATGCGTGGAAACGGCACGGAATTTGACCACTCGCAGAGCGTCGCCGATACCGGTCTACGACTCCCTTCGCTTCTACACGGTCAAGGCGAATCTCGTCGTCAACGTCTTTGTTCGTGACGAACCCAATCGTCTTCTCAACCTTGTCATCGTCCTCATCGGCGTTTCTCTTCGGCACTGCCACGAAGTTCGTCTCTGCCCGCGCGTTCGTTGCTTCGCCGTCGATATCACCGTAAATCGCGTAGTCCTGTTCGACTTCAACCTCGTGCTCCATCCGCTGGATGAAGTTCTTCACACGGCTCGTCTTCCTTCGAGGGATTACGTAGTCCACGCCAGCTTCGTTCAGCGAGAAGCCAACCCCCTAGAGGCGTGTGAATCATTGAGGTCGGTAGGCAGTAACGACGCCCGATCTACCTCCTCTACTTCCGACTCGGCTGTTACAATTCACTCGTTCTCGGTGGTCGAAAAGCCCACCTGAGCGTGGGTTCCGTCACAGAATGGCTTGTCTTCTGACGCACCACACCGACAGAGCGCGGCCGACTCGGAGTTCTGCTCGCTGTCGACGTGCCGGAGGTCGAACGACCCCGAAAGCCGGAACGGGCCGTCTTTCGTCAACGTAACCGTCAGCGGGCCTGAAGAGCGGTCTTCTCCGTCGTTTTCAGAGCCGGTCTCGTTCGCGACTGTCCCTGTCTCGGGGGTAACGTCACTGACAATTGTTTTGTCCGGTTCGACTCCTTCAGCCTCGAACACCCGATCGTGGCTGTTGTCACAGAGCGGTTTGTTCTCGGAGTGGCCACACCGACAAAGTGCGATACGTGTGTCCGTTAAAAGCGTCCCGTCCGTCGACGTCCGTATCCGGACGTCGCCGCGGAGGTACAGTGGGCCGTCGGCGGCGACGGTTACCGTGTTTCGTCTAGGCACCTTCTCGTCTTTGCCACTGTCGAGGCGGTCGTACTGCAGCGCCCCGGTCGGACACCGCTCAACCACAGCCGCGATCTCATCGGCCGTGGCGCCGTCGGCGTCGACCCACGGTCGACGGCCAGGGTCGAAGACACCCGGTAATCCCTCAACACACTCTCGGACGTGGATACACCGGTTCGAATCGTAGCTGACCTCGATGTCCTTGCCGGTATAGCAGTGGACGTCCTCTTCCATGGACACCCGTTCGCTGAGAACAGATATAGCGATTGTGACGGTCGTTCGCTCGTCTGTGGTTGCTCCCGCCGCGTCGGTCACTTCGTTAGTCGATTTCGCAGTGGATATAACTCAACGACCTTCTCGGGGATGACTTGCGTGTTGTTCTTCCTGAGACCAATCAACAAAATGACAGATTGTTTTTCAAACTCAGAAACCTCCATAGAGGCTGTCAGAAAGTGCGTGCAAGACTTAGAGGGTGAGTTCAGCAACCTACAAATCCTTGTTTCACACTTGAACAGGCAGATGTGTCAAAATTCAGGGTGCAAAAAGTGAGCAAGGGTGGTCTGTCTCAGAAACAATATTATCAACTCTATTCCAACTGTCTGGTATGAACCGGCGTACAGCCCTATCCACCATTGGAATTATCCTTAGTATGGGCACTGCTGGTTGCCTATTCACTCAGAGCAAACCAGAGCCACGATTTACTCTACGGGATGTTCGCTCGTACTTAGTTGATGAAGAGACTGCCCTCGTAGTGGGGGTCGTTGAGAAACAAGGAGGTACCACCGGAAACGTCACAGTCAGAGCAGAACTTCTGATTGATGACGCGTACAATCACGTGAGCACGCAAACCTTCGTTATCCCTGCAGAGCTTACTAAGCGTACCATCGCGCTCCCGTTCACAACGGATTCTTCCTATTACGGCGAACAGCAATTTACAGCCCGAGCAAAGGTCATCCGAGAGGGGGAGTTGGATGGCGAGTGGGTAGCAGAGAGCAAGTAACAATCGCCGATTTTTGTCTCGTGTCTGTTACTAAGAATTACTGCTAGATGACAACCCGAAAGTGACCGACTTGCGCCCTGAGTTCAGCACGGTCACAGAAACTTCACCGAACGCTGTCACAAAAGACGTGCAACACTCAACACTCAGAGGGTGTATGCAGCACAGAGGACTCACTTATTCCGCCGTATCCACACTGAACTAACCGCTGAGTAGCACCTGTTCACATCCCAATAATTATTTGACATTAAACTGTAAGGTGAATATGGGGCTATCAATAGGGACTATCGGCATGCTCGTACTCGTCGGCATCATGATGCTGGTGCTGCTATTGCTCGTTGCCAAAGGTGAAGTTGAAAGAGACTCAGAAATGCAAGCCGATGAGTACAATTATAAACTATAGCGACGAGGACCACCGCTTTTAGAACACCCCCACAATCAGTAACTGACCTGTTCTGAGCGATTTGATTCTCTCGTAGTGGCTGCTGAGTCCATGACCGATTCGTGCGCTGTATTCAGCACACAGGTTTCAACGAGCAGAAGAATCTACAACCTCAAAGGGCACAAATAGTTCCGCGATTCGCTACGAAATCATAGCCCTCGACTGGTTCAGGGCGCGAGACGGTTCTTCCGATTCCGCATCTTCTCGTTGTAGTAGTCGAACGTCACCGGGCACCACTCCTCGGCGTGGTCGAGAATCTCCTCGGTCATCTGGCGAATCTCCCACTGAGCGTCGGCGGCCGCCCGCATGTCGGCGATGTGCATCAACATCCGGGCGTTCATCGTCATCACGATGTTGACTTTCGACCCGATGGGGAGGACGAATCGGGCGTCCTCCGGCGGCATTCCGAGGTCCAAGAGTTCCTGATAGTCCTCGACGGAGCGTTTGACGGAGTTCTGGAACACTTCTTCGCGCTTGGCGATGGTCTCCTCGTCGACTGCGCCGCCCTTCTGGTTGCGCCCGACCCAGTTCGGGTCCGACGCCGACGGCGGCGTGACGACCATCTCGCCGTCGCCGACGCGTTCCGGGTCGACGTCGTCGAACGAGACGTAGCGCATCGACTGCACGTCGAAACTGACGTGTCGGTGGCGCGTAATCTGGGCCATGCAGGCGCGACTGACGCCTTTGATGGCGAACGTCGCGCTCGGATGCTCGAACGGGCCGAAGTGGCCGTGGGTCATCAGGTGGCCGATGAGCGTTCGTTTCTTCTCCTCCATCGTGTCGCCGTCGACGGAGGCCATCGTCTCCTCGAACGACATGTCGGGGTTGAACTCGCTCATGTAGTCGTTGCGAGCACCGCGACAGATGAGTTCCTCCGGGTTCTGCGTGGCTTCGAGTAGACGTACGTCCATACGAAGGCAAGCCGTCCATGACCGCAAAACTCTATCCCATCTCACTGCACCCTCTCGAATCGCAAACCGTCGTATTCGAGTGTAAAACTGTCTTCTGCTCACAAAAGCCGACGTTCGCTAAGATGCGTCGGGATTCGAGTTCCCGGTCACGTGTGCTGTCGAAATCGGCTCAGTATCCTCGGAATCGGAGTCTGAGGCCGAGTCTCTGCCGCCACCACCCGTGTTGCCACCGCCGCCACCCGTGTTATCTTCGGGTGTCGCTGTTTCCTCGGAGGGGGCCGGTGTTGGCTCCGGTGTCATCGGTGCCTCGTCGGAGGGGGCCGGTGTTGGCTCCGGTATTATCAGTGCCTCGTCGGAGGAGGCCGGTGTTTTGTCGGAGGGGTTCGGCGAGTCGTCAGTGGTCGTTCTCGTCGGTTGGTCGTCGGATGGGGGCGTGCTCTGCGTCTCAGTCTGCAATTCGGACCCTGAAGGTCCAGCGCTCTCACAGCCAGCGAGCGCAGTAATCGCTGCGGCAGCAATCGAGGAGATTGCGCGTCGCCTGGTGAGTTCCATCGTGTTAGAACGCCTCAGTGTTCGAGGTTCCGCTTGACGTGGTCCCTGCAGGGCGGTTTTCTGCCATGACGTCGAAGCTCGTTTCAGCGACGATAATGCCGACGTGGCTCTCGGCGTAGGCGTGAAGTTCCTCGTAGGGGATGCCGCTCGGGGTGGCAAACAAGTGGTTATTGTCCTCACCGTTCATGACGATTTCAGAGTTCCCGGCATCAATGTCGGAGGCTTCGATGCTGGAGATATTCTTGTACTCATCCTTGCCCCACTTCATATAGCTCTCGTTGGGTCGCAGGAACTCGAAGGTGTAACGAAGGCTGACCGTGGTTTGGTTCGTAGTGCCGTCGGCGTCGTTGTTGAACTCGCTGGCAAGTGCGGCCGCACCGTAGTAGCCGGCGTCGACCTCGGGGTAGTTGTTTTGAGGGACGTGCTCGTTCCCGGTGACGTCGACGGTTTGCCCGGATTCATCCAGATTTGAGTACCAACTTGCGGAATCCATACTGGTGCCGTCGAGGTAGCTCTGAAGGTCTGCACCGGGGACATTTTGCCAGTTGAATAACCCGTAGTCCGGACGGCCTTGTTCGTCCGCGATGACGAGCGGACCGGGTACGCTGTTAACGAACCGTGAGTCGGTAGCGAGTGCGTCGGAGAGGCTGTGAGCGATTGTGTAGTGACCGCTCTTTCCGGGGCCGCTTTCATCGAATTCGGCATTGTTGTTGATGCCGGTAAGCCACGGTGTCGCGCGATAGATCGGTTGGTATTCGCCATCGCCGACTTTGGCTTCGATGAGACAGAAGATTTTGGCGACTGTATCGTCGAATCCGCTCCATTTGATGTCGAACGCTGGGTCGATGGTGACCAGGCTGACGGAACCGTCGTCGTTGGAGACGGTGACGTTTTCTGCGCTGATTTGGAGGGTCGCGGCGGCTCCTGTTCCGGTAGAGAAGATACCGAGTGCTCCGAGTGCTACTGTACTGCCTGCCGCTTTCATGTAAGTTCGACGATTCATTTACAGCAGAATGTTAATCTGAGAAGTATATTAGCCTTATTGACACTTCTGGTCATGGCTTTAATCGACACAGTCTGGACGACCCTGAAGGAGAAGAGGGCACTTGCAGTCGTCTTTCTGCCTCGTCGTCACCGGCCCCATTTGTGTCGCTGTCCGACCGTGACAGGCGACAGACACCGAATTCGACGCTCAAGTCGACAAGAGCGAAGTAGGTCCCCCGAGTATCGAAGATAATGATCCACAACATCGCGCACGGCGTGCAGGCGTTCACGAGCAATGCCTTCCTCGTCGATGGCGACAGGACCGTCCTCGTCGACGCCGGGTCGAACTTCGACGCCGTCGCACACCTCCGAGAGGAGACCGACCACCTCGACGCAGTCGTGCTCACGCACACCCATCCGGACCACATCGGGAACCTCGATGCCGTCTGTGAGGCGTTCGACGTCGAGGTGTGGGGCTACGATTCGGCCCACCCTGTCGTCGACCACGCTATCGCCGACGAAGAGAACGTAACGATGGGCGACCGGACGTTCCGCGCACTTCACACGCCGGGACACAAGAACGACCACCTCTGTTTTCTCTCGACCGATGGTGAGATACTGTTCGCTGGTGACCTGGTGTTTCAGAACGGCGGCTTCGGTCGCACCGACTTAGAAGAAGGTGACCGCGACTTGCTGGTCCAGAGTATCGAGCGACTGCTCGCCGAAGCGGATGAACGATTGGAAGCGCTACACGTCGGTCACGGACCGAGCGTCGTCGACGACCCGTACCGCGACATCGAACTGGCCGGTCAGGCGGCGCGACTCTACTGAGTCTTCGAACTCGCCGACAGACCGGATGTGCCTCTGACAGCTACGGAACGATAGACGATAGTCTCTGTCAGCGACGTATTTGATTGTGAATATATTCCAAACTCTCGATTAGGTGTCTCTCAGTCGTCCGACTTCAGCCCGTAGTACCCTGGCTCTTCGTCGCTCGGTGGTTCACCGACGACGAGATCGTCGGCGTTTCGCATGACCCACGGGATAGCCCAATCGAGGAGAATCTCCTCGGTTCCGACGTCGAGTTCGGCGTCGACGTCGAGTCCCTGAAGCAGTCGAGCGATTTCGTAGACGCTGTACATCTGGTCGTCGTCGAGCAGTTCCTCCGCAGTGTAGAAGTCACACGGATAGAGCTCCTCGAAATCGTCTTTCGGTCTCGGCATACGACGTGATACGACCGACGCCCCGAAAGGCCTACTGCTCTTTTCGACATGGCTCTCCGAGGAACGGTTACAACGTATCTCCATCGCACAACAACCGTTATCACTTGGGGCCCTAAGGGAGGTGTATGGACGACGCGACGGAGGCACTCGTCGCGACTTTCCAGTCGTTTGGCGAAGGTGCGCTGCGCGATGTTTGGCTGTTCGACCAGTGGACACACCAGAATCTCTATCTCCGCGCAGATATCGAATCTCAACTCAGTGACCTCGACGTCGACGCCTTCATCGACAACGAACGCTACGGGTACATCACCCGCGATACCTACGAGTCGCTCTACGCTCGCGACTACGACTACACGGTCAGAGGGTTCGCCTCCTCCGAACTGTTCCGCACGTTCTTCGCGGACGACGACACCCGTATCGGCGTCCTCGCCGGATTCGACCGCCGAGAAGGTGGTTACGACTTCGCAGCGCTCTCCGCAGAGCTCCAGACGATTCTCGACGAGTACTCGGTGACAGAACTCGTTCCGACCGACGACACAGAGTAGACTCGACAGTCTGGGGGACTGCCCTCGAAAAAATCACGGGGTTGTGGCCGCGGATGCGACCGTTTTCGACTTACTCGAAGAGTTCGACAGCCTGCTCGTAGCGCGCCGACGGTTCCTCGAAGTCGACGACTTCGAAGAAGTTGCTGATGAAGTCGCCGCGGTCCGGGCCGTAGTCGTAGTAGTACGAGTGTTCCCAGACGTCGAGTGCGACGATCGGGTGACTACCCCACAGCGCGCCCTGGTCGTGCTTGTCGACGACCACGTTACGAAGCTGGTTCGAGAAGCTGTCGTAGACCAACAGCGCCCAGCCGCTGGCGTCGTTCGCGGCGGCTTCGAACTCGCCCTTCCAGGCGTCGTAGGAGCCGAAGTCCTCGGCGATACGGTCGGCGAGGTCGCCTTCAGGCTCGGAGCCACCCTCCGGTGACATGTTCTGCCAGAACAGGTCGTGGAGGATGTGCCCACAGCCGTTGTGCGTCACGTTGCGCATTGCGTTGCCGGAGGAGCTGAAGTCACCGTTCTCACGGTTCTCTGCGAGCGTCTCTTCGGCCGAGTTCCAGCCGTTGACGTAGCCCTGGTGGTGGGTGTCGTGATGCCACGTCAGCACCTGCTCGGAGATGTGCGGTTCGAGTGCGTCGTAATCGTACGGTAGTGGGTCCAGTTCGTAACTCATGATAATGCCTCCGGCAGGAGGATGGTTCGGAATCCTGTTAAAGCTTGAGGAGACGGCTGTTACCACGTCTCACGACCCGTTGCAGTCCAGCGTTATTTCGTCTCTTCGTGAACCTCGAAACGACGCTCGTACTCGATCTCTGTGGCGACTCGGTCGGCGATAGCCGACCCTGCGAGTCGGTCGACGAGATGGAGTGCGAGGTCCAGCCCCGAGGTGACGCCGCCCGCCGTGAGCAGGTCGCCGTCGTCGACGACGCGAGCGTCGACCACGTCGGCACCGGAATCTCGCAGGTCGTCGACGGCACTCGCGTGCGTCACGGCGGGCCGACCGTCGGTCAAACCTGCTCGGGCGAGTAGCATCCCGCCGGTGCAGACCGAGGCGACGGTGACGCCCGAGTCGTGGAGCGTCGCAACTGCGTCGGGAACGACACCGCGTTCGGCCTCCGCCCACGCACCCGCTTCACTCCGTGAGTTCCAGCCACCGCCGGGGACGACGAGCACGTCCGGGCGGTCGTCGAAGTCGAGTGTGCCGTCGGGTTCGACCCGGAGGCCGTGACTCGCGGTTACCTGCGTTCGGTCGTCGAGCGTCACGAGACGAACGGAGAAGTCTGCGCCGAGTGCGGCCGCGTTCTGGAACACCTCGTACGGCGCGATTGCGTCGAGTTCGTCGAAGCCGTCGTAGAGCAGGATGGCGATGTCGGTGGTCACGTCTCTCCTTCTCCGGGTAAAGAGAATACTCTTCGGTCGGCGAGACTTGCGGGACTCAAGTGAGGCGACACCGGCGCGGGTCGCCGGCACGCCCGAGGAAGAAGAGCAAGAGGAGGAGCCCACCCGCCCGGAGCAGGTCCCCGTGGAACGGCATCACCGCGAGTGCGCCCGTAAACCCGAGGAACCCGAGGACCCCCGCTCCGCAACTCGCACACCCGGACGCGAACAGTCCGGGGAGGACGCCGCTGAGGTCTGAGAGACTGGCGACGCCCGTCAGTCGTACCTGCGCAGCGACGTTCACCAGTGCGACGCCGGTGAGGACAGCGTAGGCAACGATGAGGCTGACACCCACCACGCCGACCGACCGGTACGTCGTGTACAGCAGGTCGACGAACGCCTGCACCAGATATCGCTGGACGCCAGCCCCGAGCATCTGCATCGTGTACGTCGGGAAGGTGCTCAGTATCAGGAGCACGAACGTGACGGCGGCGACGACGAGCGTCGTGACTATTCGCGGGCCGGACGAGAAAGGGTAGACCAGTGCTCGCCCGAGTTGTGACCCGAACTGTCGGATTCGCCCTCGCCACCGGGTCGCCGTAGTCTGGCCCGACATGGTCACTCCAACAGCGACCGAACCGTGCTGTCGAACCGCGAGTACGGCTGTGCACCCTGCAGGTCGGCACTTCGGTCCGCCTCGGGGTCGTAGACGACGAACGATGGTGTCCCGTCGAGTCCGGCGTTCTGCCCTCGCTTCCGTTCTGCTTCGACTTTCGAGACGATGGCGTCCCGGTTCTCCTCCATGCAAGCGTCGACGGCGTCGGCGTCGACACCCTCGACTCCCCTCGTCAACTCCAGCAGGTTCGACCGTTTCGACCAGTCGCCGTTCGGGAACCCCTGTTCTTCGAACATCGTCGTGTGCCAGTTCCAGAACGCTTCGGTGTTCTCGCGGGTCTGCCGCCAGACGCATCGCGACATCACCGACAACGTCGTGGAGTTCTTGCCGATGTTCGGGAACTGGAGCAACGGGATGCGGAGTCGGCCCTCCGAAACGTGCGTCCGCACGAGTTTCGGGAGCGTCCGATGTTCGAACTTCTGGCAGAACGGACACTGGTAGTCGCTCCAGTAGTAGAGGTCGAGCGTCGCGTCGGCGTCACCGACGACGGGCACTCCGGCCAAGTCGACGCCGAACCCGGTGGTCTCCGAGGCGGCGTGCATCGCCGGTGTGACTGGTTTCGACGAGACGGTCGTAGTCGGTTCTGCGGTCGCTGTCGACTCGGTGGGCCGCTCCGTCGCCGTCGACTCGGACGACCCGGTGTCTGTGTTTGCCACTGTTTCGGTCGACCCAGTAGACCCCGTTGCACTACAGCCTGCGAGTCCAGCGATAGCTGTGACTGCCGTTCCGCGCAACAGCGCTCGCCGTGTTTGCCGCGACATACGGCCCCCTTCTCCGACGACGAGTATAACGGATGGTCGGCGTTTGCTGGCTCGGAAAACACCCGACAGGGTTTCAATACCCACGACGAGAGGACAACCTGTGAGTGACGACCCCGACGACCTCGCTGTGCTCCGGCTACTCCACGACGAGTACGCCCGGTCGATTCTCACGGCGACGAGTCAGGAATCGCTCTCGGCACAGGAACTGGCCGAGGCGTGTGACGCGTCACTGACGACCGTCTACCGTCGCGTCGACGACTTGGTCGCGCAGGGTCTCGTGACCGAAGCGACCGAACTCGACCCGTCGGGAAACCACTACACGACGTACGAGGCGGCGGTCGAACACATCGACATCGACATCGAAAACGGAGCGCTGAACGTGACTATTACACAACAATCTGACGTCGCAGACCGCTTCACTCGCGTCTGGGAAGACATCCGGAGGGGAGACAAATGAGTACCGCACTCGTCGCAGCCAACCTACTCGTCATCGCACTCGGGTTCTTCATCGCCTATCAAGCGTACCGTGGCTATCGCCGGAACCAGAGTACGACGATGCTCTACATCTCGGGTGGGTTCGTCTTCATCAGCCTCGGTGGCGTGATGGATTGCTCGCTTCTGAACAGCTACTTCCCGAACCTCCTCCACACGGGGCTCTTCCGAACCGGGTTCGTCCTCGTCGGGATGGGTCTCATCTCCTACTCGCTGTATCGGTGACTCGGCAACACTGGCCCTCGTCCAACAAGTCCACGAACTCCTCACCTCCCGCTCAGTCGTTCTCGTCGTCCCCCCGCGCCCGCTTGTACATCGAGAGCGCCTGCTCGCGGCGTTCCGAGTGGTCGACGATTGGTTCTGGATACTCCGGGGCGACACGCTCTCGTTCCATCTCGGACAGTTCGTGCCACTCGTGGATGGTGTCGGCGGTCGCGTCCGCCAGTTCGGGAACGTATTGTTTGATGTACTCCGCGTCGGCATCGTACCGTTCGCCCTGCGTCATCGGGTTGAAGATACGGAAGTACGGTTGGGCGTCGGTGCCCGTCGACGCGGCCCACTGCCACCCGCCGTTGTCGTTGGCGGTGTCGTGGTCCGCGAGGTGTTCGCAGAAGTGGGCGTACCCCTCGCGCCAGTCGACGAGCAGGTCTTTCGTCAGGAAGGAGGCGACGACCATCCGCATCCGGTTGTGCATGTACGCCTCCTCTCGCAACTGGCGCATCCCGGCGTCGACGATGGGGTAGCCCGTCTTCCCTTCCTTCCACGCCTGCAACTCGTCGGCGTCGTTCCGCCACTCGATGTCGTGGTCGTACTCCTTGTAGTTCTGTGAGACCACCTCGGGGTTGAAGAAGAGCACGTGCGTGTAGAACTCCCGCCACGCGAGTTGCGACTGGAACTCCTCGACGGATTCGACGTCGTCGTTCGTGGCTTCGTCGTTGCTTTCGGCGTCTCCCTCGTCGCCATCCGGTTCGCTGTCACTCTCGTCTGCGACGGCCGCCTTCGCCTCCTCGGTCGCTCGATACACCTCTCGAATACCGATGGTGCCGAACTTGAGGTCCGTCGAGAGCCGAGAGGTCGCATCCCGAGTGGGGTAGTCGCGGTCCTCGTCGTAGCGGTAGATGGCGTCGTCGCAGAACGCGTCGAGCCGTTTTCGGGCGGCGGCGGTCCCGGCCGACTGGACGTCGGCGTCGGGTTCGTCGAACCCCAACTCGTCGATTGAGGGTAACTCGTCGCCCGAGACGTCGGCGAGTCGGTCGGCGTCGGGAGCATCGTAGGGAGACTCTTTCTCTCGTTTCCGCCACTTCTTCCAGAAGTAGGTGTAGACGGAGTAGGGTTCGCCGTCGTTCGTCGTGATAGACCCTGGTTCGTGGTGAATCGCGTCGTGGACGACGTCGCGGCCGACGCCGGCCTCGTCGAGTGCTCGACGGACGGCGGCGTCACGGTGGCGAGCGAGGCCACTATAGTCTTTGTTCCAGACGACACGGTCGGCGTCGTACTCGTCTGCGAGTTCGGGGAGCACTTCCTTCGGGTCGCCATGTGCGACGAGGAGGTCGCTCCCGTGGTCGCGGTACCACGCACGCAACTCGGCGAGTGCGTCGAGCATGAACCGAACTCGCGGCGACGCGGCGTGCGCCAGTATCTCGTCGTCGAACACGAACACCGGAACGACGGTGCCCGACTCGGCAGCCATCGTGAGTCCGCGGTTGTCGGCTACCCGCAGGTCACGGCGGTGCCAATGTAGTTGCATATGCGAGGCAAGGACCGATTCGACCTGAACGTACCGGAGGCGGCGGACTGGGGGGGATTCGATGACAGCGTTAAGCCTCTCCGACGCGATAGTCTCTCGATGAGCGTCATCGTCGAGTTCACTATCTCCACAGACGAGTTCCTCTTCGGCACGGCGCTCGCTACCGCAGAAGGAATGGAACTCACACTCGAACGTGTCGTTCCGACCGACGCGGGCGTCCTCCCCTTTCTCTGGGCGACCGGCGCGAACTTCGAAGCGTTCGAGCGACACGTCCTCGAAGACCCGAACGTCGAGAGACTCACGTCGCTCGACCGAGTGCGCGACAGCGTACTCTACCGCATCGAGTGGAACGGAATCGACGACCTGATCTCCGGCATCGGCGAGACCGACGGGACGATTCTCGAAGTGCGCGGCAACAGCGACAAGTGGGCGTTCCGTGTCCGCTTTCCCGACCACAACACGCTCGCGAACTTCTACAACTACTGTTCGGACAACGACGTCCCGATGCATCTCCAGCGTGTCTACACGTTGACGAAGGCGTTCGACCAAGGCCACCAGTTCGGCCTCACACCGGAGCAACGCGAAGCACTCGTTCTCGCGGTCCAACGTGGCTACTTCGCCTCACCGCGACAGGCGACGCTCGCCGAACTCGCACCGGAACTCGGTATCTCACAGCAGGCGCTCTCGATGCGCGTGCGACGCGCGAACGAGAAGGTTCTCCGACACACGTTGCTCCGCTCTGAGGAAGGGCCAGAAAGCAGTCACGGCGTCGACCTGTCTTAAGTACATTGTCGCTACAACGGTCAGTGAGAGGGGGGTGGCGTAACTTGGCCTTACTGGGGGGTTGGTTTCGGTTCCCCTGGGATGCCGCAGTTCACACTCGGTTCGCGTGCCAGTGTCCGGTTTGGACGGCGCCTCTCTTCACTCGCCCGTGAGTGCCTCGCTCGCGGGGGCGAAGTCGAGCGTCGTCCCCAGTTCCTGTTCGACCGCACGTTCGTAGAGGAGATACGCCGCTGCGACAGTCTCGATACCGGTGCCACCGCTGTCGAAGACGGTAATCTCCTCGTCGCTGGTACGGCCCTCGGTCGTCCCGGCGACGACGTCACCGAGTTCGGCGTGGACGTGGTCCTCGTCGACGACACCCTCGTCGACGGCGTGGATGAACGACCCCGCGTCTCGCATCGCCCGTGCGCGGAGGTCGAACACGTACGTCGCACGCTCGACTGTCGTCGTGTCGAGTTCGCGTTTCTCGGGGTGGTACTGCCCCATCGCCGTGACGTGCGTCCCCGGTTCGAGCGTCTCGCCGTCGAAGACGGGGTCCGACGCCGTCGTGGCGGTGATGACGATGTCCGCACCCTCGATAGCGGCGGCGCTGGAGGCGACGGATGCGACGCTCGCATCGAGTTGCGTGTTCATCTGTGCGGCGAAATCTTCGCGGTTCTCCGGCGTCGGCGAGTAGACCCAGACGGTGTCGAGGTCACGAACCGTGTCGACGGCGCGAAGCTGTCCGCGGGCCTGTGCACCGCTTCCGATGATAGCCACCGTCTCTGCGTCCTCGCGGGCGAGCGCATCGACGCCGACGGCCCCCACCGCGCCGGTCTTGAACGGGTTCATACTCGCTCCGTCGAGCAGTGCGAGTGGTTCGCCGGAGTCGGCGTCGAAGAGCGGCGTCATGAACCACGCGTCGCGGGCACCGAACCCGGCGTCGTACATGTAGCCGCCCATCGCACCCGTATCGGGGAGGACGGCGGCGTAAGTGGTCAACATCCCCTTCGGGTCGTCGCTAGCGAGTTTGGTACGGGGTTCGGCCGGTGCCCCCTGTCCACGTTGGCGGTAGCCGTCACGGACGGCATCGACGTACTCGGCCGGTGTCGCCAACCCGGTGACGTCCTCGCTCGTCAGAAACAGCGTCTCCGTCATGACTCGACGGACGGAAGCCACGACCAAAATACTGCGGGCAACAGGCGATTCAGGGAGAAAAGTGCGTTAGTCGGCGTTGACGGGCGGCGTCTGTGGCGTCTGCGGCGTCTGCGGCGCCTGCGGACCCTGAGACTGCGCCGTCGGATTCACCGGACCGTTGACGAAGAGTGCGTGACCGATGACGAGCGCTGCCACGCCCCCACCAGCGGGGACGGCCATCGCCAAGGGGAATCCGACGACACTGAGGACGGCGGTAATTCCGAGCAAGGCGAGTGGGATAACCCCAAGCACATAGTCATAATATCCGGTCATAATACGATACAAACTATGGACAGCACGTATATAATTCTTTCCCGTAGCTGAGACGTATTCTCTGTGGTGGTTTGAGGTAACTTCCTCATAAGTTATAGGATTGTGAACACACGACACACGCCCCGAAACTATCGAAATCGGCAGCTTCCGAATCGGAAATTTCTCGTAGACGGCCACGCATATTGTCTCGACTAACAGAATATCTGAATTTATGTCACCTATACGAAGGGCAGAACCCCGCTCGTCTGCGCCGGGTGTTTTTGCCCAGACCGGAGGGTTAACTCCCGGTGTGGGGGAAGTGAGAGTTGTGAATCGGAACGACCGCGCCATCGCCGGCCTCGTGATGCTCGCTCACGGGATGGTCCACACCTACGAACTCTCTATTCCCATCTTCGTCACCATCTGGCTGACCCAGTACGAAGTCATCGACCTTGGTATTACCCAGTTCCCGGTGAACCAGGCAACGCTCGGTGCCGTCGTCACGGCCGGCTACGCGCTGTTCGGCCTCGGTGCACTTCCCGGCGGTATCGTCGTCGACCGTGTCGGTTCACGGCGACTCATCAGCGCCTGCCTCCTCGGGATGGCCGCCTCGTTTCTCCTCCTGTGGCTGTCTCCGTCGCTCGTCGTCGTCGCTATCGGCTTGCTCCTCTGGGGGGCGGCCGCGAGCGTCTACCACCCGGCTGGACTCGCACTCATCAGTAAAGGCATCGAAGAGCGCGGCACCGGCTTCGCGTACCACGGTATCGCCGGCAACGTCGGTATCGGCCTCGGTCCCCTGCTGACGGCGATTCTCCTCCTCGCGTTCGACTGGACAACCGTCGCGGGTATCCTCGCGCTCCCGGCGCTCGTCGCCGCCGCCTACGCGACGCGTGCGGAGTTCGACGAGAGCGCGGCCGTCGCCGCCGATGGCGGTGCGTCAGACGACTCGGGCGACTCGAATGACTCGAAAGCCTCCTCGGGTATCTCGTCGCTCGCCGAACTCCTCACGGAATCCCGCAAACTGTTCGCGGGACAGTTCGTCCTCGTCTTCGTCGTCGCCATGTGTTCGGGGCTCTACTACCGCGGCGTCCTGACGTTCCTCCCCGGTCTCCTCGCCGACCTCCCTGGCTTCGCACCCGTGCCCATCTCGTCGCTCCTGCCGGCAGGTCTCGTCGAGATGCTCGGCGTCGGAGCCAGCGAACAGACGCTGCAACCGCAGAACTACGTCTACTCGGGCATCCTCATGGTCGGCGTCCTCGGACAGTACGTCGGCGGGCGACTCACCGACCGAATCGCCATCGAACACGGCATCGCGGGCGCGTTCGGCGGACTCGCGCTCCTCGCACTGGCGTTTCTGCCCATCGCCAACGCCGGGTTCGGCCCCCTCCTGCTCGTCGGGGCCGTCCTCGGCTTCGCACTCTTCGTCGTGCAACCGCTCTATCAGGCAGCCATCGCAGAGTACACGCCCGCCGGCACACGCGGTCTCTCGTACGGCTTCACCTACCTGGGCGTGTTCGGCGTCGGCGCACTCGGCGGCGTCATCGCCGGGACGATTCTGACCTACGCGTCGCCGCCGGTGCTGTTCACGACGCTCGCCGGCATCGCTGCCGTCGCGTCGGTCATCGGCGTCGTGCTGTCACGGACGACGCGCCCGACGAACGAGTGAATCTCGGCGTGCGTCACCACTTCGAGTGACAGGGTGAGCGGGAAGAGAGGGGAGAGAAAGAAGAGAACCGTCAGGAGAGTTTGAACCAGAGCGCGCGCCAGATGCCGAGTCCGAGCGACCCGAGGACGACGAGGACCGTCGCGAAGATGGCCGCGCCGACGAGGGTCGTGATGTTACCGGGCATCAGATACCAGATGGGAATGCCGCCGATGGCGGACGGTATCCACGACCGAATCGCGAGTGGGATGGCCGCTTTGGCCGACTCGGCCGCACCGGCGGAGTAGGCGCCGATGAGCGGGGCGAAGACGAGCCACGTCGCGATGAACGGGAGGATAGTCGTCGCCAGTTCCGCTGGCATCGAGAGGACGGCGGTGGTGTGGTGGTTGATTGCGCCGACCGTGAGCAGTGCGATGAGCACGACGAAGTCTCCCACGGCGAGCGGGAGGGCGTCTCCATCGAGGCGTTTCTCGAGGAACGACTTCTGGGAGTTAGCCATACCGTCTCTCTGACGTGGGGTCTAATTATTCTCCTGTTTCACGCCTACGACGGTGTAGCCGAACCCGCGGTCGAGTACCTGTGTGTCCAGTCCAGCCCGTTCGAGCGCTCGCGCGAGGTCGTCCGGCCCGGTGAACAGCGACCCCATCCCGAACTGTTTCTCGGCGAACTCGGTCGCTCGACCGAGCAGCGTCTCGGGGTCGAACTCCCGAACGACGAGGACGCCACCTGGAGCCAACACCCGAGCGACGTCGCCGAGCACCGTTCGCTGGGTCGGCATGTGGTGAAGCGCGTCGACGATGGTGACCGCGTCGACCGACTCGCTGGCGACGGGCAGGCGTCGGGCGTCGGCCTGCACGCAGGACAGTCCACGTCCTCGTGCCCGCGAGAGCATCCCCCGTGAGATGTCGACGACGGTCACCTGTCGGTCTCCCGTCTCGAGTGCCATCGCCGCGCGGCCGCTCCCGCCGCCGACGTCGAGGACGTGGTCGACAGGGCGGTCGGCCCGAGCGAGTCCGTCGAGCAGCCTCTCGCGCTCCGCAGGTGGCATCACGAAGTCGTAGAGACGAGCGATGCGGTCGAAGAACCGAACGTCGCCAACACCGTGCATAGTTGACTGTCGGGCGATTCGATACAAAGCCTTGCCCTCTTATTCGTCCAGCCAATAGCGAGGGGTATGGAGTTCGCCCTGCTGGGCTGGCCCGACGAGGGACCGACGCTCCGGCTCGATTACCGGACGTTCAGCTACGCGGGGAAGTTCGTGATGTCGACGACGGGGAAGGCAGTCGTTCGCGACCCGACACTCGCGAGCGACGATGCTACCTCGGCGTCGGCTGACCCCCCGTCGACCGTCGACCCGTCGGTCTTCGAAGACGACGTGTATGCGGCCGTCGCGTTCAACGAAGACCGGACGGACCCCGGCGTGCTGTGGCTCCGGTACATCACGGTCCACGCGGACCACCGCGGTGAGGAACTCGCGCCACGACTCGCCACGTTCCTCGCCGAACGTGCCGAAGCGCACGGCTATCGTCGACTCAGAATCGCCGTCAACAACCCCTTCGCGTACCACGCGATGTACAAAGCCGGGTTCGCCTACACCGGTCGGCAGACCGGCCTCGCCGAACTCGTCCTCGAACGACCCGGCGAACGGGACCGACCCACGTATCAGTGCGGTCTCGACGAGTTCCGCGAACGTGACCTCTCCGACGAGGAGCGCGCGTTCCTCGCCGCGAGAGAGGGGGAGGACCCACCGGACGTCGTCGGCCTGCCCGCAGTCGACGCCGAACGCGAAGACGAGAGCGACACGACACGGGAGCTTAAAGCACGGGACGGTCGAAGTGAAGACGATGGGAAACGCGGACCTCCGTGACCTGGCGGCACTCTCCGACGTCTCGTTCGACGAACTCGGCGGGAGCGTCGTCGCCGTCGACGCGCACAACTGGCTCTATCGCTATCTGACGACGACGGTAAAGTGGACGAGCGACGCGAAGTACACGACGAGCGGCGGTGACGAAGTCGCCAACCTCGTCGGTCTCGTCCAAGGACTCCCCAAGTTCTTCGAACACGACCTGACGCCGGTTTTCGTCTTCGACGGCGGCGTGACGGAGTTGAAAGACGCCGAAGTCGAGGCACGCCGCGAACAGAAAGAGAAGGCACAGGAACGACTCGAAGAAGCCCGCGAACGCGGTGACGCCGTCGAGGCCGCCCGCCTCGAAGCGCGCACCCAGCGACTCACGGCCGTCATCCACGAGACGACCCGCGACTTTCTCGACCTGCTCGACGTGCCCTACATCGAGGCACCTGCCGAGGGTGAAGCCCAAGCGTCCTACATGGCTCGCCGTGGCGACGCCGACTACGTCGGCAGTGAGGACTACGACACGCTCCTCTTCGGCGCACCGTTCACCCTCCGGCAACTGACGAGCAAAGGCGACCCCGAGTTGATGGACCTCGATGCGACCTTAGCCAAACACGACATCTCCTACGAACAACTGGTCGACATCGCCATCCTCGTCGGAACGGACTTCAACCCCGGCATCAAGGGAATCGGCCCGAAGACGGCGCTGAAGGCAGTGAAAGAACACGGCGACCTGTGGGGCGTCCTCGACGCGCGTGACCTCCACATCGACCACGCCGACCGGATTCGAGACCTCTTTCTCGACCCGCCGGTCACCGACGACTACGACGTGGACCTCGACATCGACCCGGATCTAGAGGCGGCGCGAAGCTACGTCGTCGACGAGTGGGAAGTCGACGCCGACGAAGTCGCTCGCGGCTTCGAGCGTATCGAGGAGTCGCTCGTCCAGACCGGACTCGACCGCTGGACCTGACTCAGCGAAACGCGACGTCGACGACTCTCTCTGCAGCCTGCGGCCCGCGTACGTACCGCTGTTCTCTGCCTTCCGAACCACGCTTGATCGCGAACAGCCGAAGAGAGATAACCAGTCGTCCGTCTGCGAGCGTCGCCCGCAACACCGGACCCGTGCTCGTGACGACGACGTACGGCGGCGCGGGAACCGGTTGCGCTCGAAGCGCGTAGCCCGCGGCGTCGACAGCGCCCGCGAGCACCTCCGGGAGTTCGTCGAGGACGCCCGCGCGGCGTAACGTCGCCGTCAGTGGGCCGGTCACTGCGTCGCGGTCCGTCGTCGACTTACCGTCCCATCCCGCGACGACGGCGTCGGCGCAGTCACTGGCGGTAGCGAGCAGGTCGGTGTGCTCCGTCAGGAGGTACGACCGGACGGTGGCGGGGACGTCGTCGGACACGTCACCGTGTGGACGCGCGACAGAGATAACTCCCGCCGGTCACGCCTCGGGTCAGAATACTTTTCACAATCCTCTCTGATTACTGTCACTATGAACCGCGACCGCGCACGATACGTCGCCGGGAGCCTCCTGCTTCTCGTCGCCACGGCGGGAGCCGTCTACTTCGGTATCGTCGTCGGGTCACTGTTCGCCGCCGGTCTGTGCGTGACCGTCGGCGTCGTCGGCACCGGGCAACTACTGGACGACTTACGTGTCTACCTCCTCGGACTGGTCGGCGTCGCGCTGTTCGCCCTCCTGTTCGGTGTCGGCTACTACGTGACGGACGGAGTAACCGCGCTGACGACGGTACTGCTCATACTCGCAGCTATCAGCTTCGCACAAGGCGTCAGGGCGTACCGAGCGCTCGACTGACCGTCGACGCCTCACCGCCCCGCTTTTATCACGCGAGTTCCTTCCTCTCCGCATGGACCTCTCGGAAATCGAGCGACTCATCGAGGCCGGTATCGACGACGCCGAGGCGACCGTCTCTCGTCCGCGAAGCCCCGACCAGAACCACGAGGACGCCCACTTCGCGGCCGTCGTCGTCTCGCCCGCCTTCGCCGACAAGAGTCTCGTCCAACAGCACCAGATGGTGTACGACGCCCTCGGCGACCACATGACGACCGACATCCACGCGATGGAGATCAAGACCTACACGCCCGAAGAGTACGAGCAACACGCCTGAGCCCCCCATATTTTTGCGGGTCGCCCGCATCGGTTTCGAGCGATGACTGACACCTTCGACACGTCTCACGCGACAGACCCGGCGTGGCTCCGAAGCCATCGGCGGGCCGTCCTCGACTTCTACTACCCGACGTGCATGGACGAAGAGCGCGGTGGCTACGTCGCCCAACTCGACGAACAGACCGGCGAGGTGTACGACGCCGACAGCAAGCACCTCGTCGCCACCTGCCGATTCGTCGTCAACTTCTGTCGGGCCGCTCGCGACGACGGACCCGACTGGGCGCTCGCGGCCGCCGAACACGGCGTCGACTTTCTGCTCACCCACCACCGCGACGAGGAGACGGGCGGCTACCACTGGCTCCTCGACGGCACCGACCCGGTCGACGAACGTCGCTCGCCCTACGGCCACGCATTCGTCCTGCTCGCACTCGCCGAGGCCACGACGGTCGGTATCGACGGCGCACGCGAGGCACTCGACGAGACGTACGCGCTCGTCGAGCGGCACTTCTGGGAGGCAGACGAGAACCTGTGTCGAAGCGAACTCGACGCTGACTGGGAACCGGTCGAACCCTACCGAGGACAGAACGCGAACATGCACATGTGCGAGGCACACCTCGCGGCGCACGACGCCACCGACGACGAGCGCTACCTCGAACGGGCGAGCGCCATCGCCCGCCGTCTCACCGTCGACTTAGCCGGGGAGACCGACGGTCGAATCTGGGAACACTACACCGCCGACTGGGACCCAGACATGGAGTACAACGTCGAGCAGAAGGCCCACCAGTTCCGCCCGTGGGGGTACCAACCCGGCCACCACGCCGAGTGGGCGAAACTACTGACCGAACTGAGCGACCGAGTCGACGAGAAGTGGCCCCTCACGCGGGCCGAAGAACTGTTCGCCGTCGCCATCGCCGAGGGTTGGGACGCCGAACGCGGTGGCTTCTACTACACGCACAACCTCGACGGCGAACCAATCGTCGCCGACAAGTACGGCTGGCCGGTCGCCGAAGCCATCGGTGCGGCGGCGGTGCTCGCCGAGGCGACGGGAGAAGACGTGTATCAGGTGTGGTACGACCGTCTGTGGGAGTACGCCGTCGAGAATCTCGTCGCTCCCGGCGGAAACTGGTATTCGAAACTCACGGAGGAAAACGAGTACGTCGACACCGACGAGGGGCCGGCGGTCGAACCGGGGTATCACCCCATCGGTGCGTGTGAGGCCGCGTTGCAGTCGTTCGACGGCTAGAGCCCTAGAGCCGAGGTTCGCTCGATTCGAGTTCGTCGAGCGAGCGGTTCTTGAGCGCCGCCCCCGTCTCGGCGTCGAACAGGTGGATGGCCGACTCGGGGAACCGCGCGACGACTGGCTGACCGGACTCGACGGAGCGCATCCCGCCGACGGTTGCGACGAACGAGTGTTCTCGCTCGGGTGAGAAGGCGAGATAGACGTTGTTCTCGTTGCCCATCGGTTCGACGACGTCGACGACAGTCTCGAACTCGTGTCGACCGTCACCCTCCTCAACCACTTCGACGTCTTCCGGACGGATACCGAGCGTGACGTGAGAACTCCCTTCGACGGCGGCGCGACTCTCCTCGGAGAGCGGGTAGGCGAAGTCGTCGCCGACTAATCGGTCGCCCTGTACCTCCATCTCGAAGAAGTTCATCGACGGTTCGCCGATGAACCCCGCGACGAACCGGTTTGCGGGTTTGTGGTAGACTTCCAACGGTGTGCCGACCTGTTGGAGGTGACCACCGTCGAGGATGGCGATTCGGTCACCCATCGTCATCGCCTCTGTCTGGTCGTGGGTGACGTACACTGTCGTCGTATCGAGGTTCTCCTGGATGCGCTGGAGTTCCGTCCGCATCTGGGCGCGGAGTTTCGCGTCGAGATTGGAGAGCGGTTCGTCCATCAGGAACACTTCGGGGTCGCGCACGATGGCGCGCCCGAGGGCGACACGCTGTTGTTGACCTCCCGAGAGTTCGTCGGGTTTCCGGCCGAGTAGGTCGTCGATGTCGAGCATCGACGCGGCGTCTTCGACCTTCTGACGGATGGTGTCGTCGTCGAGGTCCGTCGACTCTTCGAGGCCGAACGACATGTTCTCGCGGACCGTCATATGCGGGTAGAGCGCGTACGACTGAAACACCATCGCGATGTCGCGTTCCTTCGGACGCTTGCCCGAGAGAGAGGTCTGCCCGAGTCGGATGTCGCCTTCGCTGATGCTCTCCAACCCCGCAATCATCCGGAGCGTGGTCGACTTTCCGCACCCCGAGGGGCCGACGAGGACGAGGAACTCCCCGTCTTCGATGTCTACCGAGACGCCGTCGACGGCGACGACGTCGTCGAACCGCTTCGTGACCGAGTCGAGTGTGAGTCGTGCCATTAGGTTTCTCCTGCGACGCCTTTCGCGAACTGTTCGCCGAACAGGACGTAGATGACGAGCGTCGGGAGCGCCGCGATGAACGCGCCCGCCATCTGGACGTTGTACTGCTGGACCATCGACCCTTTCAGCGTGTTGAGTGCGATGGTGACCGGTGCGTTCGAGGGGTCGCTCACCAGCACCAGCGCGAACAACAGGTCGTTCCAGATGTTCGTGAACTGGTAGATGAGCGTCACCGCGAACATGGGTTTCGAGAGCGGGAGGACGATCTTCCGGTAGATGCGGGCCGGCGACGCCCCGTCCAGTCGGGCGGCCTCCAGCATCTCGTCGTCCAGCGAGAGGTAGTACCCGCGGAACAGGACGGTACAGATGGGGATACCGTACGCGGCGTGCGTCACGCCGAGTTCGATGAGTCCGGCGCGGTCGGCCAACGGCGGGATGAACGCCAACAGGCTCGCCACGTCCACCATCGACCAGAACCGCGTCAGCGGCACGAGTACCGACTGATACGGGATGAACACGCCGGCGACGAACAACGAGAGGACGCCGACCTGATACTTCCAGTTCAGGTTGGTCATCCCGTAGGCCGCCATCGACCCGAACAGTGCCGAGAGCATCGTGGCGGGCACCGCGAACAGGAGACTGTTCACGACGCCGGGACCGAGTCTGTCGAGTGCCGCGGCCCACGGTTGGACCGTCACGCCGTCGGCCGGCGGCGGCGCGAACGGCGTCGTGCTGAAGAAGGCGTTCTGCGTCTTGAACGCCGTCATCAGTCCCGTCTCCAGCGGTGCGAGGTAGAACGCGACCATCACGACGAGCACGCCGTAGACGCTCACGCGCCGGAGGTTCACGCTCTCGGACCACGAACCGGAGTTGGAACTCATAGCTCACCCCGCTGGTACTGGCGGTAGAGATAGGGCGCGATGACGCCGAGCGCCATCAGGAACAGCACCGTCGCGATGCCGGACCCGTACGCCCAGTTCGTGGACATGAATGCCTCGCGGAACATCATCACCGAGAGGATGTCCGTGGAGGGACCGGGGTTCGGGCCGAACATGACGAACAGGAAGTCGAACGCCTTCAGCGCGAACACCATCAACACGACGGCGGCGCTGGTCGTCGACGACCGAAGTTGCGGGACGACGACGCGGCGGTACATCCGAAACGTCGACGCGCCGTCCGTCCGCGCCGCCTCGTACTGTTCGTTCGGAATCGCCTGCAGACCCGCGAGATAGACAATCATCGCGTATCCCGAGAACTGCCACATCAGCGCGAAGATGACCGCGCCGAGTTTGAACTGCGGGTTCGAGAGCCACGCCTGTGTGAACGCACCCAATCCGACTGTGCGGAGCGTCTCGTTGATGAGTCCGATACTCGGGTTGTACATCCACGACCAGAAGATGGCCGTGACGACGAACGAGAGACTCATCGGCAGGAGGTAGATAGTTCGGAACGTGTTCTCGAAGCGAACCCCTTGGTCGACGAGGATGGCGAGTAAGAGTCCCAACAGGAGCGTGATGACGGTGAACGCGACGAGCAGCGCCACCGTGTTGCGGGTGGCGACGAAGAAGTTCGACGTCGGGTCGAGCAGGTCGTTCAGCATCTGACTGTACACCGAGAGGTCGAAGTTCTCGTACTCCGGTTGGCCGAGTCCGCTCCAGTCGGTCAGCGAGATGAGGACGTTCCACGCGACGGCCCCGTAGACGAACAGACCGACGAGGAGCGCGGGCGGTCCCCAGAAGGGCAGCGACTGGACGAACTCGCTGTCGAGTACCGAACTGGAACTCGCCTCGGCTTCGCCCGCCATCGCTGGGTCGGCTACGCCGCCGTCCGTTCGAACGTCGTCGCTGTGGCTCTCGGTCTCGCGAGTCTCGCGACTGCGCCCGAGCGCACGAAAGAAAGCGTCGAACATAGACCAGTCAGACGTCGAACGCCGTGACGAGTTCGTCGTAGGTCTTGTTCACGTTGTACGATTCGAGGAAGCTGGCGAACGCCCCTTCGATGTTGCTCTTGATTTCGGGGCGGACGGCCGTCCCGTGGGCGATGGTCGCCGGCTGCTGGTTGGAGTTCGCGAAGTCCTCACTCTGCGCCTGCAGGAACGGCCCGAACTCGTCCATCGACACGTCGGTCCGTGGCGGGATAGAGCCCTTCTTCGTGTTGAACCGCTTCTGGGCGTCCTTCGTCCCGCAGTAGGTGAGGAACTTCGTCGTCGCGTCGGGCGACGGGTTGTTCTTCGGGAAGACGAACGAGTCCATCACGAGCGAGTAGATGCCCTCGGTGCCGGGGAACGCGACGTTGCCCCACGCGGAGTCGTACTCGAAGCTATCGGCGGCCTTGTACTGACCCGCCGCCCAGTCGCCCTGGTGGATGAACGCCGCCTCGCCGTTGACGATCATCGAGTTCCCCTGGTCCCACGAGATGGACCCGGCGTCCTCGGGGTAGTGTTCGCTGTACTCTTTGACGCGTTTGAGTGCGCTCTTGACGGCGCTCTCGACACCGGCGACGTCGCCGGAGGTGAACGTCTCGAACGCCCCGACGCCTTGCTCGCCGATGAGTACCGTCTCCCAGAGTTGGACCGTCGACCACGGCGACTGCGTCTGATGCGCCATCGGGACGGCGTCCGTCTCCTGGGCCACGGTGTCCATCGCGTCCATGAGTGCGCTGGGGTCGCCGATATTCGTCGGGTCGACGCCGGCGCTCTCGACTACCTCCTTGTTGTAGAACAGGTTGTTCAGTCGGTGGATGTTGATGGGGACCGAGACGAAGTTCTCGGTGCCGCCTTTCGCGGCCGACTTCACGCCTTGGAGGTAGTTCTCCTTCATGCTGTTCTTGCCCCAGACGCTGTCCGAGATGTCGTTCAGGATGTCCGCCTCGGTGTAGGGTACAGCGCCTTACCGGGCCAAATCTGGAACGAGGAGGGCGGGTTCTCGTTGAGAACGCGGTTCTTGATGACCGTGTCGAGTGCACTGCCCGCGCCGCCGGGTGCGGGGTTGTTCTCGACCGAGATGTCGGGATACTTCTCTTTGAACCCGTCCAGCAGTGCCTGTAGTGCCTCCTGTTCGCCACCGGCCCGTCCACCAGTGGACGATTTCGAAGGTGTTGCCGCTGCCACCGTCGCCGCCGTCACCGCCATCGCCGCCGCCACCGTTGCCACCGTCGCCGCCGCCACCGCCGTCGCCACCGCCGTCGCCACCGTCGCCACCGTCGCCGCCGCCAGTACAGCCTGCGAGTCCAGTTATTCCAGCCGCACCTGAGAGGGCTGTTGCCTTGACCACCGACCGACGAGAGAACTGTGATTCGTCTTCTGTCATTGTCTTTCTCGTGTGAGTGCCGTTCGCACCAACATGACAGCGACACAAAAAGCTTGTCGAAATTATCACGATTGTGAGTTGCATTTATCTCCTCGCGTCGAGTACGGCGCTCGGTTCCGGTACCGGAGGTGACGGGAGTGCGCTCGCACGTGAGCCGTTACCGATGGCTTTTACGCACCATGCTGCGTGGTCACGCGCATGAGCGAGGACTACAGAACCGAACGCGACAGCCTCGGAGAGATGCAGGTTCCGGCGGACGCCTACTGGGGCGCACAGACCCAGCGTGCCGTCGAGAACTTCCCAATCTCGGGCATCACGTTCAGCCGACGCTTTATCCGCGCACTGGGTGTCGTCAAGAAGTCGGCCGCACAGGCCAACAACGACCTCGGCCTCCTCGACGACGACAAAGCCGAGGCCATCGTCGAGGCCGCCGACGAGGTCATCGCCGGCGAACACGACGACCAGTTCCCGGTCGACGTCTTCCAGACCGGCTCGGGAACCTCCTCGAACATGAACGCCAACGAGGTCATCGCCAACCGCGCCGCCGAGATTATGGGCTCGGAAATTGGTGACCGCGTCGTCCACCCGAACGACCACGTCAACTACGGCCAGTCGTCGAACGACGTCATCCCGACGGCAATGCACGTCTCCGCGCTCGAAGCGGTGGAGAAGGACCTCCTGCCCGCACTCGACACGCTGCGCGAGGCGCTCGAAGCCAAAGAGGAGGAGTTCGACGACGTCGTCAAGACGGGTCGGACACACCTGCAGGACGCCACACCCGTCACGCTCGGCCAAGAGTTCGGCGGCTACAAGACGCAAGTCGAGAAGGGACTGGCTCGCGTCGACTACGTCCGTGACCATCTTGGTGAGCTTGCCCTCGGCGGCACCGCCGTCGGTACCGGTCTCAACACCCACCCCGAGTTCCCCGCGAAAGCCGCGGAGTACATCTCCGAGGAGACTGGCGTCGCGTTCCGCGAGGCCGACAACCACTTCGAGGCGCAGGCCGCCCACGACGCGATGAGCGAGGCCCACGGCGCGCTCCGTACCATCGCCGGCAGCCTGAATAAGATCGCCAACGACCTTCGGCTTCTGGCCTCCGGCCCACGCAACGGTCTCGGTGAACTCGAACAGCCCGAGAACCAGCCCGGTTCTTCCATCATGCCCGGCAAAATCAACCCCGTCGTCGCCGAGGCAGTGAACCAAGTCCACAAGCAGGTCGTCGGCAACGACGCCGCCGTCTCCGCCGGTGCCGCGGAGGGACAGATCGACCTCAACCTCTACAAGCCGGTGCTCGCGCACAACTTCCTCGAATCGGCTTCGATGCTGTCGAACGCGTCAGAGGTCTTTGCCGAGCGGTTCGTCGCCAAACTCGAAGCCAACGAGGAGCACTGCGCCGACCAGGTCGAACGCAGCATGGCGCTGGCGACGGCGCTCAACCCTGCAATCGGCTACGACAAGGCCTCGAAAGTCGCGAAGAAGGCGCTCGCAGACGGCAAGACGGTTCGAGAAGTCGCCGTCGACGAAGGCTACCTCACCGAGGAGGAGGCCGACGAGGTGCTCGACCCCGAGAAGATGACGCACCGCGGGATTTTGGGACAAGACGACTAAACGACACCAGTCTGTGCGCGTCTCGTCGCGCACGACACTGCAGTCGTGTGGTGTAGACGACTGAGCGGCGTCACCCAGGCGCGCGCTCGTCGTGCGCCTCGTGCTGCCGCGGTGGTGTAGACGACTGAGCGGCGTCACCCGGGCGCGCGCTCGTCGCGCGCCTCGTGCTGCCGCGGTGGTGTAGACGACCGAGCGGCGTGAGCCTGCGCGTGTTCCTCCTGCCGCGGTGGTGTAGACGACCGAGCGGCGTGAGCCTGCGCGTGTTCCTCCTGCCGCGGTGGTGTAGACGACTGAACGGTACCCGTCGCTGTGCGAGTCTCTTTTCTCTCAGCCGAATACTCGTAGATTGTTGACTATTGCCGTGCTGTATGCTAACGCACAAAACCACTCTCTCGACGGTTAATCGGATGCAGGCGGCGACTTGGCCCGTATAGTCACGGAAGCGGGACTAAGCGACATTTTCAAGACATACGACGTTGTTCTTTCACACATGCCTGGGGTGAACCTTCATCGAGAGACACAGGGTCGGGAACTACTCGTATGCCGAAAGTGTGGCACACGTTTCCCGGAAGGTAAAGCAACACAAGACGGCTGGTACTATCGTTGTCCGGAAGACGACTGCGACGCCGAAGGAATAGGCGAAGGCCTGCGCCGACTTCGAGACGACGAACGGTAACTCCCGGAACACCCGAACGACGACGTCCACCGTCGGGGGCGGTGCGCGCCGTCGTCTCTCCTCTCGTGTTCGACACTGCCACCCTACAGTGGCGACGCGCGCCGCAGACTGAACAATTTTTACTCCCCCCGCGCGCACATGGCCACAATGAGCGAGTACGACTACGAGGACCTCGGACTCGTCGCGGGGCTGGAGATTCACCAGCAACTCGACACCGCGACGAAACTCTACTGTCAGTGCCCGACGGCCCGGCGTGAACCGGAGGAAGCGACGCGGACGTTCACCCGCTATCTCCACCCCACGAAGAGTGAACTCGGCGAAATCGACGACGCTGCGCTCGAAGAGAGTCGCGTCGACCGTGAGTTCGAATATCTCGCGTTCGACACGACCTGTCTCGTCGAAGAGGACGACGAACCGCCGCACCACATCGACGACGAGGCGCTCGACGTCGGGATGCAGATCGCGGCGATGCTCGACATGTCCGTCGTCGACCAGGCGCACGTCATGCGCAAACTCGTCGTCGACGGCTCGAACACCTCCGGCTTCCAGCGGACGACGCTCATCGGCCAAGAGGGTCAAATCGAGACGAGCGAGGGCCCCGTCGGCGTCGAAGACCTGCTCCTCGAAGAGGAGTCCGCGGGCCGCGTCGAGGAGACGGACGACGGCGTGCGCTACAGTCTCGACCGACTGGGCATCCCGCTCGTCGAAATCGGCACCAAACCCGACATCTCCTCGCCCGAACAGGCCCGCGAGGCCGCCGAGCGCATCGGGATGCTCCTCCGCTCGACGGGGAAGGTCAAGCGCGGCCTCGGGACGATTCGACAGGACGTGAACGTCTCTATCGCCGACGGCGCGCGCGTCGAGATGAAGGGCGTCCAGACGCTCGACGACATCGAAGACCTCGTCCGTCTCGAAGTGCAGCGCCAGGTCGAACTCCTCGAAATCCGTGACGAACTGCAAGCCCGCGACGCCAGCGTCGGCGAGACGCAGGACGTGACCGACACGTTCGAAGGAACCGAGAGCGGCGTCATCGAGGGCGCACTCGACGGCGGCAAAGTCACCGCCGTTCCGCTCTTCGGCTTCGACGGACTCGTCGGCCACGAACTCCAGCCAGACCGCCGTCTCGGCACGGAGTTCTCCGACCACGCCAAGCGTCACGGTGCGGGCGGCATCTTCCACACGGACGAACTCCCGGCCTACGGCGTCACGCAGGAGGAAGTCGACGCGCTGAAGGAAGCCGTCGGCGCGGGTGACGACGACGCCGTCGCCATCGCCGCCGCCGACACCGAGACGGCGGAGTTGGCCATCGCCGCGGTCAAGGAACGCGCCGAGGCTGCCATCGAGGGCGTCCCCGAGGAGACGCGCGGTGCCAACGACGAGGCGACGACGCGCTACCTCCGTCCGCTGCCGGGTGCGGCGCGGATGTACCCCGAGACGGACGTGCCGCCGGTGGAACCCGACCCCTCGGAGGTGGAGATTCCCGAACTCCTCACCGAGCGTGTCGACCGGTATCAAGCGGAGTTCGGTCTCGACGCCGGCCTCGCCGAACAGGTCGCCTTCGGCCGCCGGATGCCACTGTTCGAGCAGGCCGTCGCCGACGGCATCGACGCGACGCTCGCCGCCGGAACCCTCGAATCGACCACGACGGAACTTCGCCGCGACGACGTTCCCGTGCAGAACCTCACCGACGACCACCTGCTCGACGTGCTCCAACTCGTCGACGCGGGTGACCTCGCCAAAGAGGGTATCGTCGACGTGCTGACCGTCCTCGCGGAGAACCCCGACCTCTCGGCCGAGGAAGCCGTCGAAGAAGCGGGTCTCTCCGGTGTCGACGAGGCGGAGGTTCGCGCCGCCGTCGAAGAAGTCGTCGACCGCAACGAGGAACAGGTCGAAGAGCAGGGAATGGGCGCGTTCTCGGCGCTCATGGGCGAGGCGATGGGTGCGCTCCGCGGGAAGGCCGACGGCGAAATCGTCAGTTCGACGCTGCGCGAAGAGATACAGAAGCGCTCGTAACGCTCCGTTCTCACTTTCAACCCCTGACTGTCGTCCTCGCGTCGGCGGAACAACCTACTTTACCGTCCCCTTCGACCCCTCAGCTATGACCATCTTCTACGAAGATTTGGCAGTCGGACAGGTCGAGGAGTTCGGCGAGTACGAGGTGACAGAAGCAGAACTGCTCTCGTTTGCCGAGCAGTACGACCCGCAGTGGTTCCACGTCGACAAGGAGCGCTCCGAGGAAGAGTCGATGTACGGCGGCCTCATCACCAGCGGATGGCACACCGCGTCGATGACGATGCGGATGCTCGTCGACCACCACTTCTCGGAAGCGGCGTCGCTCGGCGCGAAGGGGTTGCACGAACTCCGCTGGCGCGTTCCGGTCGAACCCGGCGACGTGCTCTCGGTGCGCGTCGAGGTGTTGGAGAAAGAGGCGGAGACGGACAGTCGAGGCACCGTCTTGAGTGAGACGAAGACGCTCAATCAGGACGGCGACGCCGTGATGACGATGGTGTCGGAAGTGATGTACGCCCGCCGCGACGGCGAGTAACCGTCCAGACGTTCTGGGTCTCACGACGTCGTCGGTGTCGACGCAACCGCTGCAATCCAGCCGTCTGGCTAGTGGTTCCAGCGGTCGGTCCGGCCGAGTTCGTCGAGCAGGTCTTCACGCTCTCGCAGTTGTTCGTTGGCGCGGCGGAATAGGCCGAGTAGGGTCTTGACCTCGCGGTCGGTCGGATGCGCGCGGCCGAACAGTCGTCGGAACATCAACTCGCTTCGGTCGCGCTGGTGTTCCGGAAAGTGCGACGCGTCGAGGAACTCCGCGAAGTAGTCGTAGAGTCGGTCGATTTCGGGTTCGTCGGCACGGGCGTGTTCGACGTCGGGGAGTTGTGTCTCCTCGACGGTCAGGTCCCGCAGTTCGTAGAGCACGACTGTCGCGGCCTGCCCGAGGTTGAGGATGGGGTAGCGACTGTCGGCGGGAATCGAGGCAACCTCGTCCAGTTGGGCGAGTTCGTCGTTGCTGAGGCCTTTCCCCTCGCGACCGAAGACGAGTGCCGTCTTCGTGTCGACGGTCTTCAGGTCTTCTTTGAGTTCGACGGGCGTCTTGAACGGGAAGCGGTCGTGGCTGTAGCTGGACTCGTTCGTGATACCGGTGAAGCCGACGGTGTGGTAGTTCTGGACGACGTCTTCGAACGTCACCGTCTCGGCGTTCGGGAGCACGTCCTCACGGGCGTGCCCGGCGAAGCCGTATGCCTCGCCGTCGCGGTGGAGTTCCGGCGGGTTCACGAGTTTGAGGTCGTACAGTCCGAAGTTCTTCATCGCTCGGGCGATGGTGCCGATGTTGCCCGGCGTCTCGGGTTCGACGACGACGACGACGGGTTTGTGTGCCCGGGGGCCGCTCGCTCGCTCCGCCTGCTCCGGTTCGTCGTCGGGCGTCTCGCCGTCCGTCTCGTCAGGCATCTCGTCGGTCATTTCGTCGGATACTCGGTGTCGAGGTCCAGACTGTCCGTGTCGACCTCCTGTGTCTCCTTTCGCATCGCTTCTCGCTGTTCCGGCGAGAGCATCTCGATACGTCGTCCCTCGAAGTTCTCGTTCAGCCGCTGGTGGAGCTCTTCGGCGTCCGGCGGCGTCGGCAGACTGTCGGGGTCGGTCTCGACGTACTCCATCCCGACGAAGTCCTCCGGAGCGCGCCCGCCGTCGGCGAACCAGAGGTGGAACTCGTCGCGGAACTCCTCGTCGCCGACCAGAGATTCGCCACCCTCCTCACGGAACCAGTAGAGGAAGTGCGGTTCGTGACGGTCACAGAGCAGGAGTTCGTCGCCCGGTTCGCCGTAGACGATGGTCGATTGGTTGCACCGCTGCTTCTCGGCCTCACCGTGGACCAGATAGCAGGCGTCACACGGCTCTTCGACGAGGTGCGCGAGTCGAACGAGTCGCTGTCGCGGTTCCTCGGGAATCTCGTCGAGCGGTTTGAACTCCCCCGCCTCGCTGAAGATTTCGGACTCCTCGAATCGCCACCCTCGAAGTCCGACGCTGACCTTTGCCATACGTCGTGGCTAGCGGGTACGCGGATAAAAAGAGCGTGTCTTGTGCGTATTCACTGTCCGTGAGCGAGTTCTTTGAGTCGCTCCCGGCGTTCGGCGACCGGCGGATGGGTCTGCAGGTACTGGCCGACGAACGCCTGTATACGCCTCCATCGGTGGTGATACGTCGCCGCCCTCTGCCCCTCTGCACCGAGCCGAATCGGTTCCGTACCGACCTCGTCGACCGACTCCGGCGAGACGATAGAGAACGCACTGACGCTCGTCGCCGTCCGGAGGTCTTCGCTCGGTCGGTCGCGGAGTCGTCCCTCGATTTCTGTGAGTCCACTCGCGAGTGCGGCGGGGTCTCCCGTGATGGCGACGGCACCGCGGTCGGCGGCCAGTTCACGGGCACGTGAGAAGACGGCGACGAGGACGCGCCCGACGAACGCGAACAGGAGTCCGACCGTCGCCGCCGCGAACCCGACGAGACTCTTCGACTCCCGTTCGCCGCTGGCACGATACTCCCAGTTCTGCAACGTCAGTTCATCCGACGGCGACGTCCCCAACTCGTACAACCGCTCTGCGACTGCCGTCGGCAACGACACGGCCGTCATCACGGCCACGTCACGGTTCTTGACGTGCGCGAGTTCGTGGGCGACGACCGTCCGCAACTCGTCGTCGTCGAGTATCTTGAGCAATCCCGTCGAGACGACGAGCGTCGTCGTACTCGGGCGAAAGCCCGCTGTGAACGCCTCCGGCGTCTCTGTCTTCGCGACAGCGAGCGTCGGCAGTTGCACGTCCGCTTGCTGGGCGACGTTCGTCGCGATTCGGTGGAGTCGCGGGGCGGTCGATGCGTCGACGTCGACGGCACCGGACTCACGCACGACGTGGTCGCGCTGACGGAGTTCCAGTATCGTCAGACCGACGAGGAGGAACGTCGCGAGTACGGGAGCGACGAACAGCGGGAGGCCGAGAAGCCTCGACACAGCAGCCAGAATCGCCGTCACGACGCCGACGAACCCGGCGGCGAGGACGAGGAGGAGGGCGATGGCGAGCATCATTCGGACGCGAAGATTCCAGTCGGGTGACCAGTCCATGCGCCGACTTTTCGCGCGAACGCCCTAACGATGTTGCTCGACTCACTCGGTGTCGGACCGCGACGAACGAGGACTCTGTCGGGCGGACGAGACGGAACACCGGACAGTCGACATAAATGACAATACATACACAAGAAAGATGCTCTCAGAGCGTGATTATCTTTCGGAGATTTACGATGCAACGACAGATATCCTCACCGAGGTGGACCGTTACTGACGAGAAAGCGTCACATTGGGCCGAAGGCGGACTCAGTCGGCGAGACGCACTGAAACTGTCTGGAGTCACCGGCCTCGCCCTCCTCGGGGGCGTCGGAACGCTCGGCACCCGAATCGTGAGTGCACAGACCGCCCCGTGGACGGTTGCGGTCCTCCCCGACACACAGAAGTACGCAGAGAGTTCATCGCTCGTCGGATACGCTCACGACCAGACGGAGTGGATTGCCGACAACCGCAACGCCCAGAACATCCGGTTCGTCTCGCACGTCGGCGACATCGTCGAAACCGCCGAGGAAGAAGACCAGTGGCAACGGATGGACGAGGTGATGAGTCGACTCGACGGCGTCGTCCCCTACTCCGCGATTCCCGGTAACCACGACTGGGTCCGTGAGGGGACGTGGGGGGTGAGGAGCGTCGAGCACTACCGCGAGTACTTCGGCCCGTCTCGGTACAGCGGGTACAGTTGGTACGGCGGGAGCGGTCCCGACGGACTGAGTCACTACCAGTTCTTCTCTGCCGGTGGCTACGAGTTCCTCCACCTCGCCTTGGAGTGGGAGATTCCGGGGAGTAGTAGCGACGCGGACACCCCGTTCGGGTGGGCGAACCGAATCCTCCGACAGTATCGCGACTATCCGACCATCGTCACGACGCACTCCTATCTCAAAGACAGCGGTGGCTACATGAAGAGCATCCAAGGCGAGTGGGGAAACACGACTATCGACGGCAGCTCGGACGACAATCGCCCGAACGGGAACCCCGGCGGCAGGACGTGGCGAAAGCTCATCCAGTCGAACAGCCAGGTGTTCATGGTTCTCAACGGCCACTTCACCAACAGAGACGGCGAAGCTCACCAAGTCTCGGAGAACAACGACGGCCTCGCAGTCTACGAGATAGTGGCCGACTACCAAGACCGGTCACGCGGCGGTGACGGTTGGATGCGACTGCTCACCTTCCACCCCGGCGGTGGGTCGGGCGGCGACGACCGAATTCTCGTCCGGACGTACTCGCCGTCGCTCGGCCGATTCGAGACCGACAGCGACAGCGAGTTCAGTTTCGACCTCGACTTCGTCGACCGCTTCGGCGAACCGTCGGGTAGTGTGGAACCCGAACCTGAGCCAGAACCTGAGCCGGAACCGGAGCCAGAACCTGAACCCGAACCCGAACCTGAACCCGAACCGAACCCTGACGACGAAGCAGGCACCGTCACCTTCCAGTCGGGACGCGACGGCTACAGCGGCACCGTCGACACCTACCTGCAAGAGGCAGAACCGACCGCCGACAACGGGTCGGCGGGAGTGTTGAACGTCGACCGTAGCGACCCCCGCGGGTCGGGCGACGTCGTCCAGGCGCTCGTTCGCTTCGACAGCATCGTCGGCAGTTCGAGCGGGCAGGTTCCCAGTGGTGCGACGGTGACGTCGGCGACGCTCACCATCCAGACGACCGGCGAAGGTCACGGCGCGTCTCTCTACCGGATGCGTACCGCGTGGAGCGACAGCGACACGTGGGACTCACTCGGGAATGGTGTGCAGGTGGGTAGCGAGGCGGCCAGCGGGGCCGACGCGACCACTGGATTCGTCCGGGTCGGGTCGACGAACATCGACGTCACGACCAGCGTGCAATCGTGGGTCGACGGCGACTCGAACTACGGGTGGCTGTTCCACCCGTCGGGACGAGACGGCTGGGACTTCTCGTCCGCCGAAGGGTCGACGCCGCCGACGCTGACCGTCTCGTTCGAGTAACTCGGACCACGGACGGCCGCTTCCGGGTGGCATATGTAGGCCGGGTCCTCACACCTTCTCATGCGAAACGTGGACGCCGCCGGACTCGGCATCGGTGACGACTATCCCCCGCGAATCATGGGCGTGCTGAACGTCTCGAAGGAGTCACCGTACAAGCCGAGCGTCTTCGACGACGCCGGCGAGGCCGCCGAGTACGTCGACCGCGAACTCATCGACGAGGGTGCGGATATCGTCGACGTCGGCCTCGAATCTGCCAACAAGAAGTTCGAAGTCCTGTCTGCAGAAGACGAACTCGACCGCCTCGACACGGCAATCGAGGTCGTCGAGAGCGTCTCCGGTGACGCCGTCTTCTCTATCGAAACGAGATACCACGAAGTCGCCGAAGCCGCCCTCGACGCCAACTTCGACATGGTCAACGACATCTGCGGGTTCGCCGACCCGAAGATGCCCGAGGTGTGCGACGCCCGCGACGCCGCCGTCGCCAAGATGGCGAGTCCACCGGACCTCGAACGCCCCGGCGCGGTCGAGGACGTCGACGACATCTACGAGGCACTGAAACTCAACGGCATAACCGACAAGACCATCGTCGACCCGGCGTTCGGCGGGTGGAGCGAGGCCAAAACGCTGGAGGATGACCGCGAGACGTTCGAGCGACTCCGGGAGTTCCGCGGTTTCGGCCAGCCTATCCTCGTGTCCATCAACCGGAAGAACTTCCTCCGCGACGTCGCCGGGCGTTCGACCGAGGAGGCACTGCCCGTCAGTCTCGCCGCCACGTCGATGGCCGTCGAACGCGGTGCCCACGTCGTCCGCACCCACGACGTCGCCGAGACGCGCGACGCGGCGCTCATCGGTAAGCGGTTCGCCCGCCGTCGTGTCCGCGAGGCAGGCGATGTCGACGTCGAAGAACTCGACGTCACCAGCGTCAGCGAGGCACGCCGCCACGTCGACAGAGTCGGTGGCGACGCCGACGCCGCCCGACACGCGACGACCCGCGTCTTCGAACTCACCGGTCTCGACAGCGAGGAGAAGGGTGCGCTCCGGGCCGCCGCGACAGAGACGACGCTCGTCCTCGTCGAGGGGGACGACGGAACCAGTCTTCTCGCCGTTGGCACGCCCGTCGCGTTCGAGAATACGGCGACTGCGGTGGGTGGAGTATCCGGTGCGCTCGACGCCGCACTCGAACGAATCACGGAGTCGTCGAGATAACTCCACGCTCGATACGTCGAAGAGAAAACTTATGACTCCCCAGAAGCAACCGTGCAGGTGGAAGCCGGAACGACACACGGGTAGGGGTACTTGGTGTCACTCCGGCTCATACCGTTACACTCCGGAGCCACAGCTATGAACTTCGACGACTGGGAACCGGTGTACGAATCGATTCTCGCCGACTTCGGCTTCGGACGCGATGCCGACGAACACGCCAGAGACGTCCTCGCCGAACTGGCTCGCCCCTTCGACACGAGTCGGTTCGACCACGTCGCTGGCGCGACTGTCGCCGTCGCTGGTGCTGGTCCCTCGCTCGCCGACGAACTAGAGACGGCCGCCGACGCCGACGTCGTGTTCGCGGCGTCGACGGCGACGGACATCCTTCTCGACGCCGGTGTCGACGTCGACCTGATGGTCACCGATTTAGACAAAAATCCCGAGACGGCCGTGGAGTTGACTCGCGAGGGAACGCCCGTCGCGGCCCACGCCCACGGCGACAACGTCCCCGCCGTCCGTGAGTGGGTTCCGCAGTTCGATACGGACCACGTGCTGGCGACGACGCAGGCCGCTCCAGTCGGCCCCGTCGTCGATTACGGCGGGTTCACCGACGGCGACAGAGCGGCGTTCCTCGCCGACGAGTTCGGCGCAACTGAACTCCGTTTTCTCGGGTGGGACTTCGACGACCCACAGGTCGACGCGATGAAGGCGAAGAAACTGCGCTGGGCCGAGCGGCTACTCTACTGGCTGGAGACCCGCCGTGACGAGTCGTTCACCGTGCTCGACGAACGTCGCGAGCGGATTCGCCCGGTTCGGTGATTCGACGACTTGACCATTCGGTCTCACAGGTGCCACCGCGACAGCGACTGGACACCGCGGACGACGAACGGGAACGCCCCGAGAAAGAGGAGGACCACGACTGCCGTCACGACGACACCGACCCACCACAGTTCGGCCGTCGTGCGCGCCACGACGCCCAGCCACGTTCCACCGCCGATGGCGACGCCGTAGTAGGCGGACCGAAACGGCATCGTGACGAAGTCGCTCGGTTGTGGCCACGCGCCGACGTCGACATACTGCCCGCGGAACGATCCGATACCGACCGTCGCGACGGCCATCGACGTCAACGCAGAGAGTGACACGGCGTCCTGGTTCGGGACGCTGGTGAGAAAGGCGAGCACCGGGAGCGGAAGTACACAGACCTCCAAGAGCGCGAAGAAGACGTAGTCTAGCCAGCGCTCGAACCGAGCGTTCAACGTACGATTCGACGACCCTGTCACATAGTGTCAATAGGTCGCAACCGAGTAAACGCTTACCCGGGTGGGTGCGTCGTCCACACCCCTGTCACTGCATCCGATAGCGCAGAATCGCCGCGATGCCGCCGAGATTCTTCAACTGCTCACCGGGCGCGAACTCCTCGGAGAAGACGGTGACGTCACCGCCTTTCTGCTCGACGGACTCGATGACGTCGTTGACGTCGACGTCCCAGTCGCCGCGGCCCTGTCGCTCGTCGCGGAGGCGTTCGTCGAGGACGAGCAGCGTCTCGACGGCCCCGAAGTCCGCGGCTTCGGCGACTTGGTCGATACCGTAGGCCGCCTTCGCACCCTGCGCGATGTTCTCCATCAGCGCGTCGATGAGTTCCGCTTCCTTCGAGATGCGTGTCTGCGTCTGCACGTCGTCGACGGCACCGCGCTTCAGTACTTCGTGGACGCCGCGGTCACCGACACCGGAGGTGTCGACGACGGTCATCTTCTCGGCGACCTCTTTGTAGTTCTCCTCGATGTAGTCGCGGGCGTCCTGTTTGGTGAACCCCGGTCCCGCGAGGATGACGGCGTCGACGTCGAGATGCGAGAGGGCACTCCCCAACTCGGCGAACAACTCGGAGCGCGGCCGGGCGTACTCGCCTTTCCCAGTTGGTCGGGTGAACGACCCGTACTCCTTCGTCCCGTACTGTTGGACGGTGTGGATGTAGGCCGCGCCCTCTTCGACCGTCGCGATGGCGACGTCGGGGTTTTCAGACGCCTGCTCGGCCTCTTCGAGTCTGTCCTTCTGGTCCTTCTTGAAGTGCTTCTCGATGGTGAACTCGTTGCGCTCCTCGACGTTGATGGTGTGGTGGTGGCCGAGTTGGTCTTCGCGGGAACAACCGACGATGACGCCGCCGACGCGGAGTCGGTTGGCGAAGCGGGCGAACTCGACGTCTTCGACTTCGAGGGTGATGTGGAGGTGTTCGCGTTCGCCACCGGTGTCGCGCATCTGGTCGTCGTCGCGCTGGATACGGCGCGTCGTGTCGCCGGAGACGAGGTCTCCCGGTTCGAGGACGTAGGAGAGATGCCAGAGGTCGTCGACGTTCTCGGGGACGAGCGTCATCCGTTCGCGCCCCTCCTCGCCGCGACCACGGCTTACGATTCGCATGGCCGAACCATCGGCCTGCGGCCTAACAACCCTTGCTTTCTCGCCTCAGAGCGTCGTGGTCGTCGCCGACTCGCCGGGCGTCCGGCCGAGTCCCTTCACGAAGCCGCGTGCGAGCAGGTAGTAGGTGGCTATCTGGACGTAGAACAGAACGAGGAAGCCGACGAGGACGATGCTGAGCACTCCGCCGACGAGGAATCCGACGACACCGACGACCATCGCGAGCAACCACGCGACGACGTACTCGCTCGTCGCGACGCCGCTCCAGATGGTGCCGAAGTCGAAGGCGGCCCCGAAGGAGTCCTCGATGGCGAAGTTCACCAGCGCGGCAGGGGCGAAGAAGCCGACGACGAGGCTCAACACGAGGGTGACGAGCAGTACCAAGAGTGCGCCGGTGCCCGACCCGTTCGCGCCGAAGGCTATCAAGAGCTGCAATCCTAAACTCGGGACGTTGATGACGAGCGAGTACGCGAAGCCGATGACCGCCATCTTCAGCCCCGTCACGAGGAGGTCACCCCAGTCGGTGAACGACGGTGCAGTCGAATCGTTCGTCGCCGCCGCCCGAATCACTCGGGCGAAGTAGCCTTGGAGGATGAACGCCGGAATCACGAGGACGCTCAACGGAATCAGCAGTGCGCCGATGACGAGCGTGGGGAGCCAGTCGTCGCCGGAGCGGGGAAACGACAGTGCATCACTGAGCATATCCGTCTCCTCTCTCGTCACCGAGAAAAGAATTTCCCTCGAAGTCGACATGTACCCGAAACGATAGCTACGTCTCGTCGCGGTCGTCTCCGCCCCAGACGAACGAGTCGCTCCCGCGTGTCGCAGTGTCCGCTTCGACTCGCGCCTCGTCCGAGTCGTCACCGTCGGACTCGTCACTCCGCGTACTCGTCCTCTCTCCCGTATCTGTCCACTTGTCGACAACTCCGACCGTTCGGCCCGTCTGGACCGACGGCGGGACTTCTGGAGTTCGCTCCTCGTCGAGTCGGCGGTCACGTGCAGACGACGCGCTCGCCCCGGTCGCCTCCGTCATCTCGGTCGTCTCGGCCGTTCTATCCGCCGCTCCCTGTCCGTACAGGACGTGTGCCACCACACGAGCGTAGAAGGCGACGAACACGCCGACTACGACGACTGTCGTCGGGACGCCGACGACGACGCCGCCGACGAGGACGGCCGTCGCCCTGAACCACCCGCCAGCGTACCGACCATCTCGTGCCACGTCGACGACCTGCCGAAGTGCGAACCCGTCTCGGAGACGGCCCTCGGCGGCGAAGCGAGTCAGGGCCGCTGGACGCAGATACAGATACGCGACACCGTAGCCGAAGACACCGACCCCGCCGACGACGATGCCAACTGCAACCACGACACCGGCAACAGAGCCGGGAGTGACGACGCGTGCGCCGAGGAGTACGGCGAGTCCGACGACGACGGCGAGTAGCACGCCGAGCGGGAGGAGATAGCCGACACTGAGCAGGACAGACTTCAGACCGTCGCGGACGAGTTCGCCCCAGCGGACGAACGAGGGCGTCGCGTCGTCGCCGCGGAGACCGGTGCGGACGGTTCGGACGTCGTATCCGCGGAGAACGAGTGACGGGAAGACGGCGAGTGGCGTCAGGAGGAGTCCGAGCGGCGTCGACAGGACGGCGAAGAGCCAGACGACGGGCACGACTGCTGACAGGAATGTGAGGACACCGCCCATGAACAGCGTCACGGCTGCGTCGTCGCTCCGTATCGGTGCCGCGAGCGCCTCGTTGAACATCTACACGACTGGTCGGATGGTGGGCACATAACGGTGCCTCAGTGGCAGGTGACACGCGTCATCGATAGCCGTCACTCGGCGTCGAACGACGCGGGAGTGAGGTGACGAGGTGACGAAAATCGGAAAATCGAGCCGAACAGAGCGGTTAGCCCTGTGTTGTTCAGATGGTCGCGCGTTCGTCGGGCATGTCGTCGTTGCGCATCTCGACGTGGTGCATCTCGCCCCACGTCGTACCGAAGATGTAGTACACCGCGACGAGGGCGTAGAACGTGATGAACGCGCTCAGGATGGCCCCGACACCGGTCGCACCGAGCAGGCCGGAGACGATACCGGCGGCGATGAACAGCGCGAAGGCGTAGAGCCACGCCGTGGCGTACTTTCCGCTGAACAGGATGGGTCGGAGTTCACCGAAGTCGAACGCTGCCCCCATCCGGTCGGTTTCGGCGTAGTTGGCCAGCGCCGCGGGCGTGACGTACGCCGCGAAGATGGTCAGGACGAACCCGACGAGTGCGCCGACGAGTGCCACGAGGCCACCGAAGAGGCCCGCAGCGTCGGACCCGCCACCGGCGATAGCCCCGGCGACGCCGAGGAAGACGGCGATACCGACGACGATGGCCGGGATGAGGAAGTACACGAACCCGATGACGAACCCTTTCAGGCCGTCGACGGCTAAGTCACCCCAGTCGTCGAAGACCGGCGGTTCTTCGTCTCCGCGCATCGTCCCGCGGAGGACGCGCATGAGATACCCGACGACGAGGATGGTTGGCAGTACGAGTGCGCTCAGCAGGCTGAGGACGCCACCGATGAGGAAGGTCTTGACCCAGTCCTCACTGTTTCGAAGGTACTCGATGGATTCTGTAATCATGGTTGAATCGAGAACGGCAGTCTCTCGACTCACCAATTCTCACCCTCCTAATACGACGGATTACGGGATAAACGTTTCTGGATACCTATCACTGAAGTAGAATTTCGATTCGTGAGCGCTACTTGCTCAGTTGCCGTCGCCGTCGACGATGTCGCTCCCACCCGATGGCAGGAACTCCTGAATCATATCGGCACTCGCAACTTTTCTGACGAACGATTGGTCGGCGAACCGCTCTCGGAACTTCCGGTAGAGCATCTTCGCCATGTCGTTCTGGGCGTAGCGACCAGGTTGCAGGCGAATACTCGTCTCCGTGTCGTCTTCGATAGCCGACGGCGGCCCCCCGACGACGCGAGTGTCGGGTTCACAGCGGAGACCGACGGCGACTTCGGCGGCGACGTCCTCGTAGTAGGTTCGGTCGCCTCGGACGACGAACGACCCTTTCTCCACGTATTCACCGCTCTCGGGTGTCTTCGACACCTGGTCGGCGCTCACCATGTAGGCGTCGTCGGCGAAGCGTCCCTCCTTCCAGATAGAGGAGTACGCGACGGCGAACTGCGCGGCCTCTTCTCGACTCTGCTCGGGGATGTCCACGTCGCGGGCGGGTTCGGAGGGGCCGGTCGCTTTGAGAATCGTCACCGGGCCACCGTGAGCCTGCGTGTGGAAGAACAGGTCGTGTTTGTTCAGATACTTCTTGACGATCTCCTCGTTCTGGTCGGCGTTGCGGCCGCCGATGACGAGAAAGCCGTCAGAGGTCTCGAACCACCGGAACCGGTCGTACCACTTGTCCTGTTTCCGAATCGGAATCGAGTTCCGCGAGAGCCAATCGATGTCCGGTTTCTCCTCGTCGTCTTCGTCCTCGTCGGGTTCGTCGTCCGAGGCCTCCCACTCGTCGCGGCGCTTCTCGACCGCTTCGAGTTTCTCGCGAGTGTTCTCGATGGCTTCGAGCGCACCTTCTTTCTTCTCTTCGACGCGCTTCGCCTCGGTGTAGATGCGGTCTGCGTTCTTCTCGACGCCCATCGACACGTCGAGGTCGATTCGCTGGCCGTCGATGGTGATGGTGACCGTCCCCGTCGACCCGTCGACGTCCTCGACTGCCTCGGCGGCGGGAATCCCTTGCTCTGCCCCTTCGGCGAGCGTGTCGGCGATGTCCGCCCACGGGATGTTCTCCTCGCGTGCGCCACGAACGGTCGAGAGCACCTCGTCTGCGAGTTCGTAGTTGGCGTAGAGGAGTTCTGCCTTCTCGCGTTCCTCCTGTGCTTGCTCTTCGAACCCTTCGATGGCACCCTCCTGTTGCTGGATGATGCGCTTCTGTTTCTCTATCTCCTCTTGGAAGTCGGGTCGGTTGGCCTCTGGGCCACCGCCGCCTTTCTCGGCCTCGTCGCTGAGGTCCAGTCGGAAGAAGTAGTCGTCGAGTGCGGCGTTGAACGAGTCGAAGGCGGCGGAGTCCAGCCCTTCGTACTCCTCCAGCGGGAACGGGGTCACGTCGACGACGTTTCCGTCTTTCTCGTAGACGCGAGGGTCGAACTCCCCGGTCTGCAGCGGTTCTTTCAGCCGTTCGATGGCGTCGTATATCTTCCTGTACTCCTCTTCACCCGCTTCGGTGATGTCGAGCGTCTTCTCCACACCGGCGCGGGTACAGAGCTCCTCGGCGTAGAGACCACCGAGGTTCAACTGCGTCGCTAGCGTCCGCACCACGTCGGTGTCGGACTCGTTCATCTTGTACTCCAACGCCTCGTAGGAGACGTCGAGCGGGTTGATACGCGACTGCGGGAACTCGTACTGCGACCCGGGTGCGACCGTCCGAGACTTCAGACGGACGGTTTCGAGACTGCTCACGACTTCGCGGTTCTCGTCGAGGACGGCGAGGTTCCCCTGTCCGAACAGTTCGGCGACGATTTCGGTGTCCTCGTCGCCGCGTTCGAACTTGAACGTCAGAATTCGGTCGAACTCGAACTGTTCGACGCCCGCGAAGTCCGCCCCGTTGAGACGGTTCCGTAGCATCATCGCGAAGTTCGGCGGCCGTCCCGGCGCGTCCGGGACGTGCTCGGGTGCGACGACGTGGGCGCGCTTGATGTCGCCGACTTCGATGAAGAGGTCGACCCGCCCGCGGTCGAAATCCCGCAGTTTCAGCCGCAGGAGGTCGTCACCGTAGAGATACGCCTTGTCGACCTTCGCACCCTCGTAGCGTCCCAACTCGGTGACGAGGGCGGCGAGGTCGATACTCGAAAGCTCCTGCTTCGGTTCCATGGCTCTCGATTCAGACGCGATATGAAAAGGGGTGTCGTTGTCGTCCTCAGTACTCCCGCTCTCGCAACTGTTCGCGGGCCGCCCGTTCTTCGACGTCTTCGAGCGTCTCCGTCTCCAACAGTCGCTCTAACTTGCGCTCGAACTGCTCGTCGGTCAACTCACCGGCCGCGTAGCGTCGGCGGAGGGTTTCGAGCGGCGTCTCCGTCGTTGTGGTCTCTTCGGGTTCCTCGTCGGTCGTTCCGACGGTAACAGAACTGTTCCACAGGTCGTCCCACCAGTCGCTGTCCAGCCAGTTGTCCGCCTCCTCGTCGTCGTCGCCGAACAGCATAGAGACGATGGGGACGACGATGACGTAACCGACGATGAGCGCGCCGAGCCACCAACTCTGTCCCGTCAGGAGGGCGGCGAGCCAGATTCCGGTGACGATGGTCGACGCGATTTCGGTCGCGTTGTCCCGGAGGCGGTCTGCGGGCGTCTCTCCGTCCATAGTGATGAATGGAGAGCGAAGGATAAAAAACGGTGCTTGACGGCGGAGAACGTGAGACGGACGGCGGTCGTGCGACGACGACGCCCATGCCCGCAACCCCCACCGTATCGGAGACCGAACGTCTCTCTGCGGCAACGGCGTCTGGAGGGACCCACTACCCGTGCCTGACACACCCGTTAGTCCGCGACGTCGACCCGTGTCTTCTGCCCGGTCGCCACGGGTCGTCTCCGCCGCACCCATCTGTGTCTCGGCTGACGTACCCTCTGCTCCTCCTGCTACTGGTGGCTCACAGTTCAACAGTGTCTCGTCTCGTGACCGGCGGTACCGCTCTTCACCGTCGATATGTTGGTCAGTCGCGCCGCTGCGACGGAGAGAGATGGGGCGTTCCCACGCGGCGAGCGTCGGGTGCGACGTCGCTCACAACCGTTTCGACACGTACGGGCCGTCCTGATGGTACCCGAGTTTGTCGCGGTAGTACTCGACCTTTTGTTCTGCGCTCGTTCGCGTACGCTCACTCGCTCGACAAAAGCTCGGCCAAAAGCGCCTCACGCTCCCGTTGGTCGCGTCCGCGCCCGCTCGCTCCGCTCGCGACAGTTACAATCGCTTGCTCACGTACGGGCCGTCCTGATGGTACCCGAGTTTGTCTCGGTAGTACTGTCGGACGCCGATACCGGAGATGACCGAGACTTTCTCGAATCCAGCGTCGGCGGCGAGATGCTCCGCCTTTTTCAACAACTGCTTCCCGTACCCTTTGTGCTGCCAGTCGCCGTCGGCGGTACCGATTCCTGCCTCACTCCCGTAGACGTGGAGTTCCCGGACGAGCGCGGCATCTTTCAACTCGCGGCGGACGGTGTCTCCCTCCTCCATCGGGCCGGGCGCGGCGTGCGAGTAGGAGGGGAACCGCAGGCGACAGAAGCCGACGAGGAGGTCTTTCTCCGTATCCTCGAAGGAGATGAAGTGTTCCAGCCCACCGCCGGACTCGTAGGTCATCACGTCGAGTTCGATGTTCTCCTCACTCGGGTCTTCTTCGTTCATCCCGACTTCGCGAGCGCGGATGTCTCGAAGCTGAATCCCCTTCTCCTCGGCGCGCTGTTCGGCGAGTTGTCGGAGGTTGGACTTCCAGACGCCCGCGTCGATGAAGTCCGCGGGGATGTCGCGTTGGACGCGCTGGAGACGCGTGTACTTCGGAATCATGCCCATGACCTCTGAAACGACTTCGATGGCGTCCTCGTTGGTCAGCGGTTGGTACTCGTCGCGCCGCCACATGTCGTACGTGATGGTGTCGCGAACGACGAGCGTCGGATAGATTTTGAGGTAATCGGGTCGCCAGTCGCTGTTCTCGAAGAGTTGGCGGAAGTCCTCGACGCACATCTCCTTCGTCATCCCGGGTTGGCCGGGCATCATGTGGAAGCCGACTTTGAACGCGGAGTCTCGCAGGCGACGATTCGCGTCGACGGAGGCCTGGTTGCCGTGGCCGCGGTGCATCTCGCGGTTGATGCGCTCGTAGGTCGTCTGGACGCCGACTTCGACTTTCGTCGCGCCCAAATCGAGCATCCGGTCTATCTGTTCGGGGTCACACCAGTCGGGTTTGGTCTCGAACGTGGTTCCTATATTCCTTATGTCCGCCGTCTCGTTCTCGGCGATGACGTCTTCGAGATACTCGAACTCGACGTCCTGCGGGTCGGGCTTGAACGACTGGTCTTCGGCGGGTTCGGGCCGTTTGTCCACGTCGTAGTCGTTCAGCGCCTCCAACGCCCGCTTGACGAACCACTCTTGGTAGTCGTGGCTCCGAGCGGTCATCGTTCCGCCCATCAGGATGAGTTCGACCTTGTCGACGGGGTGGCCGATGTGCCGGAGTTGTTCGAGTCGGAGCGTCACCTGCCCGTACGGGTCGTAGTCGTTCTGGACGCCGCGGGCGGCGGCGGGTTCGTGACCGGTGTAGGATTGCGACGAAGAGAACTCCGAGGCTGGACCGCCGGGACAGTAGAGACACTTCCCGTGCGGGCACATGTGCGGCGAGGTCATGATGGCCACCGGCGAGACACCCGAGGCGGTACGCACGGGTTTGCGGCGGGTGACCTCCTGCACGTCGTCGCGGTGGGCCTCTGGCGCGTGGTCGAGGATGTCGGCGTTCTTGGGAACCTTCGGCGACGAGAACTCCGAACAGACCTGAAGCTTTTCTTTTTCCAAGTCGTCGCGCTCTATCTCGCCTTCGACGATACGCCGAGCGAGTTCCTCGCAGGCGTTCTGGAAGGCGTCGGACTCCTGGGACTCCTGACCGTCGGTGTCGGTACTCACGGCGGAGTCACCTCCGTGGTCGAAACGAGAGCGACGGCGTAGCTCATTACGTGTGTTTCGACCGGTTTCGGGGTTAAGGGTGTCGCTCCGAGACCCTCACAAAATCGTCATCGAGGGCTCTCTTCTGCAGGTGCGACGCCAGTACGACGCGCCCGCCCCTTCGAGCGCGACCGACCGACGGCACTCCCGACGCCGACTCCCACGAGTGCGACGACGCCGCTGGCGAGCAGGAGCGTCGGATAGCCGAAGACGACTGCGAGACCGGCGAAGACGAGTGGACCCGACGCCCGTCCGAGGAACGTCGTGCTGTTGCGGAGGCTAAGCGCCCCCGCCCGGAACGACGCCGGAATCCGGTCGCTCACCGCCGCGTCGACGGAGGGGAGCACGAGGCCGACACCGGCACCGACCGCCAGCATCGACACGCCGACGAACAACGCCGACGGGGCCGCCCACGCGCCGAGCAGCCCTACGCCGTACGCCCCGATTCCTGCCGCGACGAGTCGCCGGTTGGAGTACGACTCGGAGAGTCGACCGTTCGCCATCGACGCGACGACCGAGGCGGCTTCGGCGGCCATGATGACGGCTCCGACGAACACGGGCGCGAGCGCGTACTGCGACGTCAGGAGGAACGGGAGCACCGTGAACACGGCCCCGAAGAGGAGAAACTCCGTCGCGAACGTCGCGGCGTAGAACGGGAACGTACCCGAGGCGGCGACAGCACTCGCCGCGCCTCGGAGGTAGTCGAGACCCGGTAGCGTGCGTACTTCCTCTCGCGCGGGTTCGTCGAGGACGACGGCGGCGACGAGACCGACCGGGACGGCGAGGAAGTAGGCGTAGAACGGTGTGTTCCAGCCGTAGGAGACGAGCGCGCCGCCGACCACCGGGAACACTGCCGCCCCTGCCGACAGCACGGCGGTGTTCACGCCGAGGACGGCGTTCCGCTGACTCCCCTCGAACGCGTCGCCGACGAGCGTCACCGTCGAGATGAAGATACCCGCCGCGGCGACACCTTGGACGACGCGGAGTGCGAGAATCACGCCGAACGACGGCGCGAACGCGCTCGCGCCGCCGACGAGGCCGAAGCCGACGAGACTCGTCGCGAGGACGCGCTTGCGACCGATTCGGTCGGCGAGCGCGCCGACGAACGGTGACAGCACGATACCGGCCACGAAGTAGGCGCTGATGAGCAGACTCGCTGTCGCGTCGGTGACACCGAAGGCGTCTCGAATCACCGGGAGCGCCGGACTGACGAGCGGCACGCCGAGCGGCGCGAGGAGCGTGCTGGCGAAGACGACTTGTACCAGTCGTGAGCGCCACGGGACGGTCGCCCGTGGTTCGTCGACGGAATCTATTGGTGGCTGTGTGGTCATCGACTCACCTCACGGCTCCAACCGGTAGAACCGGAAGAAGTAGTTCTCCACCGGCAACACGGTCAGGTCGCTGAACCCGGCGTCCGTCGCGTACTGCCGGAGCGTGTCGGTGCGCATCACGGTTCCCGTCCCTGCAGACGGGTGGTCGGCCATCCCGACCGGCAAGCAGTGGAGCACGCTCCACCCGTACATCATCCACTCGACGTCGTCGCCGTCGGCAGTGAACTCGTCTCCCACGCGTTCGTCGACGACGAGGACGGCCCCGTCGTCCGCGACGAGTCGACGCATGTTCCGGAGGACGCCCACCGGGTCCGAGAGGTCGTGGACGCACTCGAACGCCGTCACGAGGTCGTACTCGCCGTCGATGTCGGTGTCGCCCGCGTCCCGGCACTCGACGGTCACTCGGTCGCCGAGGCCAGCCTCACGGACGTTCTTCTGGGCCTCCTCGACCGACTTCGTGTCGAGGTCATAGCCGTCGACGTGGACGTTCGGGTAGGCCTGCGCGATACCGATGCTGGACCATCCGTAGCCGCATCCGACGTCGGCGACGCGGGCCGACGGGTCGGTTCTGAGTCGGTCGTCGACGTCCGCCATCGCCGGAATCCACTCCGACCCCATCGAGTGGAGGAACGCCGGGCGGTTGATGGCCGCCTGCCCCTCGCGGAAGTGCTCGCCGTACTCCTCGTAGGGGACGCCGCCGCCCGTCCGGTACGCCTCCAGAATCGCATCGGCCGGGCGAACCGCACCGACGAGGAGGCTTCCGAACGGAGCGACGTAGTTCAGACTGTCGCGGTCGGTCAGCGCCTCTTCGCGCCCCGGCGGGAGGAAATATCGCCGACTCGTCGCATCGGCGTGTTCGTCTTCGATACCGATGATACCAGTGACGGTCTGTTGTTCCAGCCACTCGCGGGCGTAGCGCTCGTGGGTGTCCGTCGCCGACGCGAGTTCCTCGGAGGTGACGCTACCTGCCTCGGCGATAGCCTCGTAGTAGCCCAACTTGTGGCCGACGAACAGCGTCTCCATGGTGAGCGTTCCCGCGACTGCGTCCAGCAGTCGGTCGACGAACGCTTCGGTCTCTTCTGCGTGCTTCGTCTGTTCTGTGTTGGTTGCCATACTCCACAGGAGGTGCCGAACCCGTCTATAGTTGATTTCTGAGTGTCGTCGCTGTAATCGACTCCGCTCACAGGCGTTGCGACTCGTGCCGCGCAGTGAGAGTCGTCTCACGACCTGAGACAGGATTAACTCCTGAGCGGACGTTCACTGTAGTAACGGGAGACAGCCGAACTCGCTCGGCGGAGCGTCACGTATGGCCAATCAACACATCCTCGACGAACTCATCCAGCACGCCTTCGACCTACAGCAATACAGCAACACGCCAACCGAAGGAATCGACCGCCTCGACACCGACGATTTGGTCGACGTCGTCCGCCACCGGTCGATTCTCGAACTCCTCTTCGACGGGCCGCGTGACCGTCGCGACATCGAAGACGCCCTCGACATCTCGCGGGCGACGAGCCACCGGTTCACTCGGTGGCTGGAAGAACACGAACTCGCAGAGCGCGTCGGCGGGCAGTTCGTCCTCACGGGCAAAGGAGAAGTCGTCGCCGAGTCGGTCCTGCGGTTCGAGCGTGACCTCGTGACCGCCGACCGCCTCTCACCGCTCCTCGACGCAATCTGTGAGTCGCACCAGGAGTTCGTCGTCGAACCGTTCGCGGGCGCGACGGTGACAGTGCCGACGCCGACGGACCCGTATGGCCCCATGTCGCGCTTTCTCTCGCTGCTTCGAGACAGCGAGACGTTCCGCGGGTTCAACACCACACACATGGTGCCGCCGTCGCTGGCGACGGTTTCCGACCCCGTCTTGGACGGGCGCGACGTCGAACTGATCTATCTCCCCGACGTCGTCGAGCAACTCCGCGCGGACGACCCGAGCCGTCTCGACGCCGCACTGGAGGCGGGTAGTCTCACGCTTCGCACCCGGGACGCGCTTCCCTACGGTCTCGCCATCTTCGACGACCGGGTCGGAATCGGTGGCTACGACGAGGAGACGGGCGCGATGCGCGTGTTCGTCGACACCGACACCGTACTCGCCCGCGAGTGGGCCGAACGCGTCTACGACACCTACCGCCGTCACTCGACACCGCTAGACGATAGCTCGCTGACGGCCGAATCGGTCTGAGTCGGCCTGAACTGGTTGCTCACGTCAACTCGTACGTCGAACGCTCAACACGTCCCCGACTGCGACGTCGTCCGCATCTCCGTCCCGTTCTCGCGGAGACGAATCGTCGTCATCGACGTCGAACACTCGCCCCACTCGCGGTCGACCGACGACGTCGAGGAGAATCCCTCGCCGCTCACTTCGACCTTGTACGCGTCGGGCGTCTCGAACACGAAGTTCAGGTGGTCGCCCGCGGCGATTTCGACCGTGTCGTCGAACTGCGTGCCCGTCTTCTGTCCGGTGATGACGACGCTCACGCTACGGGCGTCGGGGCCGTCGTTCCAGATTTGGACGACGTGTGCGCCGTCCGATGTCGCAGTCGTGGTCGTGCCACCCTGCTTCCCGACGACGTACGTCGCCGCCGGGTCGGTGCGCATTCCCGCGAACGGCGGGTCAGGTAGGTCGGCACTCGACGTGCCGGACGTACCCGACGTGTCCGCCGTACTCGTCGCATCCGACGGTGTCTCCGTCTCCGCGTCCGTCGCCGTCGACTTCGGCGTGGTGCACTCGTCGGTGCCGGTCGTCTTCTTCGTTCGCTCGTCGGCGTCGGTCTCGGTACCCCTCTCGGTCGTGGTAGCCGTCTGAGTACTGGCGTCCTGCGCAGAACCGGAAGATGAGGGGACCGAACCGAGGCATCCTGCGACAGCGATTGTCGTGGCGATACTGGCGAGCGCATGGCGACGGTTCATGTCAAATAGAAACGTGGTCGAAGCGGTTAATGGTTTGTGGCGAACCAGTTGGTCAGAAAGGACAGTCCGTCTAAATCGACAGTAGGGGTGGCAAAACAGTCGTTAACGCGAACCGGTGCACGACGGTAGGAGTCGACGCGAGACCGATACGGGATTAGTCGAGTTGTTCGACGACGGCGTCGACGACGGCTTCTCGCACGTCGTCGCGGACGCCGGAGAGGAACTCGATGCGACCTTCGCGGACGCCGTTCGCCGTGACACCCGCGTTCGGGAGGTTCTCGCGAGCACGCTCGGCGACGGCGCGGACGTCGACGTCCTCTGTGCTGCGGAGGTAGAGTTCGTCCATGCCGATGCCGAGGGTGACGAAGGCGCTCCCGTTGCGGTTGCGGCGGTGGAGTTCTTCGACGAGGAGCGTCGACGGCGGGAAGTCGAAGCGGTGGGTGAACGAGTCCGTGTCGATGACGGCGAAGTCGACGCCGCTCTCGTCACGCTGTTCGAGGTTGGCCTGTGCCGTCTCGACTTCGTCGTCGAGTTTGATGCGGAACTGCTCTGCGACGTGGTTCGCGAGGCCGGTGTCGTGGCCCTCCTCGTCGCCGAACAGCAGGTCCGTGATGAGTTCGCGCTTGTCCTGGTAGGACTGGTAGTAGGCTTCGAGTGCGACTGCTTCGCGGAGTGCGGCGACGCGCTCTGCGTCGTAGCCCGACTCTTCGGCGAGGTCGAGGTACGCCTGCGGTGCGCCCTCCCAGTAGCTGACGGCGGGGAGGTGTGCGAGGTCGTCGCGGACGTCGTCGTTGACTGCTGCGGCGAGGTTCGCCGAGAGCGCACCCGTCGAGAGGTCCGATGCGTCGGCCTCGGCGCGAGCGGGGTTGACGAGCACTTCCGTGTCGTCTTCGACGTCCTCGTCGGCCACGGCGGCGTCGACGACGACGCGCTTGGCACCGTAGACGCCGAGCAGACCGAGTCCGTCGCTGGATTCGACGGTGCTTCCGGTTCCCAGGAGGAGCACGAGCGGGAGTTTCTCGTCGTGTCGGTCCTGGTCCTGCAGCATCCGGGTGACGTCGTTCGTCGCGGCGTCCATGCCGTAGACGGCGTCGTCGAGCGGACGGCGGGTGAAGTAGTGGTACTCGGCGTCGCTCTTGGCGTACTCCTCGCGGATGAGCGGGAGGACGGCGCGTTCGACGGCCGCACCGGCGACGTAGCCGTCGGCGGTGGCGGCGTGGCGGACGACGATGGGGCGCGATTCGAGGATGGCGCGGCGAATGGCCTCCGCGGCGTCGAGGAGTTGCTCGGAGACGGCTTCGACCGAGTCGTGAGCGGCCAGCGGCATCACGGCCTCGGGACGGGCACGAGCGGTCAGCGCGTCGGCGAGTCGGCGCTGGACCGTCTCGGCGTCCTCGTCTTCGAGCGAGACGAGCGCTTCGGTCTCGACTTGAATCTCGTTTCGGCGGAGTTCGACTTCGCCGTCCAGTCGGACGACGTCGCCCACGTCGATTTCGGGGTAGGCGCGGACGCCTGCCTCGACGAAGGCGGCACAGTCGACGACACCGGTCTCGTCGCGAAGTTCGAAGACGGTCGGGCCGCCGGTCTGGCGTGCGCCGACGACTTCGCCCTCGATGCGGATACTCTGCCCGACGCGGTCCTGAAGGGAACCGATTTCGACACGCTGTGTCTCTCCCTCGGGTTCGGGTTCGTCGTAGTCCGAGCGCTCGTCGCTCTCGGCCGCTTCCTCGTCGTCGCTCTCGTCGGCGGTCAACTCGTGTGCGGCGTCTGCAGAGTTCGTCTCGGGCGTCGATTCGCTCGGTTCGTTCGGTTCACTCGACGATTCGTCACTCTCGGAGGAGTCGGAGGACTCGGAGGAGTCGGACGTTTCGGATTCAGCGGCGGACTCGTCGGCGTGGCCGTCGTCGTCTGAGTCGTCGTCGACGTCTCGGTCACCGTCGGCGTCCTGCACGAGCACACCGCGGAACTCGCGTTCGGACTGGCGGATGGACCAGCCGAGGTCGATGTTACCGTTGTCGCGGACGTTCTTCACCTGGACGAAGACGGTGTCACCCGGCTCCCAGTCGAGACTCTCCAGGCGGCGGTCGAGCTCGCTTCGGTGGAGCAGACCGGTGACGCCGGGCGAGATGTCGACGAAGACACCGAAGTCGGCGTAGCCGTCGACCGTCCCGCTGTAGAACCGGCGGGAGATCAACTGGTCGGGGCTGTTCCCCTCGAAGTGGAACACGACGTCTTCTTGGTGACTGTTGCAGATTCGACCGTCCACGGGCGTACCGCAGATAATACACGTACCCATTTGAGCAGACAGAAACACCGCGGCCTAAAACTGTTGTCGAAAGTCTGCTGTCGGCTTCGTGGTCCGATTCGGGTGGTTATTTTCCGCTCGTCACCTGCCATCGAGCCGACGAATCCGACCGTCGTCCGGTGATTCTGGTCGAACACCCACCGACTGACCATGGTCAGTTCCCGGTGACGCGGCCGCTCAGAGCACACCGATTGCCTGCAACACCGTCGTCGCGGCCGCGACACCACCGAACCCGTACCCGAAGAGAATCGTCGCCGGAACCGCGCCAGCGACAGTCGCCCGGAGTAGGCTGGTCTGGTGGATGACGCTGAGGCCGACGACGAAGAGGACGGCTCCGTAGACGGCACAGAGTGTGCGGAGGAACGGCGATGGGTAGCCTGCGAGGACACACGGTGCGGCCGCGTAGGCGATTGTCTGGACCGTCTCGCTCACGCCGGCGCGGTCCCTGACGACGAGGACGAGCAACACCGTCTGGAGCGCGCCGAGCAAGTGCATCGTCGCGGGCGCGACGAACAGGGTGAGGACGAGGAGGAGGAGGAGACTCGTCACCGCGCGACTGCCCGCGAGGAGGGGAACGAAGTCGGTTCCGAGCAGACGCTCCGGCGTGAACCAGAGCACGCCGCCGACGTAACAGAGGGCGACGAGCACGCCGAAGACGAGACCGGGCGCTTGGTCGCCGGGGGCGACGCCGTTACGGAAGAACCGCCGCGGGCGGAACAACACTTCGACCCACGCGCGGGCGATGCCGCGCGGGCCGCGGTCACGGCCGCCGCGGGGGTTTTCGACCCAAGTAGTCACGTTCGTCCTAGTCGGTGCGGAGGGTATGACAGTTCCGACACCGTGCTTCGTAGGACTCCTCTGCGCCGACGAGGATGGTCGGGTCGTCGACGTGTGCGGGCTTGCCCTCGATGAGTCGCTGGTTGCGCGTCGCGGGTTCGCCGCAGACGGTACAGATTGCTCGCAACTTGTCGACGTACTCGGCGAGGGCGATGAGTTGCGGTACCGGTTCGAACGGCTCGGCGCGGAACGTCTGGTCGGTGCCGGAGACGATGACGCGACGGCCGTCGGCGGCGAGGGCTTCGCAGACGTCGACCAGTTCCGTCGAGAAGAAGTTGGCCTCGTCGACGGCGACGACCTTCTCGCCGTCGAGTTTATCGTAGATGTCCCAGATTCCCTCGCCTTCGGCGTCGACGACGTGGGCCTCCCACTGTCGGCCGTTGTGTGAGCCGATGGTGGCTTCGCCGTACCGGTCGTCGACGTCGGGCTTGAAGACGGCGACCTCCTGTTCGGCAATCTCCGCGCGGCGTAGCCGACGGAGGAGTTCCTCCGTCTTCCCCGAGAACATCGAACCGGTGATGACCTCGATCCAGCCGCTCCGGGTGATGGCGTGCATAGACCAACACCGCACCTAATGCTTCAAATGCGTATTCATTCTCGGCGTGGAAACCGTCGCCGTCGAGAGACGGTCTGACCGACCTCTGTCGGGGCCACAGTACCGAGTCTCAGTTTTTCGCACCTTTGTTCTGGGCGCTCTCGAACGTCGCGGGGTCCTGCTCGATGTTGGCGAACCCGACGGCGCGCCGCCCGAGCGTCAGCACGCGCTCTTCGACTCCCTCGTCGCGGAACGCACCGTCGTCGTCGAACGCGCTGTGCGCACGAGGAATGGCTGCCTGATGTGGGATGACCCACGCGTTGAGCGAGCGACACACGGAGCGGAGATGTTCGAGCGCCGTCACGGGGAACGACCCGCCGGCGACGGCCAGCAAGCCGACGGTCTTCCCGTCGAACTCGTCGAACCCGCAGTAGTCGAGCGCGTTCTTCAGCACGCCCGAGTACGACCCGTGGTACATCGGTGTCCCGAGGAGGACGGCGTCGGCCTCGCGGACCACCTGCTTCAACGCCGCGCTGTCGCCCTGTTCGTCGTGGTCGGCGTCGAGCATCGGCAGGTCGTACTCCCGCAGGTCGACGAGTTCTCCAGTTCCGCCCGCCGCTTCGACGCCGCGTAGGGCGTGTTCGAGTGCAAGTCGAGTGTAACTCCGGTCGCGGAGGCTCCCGCAGAGCGCGACGACGTGAACGTCTGGCATAGCTGGAGGGTCGGTGAGGAGGGTAAAAACCGTGCCGCCAGTCTCCTCCAACTCCGTGAAGACGGGCGCAGTACACGACCGACGTAGGCAGTGGCGTCTCTGACCGCACTGACGTGCGTGACTGCGAGTGACTACCCTATCGTGACGGCACCTCGTCCGGCAGTCGTGACAAGGCACGCCGGAGTAACGGCGGCGTCATGACCGAGGTGACGATGGCCACGAGGACGATGACGGCGTAGATGGTGGGTGTGAGGATGCCGATAGTCAGCCCGAGCGCCGCCACGACGATCTCCATCGCACCGCGTGCGTTCAGTCCGATTGCGAGACAGACTGTCTCGTCCCGTGTGAGGTCGGTGAAGGCAGCGCCCACTGCCACGCCGAGTACCTTCCCGAGAACGGCGACAGTGAGGGTGAGTCCGCCGACGAACAGCATGTCGAGAGAGAACAGGCCGGTCAGGTCGGCCTGCAGGCCGGCCGTCGCGAAGAAGAGCGGCGCGAACAGACCGAGCGTGACCAGGTGAACCACGCGCGACGTCTCCCCGTCGAGGTGGTTCCGCACGAGGACTCCTGCGAGGAACGCGCCGAGAACTGCTTCGAGACCGAGCGCGAGCGACGCTCCGGCCAGCGCGAACCCGAGGACGACGACGGCCGAGAACCCGGTCAACACGGGCGAGTCGGTTCGTTCGACCGTCTCGAAGAGCCACTCGACGAATCTCGGGCCGACGACGGCGACGAGCGCGACGAAGACGGCGAGGACCAGCAGCGTTCGGCCGACGCCGAGTAGACTGACCTGTCCCTGCCGAGCGATGTCGGAGACGACGGTGAGCGCGACCCATCCGGCGGCGTCGATGACGACGGCGGCCGTGAGGGTGAGCTGTCCGACGGTGCGGTCCATCGCGTCCAAGTCGATGAGAACGCGGACGGCGACGGGCACCGCCGAGATGCTCAGCGCCGTCGCGAGAAACAGCGCGAAGGGGAGTCGTTGCTCAGGCGTAACCAGATACTCCGCGGGAAGAAACCATCCCAGCCCGAACCCCAGCAGAAAGGGGACGACGGACGCGCCCACGGCGAGCGCTATCGTCGGTCGGACGTGTCGCCGCAGGGCCGGCACGTCGACTTCGGTTCCGGCCAACACGAGGAGTAAGACGAGTCCGAGCGACGCGAGCGCAGCCACTCGGTCGGGAACCGGCACGACGACGGCGGTCACCGCGGGGGCGACGACGCCGAGAACCGCCGGGCCGAGCACCAGTCCGGTGAGGAGTTCCCCGACCACTGGCGCGAATCCCGCCCTGTTGGCGACGATACCGAGGGTGTGCGCGGTGACCAACAGGAGTGTTAGCGCCGCTAGAAACGTCAACAGTGTTCCCGTCTCTGCGACCATCGAGTCGCTCTACTGCGGCCGTCGTTGAAACCGCTACGATGTGTGTGATAGCTTGACGCCGTCCGACGTCACTGCCGCAGTCGGACGACGACGTCGTCTGTCCCCTCGTCGACGTCGACGAGTCCGTCGTCCGCCAAGTCGTCGACCAGCCCTCTCAACCACTCGCGGCCGTGTTCGCCGCCGTAGTCGACGCGGACACGCGGCCCCAACGTATCGAGGTCGAGTTCGTCGTACTCGCCGAGAATCCGGACGACGCGCCCGCGCATCTGCCGCCGACTCCCCTCGAACGTCGGTTGCGTCGGCACGTCGGGCGCGGTGAAGTCCCCTGTCTCGTAGGCGTGACACCACGCACGCCACGGGCATCCGGCCTCGTCGCAGCGGGGTGTCTTTCCGCAGGCGACGCCACCCAACTCCATGACGGCGTTGTTCCAGACTCTGGACTCGCCCTCGGGCATGAGGAACTGCGCGACGTCCTCGAACGCCGAATCGTCGTCGGGGACGTCGAAGGCGCGGTGAAGCACGCGTTTGACGTTCGTGTCGACGACAGCGTCGCCGTTGTTGAACGCGAAGGAGGCGACGGCGTTGGCGGTGTAGGGACCGACGCCCATCAGTTCCTGTAACTCGTCGGGCGACTCGGGGAACGTGCCATCGTACTCTTCTTCGACCTGCCTCGCCGCCTCGTGGAGGTACTTCGCGCGGTTGTTGTAGCCGAGACTGTGACTCGTCCAGAAGGAGACGACGTCGCTCCGGTCGGCGTCGGCGAGGTCGGCGGCCGTGGGCCAGCGTTCGAGGAAGTCCTCCCACGCGGCGACGACGCGGTCGAGTTGGGTCTGTTGGCTCATCACCTCGGAGACGAGAATCTCGTAGGCGTTCTCTGTTCGTCGCCACGGGTAGTCGCGGTGGTCGGCCTCGTACCACTCGACCAGTGCGCGTCGGACGCGCTCTACGCCCTCGGCGTCGTCTGGGAGGGCGGGGGCGACGTCCCGAATCGCCTCGATGTCGTCGGTGGCGGGCGCGGCGTCGGTCATTGTCGAGAGGTGGGCCACGAGCGATTTAGGGGTAGTGGTCTCTTGTCTCGTCGGAGCGAAAGCCGTATCCGACGCCCTCGTCTCCCCTCTGGCATGAGCCTCGACGACCTGAACGACGACGTCCAGTCGTTCTACTCCGAGATAGACGACGAACTGGCAGTCGAACTGGACCGCGAGACGAAGAACGAACTCGCCACCCTCGCCGCCGTCTTCGAGACGGACGACGCGAGCGAGTTGGTTCGCAGAGCCGTCCACATGCTCTTTCGCTCCAGCGTCGACTCGGGCGACTTGGACTTCCAACTGCGCCGCAGTTACGACGTCACCTACGACGAGTTCCTCGCGGGGATGACCTACGAGGAGATGACGGGCCAAGACCAGTACCCGCAGCGTGACGACGAACGTCGCTACCAGATGTAGAAAGCCCGGTCGCCACCAGCTACTTGTTTTCAACTCGCCAATAGCTACCCATGCCGCTGAGCGCCCGCAACAACCTGACTGGTACGGTAAAATCGCTGAAAACGGACGACATCATGGCGGAAGTCGTCGTCGAACTCGGCGACGGTCAGACGGTCACGTCGACGATTACACGGTCCTCGGCGGACCGACTGGAACTCGCCGAAGGCGACGAGGTCAGCGCCGTCATCAAGGCGAGTGAAGTGATGATAGACAAAGACTGAGTTCGCGCTCGACGATTACGCCACGTCGGCAATCGACTGTTCGAGGAGGTCCGCGCCGAGGTCGATTTCCCGTTCGGTCACGTCGAGCGGTGGCAGCACCCGGAGCACTTTGTAGCCACAGGAGAGCGTCAGGAAGCCGCGCTGAAGGGCCGCCTCCTGCACGGCGTCGCGGCGCTCTTGTGTGTCGAACTCGACGGCGAGCATCAGCCCTTTTCCGCGAACGTCGACGACGCCGGTCGGGTCGGCGTCACGCATCGTCTCTTTGAACTGCCGCCCGCGAACTGTCGCGTTGTCGAGTAGGCCGTGCTCGTGGATGGCGTCGATAGTGAGCGCACCTTGCAAGGAGGCGATGATGTCGCCTGCACCCCACGTCGAGGAGATGCGACCCTTCTCGTCGGGGAAGACGTCCGACCGGGAGATGGTCGCGCCGACGCGGAGTCCCTTCGCGGCGGCGATGACGTCGGGTTCGATGCTGTAGTGGTCCGCGCCCCACATCTTCCCCGTTCGGCCCATTCCCGTCTGAATCTCGTCGGCGACGAGGGTGATGTCGTGTTCCGTCGCGAGCGCGGCAATCTCGTCCATGAAAGACGCACTCGGGATGCGATAGCCGCCCTCGCCTTGGATAGGTTCGAGGATGATGTAGGCGACTTCGTCGGCGTTGATGTGGCCGCGTTTCGGGTCGAGTTTCTTCCGGAGGAGCGAGACTTGCTCTGTCGGGTCGTCGCTCCCCACGAAGAATCCGCAGTCGCAACTCGCGGGTGAGCAGGTCCGGTCGTCGCAGTAAGGCACGTCGTGGACACCGGGAACCTCTGGGAACTTGCGGCGGTACTTCTCTTTCGAGCGGTTCAGCGAGAGCGCACCGAGCGTTCGCCCGTGGAAGGCACCGTCGAAGGTGATGGCATACTTCGCGCCGTCGCTGTGGTCGTAGGCGATTTTGATGCCGTTCTCGACGGCTTCCGCCCCGGAGTTCGAGAGGAAGACCATATCCATCCCGTAGTGGTCGGTCGCGTCGGTGAGGCGGTCCATCAAGCCCGCAGGACCGGGGAACTCGCTCTCTTCGGGTCGGTGGCTGTCGCCCGCGCTGACGTAGAAGTCCTGTCCCGCGATCTTCAGCGGGTCGACGAGGTCGAACTCCCGCAGTTTGTCCATGATCTTCGGGTTGTTGTAGCCGAGGGGGGCGGCGGCCACGTGACTCGTGAAGTCGAGGAGGACGTTGCCGTCGACGTCGGTGCAGAACGGCCCCTCCGCGTCGCCGGAGAGGTCCCAGACGAAGTCGTAGACGTAGGTGCTCGGGGCAGCACTTCGGTGGTGGTACTCCACCCACTCGCGAGCGCGTTCGCCCGGCATGGCCGTGACGTCTGGCTCGGCGGTGTGTCTGTCCATGTCACCCGATTTGCGGACGGCTATGTTAAGACATTCGTTACGGTTTATGCAAATAGTGCGACGGCAGCCGTGACACCGCCCGCGGCGACGAGGAGGATGGCGCTCCAGGTGGCGACGCGCCGAGCGAACTCTCGCGGGCCGGCGGCGGCGATGAGACCGGCCTTGACGGCGACGCTCGACGCCGTCGCGAGGAGGATACCGACCACGGCCGTCGTAGACTCGATGGAACCGCTTCGGTAGAGGAGGACGGCGGACGTCGTCGTCCCCGCCGAGGAGACGAGTCCCGACACCAGTGCGCTCACGTAGAAGCCGATGTCCCCGAACTGGTCCTGTGCGACGGTGCCGACGGCGAGGATGAGAAAGAACACCGCGCCGAACGCGAGGACGTTCTTCAGCGAGAACGGACTGTCGAGGTCGAGGTCGACGTTCTCGCCCCAGTTGGCCGTAAACCGTGCGACGAGGATGCTCCCGACGACGATGACGCCGAGCGGAACCACGGCCTGCCAGAGCGGCGGACGACCCGCCGTGAGCGTGAACGCGAGGGCGATGCCGAGGTTCCGGAGTGCCATCGCGGCGTCGGCGAGTAAGACGCCAGCGACCGCGAACCCGACCGAGTCGCTCCGCTGGCGGACCTGGTCGAGCATCGTCCCGACGACGGCGGTGGAGGAGGCGAGGCCGCCGAAAAAGCCCGTGATGGCGATGCCGCGGCCGCCGTACGAGCGGACGAGCGCGTAGTTGACGATGCCGATTCCGGCGACGGTGACGACCATCAGCCACGCGACGCGCGGTTCGAAGGTGAAGCCAAAGGCCTCCTCCTCGGCGGGAAGCAGCGGGAAGATGACGAACGCGAGGATGGCGAACTCTGTCGTCGACCGAAGCTCTTGCCGAGAGAGACCACCCGCGAAGTCGTGGAGTTCTCGCTTGAGGACGAGCAGTGCCGACGAGATGACGGCGACGGCGACACCCGCGACGAAGAACCCCGAGGCGACGAGGACGCCCACTCCGTAGGCGACGAGCAGCGAGACGGACGTCGTCAGACTGAGTCCGTCCTCCTCGTCGCTTTGGAGCCCCTGTATCGCCAAGAGGACGCCTTGGACGATGACGAGCAGGCCACCGATTGCGAGGAGTGCCACGCCGAGCGGCGACTCTTCGGCGACGATGGTGAAGACGGCGCCGACGAGACTCGTCAGTGAGAAGGTCCGGATTCCGGCGGACTTCTTCGACCACTCGCGTTCGAGACCGAGAAAGAGACCGAGTGCCGCCGCGATGACCACACGGACGACCGGGTCTTGTAGGGGTGTGGCGACGGGGTCCTCGAACTGTAGAATCGGCCACAGACTATCGAGAGAGAGAGCGACGTACCACATCTCCTCGGGCTACGGCGGGTACGGTGTTAAGTACAGAGGCCGCGTTAACCTTTTGACACTGCCGTGGAGCCATCTTAGTATGTCCTCCCTCGATTTCAACCGCGCACGCGCCGCGTGGTGGACACTCGGCGGTGTGCTCGCCGCTGCCCTCCTATTCGTTGTCTACTCGTTCGTCGGAACGTTCGTCTTCGGACTCTTTCTGTACTACGCGACCCGGCCCATCTACCGTCGCCTCCGCAAACACATCTACCCACCCAGTCTGGCGGCGGCCGTCTCGATGTTCGCACTCGCGTTGCCCGCACTCGCGTTGATGCTGTACGCACTGCTCGTCGTCGCCAAGGAGGTCGACAAACAGGCCAAAGCGACGCAGTTCGACCTCGGCGCGTACACGACGCTCGACTTACGACTGCTGAACAAAGTCGCCGACCCGGCGACGCTCTATCGCTCCGGACTCCGCGAGTACCTCACGTTCGACACCGCCGGTGCGACGCTTCGACAGGTCGCCGCCGCCGCCGACACCTTCGCGTTCGTCGGCGTCGGTCTCGTCCACCTGTTCGTGATGCTCGCCATCGCGTTCTACCTCCTGCGTGACGACCACCGTATCTCGCGGTGGCTCACCAAGCGTTTCGCCGACGACGACGGCGTCCTCGGTGCGTACTTCGCGGCGGTCGACTCAGACCTCAACAGCATCTTCTTCGGCAACATCCTCAACGCGGTGTTGACGGGAACCATCGGCGTCATCGCCTACACCGTGTTGAACGTCTTCTCGCCGCCGGAACTCGGGATTCCGGCGGCCGCACTCGTCGGACTGCTCGCCGGCGTCGCCAGCCTCATCCCCGTGGTCGGGATGAAACTCGTCTACGTCCCCGTCGCGGGCTACATGGGCGTGCGGAGTCTGGTGTTCGGTGGTCCAGAGACCGTCTGGTTCGTCGGGGCGTTCGTGCTCGTCTCGTTCGTCGTCGTCGACACTATCCCGGATCTGGTCCTTCGGCCCTACGTCTCGGGGCGGAGTCTCCACGTCGGGAGCGTCATGCTCGCGTACACCTTCGGTCCGCTACTCTTCGGGTGGTACGGCATCTTCCTCCTCCCGATACTGCTGGTCTTCGTCGTCAACTTCGCGCGTATCGTCCTCCCGGAACTGCTCGCAGGAAAGAAGATTCAGCCGTACGTGGTCGACCCGGTGTATCTGTCGGATGGCCCGGTCGCGTCCGAGAGACTGGACGGAGACGACGAAAGATACGAGAGAGACGATGCGGAAGAGGCGATTCCCGTAGCGGAGTCGACCGACGCACGGCCCGACGTTGGCCCGGAGCGGTCGGGCGGGGCGACCCAGACGGGAGGAGAGTGAGAGCGTTACTCGGTGATGTACTGCGCTTCCCAGTCTTTGCGTGCGTCGATTTCACGCCGCCCACGGCGCGTCAACGTGTAGTAGTTCGTCCGCCGGTCACGCTGACCTTTCTCGACGAGTCCCTTGTCGACGAGCGTGTCGAGATTCGGGTACAGTCGGCCGTGGTGAATCTCTTTCTCGTAGTACTCTTCGAGTTCCTCTTTAATTGCGAGCCCGTGTGGTTCTTCGAGTCCGGCGATTACGTACAGCAGATCTCGCTGAAAGCCTGTCAAGTCGTACATCGGTAATATCCGCGTGAGAATTCTTGTCTGATACCAATAAATATATCGGCCGAACAGGAAGAGACGGCCGATAACTGCCCACTCGTCGCTTGTCTCCGGCTCTCCGAAAGACTAATCTCGATGAGTTGTTGAATATCTAAACTGTTTCAATTACAAGATATGTATGATTGGAATCACGAACTCGGGTTTAAGGGCTCATACCACCTTCTTCCGGGTATGCCCGAAGAAGTACTCTTCAAGTCGGAGTCAGCACAGAGTCGTGCCGAAGTCGCGAGTTACCTCCGGTCGATTGCGGACAAACTGGACGCCGGTGAGTCGATTACCCTCTCGGCGGGCGACCAGACTGTCACACTCGACGTCCCGACACAACCGACTTTCGAAGTCAAAGCCGAACGCGAGACGTCGAAGAGCGGTGGGACACCGGAACTGAGTCTCGAACTCGAACTAGAGTGGGACGAGGGCGTCGACGGTGGGGACGCGTCGCTCTCCGTCGAATAGCGCTCTCGATTAGTTTTTTTTTCGACGACGAGACGCGCCGCTTCGTGAGTGAGTACGTGAAAAGGAAAGCAAGCCACGCGAAAATCGCGTGAATGCTTGCCGCCCTGAATTGGTCCCCGCTGACGCTTCGGCCCTCCAAAGCGAAGCGTCAACTGCAACTATCGCGCGTCCCCACTTAAACATACCGACGCCCGACACGGAGGTTCCGTAATCGTGAACTCCGAGCTAGATGTGTTCTTCTTCGAGCACCCATCCGAGTGCTCGCTTGTAGTACGTAAACATCTGTCTCACACCTTCGTGTTTCATCTCCTCGTCGTCGAGTTGGTCTTTGAGAAATTCGTACTGCTCACGGATTTCCTCTTCGTCACGCATGGGGTGGTGTTGGGGTGTCGGGTACTTGGCGGTAGTGGGCACTCTTCTCGTCGACGCGTCGTGACCGGTCGTGACCGTCGTGGCTCGTCGGCAACGAACGCTACTTTCGGTCTAAACGCGAGAGACCGTGCCAGATGGCGTCGACCATCTGCTCTTCGCCCGTCCCCTCAGCGTCGTCCCACCCTCGGGCGAGTGCGTCCTCGACGACGGCCAGCGAGTGGTTCTCGAAGTTGTTGAGGCCGCGGAACTCTTCGAGCGCCTCGCGTTCGTCGTCGCCGAACGTCTCTGTCGCCTCGCCGTCGTAGAAGCCGAGTTCGGCGAGCGTCGCGGTCACTGCGCGTGCCGTCTCGCCGTCCAGTTCGCGAGTCTCCTCGGGTTCTTCGCGTGCCAGCAAGGTCACGTCGTACAGTTTGAACACGCGTTCGAGTTCGTCTATCGGCCGTTCGTGGTCGTCGACGCGGACGTCGACCCAGCGGTCGTTGCCGCCGTCGTAGCCACCCTCCGGTTTGACGATGTAGAGCGCCGCGCCCTGCTCGCCGCGACTGTCGCCGCCGGCGTCGTTGCCGGCGTGGAGCGCTGCGATGAGTTTCTCGGGCAACCCGCCCGCCGTCGTCTCGAACGTCTCGGCCATCGCCGGGAGCGTCTCCTCGTTTTCGAGGATGTTTCCCTGTACCGTGTAGTGTTCCCCTTGGATGTCGCCGGCGACGTCGAAACACTCCTCGCCGGTGAACACCGCGATAGAACCGTCCTGTCCGACGACGCCGACCTGTCTCGATTCGGCCTCGTCGTCGGCGTCGGTCAGTTTCTCGACGACTTCACTCGCCGAGTGGCCCTCACGAAGCAAGTCGAGGCCGTCCGGCCCGTAGGCGACGTTGGCGAAACTCTGCGTGGCGATTGCACCGGCGTCCGCCGCCGCGAAGGGGACGACAGAACCGACGCTGACGAACTTCGACTGGACGGCGATACCGACGGCGTCCGTCTCGGGGTCTCGGGCGACGATAGAGAACGTCATACCCGAGCCACGGACTACCGTGGCAAAAACGTTCATTCCTCGGCAGGGTGGGACGAGACGACGAGGCCATCAGTCCGCGGGCATCGGACGCTCCGTTCTCACCTCCGACTTCCGGGCGGTCAGCGGTTGTCGACTGACGAGTTCGCAGTCGAACGCCGGATGCTCGGCCAGATGGCGCACGAGCATGTGTCGCCGCCCGCCGGTCAGTCCGGTCCGGCCGACGTCGTCGGCAGTGAATTCGGTGGGAAGTCGCTCGTAGAGTTCCTCCAACTCGGCGAAGCGCTCGAAGACCTTGCTGTGGCCCGCCGAGTTCGCGCTGCGTCTGGCGACGACGTAACTGCCGTCTTCGCGGTACTCGCCTGCGGTGCGGAAGAACTCCACCCGCTGATGGAGTGCCTCGCCGAGTGCTTCTCGTAACTCGACCGCCTCGCTTCGAGAGAGTCGGAACTCCTCGCCATCGAGTTCGACAACCAGTTCGGCACCGTCCGTCGTGACTGCTGTCTCGGTGTCCGAGACGCGGGTTTCACGCCGGGAGAATTTCTCGATCAGGAGCGTGGGTACTCCGTGTCATGTGACCGAGCGTTAGGTGTCGCCGTATGTAACTGTAGTGGTCAGGCAGGTGTCGGTGCAACCGAAGCGAGTCCACTCACTCCAGATGTTTCAAAACCAGCTTCCGGTCACGGAACTCCTCGGGCAGATTGGACGGAGAGAACCACCCCACATCGTCGACTTCTCCGGGCGTCTCGACGGCGTCGGCCGACGCGACCGACCCCTCTGCGGGTTCGCCGACGAAGACGAACACCGGAATCGGGAGCGTCTCGTCGTAGCCCAAATCGAGTTCCATCGTCAGGCGGTAGAGCGGTTCGACGACTGTCGGTGTGATTCCCGTCTCCTCGCGTACTTCCCGGCGAGCCGTCTCTGCGGGTGCCTCGTCGGGTTCGCCGGCCCCACCAGGGCTCTCCCAGTAGCCGCGGTGCGTCGACTCGACGGCGAGGATTCGCCCGTCGTCGTCGCGGGTGAGACAGCCTGCGGCGTAGGGGTAGAACTGCTCGTGAAACGCACGAAGGCTCTCCGGAAACGTGGTGTCGTCGTGCGGGAGCGGTGAGACGACGACCGACCCCTCGTCGGCGACGGGCCCCCACCGGTCTTCGACGTCCGTGGCGAGTGTCGCCGCGTGGTCGATGGCTTCGGTTCGGAGGCGACGGCGCGCGGACTCGTTCATACCCGGTCGTTTCGGTCCAGTGACGTGAACGCTCCGGCTACCCAACGAAGAGACCACGACACCTTTGGTTCGCTCGCTACCAGTACAGAGTATGAAGATTCGGGGAACCCGAGAGTGCAAGGACTGCGGTCACCAGTGGTCCTACTACGACACGGGGAGCGTGGCGTGTCCGAACTGCGAGAGTCTCCGAAGCATCGGCCTCGACGAACGAACCGAGCACACTGCCGGCGCGGGGACGCTGGACCTGACACCGCAACGAACCACACTCGGCGACGACGACGTCGACGTCGACGATATTGCGAGCGAGTTGAAGTCCACGTTGCGGGAGTACCTGCGACAACGGGGGTTCATCCACGGCGGCGAACTCCGGCCGCTCGACGACACGTTCCTCGCGGCCCACGAACTCCTGCAGACCGTTGACGTCTACGCCCGTACTCGTGACCCGACGGACGACGAACGACTGTACGTCCTCTCACTCGTCCGCGGTGCCGACCAGGGTGAACGTCCGAGCGTCGACGACGCGCCCGAGTCGATGCGTGCCGCTCGCGGGCTCGCCTACGCCAAAGCCGTCTCCGCGTACCGGCGCGACCTCGTCACGTGGCTGGAGGACCACCCCGACGCGAACGCGCGGACGACGCTCGGTGCGCTCGCAGACCACGTCAAACGCGCTGAGTCGCTCCAGGGCGACGTGTCACTGCAGACCTCCGAACGCATCGTCCAGACGGCCCGTGACCTCGGCGAGTATCTCGTCGACGGCGACGAGACGGCGCTGGTGACGGCACAGGACCGACTGTCGAGACTGGAGTAGATGTGGTGAGTACAAACCGAAAACGGGGGTCGAAAGTGGTTCGTCGAGGTGAAGGGACGAACCGGCCGAGAACGCTATCGACCCTCTTCGGGGAGTTCCTCGGCCCACTCTTCGGGGACGACGAGTAGTTGACTGTCTTCCCGAAGTGCGTCGGTGGTGATGAAGACGAGTCGAGTACCGGAGGTGACGGCCATCCCACCGCCGGCGACGCGGTCCCAGTGGTTCAAGACGACGTCGGGCACCGAGAGCATGCGCTCGTCGTCGACTTGGGTACTGCCGACGAATCGAAGTCCCGCTCCGTCCTGAATCGGGTCGTATAGCTGCGAGACGAGCACGGCATCGTCGGCTTCACGGACGCCCCAGAACACCTCCGCACCGAGGGCGAGTAGCCCCGTGTCGAAGACGTGCTGCGGCATCGGCAGTCGGTTCGAGTACTCGTTGAACGCCGCCGAACCCAGCCGTCTCGGTGACTCACGCTCGGGTATGTGTAGCTGTGTCGCCGTCTCCGGTGCGTGGGTTCCTGTCTCCACTTCTTCTTCGGGAGGTGCACGTTGCTCGCCGTCCTCGATTGGAATCGTCGTTCCCGCCTCGCCGTCGGAGGGGGTCGATGAACGAGTCGACCGTCGCCGGGCGAGCGTCGCGACTCCGAGTGCGGTGCCGAACCCCAGTCGGAGCAGGCCACCTGTCCGGTCGCCGCGGCGGAGAGACCGAACGCCGGCGACGACGCTCGCGACTGCACCGAGCGCGGTGGCCACCTCCGTCCGCTCTGCGCTCCGAACGTACCGCTTCCCCCGCGAGACGGACCGGCGTGCGGCCGCCGCGGGTGACCACCCGTCGCCTCGGGTCCGTGTTCCGGTCTCGCCCGCTCCTGGCTTACTCTCTGTTCGGCTCATGTCCTCTCTAGAGGTCGCCTGTGCTAATCAACTCGTATGCGAATTTGGTGAGTCAGGGCAGGTCGACGGCGACGTCCGTCTGGACGCCGGCGGCTTTGACCGTGTTGTAGAGGAGCATCGCGCGGGTCATCGGTCCGACACCACCGGGGACGGGCGTAATCCGGCCAGCGACGTCCTTCGCCGACTCGAACTCGACGTCACCGACGAGTTCGTATCCTTTGTCGGTGTCTGCGTCGACTCGGTTCACACCGACGTCGACCACCGTCGCGCCGTCTTTGAGCATGTCGCCGGTGACGAGTTCGGGGACGCCGACGGCGGCGACGACGATGTCGGCCTCACGGGTCTTCGCGGCGAGGTCCTTCGTGCGGGAGTGACAGACCGTCGTCGTCGCGTTGCCGAGGGGAGCCTTCTGGATGAGGAGGTTCGTCATCGGCTTGCCGACGATGTCCGAACGGCCGACGACGACGGCGTCTGCGCCCTCGGTCTCGACGTCGTAGGCTTCGAGCAGTTTCTGGATACCGTGCGGCGTGCAGGGTTTGTAGCGGGCGTTGCCGGCGACCATCCGCCCGACGTTCTCGGGGTGGAAGCCGTCGACGTCCTTCACGGGGTCGATGGCGCGGAGGACGCGCCGCTTGTCGACGTGGTCCGGGACGGGCATCTGGACGAGGATGCCGTGGACTTCGGGGTCGGCGTTCAACTCGTCGACGGTGTCGAACAGTTCTTCGGCGGGCGCGTCGGCGTCGATTTCGACGTGGATACCGTTGATACCCACCTCTTCGCAGTCGCGCTGTTTCATCGAGACGTACGTCTCGCTGGCGGGGTCGTCGCTCATCAGCACCGTCGCCAGCCCTGGCGTCGTACCTTCGGCTTTGAGTGTCTCGATGCCGTCGGCGAGGCCAGCGCGGACGTCGGCGGCGACCTCGTTGCCGTCGATGATGGTCGTCATACCTGAGAGGCGTGCGGCCACGTTCTTCAATGCTCGGGTTCGTGCCTATCTCGTCCGCTCAAAACCACGAAGTATACAGGAATGTGTATCGCCCCGCCGCGAATGTCACGGACACGTCTCGGCTGTCAGCGACTGTGCTCACTTCCCTGCCGGACTCCGCTCGTCGCGCCCGTCTCCAGGTGGACGACCGTACACAACACGCTCCGTCGAGTCGGTGTGCAGCGCCGAGACATCGGTGAATCGACGGCCGACTCGTCGATACGTTCGGCGGCGCGTGCGCAACTGTCGAATCGACAGACAGTCTGGACTCTCCGGTTCGGGAGCTAGAGCTATCCCTCTTGCATGCTACCAATACCCATGATTGGTGGACGATTACTCGATTCGTTCGTTCAGAGTCAGACACAAGACACACGACGGTTCGGTCGGTCGGTTCGCCAGCACACGTTGGACCTCGTTCGACATCCGGTTCGGACCGCCGTTCAGACGGCCGTGATGACCGGACTGTTCCTCTTCTTGTTCGTGCTCGTCACCAACCCCGAGGGGGTGGCGACACTCGTCGCTGGTGGGCCAATCGGCGTCGGCGACGTGCTGGCCGTCCTCCCGAACCCGCTCGTACTGGCTGCACTCGTGGTCGGACTCGTCGTCCTCGTCCTCGCCGCCACCGTCTCGGCGGACGTGAGCAACGACATGCGATATCAGTGAGCAACGACGGCAACGAAGAAACGAGCGACCGTTCGAGGCTGATTCGTCCTACTCGTACAGACCGAACTCGTCGGTGAGACCCTGCACGTCTTCGGCGACTTCCGCCAGCACGTCGGTGTCGTCGTGGTTGTCGACGACGCGGTAGATGAGGTCACCGACCTCTTTCGTCGCCTTCTCGTCGAAGCCACGGGTGGTCAGACCGGGCGTGCCGGCGCGGATACCGCTCGGGTTGAACGCCGAGCGCGTCTCGCCGGGGACGGTGTTGGCGTTGAGAACGATGCCCGTCGAGTCGAGGGCGTCCTCGGCGTCGCCGCCGGTCAGGTCCGGATGCGACTCCCGAAGGTCGACGAGCACGAGGTGGGTGTCGGTTCCCTCGGAGACGACTTTGAGACCGTGGTCTTGGAACGTCTCGGCCAGCGTCTCGGCGTTGTCGACGACCTGCTGCGCGTAGTCTTCGAACTCGGGCTGGAGCGCCTCTTTGAAGCCGACGGCCTTACCGGCGATGTTGTGCATGAGGGGGCCGCCCTGCGACCCGGGGAAGACGGCCTTGTCTACGTCGGAGGCGTACTCCTCGGAGGTCATGATGATGCCGCCGCGACCGGCGCGGATGGTCTTGTGCGTGCTCCCGGTGACGAAGTCGGCGACGCCGACGGGCGAGGGGTGGACGCCCGCGGCGACGAGACCCGTGATGTGGGCGATGTCGGCGAGGTGGTAGGCGTCGACGTCGTCGGCGACGTCCTGAATCGTCTCCCACTCGACGGCGCGCGGGTAGGCCGAGTAGCCCGAGACGATGATGTCCGGTTCGAACTCACGGGCTTTCTCTTCTAGCTCGTCGTAGTCGATGTAGCCCGTCTCGGGGTCGACGTGGTACTGTTCGACGTCGAAGAGTTGGCCGGTGAAGTTCGCGGGGTGGCCGTGGCTGAGGTGGCCACCGTGGGTGAGGTCCAAGGACAGAATCTTGTCGCCAGGGTCGAGCATGGCGAGGTAGACGCCCATGTTCGCCTGCGTGCCGGAGTGTGGCTGGACGTTGACGTGTTCTGCACCCCAGAGTTCTTTCGCGCGGTCGATAGCGAGGTTCTCGACTTCGTCGGCGTACGTACAGCCGGCGTAGTAGCGCTTGCCGGGATACCCCTCGGCGTACTTGTTCGTGAGGACGGAACTCTGTGCTTCGAGCACCGCTTTCGAGACGTGGTTCTCGGAGGCGATCATCGCGAGCGTGTCGCGTTGTCGGTCGACTTCACCTTCGAGCGCGTCGGCGACGGCCGGGTCGACGTCCCGGACGTGACTGTAGTCCATGTCGACTCTCGGTAACACGGGCACAAGAATATGGGTGCTTTCGGCACGATTTCCCGTGTCGATAGAGATTTACGTATCCCATGGAAGCTTTCAACGACCGGGCATGATAGAGGTGGATTCGACCGAGACGGGGGTACGCGCTGTCGATTCCGCCAAAACCTCCATGCAGGTGGACGTGACCGATTGGACGCCACACGACAAACAGCGGTCGCTCTCTCGGCCCGTCGACGCAACGCTCACGGGGACGGCGTCAGAACTTCGCTTTCCGCCGGTACTCGTCGTCGTCGAACAACTCGACACCGACACCCAGTTCGAACTCGGGAGCGATGTCGGACCCGTCGACCTCCCATCCGCACAGTACCTCGTTCGCGTCGAAAGCGGCATCCTAGCCTACGTGCGCTTCGATGGGGCCGCACGACTCGAAAAGCCGGGGTACGAACAGGCAGTGCTCTCGTTTGACGACATAACGGAGGTGACGCTCGGATTCCGCAGTCGCGTAGAGTCACCCCCCGAGACGATAACCGTCCCCAAAACGACCGACGGTCTAGCGACCGCCCTCTCGTTGCTCTCTGCTGGCTACCGGACGACGACTCCCGACCGCTCGTTCCCGACGATGCACGGGCACCCACCACTTATCGAACTCGGCGACGAACTCGACGTTCCCGACGCCGTCGTCGAGCAACGGGAGGCCGTCGACGTGACGCTGACGGTTCCACCACGTTTCGACTATCTCTTTCCGGCGTCGTCGTTGGCACACTATCTCGGAGCGACGGTCCGAACCGAGTCGAACGTGACGCCGACGCTTCGCACGCCCGACCAGACGTGGGAACTCCCACCGCTCCCGGAGTTTCCCCGAGAGTGTGCGGCGCTCCTTCGGCGAGTGTTCATGCTCGACTGTCTGGTTCGAAACGCCGGACCGCACGGGACCGACCTCGAAGAGATGCGGCATCTGGACACGCTCGGATTGAACGCCGACCGCCTGTACGACCGCTCTCTCGCCGCCCGACTCGACGCGTACATCGAGACGCCGTTCGAGCGAGTCTCCGACGAACTTCCGCAGTGGCATCTCTCGATGTACGTCGACCCGACTCTCGACCACGTCGAGACGCTGCCGTCTCTGTTGCGGACACTCCCGAACGTGTTTCTCCCGTCGTCTGAACCGCTCTCGGGGAGCGAACGACTGACACGCTCGCTCGACGACTTCTACCGCCAGCGGGAGGCGAGTGTCTCGGTCGACCTCGTCGACCCCGACCTCGGCCCCGGACGAGTTCACGGTTGGCTCGCCCCCGGTGTCCCCATCGACGTGTTCAAAGCGGTTCCCGGCGCGTACACGAACCGACTCAAGTATCACCAACAGGTGTCCGAGTCGATGTCAGTCGTCGCGGTGCTCAACGACAACGAGATGGCCCAGGAACACGCCGAGGCCGCACGCATCTACCGTGAACGGGCGACCGAGTTGGACCTCGACATCACCGTTCGTGAGCATCTCTCGACCGACGAACTCGCCGAGGTGTTCGAGACCCCGTCCGACCTCGTTCACTACATCGGCCACTGTGAGGAGTCTGGACTTCGGTGTCGAGACGGACATCTCTCGATATCGAGCCTCGACGAGTCACACGCCCAGTCGTTCTTCCTCAACGCGTGTGGGTCGTTCCACGAAGGTGTCGAACTCGTCAAAAAGGGGAGCGTCGCTGGCGCGGTGACGTTCAACAAAGTCCTCGACAGTCAGGCCGTTCGTGTCGGGACGGTGTTCGTTCGACTCTTGATGAACGGGTTCTGCATCGAGCGGGCGCTTCGCCTCGCACGGCGGCGAATCATGACGGGGAAAGACTACGCCGTCGTCGGCGACGGAACACACACGCTCGCACAGGGCGAGAACTACGTTCCGGCAGAGGCAGCACTCTCTCACCGTCCCGATGGGGCGTTCGACTTGCAGTACGAGGTGTTCTCGCCCTCCGCACACGGCGGTTACTTTCAACCACGCCTCCCGGATACCGAGCAGTCACATCTCATCGGTCAGGCGACGTCTCACCGACTCGACCGGGACACACTCGTTGAGTTTCTGAACCTCGCCAACGCACCGGTCGTCTACGATGGCGACATTCACTGGTCGAAAGAGTTGGTCCTCTCCTCCGACGAGTGAGTGTCGGACTCACGTCTCATGGACCCGTTCCCGAATCGTGACCCGAGTTCGGTTCGACCGTCGGGTCGCCGAGTTCCAGGGGCGTGGTCGTCTCGGCACTCACAGTCCCTTGTACTGCGATAGCTAGTACGAGGAGTACGATCGTGAGGACGAGTCGAGGATGCCGAGCGACGAACGGAACGATGGATGCAAACACTGGTCGAGAGCTCACCTCTATCTGTGGCATACGTTACCGCTGAGCACCAGTCAGATATAATTGTTGCCCAACATGAACGGATTCAATAATATATCGAAAAATAACAGTCTTCTATCGCACGTTTTTGCTCGTATAAGCGCCTAGCTCTCGGGCTTCCTCCAACTCTCTTGCGGTAATATTAAATATCTCAAGTGCTATTATGACCGTAGAACAATGAGCTCGAATTTACTAGAACACCAAATCGAGGATATCATCAGGACTGTCCTCTCCGACGCAGACGACGATCTCCTCATCGTCGACCCCTCGGCTGACACGATCGAAGAACTCGTCGACGTTGCAACAGAGTTCGACGACGACCTCCCGACGATTCGACTGGTCGCCGACGAGGGCGTACTGAAAGATGTCATGGACGACTTCATCGTCGCCAGCAACGCTGCAGACCTCATCGACGCCGGTGTCCTCACGATGCGGACGAGCGAAGAGAGCGCCGACAACGCACTGCTCATCACCGCCGACGCCGTGATGGCGCTCGTCAGCGCTGGCGACCACGTCGCCGCCCTGACGACGGACGACGGATCGTTCGTCGACAGCGCATCCGAGACGTACGGTGCCCTCTTCGAGTCGGCACCAGACTTCAAACTCCGCACGCCGGCTATCTCACGTGTTCGCGACACACTCCGCTCGGAGATCGGCGACGAGACCGAGACGGACTTCAACAACGTGCTCGCCTCGCTGGAGACGGCCCGCGGTGACGGTAACGGCCTCGACGAGGTCACCATCAGTCTCCTCGTCGCCGCGAAGAACGACGTGCTCCTCTACGACATCTCGAAGTGGGGCGAAGACGTCGGCATCGCGAGCAAGGCTACCTTCTCGCGGACGAAGACGAAACTCGAAGATATGGGCCTCATCGACACCGAGAAGGTTCCCATCGACGTCGGCCGTCCACGCCTCCGTCTCAAACTCGGCGACGACCGCCTGCGCGGTGCCAGCACCGACCAACTCGCCGGTGTCGCTCAGAGCCTCCTGAACTGAGCGAACTGACACGATTTCTCGCTTTTTCTCCTGTCGAGCGACGCGTCCGTCGCGGTCTTCTCGATTTGTTCTCTCCTCCGCCAGACATCGACCCCTCGGCAACTTTCGGGAGATATATTTTCACACACTTCTTCTAATATATTCAATAGCCAATAGAAATTTAACCACGTGATACTGCGAAGAGAGTGTGCAACGACGGACATTCATCGGCGCACTCGCGGCGGCATCGGCAACCGGACTCTCGACGCGTGCAGCGGAGCGTGTCACGGCGGCATCCGGGCAACTCGACTCACTCGTGTTCGACTCGACGTCGAGTCTCGTCGGTGAGACTGGCGGTGAGTTGACTGACTCGTCCGTTATCGCCGTCTGGGCAGAGGACACGGCGACCAACGCAGACAGCGACGGGGCCGGTGACGCGACGCTCTACGGCGACTCGGTTCCGATTCCACTCGTCGCCAGCGAAGACGGTGTCGTCGGTCTCGGCTCCATACTCGTCGAGGGTGGGATGGACTGGCAGTACGGATCCGAAGAGTTCCTCCTGAACGTGTGGGACGCCGAAGTTGGAAGCGGAACGGTTCTGTGGGACGAGAGTCACGGCCAGTACTACACACTCTCGACCGTCTCGGAGTTCCACACCTACGCCGAGAACAACGGCTACGACGTACAGGCGACCACGAACCTCTCGGCGGACCTCTCGACGGCCGACGCCGTCGTCGTCACGTCGCCAGGGTCGTCGTTCACCACTGCCGAGCTAGACGAACTCGCAGACTTCGTCGCCGGCGGTGGGACGCTGTTCCTCCACGACCAGTCGGACTACTCCAACTACGACGAGACGGCCAACCTCAACGACGTCCCGAGCGAACTCGGTCTCTCGTTTCGGTTCAACGACGACGAGGTGGTGGACACTACCTCGAACGCCGGTGGCGACTACAAACCCGTCACTGACGAGTTCAACACTGCCTTCGACTACTTCACCGACCGCGCGGGACTCGAACTCGACCCGTCGAAGACGTACACGGGACAAGTGCAAGAGGTCCTCGACGGCGACACGGTGAAGGTCCCCCTCGACGGCACCGTCGAGAACATCCGTATCCTCGGTATCGACACGCCGGAGAAAGCCACGAATAGTGGGGCAGAGCGCGTCGAGGAGTGGGAGGGCATCGAAGACCTGAGTTACCTGCAGACGTGGGGGTCGAACGCGACGACGTTCGGCAAAGACGAACTCAGCGGAAAGACGGTCGATGTCACGTTCGACTCCGAGGAGCCGATTCGCGACGCGTACGGCCGTGTTCTCGGGTACATCTACTACGATGCGGGAAGCGGCAGTCGTGATACGCTCTACAACGAGGAGGCGGTACGGACGGGACACGCTCGCGTCTACGACTCCGGGTTCGCGAAGCACGATTCGTTCCGTGCTGCCGAAGAGACGGCCCGGACGAACGGCGTCGGTCTCTGGGCGCAGAGCGACCCCGACAACTCTACGTCGATTCGGAACCGCGCCGTCGACGACTTGTTCTTCCCCCGTGCGGCGAGCGTTCGGACGACGGGAGGAGCAATCGACCCGAGTCGCGTCCCCGTTACCGCCGCGTCGACGACGAACCAAACGCTCGACGGCGGCGTCTCGTACGCAGATATCCCGCTCGTCGGTGTCGATGAATCCGCTCGGACGGCTGTCGTCGGGGCGGAACTCGTCGACGAGAGCTACGAGTCGGCCGAAGGCTACGCCGTCGACACCTCGACCTACGAGAACTTCGTCTTCTTGACGAACCTCGCTGACTCCCTCTCGTCGAACGCGGGTGACGTCCTCGTCGACGGCGGCCACGGCCAGTTCAGTAGCGACTTCGGCCTCTCGGTCGAGGACACCGCGTACTACATGCGCTATCTCGAAGGGCAGGACATCGGCCTCGAAGGTGTCAACGACATCACCGCGAGCAACCTCGACGGTGTTCGTGCGCTCGTCATCACCTCGCCAGCCGACGCCTACACGCAGGGCGAACGCGACGCCGTCGCCTCGTTCGCCGCCGACGGTGGTGCAGTCGTCCTCGTCGGAAGCGGCTGGGCCTCGACGGACGCACGCACGAACCTCAACGACGTCGCTGCGGCGGTCGGTACCGACCTTCGCGTGAACGCCGACTCTCTCACTGACGACACGAACAACGTCGACGGCGACGCTCAAGTCATCACCACGACGGACTTCGACACGTCGTTCCCTCTCTTTGACGCCTACGACGGAAGCACCGGGGATGGCGGAAGCGGCAGTGCGGACGTCGTCGTCTCACAGATTCACGAAGACGCCGCTGGCAACGACAACACCAACCTGAACGACGAGTACGTCGTCTTCGAGAATCAGGGAACCGCGGCTGCCGACGTGACCGGGTGGGAAGTGCAAGACGAAGTCGGGAAGACGTACACCTTCGGGTCGTTCACACTCGACGCTGGTGCGACGGTGACGCTCCATACTGGCTCCGGGACGGATACCGACACGGACCTCTACTGGGGGAAGGGTGGGGCAGTCTGGAACAACGGTGGAGACACGGTCTTCCTCTACGACGCAAGCGGGACGCTCGTGACTTCGACGTCGTACTGACTCTGACTCGGCGACCGGTCCGACGAACCGGCGCGGTCACACCGCTCACTGTCCGTGGAGCGAACAGGCGACACCGATTCTGTCCGTCTATCCTGTCGCACGCGGTGTCGCACACCCGCGAAACGTGCTTCGGTGGGCCTCAGGTCACGGCGGCGATGGTCGCGTCTTCGGTGATAAACACTCGCACGACCGTGGGTGAACGATGACCGTCGCCGACACCCGACGCTTTTTCTCCCTCTCGGCCGACCACGTGCCCATGCACATCGGTCTCGTCGGGAGCGGTCCGGCCGCAGCGGCGGCCCGGGCGGCGTTCACCGACATCGACACGACGGTCACGGAGACGGTGGCCACCGACCTCAGTGACGTAGACTTGGGGGTCGTCGTCGCACCTGCTGGTAGCGACAGTTTCGTAACGGCGAACGAACACGCCGAGCAGTGGGTCGCCGTCGAAATCGGCGGACTCGGTGGCCACGCCCTCGACGACGTCGACGCCGGAATCTCTGTGTTCTCCGGCGATTCTGGATGTTACCACTGTCTCCGTGCGCGCGTCGCCTCCAACCTCGATGCGGCCGCCGACCGCCCTCGCGGCGACCGAAGTGCGGTCCGTCTCGCGGGTGCAGTCGCCGGACGGCGCGCGGTTCGACTCCTCTCGGGAGAGTCTCTGGGAGGGACCGTCGTCGAAGTTCCCGGGACCGAGCGAGCGTTCCTCCCCGTTCCGGGCTGTGACTGTGGCGAGCGGCCCGCTCGTGCGTTCGAGCGAACTCACCGCGACGTCGCCGTCGACGACTCGCTTGCCCGCGCGGAGCAGGGACTCGACGACCGACTCGGCCTCGTCCGGCAGGTCGGCGAACGCGAGTCGTTCCCGGTCCCGTACTACCTCGCACAGACCGCCGACACCGCCGTGTTCAGCGACGCGCGCGCCGCCGAGTTCGCGGCGGGCGTCGACCCCGACTGGGACCGCGCGTTCATGAAGGCGCTCGGTGAGGGACTCGAACGGTACAGCGCGGGCGTCTACCGAGGACGAGAGTTCACGACTGCACCCGAAGCGAACCTCGCACGCGCGGTGTCGCCTCGACGGTTCGTCCGACCCGACGGCTACAGCGTTCCGGACCCTGAGACACCGACGCAGTGGGTCGAGGGAGTGGACCTCGCCACCGACGAGGAGGCGTTACTCCCCGCGGAGTACGTCCAGTTCCCGCCGCCGGGTGCGGAGTCCTCGCGCACGAAACCCGCAATTACGACCGGACTCGGGTTGGGGAACTCGCCGGTCGAGGCACTGCTGTCGGGACTCTACGAAGTGCTGGAACGCGACGCGACGATGCTGGCGTGGTACTCGACGTTCGACCCGCTCGGACTCGCCGTCGACGACCCGGTGTTCGACGAACTCGTCGGGCGAGCACGCGCGGAGAACCTCACCGTGACGCCGCTGCTCGTGACACAGGATGTCGACGTACCGGTCGTCGCCGTGGCCGTCCACCGCGATGGACACGAAGAGGAGTGGCCGCAGTTCGCGATGGGGTCGGGCGCGAACCTCGATGCGACGGCGGCCGCCCGGTCTGCGCTCGCCGAAGCACTCCAGAACTGGATGGAACTACGCACCATGGGTGTCGAGCAGGCGTCGGCCGAAGAAGGTGCCATCGGCGAGTACGCCGACTTCCCGGCGACTGCCCGGCAGTTCGTCGACGTCGACAGCACGCTCTCCGCCGCCGCCGTCGGCGGCGCGAACGTCGAGCCTATCGGCGGCGTCGAAGAGTTGGAGACGGTCGTCGAACGCGTCACCGACGCCGGACTCGACGCGTACGCGGCCCGACTGACGCCACGCGACGTCGAACGGTTGGGGTTCGAGGCGATGCGCGTCGTGAGTCCACAGGCGCAACCGCTTTTCACGGGTGACTCGTTCTTCGGCGAGCGTGCACGGACAGTTCCGGAGTCGATGGGGTTCGAACCACGACTCGACGGGCCGTACCACCCGTACCCTTAGACGGAGAAGTCGAGTTCGCGGAGAGCGCGAATCACTGGTGGAATTCCGTCCTCCGCTGCCGTGATGGAGACGAACACGCCGCGCTCCGAGAGCGGGTCCCACGCCATCAACTGTGTCGACTCTTCGAAGGCACGAACGGTGACTTGGAGCTCACCGAGCAGATGCGAGAGTTCGTCGAACCCGTGTGTTCGAAGCTGTTCGTCGACGAGGATGTTCACCATGTCGGCGATAGTTCCGGAGTCGTACTCCGCTCTCACGTCGTCTTGGATGTACGCGACGACGTAGTTCTCGGCGGCGAAGTTTCCCCAGAAGACGCCCCGTAGGTCTGCGCCCAGTTCGTCTCGGAGCGTTGCGACGAGCGTGTCGACTTGGTCTCTCATGCGACGGCTAACTCCCAGGTAGAATATATGTCTTTCAATCGAGAGCGTCGGGTGTGCTCAGACGCAAACGTCGGGCGCGTTCAGACGCCGAACGTCGCGCGGAGCATGTCGCGCGTTCCCGGACCGAGGCCAACGGCCAAGATTGCGATGAGCAACAGTATGGTGTAGCGCGGACTCTCCTCGAATATCTCCTCTTCGAACACCCAGACGACGAGCGTCGCCGCGAGAAGCTTCACGAGGAGGAACGGCCACGCGTCGCCCGTGACTGCTAACACCGACTCTGGGAGCGTCGCCCCCGTGAAGTCGACGATGGCCTTGTTGACGGGGTGTTTCGGCACGAGATTTCGGCCCGCACCGAGCGCCGTCATGAAGTCGAGACCGACGACGTTGGCGACGCCGTCGATGGCGTGTCCCCAGATGATGACGAACCCGATAGTTCCCGTCCCCTTGTTAATCTCCGGCGCGAACCGTTCGATGAGCCACCACGTCACCGCCGCCGACAGCGTCGCACCGACGAGGATGACCGTGATGACCTGCGGGTAGAAGGTGACGCCGTTGGACCCCGTCGCGGCGAGAACGCCGAGGTAGCCGACGGTGACGGCGAGTGCGGCCGCCCCGAAGCCGAACAGCGGTTTCGTGTAGTCGTCGATGGTACCGTTCCGTTCGAGCGCGACGCTGACGACGACGGCACCGAGCGTAATCACGAAGACGGTGACGTAGATGACGGGGCTGATGACGAGTGTGTTCCACGGGTAAGAGATGAGCGCCTCTGCACCGCCAGTGTCGTTGGCGTCCTCGACGACGCGGAGGGCACCGCCGAACAGCATGAACGGGAAGAGTGCGAAGAAGAACTCTCTGTCCGTCCCGATGTCGAGTCGACGGAGCAGGAAGACGATGCCGATGAGCGCGAGCAACAGGACGACGATGTAGCCGACTTCGGAGACCAGTGTGTAGCCGGGATAGGCGACCGGTTCGGGCGCGGCGGCACACGCACTCGTACTGGAGAGATACTCGGTCACACCGCCCTGTCGGACGGCACAGACGGCCGAGTTGGCGTCGGCTTCGACCGGTCCCCAGAAGTAGTGCCAGATGAAGTTGTCGTAGACGATACGAGGGAGGAGCAGAGAGCCACCGACGAGTGCGACGAGGAGTGCGAGAATCGTCCCGCCCCACAGTCGCTCGGAGTCGACGCCGAGGCGTTCGCTGACCGTAGCCATACCGCAACTGGTGATGCGCCCGGAGTTGAGGGTTCCGGTCTCGTGCGTTTCGAGCGCGTCGGCGTCGGTGAATCGTGTTCACGACGTCGCTACCGTGCCGAACTCACACCCGACTCATACTCGACTTACACTCGACTCACAACGGCAGACACTCGTCTTCGTAGTCGGTGCCGAGGATGACCATCGTCTGCGACCGAGAGAAGCCATCCATCGCCGCGATATGTTCGAACATCAGTTCGCGGAGGTGGTCGGTGTCGTGAGCGAAGATTCGGAGGACGACGTCCCACTCGCCGGTGGTGAGATGGACTTCCTGGACGCCGTCGAGTTCGCGGAGCTGTTCGAGCGTCTGCTCCTCGTGGCCCTGTTCGACCGTCAGCCCGACCAACGCCGACGTGCCGTAGCCGACCGCTTTCGGGTCGACAGTGGCGTGATACCCCGTGATGACGCCAGCCTCTTCCATCCGTCCGACCCGGTCGTGGACCGTCGCACTCGACATCTCGATACGGCGGGCGATTTCGCTGAACGGGGTGCGAGCGTCTGCTTGGAGGATGCGGAGAATCGCCCGGTCCGTGTCGTCGAGTTCCATACCGTGGGAGAGTTCGACCGGCGACTTTGCCCTTGCGGATGCCGCAGTGTCTCTCAGTTCGTCCGTCACGTCTCTCGGTGAGGCTTGCGACGAGATATGTGCCGCGCGCCAGGACGCGTGCAGACAGGTGCCGTTCAGTCGTCTACACCACCACGGCTTCTGTGTCGCACGCGACGAGACGCGTGCAGACAGGTACCGTTCAGTCGTCTAACCCCTCGATGGCACGCGCCGCCTCCAACACGTCGTCGTGGACGGCACCGTTCGAGGCGACGAGACCCGTCGAGTCGTGTCGCCAGCGGTTCCCGTGGAGGTCGGTGACGGTGCCGCCGGCTTGTCGAATCATGTGGACGCCGGCGATAGTGTCCCACGGGTTGGTCTGTTCGTTCGTAATCGTCCCTTCGAGCGACCCAGAAGCGACCATCGAGAGCGTCACCTGCGCGGACCCGAATCGACGAAGGTCGCCGAAGCGTTCGACGATAGCCCGCGTCGCCGCCGCGTACTCCTCGCGGTGGTCGAAGTCCCACCAGAACGTCGGGACGACTGTTGCTCGTTCGGGGTCGGAGACGTCGCTCACGCTGACGGATGTCCCGTTCAGATATGCGCCGTCGGCGTCGGCGGTGTAGACGTCGCCGCAGGCAGGGAGGACGTTCGCCGAAGCAACCGGTTCGCCGTCGCGAGTCGCGGCGACGGACGTCGCCCAGACGCGGATGTTCCGCACGAAGTTGTTCGTCCCGTCGATGGGGTCGACGACCCACGCGGGACCGTCGTCCGGAACCTCTTTTCGGGCCTCCCCTTCCTCGCCGACGACGGTGTCGTCGGCGAACGACTCCTCGACGACTTCGATGACTCGTCGTTGTGTGTCGCGGTCGGCTTGGGTGACGACGTCCGTCTTTCCGTCCTTCGTCTCGACGTCGATTCCCTGGCGAAACGCGGCCGCTGCGACTGCTGCGCCCGCTTCGGCGGCACGCACGGCGACCGTTGCCCGGTCTGCGTCCTCACTCATGTTGCTGACTCTGTAGGTCTGTACTGTATAAACGTCGGTTTCGAGTCGGCTGAGTAACGGGTTGACGGTAGACGACAGCGTCGACTACGCACTCGTAGATATGTGAAAAGCGAGAATCACGACTTGGACCCAGACGAGAGACGTTTTCAACAGCCCCTACGACTCGTCCGTCCTCGGTTCGTTTCCGAATCGAGTCGGTTTCACGAACACCGTTTTCACGGCATCCGATACTTGGTCTTTCTACTGTTCTCGTCGGAACAGTTCTGGGCTGCGTCGGTTCTCTGGCGGCGCGTTATCCTTGTACTCCTTTTACAGAGCCTTTGGTTGTTGCACCTCACCATTGCCGGTCTTACCCGACTATGGCCGTCCGGTGTGTCCTCGCGACACTCGCAACATACAGTATGCTACCATCCCTCATGAACGTTTCTCAGCATTCTCTGGACTGTCTGGAGAATAATTAACTCAATTTCGACTCAGAGTACCTTTTAGTGGCTCTCGCCAGTACACCTGTGTATGCGCTCGGACACGGCGGTTCGTCAACTGGAGTACGCGGTTGCATCGAAACTCGAAGACGACGCGTGGGGTCACTGGGAGTCGACCGTCTACGGCGAAGTCTTCGACCACGTCGAGGCAAACGGCACGAGTGCGGACATGGCGGCCGTCGTCGGACACATCAGCGAGTCGGTCCGCGACGGCCACCGACCGGACCCGGCGGACGTGAAAGCACACGCCGACACTCTGATGACGGCGGGTGGAAAGCCGCTCACCGACGGCGGCGAAGAGTAACGAACGCGTTCGCGAAGGCGTCCTGTCGTACAAGTACACAGACGTACGACGCCGACGCGGTGACTCGCCGAACCGACCCCAGGTCGGTGACTACTCTTCTGTCTTCCACTCGCCGACCTCCTCTCCGTAAAACTCGCCTTTCGCTTGTCGCGGTATCGGCCACAACGCCAGCAGCACTGCTCCGAGATACATCGTGCCCACCGAGGCGACTACGACGACCCCGGGAACGCCGGGAATCGCCGCCGTCTCGACCGGGTTTTCCCCCTGAACGAAGACCGTAATTCGGAACACCCACGCGAGGAGCAACACGGTGACGAGCGGGAGGTAGACCCGCTTGAGACGCCGGGATAGCGCCTCGCGCGTCGAGACCTTCAGCGTCGGCCTGCGAAGGTCGTTACCGAGTACTTTGCGCCAATCTCGGTGGGTCGCCTCCGCCGGGTCGAACGCGTTCGCGAAGACGTTCTGCTCCATCAGTCGGACGCGTGACCGTGTCGCGTCGTAGGTCCGGTAGCGGCGGAGGTCGAACATCAGAAACATCACGAGTGCGAGCATACCGAGCAAGAGGAAGTACGGCGGGCTCTGCGCGCTTCCGAACGACAACGCGAGCGTCGCGGCCATGAGCGCGATTGCCCAGTCGGTGGTCAGGTCGAGGCGACCTAACAACGTCGACATCTGGGAGACCTCACCGCGGTAGTAGTGCGGCAGGAGCGAGACGAACTCCTCTTGGTCGCGCCCCACCTGTGCGGCTACTTCCCGTGCTTCGCGTTGTTCGGAGTCGAATGTGTCGTCTGAGTCCATCCTCTCCACTTCGTCATCGTCGGCTATAACGCTCTTCGCGTGATGGGCTCCCAGAACAGAAGATCCGAGTCTCCGACTCCCGAGGTGGTCGACACTGGAAGTGACGAGTACGTGATTCCGCCGTCGACACGTGTCACTCCTCACTTCGTTCGTCGGAACAGTGCAAAGGGTGGGATTTGAACCACAGTCACTCCACTCGCTAACGCTCGTTTCGTTCCCTGATTCAAATCCCGCGTCCGATTCCTGTTGCTCACGCCGTAGTTCGCAACAGGAATGCAAAGGGAGGGATTTGAACCACACCCAGACGTGCTCACTTCGTTGCGCGCGTCTGGTTTCGTTCAAATCCTCTGCCGACACGTCTCACTCCTCACTTCGTTCGTCGGAAAAGTGCAAAGGGAGGGATTTGAACCCACGGACTCCTACGAGAGCGGATCTTGAGTCCGCCGCCGTTTCCAGGCTTGGCTACCTTTGCGCACCTATCGGTTAGACAACCGACTTATAATTACTCTGCGGTTCTGCCGCGGTTGGTCACCCACTCGCACGCACGTTCGTCACACCTGGTGCGGATGGGCGACAGAATCACCGACGAGAGAAACCATTAGGAGCGTCAGACGGTTTGGTCACGTATGGACGAGCACACCCGCGACCCGAGCGTCGCTCCACCGCTCGGTAACCCGACGGGGTGGCACACCGACTACCGGGAGTGGGAACACGCGACGCTCCGCCGGGCGACGGAGCACGGTATCCGTCTGTTCAACGACGGCGCGTACCACGAGAGCCACGACTGCTTCGAAGACGAGTGGTACAACTACGGCCGCGGGAGCGCCGAGAGCGCCTTCCTCCACGGGATGGTACAGGTCGCCGCCGGTGCGTACAAACACTTCGACTTCGAGAACGACGAGGGGATGCGCTCGCTCTTTCGCACCGCTCTCCAGTATCTCCACGGTCTCCCCGACGACTTCTACGGCGTCGACCTCGAAGACATCCGCGAGACGCTCTCGGCCGCAATCGACGACCCCGAACGCCTCCACGGATGGAAGATATCGCTCGACGACCACCAACCGACCGCCTACGATGTCGACTACGAGTACGCCGAGTCACTCGAACACGGCCCCTGACCCGTCTTACCATCGGTACTCGACCAACTGGCAGTCCCGTGGAGATTCTTAAGGCACTTTACCACCGACGCGAAATCGGAGACAATGAGAGTTTACGAACTAGGGGAAGGCACCCCCGAAGTCGCCGTGGTGGGAACTATCCACGGCGACGAACCGTGCGGTGTCCGCGCCATCGAACGACTGGTCGCCGAAGACCCCGACGTCGAACGTCCGGTAAAACTCATCGTCGCCAACGAGGAGGCGCTCGATGCTGGCGTCCGCTACCTCGACGAGGACCTGAACCGCGCGTTCCCGGGTGACCCCGACGCCGACAGCCACGAACGACGCCTCGCGCACGCCCTCCAGCGCGAACTCCACGACTGTACCGTCCTCTCGCTGCACTCGACGCAGTCCTACGGCGACCCCTTCGCACTCGTCGACACCGTCGACGCCGTCTCTCGAGCAATCTGCCCGCATCTCCCCGTCGACGTCGTCGTCGAGACGGAGCGCTTCACCGAGGGTCGACTCATCGAACATCCACACACTATCGAAGTCGAGTGTGGGTTCCAAGGCTCGGAGGAAGCGGCAGAGAACGCCTACTGGCTCACTCGCGCGTTCCTCTCGGCGACCTCTGCACTTCCGGCACTGGCGGCAGACGACCCCGTCGACGCCGGCGACCGTGAGGACGTCGCAGTCTTTCGACTGTTAGAGCCGATTCCGAAGGGACCTGCCGACGAGTACGGGGTGTTCGCCACGAACTTCGTCCGCGTCGAGGAGGGAGAACGGTTCGCCGCAATCGACGGCGAACCGCTGTACGCCGACGAGTCGTTCTACCCGGTTCTCCTCTCTCCGTACGGCTATCGGGACGTGTTCGGATACGCCGCGGATACGGTCGGAACGCTGAACTGACGGCTACTTCTCTTTCGGCTCTAACTCGACTCGCGTGAGCTGTCGGTCGAGATAGCAGTGGTCGTGCGGTGGATCGCCGACGACCTCTTGGATTCGGTATTCGGTGTCGAACTCCGCCCCCTCCGGAACACAGAGTTCGTGACTCGGACACTCGGTGTACGGACACGGTCCTTCGAGCGTCGCCTTACTCCCGGCGTACGCCCCTTTCGAGGCGACGTTGGCGGGCACCGACGTCGGTTCGACTTCGACGGCTTTCACGCCTGTATCGTGGACGGCACAGTCGAGTGTCTGCGTGTTCTCGCGCACGCCGGTGATGCGATAGCGCATCCCCTCGGTGAGGTTCAGACATTGGTTTCGATAGGGACAGCCCTCACAGAGGGTCGACTCGCCCTGATAGACGAACTCCCGACCAGGTTCGGCGAGACGGACCCCGATGAGCGTGACTTTGGACATGAGCGTCCCTATGTCACCGCCCTCAAAAAGGGTCCCGTCTGCGAGAGTCGGACGACGACGCCGTGAGACGCTCGAATCTGTCGCTCGTCAGTCGTGTCCGTCGTCTCGACCCAACAACTCGTCGAGTTTGTCGAAGTACTCTTCGCGCGGTACTTGATACACGTCGCGGTAGTCTACCTCGCCGTCGACGAACCGTTCGGCGGCGGCGATAGCACCGTCGACGGCGGCCGGCCGACTGTCGAACGTTTCGGTGACTGCCTCGATGTCGGGTTCGAGAAAGAGCGTGATGTGCCACGTGTCGGTCGGAATCTGTGACGCACCCGGTCGTTTGCTTCGCGACCCGTTCGAGACGAAGATGGTCGGCATGCACGGCGGGGGGAAGTCCTCGGTGTTGAACACGTCCGGACGGTACGCCACGATGGCCCGTCCTTCGGGTTCGTCGTTCCAGACGACCCAGCCTTCGGGCAACGCGTCGAAGCTCATACTCGAATCTCTGTCCCGAGCCTCTAAGGTCGTTCGCTCGGCGCTCGTCTCGCTGTGACGTCGGCGCATCAACGCCTCTCACTACCGTGTGTGAGTAGACGTGCTACTGTCAATTCGACTATGACTATTACACTCTGACAACAGCACAATTCTTGTCCGATAGTTCAACACACGATGCAATTTGGTTCTAATACAAGCAAAGATAACTGTCTGAGAATTAATTTCTATCTTTATATATTTCATCTATTCGAACACCTAGCTTCCATTTTATAGGAAGTGTTATACGTCACCAAGACACATACCGTACTAGTCTCGGTCACGTCTAACCGGACGACCGCCCCACCGTGTACACCGTCCCGCTGTCGATACGCGCTCTACTCTCTCCTTCGACAGCGTGCTGGTCCATGCACACACACGGGGCGTTCACGCACAGTCCAAAACCGATGGTCCCGGCGACCGCTCTCCCCGTCTCTTGCCGGAAGGGGCGGCACACCCGTGCAGTGGTGTTCGACGTTCTTCTCTCTCGGTGGCTACCACCGGTTGCGCGTGCGTCCGCGGACAGACGAGACACCAGAAAATCGGCGATATAGCGATACCAGTGATTCCAGTGATACAATGACCGGTGAGATAGAAACCCTCGAAGAACTCAGCCAGCAGTACAGAGAGTCGATGCCAGAAGACCTGCGGGAGGCCAAGTCGTTCGACTGGTACCTGCGGGAGGTGCACGAGAACCCACGGATCGCGCGAAACGCCCACCAGCGAGTCGCCGACATGTTCGACTTCTACGGCACCCAGTACAACGACGACCTCGGCATCGTCGAGTACCACATGGCCACCGAAGATTCCCTGCACGACGGGGAGAACGTCTTCTACGGCCGTGAAATCTACGAGGCCATCCACGAGTTCGTGAACAAGATCAAGAGCGGTGCGCGCGGCCTCGGCCCGGAGAAACGCATCAAACTCCTCCTCGGCCCGGTCGGGTCCGGGAAGTCCCACTTCGATTGGCTCGTCCGTCGTTACTTCGAAGACTACACCCTCCGCGACGAGGGTCGAATGTACACGTTCCGGTGGGTGAACCTCGGCGACATCATCCACGACCAAGACCCCGCCGACGACGTGGTCCAGTCGCCGATGGACCAAGACCCACTCGTCCTCCTCCCACAGGAGCAGCGAGACGGCGTCATCGAGAAACTCAACGAAGTGCTCGACGCGCCCTACACCATCCGGAACGACCAGGCACTCGACCCGGCCTCGGAGTTCTACATGGACCGACTGCTGGCGTACTACGACGACGACCTCCAGGAAGTTTTGGAGAACCACGTCGAGATTATTCGGCTCATCGCCAGCGAGAACAAGCGCCAGAGTATCGAGACGTTCGAACCGAAGGACAAGAAGAATCAGGACGAGACCGAACTCACGGGCGACGTCAACTACTCGAAACTCGCCATCTACGGCGAGTCCGACCCGCGAGCGTTCGACTACTCTGGTGCGTTCTGTAACGCGAACCGGGGTATCTTCTCCGGTGAAGAGTTGCTGAAACTCCAGCGAGAGTTCCTGTACGACTTCCTGCACGCGACGCAGGAACAGACAATCAAGCCGAAGAACAACCCCCGAATCGACATCGACCAGGTCATCGTCGGTCGGACGAACATGCCCGAGTACCGCGACAAGAAGGGCGACGAGAAGATGGAGGCGTTCAACGACCGGACGAAACGCATCGACTTCCCGTACATCTTGGAGTACGAACAGGAGTCCCAAATCTACCGGAAGATGCTGCGGAACGCCGACGTGCCGAACATGCACATCGAACCGCACGCCATGGAGATGGCGGGCCTCTTCGGCGTGCTCACCCGAATCGAGGAACCCGACAGCGAACGCATCTCGCTCGTCCAGAAGGCGAAAGCCTACAACGGCGAACTCGACGACGGCGACGACATCGACGTGAAGAAGTTACGAGAAGAAGGTGAGAAGAAGGCCGAAATCGCCGAAGGGATGTACGGCGTCTCCGCGCGCTTCATCGGCGACGAAATCGCCGAGGCCATCATGAACTCCACGCACCGCGGGCGCGACTACCTGAGTCCGCTCACACTGTTCAACCACTTCGAGGAGAACCTCGAAAACCACGGCTCCATCCCCGAGGAGAATCTCGAACGTTACTACCGCTACCTCGAACTCGTGCGCGAGGAGTACAAGGAGCGCGCCATCGAGGACGTCCGGCACGCACTCGCGTACGACCTCGACGAGATTCAGCGACAGGGCGAGAAGTACATGGACCACGTGATGGCGTACATCGACGACGCCACCATCGAGGACGAACTCACCGGCCGCGAGCAAGACCCCGACGAGAAGTTCCTGCGCTCGGTCGAGGAGCGACTCGACATCCCGGAGGACCGCAAAGACGACTTCCGACAGGAAGTGTCGAACTGGGTCTCGCGTCGCGCGCGCGAGGGGACCTCGTTCCACCCGCAGGACAACGACCGTCTGCGCCGCGCACTGGAGCGCAAACTGTGGGAAGACAAGAAACACAACATCAACTTCTCGGCGTTGGTGTCCGCGAACGAACTCGACGACGACGAGCGAAACGCGTGGGTCGACGCGCTGGTCGACCAGGGCTACTCCCGCGAAGGTGCCCGCGAAGTGCTCGAGTTCGCTGGCGCGGAGGTCGCCAAAGCCGAGCTACAAGATTAGATGCCACACGACTACATCACCGAGGCGGACCGCGCGCTGGATACGGCCTACGAGCCACCGATGAGTCTGGCCGAGTACGTCGACCTGGCGTTCGAACGGCCCTCTATCGCCTCACACGCGAGCAAGTACCTACTGGAAGCCATCGAGTCCATGGGGACGCGAACCGTCGTCGAGGAGGGCGAGACGGTCGAACGCTACCGGTTCTTCGACGACCCGCACAACGACGGCGAACACGCCATCCTCGGCAACACCGAGGTGCTCAACGGCTTCGTCGACGACCTCAGAACCATCGCCGCCGACCGCGGCAAAGGCGAGAAGATCATCTGGTTCGACGGGCCAACAGCAACTGGAAAATCCGAGTTGAAACGCTGTCTCATCAACGGACTGCGTGAGTACTCGAAGACCGACGCCGGACGACGCTACACGGTCGAGTGGAACATCGCTAGCTCCTCCGACACGCGAGGGTTGAGCTACACCGACGAGGGAGTCGACCTCGAAGCCGACTGGTACGAGAGTCCGGTTCAGTCGAACCCGCTCTCCGTGTTTCCCCTCGAGGTCCGACGTAAACTCCTCTCGGAACTGAACACCACGTCGGGTGACCACATCCCGCTCTCGTCGGACGCCAGTCTCGACCCGTTCTGCCGCGAGGCGTACACCTTCCTCGAAGACCAGTACCGCCGTGCCGGCAAGAGCGAGTTGTTCTCGAAGATAACCGACCCGAAGCATCTCCGCGTGAAGAACTACATCGTCGACGTCGGCCGCGGTATCGGCGTGCTCCACTCGGAGGACGACGGGTCGCCGAAGGAACGACTCGTCGGCACGTGGATGCCCGGGATGCTCCGCGAACTCGACTCGCGGGGCCGAAAGAACCCCCAGGCGTTCAGCTACGACGGCGTGCTCTCGCAGGGGAACAGTCTCCTCACCATCGTCGAGGACGCCGCCCAGCACGCCGACCTCCTGCAGAAGCTCTTGAACGTTCCCGACGAACGGCGGGTCAAACTGGACAAGAGCATCGGGATGGACATCGACACCCAGCTCCTGATAATCTCGAACCCGGACCTCGACGCAGTGTTGGACCAGCACGCCGACCGGAACGGTCGCGACCCGTTGAAGGCGCTGAAGCGCCGACTCGACCGCCACGAGTTCCGCTATCTGACGAACCTCTCGTTGGAGACGGAGCTCATTCGCCGGGAACTCACGAACGAGACGCCGGTGTGGGAGGCCGACGCCTACGAGGAACTCGCAGAGCGCATCCGTGCCCCGTTGACGATTGCGGTCAGAGACGGCCACGGGACGGTCACGTCGATCGAACTTGCGCCGCACGTACTCGAGGCAGCGGCGCTCTACAGCGTCGTCACGCGCCTCGATGCCGAGGATATCCCGCCGGGAATCGACCTCGTGGACAAGGCTATCCTGTTCGACCGAGGCTACTTGCAGGAAGGCGACACGCGCCGCCAAGCCGACGAGTTCGACTTCGGGCACACGACGGACGGAAAGCACGGCATTCCCGTCACCTACACGCGCGACATCGTCGCCGACCTGTTGCACGACGAGCGCGACAGACACCACCCGACGCTCTCCGTCGAGCAGGTCATCATGCCCGAGGACGTCCTCGACGCGATGGTCGAGGGACTCGTCGTCGCGCCCGTCTTCTCCCGCGGTGAGTCGGCGGAGTACGAGGGACGTATCTCCGTCGTCAGAAGGTACATCGCCACGCAGCAGGAACGAGACGTACTCGACGCGGTGCTCGCCGACAAAGGCGTCGAAGAGGAGACGGTCACGGAGTACGTCGAGCACGTCTACGCGTGGGCCGGCGACGACCAGATAGAGACGGAACACGGTCCCGTCGAACCCGACGCGCTCTTGATGAAGCTGTTCGAGACCGAACATCTCGGCCGGTTCAAGAAGGCCGACTACGTCGGCAACGAACCCTCCGAAGAGGTCGAAGCGTTCCGTCGCGAGAAGGTCATCACCGCGCTGAACCGCTACGCGTGGGAGAACCGTGACGAGGAGTTCTCTGCGCAGAACGTCGACCTCTCGGAGATTCCGGTCATTCGCGCCGTACTAGAGAGCCACGACTGGGACGACGTCGCTCGCCTGTTCGAGGACTTCGACCCGCGGCAGTGGGACTCGCCACCGGCCAACACGGAGACTGCCACAGTGAAACGCAAGACTATCGAGGAGATGACGAAGCACGGATACACCGAGGCGTCGGCCGAACTGACGAGTCGCGCCGTGATGAAGGAGGTGTCGTCCAGATGGGACTGAGAGAAGACCTAGAGCGGTTCCACGAAGTCGGCGAGAACCGCCGCGAGGACCTCAAAGAGTTCATCAGCTACGGTGACCTCGGTGGGTCGGGACCGAACAGCATCAACATCCCCATCAAGATTATCGACCTTCCGGAGTTCGCCTACGACCGCCGCGACATGGGCGGGGTCGGACAGGGACAGGGCGGAACACCCGACGTGGGCCAACCCGTCGGCCCGCCACAACCAGGCGACGGAGAGGACGGGGACCCGGGCGAAGAGGGCGGGGAACACGAGTACTACCAGATGGACCCCGAGGAGTTCGCCCAGGAACTCGACGAGGAGTTGGGTCTCGACCTCCAACCGAAGGGGAAGGAGGTCGTAGAGGAGATAGAGGGCGACTATACGGAACTCACCCGGACGGGGCCGAACAGCACCCTCGACTTCGAGAAACTGTTCCGCGCCGGGTTGAAGCGAAAACTCGCGATGGACTTCGACGACGACTACGTCCGCGAGGCCTGCAAAGTGGAGGGTGTCACCGCCGACGACGTGTTCCGGTGGGCGCGCGAGGAGAACATCCTCGTCTCGCACGCGTGGGTCGCCGACGCCTACGAGAATATCCCCGACGACGAACGTGGCACGTGGGCCAGTTTCGAGGAGATGGCCGAGAACGTCGAGGAGACGACGACGATGCAGCGCATCCGACGCGACGGCCTGCGGAACGTCCCGTTCCGTCGCGAAGACGAGCGCTACCGCCACCCCGAGATTGTCGAGGAGAAACAGAAGAACGTCGTCGTGGTCAACATCCGCGACGTGTCGGGGTCGATGCGAGAGAAGAAGCGCGAACTAGTCGAGCGAACGTTCACGCCGCTCGATTGGTATCTGACGGGTAAGTACGACAACGCCGAGTTCGTCTACATCGCCCACGACGCCGAGGCGTGGCAGGTCGAACGCGAGGAGTTCTTCGGCATCCGCTCCGGCGGCGGCACCAAAATCTCCTCGGCGTACCTCCTCGCCAAGGAGATTCTCGACGAGGAGTATCCGTGGGCCGACTGGAACCGCTACGTCTTCGCCGCAGGGGATAGTGAAAACTCCTCGAACGACACGCGAGAGAACGTTATCCCGCTCATGGAGGAGATACCGGCGAACCTCCACGCCTACGTCGAGACCCAACCCGGCGGTAACGCTATCAACGCGACGCACGCCGAGGAAGTCGAGAGTTCGCTCTCGGACACCGGTAACGTCGTCGTCGCCTACGTCAAGTCGCCGGACGACGTCGTCGACGCAATCTACAAGATTCTCAGCACGGAGAGCAACGATGACTGAACAGCAATCGACCCTTCCCGCAGTCGCCGAGTCGACTCGCCGGCGGAGGGACAGACCATGAGAGACGACCGAATCGACGCTCAGCGTGTCGCAAAACAGTTAGAAGAACCGGTCCGAGAAGCGAGTGCGCTCGCCAAGAAACTCGGCCTCGACCCGTATCCGGTCAACTACTGGATCGTCGACTACGACGAGATGAACCAACTCATCGCCTACGGCGGGTTCCAGACCCGCTATCCGCACTGGCGCTGGGGGATGAGCTACGACCGCCAGCGCAAGACCGACCAGTTCGGCATGGGCAAAGCGTTCGAAATCGTCAACAACGACAACCCGAGCCACGCCTTCTTACAGGAGTCGAACTCGCTGGCCGACCAGAAGGCGGTCATCACGCACGTCGAAGCCCACTCCGACTTCTTCGCCAACAACGAGTGGTTCGGGATGTTCGCCAGAGACGGCGAGATGCTCGACGCCGCGGCGATGCTCGAAGCGCACGGGTCGGCTATCGGCAGCTACATGGACGACCCCGAAATCGACCGGGGTGAGGTCGAGAAGTTCATCGATGCCGTGCTCTGTCTGGAGGACAACATCGACCAGCACCGACCGTACCGCGAGGCCGGACTCCCTCGAGAGAAACAGGGTCCGGAGGACCTGCGGGACCGACTCGACGACATGAACATCTCCGACGAGGTGCGACGACAGGTGTTCTCCGAGGAGTGGTTAGACGACCTCGCCGAGGCCGAGGAGGCCGAGGCGAACCTCGACGAACCACAGAAGGACATCCTCGCGTATCTCCGTCGCCACGGTATGACCTACGACGAGGAGAAGGACAGAGCCGTCGAGATGGAACCGTGGCAGAAGGACGTCCTCGACATGCTTCGCGAAGAGTCGTACTACTTCGCCGCCCAGAAGATGACGAAGGTCATGAACGAGGGGTGGGCGGCCTACTGGGAGTCGCTCATGATGGGCGAAGAACATTTCGCCGGCACGGACGAGTTCATCACCTACGCCGACCACCAGTCGCGCGTCCTCGGGTCGCCCGGACTGAACCCGTACAAACTGGGCAAGGACCTGTGGGAGTACATCGAGAACTCGACGAACCGCCGCGAAGTCGCCGACAAACTCCTGCGCGTCAAAGGTGTCACGTGGCGAAACTTCCACGACGAAGTCGACTTCGAGCGCGTGCAAGAACTGCTCGCCCCGGACCCCACCATCGACGGGATTCGGTCGGACACCGTCGACGACGTCGTCGCACTCGGACCGGACGACCCACGCATCGACTACGAGACGCTCGACCGGGTTCTCTCGGCCCGGGAAGCAGACGAAGAGAGCCCCGTCGACGTCGACGCCTACCCGTGGAAACTGCTCACCTACGAGGGGATGGCCGAACGCCACTACTCGCTCGTCAAACCGCAGAACCGCGGGTTCGTCCGCCGTATCCGCCGGTCGGAACTGGAGCGACTCGCTCGGTACATGTTCGACGACGAACTGTACGACACCGTCGAGGAGGCCCTCGCGGACCTCGACTACTCGGCGGGATGGCGTCGGATGCGCGAGATTCGCGAGAGCCACAACGACGTGACGTTCCTCGACGCCTTCCTCACCGACGAGTTCGTCACCGAGAGCCACTACTTCGCCTACGAGTACACCCGTTCGAGTGGTGACTTCCGCGTCACCAGCACCGACTACGAGGACGTGAAGAAGAAACTGCTGTTGATGTTCACCAACTTCGGGAAACCGACCGTCGCCGTCTACGACGGTAACTACGACAACCGTGGTGAACTCCTCTTGGGCCACCAGTACAACGGCATCATGCTGGACCACGGGCAGGCGAAGGGCGTGGTCGAACGACTCTACGACCTGTGGGGTCGCCCGATCAACCTCATGACCATCGTCAAAGAGTACGACGAACACGACCTCGAAATCGCTCGTCGCCGGGGTCGTGAGCCGGAACCCGTCGAAGCGGGCAAACGCATCCGCTACGACGGTGAGTCGTTCGAGGTCCACGACCTCGACGACGAACTCACCGAGCGTATCGCCGCTGGTGACGTGGATTACGACACGAAGCCGGACGACTGGCTGGCCTGACTCCTCGCGAACTCCTGTTTATATTCTCTTACGACAGATTTTCTATCAATATTGAATATCGTAAATTATGGGATATCTTCTTGTATAAGCCAAGACCACATCTCTGCGGGATGAGTTCAGGGATACACACCGGGTTCGAAGAAGCATCTAGTGAGACACTAGACGAGAGTTTGAAACGAACCGAGATACACGACGTGCTCAGGAACGACCGGCGTCGACTGGTTCTCTCGCGCCTCGGTGAGGTCGAAGGACCGGTCACTGTCCGAGATCTCTCCGAGTACATCGCGAGCGTGGAGTCGGGCGAGCGGCCAGCCCCGCGGAACGTCCGACAGAGCGTCTACGTCTCACTCCATCAGACGCATCTGCCGAAACTCGACGATCTGGGAATCGTCGAGGAGGCAGAGCGGGGTGTCCGACTCTCACACCACGCCGACGAGGTGACCGTCTATCTGGAAGTGGTTCCGAAACACGGCCTCTCGTGGGGTGAGTACTATCTCGGTATCGCGGTTCTCGGTCTGCTCGTACAACTCGCTGGCTCACTCGGCGTCCCCGTCATCGGTGGCGTCCCCCCCGTCGCGCTCGCAACTAGTTTCCTCGTGTTGTTTGCCCTCTCGGCGATGTACCACATCTCGCTGCAACAGACGACACTGCTGGACCGTTTCAGCCAGTCGTAGGTGCGGTAGTCGGTGACTACGCTCGGTCGCGGATGCTTACCGACACGCAGTGACGCCAAACGTCCTCATCGAGAGTCTGTGGTCAGTCTCGAGACCGACTCGACAACTTGCCCTCCGCAGGAACCGATTGCCCCGCAGGCGTTCCGTACCGCTGGCAACGGCCGTATACTCAACCCCCACTCACGTGTACGTCACTGCAGTGACTTCCCTCAGATGAGTTCCCCTGTTCCCCGCCTTGCCGAAAGCGAGGTGTACGACATTCTCAGAAACGACCGTCGACGTGCGGTCATCCAGCACCTCCAATCGACCGACGGTGGTATGACGGTCGGCGACCTCGCCGACGTCATCGCCGAGAACGAGGCGGGCGAGTCTCCACCGCCACGGAACGTCCGACAGAGCGTCTACGTCTCACTCCATCAGACACATCTCCCGAGACTCGACGACGCTGCCATCGTCGCGTTCGACTCGGTCCAAAACGAGGTCGAACTCCTCGACGGGGTCTCCGCTGTCTCCAGATATCTGGAGACGACACCGACGACAGCCTCGTGTGACCGATGGTCGAAACTGGGACAACTCGGGCCTCGCGTCGTCTTCGGTCTCACGCTCCTCGGCGTCTCACTCGTCGTCGTCTCGCTTCTCGGTGTCTCTCCCGTCTCTGTCGTCGCACCCGCGTACTGGGCACTCCTCGTCTTTGCAGCTATCGCGAGCATGACCGTTCCCGAGGTCGTACGCGCAGTACAGACCGAGACACGACGCTGAGAGTGGTTCAGACGGACGCTGTCGACGTCAGTCTCCGCGACGATTGCGTTCAAGGGAACTCCGCGCTACTCCACGGTATGGCGGTCGATACGGCACTCATCTGGTTCCGACGTGACCTCAGACTACACGACAACTCCGTCCTCGTCGACGCGGCGCGCGCAGAGGCACTCCTCCCCGTCTACTGCTTCGACCCTCGGGAGTACGGGACGGCGGACTTCGGCGGTCCGGACTCGTTTCGCTACGAGAAGACTGGCGGCCACCGTGCGCAGTTCCGCCGCGAATCGGTGACCGACCTCCGCGACTCGCTCCGTGCGGCCGGAAGCGACTTGCTCGTCGCACACGGCCGGCCGGAAACTGTCCTGCCGGCGCTCGTCTCGACGACCGATGCCGACGCCGTCTTCTTCCAGACCCTTCCGACGAGTGAAGAACGGACAACCGAGCGCGCTGTCACTGCCCGACTCCGTGAGGAGGGTGTGGCCGTCCACCGACTGTGGACACACACGCTCGTTCATCTCGCCGACCTACCGACCCCGTACACCGACATCGACGACACGTTCACTCCCTTTCGCAAACGCGTAGAATCGTCGTCAACGACGCGCGACCCGCTCGACGTGCCGACGCTCCCGCCACTGCCGTCGGCCACTTCTTCGATTGAACGGGCTACGTTCGAGACGCTACCGTCGCTCTCGACGCTCGGTGTCGAGGACCCACCGGTCGACGAGCGACGCTCTCTCGACTTCGACGGCGGCGAATCCGCGGGCCGTGACCGACTGGCGGCGTACCTCTGGGACCGCGACTGCCTCCGCGTGTACAAAGAGACGCGTAACGGACTCCTCGGAGCGGATTACTCCTCGAAGTTCTCGCCGTGGCTGAACGAAGGCTGTCTGTCGCCACGGTTCGTGAACGTAGAAGTCGACCGCTACGAGGCCGAACGCGTCGCCAACGACTCGACCTACTGGTTACTGTTCGAACTCCTGTGGCGGGATTTCTTCCAGTTTCAGTTCCTGAAGCACGGCAATCGATTCTTCGCCCGTGGCGGAATCCGAAACCGTACGGACATCGAGTGGCGGACTGACGGGGAGGCAGAGACAGCGTTCGGCCGGTGGGCCGCCGGCGAGACGGGTGTCCCGTTCGTCGACGCTATCATGCGTGAGTTGAACCGAACGGGGTTCGTCTCCAACCGTGGACGACAGAACGCGGCGTCGTTTCTCGCGAACAACCTCCGCGTCGACTGGCGGTGGGGAGCCGCGTACTTCGAGACACAGCTCGTCGACTACGACCCGTGCAGTAACTACGGCAACTGGGCGTACATCGCCGGCGTCGGCAACGATTCACGCGACCGATACTTCGACGTCGTGAAACAGGCCAAGCAGTACGACGAGCAGGCGACGTACGTCACCCACTGGCTGCCCGAACTGGCAGCCCTTCCACCCGAGACGGTGCACGAACCGTGGAGACTCTCACCGGACGAACAGACCCAGTACGGCGTCGAACTCGGCGTGGACTATCCTCGACCGGTGGTCGACGTGGAAGCGTCGTACGAAAAACTACGATGAGCGATGGCCGACAGGGACGTCTCCGGTTCTTCAGCGCGTGAGCACGGCTGGTCGCTGTCGAAGTACCAACAGTCCGGCGGTGATGAGGAGGAACGCGACGAGCGAGAGTCGCGGAATAGTCAGCAACCCACGTACCATCGGGTAGAGGATAGCGGCACACCCGCCGCCGACACCACACACGCCGCCGATGTCGGGGTTCACTTGGAGATAACTGTGGTAGGCGGCGACGATGGTTCCGGCCGTCGAGAGCGGGAGTGCAGTTCGCCACACTCGGTCGTCGCCGTCGAGTGTCGCGACGCCGAGGACGACGACGAGCGGGTACATCAGGATTCGTTGATACCAACAGAGTTCACACGGCTGTAAGCCGAGTCCGAGACTGAAAAAGAGGCTGCCAGTGGTCGCGACGAGCGCGACGACGGTTGCCCCAGCGAGGAGGATGCGCGTTCGGTTCATGAGTCGTAGAGTGTCCTGTCTCTGTTCGGGGTGAGTCGTCCTTACTCTTGCCGACTCTGGTCGACGCCTGCTGCGAGAACGACGTTGTCACGGGTGGGTTCGGGGTCCGGAAGCGTGTCCGTGTCGGTGCCGTCGCCGTCAGTCGAGTCGGTACCGTCGCTGCGAGTGTCACCGCCGCCGAGGTACATCTGACTCGTTCGGTAGCTGTGTACTCCCGCAGTGACGACGAACGCCAGTGCGATGAACGCCGCGTAACCGAGTGCAGGGATACTCGCCGGGAGGATTCCCATCCACGCGAAGCCGACGAGGAGGAGGGCGGCCCCGGAGAGCCCGAGATAGAAGTGACTCCACGGGAGGTCGTCTTTCGAGACGACTTCGAGATAGATGTCGAGGTCGGCCGCGCCCGAGGCGAGCGAAATCAGCCCGCGGTCGCGGTCGTACTCGACGATACCACAGTCGTCCATCTTCGGCAGATGGGTCTGATGCAACGAGGTGTAGACGCGTTTACGCTGTTTGTACGTCAGTTCGGCTATCGTGATGTCGTTCTCCCAGGCGGCAATCTGCTCTGCGAGGTCACGGATCCGAACCTGCTCCGGGTCGGTCTTCAGGTAGTGGATAACGTATCGCCGCCGCTGGTTACTCAATGTCGAGAAGATGGTGTCTTTCGACAGCGACTCTGCTAGCTCCGTCTGTGGTCTCTCTATCTGCTTCTTTCCCATCACGTCCCTCCGGTGCCAGCCAGGCACTCTAGCAAGACAAACAGATTGTACGTTAGACTGTAATATAATTGTGGTGCCTGTTCTTCAGGCCGGATTTACGCAGTTACAGCCTTTCTAGACAGGTTCGCCTACTCACCGCAGTCACTCGTTTCGACGGCGGTAATCATCAAATACTGTCAGATGAAACCATCTGTTTGCGCGATTAGACCGATTCGACCCGGTGGGAAAGCTACTGATGGGAAGTGACGTGTCAGAAAACGGGTTTGTCCATCTCTGCAGACGTATCGTTCGTCGGTTGGATATCGCGAACGCTCCGAGAGTAGTTCAGTGGAAAAGCGCTCGGTAGGGGATTCGAACCACGGTCACTCTGCTCGCTTCGCTCGTTTCGTTCTCTGATTCGAACCCCGTCGACACTCTCGTTTCACGGTCGGGGGTGACACGTAAAGCGGCCGCTCCGAGAGTAGTTCAGTGGAAAAGTGCTCGGTAGGGGATTCGAACCCCTGTCCTCGGCTCGAAAGGCCAAGATGATTGGCCGGACTACACCAACCGAGCTTCCACTTGCATATGTCCCGTGGTTTTGTTTAAAGATTCCGTTACGGGACGGCTTCGGTAGGGAGAGTCACACGCCGCTACTGCACTTACTTCCCTTCGAACTCCGGGTCGCGCTTGCTGGCGAACGCCATGATGCCCTCGTTCAGGTCGTCGGTGGTCATCAGGTGGCCGAAGGCTTGCGCCTCGATTTCGAGTCCCGCCTCCTGGTTCTCCCAGCCCTTGCGCATCGCCTGTTTCGTGAACGCCTGTGCGATGGGTGGCCCGCCGGCGAGCGACTGGGCGAGTTCCAGCGCCTTCTCGTGGAGTTCGTCGTTGCCGACGACGTCGTTGAGGAAGCCGTAGCGTTCCATCGTCTCGGCGTCGAATCGCTCGGCCGTGAAGATAATCTCCTTCGCGCGGCCCTCGCCGACGATACGGGCGAGTCGCTGCGTGCCGCCCCATCCGGGGATGAGACCGAGATTGTGTTCCGGCTGACCGAGTTCCGAGCGCTCGCTGGCGATACGGAGGTCCGCACAGGTCGCGAGTTCCATCCCGCCGCCGAGACAGTAGCCGTCGATACCGGCAACGACGGGCTTGTCGCAGGCGGCGAGTTTCCCGAACGTCTCTTGGCCCTTCTTCGAGAGTTCGATACCCTTCAGCGGGTTCGCCCCGCCAGAGGCCATCCCCATCACGTCGGCACCGGCGGAGAACGCACGGTCACCTGCGCCGGTGAGGAGAATCGACCGTACCTCGTCGTCGTCGGCCAGTAGGTCGATAGCCGTCGAGAGTTCGTCTAGCAGTTCGGGACTGATGGAGTTCATCTGGTGCGGGCGGTCGATGACGAGGTGGCCGACAGCGCCCTCGTGTTCGATGCTGATCGTCTCGAACTCGTGCTCCTCGCCCGAGTCGTCGTCGCTTGCTCCGTAGAACCCTTCGCCGTCCTCGGCGAGTTCGCGGAGGTAGTCGACGACGACGTAGCGCTCTTCTCCGGTCTCCTCGTGGAGGTCGTCGAGCGTCTCGACGAGCGTGTCGAGTCCAGCCTCGTCCGTAATCTTCGCCGGGCCGTCCGGGTAGCCCGCACCGAGTTTCATCGCTCGGTCGATGGCCTCCGGGTCGGCGACGTCGTTGGCGACGAGACCGGCGACTTCGTTCGCCATGAGTGCGAGCAGGCGGCGTTCGACGTCCTCGCGGACCTCGTCGGTCGGAATCTGGACACCTTCGCCGTCTTCGTAGTCGTAGAACCCCTTGCCGGACTTCTTGCCGAGGTTCCCTTCTTCGACCTTCTCTTCGAGGAGCGGGCACGGTCGGTAGGCGTCGCCGAGCACCTCGTGGAGATAGTCGAGGACGTGGACGCCGACGTCGATGCCGACCTGGTCTGCGAGTTCGAAACTGCCCATCGGGTGGCCGAGACCGTACTTCGTCGTGCTGTCGACTTCGGCGACCGTCGCCGTCTCCTCGTGGACCATCCACGCCGCCTCGTTCATCAGGGGGACGAGGATACGGTTGACGATGAAGCCCGGACTGTCCTTGCGGACGCGGACGGGTGTCTTGTCCATCGTCTCCGCGAGCGCCTCGATGGCGTCCATCGTCTCGTCCGACGTGTGCTCGCCCGAGATGACTTCGACCAGTTGCATCCGAACGGGCGGGTTGAAGAAGTGCATCCCGCAGAACTGCTCGGCGCGGTCTGTGACTTCGGACAACTCGGTGATAGAGAGACTGGAGGTGTTCGTCGCGAAGATTGTGTGGTCGGGGGCCGCCTCGTCGATAGCCTCGTAGACCTCCTTCTTGATGTCCATCTTCTCGGGGACGGCCTCGACGACTACGTCGGCGTCGGCGACGGACTCACCGATGTCGACGAACGTGCCCACGCGGTCGAGCGCCGTCTCGGCGTCGTCCTCGCTGATGCGGTCTTTCTCGGCGAGTTTGCCGAGACTCCACTCGATCTGGTCGTAGCCCTTCTGGACGAACTCCTCGTTGATGTCCCGAAGGTTCACCGTGTAGCCGGCGAGTGCGGCGACCTCCGCGATGCCGTGGCCCATGTTCCCTGCACCGAGAACCGTGATAGTGTTGATATCATCAACGTCCATGGACGATTGGTGGTTTGCCGGCCGTTTCAACGTTTCCCCTCTCCGAGTCAACAACCCACTCGGAGTTTACTCCGGTCCACCGGTCGCCGTCTCCCAGTCGTTTTTGGGTCGCCACGAGTGGAGACAGCCGTCCGAACGAGAAGCGCGTCTGCGGTTGGCGAATACGTCGCCTTCTCTCCGAACGCTCGAACGTCAGTTGTCAGATTCGTACTCCGCCCAGATGTATCTCGTTGCAACGGACCGATACGGTCTCCACTCCTCTGCAATCTCGCGCATCTCGGCACGAGTTAGCTCGCCGCCGTCGGCGTACAGTTGCTCGATGCCTTTTCGAACGGCGAGGTCACCGAGCGGAAGCACGTCCGGTCGCTCCAGTACGAACAGGAGATACATCCGGGCCGTCCAATCGCCGACTCCCTTTATCTCGGTGAGACGGGCCACGACTTCGTCGTCGTCGAGGGCGGCCATCGCATCTCGGGTGAAGTCGCTCTCTTGGAACGCCCGGGCCGCGTTCTGGATGTAGTCGACTTTCATCCGGGACAGTCCGGCGTCACGAAGGGACTCTTCGTCGGCGGCGAGTACCGTTTCGGGGGTCACTTCTCCGTCCAACACCTCGAACACGCGTTCTTTCACCGCCGCCGCACTGGCCGTCGAGAGCTGCTGGTTGATAATCGAGATACAGAGTCTCTCGAACTCCGACCAATCTGGTTCGACGTACGGGTCGTGCGTTTCGACCAGTCGCTTCATGACCGGGTCTCGACGTAGAACTGGAAGCGCGTCGTCAATCACTGTGTCTTGCCTCTAGTTCGAGACGAGGGCCGCAGACGGGATATGCTCTTGCTTCGGCGTACCTGATGCAGTATTCTGCGTACTATCCTGTCGACTGCGACGGAGATACTCCCCGCTCGAGGAGAGTGAACGAGGAGGAAAAATCGAGGGGACACAACTCTGCATACCGCAGATTCGCTGGTTCGACTACTCTTCGAGGTACTCTTCGCTGTCGAGCGGTGGCTTGTTGTCACCGTCGGAGCGGCGTCGGACGTCGACGCGGTAGTGTTCGAGGATGTCGCGGCCGAGCAGCAGTGGGTAGTCCATATGACTGCGGTCTTCGACGCTGGCGGTGACCGTGTGCTGCGTCCCGCCGATACCGATGACGAGGTCGACGACCGGACGGGCCTTTCCGCCCTTGACACTGCCCGACTTGACGCGAGTCATGCTCTTGATCGGACCGGCGCCGATTTCGGCGGCGAGACTGGTGTCGATGCTCGTCCGAGTCGCACCGGTGTCGGACTTGGCCTTCGCCTGCGTCGACCCACTGGTTCCGGAGACGACGACGTCCTCGATGTAGCCGATGATGGGGACGTCTTGGTGTTCCGGTGGTTCGACGCGCGGCTTGCAGGACGGTTCGGAGTCGTCGAGCGTCGCCGCGAGTTCGGACACGCGGTCCTCGTCGACGGTGCCGCCAGCGCGCTCGATTGCGCTCTTGGCGATGTACGGGGCCGGACTCTTGCCGGTCGCCTTGTAGAGACCTTTGAACCCTGCGGTGGGGTTGACTTCGAGGACGAACCAACCGTCGTTGCCTTCGATGAGGTCGACGCCTGCGTAGTCGAGACCCATGACGTCGGCGGCGTAGAGTGCCGTCTCGGAGGCCTCGTCGTCCATCTCGTCGGTCGCGTTCAACACGTCGCCGCCGAGGGCGACGTTCGTTCGCCAGTCGCCTTCCGGGGCGAAGCGGTACATCGCGCCGATAATCTCGCCGTCGACGATGTAGACCCGGAGGTCGCGGTGACGTTCGCCGTCACGGTCGATGAGTGCCTGTAGGAACGCCTGTCGGTTCCCGACCTTCGGGTTGACGGGTTCGGTGAGGTCGACCTTCCACGTCCCGCCACCGTGCGTCCCGATGGCCGTCTTGTAGACCCCGACGTCGCCGAACTGTGAGCGGCCCTGGTTGAGTCGGTCGTTCGAGAGTGCGAGCAGCGCGTCTGGGACTTTGATGTTCCAGTTCGCGAGCGTCGCCGCCGTCGCGAACTTGTGGATAGACGCCATCACGGCGTCCGGTTCGTTCAGCATCGGCCGGACGCGGTTGAACGTCGTCGCGAGGCCGAGCAGTTCGGCGGGTTCTTCGGTGTTCGAGAGGAGAAGGCGGTTCGCGACGATGTCGATATCTGGCTCGAGGGTGAGTTCGCTGTCTTCGACACTGATGGCCGTGTTCTCCTGGCGCAGCCAGACGGGCGTATGTCCGAGGTCCTCGACGGCGTTGAGGATGGCTTTCGTCTCCTTGCTGTTGTGGAGCGAGAGCACTCCGACTCGGACCTGGTCGGCGTCAGTTGTGTCCATGTACTGTGTTGTATCAGAGTGCGGTTTCAAAGGGTTGCCGGTATCCCAAAACGAAACCAGAGAGACATCTTGACGCGCTCTCAGCGACGTTTTATATACCCACCTCGTGGAGAAGGTGGTATGAGCGACGACGGGGCCTTCACCTATCATGGGGGGAAGGTCGCGCCGGGCGAACGGCAGAATATCCGCTACGGTATCAGCGAAACGTATCTCGGCGACCCGGTCAGGATTCCGGTGAGTATCATCAACGGCGAGAAGCCAGGACCGACGGTGTTCATCTCGGCGGCCGCCCACGGCGACGAACTCAACGGCATCGAAGTCGTCCGCGAGGTCGCCTACGAGTGGGACCTCTCTGACCTCGCGGGGACACTCGTCTGTATGCCCGTGTTGAACGTTCCGGGCTTCCTCTTCCAACAGCGGTATCTCCCAATCTACGACCGCGACCTGAATCGGTCGTTCCCGGGACGACCGGACTCGACCAGTGCTAAACGGATGGCACACCGCATCTTCACCAACTTCATCGAACCGTGCGACTTCGGACTGGACTTCCACACGTCGACGCGCGGCCGGACGAACATGCTCCACGTTCGCGCAGACATGTCCGACGACAAGGTGGCGCGACTCGCCCAAGGGTTCGGAACACACGTCATCATCGACAGCGAAGGGCCGAGCGGCAGTCTCCGCGGTGAGGCGAGTCGGGCCGGCGTTCCGACCATCACCATCGAGATGGGTGAGGCCCACCGATTCCAACGCGTCCTCATCGACGAGGCGCTCGCCGGCGTCGAGAGCGTCTTCGCCGAGTACGAACTCCGCAAGACGACGGCGGTTCGGTGGCCCGGTTGGCGAACCATCATCACGGGTGACCAAGAGAAGACGTGGATTCGTGCCGACGCCGGCGGCATCGTCGACATGCACTTCGAGCGCGGGTCACTCGTCCACGAGGGGGACCCAATCTGTACCATCACCAACCCGTTCAAGGACGACAACACGTTCATCGAAGCGCCGTTCACGGGACTCCTCGTCGGCCTGTTAGAGAACCCCGTCGTCTACCCCGGCAACCCACTGTGTCACCTCGTCGAACTCGACGACGTGACTCGGCGCGTGGTCGAGCAAGAGCAGTCGCCAGAACACGAACACCATACGTAGTCATCTATCGTTATATCCGGCATCCGTTGCCGGATTTCGACGCGCGCACACGTAACTTCTATGACCCCCCGCTCCCGACGCTTACAAGAGCATGAGTCAGTCTTACAATCGAGGCCTCATCGAGGACTTCGGCCGTTGGCGAGAGTTCACGGCTGGTATGTGGGCCTGGATATTCCACAAGTTCACCGGCTGGGTGCTGGTTGGCTACCTGTTCACCCACATCGCCGTCCTCTCGACGGCGTTGACCGGTGAGGCGGCCTACACCACGACGATTCAGGCGCTCGAAAGCCTGCTCGTCGTCCGCATCCTCGAAGTCGGCCTACTCGCAGTCGCAGTCTTCCACATTCTGAACGGACTGCGTCTGTTGCTGGTCGACTTGGGTGTCGGACTAGAAGCACAGGACAAGAGTTTCTACGCGTCGCTCGTCTTGACCGGCGCAATCGTCGTCGCGAGCGTTCCGACGTTCGTCGCGGAGGTGCTCTAAGATGGCAGAACGATACAGTTCGTTCCAGGGCGGCACACAGCGATGGCTCTGGCAGCGCATCACGGCGGCGTTCCTCGTCGTCGTGCTCGCGTTCCACTTCTTCCTGCTTCACTTCGTGAACCACGCCAGCGAAGTGACGTTCGGGATGAGCGAGGCACGGATGCAGACGCTGACGTACTTCTCGCTGATGATTCTGTTCCTCATCACGGCGACGTTCCACGGCGTCAACGGCGTCTACAACGCGCTCGTCAACCAGGGACTCACCGGGCAGAAACTGACGGCCGTGAAGTGGACGCTCATCGTCGCGAGCGCCCTTCTCATCGTGCAGGGAGTCCGTACCGCACTGACGTGGGCTGGAGGCGTCCCAATCTAACATGAGTACACAAGTACCACAAGCAGAAGAGACCGAGGAGCAGCCGGCCGAAGAGAAGGCTTCGGTCCAAGAGAAGCGCAAACAGAAGAAACAGGAGCGCCGCGAGAAGGTCGAACGAGCCAAGCAGACGCTCGAACAGGAGCGTGACCTCTCGGGCGAGGACACCTACGCGCTGAAGGTGTTCCGCTACGACCCAGAAGTGGCGGCCAAACAGGAACCCCGATTCGACGAGTTCCACGTCCCGTTCCACAAGGGGATGACCGTCCTCGACGCGCTGATGTACGCCCGGGACCACTACGACGCCAGTCTGACCTTCCGGCACTCCTGTCGGCAGGCGGTCTGTGGGTCGGACGCGCTGTTCATCAACGGCCGGCAGCGACTCGGCTGTCAGACCCAGTTGTCGGACCTCGAACAGCCGGTTCGCATCGAACCGCTCCCCCACCAAGAGGTCGTGAAGGACCTCGTCGTGGATATGGAGCACTTCTACGACCAGATGGAGGCGGTCGAACCGTACTTCGACGCCGAAGAGACGCCGGAGGGCGAAGAACAGCGACAGAGCCGCGAGAACCACGAGAAGGTCAAGATGTCCACGCGCTGTATCTGGTGTGGTGCGTGTATGTCCTCGTGTAACATCGCCGCCGGTGACAACCAGTATCTCGGCCCCGCTGCCATCAACAAGGCCTACCGCTTCGCGATGGACGAGCGTGAGGGTGAGAACCGCAAGGAACACCGGATGGAGATTCTGGAACAGGAACACGGCGTCTGGCGCTGCCAGACGCAGTTCTCCTGTACGGAAGTGTGTCCGAAGGACATCCCGCTGACGGAGCACATTCAAGAGTTGAAGCGAGAGGCAGTCAAGAGCAACCTGAAGTTCTGGTAATCAAAGAGTAGACAACAATGTACGAACACGACGTTCTCGTCGTCGGCGCGGGCGGTGCGGGACTACGTGCGGCCGTCGCGGCCCACGAACAGGGTGCAGACGTCGCGATGGTGACGAAACTGCATCCGGTCCGCAGTCACACCGGCGCGGCCGAGGGCGGAATCAACGCAGCACTCCGCGAGGGCGACTCGTGGGACCTGCACGCATACGACACGATGAAGGGGTCCGACTATCTCGGTGACGCCCCCTCTATCGAGAAACTCGCGAAGGACGCACCCGGTGAGGTCATCAAGACCGAACACTGGGGGATGCCGTTCTCGCGCGAAGACGACGGTCGCGTCTCACAGCGGCCGTTCGGTGGTCTCTCGTTCCCGCGAACGACGTACGCGGGTGCCGAGACTGGTCACCACCTGTTGCACACGCTGTACGAACAGGTCGTCAAGCGAGGAATCACCGTCTACGACGAGTGGTACGTGATGAACCTCGCCGTGACGAACGAAGACGACCCCCGAGACCGGAGTTGTCACGGCGTCGTCGGCTACGACGTCCAGACCGGCAACATCGAGGGGTTCAAAGCTCGAAAGGGCGTCATCCTCGCGACCGGTGGTGTGGGCCAGGCGTTCGACCACACGACGAACGCCGTCTCCTGTACCGGCGACGGCCAGGCGATGGCCTACCGTGCAGGCGTTCCGATGGAGGACATGGAGTTCGTCCAGTTCCACCCGACGACGCTCCCCTCGACGGGTGTCCTCATCTCCGAGGGTGTCCGCGGTGAGGGTGGTATCCTCTACAACAAGAACGGCGAGCGGTTCATGTTCGAGTACGGGTACGCGAACAACGACGGCGAACTCGCCTCCCGCGACGTGGTGGCCCGTGCCGAGTTGACCGAGGTCAACGAGGGCCGCGGTATCGAAGACGAGTACGTCCACCTCGACATGCGGCACCTCGGCGAGGAGCGCATCATCGACCGACTGGAGAACATCCTCCACCTCGCACGCGACTTCGAGGGCGTCGACGGCCTCGAAGAACCAATGCCGGTCAAACCCGGCCAGCACTACGAGATGGGTGGCATCGAGACCAACGAACACGGTCAGACCTGCATCGAGGGTCTCTACGCCGCCGGCGAGTGTGCCTGTGCGAGCGTGCACGGCGCGAACCGTCTCGGTGGGAACGCCCTGCCCGAACTGATGGTGTTCGGTGCCCGCGCCGGCAACCACGCCGCCGGTATCGACCTCGGCGAACCCGAGGTCCAGACGGGCCGCACGGGCGACGAGGAACGTGACGAAGTCGACTCCTCGGTCACCCTCGGTGAAGAAGGCATCACCGGCAGTGCCCTCGCAGACGGCGGTGCGACGCTCTCGTCGCCGGACGAGGTGCTACGCGCGACGGTCGACCGCGAGAAACAGCGCGTCGACCACCTCATGTCGAAAGAAGAGGGCCTCCAGCACGCCGAGATTCGGGCGAAGGTTCAGAAGGCGATGACCCGCTGGGTCAACGTCTTCCGCGAGAAAGAGGGTCTCCAGAAGGCGCTCGAAGTCATCCGCGAGGCGCGCGAACTCTACGAGGAGGTCTACGTGGCCGACCCCTCGAAGACGTTCAACACCGACCTGCAGATGACCTACGAGACGCGCAACGTCATCGACGTCGCCGAGGCCATCACCGTCGGCGCACTCGTCCGCGAGGAGTTCCGCGGCGCACACTGGCGCAAGGAACACCAAGAGCGCAAAGACGAGAACTGGCTCAAGCACACGATGCTCGACTGGAACGGCGGCAGCCCCGAAGTCTACTACAAGCCCGTCGTCCTCGAAGGCGAGGACAAGACGTACGAACCGAAAGAACGCAGTTACTGACGCTCGGGCGCTTTTTGCGGAGTTTACGGAGCCAGCAGTCCGATACTGGTCGAGACAGAGAGCACCGTGTCTGCTCGACGCGCTCGACTCACTTGCCACGTACGTCGCCGCCGTCCGGTGACGAAGGTATTTGTATCCACCCCGCCTACCGTGTGACGGAAGGGTGGCTCAGTGGTAGAGCATCACCGTTGAGGGCACTTGCCCGTCGCGGTGGATTATTGGCTTCGCGTGGTTCGACTCCCGCCCCTTCCGTCTCACTTCGTTGTCGACGACAGTCGAAACGTCGAGCGTCGCGGGTAGGGTTCACCCAGTTATCTCCGGCCGAATCGACGTATTCGCCTGCTTTGTCCGTCTTCACCTCGCCGAATATTCGACAATCGTTGAAGAGGGGTTTTACTATCGTCGAACTCACAGTCAGTAGCAACGATGCAGCAGACGACGCAATCGGCACAGTCGACGACGGTCCCACGAGCGGTACAGTCCCCCCGAGCGAAACTCGTCTATCTCTACCTCGCGACACACGGCGCGACGACGCTCGCCGAACTCGAAACTGCCCTCGACATGAAGAAACTCTCGCTCTACAGCATCCTCCGAACGCTCGTCGACCGGTCGTTCGTTACTCACGACGCAGAGCACTACGAGATTCGGTCGAGATAGAGCGTTCGCTCAGGGCAGCTAAAACACGCTCAAGACGACACCGATCAAGATGAGCGCGAAGATGAGGAGTACGATTCCGAGGAAGAACGTATCGGAGGCATGCATACTCCTTACTTGGTGATGCTCGAATAAACAGTCGTCGGCGGAGACAGATTACTCGTCGTCGACGTCGCCTTGTTCGGGTTGATTCTGGTCCGGGAGCAACATATCCGGGTGACGTCTCGACCGTGGCTGAGAGAGGAACTGGCGGATTCGCTCTTCTTCGTCGACCGTCTCGTCGGAAGAGGACATATCTGGTTCGTCTCTACCGACTTACATGAATTGTGGGCCTGGGTTATCATGCCCGTCTCCACGTGGGTGCTCTCGGGAGCACTCCCGAGTGGACCGCATGCTTCCGGCCGAGAAATATCGCAACTTAAGAACTTGTAGCTCGTAGACATGGTATGCCAACCCTCCAGACACGAGGCGACGCCGCGACAGTCCGTATCACTCGCACGATGAACGACCACGGCGCGATGACCGTCGAGGTACACGATACCTACGCAACTCGCCACGTCGTCGAGTACGCCTCCGCGGAACTGCAGGCGACGCTCCACCAACTGCCGACCGGGTCGTCGATTCCACTCGAACTCGAATCCGTGGGGTCGCGGGCCAACGCGTGGCGTGCGGTCCGCATCTGTGGGAGTTCTCGGTAGAGCGTCCAGCCGACCGAAGCTTTCCAGCGACTCGCAGAACTCGTTGGCGGACGAACAGTATCCCCAGGCTACGCGCATCTCACTAGTCGGTTCCCAAAACCCTCGCCCGTCTCCTGCTCGATTCACTCGTCGGATTGCTCGCCATCTTCGTCGTCGGATACGTCGCCGACGCCATCCTCGACGTGATGCTCCCGGGCGACCCGTTCGGTGACTTCCTTCCGCTCGCACTCGGGGTGGTCGGTGCGTTCGTCGTTCTGACTGCGTGGAGCTATCAGCGACAGAGACAGCTCCCCCGGGAACCGACGGCGCAGAAGTAGTCACGTACCGCGTGTTGGTCTTCACTGACGTTCAGACACGAGAAGCCAGGAGTGGGATTTGAACCCACGAAGTCTCGATTACAAGTCGAGTGCATGAACCCCCCATGCTCTCCTGGCACACAGACCGACAGCACGTCGTCGCCGACACATCGTCTCCGGGTCAATCGTCTTGCCTCGTCTTATTATCGTTTTCGACACGCTTCTCCAGTTCCACGCGGTGGGGTTCGTACCCGTGTCGCCGATAGAAGCGTCTTGCAGCCTCGTTCGTGGCCATCGCGTCCAGTGTGACGGCGTCGAGACCGGCCGCGACGAGGCGGGACTCCGCCGCCGCGAGTAACGCTGCACCGATACCCTCGTTTCGGTAGTCGGGAGCGACGTAGAGATTCTCGATGACCCCACGTGAGACGTCTTGGTCGTAGTGTCCACCTTCGGGTGCGAACATGACGAACCCAGCAATCGTCTCCGCTGGTTCGTCTACCCGAGCGACGAGCAGTCCTTCGGTGGCGACGTGGTGAGCGACGGAGTCGCGGGCGATTTCACGGTTCGTCGTGGCGTAGAGATGTGACCCGTAGTCGCGCTGTCCGGCGGCGAGGTCGACCCAGAGGTCAGTGAGCGTCTCCACGTCGGCGACCGTCGGCGACTCTATCTCTACCGAGATGTCCGTACGTGCGATGACGGCTACTCCTCTCTCCAACGATTAAGCAGTTTCTTCACGACGCCGATACAGCAGACGTGCACGATACCGCACACGTCTGGATACCGATGGACAGCTTCCCAATTACCCTCATGGATAGTAGGAATCCTTTTATGTGGGTGTCTGTCTCACACTAACGTGTGGTTGATTAACAATGGGGATAGCAGATAATACCTCTCGTGGTCGGCAGTTCATAACCGAGCGGCCGATGGTACTTCTAGGGCTCATCGTCGGCCTGGTCGTGCTGTTCGACCTCGGGAACAAACTGATGACTGGACAGGTCACGGCGTCGACACTCTTCGTTCTCGTCTGGCGTGGCATCGTCAACGGTCTGGTCATCGGTCTCGCCGGCGTCGGCCTCTCGATGACGTACAGCATTCTAAACTTCGCGAACTTCGCACACGGGGACTACATCTCTAGCGGTGCGTTCGCTGGCTGGGCAGCGACGTGGGTCGTTGCTGGACTCGGCGTCGCCGATATCGGGAGTCTCATCGTACTCGGTGCGGGTGGAGACGTCTACTCGTCACAACTACAGACGAGCGTCGTCGGTGCACCGCTGGCCATCGTCATCGGTATCGTCGTCGCCGGGGCCGGTGCCATCGCACTCTCTTTGGTCGTCGACCGACTCGTCTACAAGCCGATGCGAAACCAAGACGGCATCGCACTGCTCATCGCCAGTATCGGTGTCGCGTTCATCCTGCGCTACCTGCTCGTGTTCGTCTTCGGTTCGGCCCCACGTTCGGTCGCAGAGACACCACCGGCGGTCAAAGGGACGCTCGCAGGCGTCCAGTACAGTTTCGGATACCACGAACTGACGCTCGTCGTCTGCGCTATCGCGCTGATGGTCGGTGTGCATCTCCTGCTCCAGCGAACGAAACTGGGGAAGGCGATGCGAGCGATGTCCGACAACAAAGACCTCGCACGCGTGACGGGGATTCCAACCGAGCAGGTCATCCGCTGGACGTGGGTCATCGGTGCCGGTCTCGCCGGCGTCGCCGGCTACTTACTCATCCTCGAATCGGGAACCATCGCCTACAACCGTGGCTGGATTCTCCTGCTTCTCATCTTCGCCGCCGTCATCCTCGGCGGTATCGGGTCGATTTACGGCGCGATTCTGGGTGGTCTCGTCATCGGTCTCGCCGACACGGTGTCGCTCGTCTGGCTTCCCAGTGAGTTCACGCAGGCGGCCGCGTTCGGCCTGATGATTCTCATCCTCCTGTTCAAGCCAAACGGGTTGTTCGCCGGGAGGACGACCGCATGAGCGTCCGCGAGTATCTCGACCGGTTCCTCGGCGACGAGTCAGAGACGGGAACCCCGATACAACGAATCGTGGGTAGTGACGCGGCGCTCGTCGTCGGTCTCTTGCTCGCCGTCTACGTCGTCTTCATCGCCATCGGGACGGTCCTCGGCTACGGTATCAACGGCCAGGTCAACGCGCTCGCCCGACTCACCTTCTTGACGGCCGTCTACGCGCTGGCCGTGTTGGCGCTCAACCTCCACTGGGGGTACACGGGGCTGTTCAACATCGGCGTCGCCGGCTTCATGGCCGTCGGGACGTACACGATGATGATGGTCTCGGCCGCGCCCGACGCGCGCGTCCCGGGTCTCGGCCTGCCCCTCTGGGTGGGCATCCTCGCGGGGATGGCCGCCGCGGCGTTCATCGGTCTCATCGCCGCGCTTCCGGCGCTCCGACTGCGGGCCGACTACCTCGCTATCGTCACCATCGCGTTCTCGGAGATCATCCGTATCTCGTATCTCTCCTCGACGCTCCAGTCGTTCACCATCGCCGGCACGGAACTCGGAACCGGTGGCGGTGGCGGCATCGGTATCCAAAACGACCCCGATACAGTCATCTTGGAGACGCTGAACGCCATCCCCGGCATCGGGTCGGTCATCGGCGGTATCACGAGTGTCGCACAGAACGCGGGCGTCCAACCGAGCGTCGTCAACAACTGGCTGTACGCCATCGTCTTGCTCGTCTTCGTCGTCGCGTTCTACTGGCTACTCGCCCGCATCGGGAACTCGCCGTTCGGTCGCGTGCTGAAAGCCATCCGCGAAGACGAGGACGTCGCTCGCGCACTCGGCAAGAACACGAACCTGTTCAAGATCAAGTCGTTCATGGTTGGCTGTGCGCTGATGGGGCTCGCCGGTATTCTCTGGCAGGGAAGTCTCGGCTTCGTCAACCCCAACACGTTCCTGCCGCAGGTGACGTTCTTCATCTGGATTGCGCTCATCATCGGCGGTGCAGGCTCGAACACGGGGAGTGTCGTCGGCGCGGCGCTGTTCGCCGCCGTCCTGTTCGAAGGGCCACGCTACGTCGCGAACGTCGCGAGTCAGACGCTCGAACTCGGGAGTTCGCCGTCGACGTTCGCCGGTGCCGTCGGCGCGCTGTTCGACCTCGAAGTCGCGACGTTCTTCGCCTACGCGCTGAACAACATCGCCTCGCTTCGACTCATTCTCGTGGGTCTCGTGCTCATCTGGCTGATGCAGAACCGCCCCGAGGGCTTACTCGGCCACCGAAAGGAGACGGCGTCGAGTATCCCACTCGGCCGACCGACGCGTGACTCGGCCGTCACCGACGGAGGTGAAGAGCAGTGAGCGACACCGCCGACACCGCCTCGGCGACGTCCCGCGACGCCGACACCGTCGACGCCGACGAGACGGGGACGCCGGACGGAACGGTGACAAACGAGGAAACGACGCCACCGCTCAAGGTGCAAAACCTACGGAAGACGTTCGGCGGCATCACCGCCGTCGACGACACCTCCTTCGAAATCGAGGAGGGCAAGATAACCGGTCTCATCGGCCCGAACGGCGCGGGGAAGTCGACGACGTTCAACCTCATCACGGGCTTTCTGAGCCCCGACAGCGGGACCGTCGAACTCTACGGACAGGACATCACGGGGATGCGACCGTACAAGATTGCCGACCGTGGCATGGTTCGGACGTTCCAAATCGCCCGTGAGCTGTCGGATATGACCGTCTTGGAGAACATGATGCTCGCTCCGAAACACCAGCGTGGCGAAGCGCTGTGGCGCTCTGTCGTCCCCGGCACTCGCGCACAGGTGATGGAAGACGAACAGGACGTCCTCGAACGGGCGTGGGAGATGCTCGACTTCTTCGACATCGACCACCTCGCCGACGAGTACGCGGGGAACCTCTCGGGCGGCCAGCGAAAACTGCTGGAGATGGCTCGGGCGCTCATGACCGACCCGGACATCCTGCTCCTCGACGAACCGTTCGCCGGGGTCAACCCGTCGCTCGAAGAGAAACTACTGGAACACATCCGCGAACTCCGCGAACAGGGCTACACGTTCCTCTTGGTCGAACACGACATCGACCTCATCATGGAGAACTGTTCGCGCGTGCTCGTCCTGCATCAAGGGAAGTTGCTCGCCGAAGGGCCACCGGAGGCGATCAAATCCGACGAACGCGTCATCGAGGCCTACCTCGGAGGTGAGGTCGAATGAGTCTCCTCAACGTGAGTTCGCTCGACGCTGGCTACGGCGACTTACAGATTCTCACGGACCTCGACTTGGAAGTCGAGGATGGCGAGTACGTCACCATCGTCGGTCCCAACGGGGCAGGCAAGTCGACGGCGATGAAGTCCGTCTTCGGGTTGACCTCCCACATGGGCGGGACGGTCACGTTCGACGGCGACGACATCACCGGACTCCCGCCAGAGGAGATTATCCACTACGGCGTCGGCTACGTCCCACAGAACGACAACATCTTCGGGTCGCTGACCGTCCGCGAGAATCTGGAGATGGGTGCGTACATCCTCGACGAGGTGCCCGAACCGGCACTCAGAGCGGTGTTCGACCGCTTCCCCATCCTCGAAGAGCGCCAAGAACAGAAGGCGGGAACGATGAGCGGTGGGCAGCGACAGATGCTCGCGATGGGTCGTGCACTGATGCTCGAACCGGACCTCCTCTTGCTGGACGAACCGTCTGCCGGTCTGGCACCTGACCTCGTCCAGGACATGTTCGACCGCATCGACGACATCAACGACAGCGGCACGGCTATCCTGATGGTCGAACAGAACGCGAAAGAGGCGTTGCGTCGGTGTGACCGCGGGTACGTACTCGTCAACGGGCAGAACGGCTACGTCGGTAGCGGCGACGAACTACTCGGTGACGATGAAGTCCGCCAGCGGTTCCTCGGGGGATAGGTCGGTTCCGAGACCGAGATTCGGTTCGTACCCTTCGTCCTTGTTTCTGCGGTACTCACGACTGGCCGACTACCTACTGGTCGAGCGACGCCGCGGCTTTCCTAATGTGATAGTGGACCTCGTCGCGCTCGGCCGCGTGATACGCCTGGCGGAGATGATACTCGAACCCTCGACTCGTGTGACTCGCCTCGCTCTGTAGTTCGGTCGTAGCCACTCGTCGGGGAGTGCGCTGCAAAAAAATCGGGGTCGTCGTCGGTGAGTTACGCTTCGAACTGGATGGTCTCGACGACTTCGATTCCCGTCTCGGTGTCGGGGGCGAACTGCCAGACGGAGTAGGAGACCGCCTTCATGTCGCCGTTGTCGTCGAAGTCGACGGCGCTGGACGCACCGGCGTAGTTGATGGCCTCGCCGTTGGCGGCCATCGTCACACCCTCTGCGAGGTTCTCGACGGTGACTTCGGTTCCGTCGGGGTTCGAAACCTCTCGTATCGCGTCACGGACGGCAGTACCGTTGTTCTCGCCCGCCATCGCGTTGGCGAGGATGAGCGTCGCGGCGGCGTCGTAGGAGTGAGCGTTGAAGACCGAAGGGTCGCGGTCGTACTCTTCTCTGTACGCCGAAGCGAACGCGTCGGCGGCCGGGCCGGACGGTTGCGGGGCCGTTCCCATCACGTTCTCCATCGGGTTGCCGACCTGTTTCTGCATCTGGGCGTCCTGCATCCCGTCGGTGACGAGGATGTCGGTGCCGTCGTCGTAGTCGGCGTAGTAGTCTTTGAACAGTTGGACACCCGACGCCGGGTAGCCGATGACGACGAGGACGTCAGGGCTGTTGCTGAGCGCCGACTGGAGCTTCGAGGTGTACGACGACTGCTGTTTCTCGAAGGAGACCTCGTTTTGAATCGTCCCGCCGCTCTCTTCGAACGCACTGACGAACGCCTGCGAGAGCAGTTGTCCGTAGTCGTTGTTGACGTACATCGTCGCGGCCGTCGACGCGCCGACGGTGTCGTTCGCGACCTGCGAGACGACCTGCCCCTGTAGGGAGTCAGATGGCGCCGTCCGGAAGATGAAGCCGTTGTCTTCGAGATCCGTGACGCTGGGTGCTGTACTGGAAGGCGAGACGCCGACCACCTGGTTCGGGATGAACACCTGCCGTGAGACCTGAATGTTCACACCGGAGGAGGCGGGACCACAGACACCGGGAATACCGGCGTTGATGAGGTTGTTCGCCGCACTGATACCTGCGGAGGGCGAGGTCTGGGTGTCCTCGACGGTCTCTTCGACGGTCAGCCCCCCGAGGTCGGCGTCTGCCAACTGTTTCGAGGGAAGGATTGCGGCGTCACGCATCGGTGTTCCGACAGAGCCGAGGTCACCGCTCAGGGGGAGGAGGACACCGTACTGAATCGTCCGGTCCATCGACCCGCTGCCGCCGTCTCCGCCACCGGTTTCGGTGCCGGTGCTTCCACCGTCACCGCCGTCACCGCCGTCACCGCCATCACCGCCATCACCGCCATCACCACCGTCGCCGCCGCTCGTACAGCCAGCGAGGCCAACAATACCCGCAGTTCCGACTCCTTTCATGAAGTCACGCCGTTCGATATCACGCAACATACCCGCAAGGTGGGAGGTCCGGTTTATAAAGTTATCTCTCGTCCCCCCGTCACGGCCGACGATTTGGTTAGTAACGGCGCAATCTTCGCATCACTGTGCAACTATGCGCATCGTCGGTTCACACTTCGCGACAGTCGGCACAGATGAGTTGTCCGTTCATATTCGAGAGGTCACGCACGAGCGACCCACAGACCTCACAGATACTCTGTGTGGAGAACTCCTCGGCTTCAGTTTCGTAGTCCGACCCGTCGGCTACGAGTTCGCCGTCGTTCTCGTCGGCTAGCGGGGCGTCGTAGTCGTTCTCGACGCTTCGAGACGACGTCGCCGCCATGACCTCTCGTTCGGTGAGCAAGCCGACGAACTCACCCTCGTCGAAGACGAGGAGGTGACTCGTCGGCTCGGAGAACATGATTCCGGCTGCCTCGTCGACGTCTGCGAGCGTCGTAATCCGGGGCGCAGGTTCGGACATCGCTTCCGACACCGGACGCTCGGCGGCGTCTCCGCCGTCGACGAGCGTGGCGAGCGCGTCGTGACACGTCAACATACCCACCGGGTCTCGTCCGCGGAGAACGACGATGGTGTCTGTCTCTTCTTCGAGCATCAGTTCCGTCGCTGCCTGCACCGTGTCCGATTCACTCACCCCGACGTACTCCATCCCGATGATATCACGGACAGTGACATTCTCACGCATGCTCGAATCTTGGCGCGAGCGGGGCTAAAAGTTACCTCCAGCAGGTTTATCAGCTGAGAGACGCTATCTGAAGCTTCGGATTTTCGCCACCTCGGTCGCGGACGACGGGGACGCCTGCCTCACGACAGTGTTCCAGTGCGTGTTTCGCTTTCATCCCCGCTTCCTGTGCGGTGTAGCCGGTACCGACACCGACTTTCAGGTCGACGGTTGCCGTCTCCCGGACGTGGTCGATGGCGTCGTGGTAGTCCTGGTCCGAGAGCGAGGGACAGACCGCGATGACGTTGTCGCCACCGGCGAAGAAGGCGAGTGCGCCGTGTTCCTCACGGAGATAGCGTGCGAGCGCCGCGTAGCCACGTTCGATAGCGAGGTACGCATCGTACTCGTTCAACTGGTCGGTGTAGACGCCGGTAGCGTCGTCGACGTCGAAGTGCGCGACGTGGAGGTCCTCGTCGCTTCTCGCCGTCTTCGAGAGTGGGTCACCGCCGAAGACTTCCGTTCGGTCGCTGTCTTGCGCACTTCCTGCCTCGTGCAGATGCGTACTGGCCTCGTCGAGTGCGTCGGCGGGTCGCCGACCAGAGCCGATACCGAGACTCACGGTGATCGGATACCGGTTCCCGAGCGACTCCTGCAGCGACTCGTGTGCGCGGCGGTCGAGTCCGTTCGTGACCGCGACGAGGTTGTCGTAGCGGGTCGGAAAGACGTACCCGCCGTAGCCGCCGACGAACTGCGCGACGTCGGCGAAGAGTCGTGTCTGGAGCGTCTGGAGGTCCATCTCTCGTCGTGGCTCGGGCGTCACGGTCCACGGGCCGTAGTTATCGAGTTGGAGGTGGGTCAACTGGACGTTCGTCACGTTTGTGGAGTGCATCCAGTAAGTGATAAGGGCTACTGAATCTCTCGATGCATGAGACCTGTAGTCACGCTCGTCGTGTCGACGTCTCGTCACCCCGTCCCGACGTCACCGTCTGCGACGGCGACACACGCGTCGGGTGAAACAGTAACTTCAAACCGATTCGGCGGAGTTTTTCGGGCATGACCATCCCGTCGTTCGTCATCGGCATCGCGGGCGGGACCGGGGCCGGCAAGACGACGGTTTCGCGGCTCATCACCGAGAACGTCGGCGAATCGGTCACGCGCATCCCGCTTGACAACTACTACAACGACCTCAGTCACCTCGACATGGAAGAGCGTGAGGAGGTCAACTACGACCATCCCTCGGCGTTCGAGTGGGACCTCCTGCGGGAGCAACTGACCGACCTCTTGGAAGGGCGAGCGGTCGACATGCCGCAGTACGACTTCTCGATACACAACCGGAAGGACGAACGCGTTCGCGTCGAACCGACGGACGTCATTATCCTCGAAGGTATCCTCGCGCTGTACGACGAGGAGATAAACGACATGATGGACCTCTGTCTCTACGTCGAGACGGACGCAGACGTGCGAATCCTTCGACGTATCCAACGCGACGTCGTCGACCGAGGCCGCGATTTGGAAGGTGTGATGAATCAGTATCTCTCGACGGTGAAACCGATGCACGAGCAGTTCATCGAACCCTCGAAGAAACACGCCGACCTCATCATCCCGGAAGGAGCCAACAGCGTCGCCGTCAACATCCTCGAAGAGAAAGTGCAGGCCGAGGCGGCCGGTGAGACAGGCCGCGATTGGGAGCGAAAAGACTTCGAGAAGCGACTCAGCGAGAACGTCGGGGTCGAATCGTCGGAAGACTGAGTCGAGTTACGCGGAAGAGTTCTTAATGAACTGGTCTGCGCCCTCGTAGAACCAGTAGCCTTCGGCGCGCATCGCGCGACCCAGTGCCTTGTGGAGGTCCGGGAAGTCGACGAACTCTTCTTGGTCGACCTGTTCGAAGACGTCCTTCATCGAGACGACCGTCTCGTAGTCGATGCGGATGGGGTCCTCGCCGTACTCGGCGACGAACTCGTCGCGGTTCAGGGGAAAGTCCTCGTCTTCGTTTATCTTCTTGGCGATGACGGCGTGGCCGTACTTGCGCATGCCCTCGCTGCCCTCTTCGCCGTCGGGATCGTGTGGCCAGTCGCTCATGGTTCCACCTTGGCAGGCCGACTCAAAGCCGTTACGGATAGCGGACAGAACTCACTCTTGGTGAATCGTCGCCCGCCGGACGTACACCGGCACCGACCGAGTCGCCTCTGCCTCCTCGAACGTGAACGAGACGTCGACTGTCGCGGGTGCGGCATCGGCGACGGCGTCGAGTGTGACTTCCTCCGACGGTTGGGAAATGACTGTCCCGCGGCGGTCGCAGAGATATTCGAGGTAGCCTAGGACGACTAGCCTTCCGTTCTCGCCGGTCACACCGAACGACAGTGCTTCCGTCGGCAGTGTCTCGCCGACGACGTCGCGGACGTGTTTCGCCGCGATGTTAGCGCTCTCGACGTCGGCCCACTCCTCGAACGGAACCGTCTCGTAGACCGGTTCCCGCTCCGGTTTCTCGCCTTCTTCGACTTCTTCATGGTTCGTGTGACGCCACGCAGCGACGTACCGAACCTCGTCCGTCTCGGGAAGGTACTCGACGTTCTCGTCGGTGACAGTCTCATTCGTCGATACCGAGTCGCCGCTGGCGCGTTGCATGTCGGTGTTCGGCGGAGTGTCACAGTCCTCGGTGGCCGTCGACGTTCGTGTGTCGGTCGACGTATCGCCGGGTCTCGTCGACGACGCTGTCGTGGTGCTCTTCACATCTGCAGACGAGGCCGGTGAGTCAGTCGGAGCGGTACAGCCGGCGACGACGCCGACGAGACTAACACCTACAGCGTGGAGGAACGACCGACGGGAACCTATCATCTCTTCTGTCACTCTGCCGTGAAGATAAGTGTCTTCTGCTAGCCGACACGTCGACTCACTTCTGACTTCGGTAGCCGAAGTGGGTTATCGAGAGCCCAATCAGCAGGGTGACGACGCCCGAGAGGAGGTCTGTCGTCGCCGACGCGCCGACGACGATGGACGTATTGAATCGTCGAAGCGAGAGAGGACGAACACGCGAACAGGGTCGCACTTCGACGGAATCGGTCTCTCGGCTTCGTCAACCCAAGCAGTTTTTAACACCCTAGCGTGTAGACGCCAGTACCATACGCCCGCGGGTAATGCGCGACGGAGTCGCGCAGCGGGGTCCACTGACCGACGCGCTGTAAGACGCCGGGGCTGTTGGCCCCCGTACTGCGGATTTGAGTGAGCACCCGTGCCACGTTTCGTGGCGTTTCGATGCTCGGAACCCTCAAGGAACCATCAAACCATGGAAATCGAAATCGCAACCATTGGCGGCTACGAAGAAGTCGGCCGGCAGATGACTGCCGTCCGCGCTGGTGACGACGTTGTCATCTTCGACATGGGTCTGAACCTCTCGCAGGTTCTCATCCACGACAACGTTGAAACCGAGAAGATGCACAGTCTCGACCTGATCGACATGGGCGCAATCCCGGACGACCGGGTCATGAGCGACCTCGAAGGCGACGTGAAGGCCATCGTGCCGACGCACGGTCACCTCGACCACATCGGCGCTATCTCCAAACTCGCCCACCGCTACGACGCTCCCGTCGTCGCGACGCCGTTCACCATCGAACTGGTGAAACAGCAGGTCCAGGGAGAGAACAAGTTCAACGTCGAGAACGACCTCGTGAAGATGAGCGCCGGTGAGACGATGTCCATCGGCGACTCCGGAAAGGTCGACCTCGAGTTCGTCCACGTGACGCACTCCATCATCGACGCCATCAACCCCGTCCTCCACACGCCCGAGGGTGCGGTCGTCTACGGTCTCGACAAGCGGATGGACCACTCGCCGGTCCTCCAAGACCCCATCGACATGGACCGCTTCCGCGAAATCGGTCGCGAGGGCAACGGCGTCCTCGCCTACATCGAGGACTGTACGAACGCCGGACGCAAGGGCCGCACGCCCTCCGAGTCCGTCGCCCGTCGCCACCTCGAAGACGTCATGCACTCCGTCGAGGACTACGACGGCGGTATCGTCGCTACGACGTTCTCCTCGCACATCTCTCGTGTCTCCTCGCTCGTCGAGTTCGCCAACGACATCGGCCGTCAGCCGGTGCTCCTCGGTCGCTCGATGGAGAAGTACTCCGGCACCGCAGAGCGCCTGAACTTCGTCGACTTCCCGGACGACCTCGGGATGTACGGCCACCGCAAGTCCGTCGACCGCACGTTCAAACGAATCATGAAGGAGGGCAAGGAGAACTTCCTGCCCATCGTCACGGGTCACCAGGGCGAGCCACGCGCGATGCTCACCCGGATGGGTCGCGGCGAGACGCCGTACGAACTGGACCAAGGTGACAAGGTCATCTTCAGTGCGCGAGTCATCCCGGAGCCGACCAACGAAGGGCAGCGCTACCAGTCGGAGAAGCTCCTGAAGATGCAGGGTGCACGCATCTACGACGACATCCACGTCTCGGGCCACCTCCGCGAGGAAGGCCACTACGCGATGCTCGACGCACTCCAGCCGAAGCACGTCATCCCGGCCCACCAGGATCTCAAAGGGTTCGCCCCGTACGTCGACCTCTGTGAGAGCATGGGCTACAAACTCGGCCGTGACGTCCACGTGACGCGCAACGGCAACATGATTCAGCTCGTAGAGTAATGAGCTCCGAAGCGACGGAAGAACGGGTGCTCGCCGCAGTCGCCGAGCGCCGCGAACTGGTCAACGACGCCATCGACGAGGACCTGCCACTGGCCCCACCGGAACGGCTCTACGAGGCAGCGCGCTACCTCCTGAAGGCGGGCGGCAAGCGACTCCGACCGACGGTGTCGCTGCTCGCCGCGGAGGCTATCGCCGACGTCGAACCGCTGTCGACGGACTACCGGTCGTTCCCCGCCCTCGAAGGTGACGACATCGACGTGATGGCCGCCGCCGTGAGTCTGGAGGTCATCCAGTCGTTCACCCTCATTCACGACGACATCATGGACGACGACGACCTTCGCCGTGGCGTCCCCGCGGTACACAAGGCCTACGACACCGAGACGGCCATCCTCGCGGGCGACACGCTCTACTCGAAGGCGTTCGAGATTATGACCGAGACCGGCGCACGCCCCGAGAACGGACTCGGCGCGATGCGGATGCTCGCCAGCACCTGTACCCAAATCTGTGAAGGACAGGCACTCGACGTTCAGTTCGAGTCCGAGACCGAAGTACTCCCCGAGGAGTACCTCGACATGGTTGAGCACAAGACGGCCGTCCTCTACGGCGCAGCGGCGGCCATCCCGGCCATCCTGCTCGGTGCCGACGACGACGTCGTCGAGGCGCTCTACAACTACGGTATCGACTCCGGTCGAGCCTTCCAGATTCAAGACGACGTGTTGGACCTGACCGTCCTGAGCGACAAACTCGGGAAACAGCGCGGGTCCGACCTCGTCGAGGACAAAGAGACGCTCATCACGCTCCACGCCCGCCAGCAGGGCGTTGACGTCGACGGACTCGTCGACGGCGAGCGCATCGAGGACGTCTCCGAGGACGAGATCGACGTCGCCGTCGAGCGACTCCGAGCGGTCGGTAGCATCGAGTACGCCCGACAGACGGCCCGCGACCTCACGGAACAGAGTAAGCGACGACTCGAAGTCCTCCCGGACAACGAGGCGCGACAACTGCTCTGCGACATCGCGGACTACCTCGTCACACGCGGCTACTGAGACGGCTCTCGAACCGCCAGTCGTCCGTGACCGACGACAGTTCTCGATGTTCTGTGTCGGAGCGCCGTCTTCGACAAACGAACAACTAGTGACAAGTTTCTTTCACCGGAAACGTGGTGTGTTCTGCGGGCCTCACAGCGAAGAAAACGAGCCGTGCAGTACGACCGCTGGTCGGTACTCGCAGATAAGCGATTCGGAACGTCCTCCTCACTCGATATCGGAGAGAATCGCGTCGGCGTGTCCCTCGGGCGAGACGCCTTCGTAGACGTGAGTGATGTCGCCGTCCGGTCCGACGACGTACGTGTTGCGGAAGACGCCGTCGAAGGTGTTGCCGAACATGTTCTTCTCGCCGTAGGAGTCGTATGCGCTCGACACGTCGCCGGACTCGTCTGAGAGGAGCGTAAACGGCAGGTCGAACTTCTCGGCGAACGCCTCGAGGTCCGAGACTGGGTCGTCGCTGATGCCGAGCACCTGAATCCCGCGCGCTTCGAACTCGTTCCACGAGTCACGGAAGCCACAGGCCTCTGTCGTACATCCCGGCGTGTCTGCACGCGGGTAGAAGTAGACGACGACGGAGTCGCCGCGGAAATCGGAGAGGGCGACCGAGTCGCCGTCTTGATCGGGCAGTTCGAACGCCGGGGCGGTGTCGCCGACACTGAGCATGTCTCTCTCTGTCGGACGAAGCAGCAAACCGGTTTCTATCTCGCTCGCCTCACGGGCCAGCTAGTTTATGCTCTAGGTTTCTGAGCGTGGGAAACCGTTGGTATCGCGGGCGGTATCACCGCCTAATCCAGCTATATGCCCGTTCGTCACGTCACTCGTTGTGCATGACTCACGTACAAGCCGAAGATGGGACCGAGATATTCGTACGCGACATGGGCGAGGGCGACCCTATCGTCTTCCTCCACGGGTGGCCGCTCAGCCACCGGATGTTCGAGTACCAGTATCACTACTTGCTGGACGAGGGGTTCCGGTGTATCGGCATCGACCACCGCGGTTACGGCGAGTCCGACAAACCCTACGGCGACTACAGCTACGACCGCTTCGCGGACGACCTGAAGGCCGTCCTCGACGAACTCGACGTCGACGGTGTGACGCTCGCCGGGTTCTCGATGGGCGGCGGTATCGCCACCCACTACATGAACCGCCACGACGAGGCCCACGTCGACAAACTCGCGCTTCTCGCCGCCGCGAGTCCGTGTCTCACGAAGAAGTCCGACTTTCCGGAAGGACTCGACGAAGAAGAACTGAACCCGCTCATCGAGGGCGCACGGACCGACCGGGCCGCGATGAACGCGGAGTTCGGACAGATGCTGTTCCACACCGAGCAGAGCGACGAGATGATGGAGTGGCTGTGGAGTCTCGGTATGGACGCCTCGGGACTGGCGACGGCCGCCTCCGCCGAGACGTTCCGCGACGCCGACCTTCGACCGGACATGGATGGAATCACCGTCCCTACCAAAATCTACCACGGCGTCCACGACGAGATTACGCCGTTCGAGATTACGGCCGAAGTACTGGAAGACGGCATCGAGAACGCGGAACTGGTGCGCTTCGAGAACAGCGGCCACGGACTCGTCGCCGACGAGACGGAGAAGTTGAACGAAGAACTGGCGGAGTTCGCTGGCTAACGTGCTCGACGGCCGCAGTGAGTACTCGACATTTTTGCTGAGCGAAACCCGCAACAGACGACCGAATCGCTAGTCGAGTCGCTCGGCCGCCTCTCGCTGGATGAGCGGTTCGGCGTTCGTCGTCGGCAGTGTGACGACGTCCTCTTTCACGAGGTCGTACTCGCGTTCGTCGACGCCGAAGATGGCTCCGACGTCTTGGGTGATACGCACTGTCGTCCGCTCGTGGTCGTCGTCCAGGGTGTCACTGCCGGCCGATTCTGGCTCTGGCTCTGGCGCTGTGGCCTCGTCCGTCGACCGGTTTTCGCTCGACGAGGGCGCGGTCTCGTCGGACCCTGCACCTGGCGGGGCCGCCTCCGGTTCGACGGGCGTGTGGCCGGACTCCCCGGCCGTCTCGTCGTCGGACGTCCCAGACTCACCGGAACCCATCACGTCCGCGAGGACACCGGGTGACTCGGCCGTCTCGTTCGTCGGAGAGGTCTCGGCGGGTTGGGGCTCCGTCCGCTCTCTCTCGCTCTCGGTCGCCGCCGTCGTCTCGGACGTCGTCGGCGTCGCGTCGGACGGCTCTGACGCTGCTGGCGACTCAGTCTGAACCTCACCGGGCCGACGTTTGCCGGCCAAGATGTCGAGGACGTTCGTCTTGTTCGTCTCGATTCGAGTGACCAAGTCGTCGAAGAGCGCCTTCTCTTCTGCGGTCATCCCGTCGTCGTCGACGGGCATGTCGGCGGCGGCGAAACTGGCGAGTTTCACGACCTTACCGACGCGCCGTTCGTAGACGGCTTCGACGACTTCCTCGGCCGTCTCTATCTCGTCGGTCAGTCGCGACACCTCCGGCGAGGAAAAGGGGTCGTCGGCCTGTTCGGCCGCCCCGTTCCGCTCGTCTTTCAGCGCCGCGATGTAGTCGGCGACGTCGCCGTAGAACGAATCGCGGAGATGCTGGAGGCTATCTTTCCGTCGTTCCTTCGATTGGACCGTCCGTAACTCGTCGAGATTCATTCTTTGGCTTTCTCCGCGTCACCGCGTGCCATCAGAAACACGCCCACACATTCACGAACCGTGTTGACTCCCGGTTCGATATTAGTCCTTTCCCCGAGCAGGTCGACAGTCCCCTGTTCGGCCGCGTCGATGCGAATCTCCCGGCCGGTGAATCGGTCGGGAACGGCGTCGACGAGCGGGTCGAACTCGTCGACCGCATCGCGCTCGATACGTTGTACTTCGAAGCCGGTGCCGCCGTGGAGACTCCCCGGTAGGCGGATGAGTCGTCGCAGGTCCGTCGTCACCGGTTCGTCGATGGGTGCAGTCTGGTCTTCGACGACTTCGTGTGCCAGGGCTTCGACCAGCATCCGCAGTCCGGGTCCACCTGCTTCGACGTTCCCCGTCTCTATCGCCTGCGGGTTGCGCTCGAACGCCCCCAGAATCGTCGTCGCCCGACCCTCGCCGATACCGTCGAGCTCCTGTAATCGCTCCAGTGCCTCTTCCTCGGTCATCGACTGGAGTTCGTCGACGAACGCGAGGAGTCGGTCGTGGGTTCGCTTTCCCCATCCGCCTTCCGTCCGGAGGACGCGTTGGGTCGTCGGGCCCGACGCGCGCGTTCTGACGAGTCCGTCGACGTCGAGGTCGATTGCCCGGATGTAGTCGACGATTTCCCGTCGCGCCTCGCTGTCGAGTTCACGGACACCCTCGTCGCGGACGTGAACGTGATAGCCTCGGCCACCGGAGAAGACGATCTCCAACTCCTCGAACGCGAAGTCGTCTTCGAGGATGTCGAGGAGGCTGAGCAGTGACTGCTTGCAGGCGGTCAGCATCCCCTTGTAACTCGTCCCTTCGGGGTCGATAGCCGGGATGTGGTCGGCGTCGAGGTCGAAGACGAGGTCCGCCGAGCGCCAGTCTTTGTCGCTCATGGCGTTCGCGCTCGGGTCGGTGTAGCGCGCGGCCGAGAAGTAGGCGTGCCGCGGCGCTTCGCGCGCGAGGAAATCTCCGATGTGGCCGAGGTTGAGCAGCGACTCGTGACGAACCATCGTCGTCCCTGCACCGGCCGTCCAGGGGATGTACCCCCACTCGCGGGCGTCTGCATCCGGCGGTGGCGTCACCACTGCACGCCGGTAGTAGTCACCGAACCGCCCTTTGAGATACTCACGCGTCCGAGCGTCCATCGCTTTCCATCGGTTGTGGAGACGCGGGTTTAGTCGTTTTCGTTGCCCCCGCCCACGGGGGTGCAACACACGAGTCAAGTGTCTCTCACGCGTCGGTTCGTCCGTGAAGGGCAACTACGCGACGCTCGACCTCTCGCTCTCCGTCGAGGATGCACGTCGTCGAATCACGGACCGAGTGACCGACGTCGCCGTCCGTCCCACCGACGACGGCTACGAGTTCCGGAGTCACTCGGGGTTCCGACTCGGGGCACTCACCCCCGTTCGTCTCTCCGACGGTAGTACCGGGTCACGATTGGCCTACCGAACGACGCTGCTCTCGCCGAGTGCCGCACACGCCAGACAGACGGCCCACCGGATTCGGAGCGCAGTCGAACCGTTCGCCGTGAAACGCTCGTAGCGAAGTGACCTGACGGTGGTGCTCTCGGTAGTAAGACACCGGTCTGCTGGAGTCGGAGCTGTCTCCCCGAATCACCGACGCATGAAATCGCTCAGTTTGTCTCGTAGACCGCCTTCTCCGAGTTTGAGATAGTAGGCGTCGCCGCCGTCCTCGTAGTAGTTGTCGATACGACGTTTGACGGTGAAGCCGATATGTTTGTAGAAGTCGAGCGCCGGTTCGTTCGTCGTCCGTGCGTGACACGTGACAGAACGGTGGTTGGTAGCGACTTCGGCGACGAGTCGTTCGCCGTAGCCTTCGCCGCGAACCTCCGGGGCGACTGCGAGAAAGAGGATGTAGCCGTCGCGTCGCGTCGACGCGAAGCCGAGGAGTCGGTCGTCTTCGAACAGTAGGTGCGTGGTCGAACGGCGATAGGCGTCCATGAAGAAGCCGCGCCGTTGTTTCAGCACGTCCTCTCGCTGGCGGATGCGCTCTTTCAGCTCCCACGCCTCTCGAGCGTACGTATCGCTTCCGGGCGCGTCCACTCGCTTTTCAACGTTGACGCTCACTACCACGGAGATAACAGAGGGGAGGATATAACTCCACCGTCGACAGCTAGCGAGACCGACAAGTCGGTTCGGCGACCGAACGGAACCCACTTGTCTCCCGGTGTCGACTCTCGGAACGTGAGTTTCGAACTGCGTGACCACACGGCCGACGTCGCCGTGGAAGCCACCGCGTCTGACCTCGCTGGACTGTTCGGCGCACTCGCCGACGGACTCGCGGCGGCGATGTGCGAGTCCATTCCCGACGACGGCGAGCGCTTCTCGCTCACCGTCCGTGCAGAGAGTTGCGAAGCGGTCCTCTTCGACTACCTCGACCACCTCATCTACGAACGCGACGTTCGGGCCGTCCTCCCGGTGGAGAACCGTGCCACAGTCCGACAGGAGGGCGAACAGTGGGTCGTCGACGCGAGCGCCCGAGGCGTCCCGCTGCAGGGACTCGGTGCCCGGGAAGTGAAGGCCGTCACCTACTCCGAGATGGCCGTCGAGGAGACGCCCGACGGCTGGCGCGGATACGTCGTCTTCGACGTCTGATTCTGCATCAAAGATACCCGCTTCGACGGCTGTCGGTGGTAATTTTCAGCATCTGTGGCTCTGAGAATCTGCGACGCATTAAGGGTACTCGGGTCCGAAGTAATATTCGTGACCCGGCGTCTCCCAATCGCACTCACGGCGCTCGCCACGCTGTTCGCTAGCGCCGGCGTCGCCAGTGCACACGTGAAGTACGTAACGCCCGGAAGCGAACCAGTCGCCGTCCTCGAATTCCTCGTCGAAGCGCTGTCGAACCCGTTCAACCTCGTCGTCCTCGGACTCGGTGCCGTCGCCGTCGGTGTCGGACTGGTCGGCTACCTCCGCGTCCGTCCCGCGCAGCACGACGTCGCCGTGCTCCGGTCGTCGCTCGCCGACTACCGCGACCTGCTCCCGTGGCTCTTACGGTTGAGTGTCGGCCTCCCGCTCGTCGGTGCGGGGTTCTCGGGGTACTTCTTCGCCCCCATCGTCGAACCCGCCGCGCCGACGTTCGTCCGCCTCTTCGGCATCACCGTCGGCTTCCTACTGCTCTTCGGGTTCGGAACTCGCCTCGTCGCCGCCACGGGCCTCCTCGCCTATCTCGTCGGTCTCGTCTTCGACCCGTCGCTCGTGCTCGCCTTCGAGTACGTCCCGGCGTTTATCGCACTCGCGCTCGTCGGTGGTGGCCGTCCAAGCGCCGACCAACTGGTCGCGAAACTCGCGGCCGACGACCGAACGTTCTACTCGCGAATCGACCCGTTCTACCGGGCCGTCGCGGTGCCGTTCGTCGAGCGCGTCCGACCCTACGAGACGTACGTTCCGACTATCCTCCGGGTCGGTCTCGGTCTCTCGTTCATCTACCTCGGCGTCGCCCAGAAGCTGATGAACCCTGGCGAGGCGCTCGCCGTCGTCGCGAAGTACGACCTCACAGCAGTCGTCCCCGTCGCCCCCGAACTGTGGGTCGTCGGTGCGGGACTGACCGAGGCGCTCGTCGGCGTAATGCTCATCGCGGGGCTGTTCACGCGCGCTTTCTCGGGTGTCGCCTTCGCGCTGTTTACGACGACGCTGTTCGGCCTCCCGGACGACCCGGTGCTCGCCCATATCTCGCTTTTCGGTCTCGTGTCGGCACTGCTCGTCACGGGCGCTGGTCCGTTCTCGCTCGACGCCTGGCTACAGGACGTCGATAGCGAGACGAGCGACTCGGACGCCGTCGACGACGGACTCGTTCGCGGTCGAATCGCTCCCGACGACGGCCGGTAATCACAGACCCGGACGGCAACGCTATTCCGAACGGCTCTCGTCTCTTCGCGTATGACTGACGACGAGTCTCCAGATTCGAAGGAGTTCGACGGTATCCGTCTCGAACGCGTCCGAGAGCACGTGTGGGAAATCGCGCGAGAAGACGACATGCGCGTTCCGGCGCGCGTCCTCGCCTCCGAACCCCTACTCGAACAGATCGGCGACGACAAGACGCTCCAGCAGTTGAAGAACGCGACCCATCTGCCCGGTATGACGAAGCACGCGCTCTGTATGCCCGACGGCCATCAGGGCTACGGCTTCCCGGTCGGCGGCGTCGGCGCGACGGACGCGGAGAACGGCTGTATCTCGCCCGGAGCCGTCGGCTACGACATCAACTGCGGCGTCCGGATGATGCGGACGAACCTCACCTACGACGACTTGCAGGGCAAAGAGGAGGAACTCGTCGACTCACTCTTCGCGAACGTCCCCTCCGGTCTCGGCGGCGGCGGCATCGTCGAGGAAGGAATCGACACCGTCGAGGCGATTCTCGCCCGCGGGATGGACTGGGCGCTCGAACGCGGCTACGCCACCGAAGACGACCTGGCCCACTGCGAGGACGAGGGGATGCGCCCCGACGCCGACCCCGACGCCGTCTCGCAGAAGGCGAAGGACCGAGGGAAGAACCAAATCGGCTCGCTCGGGTCGGGCAACCACTTCCTCGAAGTCCAGCGCGTCACCGACGTGTTCCGGCCCGAAGTCGGCGAGGCGTTCGGTCTCGAAGAAGACCAAATCGTCGTACTCATCCACTGTGGGTCACGGGGTCTCGGCCACCAGACCTGCACTGACTACCTCCGCCGTATCGAAAAGGAGCACGCCGACCTGCTCGCCGACTTGCCGGACAAAGAACTCGCCGCCGCCCCCGCTGGGTCCGAGTTGGCCGAGGAGTACTACGGCGCGATGTGCGCCGCCATCAACTTCGCGTGGGTCAACCGCCAACTCATCATGCACCGGACGCGACAGGTGTTCGAGCGCGTCTTCGAGCGCGACTGGGAGGAGATGGAGATGGAACTGCTGTACGACGTCGCGCACAACATCGCCAAGAAGGAAGTTCACACCGTCGACGGCGAGGAGCGCGAACTCTACGTCCACCGGAAGGGTGCGACGCGAGCGTTCCCCGCCGGTCACCCCGAGGTGCCGAAAGCCTACCGCGACGTCGGCCAACCCATCATCATCCCCGGGAGTATGGGTGCGGGGAGCTACGTCCTCCGTGGCGGCGAGGAGTCGATGAACCTCACGTTCGGGTCGACGGCCCACGGTGCGGGTCGCGTGATGTCGCGGACGCAGGCCAAACAGGAGTTCTGGGGAGAGACGGTCCAGGACGAACTCCGCGACCAAGAGAAAATCTACGTCAAGGCACAGTCGGGTGCGACGGTGGCCGAGGAGGCTCCCGGCGTCTACAAAGACGTCGACGAAGTCGTTCGCGTGAGCGACGACCTCGGCATCGGCGACAAAGTCGCGCGAACCTACCCGGTCTGCAACATCAAGGGATAAGCGGAAGCCGACGAGTACCAACCACAACTCGTCGAGGGACGAACTGTCCCACCGCTCGGACAGGAGGGTGACTCGCAAGTGCCGTGAGTCCACGCTCACGGTCGGTGGTGTCCTCCCAGTCACCACCAGCCAACGTCTACGTCGGTTTCGGTTACTCCGCTACTCCTCCTCTGTGACTCGTTCGTCTTCGGGAACAGGCGATGGAAGCCGTCGCATCGTGTCGACGGACACCATCGCGTTCACTTCTTCGAGACGGTTCTGCATCTGCGTGAAGTGAGAGTCGGTCTGATTCGTATCGCGTACACTCATTGGTCGTTACCTCCACTCGTCGAGCAGCAGACTCTCGTCGGCGTCGACAGTGACCCACGCGTCGTCGCGGGTCGTATCCGCGATGACGAACTGCTCGTGGTCTCCTGCGTCGTCGACGACGGCCATGATGGCGTCTTCCGTCTGCTCGGCGGCCGTGTTTCGCTCTGCCTGCAAACGCGACTGCTGCAGCGACTGCGACGGGTTATGGCATTCCGGTTTGTGGGGATCCATTAGTGGAACTCCTATCTATGCTAACAGATGGAATCCGGATAGGGACTCTTCCCAAACAGTTTGGGATGGGGGAGAGTCGAGACGAATATAACGAATCGAATTCGGCAGGTAGAGGAGTAGATAACCCGAAAAACGGGCGAACAAAGATTCAGCGCTCGAACGTCGGGCCGCGGGGGGTTTTTGTACTCATCCCCTCGCTGAGCCGGACGTACTCGGCAGGGGCTCTCGGGTCGAGCTCCTCGCCGTCGGCGAACTTCACGAAACTGAGGTAGAACGGTTCGCCACAACCGAGGTCGGTTTCCTCTTCGTACTCGCCTTCCTCGGTCTCGTTCCACGGGTTCGTCCGCCACTCGATACCCGGCCCGTCGCTCTCGCCACAGACGAAGCGGACGCCCTCGGCGTCTTCGAACGCCTCGTCGGGTGCGGCGTACTCCCAGCCTTCGAAGGGATACGGTGTGACTGCCTTGTCGGCGAGATACGCGTCACGTTCCAGTTCGACCATCGTCTCGCAGTGGGGGCAGTAGTAGGAGGCGCTGAACGTCATTAGACGAGATAGGGAGGAGACCGACTTAACGCCCGCGCCTGCGGCGATGGGGCGGAGCGTACCAGAAACCCGCGATACCTGCCGAGAGTGGGAGACGACGGGGTCGTTAGTCTTATTCGCCGCACGACCCCACTTTGGGACATGAACGACGCGGACGTACGCGACTTACTCAGTTCGGTCGAGGATCCGGACCTCGGCGACGACATCGTCTCGCTCGGTCTCGTCAACGCCGTCGACGTCGACGGCGACGCCGTCCGAGTGTCGCTGGCACTCGGCGCACCCTACGCGCCACACGAGACAGAGATTGCGACCCGAGTCCGAGAGGTCCTCGGCGAGCACTTCGACGAGGTGGACCTGTCGGCGAAACTCCCCTCGTCGCTCTCGCGCGACGAACAGGTACTACCGGGAGTGACGAACATCATCGCCGTCGCTTCCGGGAAAGGTGGTGTCGGCAAGTCGACCGTCGCGGTCAACCTCGCGGCCGGTCTCTCGAAACTCGGTGCGAAGGTCGGCCTGTTCGACGCCGACATCTACGGCCCGAACGTCCCGCGGATGGTCGACGCCGGAGAACGACCGCAGGCGACGTCCGAACAGCGCATCGTCCCGCCGGAGAAGTACGGGATGAAACTGATGTCGATGGCGTTCCTCGTCGGCGAGGACGACCCGGTCATCTGGCGCGGCCCGATGGTCCACAAGATTCTGACCCAACTCGTCGAGGACGTCGAGTGGGGTGACCTGGACTACATGGTGCTCGACCTGCCGCCGGGGACGGGCGACACCCAACTGACCGTCCTCCAGACGCTCCCGCTCACGGGGGCGGTCATCGTCACGACGCCGCAGGACGTCGCCACCGACGACGCCCGCAAGGGACTCCGGATGTTCGGCAAGCACGACACGAACGTGCTCGGCATCGCCGAGAACATGGCCGGGTTCCGGTGTCCGGACTGTGGCAACTTCCACGAGATATTCGGCTCCGGCGGCGGGAAGGCGATGGCCGACGAGAACGACCTGCCCTTCTTGGGCGGGATTCCGCTCGACCCCGCGGTTCGCTCCGGCGGCGACGGCGGGAAGCCAATCGTCCTCGACGAGGACAGCGAGACGGCCGACGCGTTCCGCGTGCTGACCGAGAACGTCGCCAACAACGTCGGTATCGTCAACCGGCGGAAGGTCAAACTGCAGCGATGAGTGACGACGAGCCGGCACCGGTCGGCGGCGAGGTGAGTGACGACGAGTCGGCACCGGTCGGCGGCGAAGAGGAGAACGACCCCGACTGGGAGATGGCACCCGACAGCGACGCCGAGTTCCCCGCCGACCCGGAACGAGTCGCGTTCCTCCGCGAGATTGCCGAAGACGTGCGGCGAGACAGTTCCGAGAGCAAACAGCTCTCGGCCATCCTCTACCGCGTCAGCGACCTCTACGACGACGAAGGGAACACCTCGCCCGAGGAGATTTACCTGAACGTTCGGCACATCATGAACATCAAGTCGCAGGGCGGTATCGAGCGATAGCCGGGAGTTTTAGTGCTCCACCTCCACGTTCGACCGTGGACGCACATCAGGACACCTTCGAGAACCCCTTCAGCATGGACGCCGAGTGCACGAACTGTGCTGCGCTCTGTGAGACGCGCTCGAACGTCGTCCACGGCTACGGCGACGTCGGCGCGGAGTTCGTCTTCGTCGGTGAGATGCCGACCGAGTCGGCCGACGCCGCCGGTGTCCCGTTCGTCGGCGACGAGGCGGGTGAGCGACTCCAACGTATTCTCGGCGAACTGGGCTTCGCACGCTCGGACCCCGACACGCTGGAACCGGACCTGCAGAACGTCTTTCTGACCAACTTGACGCGCTGTCGTCACCCGGAGCGACCGCCCTCTGACGACGAAGTCGCCACCTGCGAACCGTACCTCAACGCGGAGATTCGGATGATAAACCCCCAACTCATCGTCCCCATCGGCCAGCGAGCACTGGAAGAACTCGCCGTCGAGTACACGACGCGCCGTCCCGACAGTTTCGACGTCGACGAAGAACACGCGACGACCATTCGGGGCCGTGGCTTCGAACTCGTCCCGATGGTCGAACTCGACCGGCAGACGGACGCACAGACCGAGGCGTTCGTCGAACACATGGTCGAGAACGTCTTCTCACGCGACTATCGCCAGACGAAGGGCCGTCAGAGCCGCTGAGTCGGTCGAGCGCGGGGTCGGTTCGATTTCTCACCAGTACGTCGTCTCCGTCCCGTCAGTGCCACCGACACCGAGTGCCGTCAAGCCGACGACGACGAGCGCGACGAGTACGAGGGTGACGAGCATCGCGACGAGATACGACGTCGTGAGGAGTCCGAGGACGAGACCAGCGAGTGCACCGAGTGCCGAGAGGGCGACGACGGCGGTTGCGAGACGGGCGAGCAGTCCGAGACCGTTCATACCGGTCGGTCGGTCAGTATCGTAATAAACGAGTCGGCAGGGCCGTGTTCGTCAGCAGGGAGTGGAGGTGTACGGATGCGGAGAGAGAGAGAGTACGTGGGAGGTTGGCGCGGGAGGTTAGAGCGGGGTTGGCGCGGGGTTGGAGAGTCACTGCGAGGGGAGAACGGTGCGGTAGAGTTCCGGGAGGTGGTGCCATGCGAGGAAGAGACCAATCGTGGTGATTCCAGCGGTCATACTGACGACGCTCGTGGTGCGTTCGTCGAACCCAGCACCGAGTGCGAACGGAATGACGAGCGTCGAAGCGACGGCGTACACGCCAAACAGTTCACCGAGCGGGTTGGTTCCGGGAATCACGACTCAGTGTACCAGGCTCTCACACCTGAACATGGGCCGCTTACGGAGCCTGAGTCTCTCGCACGACTCGGCCGGAGCGATAGCGTCGAATGCGACGCCGTCTAACGGTACACGTTCCTTACTCCCCTCGCTGTCTGGTGTGCACAGACCAGCGACTTCAAGAGTCTCGCACCTCCACCGTGGGATATGACCGTCATCGCTGTCTTCGCAGACCCCCCACGCCCCGGACTCGTCGGGTCGGAACTGGCCGCCACGAGTCCGCTCACGGAAGAGGAAGCCGCCGAATTCTACGCCGCGACGCTGAAAGACGCCTTCATCGCCGCCGAACGCTCGGGTGGCGACCTGCTCGTGAACTACCGCCCCGACGACCTCATCCCGGAGGCGTATCACGGCGAGGAGAGCGCCGAAGCGGAAGTGCGCGCGCTCGTCGTCGACGCACTCGGCGACACGAGCGACGTCCGATTCGAAGTGCAAGTGGGGTCGACGTTCGACGCCCGCGCGGGCAACACGGTGACCCATCTCCTCCGCGAGGAGGACGTCCAGTCGGCCGCCGTCGTCCGCGGCAACGCGCCGTTCCTCACCCGGATGGCAATCGACTCGGCGGCGATGAAACTCCGGACCAACGACGTGGTTCTCGGGCCGTCGACCGCGGGCCGCGTCTACTACGCGGCGTTCCGGGAGCCAATCAACTTCGACGGCGCGTTCGCCGCGCCCGAAGTCGAGACGCTGGTCGACAGAGCGGACGACGCCGACAGAAGCGTCGAGTACGTGCCGATGCAACCGGTCGTCGAGACTGGCGAGGACCTACTCACCTTCTTGCCGCTGCTCGAATCACGTATCGCTGCCGAGCGAATCGTCCCGAAGCACACGGCGACGTTCGTGCGTGACATCGGTCTCCGTGTCGTCGCCGACGACGGCGGCACTACCGTCGTCCGCGATTGAGGACCGACAGTTCTTAGACCCACGACTCGGTACGTGCTGACGCGGGTGGGATGGCAGAGTGGACTATTGCGCCTGCCTTGAAAGCAGGTAGCCTTTGGCTTCCTGGGTTCGAATCCCAGTCCCACCGTGTTTACGGACGAACAATTACAGCGAGTACCTCGTGTACTCGCAGCTAGCGTGAGTCAGTGAACCGAGACGTCGGGGATTCGAGCAGCGAGCAACTCGGAGAGTTGCGAGTGAGTTCGAATCCCAGTCCCACCCTTCTGACGCGAGTTACGTGATGAGCATCTCGTGTGCCCGTCGCAGTCGTGAGTGGTCCACGCGGGCGAGCGTGAGTCTCAGATAATCCGGAACGTGACGCCACTACACTCCCCGTCGGTGCCTCGATTGTGACGCCGAACAGACAATACGGAGAGAGATTCTGGCAAAGTGGACGACCGAAACGGGAGACTAACCAGTATGTTTAATACCGAAACGCGAAGCGTCTTTGCCATGAGCGGACGACCCCTGGACGTCCTCGAAGCGTCCCTGAACGAACCGGTGACCGTGCAGTTGAAGGACGGCGCCGAGTATTACGGGACGCTCGCGGGCTACGACCAGCACATGAACGTCGTGCTGGAAGAGAGCCTCGACGTCGACGACGATGCGCTCGGTGAACTTGATGTCGAAGCGGTCGAAGACACAACGATTATACGAGGCGATAACGTCGTCACAATCAAAGCATGACCGGTGCTGGTACCCCGAGCCAAGGGAAGAAGAACAAGACGACGCACGTCAAGTGCCGTCGCTGCGGCGAGAAATCCTACCACGTCAAGAAGAAGGAGTGCTCGTCCTGCGGCTTCGGTAAATCGGCGAAGCGTCGAGAGTACGCCTGGCAGTCGAAAGCCGGCGAATAGTCGGACTCGATTTTCTCGTCTCACGACAGAACATCTTTCGGCACCGGACCTTCCGGTTGCCGACGCAAACTACGTCGCCGAGTGACGACTTCGGCGACGACACTCGTCGTCTCTCACCGTCAGCCTCGGCTATCTGCACTTCTACACGCCACCTCGTGTGCCGTTTCGTGAACTGAGTCACGTCTCGGGAAGTCGACCAACTCCCGGAAGGTATGCACAGGTGTGCACACATTCGGCAAAGAAACGGCTGAATACGGCACAATGGCGAGGGTTTTTACCGTTGGGTCTCCCAGCGTCGCCCATGGCAGACGGGCGGGATCACTCCCACGACGGTCCAACAGAGAAGTGCGGTGTCGTCGGCGTCTCCCTCGCCGACCGGAACGCCGCACGGCCGCTGTACTACTCGTTGTACGCGCTCCAGCATCGCGGTCAGGAGTCCGCCGGCATCGTCACGCACGACGGCTTCCAACAGCACAGCCACGTCGACATGGGACTCGTCGGCGACGTCTTCGGCGAGGGCGACCTCGACCAGTTGAACGGCCCGGCCGGTATCGGCCACGTTCGTTACCCGACGGCGGGCGGCGTCAACAACTGCTGTGCTCAGCCGTTCTCGGTGTCGTTCAAATCCGGCGCACTGGGACTGGCCCACAACGGGAACCTCGTCAACGCCGACGAGATTCGGAGCGAGTTGGAGGGCCTCGGTCACGCCTTCACCTCGACCGGCGACACGGAGGTCATCGCCCACGACCTCGCACGCAACCTCCTCGAAGAGGACCTCGTCCGCGCGGTCAAACGAACGATGGAACGCATCCACGGGTCGTACTCGCTCACGATCATGCACGACGACGTCGTCCTCGGCGTCCGTGACCCACAGGGGAACCGACCGCTCTGTATCGGGAAAGTCGACGACGGCTACGTCGTCGCCAGCGAATCCGCCGCCATCGACACTCTCGACGGCGAACTCGTCCGCGACGTCCGACCGGGTGAACTCGTCCTCCTCGAAAAAGGCGGGACAGGCTTCGACTCGTATCAACTCGTCTCCCCCGACAACACGGCCCACTGCTTCTTCGAACACGTCTACTTCGCCCGCCCCGACTCGATCATCGACGACAACCTCGTCTACGAAGTCCGCCGGAACCTCGGCGGTAAACTCTGGGAGGAGAGCGGTATCGACACCGACGTCGTCATGCCCGTCCCCGACTCTGGTCGCGCGTTCGCCTCGGGCTACGCCGAGGCCGCCAACAACGACGAAGAGAGCGACGGCGTCGAGTTCGCGGAGGGGCTGATGAAGAACCGCTACGTCGGTCGGACGTTCATCATGCCGACGCAGGACGAACGCGAACGCGCGGTTCGACTGAAACTCAACCCCATCAAGAGCACCGTCGAGGGAAAGACGGTCACCATCATAGACGACAGCATCGTCCGCGGGACGACGTCGAACCAACTCGTCGACCTGTTGCGCGACGCGGGCGCAGAGGAAGTCCACATGCGCATCGGTGCGCCGGCCATCGTCGCACCCTGCTACATGGGCATCGACATGGCCTCGCGTGACGAACTCATCGCGGCCGGCCAGACGACCGAAGACGTGTGTGAGGAGATCGGCGCCGACAGCCTCGCGTATCTCTCTATCGACGCCATCGCCGACGTCCTCGGCAAGTCGCGCGCGGACCTCTGTCTCGGCTGTGTCACCGGCGAGTACCCCTACGACATCGACGGCGAACCGACCGACCGCGACGTCGAACGCCCGACCATCGGCGGCCAGACGCTCGCCGACGACTGAGTCTCTCCACCGCTGACCGACTCCCATCTAGCAGCAAAACATGAACGGGTAGATGAGTGCCACCCGGTCACCGTCGTGTAACTCGGCGTCGAACCCACCGAGATGTTCGTTGAACCGGCCGTTGATACAGATACGGGCGTAGACGCGAGACTGTTCTCCTTCGGGATTCTTCCGCCACGTGCCGGGTAACTCGGCTGGGGGGCGTGCCCATCCGTGCGCCGTCGACTCCGTTTCCGTCTCGGCGACGAGCATCTCACGGAGGCCGTACTCGGCGAAGAAGGCGTCGAGGAAGTCGCGGAGCGTCGTCCCCTCGAACGTGAACGCTCGACGCGACCATCCGAGTTCGCGCCGGACGTGGCCCGTCGCCTTCACCTCGACGGTGGTCTGGGTCGGTTCGCCGTCCGTCTCTCGCCTCGTCGTCGTCGTCGAACGCATACTCGAAGAGAGGCGCTCCAGCGACAACCCCGTGTCGCTCGTTCTCACGGCGTGGGAAATCCGGTCAGTACGCCCAGTAGAGCAGGACGTAGACGACGTTGCCGAGGGCGAACGAGACAAGCCACAGTGCTGCGGCGACGCGCCCGAGTCGCTTGTGACTCGTGTCGTACAGTTCCTTGACGGGACGCGTCACGGCGAGCAAGAGGACGTAGTAGAGAAGCGGGATACAGACGATGGCGAGCACCATGTGAATCGCCAGCGTCGGCAGGTAGACGAAACGATACACGGCGTCCGGCCCGCCGAACTCGGCTGTCCCGCTCACGGTGACCTTGTAGAGATAGAGCACGAGGAAGATGACGAACAACGCGAGCGACGTGAGCATCGCCGCCCGATGTTTCTCGACGTCGCCGCGGCGGATGAACCGGACGCCTGCGAGAATCGTCCCGATGGCGACGGTGCTGACGACGGCGTTGACGTGCGGAATCGCGTCGAAGACGCTCGCCGGTGCTCGTGGGAGCGAACTCGACGGAATCACGCCGAGGACCGCCCCGAACACGAGTGCGAGTGACACGACTGTCAGCACCGCAGTCAGCGCGGGGACGTGACCTCGAACACGCTGCAGTTCCATAGGCGAACTCGGGGTGGCGTCGGCATGAAGCGTTCGGAGTGTAGACTCTCGTTTGGGATGGGAACGCCAGACAGGGGCAAGCCCAAAGGAAAGCGCTTTTATTTACCCCCGAGAAAGAACGGAGTGCAGTAAGACACGCAGCGAGCGTGGGTAGCCAAGCCAGGCCAACGGCGCAGCGTTGAGGGCGCTGTCCTGTAGAGGTCCGCCGGTTCAAATCCGGTCCCACGCATCGCATGGGTGGTCCACACACCACCTTCGTCCGAGGCGGCAACCCCGCCGAGGAACACGATGCAGGTGACGTCCCTACACGGACATCACCCACGCATAATCCTTACAGACGCTACCTGCCGAGCCACAGGTTTCGACGTGGTCGGCCGGCGGCGTCGGTTCTCTCTTTCACTTCCCTGAGCGACGGTGTACGCTCGTCGCCGAATCGCCCGATAGCTAGTTGCCGCGGATTTAAACGCGTAGACTCTGTAACCAGGGTTATGGCTAAGTACTCCACCGGTCGCAGCGGGGGTGGCGACGACGGCGACTCCTGTGAACTCTGTGGGAAACAGAGCGGGAAACTCAGGCAGGCGAACGTCGCCGGAGCCAACCTCCTCGTCTGTCCGGACTGCGCACCGCACAGCGAGAACCGGAAGACGGACCGCAAGCGGAGCCAACAGGACCAACAGCGCGACAACACGCAGGTCAGTCGCAAGAAGCGCGCCGCCCAGACTGCAGCGAAGATGTACGACGCACAGAAGGGCGATGCGAAACACTGGGAGAAGGAGGGGACGAACTACGAGAAAGACCGCCTGCCCTACCTCGTCACCGACTACGGCCCGAAGGTCGAAGCGGCCAGACAGGAGGAGGGACTGACCGTCGAGGACCTCGCCGCCGACATCGACGAGGACGAGGACGACGTCCTCGCCGTCGAACAGGGGAGAGCGACCCGCGCGGGCGTCGGTGGCTCCGTCATCCGCAAACTCGAATCCCGACTCGACCTCTCGCTCGTCGACGAGTAGCGAGTAAGCTCACATCTTTTTGTCGTCTGCGCGTTTTCGGACGCTCATGCCACAGTCTCTCGCACCGAGCGACCCGACCGTCCGCGAGTTCGAAGCGACGGTCACCGACGTCGACGGCCCAGACGTCGTCCTCGACGATACGTACTTCTACGCCGAGAGCGGCGGCCAACCCGCAGACCGGGGCACGCTCGCCGGCACCACCGTCACCGACGTTCAGCACCGCGACGGCGACGTGGTCCACACGCTCGAGTCGGCGCCAGACCTCAGCGCCGGCGACATCGCGGTCGGCGTCGTCGACGACGCGTTCCGCACCTACTGTATGCGTGCCCACACCGCCAGTCACGCCCTCTACGGCGCAGGTCGGGAGTACCTCGACGACCTGGGATACGGTGGGTTCAACATCGACTCAGAGAAGGTTCGCGTCGACTTCGAGACGTCCACGGACATCGACGACGAGACGCTCGTCGACCTCGAACGCCTCGTCAACCGCGTCGTCTGGGACTCACTTTCCGTCTCCTGGGAGGAGGTCCCGGTCGAGGAGGCTCGTTCTCGCGAGGACGTCGCGTTCAACGTCAAGACCGAAGAGGGCGTGTTCAGCGACAGCGACACGGTCCGGGTCGTGACCATCGGAGACTCGGACACTCCCTTCGACGTCGCCGCCTGCGGCGGCACGCACGTCTCGAACACCGGTAAAATCGGTCCGGTGCATCTGCTCGGGCGCTCGAACCCCGGTGAGGGACTCACCCGCGTCGAGTTCGCGGTCGGTCCGACGGCCATCGACCGGCGTGCAGAAGAGCGGCGGGCGACGCTCTCGACGGCCCGCGAACTCGGGACCAGTGTGTCGACGATGCCCGAGATGGCTCGGAATCTCCGAGCGAAGACCGAATCCCTCGAGACCGAACTGAGCGACCTGAAGCGTGGAGTCCTCGCTGCGCGACTCGCCGGACTCGACGCCGTCGAGCGCGACGGCGTGACGTGGCGTGTCGGCACCGTCGACGGGTTCGGCCCGAACGACGTCGGCGACGCGGCGAAAGATGTCGTCGGCGACGGTACAGACGTAGTCGTCGTCGCGGGCGAAGAGGGGTCGACGTTCGTCGTCGTCGCCTCTACTGGAGATGTCGCTGCGGGCGACGTGGTCACGGAACTCACTGACGCGTTCGGCGGCGGCGGCGGTGGCGGGCCGACGTTCGCGCAGGGCGGCGGGTTGGACGCCGACCCGTCAGCCGTCGTCGACGCCGTGCGACGCTGACTCACTCGCCTCCGTATTAGTCATCTTTTTCCATCACGGTCCGGTCTCTCCGGTATGGTATTCGCAGACGTCGACTCCGCACTCACGGCCGAACAGCGGGCGATTCGCGACGTCGTCCACGAGTTCGCCGTCGAAGAGATTCGGCCCGGTGGGCAGGAGGCCGACGAGACAGAGACGTTCCCCGAGGACGTGTGGGACGGACTGGCCGAACTGGACCTGACGGGCCTCACCGTCCCCGAGGAGTACGGCGGGTTCGGTGCCGACCGAACGACGTACAGCATCGTCAACGAGGAAGTCGCCTACGGCCAACTCGCCGTCGCGACGGCGCTCTCAGTACACTGTCTCGCTACCTCTTGTATCGCCAAATTCGGGACCAGCGAGGTCAAAGACGAGTGGCTCCCCGAGATGGTCGACGGGCGACCGGTCGGTGCGTTCTGTCTCTCCGAACCGCAGGCCGGGTCGAACCCCGCGGAGATGACGACGAGCGCCGAGAGAGACGGCGACGAGTACGTCATCAGCGGCGAGAAACAGTGGATTACGAACGGCACGCGTGCGGGTGTCTACATCGTCTTCGCCAAGACCGAGGAAGGAATCACCCAGTTCCTCGTCCCCGCCGACTACGACGGTGTGAAGGTCGGCAAGAAGGAGCACAAACTCGGCCTCCGCGCCAGCGACACGACCGGAATGACGTTCGACGGCGTCCGCATCCCCGAGAAGTACCGCCTCACCGAGGAGGGGAAGGGTCTCTCCGCGGCGTTCACGATTCTCACCGGTGGTCGCATCGGCATCGCCTCGCAAGCGGTCGGCCTCGCGCAGGCCGCCTTCGACGACGCGAAAGAGTACGCCCACGACCGCGAGCAGTTCGACCAACCTATCAGCGACTTCCAAGCCATCCGCCACAAGTTCGCCGACATGGCGACGCAGTTGCAAGCCTCCCGCTTGCTCGTCCGTGAGGCCGCGAGACAGGAGGACAACGGACAGGACAACCGTATCGCGGCGTCGATGGCCAAGTACTTCGCCAGCGAGGCGGCCGTCGACATCACCAACGAGGCCGTCCAGATTCACGGCGGGTACGGCTACACGACCGACTTCGACGTCGAACGCTACTACCGCGACTCGAAGATTACGACCATCTACGAGGGGACGAGCGAGATTCAGAAGACCATCATCGCCCGCGGCGTATTGGACTGACTCGGGCAACTACCGGACCGACCGAAGTCGTCTTTTTCCTCGCCCACCGAGTCGACACGTGAACTCCGTCTCTGCCACCGTCGCCGACCTCACCGAGTTCGACGCCGTCGTCTACGACCTCGACGGAACGCTCGTCCACCTCGCGGTGAACTGGAACGACGTCGCGAGCGACGTCATCGGCGTGTTCGCCGATGCGGGCGTCGACGCGAGCGAGTACGACCTCTGGGGGATGCTCGATTTGGCCGACGAACACGGCCTTCGCATCGACGTCGAAGCGGCCATCGCCGAACACGAGACGGTCGGCGCAGAGAAATCACAGCGGCTACCGTTGGCTGACACCGTCGCCACCGTCGCCGACGAGATTCCCGTCGGCGTGTGTTCGCTCAACTGCGAGGCGGCTTGTCGGACCGCACTCGACGTTCACGACCTCAGCGACGATGTGGACACCGTCGTCGGCCGTGACTCCGTGGCGACGCGTAAACCCGACCCCGAACCGCTGCTTGCGACGCTTCGTGGCCTCGGGGTCGACCCCTCCGAAGCCATCTTCGTCGGCGACTCACGACGCGACGAGGTCACTGCCGAGCGTGCAGGGGCGGCGTTCAGATACGTCGAGGAGTAGAAACGCAGTACGCGAGAGAAGCGTCAGTCGTCTGCGCGCGTCTCGGTTCCGTTCTCGGTCTCGATTTTATCCGGGTCGCTCCCGCCGTCGCCCGCGTTCGTCCGCTTCGCGTAGACGAACAGCGAGATGGCCGTGATAATCCAGACGACGGCACCGACCCGGATGGCGAACTCGACGCGCGACTCCCACGTCGGGAGGACGACTTGTGTCGAGAGCGCGGCGACGACGGGTGCGCCGACGAGGATGGTCGTGACGAACGTCATCTGCATCACCCATCCGTAGTCGACTCCTTCCGGATTCGAGCGTTCGACTGGTTGCACAGGCGGAGATACGAGGGAAGCGGTTAATGCGTGCCGGTTCGGGCCAACGAGGTCAGTCGTCCGCGGCGGCGGGCGGTTCCTCGGACTCCCCGGCGACGGCGTGCAGCGCGTTCTCGACGGTTCCGTGCTCGGCGGCGTGTGGTCGCCCCTCGGTGTCGCCGTAGCCCTCGTTCACCATCCGATTCCGGTTGAGACACAGTTTCGTGAACTCCGGTCGAAGCAGGTCGAACGTCTCGAAGCGGTCTTCGAGTTCGGGGAACTCAGACTGGTAGTCGAGGATGGCCTCTCGCACCTGCGTCCAGAACTGTTCCTCCGAGTAGTCGCGGTGTTCGGTCAGTACGTTCGAGACGTACCGGTAGACGCAGACGAACAGGCCGCAGAAGATGAACTGACACAGTCCCTCCGGTGGTTCTCTTCGCAACACATCAGTCAGTTCCTCCGGCAACTGCTCCAGTTCCGGCAGCGGCTGGTCGCTGACGTTCACGTCGTCGACGAAGTCCTTCACGGCGAGACGTGTCGGGACGTCGTCCTCGTCGAGAATCAGGATGGTGTTCTCTCCGTGCGGCGAGAAGACCGTCCCGTAGCGATAGAGGTAGTGTAGCAGCGGCGGCAGCATCGTCGCGAACAGTTCGTCCAGCCACGCTTCCAACTCCAGCGGCGAGCGGTCGACCAGTTCGCCGATAACGGGTGTCCCGTCGTCGACGTGCATCAACGCCGAGAGGGTGACCGGTCGCTCGTCGTCGTCGACCAGTCCCTCGACGCTCTCGCGCCAGACGGTGCCGAGCAGTTCGTCGTACTGGTAGGCGTTGCCGTCGAGTTGCGCGAACTCGGGGTGGTCGTAGTTGATTCCGGCGACTTCGCCGGGCAGGACGAGTTCGCATTCGTCGCGGAGGAACTCGTCGTCGTCGCGAATCTCCTTGACGTACTCGGTGACGAGCGGTGCGGCCTCGGTTCGCTCGCCGGGCAACCCGCGCCAGACGAGCGTGTTGAGGATGCGCATCGGGAGTTTCACGTTTCGCTTCTCGGGTTCGTCGACGTTGAGAAACGTCCGAACGGACTGCGCAGGGAGGTAGGAATCGGGCGTCTCTCCGAGCGGGATGATGCGCTCCTCGGCAATCTCCTTGCTGTAGAGTTGCGCGACGGTGCTATCCCACTGCCACTCGTGGACGGGCATGAAGTAGTACTCCTCCGGGTCTCGGCCGCGCGACTCGACGCGGGACGCGAACGCCTCGTACACGTCGCCGAGTTCTTCGCGGAGGAGTTCGTCGGGCGAGAGGTCTTCGACGGTGACGAACGTCGAGCGCTCCTTACTCACGGCGAGCCACGAGAGTCGAACCGGTTCTTTCCGTTCGGGCGCGTAGTTCAGGTAGTCGTCGTACCCCCAGCCGAGTCGGCCCTTGTTGTACGTAATCCACGGGTGGCCGGTCATCTCACCTTCGAGTTCGGCGTAGTCCATCGCGGCGACGTCTCGGTTCTCCTCCTCTCGCTGGCGCGTCTTGGTGTGCGCATCCGCCAAGAGGGTGTTGCGGTACTCGCGGACGAGGTGCCCGACGGTCATCTCCGGCGTGCCGATGGCTTCGTGGGCGTCGAGGAGGAACGCCACGGGGTCAGTAGCGTCGGTCCACTCTCCACTTTCCTCCCGCCGCTCGATGCTGTCCTCGCGGACGAGGTAGCTGTCCATCAGGCGCTCCTCGGCGACGAACCGGTAGTCGGCGTCGTCGAAGGTGAGTTCGTACCGCGTGCCGCGGTCTGTCTCCCCCACGCTCTCGGGGTCGAGGAGGTCCTCGTAGGCGAACTCCGCCAGCATCTTGGCGAGTAACTCGCGTTCGACGGTGGCGAGGGTGTCCGTGTCCAGTGCGTCCAGCAGAGTGTCTGCGTCGTCGATGCCGTCGATGCCGTCAGTCGTGTCGATGTGCTGTGTCATTGGTGGTTCGGTGTGGTCTCTCTCGGTTTCTCTACAACTGCTCAGTCGTCGGTGCTCGGTGGCGTCTGCCGGTCGATTCTGTCTCCCCCATCGACGAGGTCCGTCACCGGCGACGAGGACGCGAACGACTCGGCGCTGAAGTCCTGATACACGGTGTCCTCGTCGACGGGATACGGTGAGTCGTCGAGCAACTGGTCGAGGATGACGGCGTTGCGGTAGGTCCCGAGTCCGAGGTCCGGTGCGCCCACGCCGTGGGTGTGCATCTCGGCGTTCTGGACGAACACGCGCCCGTCGAGGCCCGTCGTCTCGAGGCCGTACGTCTCCTCGACGCGGAACCGCCCTCGCTCGTCGCGTTGGATGTGCGACTCCAGTCCGTCGAGGAAGTCGGGCGTCGGCCGGTGATAGCCCGTCCCGAGGACGACGACGTCGCTCTCGTGGGTGAACGAGGTTCCCTCCTGCCACTGCCGACAGCGCAGTCGGTATCGGTCTTCGACCTGTTCGATGTCCTCGACTTCGGTCATCGCCAGCAGGCCGACGTCCGGGTCGGACTCGCCGATGGAGTGCTCGTAGAGCGTCTCGTATATCTCGTCGCTCGTGTCCGGGTCGATGCCCTTGTAGAGCAGGTCCTGTTCGGGCAGCACCTCGTCGGAGACGGCCTGCGGCAGGTCGTAGAAGTACTGCGTGTACTCCGGCGTGAAGTGCTGGAGACCGAGTTTCGAGTACTCCATCGGGAAGAACCCCTCCGAGCGCGTCAGCCAGTCGAGGCGGTAATCGTTGTCCGGTTGGCGTTCGAGCAGGTCCTGAAACACCTCGGCGGCGCTCTGGCCCGACCCGACGACGGTGATACCGTCGGCGTCGAGTGCGTGCTCGCGGTTGTGCAGGTAGCCCGCGGTGTGGAACACGTCTGCATCCGGAAGGTCGTCGAACGGTTCGGGGACGAACGGCCGACTGCCGACGCCGACGGCGAGATGTCGAGTCAGATAGCGGTGTGTCTCGCCCGTCTCCGGGTCGCGTGCGGTGACGACGAAGGCGGCGTCGTTTTCCGTCGCTTCCGTGCTCGCGTCTCCCTCGCGTCGGGCGGGAACGATGCTCTCGACACGCCGACTGAACTGACAGGCCGGGACGCGCTCTGCGACCCACTTGCAGTAGTCGTCGTACTCGCGTCGCGGAATCTGGAACCGCTCGTAGAAGTACGTCTCGTAGATACGGTCGGTCTGGCGGGCGTAGTTGAGGTAGCTGTGCTCGCTCGTCGGGTCCGCGAGCGTCACGAGGTCGGCGAGGAACGGGACTTCGAGCGTCGCGCCTTCGACGAGCATCCCCTCGTGCCACGCGAACTCGGGTTTCTGTTCGAGGAAGACCGCGTCGAGGTCGGCGTCCTCGTCGTCGGCGAGTGCTGCGAGACCGAGGTTGAACGGCCCGAGACCGACGCCGAGGAGGTCGTAGACCTGTTCGTCTGTCTCTCCGTCGTCCGTCATGCGTCCACCTCCGCTCGCTTCCCGCCGACCGGTCGCTCCGGCGCGAGCACCTCACGCTCGAAGCGCTCGCGCTCGCACACCATGAGCAGGGCGTCCTTCTCGTCCATCTCGATTTCGCGAACTGGGTCGAAGCCGCACTGCTCGAAGACGTGGATGACCACGTCGTTTCGGACGTCGGGTTCCGTCACGACGCGCTGGGTCTCGGGGTGGCGGAACTGAAACGCTGTCATCGCTCGCAGGAGCGGTTCGGCGTAGCCATTGTTCAGATACTCCGGCGGCCCGAACAGCAGGTGAATTCCCTGGTCACTCGGGTCGGCGTCGTAGTAGTCCGCAACCACGTCGTCTGCGGCCCAGTAGCGCTCCCAGTAGCTCATCGGGACGTGGTCGAGTGTCCCCACGTAGGGCGTCAGGTGGTCGTCTTCGAGTTTCGTCTCCAGTTCCGCTCGGAACACCGGGAGCGGGTCGTCCAACTGCCAGTAGGGTAGGACGTGGTCACTGTTCAGCCACGCGTGGAGGCGACCGAGGTCACGCTCCAGTTCGGCGGGTCGGAACCCGACGTGGCGGTCGATACCGTGTTCGTAGCGTTCGTAGTCGTAGTCGTTGGTGATGGCGAGTGCGTCGGTCATCGGCTGACCTCCTGTGTCTCCTGTCTCTCTCCGTCGAGTTCGGTGACGAGCGGGTTCGGAATCGCCGTGTACACCGACTGGTTCGCGAGCGACCCCTCCAGTTCGTCCAGTCCCTCGACGCGCGTCCGGAAGTTCGCCTTACAGCGCACCTCCTCGGCCGTGAGAAGTGTCGAGACGAGCGAGGTGTCGCCGCGTTCGAGCGTCTGTAGGGACGCCAACTCGTCGCGAAGCAGTTCGAGCAAGTCGCGTTCGTCGACGAGTCCGGCGACGCCGAGGGCGTTGACGACACCGAAGACGTTGTTCAACACCACGTAGTAGCGGATGCGCTCGTCGGCGACGGCGTCCGGACAGACGGTGTCCGCGCGCTCGCCGACGCCCGGAAGATAGTCGTCGACGTCGTCGTACACCGACTCGCGGAAGTAGTAGCCCTGATTGTCCCGGTAGCGGAAGGCGTCGGGGTAGCCGTCGTCGAGGACGACGACACTGTTCTGCTGGTGGGCCTCGACGCCGACGCCGTGGAGCAGGTAGAGCCAGAGAATCGGTCGGACCGAGACGGCGAGATACTGCTCGAACCAGTCGCGAGCGACGGCGTCCGTCGACCGACCTTCGCGCTCGGCCAGCGTCTCGACGATGCGCGCCAGTCGCGACGGCCCGTCGATACCGTCCTGACAGAGACCGACGAGCGGTGTCGCGTTCGTCGCCGCCTCGCCCTCGAAGGGGTTCTCTCGGAGCACGACTTCGAACCCAGACTCGGGGGTGTCGCCGATGTCCAGCGTCAGATACGCCGGGTCCTGAATCACGTCGAACGCGGGGAACCGCTCTCGAAGCGCGTCGCCGAGGTCCGTGGCGAGCAGTTCGGAGATGGCGACGCCGCGTTCCAGTTCGGGTCGCTTGTTCGTCCGCTCGGAGTTGGTGATGGCCACCTTCAACGAGCCCTTGTGCATGAACGACGACTCGGGGTGGTAGACCGTCCGCACGGAGGTGGTAGGGTAGTACTCGCGTCCGACCTGCCCGAGGTCGGTGAGCAGTCCGTCCTCGATGGCCTCGCGGACGTTCGGTCGGTCGAGCAGGTAGTCGGCCTGCCACGGGTGGAGCGGTAGGAGCACGTCGTCGCTGTCGACGTGGTCTGCGACGAACTCGTCGGTTACTTCGTCGTCCTCGCGGAGTTCCGCTTTCACCCACTCGGTGGCCGACGTGTCGAGTGCCGAATCGCTGGCGACGATAGACGGGTCGGCCCGCACGTAATGCAGCGCGAACGACCCGCGGAGTTCCGGCGCGTAGGTCGGCGCGTCGCGTTCGGCGATTCCCTCGCGACTCTTCGGCGTCGGATGCATGAGGTGGCCGTAGACGAGCGACTGCTCGGCGTCTCGGAACGAGGTGTCGAACCCGTAGAGTCGGTCCGTCTCTCCCGACCGCGCGGCGACGAACCGTTCGATGTTCTCCTTGCTGGACAGCACTCGTGAAAGGACTTCGTCCGTCGCGGCGGCCTCGGTCGGTCCGTCGGCGGCGAGCGCAAGTTCTCGACAGAGTAGCGCCGCCAGCGTCGGCGCGTCGAGTTCGATTGGGTCGGACTTCTCTGACTCGTCGGACCTGTCGGAGCCCACCGTGTACGTAACCGGCAACTCGAACAGATGTCGACCCGTCGGCGACTCGTACCGGAGCGGCGCGTAGAGGGTCAGATTCGACTCGGGAAGCGGAACGACGGCGACGTCGCTCTCCTCGTCCGCTTCCTCGACTGGCGTCTCCGAGGCCGGTCGAACCGAGAACGCCCGCGTCTCTCTGAGGTAGCAGTTCAGCAGTCCGTGAATCGTCGCGGACTCACCGTGCTCGGCCGGTGTCTCGCAGTCAGCACCGACGGACGTCATTCGTTCACCTCCGACTCGATGGCGGCCCCGTACTGCTTCACGCTCACCAGTAGGTCGGCGACGTCATCGACGGTAGTCTGCGGGTTCAGGAGGGTGAACTTCAGGTAGGCGTCACCGTCGACTTCGGTGCGAGCGACGACGCCCATCCCGCGCTCCAAGAGATGGTCGCGGATGCGACGGTTGACGGTGTCGACCCACTCGCTCGTCTCCCGGTCGGAATGCTGCTGCGAGGGTCGATATCTGAACACGACGGCGTTCAGCGTCGGGTCGGCGGCGAGTTCTAGCGCCGGGTCGCGTTCGACGAGTTCGGCCACGTCGTCGGCGAGTTGGAGGGTGTAGTCGACGAGTTCGGCGACGCCCTCGCGCCCGAGCGTCTGGAACGTCACGAACGGTTTGAGCGCGTCGAACCGGCGGGTCGTCGCGAGCGACTTGCCGACGAGATTCGATACGCCCGCCTCCTCGTCCGCCTCGGGGTTGAGGTACGACGCGTTCCGGTCGATGAGGTCGTAGTGACTCCCGTCACGCAGGAGGAACGCCCCGCAGCTGATGGGCTGATAGAGGAGTTTGTGGAAGTCGAGACTGACCGAGTCCGCACGGCTGACGCCAGCGAGCATCTCGCGATGACGGTCGGAGACGGCGAGCGCCCCGCCGTACGCGGCGTCGACGTGGAACCAGAGGTCGTGTTCGGCCGCCCGGTCTGCGAGTGCCGAGAGCGGGTCGACGCTCCCGAAGTCCGTCGTCCCTGCGGTGGCGACGAGCGCGAACGGTCGCTTGCCCTCGTCGTCGAGACGCGCGAGTTCCGCGTCGAGCGCCTCGGGGTCCATCCGGTAGTCGTCGTCTGTCGGGACGGAGACGACGGCGTCTTCTCCTAACCCGAGTACGGCGGCCGACTGCTGGGCCGTAAAGTGGCCGGCGTCGGAGCAGAGAATCCGCAGGTCCGACGCTTCGGGCGGTAGTCCTTCGTCTTGGACGCGCTGACCGAACGTCTCGGTGACGTAGCGGTCCCGCGCGAGCAGGAGGCCGAGCAGGTTCGAGGCCGTTCCACCGCTGGTGAATACGCCGTCGGCGGCGTTGGGGAGACCGAACAGCGAACAGAGTTCCTCGACCATCGACTCCTCGACGACGGTGGCGGCGGGGCTCTGGTCCCACGAGTCCATCGACTGATTGAGTGCAGTAAGCATCGCCTCGGCCGCCAGTCCGGGAATCGCGGTCGGACACTGGAGATGGGCGACACAGGTCGGGTCGGACGTGACGACGGAGTTGGCGAGGACGTGTTCGCCGACCCACTCGACGACGTGTGTGAGGTCACTTCCCGTATCCGGCAGCGTGTCGACGTCGAATTCGTCTTCGAGTTCGTCGTACGTCTCACCCGAATAGGGGCCGCTCGCGCTGGCGTCGAGGACGGCGTCGACGGCGGCGTCCATCGCCTCCCGGTAGGTTGCGGAACCGGCCCCCGTCCCGAGGAAGGTTCCGACGCCGGGCGGACTCGTGTCCATCTGACGCTGGTCGCTCACGCCACCACCTCCCGTGCGGCGGTCGTCTCCACCGCTTCGTGGAAGATAGCGGCGACGTCGTCGACCTGTTGGGGGGTGACGACGAGCGGGGGGAGGAACCGTGCCGTCGCGCCGTGACGGCCGCCCGTCTCGACGACGAGGCCACGGTCGAAACAGGCCGACTGGACCTCGGTAGCCCTGTCGCCGTCGGCCGGGAGCGCCCCGGTCGGTTCGCGCTCGCCTTCGGTGTCGACGAACTCGACACCGAGCATCAGACCGCGGCCACGAACGTCGCCGACGGCGTCGAACTGGTCGGCGGTGCGTTCGAGGTGGCTCCGCAGTCGCTCGCCCATCTGGGCGGCGTGTTCGTGCAGGTCGTTCTCGACGACGTACTCGATGGTGGCGCGTCCGGCGGCCATCGCGAGTTGGTTCCCTCTGAAGGTACCGGCGTGTGCACCCGGTTTCCACACGTCGAGGTCGTCGCGGTAGACGACGACGGAGAGCGGGAGGCCGCCGCCGACGGCCTTCGAGAGCGTGACGACGTCGGGGACGATGTCGGCGTGTTCGAAGGCGAAGAGTTCGCCCGTCCGACCGAGGCCGGTCTGAATCTCGTCGACAATCAGGGGGATGTCGCGTTCGCGGGTGATGCGTCGAATCTCGCGCGTCCACTCGTCGGGGGCGGCGATTGCGCCGCCCTCACCTTGGACGAGTTCGACAACCATCCCGGCGGGGTCGACGATGCCGCTGTCGGGGTCGTCGAGCAACCCTTCGATGTATCGGCTGATAGCCCGGTGGCCCTCGTCGCCGTCGATGCCGAAGGGCGGGCGAAAGTCGTAGGGGTAGGGGAGGTGATGGACGTCGGGCATCAGCCCGGGAATCGACTCCTTGGCGGCCGTGTCACCCATCAGACTGAGCGCGCCGTTCGTCATGCCGTGGTAGCCGCCCTGAAAGCCGAGGACGCTCCGGTTGCCCGTCGCCGTCTTGACGAGTTTGAGTGCCGCCTCGACGGCGTCGGTCCCGGCGGGGCTACAGAACTGAACCTTCGCGTTGTCCGCGAACGCGTCGGGAAGGCTGTCGAACAGGGCGTCGACGAACGCCTCCTTCTCGGGTGTCGTGATGTCGAGGGTGTGGATAGGGCGGTCCGCCGCGAGTAGTCGCTCCATCTCCTCGGTGACGGTGGGGTGGTTGTGTCCGAGTGCGAGCGTTCCAGCCCCGGCCAGACAGTCGTAGTACGTGTTGCCGTCGACGTCTTCGACTTCGACGCCCTGTGCTCGCTCGATGGCGAGCGGCAGATGTCGCGGGTACGTCCGCGCGTTCGACTCTCGACTCGCCTGCTGTGCGAGCAGTTGCGCGTTCGACGTCTCAGCGTAGTCCATTCGACACCTCCATCTCGGAGAACGTCGTCTCGTGGGTCGGTTCACGTTCCACATCACGTCTCGATTTAGGCCCACCTAAACTCATGCACGTTTTAGGCCCGCCTAATAATTGAAAAGCTGTTCGGTTTTAGGTCGGCCTAAACATTAATGTGTTGAGATGATGGATAAATATCGATTGAACCACCACTCCCGAGTCAACCGAACGACTTTAACAGACATCCCTGCCAAGATGCGGCTATGACGACTGTACGGGACGTTCGGTCGATGGCCGGCCGCGACCCTATCACGATGTTGACCGCATACGACGCGCCGACAGCGGCACTCGTCGACGCGGCGGGTGTCGACTTGATTCTCGTCGGTGACAGTATGGGGAACGCGACGCTCGGCTACGACTCGACGCTCCCGGTCACTGTCGACGAGATGAAGAGTCGGACGGCGGCCGTCTCTCGAGCGACGAACGACGCCGTCGTCGTCGCCGACATGCCGTTTCTCTCCATCGGCGTCGACGAAGCGCAGAGCATCGAGCACTGCGGGCGAATGCTGAAAGAGGCCGACGCCGACGCGGTCAAACTGGAGTGCGGCCCGCACACGGTCGAACTGACGAAGCGACTCGCCCAACTCGGGATTCCCGTCATGGCGCATCTCGGTCTGACACCGCAACAGGTCAAACAGACCGGCTACCTGCGACAGGGAACTTCGAAAGAGGAGGCACAGGAGATTCTGGACCTCGCACGCGCACACGAGGAGGCCGGCGCGTTCTCACTCGTCCTCGAACACGTCCCCGCCAACCTCGCCGCACAGGTTACCGACGCACTGACGATTCCGACCATCGGCATCGGTGCTGGCGGGGACTGTGACGGACAGGTGCTCGTCGTCAACGACGTGCTCGGATTGGGCGAACGCGTCCCGCCGTTCGCAAAGCAGTTCGGCGACGTACAGTCTGCGATGGAAGAGGCCATCGACGGGTACGTCGACGCCGTCGAATCCGGCGAGTTTCCGGCGGACGAACACAGCCACGTCGAAGCCGACTTAGACGAGTTGTACTGAGCCTCGACGCGATTACGAGGAGACGATATCTACTGGAGCGCAGGCGACGGTCGCTGGTCCGACCGCTCTGTGGTCAGGAACTCGATTGGCTCGGTGACGGTCCGGGCGAGTGCGCTCCCCTCGCTGGCGACGCGGCCGACCAGTCGGTCGGACGACGGATGTACGGGATGTAACGGATGTCCTGTGGGACCAGTCGAATCAGTCGACTGCAGTGCCGCCGGTCATATCGACGAGAGAAACTCCTCGACGGCGTCGTTGAACGTCTCGGGCTGTTCGAGCATCGCGAGGTGGGCCGCGTCGTCGACGACGGTGACCGTACACGCGGGCATCGTGTCGGCCAGATACTCGTGGTAGTGTTTCGGCGTCAACTGGTCGTACTCGCCGACGATGGCGAGCGTTGGTACGTCGATGTCGCCGACTTCGCCTCGGACGTCGAAGCGGTGGCACGTCTGAAAGTCACGACTCGTGACCGCGCCGCCGACCGCCTCCATCGTCTCTTTCGAGAGTTCGAGGTCGCGTTCGTCGGGGTCGTGAAACAGGTGGTCCGGTTCGTGGAGGAACTCGATGGCACGTTCGAAGTCTTCTTCGAGCCAGACGAGCAGGTCTTCGAGGACGCTGAGTCGCGCACCGGTTCCCGTGAGCACGAGTCCGTCGAGTGCGAGGTCACGTTCGAGTGCGAGCGTCACGACGACGGCACCGCCGAGAGAGTTGCCGACGAGGATAGTCGCGTCCGTCTCACGGGCGACGGCGACGACGTCGTCGACGTAGGCTGCCAAGGCCTCACCACCCGGGTCAGCGTCGACGTCGTCGCTCTCGCCGTGACCGCTCAGGTCGACCGCGACGACGGGAAACTCGCTCGCGAGTCGCGCCTGTGACTTCCAGACGCCGTGTGAGCCACCGCTCCCGTGGACGAAGAGGACGGTTGGTCCTGCGTCGTCCGGGTCGCCGCGGAACCACCGTCGGTAGGCAGTCTCTCGTCCGTGGTGTGTGATTGTTTGCATGTGTCGTGTGTTCGAGTCTCAGAGCTTAAAACCGCAGGAGACACCAACGAGCCGGAACCGCAATTCGAGTTTCTCGCGGCTAACCCTTCGTTGTCTGCCGATTTCTCGGAGAAAGAGTTATATACTCAGACAACTAACTTGTGGTTAGGATTCCTCATGAGTCAACAGTTATTCGAGGGTCGTGACGACCGCTTCCTCCGACGGTACGACTACGACGACCATTGGGTCGTCGCGGCCGACCTACGAGTGTCTGATGAGGCTGTCGACGTCGACATCGTCGGGCAGACGGCCATCATCGTCGTCGACGCCGGCGACCGGTTGTTCGAGACCGAGTTCGAACTTCCCAACGCTGGCGCGGAAGTGTTTATGAAAAACGGCGTCATCACTATCACCGGTGCACAATGAAGCTCACAGTTAAACCACTCAAACAGAAGGATGCGGGCCGTGGCCTCGCCGCCATCGACCGCCTCGCCGCCAAGGAGATGGGTCTCTCCGGTGGCGACTTCATCCGTATCGAAGGGAAGGACGGAACTGCTATCGCTCGCGTCTGGCCGGGATACCCGGAAGACGACGGAACGGGCGTCGTCCGTATCGACGGCCGACTCCGCCAACAGGCCAACGTCGGCATCGACGACAAAGTAGACGTGGACAAAGCGGACGTCAAACCCGCAGACGAAGTCACGATTGCACTCCCGCAGAACCTTCGTATCAGCGGTAACATCGGTCCCCACATCCGCGACAAACTCTCCGGGCAGCCAGTCACGCAAGGCCAGTCAGTCCAGATTCCGTTCGGTTTCGGCTTCATCGCCAGCCAAGGGCAGTCTGTCCCGCTGAAGATTGCGAAGACGTCGCCGGGGGGAACGGTCGTCATCAACGACTCGACCGAGATCACCATCAGCGAGAAGCCCGCCGAACAGATTCGTGGCGGTGGCGGCGTCGCTGGCAGTGGCGACGGTCCCGACGTCACCTACGAGGACATCGGTGGTCTCGACCGCGAGTTAGAGCAGGTCCGCGAGATGATCGAACTGCCGATGCGACACCCCGAGTTGTTCAAGCGACTCGGTATCGAACCGCCGAAGGGCGTGCTCCTGCACGGCCCGCCGGGCACGGGCAAGACGCTCATCGCGAAGGCCGTCGCCAACGAGATAGACGCCTCCTTCCACACGATTTCGGGCCCCGAAATCATGTCGAAGTACTACGGTGAGTCCGAAGAACAGCTCCGTGAAGTGTTCGAAGAGGCCACCGAGAACGCGCCGGCCATCGTCTTCATGGACGAACTCGACTCTATCGCGGCCAAGCGCAGCGAGGCCGGTGGCGACGTCGAGCGCCGTGTGGTGGCTCAGCTACTGAGCCTGATGGACGGTCTCGAAGAACGCGGCCAGGTCGTCGTCATCGGCGCGACCAACCGCGTCGACGTCATCGACCCTGCGCTCCGTCGCGGTGGCCGCTTCGACCGCGAAATCGAAATCGGCGTTCCGGACCGCGACGGTCGTAAGGAGATTCTGCAGGTCCACACGCGGAACATGCCGCTGTCCGACGACATCGACCTCGACATGTACGCCGACAACACTCACGGGTTCGTCGGCGCGGACCTCGAATCGCTGGCGAAGGAGGGAGCGATGACTGCCCTCCGGCGTATCCGCCCCGATATCGACCTCGAAGCCGACGAAATCGACGCCGAGGTCTTAGAGAGCCTCCAGGTCACCGAAGACGACTTCAAAGAGGCGTTGAAGGGTATCGAACCCTCGGCGCTCCGCGAGGTGTTCGTCGAAGTGCCGGACGTCACGTGGGAGGACGTCGGCGGCCTCGAAGGCACCAAAGAGCGTCTCCGCGAGACCATCCAGTGGCCGCTGGAGTACCCCGAGGTGTTCCAGCAGATGGATATGGAAGCCGCGAAGGGTGTCCTCCTCTACGGCCCGCCGGGGACGGGGAAGACCCTCCTCGCGAAGGCTGTCGCCAACGAGGCGGAGTCGAACTTCATCTCCATCAAGGGACCGGAACTCCTGAACAAGTTCGTCGGCGAGTCCGAGAAGGGCGTCCGCGAAGTGTTCAAGAAGGCCCGTGAGAACGCCCCGACGGTGGTGTTCTTCGACGAGATCGACTCCATCGCGACCGAACGCGGCCGCAACAGCAACGACTCCGGTGTCAGCGAGCGCGTCGTCTCGCAACTGCTGACGGAACTCGACGGCCTCGAAGCGCTGGAAGACGTGGTCGTCATCGCGACGACGAACCGCCCGGACCTCATCGACTCGGCGCTCCTGCGCCCCGGTCGACTCGACCGACACGTCCACGTCCCCGTGCCGGACGAGGACGGCCGCCGGAAGATCCTGGAGGTCCACACGCAGCACAAACCGCTGGCCGACTCCGTCGACCTCGACAAACTGGCTCGCCGGACCGAGGGCTACGTCGGGGCCGACCTGGAAGCACTCGCCCGCGAGGCGTCGATGACCGCCTCCCGCGAGTTCATCCGCAGCGTCGACCGCGAGGACGTCGCCGAGTCCATCGGCAACGTCCGCGTGACGATGGACCACTTCGAGCAGGCGCTCGACGAGGTCCAACCGAGCGTCACCGACGAGACGCGCCAGCGCTACGAGGAGATCGAGGAGCGCTTCAAGAAGAGCGACGTGACGAAGGAAGAAGGCGAGTACGGTCGGACGTTCCAGTAGCACGACCGTTTTCTCCGGGGGGTTCGCGAGCGTCTCCGACGCTCGCTCAACCCCCGGTAAAACCGTCGATGAAAAAGGCCGCGAGACTCGGCCTCCGGCCTCGCTCGCGGTGCGATTCAGTCAGTTCGGCTGTCGTCAGAGTGTTCTCAATTTTACAGCGTTGCGAGCCTGAGTCCGAAGAGAACGACGACAGCGACTGTTTCGACCCCGGCGACTACGTAGAGGAGCGTCGACGCTTGCTCTGTCGTCTCCGCGTACCTCGGGTTGGCCCGCGCGTACAGGCCACCAACGAGTACGGACAGGCCCCAGACGGCTCTGCCGACTGCCTCGAGACCGCTTCCACCTCCGAGCAACAGCACCGCCGCCTCTGTCATGGAACTTAGGCCGAACAGCACGAACACGTACGCGAGGAGGTCGATTTTTCTGATCGTCGGCAGGCGCGATTGTCGACTCATTCGCTCCCCATCCCTCTGCAGTCGCTCGTCAGCCACCCGATAGAGAACTCGACTCCGTGGTATCCGAGAAAGAGAACGCCGCCGAGGAGGACGAAGAGTGGGAAGAACGTGGCAAACCAGTCCAAGGCTCCCCCGAAGTACGTCGTCGTCTGCACGAAGACGAGTGCGACGAGCGCGAGCAACATCGTCTGCACTGTGAGGAGGGTCTCGATTTTGCGGGTGTCCATACACCGACCTGTTCGAGATTCCACAAAATGCTTCGCACTGAACGAGTCACGACTCGCTTTCCAGTTGTTAGATAACTCGCGCCCACACCACGGCGACGAACGCAACCGTCGCGATAGCCGCGAAGACGTAGAGATACGTCGGTGCAGGTTCGGTCTGGGTTTCGTATAGCGGATTTCTTCGCTCGTATATCCCGAGACCGACCGCTAAGAACCCGAGTACTGTCCCGCCGACCGCCGCCATATTTGCTTCCGTCTCGCGGAGTGTCATCCAGTTGATGAAGACGAACTGCAGTCCCATGAGGACGAGAATGTAACCGTTCAAATCCGCCTTTCGGACGTTCATCGACTCTCTACTCCTTTGACGTCTCGTTTCAGCCAACCAGCAGCGGCTTCCACCCCGCTATAGCCGACGAAGAGACCGCCGCCGACGAGGACGGCGACGGGGAGGAGAAACGCGAGCAACTCGAAGTCACCGTAGTACCGCGCCGAGTCCGCGTAGACGGCGACGCCCAACGCGAGCAGCATCGCGTGCACCGTCAGGAGGAGTTCGATTCTGCGGGTGTCCATGCTTCGACCTGACCCCGCTGTGACAAAAGTCAGTCGAATGACTCGATGTCCAGGCCGGTCCACCTGAGAAACAGACGAAGCGCACCGTAGGCGAAGGCGCCGATGGGAAAACCGAGGACGACGACGGCACCGCCATCCGCCGCGAATCCCGCGTCGATAGCGTACATCCCCACGCCGAGAGCGAGCAACATCGTCTGTGCGGCGAGATAGATTTCGGCTCTGTCGGTGCTCGTCGTCTCCAGCGTCTCCATCGTCTCCATACTAGCGTCTCACCGTAGTTCATAGCCACTAATATTCTTTATACTCTGACAGTCGACAAATCTGCAAAAGATTTATTTAGTGTGCGGTGCTACCGTGTATCACAGTAACATACCAATCTGAGCACTGACGGACGTACCGCTGTACGACCACCCGCTGAACTGTATACCACCGACGCCTGCATCGCCCGCCAATCGACAATCGATAATCGATAATCGACGAACTGTATACCACCGACGCTCGCACCGCCTGACAGACGACGGCCAAACTGAACGGAGGACACGCAACGATTCGAACACATCGAACACAGCCACCCGACAGACAGCACCGCCATCAACCAACTACGTTGTCCCATTCATACTGAAACCACACCGAAGAGCGACTGCCAATCCCCACTCGTTTTTACGCGGCAGGCGGAATGGACCGATAATGGACGACGACTTACGCGAACGCGTTCGAGCGGAGGCGGAGAAACACGCTCTGTTCAACGCTCTCAAACACGACAGCGACGCCGACGTCGGTGCCATCATGGGACCGCTGATGGGTGACAACCCCGACTTCCGACCCCACGGAAGTGAGGTGCCCGGCATCGTCGGCGGCGTCGTCAGCGAAGTCAACGGGATGAGCGTCGACGAGAAGCGCGAGCGACTCGGCGAACTCGCTCCCGAGGAGTTGGAGGAACTCGACTCTGAAGACGAGGAGGACGACCAACTCCTCCCCGACCTGCCGAACGTCGAGGCGTACGACGAGATTCGGATGCGTGTCGCGCCGAACCCGAACGGCCCGTGGCACATCGGCCACGCCCGCATGCCCGCCGTCATCGGGACGTACAAGGAGATGTACGACGGGTCTTTCTTGGTCCGCTTCGACGACACCGACCCCGAGACGAAGCGCCCTGACCTCTCTGCATACGACGCAATCTTAGAGGACATCGAGTACCTCGGTTTCGAACCGGACGAGGTCATGAAGGCCTCCGACCGCGTCGAGACGTACTACGACCACGCCCGCGAACTCATCGAGATGGGCGGCGCGTACACCTGCTCCTGCGGCGGCGAGGAGTTCTCGGAGTTGAAGAACAGCGGGAAGCCCTGCCCGCACCGTGACAAGGACACGGAAACCGTCATCGACGAGTTCGAGTCGATGGTCGACGGCGACTACGCCTCCGGCGAGATGGTGCTCCGCGTCAAGACCGATATCGAGCACAAGAACCCCGCACTCCGTGACTGGGTCGCCTTCCGCATGGTCGACACGCCGCACCCGCGCGAGGAAGCCGAAGACTACCGCGCGTGGCCGATGCTCGACTTCCAGTCCGGCGTCGACGACCACCTGACGGGCGTCACCCACATCATCCGCGGTATCGACCTGCAGGACTCCGCGAAGCGCCAGCAGTTCGTCTACGACTACTTCGACTGGGAGTATCCTGAAGTCTTGCACTGGGGCCACGTCCAGGTCGACGAGTACGGGGTCAAGATGTCCACGTCGACGATTAAGAAACTCATCGAGGACGGCGAACTCGACGGGTGGGACGACCCGCGCGCGCCCACCATCCAGAGTCTCCGTCGCCGCGGTATCCACGGGTCGGCCATCGTCGACGCGATGGTCGGACTCGGCATGTCCACGAGTGGTGTCGACCTCGCGATGTCGACCATCTACGCGAACAACCGCGACATCGTCGACGACGCGTCCGACCGCTACTTCCTCGTCCGTGACGGTGTCGAGAAGGCCGTCGTCGGCGGACCCGAGGCTGGCGAACCGCCGCTCCACCCCGACCACGAGGACCGTGGCCGCCGACACATCCCCGTCCCCGGCGCGGTCCGCGTCGAGTCGAAAGACGTCCCCGCCAACGGCGAGCGAATCTGGCTGAAAGGTTACGGCTGTGTCCGCCACACTCGCGACGCGTTCGAGTACACCGGCGACGATATCAGCGCCGTCCGCGACGAGGGTGTCGACGTGATTCACTGGGTGCCCGCCGACGACACCGTCTCGGTGACGATGCGAACTGCCGAGGGTGACGTCACGGGTGAGGCCGAACCCGACTTCGCCGACGCCGACGTGGACGAAGTCGTCCAGTTCGAGCGTATCGGCTTCGTACGCGTCGACGAGCAGAACGGAGACGAGTCGGTCGTCTACTGGACGCACAAATAGCGTCACTGCGTCGCTCCCCGTCTCTTCTCTTCTACCGCTTCTACTTCTGCTACAGATACACCACGACGAGCATCACCGCGAGCATCGCCGCCGTCAGCACCAACTGAACGGCAGAGGAGGCGAGGACGCCGACCGTCGCGTAGGCGGCCGTTCGGAGACTCGCGTCGACGTCGTCGTTTCGGTAGAACTCGATGGCGAAGACGGTTCCCGCGATGCCGAGGAGGATGCCGAACGGGCCGGCGACGAAGAACAGTGCGAACCCGACGACGGCAGCGATAGCCGTCGTCGCCAGCGACGCGCCACCTGCACGGGCCGCGATTGGACCGGAGAAGTAGTCCACGACGAGTGCGATGACGCCGAGCAGTGTCAGACCGACGAGCACGACTGGCCCGGGGACGGTGTAACCGCTCACCCACCAGTAGAGATAGACGCCGCCGAGCGAGCAGAGCGCACCGGGGAGCAACGGGACGACGCTGCCGACGACTCCGACGACGAGGAGGGCTAGTGCGACGAGTGCGAGGAGTTCCATCGGCTGGTCGGAGGGGCCGGGTAGACAAGTAGGCGACGACAGCTTTCGACCGGAATAGCTGCAAGCATTAAGTGCACAGTCAGTGTTACACTTACGCATGGCAATCGACCCGAACTTCGAGAAGAACCGCGAGAAAGTCGGCGAGGAGAACGGTGTCGCCGTCTGGGGACCGGTAGACGAACCGGAGCAGTTGGGTATCCACGGCACGCACGTCGCCGTCGACTTCGACATCTGTCTCGCCGACGGGGCGTGTCTCGAAGACTGTCCGGTCGACGTGTTCACGTGGGTCGACACGCCGGGACACCCCGAGAGCGACATCAAGGCCGAACCGACACACGAAGACCAGTGTATCGACTGTATGCTCTGCGTCGACGTCTGTCCGGTCGACGCCATCGACGTCGACCCCGGCCGCGCGGGTCGCATCTAACTCTAACTCGCCGCTCGTCTGTCGACACCCTCTCCTTTCGGCTCTCTCGCTCGCTGACTGAGTACCGACGCTGCCAATCGTGACACAAATACCGTACGAACTATTATTATAAATTCGTGCTATCACTACTCAGAGGGGAAGATACCAATGCACACAGTCGTCCTGACGAAAGGCGTTCCCGACTTCCGAGAGGGACAGGTCTCGTTCGACGAGAACGGCCATCTCGAACGGGGGAAGACGCCGACGGTGATGAACCCGAACGACCAGTTCGCGCTCGAAGCCGCGTTGCAGACGCGCGTCCGTCACGGCGGGCACGTCACGCTGATGAGTATGGGACCGCCGGGCTACAAAGACGTCCTCCGCGAGGGGATGGCGTCGGTGTACGCCGACGACCTGTATCTCATCTCGGACCGGGAGATGGCCGCCGCCGACACGTGGGCGACGTCTATCACGCTCAGCGCGGCTATCGAGAAACTGGGCACACCGGACCTCGTGTTCGCGGGGTTCAAAACGGCAGACGGTGAGACGGGCCACACCGGACCGCAGACCTGCTGGTGTCTCGACATGCCCATCATCACCCACGTCGTCTCGCTCGACGTCGACGAGGAGGCGGGGACGCTCCGCGCGAAACGACTCGTCGAGGGAGACATCGAGGAGATAGAGACGGTCGAAGCGTCGTTCCCGGCGTTCGTCGTCGCCGACCCGGAGTTCGTTCCCAGCTATCGGTCGGCGAGCCACCGACTCACGCTGAAAGACCTCCGCGCCGAAACCCGAGAGCGCGCGGAGAACTTCGAGGACCACCTCACGATTTGGGACCACGCAGACATCAACGTCGACCCGGACTACATCGGACTCGACGGGTCGCCGACCATCGTCTCGTCGGTGGACCCCATTCCGAAGGCACCCGCAGAGCGGGAGGCGACGATGGTGTCGCCGACGAGTCGCGAAGAGATGACCGAAGTACTGGAGGCGATGCAACCGCTCGCTGCTGGGGCTACAGGAACCGCCGAAGCGACGGGGGACGACTGACCATGACCGACTTCGACCCGAACGACTACGAGATGGCGGAACTCGGCCCGGCCATCAAGGACGTCGACGACATCGCCGCGTTGCACGCCATCCTGGACAAGGAGAAAACGGGCCAGAACCGCCCCGGTGCAGTCGCACTCATCGAGAGCCGTATCGAGAAGTACGAACACGAAGACGAGGACGTCGACGTGGGGTCGCTGAATCTCGACGAGATGTCCACCGCAGACGTCGGCAACGCCGTCCAATCTATCGAGGACGTCGACGAACTCCGCACACTCCTCGAACGCGAGGAGGCCGGACAGGACAGGGGCGGCGTCACGCGACTCATCCAGAGCCGTATCGACTCCGTGGCGGGAAGCGAAGAGGGAGACGGCGAGGACGTCGAACTCGAAGACGAACTCCCGCCCGAGGAGAAACATCCGGACCTCTCGCATCCGACCGCCGACAAGCGTCACGTCCGCGCGCTACAGGATGGAACCTATCGCGACATGTGGGTCTACTGTGAGACGCAAGCGGGTGAACTCGTCGACGTCTCGAAGGAGATGCTCGGGAAGGCCCGCGAGTTGATGGACGACTACAACGACGACTACGACGCCGACGAACGGGTCGTCGCGGTACTCATCGGCGACGACGTATCGAAACACACCGACGACGTAATCGCCTACGGTGCGGACGTCGTCGTCGTCCACGAGGACGAGCGCCTGCGCCGGTTCCAGCACACCCCCTTCTGCGAGATATTCTGCGATATGGCCCGCGCCGGGGCGAGTCACGACGGCGGCGAAGTCACCGGCGGCCGCGACGAGGACTGGCGCGACTACGACAAACCACGGTACGTGCTCTTCCCGGCGACGAACAACGGTCGGGACCTCTCCGCACTGGTCCAAGCCGAACTCGACTCCGGGCTGGCGAGCGACTGTTCGGGGCTCTACATCGAGGATACGGTCATCTCGAACCCCGTCAAGACCGGCGTGGCGGGCGAGAAGAAGACGTTCGAGCGCGTCCTGCACATGAAACGCCCGGACTTCTCTGGGTTCGAATACTCGACGATTCTCTGTCTCGACAATCCACGACGCGAGTTCCACCCGCAGGGTGGCTCTGTCATCCCGGGAAGCTTCGAGATACCGGAGCCAGACTCCGACCGCGAGGGCGACGTCGTCCACCACGAGGCCACTCTCGACGACGACTGGTTCACCATCTCCGTCACCGACCACGACCAGTTAGACGAGGGTATCGACCTGACGGGTCACGAGGTCATCGTCGCCGTCGGCCGGGGTATCGGCGCGAACCCGACGAAGGGGATGGAACTCGCACTCGACCTCGCCGACGCCTTCGAGGACGCCGAAGTCGGCGTTTCCAGAGGTATCGTCACTGGCTCGTACCAGTTCGACGGGCACGTCGAACAGTACACCCACGAGGACCGCCAAATCGGCGAGACGGGACAGGTGGTCGCGCCGAGACTCTACATCGCGGTGGGCATCTCGGGTGCGGTCCAGCACAAAGTCGGGATGGACGAGTCGGAGACCATCGTCGCCATCAACACCGACCCCGAGGCACGAATCCGCGACTTCTCGGATTACTTCGTCGAGGGTGACCTCTTCGAGGTGCTGCCACGACTGACGAAGGCGTTACAGGACGGCGAACTCGACCTCGAACTCGCCGAGGCGAAGGCGGCGGGTGACGATGCGGCCGCGACTGACGGAGGTGACCAAGTATGAGCGACACTGGACAGGAACACTACGAAGCGGTCGTCGTCGGTGCGGGGCCGGGCGGTGCGGCCGCGGCGGCGACACTCGCGAACTACGGCGTCGAAACGCTCGTCCTCGAACGCGGCGTCGAAGCGGGGTCGAAGAACGTCTCTGGTGGACTCATCTACGCCGAGGAGTCCGCGCCCTACACTATCGACGACCTGTTTCCCGGCTTCCGCGAGGAGGCCGCAGAGCGTCCCATCACGGAGTACTTCCTCCACAACGTCGCGGGCCGGGACGTGAAGACGTTCGACCTGACGGACCTCCACGAACACGACACCGAGTGGTCCGACGCCGTCCTCCGGCGAAAGATGGACTCGTGGCTGGCCGAACGGGTCCACGAGAAGACGCGCGAGACTGGCGGTGGGCTTCTCAGTGGTGTCCGTGTGAACGGCCTCCTGCGGGAGAACGGCCGCATCGTCGGCGTCACCTGCGACGAACTCGACCCCATCACGGCTGATATCGTCGTCGCCGCCGACGGCGTCAACTCCGAACTCGCCCGCGACGCGGGACTCATGAACTGGGAGCACCCCGAGCAGTGGTTCCAAGGTGTCAAAGCCGTCGTTGACGTCCCCGGCGACGTCATCACGGAACGGTTCGGCATCGGCGAAGGCGAAGGTGTGGCCCACCTGTTCTCGGGCGACCTGTTCCAAGACGTTCGTGGCGGCGGGTTCCTCTACACGAACCAAGAGTCGCTCTCCATCGGGACGGTGTTCCACCTCGACAGCCTCGTCGCCGAGCAGGCCGAACCACACGAGTTGCTGGACGGTCTGTTGACGCATCCGCTCCTCGCGGAGTGGCTCGGCGACGACTACACCGAGATAGAGTACTCGGCGAAACTCGTCCCCGACTCGAAGAAGGTGGCGCTGCGCGAACCGCACAAAGACCGACTCGTCGTCGTCGGCGACGCCGCGGGACAGATGCAGGCACAGGGACCGATCATCAAGGGGATGAACCACGCCGTGTCGGCGGGTGCGCTCGCCGCCGAGGCGTTCGCGGAGGCGAAGTCACGCAACAGCCCCGAGACGGCGGGCGAACTCTACGCACAGAAACTCCGCGCCGAGGGTGTGATGCAGAAACTTCGGCCCCGCGGCTACGACGCCGTGAGCGCCGTCGGCGAACGCGGCGCGGTGGCGAATCTCACCGACTCGCTTCTCACGTCGTCGGTGGGTCGAATCGGTGTCCGTCTGCTGGGTGGCCAGTTGGAGCGACTCTACAATACGCCTGCGCTGTCGATGATGGTCCCGGACACGCGGACGCCGTACGTCACCCTCCCGACGGTTATCGCCGAGGAACTGGGGACGCCAGTGACCGACGAGAACACGGTCGAACCGCCGAGTCTGGAGGAGCGCATCGGCGACTTGACTTACGACACCGACATCGGCAACCCCCACATCAAGCTTCGAGACAACTCCTTCGAAGCCAGCGGCGCGGCCGTCACGGCTTGTCCGGTGAGTGCGGTGAACTTCGGGGGCGGTTGTTACCGAGAGGAGACGATGCAGACGAACGGGCACGAGGAACGCGTCGTGAGCCTCGACACCCAACCGTGCGTCGAGTGCGGAACCTGCGCTATCGTCGCCGACACCGAGTGGAACCACCCGCGCGGTGGCAAAGGTGTCGAGTTCACACAGGGGTGAACGACGATGAGTAAAGTGACCGACGGCGACGAGGGAGTTCGACACTCTGGGTACGTCCACCGTATCCGTGACCTCGCCGACGAGGCACGGGTCACGCGGGAGTCGTTCGACGCTCCGCACCCCGACGAGGCCGACGAGCGAGCGCTCCGGTACGCTCGCGACGGTGTCGGCCCGGTGGTCGCCCTCTACATCGAGGCCCGAACCGCCGCGTGGGACGTCGAGTTCTCGGGCGAGGAACTGCGTCTCCTCCACCGCGCGCTGAACGACTGGTTCGACCTGTACGCGCGGTGCTACGGCGTCGACCTAGATGCGTCGTTCTCGATTCGAGAGACGGCGGAGATGCTACTCAAGACGCACAACGTCCACGACACGGTCCAACTGCAGACGTGTCTTCCTCCGCGTCGTTGACGTCGGGTATCCGGACTGTCTGCCTTCTCTATCACGAACAATTATTATGTACTGGAGCGTGGTAACAAGGGACATGGAAATAACGGAGAGTCTCAGCATCGGAAACAAGGACCGTAAGGACATCTACAACTACATCGAGAGCAACGGAACCGTCCGCGAGGACGAAGTACGACGGGCGCTCCGACTCGACCCGGCGGCGCTCGGGACACACCTCACCATCCTGCGACGCGACGGTTACATCAGGAAGGTAGGCGACAAGGTACAGGTCGCCTACGAAGACGAAGAGGCACACGTTCACGAAGCAGACGGCACCGAGTTCACGATTCGACTCCCGCAGGAGGTCGATTTGGACCGACTCGTCGACGCGATTCACGAAGTCGCGGAGGAGGGGACGTACATCGAAGCCGAAACCGTCGCCGACGTCATCGACCACGAAGAGGTCATCCTCCGGCACAACGACGTCCGTTCGCGGATGTTCTTCGTCGCCACCGTCGAAGACGACGTGGTCGGCTGGGTTCACCTCGACCTGCCCGAAGCCGAGAAACTGAGCCACACGGCCGTTCTCACCGTGGGTCTCCGACCGGAACACCGCGGTCACGGTATCGGAAGCAGACTCCTCGAACGCGGCACCGACTGGGCACGCGACCACAAGTTCGAGAAACTCTACAACAGCGTTCCGGCGACCAACGAAGAGGCAATCGCCTTCCTCGAAGCCCGTGGCTGGGAGACCGAAGCCGTCCGAAAGGACCACTACAAGATGAACGGCGACTACGTCGACGAAGTGATGATGGCCGTCGACCTGCGGTAGGTCGTCGAGTTCTCCGTTTTTCGCGTTGTGAGCGACTCTCTCCGTCCCAGTAGTTATCTGTCACTCGGACGAAGCGGCGGCATGGACCTGCCCTCCACCTCCGTTCGAGCGGCCACGAAGCGCGTCCTCGCCGGTGGTCTGCTCCTGTTCTCGCTGTTCTCACTCGGAAGCTACTGGGCTTCGGTCGTCTCCTCACGGTCGCTCGCGGCCCTCCTCTCCGACCCAATCGGGTCGCCGTTCTCGCTCGCCATCACCGGGATGCTTCTCGGCGTCGCTATCGCGAGTCTCGGTGTCGCGACGGGGACGTTCGACCAACACCGCGACGGCTACCTCCGGGCCACGCGCCTCTGCGGAGCAGTCGGCTTGGTCGGTGTCGCCGGTATCGTCGTCTTCGCCGTCGCCAGCGGACTCTGACTCTCCGTTATCGCCAGTCCACCTCGGCCCCGTCCAGCACCTCGGCGACGACGCCGTCCTGCTGAACTAACGCTCGCCCGTGTGCCGTACAGACGTCTCTGTCGTCGGCCCAGGGAATAGAGAGACGGACGGCGGCCGGGTTCTCACAGCCGTCTTCGCTGCACTCGGACATCGCTCGTAGACTACGACGTCGCCACGGGTAATCCTAGGTACTCGTGGTCACAGTGCACGTAGTTCGAAAAAAGTAAAGCTGGAGAGGCGGCCGAGTGACGGTCAGCAGTCGCCGTCTTCGACGGTGGGGCTGTCGTCGTCAGCCGTCTCGTCGGTGTCGTCGGTGCCATCGGTACCGTCGGTGCCGTCAGTCGTCTCTTCGTCAGTCTCACCGTCACCGGCGTCAGGTTGACTCTCGTCGTCGGTGCCGTCCGCTGGGTCGCTCTCGCCACCCTCCACGTCTACTGTGAAGTCGTACTGGACCGCGTCCGTACTCTCGAAGAACGTCGCCTCGACGGAGTCGTAGTTCAGTCCCGCGGTGACGTAGTACGTCCCGCTCTCGTTCGCCGTGAACACGACTCGCTCACCGCCGTCGAGTTCGGTCGTGTTCACCGAAGTAGCGTCCGGTCCGTCCACGAACAGGTCGTGACCGTACCCACCCCAGAAGGAGTCGTTGACGACGTTCGTCTCGTCGTAGGTGGCGGTCACCGTCTCGCCCGCGTCGAGTTCGACTGCGTAGACGTCCTTGTCACCACCGACGAGCGACGCCGACACCGTCTGTCCGTCCGAGAGTGTCGTCGCGTTCGCCTCGTCGTTGTTCGGTTCGTACGGGTCCTGCGGAATCGCCGTCACGTTCATCTCGTACCGTTTCGGCCCCGTCGCTGGTTCCGCGTCGGGGTCCTCGGGGTTCCCGTACATCGCGCCGATTTCGATGTAGTAGGTGCCGCTCTCGTCGACGGGGAGTGCGACAGCGGCCGGCTTTCCGTCACCGTAAATCAGCATCTCGGTCGTGTCTGTCTCTACTCGCTCGCCGTCGGCGGTGTAGACGGTGACGTTCAGGTCTTTCGGCTCTATCGACCCGTCGTCTGCCGTCTCTTGCCCGTACACCGTCACGAGAAGCGTCCGATTCGCGTCGACGCTGACTTCGTACCAGTCGGCGTCACCGGGTTCTTCGACGGCGTCGTTCACCGTCGTGTTCGTGCTGACGACTGTCGCGTTCGCTTTGCTGTCGTCGGTGGTGCCGTTGTCGGCGGCGGCGACGCCACCGACGAGTGCACTCGCGCCTGCGAAGGCTGACAGCACCAACAAGGCAGCTAGTGCGGTACTCTGAAGCTTTGTGTATCCTACCATGCTTTGTTCGTTGCGTATCCCCATCGTCGAGCGCGGAGGGCTCGTGATAACGAGAATACATCATCGACTGTCACACCCTCTTACCCTTATTACTCAGTTGATAAATCCCGTGAAACGGTCGTTTACAGAGCACGTAACCGTCGAGATTCCGGGTCTCGATCGGCCGCTATTCGGTTATTCGGTTATTCCGTGTACCGCTCACGCTCGGCGTGAGCGACCTCGTCGCCATAGACGTCCACGAGCGGTTTGTAGGCGTCACCGAGCGACCGCATACACTGACTGGTCGAGAGGTAGTCCAGTTCGTCGGCGACGTCGTCCCACGGGCGACACTGGAGTACCTTCCGCACCAGTAGTCGTTCTTCGCGGTCGGTGAGGTCCGCGGCGTCCGGATTCGAGAGATGTCGGACCGCGAGGTCACGAAAGGCTCGCGGGGCGGTCCCGTAGAGTCCGGGCCCGTAGGACGCGCCGGCGACGACGCGCCAATCTCTGTCCGAGAGCCTCTCGGCGTACTCGCCGTGCGTCGCCCGAATCGCCGCGCGGGCGACGTCGGGGTCGACGTCGTCCAACAGGTCGGCGAGCACGCCTTCGACGCGCCGGAGGAACCAGTCGGTGTGGCGCGATTGGACCGCCTCCCCCGCCTCGCTCGTCGGGTCGAGCATCAGCGCCGAGTACTCGCCGCTGGTCGCGTTGCGGGTGGTCGAGAGGTGGACCGTCCGGTAGCCGTTGCGGTCCCAGAAGTCGAGTAGTTCGGGCGTCGCCCCGTAGCCGACGCCGAGCCAATCCACGTCGTCCGCGAGTTCGTCGCGAATCTCCGAGAGTAAGCGCGACCCGAGTCCACGCGACCGGACGGCGTGGTGCGTGGCGATTCGCATGACACGGTAGCCGACCGGAACTGCGGCGTCCTCGTCGCGGAGTTGACTCGTCAACACGTCGGGGAGCATGTTACCGCGCACGCGCCCGCCATCGTACATCTCTCGGCGCGTCTCGGCGTCGAGGTTCCCCTCTCTGGCGAGGAGCGCGACGGAGACGACGTGGCCGTCGGCGACGAGCGCGCGAAGCGAGAGGTTCGGCGCGTCGAGTAGACGAGCGAGGTCGGTCGGTTCGGTTCGGTAGTGTGCGAGCACGAGGAGTCCGAACGCCTCGTGGAGCAGATGTTCGTCTTCGACGAGTTCGTCCGGCGAGATGGCTCGGTACTCGACACTGTCGACGGTCACGTCTTCGACGAGCGGGTCGACGGCCGGGCGAGCGTCGAGCAGAAGCGCGCGGAACGCCCACGTCTCCACGGGGTCGTTGCGGGCGTACCGAATCGGGTCGTCGAGGTGGACGTCGCGGACGACCTTGTCGCTCTCAGCGAGGTGGTCGCGGAACCGGACGGAGAAACCGCGTCCCGCGCCCTCGTAGCCGTGAATCGTAGTGAAGAACCCTGCCGAGGGGGCGGCGACGAACTGCGAGAGCAGTCGGACGGGGAGCGCCGCTGCCTCGTCGACGACGACGACGTCCGGGTTATTTGGCAATGTGGCTGCCGTCGGTGGGTCGGCGAAACGGACGTGACCGCCTTCGACGGTTCGGAGGTGCTGTCCCTCTTCGTCGTTCTCGCTCTCGCCCGCGAGTGCATCGAGACCGTCGAGCAACACACGCGCACGGACGAACACTTCCTCGGCGTTTCGGCTTCCGGGGGCGGTGACGAGCACGTCTCGACCCTCGGCGGCGAGGCTTCCCGCCGCGAGACCCGCTGCACTCGACTTCCCGCGTCCTCGGTCTGCTTCGACGACGACGGCGTGTCCCGGGTGGCGGAGCAGTTCCAGCGAGCGGACCGCCCGTGCTTGGTCGTCGGTCAGACACGACTCGTAGGCGAGCGCCGGAAAGAGCGCGGTGTCGGGTGCCACCTGCGTCGACTGCGACCGAAGTGGCTCTGTGGATTCTGTAGACGACTCACCCGTGAGTCCGTCGCGTTCGACGGTTTCACTCTCCACGTCGACGATGGCGACACCCGGATGTTCGCGGAGCGTTCGGACGAGTCGCTCGCGAAAGCGGCCGGTCACGTCGTCGACGGTGAACGGCGGAACGGCGAGATACTCGTCGAACCCGCCGCGAGTCGTCGGCCACTCGTCCAGCGGAGGTGTGAGAAGGACCAAGAGACCGCCGCCGTCGACGGCCCCGACCAGTCGTCCGATGGCGTTCGGCGAGAACTCTCCGTGAGCGTCGAGGACGACGCAGTCGCGGGTGGTTCCGAGCAGTCTGTCGGCGTGTTTCGGGTGGAGTCGTTCGAATCGGAACCCCTCTCTGGTCGTGACGAAGGTGACGCCGTCGTCGGAGAACCCGACCCCCTCGACGATGTCATAGGCCGCGTCGATACCGGCGTCTCTGTCACCGGCGAGGACGAGCAGGCGACGCTCGTCGGTCTGTTCGGCCTCCGCACGAAGTCGCCCGGCGAGGGCGCTGACGTTCATGCACCCGGGTTGTCGGCGGGGGGTATTGGGGTTTCTCTCTGCACGCTCGCGGTGGTCGTCTCACCGGGACAGCCGAACTCAGGCCTCGGCAGCCGACTCGTCCAGTTCTGCCAGTTCGTTCATCTCGCCTCTGCTGCGGAACTTGCTGGCGAGGAACGCGATACCACCGAGGACGACGAGGCCGAGGACGAACGGCAGGAGTCCGGTTCCGCTGGACTCGTTCTCGTCGTCCGCGTGTTCTTCGTCGCCGTGGTCGTGGTCGTAGTGTTCGTGCTCGTCGTGACCGTGGTGTTTGTGTTTGCCGTGCTTGCCGTGCTTACCGTGGTGGCCGTCGTGGTCGTGGACGCCGCCTCGAATCGTCTTCGGACCGATTTGGATGTGGCCGTCACCGAGGTGTACCTCTAGGAGTGTGAAATGCTTACCAGGCATAGGAGTGTGTACGCGAACTGACGGCTTATTCGTTGCCCCGGACATCGTCGCCTTCTTGCTGTTCCTCCCGGGAGTGTGTTCATGGACGACACGCGACGTGCCTTTCTCGAATCGCTCCTGACGACGCCGAGTCCCTCGGGCTTCGAAGCCGCGGGACAGCGCGTCTGGGTCGACTACGTCTCCGAGTTCGCCGACGAAGTCACGACCGACGCCTACGGGAACGCCGTCGCGGTCCACCAAGGGGCTGGCGACGGTCCCGAACTCGCGTTCACCGGCCACGCCGACGAAATCGGCTACATCGTCCGGAGCATCACCGACGACGGGTTCCTCCGTATCGGCCCCATCGGCGGTGCAGACCGAACCGTCTCGAAGGGCCAGCACGTGACCGTCCACGGCGAGGAGTCCGTCGCAGGCGTCGTCGGCCAGACGGCGATTCACCTCCGCGACGTCGGCGACGAGGAGTACGACGACCTGCAAGAACAGTTCGTCGACGTCGGCGCATCGAGCGCCGAGGAGGCGCACGAACTCGTGGAAGTCGGCGACCCGGTCACGGTGACGTCGCAGATTCGCCAACTCGCGGGTACCCGCCTCGCCGCCCGCGGGATGGACAACCGCATCGGGACGTGGGCGGCCGCCGAGGGACTGCGGCGAGCGGTCGAAGCGGACGTAGACGCGACGATTTACGCCGTCTCGACGGTCCAAGAGGAGAACGGTCTCCAGGGTGCAAAGATGGTCGGCTTCGACCTCGACCCCGATGCGGCCGTCGCCGTCGACGTGACCCACGCGACGGACAACCCCAACATCGAGAAGAAGCGACAGGGACCGGTCGAACTCGGAGAAGGTCCCGTCGTCTCGCGGGGGAGTGCGAACCACCCGACGCTCGTCGATTTCGCTCGCTCGGCGGCAGCGACCGAGGGAATCGACGTCCAGTTGCAGGCGGCGGGCGTGCGGACGGGAACCGACGCAGACGCCTTCTTCACGAGTCGGAGCGGGGTCCCCTCGCTGAACGTCGGCCTGCCGAACCGCTACATGCACACGCCGGTCGAAGTCATCGACACCGAGGACCTCGTCGCCCTCGCGGACTTGTTGGGTTCGATGGCTGACGACGTCGCCGAGGTGGAGTCGTTCGCCGTCGACGTCTGAGCGACCCGGCCTCGCTGCCTCTTCACCGACTGCGCCCGACACACCCGACACGCCTGACTACGTCTAACCACGCCTGTAACTCGCACACACAGCTACTGGACCGAAAGAAAACCGTTAAAAGTCGCCGCAGGGACTGTTCAGACATGGCTGGAACTATCGAAGCACTCGTTCCTGGCGGGAAGGCCAACCCTGGCCCGCCCCTCGGTCCTGAACTCGGACCGACGCCCGTGAACGTGCAGGACGTCGTCAACGAGATCAACGAGCAGACCGCCGCGTTCGACGGGATGGAAGTCCCCATCACCGTCGAGTACGACGACGATGGCTCGTTCAGTATCGAGGTCGGTGTCCCGCCGACGGCCGCGCTCATCAAGGACGAGGTCGGATTCGAGACCGGTAGCGGCGAACCGCAGAAGAACTTCGTCGCCGACATGAGCATCGAACAGGTGAAGAAGGTCGCAGAGCAGAAGAGTTCTGACCTCCTCGCCTACGACACGAAGAACGCCGCGAAGGAAGTCGCCGGCACGTGTGCCTCTCTCGGTGTCACCATCGAAGGCAACGACGCCCGCGAGTTCAAGAAACTCGTCGACGACGGCGAGTACGACGACGTTCTCGGCGAATAACGCGACGAAACGACCTCTCTTCGTTTGACGTTTTTCCCCGGTGAGCGACGGCTGTCACGCTCCGTCGCTCTGTCGCCCGCTCGAACCGCTACACCATCTCGACCAGTCGAATCGCCTTCCCGGACGTGTCGTCCGTCGCCCGACTCGTGAACACGATGCCGTCGTCGTCGACGTGCGGCACGCTGCTGACCCAGCCGTCGGCCGAAACGCGCCAGACACTTTCGCCGTCGTCGCGGCGGATGGCGTAGCAGTTCGTGTCGTACGACCCGACGAGGACGTGCTCGCGCGTCAGGGCCGGACAGCCGACGATGAGACCCTCCGTCGCGAACTGCCACTGCTCTTCTCCCGTCGCGGCGTCGAGGGCGCGCAGTTTCCCGTCGTGGCCGCCGATGTAGACCATCCCCGTCTCGGGGTCGATGGAGGCTCCGCCCATCACCATCCCCTCCGTCTCGAAGGACCACTCCTCCTCGCCGGTTTCGAGGTTCACGCGGTAGATAGAGTGGTCCCACGACCCGAAGAACGCGCCGCCGTCGAACGTCGCGATGGGGCCCTTGATGGGTCGCGCCGTCTCGAACGTCCAGACGTGTTCGAGGGCCGGGTACGACCAGCCGTAGAGGTTGCCGTCGTTCGACCCGACGGTGAGTCGCCCGGCGTCGCGGTCGATGGCGAGGATGGAGTGCGGGTGGTCGGTCGGCCGTTCGTCGGTCCAGACGACTTCACCGGTGAGGGCGTCACAGCCAGCCATCGACCCCTCGGGGTCGGGATGTTCGACGGCGATGTAGACGACGCCGTCGTGGTAGGCGGGACTCGACCCGATGGAACCGCCGAGTTGCGTCCGCCAGACGAGACTCCCGTCGCCGACGTCGAAGGCGTAGAGCGCGCCGTCGTACGCGCCGATGTAGACGAGGCCGTTCGCGATGGTCGGCGTGCCGTGGATTCCTCGGCCACTGGGATACGTGCTCGCGACCCAGTTCACCTTGCCGTCGACGGTGAAGGAGTGTACCTCGCCGGAGTCGCCCGGGATGATGTAGTTTCCCTCCCGGTCGCGGACGGCGCTGGCTTTCGCGGCGGTGTGGTCGCCGACGTTGATACCGGGGATGCGCCACGCCGTGCGGACGTTGGTGGGCACCGTCACCTCGGGGTAGTACCCGTGTCGCTGTAGGTTGCCGCGGAAGGTCGTGAACGCCTCGGTGTCGACGGGCGTTCTGTCGGCCGCACCGGGACCAGTCGGCGTACCGTGGGCGGCTTCGGGGTCCCAGCCGCCGACGTCGGCGAGTCTGCCGACACAGCCTGTGAGTCCGACCGTACTCCCGAGGGTCGCTGCGCGGAGGAACGACCGTCTGCTGTGTCTCGTGTGACTCTCGTGGGGACCGTCCATCTCGTCCCGGGATGCACGCCAGTGGGTAATAGGGGTTTGTGTCGTCGCAGGCTCACCTCGTCACCGCCGCCGTCACCGTGTCAGGCCTTTTGTACCCCGCCTGCGTACGGTCGCCGATGTCCGCCACGTCCCAACGCAGTACGCTCTTCAACGCACTCGTCGGTGCCGTCGTCTCCGTAGTCACGGCCTTCCTCCCGTTCTCACCGGTCATCGGTGGTGCGGTGGCCGGCTATCTCGAACGACGGAACGGCGCGTCCGTCGGTGCACTCTCCGGCGTCATCGCGGCGATTCCGCTGGCACTCATCATCTTTCTCGCGGCGTCTGTCTTCGTCGTCGTTCCGGACCCCGCCGCCGCCGGCGGAATCTTCCTGTTCATCGCCGTCGCCGTCGTGCTCGCGAGTCTGTACACCATCGCCTTGGGTGCGCTCGGCGGATTCGTCGGCGTCTATCTCGCCGACGAGTTCGCGAACTGATTCGGCACCGTTCAGACGGTGAGTAGGAGCACGGTGTAGCCGAACACGCCGCCGACGAACGCGGGGTACGCGCTCTGTCGCTCCGCGGGAATCTCTTCTTTCGTGACGTTGAGCACGATGCCGCCGGAGAGAAACGCCACCAAGACGGCGAGCGTCGGTTCTGCGAGCGAGAGTACCTGTGCGACCCCCCAGCCAGCGACGACGGCGACGGAGAGTATCCACCGTCCGAGTCGGTGGTACGCCCGTCGGTGGTGTCGGCGGAACCCGGCGTCGGTGACGAAAAAGTGCAGTGCCATCGCGAGTGCGAAGAGCACGACGTTCCAGAACCCCTCGCTCAGGCGGTGAACGAGCAGGTAGCCGATGAGGCCGTTGTAGACGGTGAACGAGGCGATGTGAAGCCAGAAGATGTCGCGTCCTTCGTCGCTCTCACTGCGCTGTGACCGTTGTGCGAGGTTCTCCAACCCGTAGAAGACGACGAACCCGGCGAGTGCGAGGAGATAGGCGTGGTGGTCGAGAAACGACTCGACGGGGCCGAAGTCAGCGAGCGTCTCTTGGCCCGCGTGCAGTTCCGGAAGGAGGTGGACGAAGACGTACGCGGCGGACACCCCGCCGGTGAACGAGAGCCATCGGCGCGCCGAGACGATGTCGGTCGGGGAGATAGACCCGGCATAGAGATGGACGAACGAGAGACCGAGTGCGAGACCCAGCAGGACTGGTTCCATACCAAACAGCCCCAGTAGCACGGACAAATGAGTAGCGGCCGATGGTGTCTGAGAGAAATCCGTCGAGTGCCCGTACGTGACGGATTCACACTCTCTGCGGCGTTTTCTAACGCCTCTGCTTCGACGGGTTTAAGTCCGCGATGACCGTGCCTCGAAGTGAGACAGGCACCGCCTGTTTCACTGACCCGTAGGAGCATTCCTGCGTACTACGGAGGTGAATAATGGCAGACGACACAATAGTACAAGCAGTCTCTCGCGCACTCGATGAGGCACCTGAGCGGAACTTCCGCGAAACGGTCGACCTCGCTATCAACCTGCGCGACCTCGACCTTAACGACCCGTCGAAACGTATCGACGAGGGCGTGGTTCTCCCGGCCGGTACCGGCCAAGACACCCAGATTGTGGTGTTCGCGACTGGCGAAACCGCGCTCCGAGCAGAAGACGTCGCCGACAAAGTCCTCAGTCCTGACGAACTGGAGGACCTCGGAGACGACACCGATGCTGCCAAGGACCTCGCCGACGAGACCGACTTCTTCGTCGCAGAGGCCAGCATGATGCAGAACATCGGTCGATACCTCGGTACGGTGCTCGGCCCACGCGGTAAGATGCCGACGCCGCTCCAGCCCGAGGACGACGTGGTCGAAGTGGTGAACCGAATGAAGAACACCGTCCAGCTTCGCTCCCGGGACCGACGCACGTTCCACACGCGCGTCGGCGCCCAGGACATGTCGGCCGACGAAGTCGCCGACAACATCGACGTCATCATCCGACGTCTCGAAGCCAACCTCGAGAAGGGACCTCTCAACATCGACTCTATCTTCGTGAAGACGACGATGGGTCCCTCCGTGGAGGTTGAAGCATGAGCGAAAGCGAATCCGTTCGACGCACCGAAGTCATCCCGCAGTGGAAGCAGGATGAGGTCGACGAACTCGTCGACTTCATCGAGGGCTACTCCTCGGTGGGTATCGTCGGTGTGGCGGGCATCCCGAGCAAGCAGCTCCAGAACATGCGCCGCGGCCTGCACGGTAAGGCCGAAGTTCGCATGAGCCGGAACACGCTCGTGACGCGCGCACTCGAACAGGTCGACGAAGGCGTCGAAGACCTGACCGAGTTCGTCGCGGGGCAAGTCGCGCTCATCGGCACCAACGACAACCCGTTCGGGTTGTTCAAGGAGCTGGAAGCGTCGAAGACGCCCGCTCCCATCAACGCGGGCGAAGTCGCGCCGAACGACATCGTCATCCCCGAGGGCGACACGGGTGTCGACCCGGGTCCCTTCGTGGGTGAACTCCAGCAGGTCGGCGCGAGCGCGCGCATCATGGACGGGTCCATCACGGTCACCGAGGACTCGACCGTTCTCAGCGAGGGCGAGGTCGTCAGTGAGGAACTGTCGAACGTCCTGAGCGAACTCGGCATCGAGCCGAAAGAGGTCGGACTCGACCTCAAGAGCGTGTACTCCGAAGGCGTCCTCTTCGCACCCGAAGAGCTCGCCATCGACATCGACGAGTACCGCGCGGACATCCAGTCGGCGGTCTCGGCCGCGACCAACCTCTCGGTCAACGCCGTCTACCCGACGACGCAGACCGCGCCGACGCTCCTCTCGAAGGCTGCCGGCGAGGCCAAAGCACTCGGCCTCCACGCCGCCATCGAGAACGAGGAACTCATGCCGGACCTCGTCGCCCGTGCCGACGCGCAACTTCGCGCGCTCGCCGCACACATCGACGACGAGGAGGCACTCCCGGAGGAACTGCGTGGCGCAGCAGCGCCCGCGGCATCCACCGAGGAGGAAGACGCAGACGACGCACAGGCTGACGAAGAAGCAGAAGCCGACACCGAGGAAGCCGCCGACGACGACGATGAAGACGACGACGAAGGCGACGGCCTCGGCATGATGTTCGGCTAAATCAATTAGGTACCTAGGACAATGGAATACGTTTACGCAGCTCTCATCCTGAACGAGACGGACGAAGAGATCAACGAAGACAACATCACGGCGGTCCTCGAGGCCGCTGGCGTCGATGTCGAGGAATCCCGCGTCAAGGCGCTCGTCGCCGCGCTGGAGGACGTCGACATCGAGGAAGCAATCGAGACGGCCGCTGCCGCACCGGCAGCAGCCCCCGCAGGCGGTTCCTCCGGCGGCGACGAGTCCGCCGACGAGGAGTCGGCTGACGAGGAAGAAGAAGCAGCAGCCGAAGAAGAGGAAGACGACGAGGACGACGACTCGGGCGAAGGCCTCGGCGAGCTGTTCGGTTAACCCGGACTGCACGCTCCTCAGTCTCGATTCGATTCACAACCCCGATTTCTTTCGACGTAACACCGGAGAGCGACGGCGTTGCCGGTCGCCGGTTGCCGGTTGCCGGTTGGTCACGCCCCACTCGTTTGCGACACAGAGCCGACGGTTTAGGTACGATGACGGGACCACCTCGTCTCGATGCTCCCCGGTGTCGACTTCGTCTCCGCCTCGACGACCAGCCTCGCCGTCCTCGGCTTCGTCGTCGTCGGCGTCGTCCTCGGGACGCTGAGTGGTCTGGTTCCGGGGCTCCACGCAAACAACTTCGCACTCTTGCTGGCCGCTGGTGCCTCGTCCGTCCCCGGCCCACCGCGACTCGTCGGCGCGGCGATACTCGCTGCGGGCGTGGTCCACACCTTTCTCGACGTCGTCCCCGCGCTCGCACTGGGCGTCCCGGATGCCGCGATGGCGGCCACCGCCCTTCCCGGTCACCGACTCGTCGTCGCCGGTCGTGGCCGAGAGGCGCTTCGACTCTCTGCACTCGGGAGCGGCGCGGCCGTCCTGTTCGCGATTCCACTCGCCGTCCCGGTGACGGCCGCGATGACTGCGCTCTACCCTACTGTTCGAGCAAATCTCCCGCTCGTCCTCGCGGCTGTCGTCGCCTTCCTCCTGCTCACCGAACCGACGCGTCGGTCCGCACTCGGCGGCGCGGTGGCGTTCGTCGCCAGTGCGGTACTCGGAGCACTGACACTCGACCTGTCTCCCGCCGCGCCGCTCGACGCCGGGGGGATGCTCGCACCGCTGTTTACCGGACTGTTCGGCGCGCCGGTGCTTCTCGACGCGATGGACGGAGCAGGCGTTCCACCACAGGCCGACGCCCGAGTGACGATGACGCGACGGACACTCGGAACGACGGCCTTTGCGGGGTCGGCGGCGGGGGCAGTCGTCGGCTACCTGCCCGGCATCTCGGCGGCCATCGCTTCTGTTCTCGCGCTCCCTGCGGTCCCGAGTGACGACGGTGCACGCGGATTTCTCGTCGCCACCAGCGGGGCCAACACGGCGAACACGGTCTTTGCCCTCTTCGCACTCGCCGCGCTCGGGACGCCACGGACGGGCGTGATGGTCGCACTCGACGGACTCGGTGGGTCGCCGTCGTTGCCGCTCTTGCTCTCCGTCGTCGCCGTCGCGTCGACGGCCGGGTTCGTCCTCGTCCTTCTCGTCGGCGACCGTTATCTCCGAGTAGTCGGTCGAATGGACTACCGACTGCTCTCGCTTGCGGTGCTCTCACTGCTCGTCGCCGTGTCGGGGCTGTTCGCCGGACTCGTCGGTGTCGCCGTCTTCGCGGTGGCGACACTCGTCGGACTCGTCCCGCCGCGACTCGGGACGCGTCGAGTCCACCTGATGGGTGTGCTCGTCGGTCCCTTGGCACTGGGTCTCTGAGGTGCTGTGGCGCTGTAGGGAAAGACAATCGTTAAAAGTCGCCGCCCGGTTCATACGGGTATGAGCCAGTCGCAGCAGCAGGAGCGCCAATGCGTCTCCTGTGGCATCAACATCGCCGGGATGAGTGCCGCCCGATTCAAGTGCCCGGACTGCGGGCAGGTCATCTTCCGGTGTGCGAAGTGCCGTAAACAGAGCAACCTCTACGAGTGCCCGGACTGCGGGTTCATGGGGCCATAACGATGGGGAAAGTCGCAGCCAAGATGAAGGTCATGCCGCAGAGCCCCGAAATCGACCTCGACGCGCTCCAAGAGCGTCTCGAGGAAGCCCTCCCCGAGGGCGGTAAGATCAGCCGCGTCGACCGCGAGGACGTCGCCTTCGGTCTCATCGCGCTGTTCCCGACGGTCATCGTCCCCGACGGTGCCGGTGGGACGGAAGCAATCGAGGAAGCCTTCGGCGGCGTCGAGGGCGTCGAGTCCGTCAGCGTCGACGAAGTCGGTCGGATTTAAACGCGACCTTCGACCTTTTTTCAGCGCGGGGAATCGCGGGCCTTCGGCCCGCTCAACCCCGCTAAAAAAGCTCGATCAAAAAATCTGCTCGCGAGACTCACTTCGTTCGTCTCGCGTACAGCATTCTTGTACTTTCCAGCGGCAGCACTACGCGAGCTATTCCTCCTTCGTGGAGTATCAATTCTGTGATAGTTGTTCGTAGGCGTGCTGAACTCAGTGCGCAAGTCGGTCATTCACTCTTTTCACTGAATTATGTAAGTCCCATCAAATAGACACGGTATATTTTCTCTTCGTATCTCATGTAAACTCCCGGCTCAGAGGTTCGCTCAATGTCGCTCGTGGCCTTAACGAACCGGTCGCTTTCGTCAGGAGAAATAGATGCTCGCTCCTCGCTCTGTGTGGCTGAGGCACTTCTCAGTGCTTCTTGTAGTGCAGTAATGTTCGCGAACGTCTCTGAAGAGGCATTAAGGACTGTGATGCCCTCTGGTACTGATTGGCTTTCTTCTGGAACTACGACAATCCACTCTTCTGAGGTTTCTTGAGGGGCAAGAGCGGAGCACCCTGCCAAACTAAGAAGTGGAAGAGATGCAAAATTGCGCAAAAAATGGCGTCTGGAGGGCGGTAGTGTCATACCGCCAAATCAGATACGGGTGAGTAAGTGTTTTCTGTATTTCTTAAGGAATTCCTCTCGCAAATTACTACGGAAATCCTTGGCAAGTCTCACCTTGGGGCAATTAAAACGTGCTGCATACACCCTCTGAGTGTTGCACGCCACTTTTGACAGCTAACAGAGAACTCAGACGCGACTCTCCTCCCCGTAGCTACACTTCGACCACAGCAGTCACCGTCCTGCTCACAACCGCCGACTCTCGCACCCGAGTTCTTCGAGCGCATCGAGTGCCTCCGCCACGTCGTCCCGCTGGACGAGCACGTGGTCCGTCGAGTACGCCGAGAGTGCGAAGATGGAGACGTCTCGCTCCGCGAGCGCCGTCGCCACGACGGCGAGGAAGCCGACGAGTTCGAAGGGGAGCACGGCGTCGAACGTGAGGAGCGCCCATCCACGTTTCTCCTCTAGCGTCTCGATGGCGTCCAGCCGTTCTTCTCTTACCACGTGTGTCGTCTCGTTTCGGTCGCGTATCGTGGCGAAGGCGTCCGAAACCGCCGTCTCCGAATCTGTCGTGACGACGGCGTACGCCTCCGCGCCGACGTCGACGGTGCAGTCTTCGAGGACTGCCTCGGGGTCCATCTCTCTACTCCAGCGCCGCGTCGAACGCCTGCTGGAGGTCCGCCTTCATGTCGTCGATATGCTCGATGCCGACGCTGACGCGGACGAGACCGTCGGTGAGGCCTGCGGCGAGACGTTCCTCGCGCGGGATGGCCGCGTGAGTCATCGCCGCCGGTTGCTCGATGAGGCTCTCGACGCCGCCGAGTGACTCTGCGAGGGTGAACACTTCCGTCTCCTCGACGACGGTGCTGGCCTCTTCGAGCGTCCCGTCGAGTTCGAACGAGAGCATCCCGCCGAAGTCGTCCATCTGCGCGCTCGCGAGTTCGTGTTGCGGGTGGTCCTCCAGTCCGGGGTAGAACACGTCCTCCACTGCCTCGTGGTCGTCCAACCACTCGGCGAGCGCGCGGGCGTTGTCGCAGTGGCGGTCCATCCGGACGGGGAGCGTCTTCGTCCCGCGAAGGACGAGGAAGCAGTCGAACGGGCCGGGCGTCGCGCCGACGGAGTTCTGATAGAAGCCGATGTCCTCGTCCAGTTCTTCGTCGTCGACGACGAGCGCACCACCGACGACGTCGGAGTGGCCGCCGAGGTACTTCGTCAGCGAGTGCGAGACGATGTCCGCGCCGTGTTCGAGCGGGCGCTGGAGGTAGGGCGTGGCGAACGTGTTGTCGACGGCGCAGAGCGCGTCGTACTCGTGGGCGATGGCGGCGAGCGCGTCGATGTCGTTGACGTTCATCAGCGGGTTCGTCGGCGTCTCCACCCAGACGAGTTCCGTGGACTCACGCATCGCGCCCTCGACGGCGTCGTGGTCGGTGGTGTCGACGAAGTCGAACTCCAGGTCGTACTTCTCGTAGACTTGCGTGAAGATGCGGTGCGTGCCGCCGTAGACGTCGTCGCCCGCGACGACGTGGTCGCCCGCTTCGAGCAGGTTGAGCACGGTGTTGATTGCGCCCATCCCCGAGGAGAAGCAGCGACCATACTCGCCGCCTTCGAGGGCAGCGAGGTTGTCCTCCAAGTCGGTTCGGGTCGGGTTTCCCGTCCGCGAGTATTCGTAGCCGCGGTGTTCGCCGGGAGCGTCCTGTTTGTACGTCGAGTTGGCGTGGATGGGCGTCATGAGCGCGCCCGTCTCTTCGTCGGGTTCCTGACCGGCGTGAATCGCGCGCGTCTCGATTCGGTGAGCGTCGTCGTCCATATCGGCGCAGTCGGGTGGCAGTCGCTAAAGCGTGGCCATCGTGAGTGAGTTGGCGTGAGTGAGTCGTCACGAGCGAATCGCCGGTGGTGTGTCACCGACACTCGTCCGCGACGAAGAACGTACCTTTTATAATCGAAAGCGCAGTAATCGAACTCACGACTATGCCGAGTTCCAACGGTCCCATGAAGGGTACGCGAGGAAAGCTCTCGAACAAGCCGCGAAACCGTGGTACGTCGCCGCCGCAGCGCGCGATTCAGGAGTACGAGGAGGGCCAGAAGGTCCACCTCCGTCTCGACCCGAGCGTCCGCAAGGGCCGCTTCCACCCGCGCTTCAACGGTCACACCGGCGAAGTGATGGGAAAGCAGGGCCGTGCGTTCAAGGTCCAGATCAACGACGGCGGTAAGGACAAGACGCTCCTCGTCCGTCCCGCCCACCTGCGCGCCCAGAAGTAGATGACTATCTTCAAAGAGAAGATCGACGAGGAGCATCTGACCATCTCGGAGGTGAAAGAACTCCTCCAAGAGGTCGAAGCCGAGCGTGCGGCCGACCCGGACCGCGAACTGCGGTACGAACTGGCCCGCGCCATCGAGCACGTCAACCGATTCACCGTGCTCGACCCGGAGGACTCTCGTGCACTCGTCGGCGAGCTCGAGGAACTCGAGAAGGTCGACGAGGCGACGGCACACAAGATCGCCGACCTGCTCCCGCGGGACCGCGACGAACTCCGCGCCGTCTTCGCCAAACAGCGCTACGCGCTCGACGGTGACGAACTCGACGAGATACTCAACGTCGTCGCGAAGTACGTCTGAGAGGGCTACTGTCCCTGTTTTCCGGTGCTCCGTCGCTTCGTTCCGGCGGCACACCGGGTACTGACTGACAGTAACTCCGATGGGAGACGGTCTCGGAGGCGCGACCTGTTCTTCTCGCCTTCTCACCTTCTCGTGTGAACCGCACACACGACCCAGCGACAGACGAATCTCTCGGCGTCCGCTGGTTGTTGGCTGTGTTGTCGTCGCTCCGAGTACCGTCGTCACTCGTACTCCGTCCCACTGTTTAAATAGACAGTAGACGTAACCGTCCCCTATGACCGAATCCGAGAGCGGTGAGACCGGAGGCGACGCTCGATATGCTGTCGTCCTCGACTACCTCGCACACGGCCGAGTCGACGACGACCGGCCGCAGTACAAGAAGAAACCGCTCGCGTACGCCCTCGGTGAGACGACGTTCCGTCTCTTCGAGTTGACACTCGCGGAGGACGCCGACGTCAGTATCGGTGACCGCGTCGTCGTCGAACCGACGGCCGACCGCGAACGCGTCGAGTCCGCCCGCGAAGTCGCGTACGACGACGTCTCGAACGCGGCCCACTCGGAACTCGAATACGTCGTCGCCGACATCGTCGCCGGCGACGAACGGCGGTTCGTCGACTTCTACAACGACGCTCAACCCATTACCCTCCGTCTTCATCAGTTGAACCTCCTGCCTGGCATCGGCAAAAAGCTCCGGAACAACATCCTCGACGAACGCAAGCGCAAACCGTTCGAGAGTTTCGAGGAACTCGAAGAGCGAGTGTCGGGACTCCACCGTCCCGAAGAGGTTCTCGTGGAGCGTATCATCGAGGAACTCCGCGACGACGACCTGAAGTACAAGACGTTCGTCGGCCGCGAGCAACCGACCCAGTAGCCGACGACCTTCTTTCGGTTTTGATAGGAAAGAGGTGACAAGAACAACGACAGCGACAGCGCCGAGAGCATCCAGAGTATCCAGAGCATCCAGAGTAAAGACGACGCCGACGACGCCGACGACACCGACAACACCAACACCGACAGACAAGCGGGAAGTTTACACCTATCCGTCGTCAAATCTCCCGCAATGACCGAGCAGGACGGCGTCTCTGACGGCTTCTACGGCGAGCGGACGCTCCGCAACCCCGACGCACTCATCCGGCGTGCAGGACTCCGCGGCGACCCCGACCAGGACCAACACTTCCTCGTCGACGACCGCGTCCTCGACCGTGTCCCGACGTACCTCCCCGACGATGTCGACACCTCACACGTCCTCGAAGTCGGCCCCGGAACCGGCGCACTCACGGACCGACTCCTCGCGCTCGCAGACCACGTGACCGTCGTCGAACGCGACGTCCGCCTCGCCGACTTCCTCCGTCGGGAGTTCGCCGACGACATCGAGGCGGGCGACTTGACGATTCTCGAAGGCGACGCACTGGAAGTCGACCTCCCCGACTTCACCGCTTGCGTGGCGAACCTGCCGTACGGCATCTCCAGCGAGATTACGTTTCGACTCCTCCCCGAGGGAAAGCCGCTCGTCTTGATGTTCCAAAAGGAGTTCGCCGAGCGGATGGCCGCCGAGTCGGCGACCGACGCGTACGGGCGACTCTCTGTCAGCGCGCAGCACTACGCCGACATCGAAGTCGTCGAACCTGTCCCGCCGACAGCGTTCTCGCCGCCGCCAGCGGTCGACAGCGCTGTCGTCCGGACGACGCCCCGTGACCCCGACTACGAGGTCGACGACCCCGAGTTCTTCCTCGACTTCGTGAAGGCACTGTTCACGCAGCGACGCAAGACCATCCGCAACGGCATCCGCAACACGACCCACATCACGGGTATCGAGCACCCCGAGAAAGTCATCGAGGCCGTCGAGGACCACGACGAGGTGCTCTTACGGAAACGTGCCGGCAAACTCGCGCCCGAACAGTTCGCGGAACTCGCCACCATCGCCGTCGACGTCGAGCGACGTGAGAGCGATGCCTAATCAAGTGTCGTCACCGACGGTGACGCCCAACGAGACGGCGACGAACGGAACACTGAACGGAACGGCTGCGAACGAAACGGCCACGAACGCGACGATCAACGAGTCGATGAATCAGACTGTCGGCCAACTACCCCCACCACTCGACGCACTCGGTCAGGGTCTCTTCCCGGGTCAGACGGGGTTCGCCGTGCAGGTCGTCGTGACGGCACTCATCCTCTTTGCCGTCTTCGCCGTTCGCTACTACGAGCACAAGTGGGTCCGGTCGATGGCGTCCGATTCGGTCAAACGAATCGCCGCGTCCGGTGCCGTCGCCGTCGTCACTGCGCTGGGTATCCTCCTCCTCGTCGACGTCTGGGGACTCGCACCCGCCCTCGTCAACGCGTTCAAAGACCTCGAAGTGAACGAGCGCGCCGGACGCATCCTCATCTCGGCGATACTGCTCGGCACGGCGTACATCCTCACGAACTTCATCGGCCGCGTCATACAGGTCGTCGCGGGGTCGGGAGACGCCATCAGTCGCCACCAACGCGAGATTCTCTTCCGACTCACCCAGGTGTTCCTGTACGCGACGGTTATCTTCGTCATCATCAGCCTGTTCACCGACAACATCGGGAGCCTCCTCGTCGGTGCCGGATTCTTCGGCATCATCGTCGGGATGGCCGCTCGACAGTCGCTCGGGGCCGTCCTCGCCGGATTCGTCCTGATGTTCTCGCGACCCTTCGAGATCGGTGACTGGATCGTCGTCGGCGACAAGGAGGGGACGGTGACGGACATCACCATCTTCAACACGCGACTCCAGACGTTCGACGGTGAGTACGTCATCCTCCCCAACGACGAGGTCAGCAGTGACGCTATCGTCAACCGGACACGGAAGGGCCGCCTCCGTATCGAAGTCGAGGTCGGTGTCGACTACGACGCCGACCCGCAACACGCCGCCGACGTCGCACTCGGTGCCGTGGAGGCACGAGACGAGGTGCTCGACGTGCCGAGCCCACAGGTCGTCATGAAGGAGTTCGCCTCCTCGTCTGTCCTCCTCGGGGTTCGGTTCTGGATAGACAACCCGAGCGCTCGGCGCATGTGGCGCGCTCGAACCGCCGCCGTCGCCGCGATCAAAGAGGCGTTCGACGAGGAAGGAATCAGTATCCCCTTCCCGCAGCGGTCGCTGTCGTCGCGTGACGACGCAGGCGACGTCTCGCTGACCGACCCCGAGCGAAACGGCGAGGCCACGACCGACGGAGGAGACGAATGAGCGACGAGTCAGAAGCGACAGGCGAGACGAGTGAAACAGACGTGACCGAGGAGACGAGCGAGAGAGGCAGGACGAAGAACGAGGTGAACGAGACAAACGAGACAAACGAGATGAACGAGACGAACGACACGTCCAGTGCCGACGGCCTCGCCGAGCGCCGCGGCATGAACATCGAGGTGTACCAACCGGCAGAGGACTCCGGACTGCTCGCACAAGCCGCCGTCGAGTACCCCGTCTCGGGGACGGTACTCGAAGTCGGCACCGGGTCGGGGTGGGTCGCCCAGCAAGTGAGCGAGAACACCGACGCGCGCGTCCTCGGCAGCGACATCAACCCGCACGCCGCTCGACAGGCCCGTGAACGCGGCGTCGAGGCGGCACGAGCGAACCTGACTGCTCCCTTCCGAGACGGCGTGCTCGACGCCGTCCTGTTCAACCCGCCCTACCTCCCGACGGATCCGGACAACGAGTGGGACGACTGGATGGAACACGCACTCTCGGGCGGCGAGTCCGGACGCGAACTCATCGACCCCTTCCTCGACGACGTGGGACGAGTGCTCACACCCGACGGCGTCGTTCTGTTGCTTGTGAGTAGCCTCACAGGCTACGAGGCAGTCGTCGAACGGGCGGAATCGAACGGATTCGGCGTCGAGACGGTCGTTCAGGAGTCGTATCCGTTCGAGACACTCACCGTGATCGCGCTCACAAAATAATTCTGGGTTATTTTCTTCATTAGCAAATATTAAGCCTCGGCATTTCTTAGCCGGGAGTGATGAGTGAACTCGTAGCGACGACACCTGGTCTGTTCCCCCTCCCCGATTGGGCGAAAGACCAGTTGTCCGACCTGAAAGGCCACCAGAAAGGCGACCTAATCTCTGGCGACGAGAGCGACGCAATCGTCGCGGCGTACGACGAGGCGCGCGAGGAGGTCATCGGCGACCAACTCGACGCCGGACTCGACCGCGTCGTCGAGGGACAACTCCGCTGGGACGACAATCTCGCGCACCCGCTGACTGTCCACGAGAACGTCGAGACGGGCGGTATCGTCCGCTACTACGACAACAACAACTTCTATCGCGACCCACGGGTCACGGGCGACCTGACGTTCTCCGGCGACGTCGCCGCCGAGTTGGAGAAGGCGTCCGAGGCAATCGACGGCGAGGCCGCACTGCAGGCCGTTCTCCCCGGTCCCTACTCGCTCGCAGACCTCGCCTCCGACGAGCACTACGGCGACGAGGCCGAGTTCCTCGACGCCGTCGGCGACTTCCTCGCCGAAGAGGTCGAGGCGTTCCCCGCCCACGAGACGCTGTTCCTCAACGAACCGTCGCTCGTCGAGAACGCGCCCGGTGAGGACACCGACGCCCTCGCCAGCGAGGTCATCGACCGCGTCGCCGACGCGACGGACGCAGACGTCGTCGTCAACACCTACTGGGGCGCACTCGACGAGAAGGTCTACGCGCACCTGATGGACGCCGACGTTGACGCCATCGGCTTCGACTTCGTCGCCGGTGACCGCGAACAGACCCTCTACAACATCAACGAGTACGGCACGAAGTCCGACATCGCACTGGGACTCGTCGACGGACAGAACACGCTCGTCGAGTCGCCCGAAACCGTCCGCGAGCGTGTCGACTGGGTGCAAGAGCAGGTCGCCTCGCAGGACTTCGAGACCACGTACGTCACGTCCAACACCGAACTGTTCTACCTGCCGGTGAACAAAGCACAGGAGAAACTGGCCGTTCTGGCCGAGGCTGCCAGCCTCAACGAGGTGAAAGCATGAGCCGAGACCCATCGAAGAACCGCGAGCAGTTCCGCCCCGAGAGCCACGAGAACGACCACTTCCTCTTGACGACCATCGTCGGGAGCTACCCCAAGCCGAAGTGGCTGAACCGTGCCAAGGAACTCTCCGAGGACGACGACTCGAAGTTCACCGCCGACCACCTCGAAGAGGCCTACGACGACGCCTGTGAGGTTATCACCCACGAGCACGAACGCGCCGGACTCGACACCGTCGTCGACGGCGAGATGCGCCGAAACGAGATGGTCGAGTTCTTCGCCCACCGCATCGACGGCTACGAGTTCAACGGCCCGGTCAAAGTCTGGGGGCACAACTACTTCAACAAGCCTTCCGTCGCCGACGAAGTCGCCTACGACGAACCGTGGCTGGTCGACGAGTTCGAGTTCACCACGAACGTCGCCGAAAAGCCAGTTAAGGTCCCCATCACGGGCCCGTACACCCTCGCCAACTGGTCGTTCAACGAGGCCTACGAAACGGAGGAAGAACTCGCCTACGACCTCGCGGACCTCGTCAACGAGGAGATAGAGAAACTCGTCGAGGCGGGCGCACGCTACATCCAAATCGACGAACCCGCCTTGGCGACGACGCCGGACGACCACGCTATCGTCGGCGAGTGTCTCGAACGCATCGTCGCGGACATCCCCGAGGAGATTCGCATCGGTCTCCACGTCTGTTACGGCGACTACTCGCGCATCTACCCCGAACTCAACGACTACCCCATCGACGAGTTCGACGTCGAACTCTGCAACGGCGACTACGAGCAGATAGACGTCTTCACCGAACCCGAGTTCGAACCGGACCTCGCACTCGGCGTCGTCGACGCTCACACCGCCGAAGTCGAACCGGTCGAGGAGATAAAGGAGAACATCAAACAGGGTCTCAAAGTCGTCCCCCCGGAGAAACTCACTATCTCGCCGGACTGCGGCCTGAAACTCCTGCCGCGTGACATCGCCTACGGCAAGATGGAGAACATGGTCAAAGCCGCCCGCGAAGTCGAACAGGAACTCGACGCTGGCGAAATCGACCTCGACGTGCCGGTCGCGAAGGCAGACTAAGCGGCCCACATCACCTGTCTTCGACTTCTTCGATTCGCTCTCTTCGTTCTACCTGTCGGTAGATGGATAAAGTACTTATCAGCGTAGCCGAACGTCGCAGATAATGAATCGCCGACAGTTTCTCGCTCTCTCGGGCACCGCCACGTTCGCGGGGAGTGGCTGTCTCTCTCACATCGGCGGGATACCCGAATCGAGACGAGTCTCGATTGGTGATTCTGTGGCCCTCGGCGACGCGACGCTCACTGTCTCCGCGCCAACCGTCCAGCAGTCGATAATCGAGGAACCCGATATCTTTCGGTCGGTCCGACAGGCGGACGACAGACAGTACGTCGTCGTGGATGTCGAGAGAGGTGGCGACATCCGGTCGGCGGTAGGCGAGAGCAACGATGAACTTCGAGCGGCAGATTTCCACGTCAAGCGGAGCAAAGACCTCACCCGCCCCTCGAACTCGGGCGAAGAGGCAGTGCAAATCGCACCGGTCACGCGCGAGTGCTCCGGCGTCTGTCTCGGTATCCCGATTCCAGCAGAACCGACGAAGTCCGCGAAAATCGTCTACCGACCGAGAGACGGTCCGGGCGCGTCGTGGGCGCTCTCCGAGGAGACGACACGACTCTTCGCCGAGCGACCGGTCTGTGAGTGGCGTGAGACACGCATCGTCGAACGCGAGGGACGGACCGCCCTAGAGTTTTCCGTCGAGAACGTCGGGCCGCGCACGGCGGGATATCGGGTTCTCGTACACCGACAGTCGTGGAACGACCAATCCGACCCAGTCGGGTTCGATATTCCGGTGGGTGAGACCGTCAGCGAGACGGTCGTGCCACCGATTCTCGACGGTCTCGACCCCGCGTCGGCGACGCTGCGAGATGGTACCGCTGGGAGTCACAGCGTGTGGGTCGAGCCTCGGGATGCTACGACGCCCAACTCACCTACGCCAGTTTCGTGATAGACGTCGAAGCGACGATGCAGTTTCAATCTGCGTTCGCTGTCGAATCCCTCACAGCGCCATGTAGAGCACACCCGCTCCCAACCCGACCACACCGAGTGCCACGACGGCGAGAACTGCCGCAGCGAATCGCTGTACTCGTCGGACGAGGGGAGTCTGTGGCGCTGGCTTGTCTGCTCGGAGGACGATTGCCGCAGTGACGCCGTTAGCGACGCCACAGGCGGCCACGACTCCGACCACGAGCGACCAACCATCCGAGAGCGCGAGACCCATCGCCGAGAACAGTAGCCCGAGACCGGTTCCGACGAAGGTGATGGCCACAAGTGTGTTCGTACGCACGGTATTACTCAGGTGTTCACCTCCTCGAATAAAGTTACTCCCGCTCGCACGGCCGACACACTCGACTGCACGACACCGCACTGTTTTCTCTCCGACCGACGAGTTCCGACTATGACTACGAACATCTCGCTCGACGGTCGAACCGTCGTCGCCGTCGAGAACGACGGCGGCGAAGTCGGCAGCGACACACGAATGACGTTCACACAGGACGGAAGCCGCCTCTCAGCGACGTACAGCGGCGGCGACGTCGTCGAAGGCCACCTCGTCGGGACGCTCGTCGACGGCGAGTGGGACGTCCGCTACGTCCAACTGAACCGCGAGGGTGAGACGGCGACCGGCCACTCGGTCGGGTCTGTCGAAGAAGGTTCCGACGGAAGAGTGCGAATCGAAGACGAGTGGGAGTGGGAGTCGAAACCCGGCGGCGGCCGGAGTGTGCTCGAAGAAGTCCGAGAGTAGTGACCGACCAGTTACGACCGGAACAGTTTCGGCATCGACACGTTTGACTTTCGACAGTGTCCTCTCCGCTCCGCTCCGGCCTCCACGTCGCTCTAAACCACCCTCGTGTGCTCGCACTCGTCGCCGCTGTCGTTCTCGTTGAGGTAGCTCTCCGCGCCGTCCTCGGCTTCATCCACCCAGTCGCGTCGGTGGTCTGCCCGCCGGTCGTCTCGATTCCCGTCCTCGGGGCTGCCCTTCCGACTATCCGTGGACTCGTCGCTGGCCCGAGTTCGACGCCCGACTGGAACTTTCGAGAACGTCTCATCGAGTACGGTCCTCGCCTCGCCACAGCCGCTGTCGCCTGCCACATCGTCGCGCTGACACTCGGTGCCGCACTGTTCCTCGTCGTCGATACGCCACTTCGTTTCGCGTTCTACGTCGTCGACGGCGGAACGCTCCCGTGGGAACTCGTGTACGTGACGCCTCTCCCTAGTGTCCTCATCGGAGCGTTCCTCGCGTGGGGTCCGTTAGCCACCGTCGTCACCCGTGTCGTCGACGATGACCCGCTACCGACGGCGTTCGAGACATCTGTCGGCGTCGCGGTGGGTACGCCACGCCGGACGGGGACTGTGCTCCTCCTTCATCTCGTCGCCGTCTTCGTCGTCGTCGGGAGCGCGCTCACCGCGGCTGCGTTCGTCAGACAGTCGTACGCTGAACTCACGACTGTGGTCGTCGTCCTCAGTGGCTTGGTACTTACCGCGGGGATACTCTCCCTCGGCTTCCTCGTTCCCGTCCACGCGGCGCTGGCGAACGTGACACCGGACCGGGCCACGGTTTCGATTCGACACGTCGCACTGGCGATTTTCGTCGTGAGCGCCGCCGTCGCTGGCGCAAGTGCGATTCGCGTGAGCGAAGTCCGACCAGCACCCGACCTCGAACCCCTCCCCAACGATCCGAGCGAGATGTATACGACGGCGCTCTCGAACACCGGACAGACGAGCTACGACGTCCAGTTCACCGAGATTCAAAACGACCATGTGCTTCGATTCTGGTGGACCGTCGACCGTTCCGACCGGCAGGTCCTCGCGAACAGTAGCATCCAGCGCAACCCCGCTTATGGCGATACCGGCTTGGCCTACCACGCGTTCGACAACAACCCAGAGTTCGGACTTGGAGACCGTCAGGTCGACGGAAGCACGGCGACCGTACTTCCGGCCTATTGGTTCTTCCAGAGTGAAGTCCGACCCGCTGGTGGGTACGCGCTGCCGCTACCATCGACCGGCGAGTGGCAGGTCGTCGACGAGACCGACGACACGGTGACACTCGAACTGACCGACGATGACGCCGTGTACCGGGCGCTCTACGACAGTCGACCCGAGGACCGCAACGTCACCTACGAAACCGCGTGGATTCGGATGGACATCGACACGGAACGGGGCGTCGTAACCGGCGAGAGTGCTCGACTGTCGGGAACTCGGGACGGGAGCTCTCTCGAAGTCCGGCGGCGGTACACCGTCGAGACGGGCGACGACGTCGACGTCAAGCGCCCAGAGAAACTAAACCCGCGCCAACCGACCGAGTGGGTCTGGAAGCTCTTCGCCTACTGACTTCGTCTCACTCGGGTTTCGTCGCCCGCACCGACAACGTCATCGGAATCTCCGGCCCGTCGGGCAGTCGCCACCAGCCGTCGTCGCCCTCGACCATCCCGTCGAACCGCTTGTAACAGGACTTCGGGAACTCGTGGACGTACTTGATGTCGAGTCCAGCACCCACCAGCGCGGTCACGATGTCGCCGACGCCGTGGTTCCACTCGTAGATGGTCTGTTTCGAGAGGTCCGCATCTTCGTCGGCGTAACTCCCTTCGTCGGTCTCGTACGGCATCGGTTCGTCGTTCGCGTACGCGTAGGGAAGCTGAATCCAGCCGTCGTCGCCGACGGCCTCACTCATGGCGAAGAACGGGTGAATCTCCGCGAGGTAGACCGTCCCGCCGGGCTTCAGGAAGTGTGTCACCACGTCGGCCCAGCGGTCGAGGTCCGGCAGCCAGACGAGCGCACCGTAGGAGGTGAAGACGACGTCGAAGTCGCGAACGGCCCCGTCGCCGTGAGCGTCGAACTCGTCGTCGAGCGTCTCGGGCAGTTCGTACACGTCGCTCTCGACGAACCTCGCTCGTCTCTCCGAGATGCCCACCTCGTCGCGTAACTCGCGGGCCGTCTCGATTGCCTTCGGAGAGAAGTCGACGCCGGTCACCGTCGCGCCCTCGCGTGCCCACGAGAGCGTGTCCATCCCGAAGTGACACTGGAGGTGGAGCAGACTCGTCTCGTCGCCGACGACGTCGGCCAGTTCCTCGCGTTCGAGGTCCATCAGCGACGTCTCGCCGCCGACGAAGGACTCGACGTCGTAGAAGTCCGTCCCGGGATGGAGTTCGGCCAGTTCGTCCCAGTGGTCGCGGTTGGCGGAGAGGAAGTCGTCCATGCGCAGTTCACACTGGTGGCTGTCAAAGACTTTGTCCGTCTTTGGCAGTCACTTCCACGGGTTCTCGACGAGTTCGGACTGCACCTTGCTCCCGACGCGGATGCGACAGTCCGACCGCGGTTCGGCGATACAGAGGAGGACGTACCCCGCGTCGACGTGCCGAGGCTTGAGCGACCGCGGCGGCCGCCGGTGGTGGAGTTCGCCGGAGAGGAGTTCTCCCGTACAGGTCGCACACGCACCGGTCAGACAGCCGACCGGTAACTGCACACCGCCGTCGAGTGCGGCGACGACGACGGTTTGGTCGCTCTTCGCACGAACTGTCTCCACGCGGCCGACGTCCCACTCCAGCGTGAGTTCGTAGCGCTCGCTCACAGCCAGACGTCGCTCGTGCAGTCGCCGTCGGGCCACCGAATCTCGTGGCCGCGTGCCGGCCCGTTCGGCAGGTCGCCGAAGTCGACCATGAACGACTCGTCGAGCGTCATCGTCCCCTTCCGGGGGTTCACGTCGGCTTTCAGCATCACCGACCCCTGTTCGCCCTCGTCGGGGTAGAACTGGTTGTCCCACGACGAAAAGAGCGAGGTGGTCCAGTAGAGGCGCGTCCCGTCGAGTGAGAGTTGAATCATCTGCGGCCCGCCGAACACCTCGCGCTTGCCGTCGATGGGGGTTCGTGGACCGAAGTGGCCACCGGCCCACACTTGGTCTGCGAGACGCGGGTTCGCCGGGTCGGAGATGTCGTACATCCGCACGTCGCCGTGGAGCCAGTTCGAGAAGAACAGATAGCGGTCGTCCATCGAGACGAGGAGGTCGGTGACGAGTCCGGGAACGGGCATCTCCCAGTCGTCGTGCTCGCGGGCTTCGACGTCGATGACCTTCTCTGCGGCCCACTCGTCGCCGTCTTCGTGGATGTGAAAGACGTTCGAGGAGAGCGCGGCCCCGACGTAGGCGTGTTTCGCCTCGGGGCTGTGGAGGAACCGCACCTCCAACGGAATCATCCCCTCCTCGCCGAGGTCGATGGTCTGGGTCACTTCGTGAGTCTCCCAGTTCCAGATGTTGAGGTGTCTCCCGTACTTCCCCTGTTCGACGTCTTCGAGGTCGAACCCGGGGAGGAACGTCTTCGGCGCGGCCCACTCCGAGGAGACCATCACGTTGTGCCGTGGCTGGTACCAGTAGTCGTAGTTCATCCCGATTTCGCCCGGCGGGTCCCACCGGCCGACGACGTTGAAGTCGTGGTCGAGTTCGAGGAACCCGCCGGGCAGGTCGCCGTCGGCGTTCCCGAGCATACTGACGATAATCTTCCCTTCGGGCACGCAGTGGACGGTGTGAGGCGTCGAGAGGTCGTGTTCGAACACCTCCTCCGGTTCGATTACTTTCACGATTTCGGGGTTTCGTCGGTCTTTCGTGTCGATGACGTGGAGTCGTGAGGAGCGAACGCCGGGGACGAGCAGATAGCGTCGTTGGAGTCCCTCGACGTGACACGACGACGAGCAGGCGTTCCAACCGAAGTGGTGGAGTTCGTCGCCGTGGTTCGGCATCTCCACTCGGTCGACGATTTCGCAGTAGGTGTCGGAGTCGGGGTTCACGTCGACGACGGAGACGAAGTCCGGTGCCTCCACGTCGGTGCCGACGTAGAGACTCATCACGTACGCGAGTTCTTCGGGTTCGGACTCCTCGATTGCGGCCTGCGGTGTGGAGTACCCTGGGCCGTGGTGGTCGTGGTGGTCGTGGTCGTGGTGACTGTGTTCGGCCGATTCGTGTGGTGTGTCAGCGTCACTCATGGTCAGTAGAGAGACGTGACGAAGTGGCTTGGTTGTTTGGACGAGTAGAACCGTTTCAGACGATGGTTCCGTCGTCGCCGGACGAGTCGTCGAGACCACCGACTGCCTGCATCCCTCGTGCCGGAGTGTGGGTTCGTACAACCGGTTGGGCGCGTCGACCGTTGACCGCGACTTCCGCGACGTGCATCGTCGCTTCGAGTTCGTCACCGGGAACCAATCGGAGTCTGTCGGCGGCGGCGGCCGTCAACTGCGTGGTGAACAGGTCACCGTCCGACCCTTCGAGAACGACGTGTGCGACAGTTCCGGCTTGGACGACAGAGCGGACGATGCCGCTCAGTCGGTTGTATGGGTGTGCTGACATATGTCGTGAATAATGGTGGTCGATGAGAATAAGTATTCTCTACCTGCTGTGCGGTAGGAGCGCTGTAACGCCGACCGATGCGCTGGTCGGCCGCAGTGCTCGCGGCGTCGAAGAAACGGAGAAAACCGGGTCGAGTCGAGTTGCGTCGAGTTAGTGGTCTTCGTCTTCGTAGACCCAGACGGCGTCCGTCTGGTCCCACTCGACGAGTTCGTCTTCGTCGAAGAACAGCTCGATTTCGCGCTCGTTTGCGCCCTCGTCCTCGTGGTCAGAGCCGTGGATGACGTTCTGACCGAGGTCGAGACCGAGGTCACCGCGGATGGTACCGGGTGCGGACTCGGCGGGGTCCGTCTCGCCCATCATCTGGCGGACCTGACGGGTCGCGTCAGCGCCCTCCCAGACCATCGCGAAGACGGGACCGGACGTGATGAAGTCGACGAGACCGTCGAAGAACGGCTTGCCCTCGTGCTCGCCGTAGTGCTCGTGGGCGAGTTCCTCGTCGATCTGCATGAACTTGCCGCCGACCATCTTCAGACCACGGTCCTCGAATCGGGCGACGATGTCGCCGATGAGGCCGCGCTGAACGCCGTCGGGCTTGACCATCACGAAGGTGCGCTCGTCGTGGTGGCTCATTCGCGAGCTCCCTGACGGCTGCCTTCTTCGGTCCACTCCAGGTCGCGCGCTTCGCGACCGAGGTTGGTGTTCTTCTCACACTTCGACGAACAGAAGTGGATGACGGTACCGTCGGTGCGGACGAACATCGTGCCCGTGCCGGGTTCGATGTCTGCGCCGCAGTAGTCGCAATCACGGTGCTGTGGCATGAGTTACTGCCCTCCGATGGAGTCAGCGTCGCGCTGGGTCTCGCGCAGCTGGAGGATGTCGCCCTCGCGCACGGGACCGAGCACGTTCCGCGTGATGATGCGGCCCTGGTTCGAGCCCTCGCGGATGCGGCACTTGACCTGCATGGCCTCGCCGTGCATCCCTGTCTTGCCAACGACCTCGATGACCTCGGCGGACGTCGAGTCGCTGGCGGTCTCTTCTGCGCTCATGGATGCTTACTGCAGGTCCTCGAGCTTACCGGTGATGTCCTCGACGTCCTCCGAGGCCTCACCAGCGTCGACGATGGCCGCGGCGGCACTGCCGACTTCGAGACCGGACGCGTGACCGATGTCGTCCTGGGTCTCGACGTAGATGAACGAGATGCCCTTCTCCTCACACAGCTCGGGAAGGTGCATCACGATCTCTTCCGGCGAGACGTCTTCTGCGATGAAGACGAGGTCGGCGTTGCCGCGCTCGACGGCTTTCGTCGTCTCGTTTGTTCCTTTCTTTACACTACCTGTGTCTCGAGCGACCTCGAGCGCCTCGACGGCGCGTTCCTGAAGGTCGGCTGGGACTTCGAAATTGACGTAGACTGGCATGGTTGTTCACCTCTCCTGCTCGCGGGCTCGACTGCCTCGCCGTCCCACCGAGAAACCTCAGCGGAAGTGGTCGTTCCCTGACGACGAGGAGTATCATCAACCCCGGGCAGGCTGTACCTCTGAATTACTCATCACCCCATAAAAGCGCTTTCAAAGCCGCCACGGCGTGGCAGGCCGCCGCATGGCTCACGTCCACGTCCTCGTCTCCGTGTTCTCTACATCTGCCCCCGCGCTTATCTTCGTGGCAGTCGTCCACACACCTATGTCAACGAGCTTTGATTACGACGGTCGTGTCGTCCTCGTCACGGGTGCAAGCGGTGCACTCGGGAGCGCCATCGCCACCGCCTTCCGCGACGCCGGTGCAACCGTCGCCGCGACAGACATCGTCGCTCCGAGTGACGACGACGCCCAGTTGGACGCGGGTGAGGACATCCACTTCTACGAGGGCGACTTCACCGACGAATCTGACGTCGAACGCGTCGTCGACGATGTCGTCTCCGACCACGGCCGACTCGACTGCCTGTTGAACGTCGCGGGCACGTGGAAAGGCGGGTCACCTATCGACGAGACGGACGTCGAGACGTTCGACCTCCTGTTCGACGTGAACCTCAAGACGATGTTCCTCGCCTCGAAACACTGCATCCCGCATCTCCGAGCGACCGAAGGGGCCATCGTCTCCGTCTCCGCGCGCTCCTCTCTCGAAGGCGGCGAAGGCGACGGCCCGTACCGTGCCTCGAAGGCAGGCGTCCGACTGCTCACCGAGACCATCGCCGAGGAGAACCTCGGAACCGTCCGTGCGAACGCGGTCATGCCCAGCGTCATCGACACGCCGATGAACCGCGAGATGATGGAGCCGAAAGACGAGTGGGTAAAACCCGAGCAGATTGCCCGCGTGATGCTCTTTCTCTGCTCGGACGCCGCCGAAGTGACGAGTGGCGCGGCCGTTCCAGTCTACGGTGAGGCGTAGCCGAGACGCGGACGTCCGTCTGCTTAGACGCGACTTTCGTTCACCGTGAACGTACAACACACTCCACATTCGTCCATCGGAGGGGCATCTGACAGAACGGAATTGGAGTTGTCGATAGCGAACCGCCAACTCGTGGTAAATTCGAAACCTCGACTGCGTGAAACGGAAACGCGAGTCGTGAGGCTTATGCGGCTCATCGGTAAACCTGCGAAGCACATACACATGAGCGAACGTGAAACATGGGCCACGAGGGCAGGATTCATCCTCGCGGCCGTCGGCAGCGCAGTCGGATTGGGGAACATCTGGCAGTTCCCGTTCAAGACCGCACAGTTCGGGGGTTCGTCGTTCCTCGTCGTCTACCTCATCGCCGTCCTCGGCATCGGACTCCCCGCGATTCTCGCGGAGTTCGTCATCGGCCGGAAGGCGAACCTGAACACCATCGACGCCTTCGAGAAACTCGGCTACCGAAACTGGCGCATCGTCGGCGTCCTCGGGTTGGCGACCGGGTTCTGGATTCTCTCGTACTACAGCGTCGTCGGTGGCTGGGTGCTTCGGTACATCGCCGGGAGTCTCACCGGCGCGTACTTCGGCGACCCGGCCGCTTACTTCGGGCAGGTGTCGGCAGGGATGGACGCACTCGTGCTCCACGCCGTCTTCATGGCGCTCGTCATCGGTATCGTCGCGCTCGGTATCGAGGACGGTATCGAGAAGGCGACGAAGCTGATGGTGCCGAGTATCGTCGTCATCCTCATCGCTCTCGCCGTCTGGGCGTTCACGCTCCCTGGAGCGGGCGAGGGATACGCGTACTTCCTGTCGCCGAACTTCGATGCGCTCACCGCTAACTTCACCGAAATCGTTCCGTTCGCCGTCGGTCAAGCGTTCTTCTCGCTCTCGCTCGGGATGGGCGCGATGATTACCTACGCCTCCTACATCGACGGCGACGAGAGCCTGTTCAGTGACAGTCTCACTATCGTCGTCCTCAACACGTTCGTCGGCGTGCTCGCCGGCCTCGTCGTCCTCCCGCTGCTGTTCGCGCAGGGTATCGACCCCAACACCAGCGGTGCAGGAGCCGTCTTCGTCAGTGTCGCAACCGCGTTCGCCGAACTGCCGGCCGGTAACATCCTCGGATTCTTCTTCTTCGTCGTCGTGCTCGTGGCGGCGCTCTCGAGCGCCATCAGCCTGCTCGAAGTGGTCGTCTCGTGGGCCGTCGACAACACGTCCTACAGTCGCCCCGTCATCGCTACCGGCCTCGGCAGCGTCATCTTCGCCCTCGGCATCCCCTCGGCGTGGGACACCGCCTGGCTCACCTGGTTCGACACGCTCGCGTACCAACTCCTGCTGCCGCTCTCCGTCCTCGGTATCCTCGTCTTCGTCGGGTGGGTCTACGGCCGCCCGGCGCTCGCCGAACTGCTGAAGGGCAGTAACGCCGGCGAGGGACTCGGTCTGACGTGGCTCTGGACGGCGCGGACGGTCGTCATCGCCGGCGTCGTCGGCACGCTGATCCTCGGATTCCAGACGCTCTTCGTGGGCGGGGCCATCGTGCCTCCGTTCTGAACAGCACAGAAATATACTCGAATTGAGAGGTTACGAATCGTCACCGAACCCCGATTTTTCTCGATAACCACAGCGACGAGACGCCGTCTCACCACTCAAAAACCGTTATTGTAGTCTTTTGACTGTTTCACGACTCGAAACGCACTTTACCCCTTGTTGGCCAATGCATGACAATGACACGAGAAACGTGGGCGACGAGGATGGGGTTCATCCTCGCGGCCGTCGGCAGCGCCGTCGGCCTCGGGAACATCTGGCGGTTCCCGTGGGTCACAGCAGAGAACGGAGGAAGCGCCTTTCTCCTCGTCTATCTAGCAATCGTCATCCTCGTCGGCGTCCCCGGTATCCTCGGCGAGTTCGTCATCGGCCGTCGTTCCGGGCGCAACCCGGTCGGCGCACTTCGAGAACTCTCCGGGTCGAAGGCGTGGGGTCTCGTCGGGATGTTCAGCGTCCTCACCGGCGTCGTCTTGCTCTCCTTCTACAGCGTCGTCGGCGGGTGGATTCTCCGTTACTTCGTCGAGAGCGTCGTCGCCCTCGGAACGGCCGGTCCGGCACCGTACTTCACCGACCCCGGCCCGTACTACGACAGTCTCGCGTTCACCACCGACGCGGTGCTCTACCACGTCGCGTTTCTCGCACTGACGGGTGCCATCGTCTTCGCGGGCGTCCGCCGAGGAATCGAAATCGGAACGAAAGTGATGATGCCGGCGATTCTCCTCTTACTCGTCGGCCTCGCCGTCTGGGCCTCCCAACAGCCCAACGCCGCCGCAGGCTACGCGTTCTATCTGAGTTTCGACCTCGAAACGCTGCAGGCGAACTTCTTCGACATCCTCGGACCCGCCGCCGGGCAGGCGCTGTTTACGCTCTCGCTCGGTGCGGGAACGATGGTCACCTACTCGTCGTATCTCGGTGACGACCGGTCGCTCCCGTTCGACGCGACGACTATCGCCATCCTGAACACGTTCGTCGGCGTCCTCGCGGGTCTCGTCGTCTTCCCGCTGCTGTTCTCGGTGACGGGCGAGGCGGGCGGCAGCGGTCCCGGTGCACTGTTCGTCAGCATCGCCGGTGCCTTCGCCCGCCTCCCGGCCGGGACGCTCATCGCGACGGCGTTCTTCGGCGTCGTGACGCTCGCGGCGCTCTCCTCTTCTATCTCGATGCTCGAGATACCCGTCTCCTTCCTCGTCGACGAGTTCGAACTCTCGCGGCCCGTCGCCGTTGGCGCGATGGTCGGCCTCGTCGCGGTGACCGGCGGAGTGAACGCACTTCGCCCAGCGCTGTTCGGGTTCGTCGCAGGGCCGCTCGTCGACTCGCTTCTGACGACGGGTCTCATCGCCTTCCTGCTCTTCGTCGGATGGGTGCTCGGGACAGATGCCGTCGAAGAGTTCCGGAAGGGTGCTGGGAGCGTCGCCGACGCGCTGAGCACGCCGTGGCTGTTCGCCGTTGGCGTCGCCATCCCGCTCTTTTTGGTGTTCACACTGCTGTCGAGTCTCGGTGTCGGCGGTCTCGCCGCCGGCGTCGTCCCGGTGTCGAGTTTCTGGCTCACTATCGTGCTGACGCTCACGTTGACCGGCGTCGCGTTCCTCGGACTCCGGAGTTCGCGCTCCGTGGTATAGCTCGGCCGACAGCGCAGAAAGAACGACAGCTACCCTCTTTTCGGGCGGTTCAGGCCGACTCGGCGTCGACGACGCTGACGTCGTAGTGCATCGCCTCGGGAGGGACGGACACCGTCGCGGCGACGTCTCGCTTCTCCCCGCCGTCGACAGTCCGTTCCGAGAGGTCGACCCGTCGGACGGGCCTTCCGTCTCCGTCGTAGAAGGCGACGCGGACGACCCCGTCGCTCGCTTCGCCCGCGTTGACCAGCGTAGCGCGTACGTCGACCTGTTGTCCGTCTCGGTCGGCGATGTCGACTGCCGTTCCACCCTGTTCGAGGCGTGGTTCGGCGAGCGACAGCGTGTCGCTCTGCCCAGCGCGCGACTCGCGGAACTGCCGGACGCGGTTCTGGAGTGCTTCGGCCTGTCGGTCGGCCTCGCCGCTCAGTCGCTCTCTGAGACGCAGCAGGATGCCGTCGACGTCGTCGAGCAGCGAATCTCGCCCGTCGCCCTGTCGGTCGTCGCTCGTCTCACGCGTCTCGAACTCGTCGAGACGGTCACGAATCTCGCCGACTTCGGTTCCGATGTCGCCGTCGGCCTTTCGTTCGAGTCGGTCGAGTTCGTCGTCCATCGCCAGCAGTGGCGGCAGGTTGCGCTCCGACATGGGCGACGGTTCGACCGCGCGGCGGGTAAACGACGTGGCCGTGAGCGACAGAACCCGGCAAGCCCGCACTCATTCGGTCGGTCTTTTCCACGCCCGCTCCAACTACGAGCATGAACGGACTGCTCTCGCTTCTCCGCGCTCTCCTCTCGCTCGTCTCTTCGACACCACTCGTCTCTTCGACACCGTCCACTTTGCTCACACCACTCGCTGCGACCGACGCGCTCCTCTCGGCCCCGCCGGAGGTGTACCTGCTCGCGATGGTGCCTGCGCTCTTGTGGGGGTTCTCTCCGGTCCTCTCGAAGCGTGGGATGTCGGTCGGTGGCGACGCCGTGCAAGCCGCCCTCGTCGTGGTCGTCGTCGACTCGGTGCTCTACTGGATACTTCTTCTCGCCCGCCAAGGGATGGACGTCTTCGCGGAACTCTCGCTGGCGACGCTCGGCGTGTTCGTCGTCGCAGGCGCAGTCGGCACGGCACTGGGTCGCATCGCCGTCTTCAACGGTGTCCAGCGAGTCGGCGCGAGCGTCAACAGCGCCGTCATCAGCGCCCGACCCCTGTTCGCGACGGCGCTCGCCGTGGGTTTTCTCGGTGAGAGCGTGACGTTCACCACCGTCGCCGGCGTCGTCGTCCTCGTCGCCGGACTCGTCGTCCTCGCCGTCGCGAAAGGCGGCGACCTGAGTGGGTGGGAACCGCGAGACCTGCTCTTTCCGCTCGGCGGGGCGGCGTTCTTCGCCGTCGGGAACGTCCTCCGGCGTTACGGGTTGACCACGTCGCCGACGAACGCTCTCGAAGCCGTGACACTGAACGAGACGGCGGCGCTCGTCGCACTCGGTGCGTACGCGCTCGCTCGCCACCGCGACGCCGTCTTCGGGTCGCCGCGTCGGAGCTATCTCTACTTCGCCGGGAGCGGTGTCCTCACCGCCGTCGCACTCCTCTCGTTGTTCGCGGCGTTCTCGTTGCCCGAGGGGAACGTCGCTATCGTCGACCCGCTGGCGGCGACGGCCCCGCTGTTTACGACCGTGTTCTCGTACTTCCTACTCTCGGACCTCGAAACGGTCACGAAGGGCGTCGTCGTGGGTGCACTCGTCATCGTCGTCGGGGCGGCGCTGGTGACGCTCGGCCCCGCTGCCGCCGTCGCCTGACGGCCGAAAAAATCTTTCGTGGTCGTTTTGGTGGGTTGCGGAATTCTTTTGCCGTATCTCCGTGACAATGGAGGCAATGAGTACTGGGTGGCACCTATGACGATGGACGACCGAATCGACGATCTCCGCGAAAAGCGCGAAGAAGCGCACCTCGGCGGCGGAGAAGACCGTATCCAGTCCCAACACGACAAAGGGAAGATGACAGCGCGCGAGCGCATCGACTACTTCCTCGACGACGGGACGTTCCAGGAGTTCGACCAGTTCCGCACCCACCGAACCCACTCGTTCGGGATGGAAGAGAAACAGCTCTACGGCGACGGCGTCGTCACGGGCTACGGCGAGGTCAACGGGCGGACCGTCTTCGTCTTCGCACACGACTTTACCGTCTTCGGTGGCTCACTCGGTGAGGTGTTCGCCGAGAAGATCTGCAAGGTGATGGACAAGGCGATGGAAGTCGGTGCACCCGTCGTCGGCCTCAACGACTCCGCCGGCGCGCGGATTCAAGAGGGTGTGAAGTCTCTCGCCGGGTTCGGCGAAATCTTCCGCCGGAACACCGAGGCGAGCGGCGTCGTCCCGCAGATTTCGGCCATCATGGGACCGTGTGCGGGTGGGGCCGTCTACTCACCCGGTCTCACCGACTTCACGTTCATGGTGGAAGACACGAGTCACATGTTCATCACCGGCCCGGACGTCATCAAGACGGTCACGGGTGAAGAAGTCACGTTCGAGGAACTCGGCGGTGCGAAGACGCACGCCTCTACCTCTGGGGTGGCGCACTTCACCGCCGGTTCCGAAGAGGAGACACTCGACAACATCGCGTTGTTGCTCTCGTATCTCCCGCAGAACAACGTCGAGGACCCGCCGCGGGTCGACCCGTGGGACGACCCGGAACGCGCCGACGAAGAGCTGAACACTATCGTCCCCGACCAACCCCGGAAACCCTACGACATCACGGACGTCATCGGCCGCGTCGCCGACGAAGGCTCCTTCTTCGAGGTCCACGAGGAGTTCGCGAAGAACATCGTCGTCGGGTTCGCTCGACTCGACGGCCACTCTATCGGCGTCGTCGCCAACCAACCACGGGCCAACGCCGGCACACTCGACATCGAAGCGTCCGAGAAGGCCGCACGCTTCGTCCGTTGCTGTGACGCGTTCAACGTCCCAATCCTGACGTTCGTCGACGTTCCCGGCTTCCTCCCGGGCACGGACCAAGAGCACAACGGCATCATCCGCCACGGCGCGAAGTTGCTCTACGCCTACTCCGAGGCACAGGTGCCGCTCATGACCGTCATCACGCGGAAGGCCTACGGTGGCGCGTACGACGTCATGGCCTCGAAGCATCTCGGTGCCGACGTGAACTACGCGTGGCCGACGGCCGAAATCGCCGTCATGGGGCCACAGGGTGCGGTCAACATCCTCTACTCGAAAGAACTCGACGCGGCAGACGACCCGGACGCCCGCCGCGACGAACTCATCGAGGAGTACCGAGAGGAGTTTGCCAACCCCTACACTGCGGCCGACCGTGGCTTCCTCGACGACGTCATCGAACCGACGGAGACCCGCTCGCGACTCATCGCCGACCTGAAGATGCTCAAATCCAAGCGCGGCGACCTGCCCGAGAAGAAACACGGTAACATCCCCATCTGATGAGTCTCGTCGACGACATCGATATCCCGGACGACGCCGACCCCGAGGAGGCGGCGGCTATCGTCGCCGCCATCGGGGCGCACATGCGTGACCAAGCGGTCGCTGCGGCCGCTGCCGAAGAGGCCGGTGACGAAGAGACGTGGCAGGGGAAACAGTGGACCTTCGCGGGCCGCATCGAGGGCCTGCAGGGTCGGTCGATTCAGCGCGTTCCGAAGGGCGCACCCACCGATGCGTGGGCCGCAGCGTCGCGCGCAGACCGCTTCTGACCAGTTCCCGGTTTTTCGACTCCCGTTCAGACACGACAGACACCGAGAGCGAGAGGCCCGGCACTCGACACGTGGTTGTCGAGAGCTACTGGCTCCACACTCGTTCTGTCGAACGACTCGTCAACTACTCACTTCTCGTCGGTTGACGGCAGACCGATTTCGGACCGATAGAATAAGGGGGTCGTTGCGAGAATGGGTTCCCAAGTAATGTTCAGTAAGGTTCTCGTGGCGAACCGAGGCGAAATCGCGGTGCGCGTGATGCGCGCCTGTGAGGAGCTCGGCATCCGAACGGTTGCAGTGTACAGCGACGCCGACAAACACTCCGGTCACGTCCGCTACGCCGACGAAGCGTACAACATCGGTCCGGCGCGTGCGGCCGACTCCTACCTCGACCACGAAGCCGTCATCGACGCCGCCCGAAAGGCTGGCGCAGACGCCATCCACCCTGGCTACGGCTTCCTCGCGGAGAACGCGACGTTCGCCGCGAAGGTCGGTGAGAGCAACGTGAAGTGGGTCGGACCCTCGGCCGACGCGATGGAGCGACTCGGCGAGAAGACGAAGGCCCGCGCGCTGATGCAGGAGGCCGACGTTCCCGTCGTCCCTGGGACGACGGAACCCGTCGAGTCCGCAGAAGAGGTCAAAGAGATTGCCGACGAGTACGGCTACCCGGTCGCTATCAAGGCCGAAGGTGGCGGCGGTGGCCGCGGCCTGAAAGTCGTCCACAACGAGGAAGAGGTCGAAGACCAACTCGAAACAGCCCAGCGCGAGGGTGAGGCGTACTTCGACAACGCCTCCGTCTACGTCGAGAAGTACCTCGAATCGCCTCGCCACATCGAGGTACAGATTCTCGCCGACGAACACGGGAACGTCCGTCATCTCGGCGAGCGTGACTGCTCGCTGCAGCGCCGCCACCAGAAGGTCATCGAGGAAGCGCCGTCGCCCGCGCTGACCGAGGACCTACGCGAGCGCATCGGTGAGGCGGCCCGTCGCGGTGTCAAAGCCGCCGACTACTTCAACGCCGGGACGGTGGAGTTCCTCGTCGAGGACGGCGAGTTCTTCTTCATGGAGGTCAACACCCGGATTCAGGTCGAACACACCGTCTCGGAGCAGATTACGGGCATCGACATCGTGAAGTGGCAACTGCGCGTCGCCGCCGGCGAAGAACTCGACTTCGCACAGGACGACGTCGAGTTCGACGGCCACTCGATGGAGTTCCGTATCAACGCCGAGAACGCCGCGAACGACTTCGCACCCGCGCCGGGCGGCAAACTGGAGACGTACGACCCACCGGGCGGTATCGGCGTCCGCATGGACGATGCGCTCCGACAGGGTGACGACTTGGTGACGGACTACGACTCGATGATTGCGAAGCTCATCGTCACCGCCTCCGACCGAGAAGAGTGTATCACTCGCTCGGAGCGTGCCCTCGCCGAGTTCGAAATCGAAGGCTTCCACACCATCATCCCGTTCCACCGGCTGATGCTCACCGACGAGACGTTCTGTGCGGGCGAGCACACGACGAAGTACCTCGACGAAGAACTCGACAAGTCGCGCATCGAGCAGGCTGTCGAAGAGTGGGGTCCCGCGGCGTCTTCCTCCGAAGAGGACGACGAGGACGTCACCGAACGCGACTTCACCGTCGAGGTCAACGGCAAGCGCTTCCAAGTGTCGCTCGAAGAACGCGGTGCGCCCGCCATCTCCGTCTCCGGGAACGCAAAGAGCGGTGGCAGTGGCGGTCAGCGCCCGCCACAGGCCCAGCAGAACGACGACGGCGGCGACGACGACGTCGTCGTCGAAGGCGACGGCCAGACGGTCGAAGCCGAGATGCAGGGAACGATTCTCTCGGTCAACGTCTCCGAGGGCGACGAGGTTAGCTCCGGCGACGTCGTCTGTGTCCTCGAAGCGATGAAGATGGAGAACGACGTCGTCGCGGAAGTCGGCGGCACCGTCTCGCAGGTGCTCGTCGGTGAGGGCGACGCCGTCGACATGGGCGACGTGCTCGTCGTCATCGAGTAGTCGAGAGCGTCCCGTCCCGTTTTCGTTTTCATTTTTCCCCGCTGTTCGAGAGTAGTGCCCGGAGTCGGTCGTCGAGTCGCCACGAGACGGCAACGCTAGTGACAACGAAGACGACCCCTATCCACGGAATGAGTGGACGGTCGACAAGTGACAGCGGGAGACCGACACCGAGTAGAACGAACCACGCCGCGGTTCGTGGTCGGTCGTCTCGGTAACTCCTGAAACCTGACCAGAGACAAAGTACGCCGCTGACGGCGGCGAGGATGAGTGGCGTCCGAATGGTTGTACCAGCGAGTGAAAGGTTTGGGACGGAGAGAAACAACACTGCAGCTACACCAGTGGAAACGACCAGCACGGCGAGTCCCACGAGTGACGAGCGAGAGACCATCTGTTTGTCACTACCGGGTGACGTGAAATAGTTCTGTCCCTGACACGAGTTGGACACGAAGCGTCGCCACTGGCGGCTTGCGTCCGAGAGAAAGGAGTCGAATCGTCTAAACTCGAAATCCCGAGTTAGATGCCGGCCTCGAAGTCGTCGAGGGCGTACGTGGGTTCGGCACCGCGGCGGTCGAGCGTCTCGTTGGCCAGCAGCCAGTAGACGACCGACAGTGCGCGGCGACCCTTGTTGTTCGTCGGGATGACGAGGTCGACGTTCGACGTCTGGTTGTTCGAGTCACACATCGCGATGACCGGAATCCCCACGGTGATGGCCTCTTTGACGGCCTGATTGTCACCGATAGGGTCCGTGACGACCACGACGTCCGGCTCGATGTAGCCTTCGTAGTCCGGGTTCGTCAGCGTTCCCGGGATGAAGCGCCCGGTCCGGGCGCGTGCGCCGATGGCGTCGGCGAACTTCTTCGCCGGGAACCGCCCGTACTGGCGCGAGGAGGTGACGAGCACCTGCTCGGGGTTGTAGTTCGCGAGGAAGTCGGCAGCCGTGCGGATGCGCGAGTCGGTCTGACTCACGTCGAGCACGTACAGGCCGTCGTCGCGAACGCGGTGGATGAACCGCTCCATGTCGCTGGTCTTCTGCTGGGTACCGATGTGGACACCAGCAGAGAGGTAGTCCTCGACAGGGATGAGGAGGTCTGCCTCGTCGTCGGGCATGACGTCCTCGTCGAACATCGACTCTTCTGTCTCTTCTTCAGCCTCGGGAGCCGATTCCTCGGCTTCCTCGGCGGGCAAGTCCTCTTCCGCGGCGATTTCGGGATCGACGTCCGGCTCTGCGCCGGCGTCCTCGGCGGGTGCCTCGGCGTCGATCTCCTCTTCCGCGGCTTCGAGTGCTTCGTTTTCGTTTTCGCTCATACAGCGTCCTCCGCGATGCGGATGAGTTCGTTGAGTTTGGCAGTTCGCTCGCCTTGGACGGTGCCCGTCTTGATGAACGGGGCGTCCGTCGCGACGGCGAGGTGTGCGATGGTCGTGTCCTCCGTCTCGCCCGACCGGTGGGAGATGACGGATTTGTAGCCGTGTTCCGTCGCCAGTTCGATGGCGTCGAAGGCGTCGGTGAGAGTGCCGATCTGGTTCGGCTTGATGAGGATGCTGTTGGCTGCATCCGTATCGATACCCTCCTGCAGGCGCTCGACGTTCGTCACGAACAGGTCGTCGCCACAGATGAGGGTCTGGTCACCGACGCGGTCGGTGAGTTCGGCGAACCCTTCGTAGTCGTTCTCGTCGAGGGGGTCCTCGACGTACGCGAGGTCGTACTCGTTGACGAGGTCGGCGACGTAGTCGATCTGCTCTTCGGTCGACTTCGTCTCGTCCCCGTAGTGGTACTCGCCGTCCTCGAACAGTTCGGCGGCAGCCATGTCCAGCCCGAACTTGATCTCGAAGCCGCGGTCGTCCGCGACTGCCTCGACGGCTTCGTCCATGATTTCGAAGGCCTCGGCGTCGTCGACGGGAGGCGCCCAGGCACCTTCGTCGCCCTTCGCTGCCGGAATGCCTCGTTCGTCGAGAATCTCGGCCGCTTTGGCGTGGACGTCTGCGTTGGCGAAGATGGCCTCGGCGACGCTCGGTGCGCCGACGGGGGCCGCCAGGAACTCCTGGATGTTCGTCGCGTCCTTCGCGTGTTCGCCGCCGCCGACGACGTTCCCGAGTGGAACCGGGAAGTTGTCGCCGCGGAACGCACCACCGAGATGCTGATACAGCGGCGCACCGAGGACGTCGGCACCGGCTTTCGCGGCGGCCATCGAGATGGCCACGGCGGAGTTCGCGCCGATTTCCGAGAAGTTCTCCGTGCCGTCTGCGGCGCGGAGTGCTCCGTCGACTTCGCGCTGGTTGCCAGCGTGGACCTCACCGACGAGTCGCGGCACCGCGTGTTTGCGGGCCGCCGAAATCGCCTCGTTTGGCGGGAGTTCGATCGCTTCGTACTCACCCGTACTCGCCCCACTCGGGGCCGCAGCACGACCGAATCCGCCGGACTCGGTCAGCACGTCGGCTTCGACGGTGGGGTTACCACGGGAGTCGAGGATACGACGCAGTCGGACGCTGGTGATGAGAGTCATCGTACTACTCTCCCCCCCGCTTCACCGTAAAGGGTAGGACACCAGCGTCGTACTCCTCTGCGGCGATGAGGATCGGTTCGGTCTCCTCTGTGTCGATGAGCACCGGTGCGCCGTACGACACTTGCAGCGCTCGTGCGCCGAGGATGCGCGCCTTCTCGTACCGATTGTATCGTTGAACCGTCATCACTGATATGGGGAGACGACGTCGACGAGGTCTTTGTGCGAGACCATCATCCGTCGGCAGCAGTGGCGTTCGACGCCGAGCTCGTCGAGGACCTTTCCGGGGTCCTCGTCGCCCTCACGGGCGCGGGATTTGAACTCTTCCCAGTGCTCGGCGATGACGTTGCCACACGTGAAACACCGGACGGGTATCATCATGGTGTGATCACCTCAGCGGTAGGACTTCTGGTAGCGAGCGCGGGCGCCAGGTCCGCCCCACTTCTTGGATTCGGACTGACGCACGTCGTTGACCAGCAGCGATCGGTCGAACTCCATGTATGCATCACGGAGTTCGGCGTCGTTGAGGTACTGGACGAGGCCACGGGCGATGGCGGTACGGGCGGCGTCTGCCTGCCCGCTGAACCCGCCACCGTCGACCTTGACGTCGACGTCGACCTTCGAACGAAGGTCCTCGCCGGCGATGCGGAACGGTTCCAACATCTTCAGTCGTGCCATCTCCGGCTCGGCCAGTTCGACCGGCTGGGAGTTGATGCGAACTCGGCCCTCGCCCTCGCGAACGGTCGCGCGGGCGACGGCAGTCTTCTTCTTACCGCTCGTGTTCGTTACCATGTGACGTTAGCACCCAGTTTCTCGCTGATCTCTCCGAGAGAGATGAACTTGATACTCGACAGGCGGTCCAGCGAGGTCTCTTCGAGGACCTCGCCGTCTTCGTCGAACGGGTTGCCGACGTAGACGCGGACGCCCTCAAGCGCTTCGCGGCCGCGAGGCTTCTTGTACGGAAGCATGCCGCGGACGGCGCGCTTGAAGATACGGTCCGGACGCTTCGGGTAGTACGGACCTCGGTCGGAACCGACGTCGAGACGCTTCTTGTAGACGCTCATGATGTCGTCGTCGCTGCCGGTGATGACAGCGTCTTCGGCGTTGATGATGGCGACCTTCTCGCCGGCCATCGCGCGCTGCGCAACTTCGGAGGCAACGCGGCCGAGGATACAATCACGTGCGTCGATGACGACGTCTGCGTCGAACTCTGCGAGGCTCATCGAATCACCCGTACGTTCGAACCTTCGGGGTTCTCTTCTGCAATCTGTTCAAGCGTCACGACGCTGCCGACCTGTTCGATCTTCTTCCGCGCCGTGGCGGAGAAGTCGACGGCTGCGACGGTGACGTTCTTCTCCAGCACACCGCTTCCCAGCACCTTGCCGGGAACGACGACGGTCTCGTCTTCCTGTGCGTACCGCTCGATGCGGCCGAGGTTGACTTCCGCGTGGGTGCGCCGGGGCTTCTCCAGACGGTCCGCGAGGTCCTGCCAGACGTTGGCGTTGGAATCGCGAGAAACCGCCTTCAGCTCGGCGATGAGACTGTTGAGTCTCGGGTTTGTCTTACTCATGATGTGACCTCCTGAAAAAGGGAGTGCAGGGAGCAGGATTTGAACCTGCGGACTCCTATGAGACAGCGCCCTGAACGCTGCGCCGTTGGCCTGACTTGGCTATCCCTGCACGCATTTCGTTCTACTGCATGCCCCGTAAAACCAGTTTCGGTACGACCGTGGCGACGTCGCCGACGGACGCCCCACACACCAGCGGCTGCCGGTGCCGTGTGGGCTGGCAGTCGTGTGGTGGTGGGTGTTGGGGTCATGATGCGTTGTCAGACCGAAACTTTCTCTTCCAGTTCTGCTGCACGCAGGCCGAGCGACTCGACCGCGCGCAGAACCAGTTCTTCGACCGTGAACGAGCCGTCCGTCTCCACGTGGAAGACGAACGCACCCGGCACGTCGCTGACTTCGACTTCCTTCCCGGGGAACTGCTGTGTGAGGTCGTTGCCGAACTCGTCCGTGTGGATGAGTTCGCCGTCCTCGGTCTCGATGACCCCGCGAAGGATGTTCGGTTCCCCGTCGTCGAACTCGGGGGTGTCGCCGACAACCTCTACCTTCTGCAGGTGTCGGTAGCCGACTGCCACGCCGCCCTGATGTTTGGCGTGAGACTTTCCGGAGTCGAGGACCGCGTCGGCCTCGAACTCCAGATGCTGCCCCTCTTTGAGTTCGATGATGGGGATGTTCTCGTCGGCCGGTTGGACGTACTCGACGGACGACACCATGTCGCCGGAGTACGCGGTGGCCGGTCCTTCGACATCGAGCGCGAGCGTGACTTCGTCACCCTCCTCGAAGTCGTCCAGACTCGTCGTCAGGGGCACGAGCCCCAGACGCAGTGCGATCATCTCGTCGAACATCACCGACGAGTTCTCGACGAACCTGACGCTGTCGATAGAGAGGGTGGGCACGTCCGCGATCATCGCCCGGCGGATGCCGTTGGCGATAGCCGGGGTTAGACCCCGGACGAGGAAGCGTGCCTTCCGGTCACCGCGTTCGATGAACTCGACGTCGAAATCGTGTGCCATGGGTGGGTTACATCCGCTTGTTCTTCGGCGCGCGCGTGCCGTCGTGCGGAATCGGCGTCACGTCTTCGATGCGGCCGATCTCCAGTCCGGCGCGTGCGAGCGCACGAATGGTTGCCTGGGCACCGGGCCCGGGCGACTTGTTGCCGTTGCCACCGGGGCCGCGCACGCGAACGTGCAGGCCCGCAATGCCAGCAGCCTTGACTTCGTCCGCGATGGACTCGGCCATCTGCATGGCGGCGTACGGCGATGCTTCGTCACGGTTCTGCTTGACGACAGACCCACCGGAGGACTTCACGATAGTCTCCGCGCCGGTCTGGTCCGTGACCGTGATGAGCGTGTTGTTGAACGATGCGTGGACGTGGGCGATTCCCCACTTGTCACCTTCGGATTCGCTCATGATTGATTACTCCTGTTCCTGTGTTCGGGCCGGGTGGAGGTCGTCCGCGAGGTCCGACGTCTCGTCGAAGCTCACGGTGCCCTCTTCCGACACCTCGACTTTCTTGGACGGGACGGTGACACGTGCACCCTCGACCGTCACGTGGCCGTGCGTGATGAACTGGCGCGCCTGCTTCGGCGTGTTCGCCAGACCCTTGCGGTAGGCGACCGTCTGGAGACGGCGCTCTAGCAGGTCTGTCACGTCGAGCGACAGGACGGCGCTGATGTCGTCTTCCTCGCCGAGGATACCGAGTCGGCGGAGGCGTGCGACGAACTCTGCGCCTTCCTGTTCGGCCAGTTCGATGTCACCCTGTGCGTCACCGAGGAGGCGACGGGCCTCGCGACGGAAATCACGAAGCTGCGACTGCGCCTTCCACAGTTCCTTCTTGTTCGAGAGACCGTAGCGACCCAGCAGGTCCGCTTCCTGGGCGATACGTTCGCCCTGGAAGGGGTGGTTCGGGGTCTCGTAGAACTTGGTGTTCTTGCCGGTCGTCATTCGTCGTCGTCACCACCTTCTGCTGCTGCTGCCTGCTCTTCCTTGATGGCCTCCACGTTGACGCCGATGGTACCTTCCGTACGACCGGTGGACTTCGTCCGCTGACCGCGGACCTTCTGTCCGCGCTTGTGACGAACGCCCTTGTACGAACTGATCATCTTCATCCGGTTGATGTCGTGGCGGCGTTTCTGTTCGAGGTCGCTCCCGACTTTGTGGGTGGTCTCCCCGCTGAAGAAGTCCTTCTGGCGGTTGACCATCCACTCCGGGGTGTGGTCCTCGAGATTCTCGACGACATCGACGACCGAGTCGATTTCGTCCTGCTCGAGTCGACCGAACGTCGCGTGTCGGTCTACACCCGCGGCGTCGGCAACGATGCGCGACATGCGCTTGCCGATACCTTTCATGTCCGTCAGGGACCGCTCGACCGACTTCGTCCCATCGAGGTCCGTTTGCCCGATGCGGACGAAGTAACGGAGGTTGTCGTCGTCCTCCTCTGGTGAGCCGTCCTGTGGTTCTTCTGCACTCATAGCTGAATGGTGTGTTGAGCGAGCGTTGCGGCGGGGATTCGAACCCCGGGGGCTTGACGCCACTGAGTTAGCAACCCAGCGCCTTGGGCCAGGCTTGGCTACCGCAACACGCGGTCGTTATGTTCGCCCTACACGGACTCGGGACCCGACGCCCCTACAGTTGCTGCACTCGATACAATTCGTGTCCGCTACTTAAGCGTCACGAATCCACTCCTTCTGGTGTGTTACTCACAGACACGGCCGAGCAGCCGATATCGACCGAACCACATCTCTCCTCGCGGACCACGTTTTCAGTACTGTTCTACTGGAATAGAAACATATGTGCGCTCGCTCCGCTCGCAACGACTATGAACCGTCTGGCACGGACCGAGAAGTGGCTGTTCACACTCAGTCCTCGCACCGTGCGCGTCTTCGGCCTCGCTCTCAGGTTCACCGGACTCGGTATCGGTACGCTCACGTCCTTCGGCATCGGTTCGGCCGGGATTCCGCTCTCACTCTCGCTGGTTCTCTGGGGAGCGTTCGGAACGTTGGCGTGGTTCGAAGACTGACGACACGGCAGCGGTCTCACTCGTCGGCTTCCCACACCTCTCGGTAGTCACTGACGAACGTCGACAGCGACGTCGCCGGTCGGTCCAACAGTCGCTCGACGTCGTCCTCGACGCGGCCCGCCCGCCCGAACCGCGCCGGGGCGTAGATACCGAGCATGAGGACCGCGAAGCGAAGCGGGACGCCACGAGCGTACATCCGACGAACGAAGGCAACAGACGAGGGGTCGGTGTAGGTGACGGGTCGTCCGAGAACGTCGGAGAACCGCTCGGCGACCGTTTCGAAGTCGAGCGCCTCCGGTCCGGTGAGGTCGTAACTCTCGTCTTCGTGGCCGGGTTCTCTCATCGTCAGCGCGGCGACGGCACCGACGTCCCGCGCGTCGACGAACGAGACGGCACCGGTTCCCGCGGGGACGAACACCTCGTCATGCTCGCGAATCTCGGGCGCGTGAATCTCGCTCAGATTCTGCATGAAGTAGCTCGCACGGAGGAACGTGTAGGTGGCCCCGCTCGTCTCGAGGTGTCGTTCGAGACGTCGGTGCGGCAAGAGCGGGTTCCGGGCTGCTCCGAGCACGGAGAGATAGGTGACGTGTTCGACTCCCATCCGAATCGCGGCGTCGACGGCGGCCACGAGACGGTCGCGCCCCACCGACGGCGGGCGGAGGAGGAACAGCGTGTCGATTCCGTCGAACGCGAACCCCCAGGTCTCGGGGCGCTCGAAGTCGAACGCTATCGGCTCACAGTTCTCGGGCCAGTCGCCAGCAGTCGGGTCACGAACACCGGCCTTGAACGATACGTCCGTGTCGGCGAGTGCAGAGACGACGTGCGACCCGACGGTCCCGGTCGCTCCGGTGACGAGAATCTCGGTACCCATACCACCCACTCGGCGTCCACCGAAGTGAAAGATGCGGCGGGACGCGCCCGCTACGGGTCGAGGCTGAGCGCTCGGTCCAACTGACTGTCGTCGTACAGCGTCGTCGTCTGTTCGGGGACGGCGTCGTGAATCACGCGCACCGTCTCGACGGTGTTGACGAAGTTCTTGTACGTCGCCTCGTCGACCATCTGTCCGTCGACCATCACCGCACCCGTCCCTCCGCCTTTCGCCTCGTCGAACGACTCGATTCGGTGGATTGCGCTCGCGAGTTCGTCCGGACTGGGCATGTGAATACGGTTCGCCTGCGCCGTCTGATTCGGATGCAGCGACCAACTACCGTCTAACCCCACCTGCGCCTCTCGTTCGATCTGGTCGGCGTAGGCCTCGCCGTTGTAGAACCGGACGCCCGCCCGCTCACCGAACAGTCGGTCGAACGGCCCGCCGAGGGCGACGAGGTCGTTCGCACTCGACTCGTTCGAGAGCGACCAGAGCAAACTGTCCCACGACGCCTGCTGTCCGTCGAGTTCTCGACCACCCAACTCCGCGGTGTAGTCGACCGGCCCGAAGACTAGGCCACGCAGACGCGAGTCGCCACCCCACTCGGCAATCGCTCGGAGGTCCGACACCGCCCGTGCGGACTCGACGATGACGCTCAGGCCGACGCTTCCCTCGGGATAGCCGTACTCGCGTTCGGCCTCCGCGACGACTTGCTCCGCTCGCTTCACGTCGTCGAGGCGGCCGACCTTCGGGACGACTACTCCGTCGAGGAACTCGCCCACCTCTCGGACGAGCGTCCGAATCTGTTCGCGGCCTCGCTCGCGGAACCGTTCGTCCTCGTAACTCCACTCCACGCGGGGCCACACCTCGCCGACGAACTCGGCGTCCGGGAGTCGTTCGACGATGTTGTCGAGTGCCTGTGTCTTCATGTCGGGGGCCGTCCCGTCTTCGATGTCGGGGACGAGCCAGTCGGGTTTCTCGAACCCCGTCGCCGAGAGCCCCGAATCGAGGTACTTCGCCGTGTTCTCGCGTGGCACGGCGGCCGGTGCAGTCTGGAACGTGCGGCAGAGCCGCGGTTTGTCTGTCGTCATCGTCGTCGTTGATCTCTCAAATTTCTCAAACTTCTCAAGTCGCTCAGTCGTTAGTCTGTCCGTCGCCGAATCTGTGCGGTTCGTGTCCCCGAGTACACGACTCGGTCGTCGCCGGTGACGGCGTAGTGCCGGAAGGTGACGCGTCCGTGTTTGCGCTCTCCCTCGTCGATTTCGGCGTCGACGACGCGGGTGAACGCGAACACCGTATCGCCCGTCGTCACGAAGTCGTGGAACCGCTCGTCTTCGTAGCCGACCTCCCGCCACGTCGCCTCGTCCGAACGGGCGTGTCCGAGCGCAACCGAGCGCGTCACGTCGCCGTAGACGACCATCTCTCCGGAGGGCGAGTCGGCCATCATCGTCGCATTGTGGTGCTGTCCCGCCGTGTTGAGTGTTCGTAACGGGAGCACGGACATCAGAACGTCGTCGACGGTTCGCCCACGTTCGTGGCGGTACGCGACGGCGGCGTCCCGCCCCTCGACTCGGTCCAAGGCGTCGCGGAAGTCCTCGAAGTACGGGCCGTCGGGTGCGACGAGTTCCGTCGGCAACGACGGTGTCTCTCGTGAATCGTTCAGCGACTCGCCGCCGTCAGTCTCGATGGAGGACCCTGGTTCCCGTCGTGGCACCATGTTCGTCCGCGTGTAGGAACACAGCGGGTCGTCCGTCTCGCAGTCGTAACTCGTCGTCTCCCACGAGACGATGCCGTAGTCGGGCCGCGACGACGACGTCCGTCTGTCGAGCACCGTCGACTCCACGCGGAGGTCGGTGCCCGGATACACCGCGTCGCGGTGGAACCGGACGTCGGTCCGGCCGAGGAAGTAGCCGCCCTTCTCGCTGAGGTCCTCGACGCTCGGACCCATCGTGCAGGCGACGAGATAGTCGGGGTGGACGGGTGGCTCCTCGAACCCGCGTTCGCGGGCCGCGTCGGGCCGCCAGTACGCCGGGTCGTGGTTGAGCGTCTGACTCGTCCAGAGGTCGTTGCCGTCACGAGTGAGGCGGAGTCCGGGTTCGTGCTCGATGGTCTTTCCCTCCTCGAACCCCTCGAAGTAGGTCCCCTTTTCTATCACCTTCGCGCGCGCGAGCGCGTCCGGCATCGATTCGACCCAGTTTCTCCCGTCAGTCATCGGCAACCACCTCCGTCTCTCCCTCTCCAGTCACCCGCCCGCGCCGAGCGAGCGTCCGGCGCATCTCGTTGGTCACGACCATGAACCCCTCGTCGAACCCCATGCCGGGTTTGGCGAGCACCTGCGCCGCTCGCGTCGCGAGCGCGACGTGCGCACACGCGCGGGCGGAGACATCTGTCTCGTTGCACGTCCCGCCGAGGTACGCTCTGGTCTCCGTTCCGCGGCACGCGAGCACCGCTTCGGCGCTCCGGTGGATACCGCCCAGGTCGGGTGTCTTCACCTGCACCACGTCGGCCGCCTCGGCGTCGACGAACGCCTGCACGTCGTCGAAGGTGTTGCACCACTCGTCGGCGACGATGTCGACGGCGACGTTGGCCTCGCTGAGACCGTCGCGGAGCGTCGCCATCGCGCGAATCTGCGCTTCGCGACTCCCCTCGTCCATCGGGCCTTCGACTTGGAGCGGGTACGGTCTGGCGGCCTCCTGCAGGCTGGCGAAGTAGTCGACCACCTCGTCTCGGTCGTAGGGCGGCCCGAACACCTCGCCCAGAATCCCGTACACGTCGACGTGGAACCGTGGCTCGTGGCCGTCGAAACGACTCGCGCGCTCCGAGAGCCACGCGACGTACTCGACGAGCTGTTCACCCTGCTCGCCCACCTTCTCGACGCTGTTGAACAGGCCGTGGGGGAGAACGGGAACGCCCTTCAGGAGCATCTTCTCGGCGTTGGCCCGCCGTTCGTCGCCGGATTGGCCGAACACCGGAATCGGCTCGGTCGCCGGTTCGACGTCGTAGGCGTCGGCGAGCACGTCCGTCATGGTCGTCCCCGTCGCTAGCGCCGCCGCGTCCAACAGCGCCTGCGAGACGCCGTAGCGAATCGCGGTGTGGAGTCGGTCTCCCTCCTCGTCGCTCATCTCTTCTAACAGCGTCGCGTTGGCGAGGAACTCGCCTGCGTCGCGGCCAGTGAGCGCGCTGGCGACGGGGCCTTCGACGGTCGGTCGGTACTTCTCGGCGCGAAACAACGGGTCGCGGCCGCCGGCACCCGAGTACTGGACGGCACAGCAGTCGCCCGTCGCAACCGCGCCCGTCGAGAGTTCGAGTTCGACGGAGAGCGCTTCGCCGGCCTCGCGGATGCGACGGAACCCCGGCGTCTGCGGGTCGCCCCGGTAGTCGAACCCTTCCTGTGTCGCGCCCGCCTTGATGGCGCGCTGGTCGTCGAAGAAGAACCCCGAGACGGTCGGAATCGCCCGAATCGACTCGATTCGAACGCTCACGTCCACCCCTCCTTCGGACGACCGATGAGACGGCCGTCGCTGATGGCATCGACGTCGTCGGCGACCATCCGAAAGGAACACGCCCGGCCCTCGGTCTTCGCGCGAGCGTCGAGGTGTGTCCGGTGAATCTCCCGAATCTCGTCGTCCAGTGCGAGTTCGCCGAACTCCAATATTCGGACCCGGCCCTTGTCGTCGCGGGCGGGGAGCACCGCTCCCTTCGCGCTCTGACTCGGGGCGAACGGCACGTCGAGTGCACCGGTCTCGAACGCCCGAAGCGTCCCCTGTGCGACGTCGCCGTCGCCGAGGCTAACCACCGAGTCGAGCAGTGAGCGCGCCGAGCGTTCGATGAACGCCTGTTCCTCGTCGATTCCGTCGATTGTCACGTCCTGTTCGATGAGCATATCGATGAGCTGTCTAGTCGTCCGAAGACCGGCGGCGTTGGCCTCCATCGTGGGCACGCCCCGGAACTCCTGCGGCGACTTCGTGATGACCTTGTCCGGTCGTGCGAACGCGGCGGTTGCGCCGCCGAGACTGATGACGCCGTTCGCACGGGCCTCGTCCGGTGGGAACCCGCCCATCCACTCGTGGAAGACGGTGGTGACGGTCACGTCGTCGGGCAGATACTCCTCGCCGAGAGCGCGGAGTGCGCGCAGCGCGGCGACGTCCTGCACGAGGTTGCCGACCTGTCCGTAGCCGAGCGTGAGCGACTTCACGCCCTGCGTCGCCGCCAGCAGTCCCTCGACGACACCGATGGCGATGGCGATAGAGGGAGGCACGAGCGTTCCGGTCAGCGGGCCGAACGGTTCGCGGTTGATGCGAACGCCGAACTCCGTGTAGAGACCGGTGAGTCTGTCCACGAACTGCCAGTGTTCGATGGTCTCGGCCAGACTGCGAGACTTCGTGTAGGGAATGTTGTACGAGATTGGCCCGCCCTCGAAGCTCTGGAACCCGCCGGCGAAGGTGACCATCGCCAAGAGTCGCGCGTCGGGTGTCCCGTGGCGCACCTCTATCGGACCGGGAACGCGCTCTACGAGTTCACGACAGCCGTCGACGCCGTGGTTCACGGCGGGAAAGCCGTTGAGCGTGTCTTCACCCGACTCGCGGGCCTCGTCGAGTCCCTCCTGTGCCTTCGCGTACTCGTTGTCGCGGGTGTACGAGTCGATAGTCGTCGGCAGGAGGTCCGCACCGCCCTCCTCCCAGAGATGCGTGAGCAACTCGACTTGCTTGTCGAGTCGGGGCACGCCCGCCCGTGGTTGGAGGAGTGGTTTGTCGGCCGATTCGAGGACGTGTGCGAAGCGCTTCTCGTCGGGAAGCGACCCGTGGTACTCCACGGACTCCTCGAAGTCGACAGCCTGCGCTGTCGGCCAGTCGTCGCGGAGCGACTCGGCGATACGGCCGAGTTCCGACTCCGTCAGTTGTTCGTCCCGGACCATCAGGTGGTCACTCGAATCGACTGTGGCTCGCTTCCTTCCCGCTCTGTCGCCGACACGTCGAGGTCCAGACAGAGGGCGTCGATTGCCTCCTGTGGCTCCGTCTCCGAGTCGAAGACGCGAGTGAACCCCATCCGCTCGAAGCGACGGCGGGTCTCGTCCCAATCGTCCTGCCCGACGGCGAGGTTGCCGCCGATGTAGGTGGGCAGGTCGAGACTGTCCGAGGCGAGCCGGTCGTGGAACCCGCGGCAGTCTTGTTCGGCGTGGCCGTAGAGGGAGGAGACCAGTACGGCGTCGGCGTCGTGAGCTTTCGCTGCGTCGACGAACTCCGCTTGTGAAGTCTGGACGCCGAGGTTGACAACGTCGAACCCCGCCGCCGAGAGCGCCTGGTCCAATATCGTGATTCCGACGACGTGGGCGTCGGAGCCGATAACACCGAGGATGACTGTTCGCGGCATCATCGTGTACAACCGTGAAGGACTTGATAAGGTTAATGATTTATAATGATAATATTCCTTAAGGAGTCTTAGTTGCCAGTGTGTCATCAAGTCACAAACTACATGATTAATAGGGTAGTTTTTTGCCCCCTTTCTCCAATGCCGTGGACATGGGTGCGCTCTCCGACCTTCGGGTGTTGGACTTGACACAGGTTCTCGCCGGACCGTACTGTACGATGCTACTGGCCGACCTCGGTGCCGACGTGGTGAAAATCGAACGGCCCGGCGGCGACCTCATCCGGTCGAACCCGCCCTTCACCGACTCTCCCGACGAACCGTACGGCGGGTACTTCCAGAGCGTCAACCGCGGCAAGCGGTCGCTCGAACTCGACCTCGGGAGCGAGGAGGGACGAGCAGACTTCCTCTCGCTCGTCGAGACCGCCGACGTCGTCGTCGAGAACTACCGTGCAGGGACGATGGAACGCTTCGACCTCGGCTACGAGACGCTGCGCGAACACAACCCCTCGCTCGTCTACAGCGCGATTCGTGGCTTCGGCGACCCACGCACGGGCGCGACAGAACGGCAGGGCCAACCCTCCTTCGACCTCGTCGCACAGGCACTCAGCGGTCTGATGGAGATAACCGGCGAAGAAGACGGCCCGCCGACGAAGGTCGGTCCCGGCGTCGGTGACCTCTTCACCGCCGCGCTCAACGCCGTCGGCATCCTCGCCGCCGTTCACCACCGCGAGCGGACGGGCGAAGGCCAGTTCGTCGACACGGCGATGTACGACAGCATGGTCAGCCTCTGTGAACGGACGGTCTACCAGTACTCCTACACCGGCGAGGCCCCGACGCGACAGGGCAACTCCCACCCGACGCTCTTCCCCTACGACTCCTTCGAGACGAGCGACGGCCACGTCGTCATCGCCGCCTTCGGCGACAACCACTGGCAGGCACTCTGTCGAGCGATGGACCGCCCGGACCTCGCCGCCGACTACCCCGACGCGTCGAGTCGCCTCCAGAACCGCGAGACGCTCCGCGAGTCCGTCGCCGACTGGACCCGTGACCGACCGAGCGACGCCGTGGTCGACGCACTCGTCGGCGAGGTTCCCTGCGAACGCGTCCAGACCGTCGCCGACGTCTTCGCCGACCCACACGTCAGCGACCGCGAGATGCTGGTCGAGGTCGAACAACCCGGCAGCGACGAACGGGTGACCATCGCCGGCCAACCCATCAAGATGAGCGCGACACCGACGCAACCCGGACGACGCGCGCCGCTCTTGAACGAACACCGAGCGGAGTTACTCGGCGAGAGACGAAGCGAGGCGAGAGAGACGACAGAGACTACCGGAAGATGACGCCGTCGAACTCCCCCGTCAACACGAGTTCGTCCGACTCGTTGTGACACGTCATCGAAGCACCGACCTCGATTCGCCTCTCGCCCGGGTCGACGCTGTCCAGTGTCACTACGCACTCGATTTTCTCACCCGTGTACACCGGGCGACGGAACTCGAACGTCATCGACCGAGCGAGGACGTTCAGGTCGCCACCGACTTTCGTCGGAAGCGTCGCCGTCAGCAGGCCGTGGACGATGAGACGACCCTCCTCGTCTCGCTCCTCGTGGTGTGTGCCGCGGTCGTTCGAGAGGTCGGCGAACTGTTCGACGTCGCGTTCGGTGAACGTCCGGGTGTAGGTCCGTGTCTCTCCCTCGGTCGGAACGTCGCTCATGGGGGCAGGTCGTAGAGCGACCACAAAAGTACTCGTTCGGGTGCTGTCTCTCGCTTTTCGCCGCTCGTTACCGTCGCCGCTCGTCCGCTCTCAGTCGGCACTCACGCCGAGATACTTCTCGTTGACGACGTACTCGTCGCGGTCGTTCTTCACGAGATACTCGCCGTAGTACGGGACGCGGTTCGAGACTACCTCGCGGAACGCCTCGCGAATCTCGGGTTTCGACATCTCGCCCATCGGTTTGAGGTCGTCGTTCCGGTTGAGACAGCCCTTCAGGTAGCCTTCGTGCGTGACACGAACTCGGTGGCAGTTCGCACAGAACGTCTCGTTCTCGACGGGGTCGACGATTTCGACCATCCCGCCCCCGGACTCCGGTGCTCCGCCGACCCAGTAGCGTTTCCGGTCGTGCATGTCTCGCGTCTCGACGTGGTCGGCGATGTCGGCGAGCCAATCGTGGACGCGCTGGATGTCGATGTTCCACTCGGGTTTGCCCGTCAACTCGGGCATGTACTCGATGAGTTGCAACTGGAGACCGTCGTTCTCGGCGACGTGGTCGACCATCCCCTCGACGTAGCCGGCGGTGTGCTCGAAGACGACCATGTTGAGCTTTACTGGCCGCAATCCGGCGTCGAGTGCGGCTTGGACACCCTCCATCACCTTGTCGTACGCACCGGACTTCGTAATCTCGGCGAACGCCTCGCGGTCGAGAGCGTCCTGCGAGACGTTCACGCGACTGAGTCCCGCCTCCTTGAGGGCCTCTGCTCGACCGGGGAGGAACGTCCCGTTCGTCGTCAGCGACGTCTCCATCGAGTCGGGCGTCCGGCGAATGATCTCCTCTAAGTCCTGTCGGAGCATCGGTTCGCCGCCGGTGAACTTCACCTTCTCGACGCCGAACTCCTCGACGACTTCGAGGAAGCGGACGACGTCGTCGGCGCTCATCTCGCTGTCCTGTGCGTCCATCGGTCCACGAGTGTCGCCGAGTCCCTCGTTGTGACAGTAGACGCAGTCGAAGTTACACCGGTCGGTGAGAGAGATTCGCACCCCGGAGACCTCGCGGCCGAAGTCGTCCTCTAGCATTATACATCATCCTTCGTGGAGATGTCCTTAAATGGCGCGGCAATTTCGCGGTGAGCGTAAGCAGATACGGTTACGTCCACCGGTCGAACGTCGACGGGTGTGGTTGCACCTGGCGGCGAGAGTCGAGATGGTCAGTTCCGTCCGAGTCGATCGACGACGCACGAGACAGCCACCATACTACCTCCCGGAAGGTCTTTTGCTCGAAGGTACAACCGTGAGGGTATGATAGACGAGACTATCGAGGAGATTCGAGAGATGCAGACGCACTCCTCGTCCGTCGTCGCGGTGAAGGCAACCGAGTCGCTTTCGGGACTGCTCGACCGCGACTACGCCACCGTCGACGAGTTCGAGCGTGACCTCGAACACAACACCGGCGCGCTCCGTCGAGCGAACCCCTCCCACGCCTCGCTCCACAACGCCATGCGAGAGGTCGCTCGCAGCGTCGTCGGCCGGGCGGACTCCGTCGAGTCAGCGAAGAAGATTACCCGCTCGACCATCGAGCGCGTCGTCGAAGATATCGAGACCGGGAAACGAAAGGCTGCGCGCAACCTCGCCGACACGTTCGAAGATGGCGAGACGTTCCTCACTCACGACTACTCGTCGACCGTCCTCGAAGGAATCGAACTCGCCGCCAGCGAGGGCATCCACACCACCGCCTACGTCACCGAGGCGCGCCCGCGCTACCTCGGCCGGAAGACGGTTCGTACGCTCTCCGAGATCGACCGTGTCGACCCGCATCTCATGGTCGACGGCGCGTCCGGGATGTTCCTCCCCGAATGTGACCGTGTCGTCATCGGGATGGACTGTATCGTCGACGAGACGCTCTACAACCGCGTCGGGACGTTCCCGCTCATCGCTACCGCCCACCACCTCGACGTCCCTGTCACCGTCGTCGGCAGCAGCACGAAGATAATCGTCGACGGCTTCGCCTTCGAGAACGAGTTCCGCTCGGCGAGCGAAGTCATGCTCGAACCTACCGAAGGCATCTCTATCGAGAACCCGGCCTACGACGCGACGCCGGTCGAACTCATCGAAGAAGTCGTCACCGACGACGGCGTCCACGAGTTCTAAGTTCGGCTGGAAGCCACTCTCGTCTCTCACAAATTGAAAACCGACTGAGATACGTGTCGCACCGCAAAGACGCCTCACGTACCGTCTACTGGCCTACTCCAGTAAGATCCGATCGCCGCAAAGACCGCCTCGCGTATAGTCTACTGGCCTACTCCAATAAGATACGCTCGCCGCTCTCGTCACTCCGTTCGATTGCATCCAGCACGCGCTGAACCTGATAGGCGTCCTCGAACGACGGGTGGAACTCCTCGTCGTCGCGGACCGAAGAGAGGAACTCGTAGTTCTCGTGGACGAACGTGTGCTCCCACCCGATGACGTGGCCCGGCGGCCACCAGTGGTCGAGATACGGGTCTGACTCGTCGGTGACGAGAATCGTCTCGTAGCCGCGGTGGTCCGCACCCTTGTACTTCAACTCGTTCAACCGTTCGAGCGAGAACTCCAGGCTGCCCTCCGACCCGTGGACCGAGATGGTGTGGTCGTTCTTGTGGCCGTCGGCGACGCGGGAGGCTTCGAACGTCCCCATCGCGCCCGACTCGAACTCGACCTGCGCGGCGTAGGCGTCGTCGACGGTGACTGGCCGCGTCTCGTCGCTTCCCTCGACCGGACGCTCCTCGACGAACGTCTGTAGCTGGCCCGAAATTTCGCTCATCTCGCCCGTCTCGTCGCCGACGAGGAACCGGGCGAGGTCGACCGTGTGGGCACCGAGGTCACCGAGTGCACCGCTTCCGGCCAACTCTTCGTCGTTGCGCCACGACCACGGTGCGTCGGCGTCGACCAACCAGTCTTGCAGGTAGCGTCCGCGGACCTGTCGAATCTCGCCGAGTTTCCCGTCCTCGATGAGGTTCTTCGCGTAGCGGATGGCCGGGACGAATCGGTAGTTGAACGCACAGCCGGCGACGACGCCGCTGTCGGCGGCGGCGTCGCGCATCTCCTCGGCCGCTTCCAGCGTCGGCGCGAGCGGTTTCTCACAGAAGACCGGCGTCCCGGCCTCTAACGCGGCGATAGAGGGTTCGGCGTGGACGTGGTTCGGCCCGAGATTGTAGAAGACGTCGACGTCGTCGACGACGTCTTCCCAGTCGGTCGAGATGTGCTCGAAGCCGAACTGCTCGGCCGCTTCGGCCAGCGCCTCCTCGTTGCGGCCGACGAGCGTGTGGCGGTTCACGTCCGGTGCGTCGTCGAAGAACATCGGCAGGCGAGCGAGCGCGTTCGAGTGCGCCTTTCCCATGAATCGGTACCCTAGCACGCCGACGTCGAGTGGCTCTTGGCTCATCTGAATCACTCCGCCCAGTAGGCGTCGCCCGGTTGCGTCTCGAAGACGGCGCGCTGGAGCACGTCGACTGCCTTCTCTAGGCCCTCCCGCGAGGAGGTCAGCGAGTCCTCGTGTTCGATACTGAGCGCGCCGTCGTAGTCGACCATCCGGAGCGTCGAGACGACGTCCTTCCAGTGTTCCTCGCCGTGGCCGTAGCCGACAGAGCGGAACAGCCACGAACGGTCGACCTCCTCGGTGTAGGCGTCGGTGTCGAGGACGCCCTTCAGGTCGGCGTTGGCGTCGTAGACCTTCGTGTCCTTGGCGTGGAAGTGGTGAATCGCATCCTCCTCACCGAGGAAGCGAATCGCCTTCGTCACGTCGATACCCTGCCAGTAGAGATGCGAGGGGTCGAAGTTCGCGCCGATACGCTCGTTCGTCGCCTTGCGGAGTTTCGCCATCCCCGTCGGTTCGTAGACGAGCATGTTCGGGTGCATCTCGATGGCGACGTCGACGCCGTGGTCGTCGGCGTGTTCCGCGATGTCCGTCCAGTACTCGACGGCGACGTCCCACTGGTACTCGTGGGCGTCGGCGTGTTCAGTCGGCCACGGTGCGGTAATCCAGTTCGGTACCTCGTCGTTCGGCCCGCCGGCAGGCAGTCCGGAGAAACAGGTGACGACGTCGGCACCGAGTTGTGCGGACAGTTCGATTGCCTCTCGGAGTTCAGTATCGGCCTCGGCCGCCGTCTCCTCGTCGGGATGCAGCGGGTTGTTGTGCGTCGCGAGCGCGCTCACTCGCAGGTCGTGTTCGTCGAGAAGTGCCTGTAGCTCTGCTTGTGCATCCTCGTCGTCGAGGTAGTGACTGCGGTCGATGTGAGCCTCTCCGGGATAGCCGCCACAGGCGAGTTCGACTGCGCCGACGCCGATATCCGAGAGGTATGCCAGTGCATCTTCGAGAGATTCGCCCCCGAGGGGGACGGTGAGTACTCCAACGTCCATGTGCGGGGCTACAACTACGAGGCGAATAAAAGTTCAGGACAGACCCCTCGAGCCGTACGACGAAATCCGCAGTGTTTGCCGGTTCGTACGCCGTACGTTATCGTCCCTCGCTGCGCTACACGTGGGGGAGGGTCGAAGTGGTGAGTAGAGCGACGGTTACTCGTCGGTCAACCGTACGGCGTTTCCGGACTCCGAGGAGCGGTAGATGGCGTCGATGACGCGCTGGACGGCGAGTCCCTCGTCGATAGTGTTTCGACCCGGTGCTTCACCGGCACGGACGGCGTCGACGAACATCGCCTGTTCGGCCTGGTGGGTGTCGGTCGTTCGCGTGTCGATATCGGTGTCGGTCAGGTGATTCGCGCCACCCGTCCCCGTCCCGTAGAAGGTGAGGTCTTGACTCGCGCGGTCGAAGTGCGCGCCGGCCTCGGTACCGCGAATGAAGAACTCGTCGTTCGTCGGGCGGTTAGCCGCCCAGGCGACTTCCAGTGAGATGGTCGTTCCGTTCGCACACCGGATGAACGCGCTGGCGGAGTCGTCGACGTTGAACCCCTCTGGTCCGGTGTCGTTCCCCCACATCTCGACGAACGCGTAGTCGTCACGGCCGCCGAACTGCGAACGCGTAGTGCCGGTGACTTCCGCCAACTCGGGGAAATCGAGAAAGTAGAGCGCGAGGTCGATGGCGTGGACCCCGATGTCGATGAGCGACCCACCGCCGGCGACCTCTTTGTTCGTGAACCACGAGCCACGACCGGGAACACCGCGACGACGGACGTAGTTGGCCTCGATGTGGTTGACGTCGCCGAAGCGATCCTCCCGCTGGGCGTGTTTGATTATCTCGACCGGGTTCGAAAACCGGTTGTTGAACCCGACCATGCAGAAGCCCTCCGACTCCTTGGCGGCGGCGACGATGCGTTCTGCACTCTCCAGTGAGTGAGCGAGCGGTTTCTCCAAGAGCACGTCGAGTCCGGCATCGAGCGCAGAGACGGCGTACTCCTCGTGGAACCGGTTCGGCGTCGTGACGATGACGGCGTCCGCAACGTCGTAGAGGTCGGTCGCGTCGTCGTACGCGGTCACACCGAACTCCGCTTCGAAACGTTCGCGTGCAGGTTCGGCGATGTCGACGCCGCCAACGAGGTCAGCATCCTGCTCGACCAGTCGCGTCGCGTGGTGGTGTCCAATGTTCCCGAGTCCGACGATTCCGAGTCGCGGAGGGCGGTTGCTACTCATTGATAACACGGTTTACTCATCTGGTAGTTAAACATCCCGTTTCGAATGGGGGATTAATGTCGACGGTGTGATGGGTAGTCGACTCAGTAGAGCTGTCGTTCGCGCTCTTCTCGCTCCTGTTCTTCGCGTTCCTCCTCTTTGAGCCGACGTCGGCCACGGAGGAACTGTCGCCCCTTCGGGATGTAGATGTTCTTCGTGTCCATCACGAACCGCACGACTCCGTAGCCCCACGGCAGGAACAGAAGCGTGACGAGTACGACGTACAGGATGCCCGAGTCGGTGACCATCTGTGATTAGTCGTCGCTTTCTGCTTCCGTGCCAGTAGTGCTTTCGGCTGTCGTCGGGTTGACCAGCCCGTGCTGCAGTGCCTGCCCGGAGTTGGTGTCGAACAGGTGAATCTTACTCCGGTCGAGGACGACGTCGACGTCTTGTTCCTCCGTGATGTCGCTGTCGGGGTCGACGCTCATGAGGAGCTGATTGTTCGACGCCGTCTCTTCGAGGTTGGTCTCGACGTCGTCGGCGAGCAGCAGATAGATGAAGATTTCGTCACCCATCGGCTCTAGCACGTCGCTGACCGTCTCTATCTCCGCGGTCGGATGCGAGAGCGTCCGCCCGTCGTCGGCGGGGTAGACGTCCTCGGGCCGGATACCGAGTGTCACCTGGTCGCCGACGTTGACGCCCATCCGGGCGGGGTCGAACTCGACGTCGAGGTTCTCGGACCGGAAACCGTTCTCGGTGACCTCACCTTCGACGAAGTTCATCGCCGGTGACCCGATGAACCCGGCGACGAACAGGTTCGCCGGTTCGTTGTAGCAGGTCAGCGGTGGGTCTATCTGCTGGAGTTGACCGGAGTCGAGGACGGCGATTCGGTCGGACATCGTCATCGCCTCCGCCTGGTCGTGCGTGACGTAGATGATGGTCGTGTCCAGTTCCTTGTGCAGGCGCTGAAGCTCCGTTCGCATGTGGACGCGAAGCTTCGCGTCGAGGTTCGCCAACGGTTCGTCCATCAGGAACACTTCGGGGTTCCGGACGATTGCGCGGGCGATAGCGACTCGCTGACGCTGTCCACCCGACATCTCGTCGGGCATCCGGTCGAGCATTCCCTCCAACTGGACGACGTCCGAGGCCTTCTCGACGCGTCGGTCGATCTCCTCTTTGTCGTAGTCGCGGAGGCGAAGGCCGAAGCTGATGTTGTCGTAGACGTCCATGTGCGGGAACAGCGCGATGTTCTGGAAGACCATCGCGATGCCGCGGTCCTTCGGCGGGAGGTTCGTCACCTCGTGGCCGGCGATGTGGATGGTCCCCTCGCTGGGCATGGTCAAGCCGGCGACCATCTCCATCGTGGTGGACTTCCCACAGCCAGAGGGACCGACGAGACAGACGAACTCGCCGTCCCGTATCTGTACGTTCATGTCGTCTACTGCCGTTACGTCGTCGTAGTGCTTGCTTACGTGTTCGAGTTTTACGTCTCCCATTGTCTTACTCCTTGAGTGCCCCTGCAGTGAGGCCGCTGACGATCTTTTCCTGTGCGACGATGACGAGGATGGCGACCGGCAGCACCCCGATGATGCTGGCCGCCGCCATCAGGTGGTACGGCGTGTCGAACTGCCCTTGCAGACCGATGATACCGCCGACGAGTGGGGCCCAGTTTTGGGCCTCTCCGTTGTTCATCAGGAACGAGAAGAAGAACTCGTTGTAGACGCTGATGAACGTCAGGACGCCCGCGGTGGCGACACCGGGTGCCGACAGCGGGATGATGACGCGGAACAGCGCACCGAGTCGCGTCGTCCCTTCGATTCGTGCGGCGTCTTCCAGTCCGTCCGGGATTTGGCCGTAGAACGTCGTGAGGATGAAGATAGACAGCGGCATGAACAGCGCGCTGAACGGTAACACCATCGCCCACGGCGTGTTGAACAGGTCCGGACTGTTCAGATACAACTGTTCGCCGAACACCAGTGACGTTCCGAGCAGCGGAACCGCCACGTTACCGGTGAACAGTTCGAACAGCGGGATGAGGAACGCTGCCGGTGGGAAGTACGAGATGGCCAAGATGGCGAGCATCATCGGTGCCTTCCCGGGGAACCGAAGCCGTCCGAATACGTAGCCCGCGAGACTCGCGAGCAAGAGGACGATAACCGTCGTCATGATGCCCAACACGAGACTGTTGAACATGTATATGTGGAACGGCACGCGCTCGAAGACGGTGACGAACGACATCGGGTTGAACCCGTTCGGGACGAGTCCGACGTTGGTGAGTAGGTTCTGTGGCGTCAACGCGAGGACGAGCAGCCAGTAGAACGGGAACAGCGTGGTGAACAGGAAGAACACCGTCGCGACGTAGAACATCGCGCGGTACGCCCGTTCTGGGTTCTGAATCGAGCTACTGACCCACTTGCTGAGCGGGCCGCGCTTCAGCGGACGGTCCTCACCGATACCGGTGTTCTGTTGGTTGGATTGTCCAGTGTCTGTTGCCATGTTAGAAGCCTCCCTCCGCGTCGGCGAACTTCACGATGTAGATGCTCACCACGACGCCGATGATAGCTGCCGTGACGAACGCGACAGTCGCGGCCGTCCCGTAGGTTCGCGAGCTGAAACTCGACACCACGAGACAGGACAGCGACGGCACCGTCTGACACCCAGTCGTCGTCTCGATGATACCGTACACCCGCATCGCGGCGATGGTGCGGAACAGCATCGCGACCATGATGGTCGGCAGGATGAGGGGGAACGTGATGAGTTTGAACTGCTGCCACGGCGACGCGCCAGAGACGCGTGCGACGTCGTAGAGCGAGCGGTCGATACTCTGCATCCCCGCGAGGATGAGCAGCGCCATGAACGCCGTCGTCTTCCAGACGTCGGCCACGGTGATGATGAGCAGCGAGTCGATGGTGTTCACCAGCGGCGTGGTCCCGATGATGCCCAACTGGTTGAGCAGCGACGGGTTCTGGCTCGTCCCGACGAGGAACCCGATACCCGGCTGGAACAGGAGGAAGAAGATCATCCCCTGAATGACGATGGGCACGGCCCACGGGATGATGATGGCGACGCGAATCCAGCGACGGCCGCGGAAGTCCTGGTCCAGCACGAGCGCCTGTGCGAACCCGATGATGGTCTCGAAGAAGACGCTCACGATAGTGAAGATGAGCGTCACGCCCAGTGCGCTCGAGACGATACCGCCGACCGTCAACGACGTCGGCAGGAACGGAGCCGGGAGCGCGTAGCTCTTTTGATTGGTTAACAGTTCAACGTAGTTCTGAATCCCGACGAATTCGCCGAGGCTGGCACTTCCACTGATTGCGTCCGCGAACAACGACATGCCGAACGTCGTCACCAGCGGATAAATCGCGATCACCAGAAGCAACAGCAGCGCCGGGGCGAGGAGGAAGTACGCGAACGCTGTCTCACTCAGGTTCTCCATCCAGCGGACTGCTGTGACGTAGGGTCCCGAGCGAGAGCTATCACGTATCGCTCCCTGTGATTCTTGTTCTGTTGCCATTGTAACAATAGTTAATGTTTGACGAGGTGCTTAGGCGTTGTCCCCGTTTCTACGCGTTCTGTTCGATCTGTTCGAGCGTCGATTTGAGGTCGCTCATCGCCTGCTCGGGGGTCTTGTTGCCCGCGTAGGCGTTGTTGACCTGCTGGGCGATGGGACCGGACTGCTGCGGCCACACGGCCGTCACCGGACGCGGCACCGCGTTCTCACCGGCGACCTTCAGCTGCGGCAGGTAGCGGCCGATGACGTCGACCTCGCTGGCCTGGTCGGAGTCGAGCAGGCTCGGGCGTGGCGGAATCCAGCCGATGATGCCGAACAGGTCGAGCTGGAACTGCTCTTTCTGCATCACCTGCATCACCTGCAGGGCGGCCTGCTTCTGCTCGTCCGGTGCGTTCGGGTTCATCGTCATGTGCCAGCCACCGAGTGCGGCGACCGGACCACCGGTTCCCTCGTACTCTGCCTCGCTGGCGGGGACGCCGTACGGAATCGGCATGACGCCGAGGTCCTCGCCGAAGGCCTCCTCCGCACCGGCGGCGTTGATGGAGTACGGCCAGTTGCGGTGGGCGACGACGTTGCCGTTCATGAACGGCGCACGCGACGGCTCTTCGGTCCACTGGAGAACCGCCTCGGGTGCGATGTTCTGAATTCCCTCCATCGCGTTGTCGGCGTCCGGGCCGTTGATGAGCGAGCGGACCATCCGGATGGACTCGAGGACCGGCTCCTCGTCGACCGTGATTGGCCGGTCGCCGACCGGACCGAACAGGTTCTCGTGTGAGCCGAAGTACGCGCCGCCGAACGAGGTCATGAACTCGTTGAAGTCACAGCACGAGAGACCCTCGTAGACGCTGGCCTGGAACGTGAAGCCCATGAGATCCGAGTTGTCGCTGGCGCTGACAGTCTCGCTGACGGCCGTCGAGAAGTCCTGCCACGTCATCGACTCGGTGGCCCACGACTCGAAGTCCGAGTCGCTGTAGCCCGCTTCCCGCATGAGGTCCTTGCGGTACTGGACCGTCGGGAAGTCGGGGAACAGCGGCATCCCGTAGAGGTCACCCGTATCGGGGTGCTTCGCGGTGCTGACGCTGGCCTCGAAGTACTCGTTGTTGATGGTGTCCGTCATCGACGAGGGCAGCGCTTGACTGAGGTTCTGCAGTTGCTCTCGCACGATGAACGGAATCGTCCACCCGCTGTCCATCATCAGGAGGGTCGGTTCTTCACGGTTCGCGCTCAGCCACTGCTGATACTGCGACTGGCGGTTGTCCGTGACCTGCGACCCGGCGACGATTTCGACCGAGATGTTGTCCGGGAGACCGGCGCTCGACATGGCGTCTCGAATCGCCTGTGCGTTGTCGGCGACGCGCGTGTCGGCCGCCCATCGGACGGTTACGTCGCCTTCCGGTGCGGACGTGTCGATGGCACCACCGTCACCGCTGCCGTTGCCACCGTCGCCACCGTCACTCCCGCCGTCACCACCGCTGCTGATACAGCCGGCGAGACCGACGGCAACACCAGATGCCCCTGCAGCCTGTACGAACCGACGACGCGAAACGCCGCTCCGTCGTCCATTCTCGTGTGAGTCACTGTCAACCATTACAATTGAATGCTATGAATAGGATTTATTTAAACGTTCGGGAAAGATTACTACCTCTGTTGTAGTGAATTCGCTGTCATCTGAATCTCTCCGCTATTGGCAATACGGCGAGGGGGGTAAAACCGATTGTGGCTTCGTTCGTGAACAATTCCGTCAGCAGTTCCCGCAGTACTTTCAACACACTGCCAAATCTCTCCCTCGCGTGTTCACAACTCTCAAGCCACTCCGGACGTGACTGCCCAGTATGTCACTTCTCGACTCACTCCGTCGCCCGGAACACACGGGTGACAATCGCTGTCTCCCCTGTACCGCCGTCAACAGTGCCTTCGTCCTCGCCGTCGCTGGCATCGTCGGCCGGCGGTGGCGACCGGCCGGTGCCGCTGTTCTCGCTGTCGGTGCTGCTGCCATCGCTCTCCGCGGATACGTCGTCCCGTACACACCACGGTTCGCCCCTCGACTCGCCGAACGGCTCCCGGTCGAGTTCAAGGAGACCGAGCCATCGTCGGACTCGTTTTCGACCATCTCACTCGAAACGGACGAAGCAGGTGAATCAGACGAAGCAGACGAAGCAGACGAAGCGGAGGATGCGGTTGAGGAGAATGCATCCGACGACACGGAGAGCGACCGTCTCCCGGACTCCGACTCCCTAACCGAACTCGACGCCGACGGTGAGCAGGTGATGGTCGCGCTGCTCGATGCGGGTGTCATCGTCGACGACGGCGAGGCGATCCGTCCGAGCGAGGACTTCGCCGAAGCGTGGGAGTCCGCGATGGCCGACCTGCGCGAACTCGACGACGACGCGCTCGCAGCGGCCGTCGCCGACGCGGCACCGTTCGAGGCGTCGGGCTACGTCGACGACGGTGACTGGGTCGTCGTCGAAGGTGAGGGTCGGGCGATGCATCTCACCCGTGCCGTCGCCATCGCGGAGACGGCCGCCGTGCAGGTGATGGCCGACTTCGACGTTCCGGCCGACCGCCGCGTCGAGGCGGCCGAACCGCTCCGCATGTTCGTCACGACCTGTCCAGCCTGTGGCGGCACCGTCGAAGAGACCAACACGGACAAGTGCTGCGGTGGCTCTGCCGGGGCCTACGGCGGTGTCCGCTACGAAGTACTGCTGTGTGAGGACTGTAACGCGCTCGTCTACGAGTTCGACGAGACCATCGAAGCCTAATTCGGGTTACGCTGACCGAGACGAGAGTCGGTGTTCTGCCCCCGAGACAGAGAACAGTCGGCCGCGACGACTACCGTAGTCCCGGTGGCGACTCGCGACCGAGGCGCAGTTCTTGTGCCTCGATATCTTCGAGGGCCGCGACGAGACCACCGACCTCCAGTGGACCGTCGTCCGTCTCGATGACCATCGAGGCGACTTCTTCGGTGTCGACGAACGACACGTCGACGACCTTTCCTTCGACGACGATGGGGTTACCCGTCTCGATGTCACGACCCTGTACGGTCGCGTAGAACTCCCCACCGATATCTCGAATATCCTTGACAGCACGGCGAATCGACGCGTACCGCCGCGGGAACGGACGGCTCTTTCCGTCGACGGCGAGCGTCTCGGCCGTCGTCCAGAGGACCGTTCCGAAGAAGCCGCTGACGAGGAACCCGAGCGCCGAGCGGTTGAAGATGACGCCGTAGCGGTCCTGGTCGTCGCGAAGCGCGTCCTGCGTGGCGTAGACGGAGTACTCGCCGTCGGCGACGGCGAGTACGGGCGTCGTGATGCCACGGCGGGCGCGAGCGATGGTACAGACCTCCATGTAGTCGAACTCGTCGGGGTCGGGTGCGCGGGTCGCAGGCGTGACGAGGAGGTCGATACTCACGCCCTCGTCGATGGCCGTCGAGAGGTCCTCGTAGAACCGCCGGAGCAAGTCGGGAGTGAGCGAGAGAACGAGTTCGTACTCGGCGTTGTCGATGACTTCCTCCAGATACCGGAGGATGGTCGACCGCGATTTCACTAGCGAGACGGCTTCGGTGTCGCGGGCCGGTGCCGTGTAACGCGCTCCGAGTTCGTCGACGAGTTCCGTCAGCGACGACTGGATGTTGCCGAAGGCGTCTTTCGGGTCGACGGCGACGATCTTCATCGGTCGCGACTCGCGGAGTTCGACCAGTCCTCTATCAGAGAGGCTCCGAACCGTGTCGTACACGCGAGGTTGCGGGATATCTGTCCGGTCGGCGATTTCGCTCGCAGTGAGTTCGCCGTGTTCCAGCACGGCGAGATAGGCGTCGATTTCGTATTCGCCGAGGTTGAAGCGCTCGCCGACGCGCTCCATGTTGATTCGGAGGTCGTCTACCATGGCTCACCCACTGTTGCCCTCCCTTAAGGAATTTACTAATAACCGAGTAGCACGGACTTCCGTAACCCCGTGGTAATTAACGGTCGTTTGTTCACGTATCCGTCACTCGTCGTCGGGAGATTCACCGACGGAGGACAACGCTTTTTCACCAACCCGCAGACAGTCTACCTCATGACATCTGGCTGGCGTCGTCTCGTCGACGGGGTTCTCGCACAGACCGACGGGTCGTCGGGCGGCGGGGCGGACAGCGAGACGGTCCCCAGCATCTTCGACCTTATCCCGGGCATTCCGGCGTCGCCGCCACTGCAGTTCCTCGTCGTCATCTTCGTCACGCTCGTCGGGGCGTACCTCTCGACGTTTATCGTCCGGCTACTCGGTCGACCGGTCGCCAAGCAGTTCCAGCGAGAGAGCGTCGCACAGACCGTACTTCGGGCCGTCCGTGCAGGAACGGTTCTCCTGTTTGCGCTGCTCGGAATGACGATTGCAGGACTACAGATCGGGAACATCGTCCTCTCGTTGACGGTGCTCTCGGCCGTGCTCGGTATCATCCTCGCACCCATCGTCGGCAGCGTCATCAACGGCCTGTTCGTCCTCGCCGACCAGCCGTACGAAATCGGCGACATGATTCAACTCGACGACGGCACGCGCGGATTCGTCGAGGAGATTACGCTCCGCTACACGAAGATGATCACCCTCGACAACACGTTTCTCGTCATCACGAACTCCTCGATTCGCGAGCGTGACGTCACCAACTTCTCGGCGGAGGACGAGCGGACACGACTCTCACTAGACGTACTCGTGACCTACGAGTGTAACATCGCGCAGGCGCGCGACCTGATGGAACGCGCCGCCCGCCAGTGTGACGACGTCCTCGAAGGCGGTCCGGACATCCGCATCGGCAGCGCCCGGTATCCGGCCAGCCCGCGCGCGTACATCAACAGTTACGCCGACCACGGCGTCCTCATTCGCCTCCGCTACTGGGCGAAGAAACCGTACAAAATCGGCACCGTTCAATCGAACGTCCAGACGAAACTCTGGGACCTCGTAGGCGATACCGACGCGGACGTGGACGTCGAGTTCGCCTACCCGCACCAGCATCTCGTCTTCGACGAGACGAGCGGCCACGCACAGGTCGCAGTCACGCGCGGTGATGGTCGGCGCTACGCTCTCGACGCACCAGTGGAGCCACCCGAAGAGGAGCCGTCGACCACGTCGGCAGTCAAGTCGGCCCCGACCGAAGAGTGAGAGGGAGCAACCGTTCGCGACTCAGTCCGCTCGCACCGTGATGACGGTGCAGTCGAGTTTTTCCCGGAGGAACGACTCGATGTCCGGGTCGTCGAGGAACCGTCGAAGCGTCCGTCGCCACCGACCGGCCTGTTTCGAGCCGATGACGACTACGTCGGCCTCTTCGGCGGCGACTTCCTCCAGAATCGTCTCCTCGACGAGGAAGCCCCGACGAACGACGTACCGCGACCGTGGGACCTCTCCGAACTCTCGTTCGACCGCGCGTTTCAGTTCTGTACGTGTCACCCCATCGTTGTCCTGATACAGGTTCACGTGGAGGACCGTCAGGTCCGCTTCGCGGTCCTCGGCGACGCGGATTGCTTCGGTGAGCGTCGCTCGTGAGTGACTGGTCAAGGGGTATCGGACGGGGACGACGACCAGCGTCATTGCCCGTCTTTCTCTCCTCGGTGGTGTCAACTTTGCCCTTCGCCCACCGAGTGCTATCGAACCGCACGCGTCTGTGGCAGTCAGTTCGACGTCTTCGAACGCGACGCCGACAGTCGTTCGATACGTCCCTCCACCGCGGGGTTGATACCGTGTTCGCGTGCGTACGCCGCGAGTACGTCGTGTTGAATACCGGACTCGCCGGCCCGATGACGCTGTTGGATGGCGGGGAACTCGTGGTCCGAGTGCAGGAGATACTCCGCCAGCGCCACGGTGTAGAGCGCCTCGGGGTCGACCGGTTCGCCGCCGACCGTCGCCTCGACCAGTTCGGCCGCGTCGTCGTCCCAGACGATTCGCGCGCCGCTGACGTGGCCGTGCCACCACCCGTCTTCACCGAAGTCGACGACGGCCGAACTCATCTGCCGGAAGGCGTCGAGGAGTTCTGCACCCGTCACTTCGGCAACCGCGACTGGCTCTTCGAACGGGACGACGCTCACGAGGTCGGCGACGGTCACGTCGCCCGAGAGCGGCGGCCCCGACCGAATCCCCCCGCTGTTCTGGAGCGCGACGTCGGCGTCCGTCGCCCAGCGGTAGGCGTCGGCGACGAAGTTTCCGATGCGACACTCGCCGCCGTGGACGACGTCGGCGGTGCGTTCGATGGGTATCTCGACGGTGGCGACGACTTCGTCCAACCCGGCCGCGGCGAGTCGACTTCGGAGCGCGTCCGCGAGATGCGGTGTCTCGGGTCCGTTCGACGGGTCATGGCGTTCGGCCCGCGCGCCCGCTTCGTCGACGACGACTTCCAGCACCGTCTCCCCGTTGACGCCGGGGCGAGTGAGGAGCGTCCCGTCGACGTGTTCGATGCGCTCACTGTGGACGTGGCCGCCGAGGATGACGTCGACGTCGACACGCCGGGCGAGTTCGTCGTCGCCGCCACCGAGATGTGAGAGCACGACGATATGGTCGACACCTTCGGCTTCGAGTTTCGAGACGGCGGACGCCGCGGCGTCGTAGGGGTCGGTGAACGTCAACTCCGCAGCGCTCGGGTTGAGCGAATCTGTCGCGGGGTCGGTGAGGCCGACGAACCCGACGCGAACACCGTCGACTTCTTCGACAGTCCACGGGACGACACCCTCCGCGGCACCGAAGGGGTCGCCGTCTTCGTCGTAGACGTTCGCGCTGACCCACGTATGAGACGTCTCCGTGAGCAGCGAGCGAGTCTCGTCGGGGCCGTAGTCGAAGTCGTGGTTGCCGAACGTCGAGAGGTCGGCGTCGACGGCGTCGAAGAAGTCGACCGCCTGATGGCCCTTCGAGACCATCGAGACGACCCCGGGCGAGGTGTTGTCGCCGGTGCCGACGACGAGCGCGTCCTCGCCGTCGAGTGCAACGAGAGTCCCAGCGAGGCGGCCCGCCCGCTCAGGGTCGTCGTAGACGTTTTCGATGTCCGAATAGTGAAGAAATCGCGGCATTGTCGGAGGTGGCCGCGCCGCCGACAAGAAGCCGTCGAGATTGGGTTGGTGCGTCTACGCTGTCGGTTCTTCGAGTTCGAAGGCGACTTCGACTTCGGCTTGGTACTCTCGTCCGTCGACCGAGGCGATTTCGACGCCCATCTCCTTCACTTCGACCCAGTGGACGTTGTCGAGTGTGTTCTGTGCGCGGTCGACGGCGTCGTCGACAGCGGCGTCGAAACTCTCGTCACTCCGACCGATGAGGGTGATCTTCTTGTATACCATCGCATCAGTTCGTTCTCACGGCTAGGCCAAAAAGACAGTCGCCGATTCGACGCCCGCATCGGCTCCGTACCGCGCCGTCGATTCACTCTCAGTTTCGGTCCAACCGTGCGGCGAGTGCGCCAGCGACGTCGGTCAGATGAGCGGTTCCCCAGATAGCGACGACGACACCGCCGACGAGGTCGAAGAGGAGGTCGGTCATCGTGTCTTCGAGACCGTACTGCGTCAAGATTGCGTCGTTTCCGAGAATCTCTGCGGCCCCGCCGACGGCGAACTCCAACACCTCCCAGAAGACGCCGAAAGCGACGACGAACAGGAGGATGAAGACGAACATGAACCGCCCGGGTAACTCGACGGCCTCGGTGTGCTCGTCGATGGCCCGGGCGACGGTGTAGCCGATGGCGGCGACGACGCTGGCCGAGAGCGCGTGCGTGAGACTGTCCCACCACGGCAGCGACGTGTAGAACGACTCGTCGGTACCGGGGACGCCGACGGTTCCCAGCGCGTGGAGGAAGACGGCGGAGGTGATCCACAGTGTCAACCCGGCGTTCATCGGGATGTGGTGGTCGCGTTCGAGCGTCGCCGGGAGATACGTGATTGCGAGAGCGACACCGGCGTTGACGATGATGCCGAGATTACCGCGTTCGAAGCCGATGAACAGCAGACCGATGAGCGCCAACTGCATCAGTCGGGCGAGTCGCCGCTGTGTTCGCTCGTCGAGGTGAACGAACTCCCGTACTCGGGCGAGTGAGTTCGACGCCGAGGGAGCGTCGGGACTGGAACCGGACGTGGTCCCCGGTCCACTGTCCGAACCGGCGGTCACGCGTTTGCCTCCTCCGTGAGAGCGGCCTGTCGGTCACGGCGGCGGCGGAAGTAGAACTCGAAGAGGAGTCCTGCGCCGATACCGGCGAGCGTCGCGGCGACGAAGTCCCACATCAGTTCGGTCTCGGGGCTCGTCGTCGTCGGCCGCCCGAGGAGGAAGTTCGTACCGAGATAGATATCCGAGAGCCACTGTGCAATCGCCCAGACACCCGCCGCGGCCGTCGTCGCGATGACGACGAAGAGGACGGCGAAAGAGTAGTTCATCTTGACCGGGGTGAACACGTCGAGTTCGACGGCGATGATGAGTGCCACTGCGGCGACGGCGAAGTACGTCGTCACTCGCCCGCTGAGCGTGATGCCACCGACTTGCTGCCCAGTGACGAGGGCGCGCCCGAGCATCGGGAGTGACGCGAGCGCGATGACCTCCCACGGCAGCATCGCTAGCGGGTCCCGGTAGACGACGGCCGGAACGATGGTGAGGGCGACGACGGCGAGCGTGAACCCTGCCCAGAGCAGGTCTCGTTCGACGAGTTCCGCACCGGCGACCAGTGTGAGAAACCCGACGAGAAGCCACCCGAGTATAGCGTTCGCCTGACGGCGTTCGACCACGTCTCGGAGGCCGGAGCGCGACATGTCCTGACGTAGGTGTCAGCGGAGGCATAACGGTTCCGACACTCGAAGCGTCGCCGTCGGGGAGTCCACGTGAGGGCGGCCGTCCGACGGCTCGCCCGAACCGGTCGATGCCTGCTGGTAATTACAGCCCCTCGGCTTTTCGATGATATGGGCGAAGTCGGAGGTACGATGTTCTACCACGACGACGAACTCCAGTACGAAGTCGAAGTCGAAGAACCGAACCCGCAGTTCGCCAAGATGCTCCAGCAGGCTATCGGCGGGGCCGAAGGCGAGATGCGCGTCGCCCTGCAGTACATGTTCCAGGCGTTCGCCATCCCGGCCGAGAAACAGGAGATGCGCCAGTTCCTCATGGAGACGGCTACGGAGGAGTTGGGCCACATCGAGATGCTTGCGACGGCCGTGTCGAAGAACCTCGAAGGAGCCTCCGACGAGGCCCGCGAGGCGGCGCGCGAGGACGCGGTCATCGACGAGATGATGCGCTCGGGACAGCCCCGACAGGCGCTCTCCGCCGGCCTCCACGCGATGCCGGTCGACAGCAACGGCGTCCCGTTCACCGGGAACTACGTCGTCGCGTCCGGCAACCTCGCCGCCGACCTGTACGCCAACGTGATGGCCGAGTCCACGGGCCGACTGCTGGCGACGCGCCTCTACGAGTTCACGACCGACCCCGGCATGAAAGACATGCTGGAGTATCTCATCGCCCGCGACACGATGCACCAGAACCAGTGGCACGCGGCGCTCGAGGCCCTCGGCGAGCACCGCCCCGTTCCCAACAGTTTCGACCAGTCGAAGGAGAACCAAGAGTACAACTACACGTTCATGTCGACGGCCCACGAGGAGCGCGAGAATCCCGAACAGCCCTGGACGCAAGGTGAGGCTCCCGACGGGAAGGGCGAGTTCAGCTACACGCCCCAGCAACCCGGCGGCGGCAACCCGGACCTCGACGAGATGATAGACGAGATGTACAACGAAGTGAAGTAGAAAGACGGTCGAACGTCTGGCCGCCGCCTCCGCTGCTGTTCTGCGCCGTTCTCTTCTCGGTGCCTTCTACCGCTACTCGTGTACCGTCGAGTGCTTGCCGACCCGTGCGTCCGCCGCGACATCCGCACCCGTTTGGACCGTGACGTGCTTGCCGAGACGAGCCTCTCGACCGACGTGGGCACCGCTGTGCACCGTCGCGTGTTTCCCGACGACTACGCCCTCGCCGATACGAGCGTTCTCGTGAATCGTCGCGTGTTTTCCGATACGAGCGTCCGCGGCGACGGACGCCCCGTCGTGGACGGTGGCGTGCTTTGCGACGTGTGCCTCTGGGTCGACAGTTGCAGTCTCGTGAATCCGAACGTGTTTCTCGACCGTCATACTGTGGGAGGTGGTCGCGAAGAACTTGGCTCTACTGGCGGTGGGCGTGAGCGTAACTCGGGCGACTCAGGTGACTCAGACGACTCAGGCGAAGAGATACACGACCGAATACGCCACCCACGCGAGCGTCACGGCCGCGAGGCCGGTCACGCCTGCGGACCACCAGTCGGGCAGTTCGAACGAGTGTCGAAGTCGTCGTCGCGTCTTCGCCGATTGGCTGAACCGTGGAGTCATCCCAACTGCACCGACGGCGAGGACGGTGAACACGAACGGGTACGAGAGGTCCAGCGTCGGTGCCGGGATGACGAGGAGACTGGCCGCGTAGCCGACGCCGAGGGTCGCTCGCGGGTCGACGGTGGTTCGGAGCGACCGCCGGGTGAGCCACAGTGTCACGAGGACGGCGGCCCAGACGGTCGCGAGTTCGAGACCGAACGCACTCAGGAGATGCACTGTCGGGTCCGAGTGCAGTGTGACGCGCTCGACGAACAGCGTCACGTCGAAGGGGTAGAGCATCGCCGGCGGTTCGCCAGTAAAGAGGTCGCCGAAGGGATGCGAGACGAGGCCGAACAGCGCCGCGGCGGCGACGGTTCGCGCACTGAGGTCGGTCCGACGCGCGGCGGCGACGGCGATACCGAGTGAGACGACGCAGAACAGTCCCATCACCGCCGCGCCGAGTGCGCCGCTCTCGGCACCGGCGACGACGACGAGACTGGAAGCGGCGAGGAACGCGCCTGCCCGTGAGGCTCTGGACGTGCGCCGAACGCTGTCGACCGCGAGAGCGGCAGCGAGAGCGACGACCGGCGCGACGACGAGCGAGTGCGTCACCACTCGGTGGACGAGGTTGCCGGTCTCCCAGAAGGCTCCGGCTAGCGCCAACGCGCTGCCGACACTCGCTGTCGCGACCCCCACCAGTGCGTAGGCGATGTCGACGTCTGGGGCGGCCGCGAAGAGGCCCGCGAGGATACCGACCGTGAGCGCCCGCTCTCGGGACCACCCGAGAGACACGGTGACGGTCGCGGCTACCGCGAACGCGAGCAGAGCGTGACCGATAAACACGGTCGTTCGTTCGGCGCCCGATACGATAAGCCGCTCGGAAGTCGTGCTAGCTAGTCACACGCTCTTCCCGTTCGGCTATCTCGTCTGCGTCCGTCAGCTTTCGCCACTTCTTCTCTATCTCGGCGTTTCCGCGCACGACGACGTCGCCGTCGACGAGGAGGCGGGTCTTCCGGAGTTCGATGGTGTCGACGACGCCGGTGGTGTCACCCGCTTCGACCGTGTCACCGGGCATGAAATCCGGGTCACGCAGCAGGTAGACCCCCGCGACGGCGTCGGCGATCATACTCGACGTCGCGTAGGAGACGCCGAGAGCGACGAACCCCGCCGCCGTCCCGAGCGACGCGGCGATGTCCTCCAAGCCGACGATAGAGAGGAAGGAGAGTCCGACCGCGAACCAGAGAAAGACGGCGACGATGGTGGCGACGAACTGCCGGTAGACGGGTGATTCACCGGGGAGCGTCCGCTTCAAGACGAGTTTCACCACGAACAGGACGGCCTTCACGAGCATCCCCGCGAGGAGCAGAAAGACGAGACCGGAGATGATGGCCGGGAGCGCCGTTCGGAGATTGGCGACGAAGTCGAAGAACGCCTGCGTGACGATGTCGCTCTGTAGGGCGAACATGAGACTCTCGACACGCGGTTCCGGTAAAAGTTGGTTGGTCGCTGAGGTCAGTCGGTCGGACGATACCGAACGGGCGTGCGACTCGGGTCAGGCGGGTGCTGCGCCGTGGACGACTTCGTAGCTCCCGTGGTCGTCGACGCCGATGACCGCCCAGTCGTACGGCGGTTTGGCGTCGAGGAGTCGCTCTCGAAGTTCCCCTGTATAGCCGTCCCAGGTGACGAAACATCGCAACCCAGGTTCGTCACTGTCCCCGCCGTCCGTGAGGACGCGCTGTGCGGTTTCGGCGTCGCCGCCGGTCATCGCGGTTACGCGAACGGTGCGCCACTTGCGCTCCGCCGTGAGTTCCGTCCCCTCGCCGGAGACGACGTAGCCGAGACGGGTGAAGATTTCCCGCGCTTGCTCGACTGGTGGCATGGTAACAGGGGCCATGTACCTAGGCATACTCCTGTCTCCGTGATAAATCTTGTCACCATTCGGAAAACAGTGGCCTCGGCGCGTCTCGCGAACTTTCCGAAGTTTCTCCTCACTCGTGGGCGGCGTCCCACTCTTCGGGCTTCCGGATGTTCTCACATCGGTTGCAGACGATGCGGCCCATCGTGTCCATCGCGTTGTCGAACGTCTCGCAGTTGTCGCAGTAGAACCCCCACTTCTTCTCGGCGTCGTCAGAGACGTAGACGACGAAGAACGGCGCTTCAGAGCCGCGAACACCCTCGTTCCGACTGATATAGACCTCTTCGCCGTCCGCCGTCGTGGCTGCTTCCAGCGTCATTGACCCCGCTACGGCGCGGTGGGGTTTAGGTCTGGTTCTCGGCGGTCAGAGATAGATGGAGTCCGGTGAGCAGCCACTGGTACTGAAACTGAGTCGTGGGTCTCTGGCAGGTCTGGGTTCGACCTCGACGTAAATTCGGTCCGACGGTTCGTCGGTTCCGTCACAATCCGGATAGAAGTGATAGTGGTCTCGGAGCGATGTCACACCCCCGTCGCGAGTTCGAGCAGCAACCCGGACGAGGTACCGCCTACTGGGAACGATATTTTCGTCGCTCGTCTGGCTCTCCTCGCCGTTCCCGCCAGCGAGGTCGTACTCCCGTCCGAATACGTGCGCTTCTCCTCTCTCGTTTCGGTCAGTACGATAGAAGTCGACAGTGAGACGATACGCCTGCTCAGTGTGATTCAGCACCGTCAGCGTCAACTTCGGCCGTGAGACGAAGGGCAAACTCGCACACCCCGCCAGCGACGTCGCCGCCGCGGCGCTCCCGAGTCTGAGAACGTCTCGTCGTGAGTGGAGGGCCATACCTCCGCTTCACAGAACCCTGAAAAGAACTTTTCTACGTCCGGAACGACTCGCCACAGCCACATTCGCTCTCGACGTTCGGGTTCTCGACGTGGAACCCCTTCGCCTGCAGGCCGCTCTCGTAGTCGAGCGTCGACCCGCCGATGTACTTCATGCTGGCGGGGTCGACGAAGACTCGCAGACCGTGGAAGTCCGTGACCGTATCGTCCGGTTCCGGTTCGTCGTCGAAGCGCATCCCGTAGGAGAGCCCCGCACAGCCACCTTGCTGGACGAACAGGCGGAGTCCGGCGATGTCCGTATCCAACCCCTCGCCGTCGAGGAGTGACAGCGCCTCCTCGGCCGCCGCTTCCGTGACCGTGATGGGCGCTCGCGTCTCCCCTTCGGCGGTTCCCGTGCTCATAGTGCTAGTTACTTGGTCCGACGTGTTAACCCTGACGCCGAGTTCGGCGAACCGACGTCGACACTCGGGCGGGCACTCCGAACGTTCAGGGCTGCGCGACGACGACGACGGTCCCTTCGTCGCCGGTGTCGCGTTCGACGGCGACTCGTCCGAACCCGGCAGTCGACAGTGCGGACTCCACCGTCTCGACGTCGAACGTCCGGACCGAGATGCACTCTTTGGTCGTCGCCCGTCGGTCGCCGCCGATATCCGTCACGCGGTAGTCGACGCGGAGTTCGACACCCGGAAGCGCGGGTTTCGGAGCGACGTCGACGGCGCGTTCGAGACGGTAGCCCTCACCAGTGTACACGCCGACGGCGTCCTCGGCGACGGCGACGGGGTCCACGACGACGTCGAAGACGAAGACGCCGTCCGGTTCGAGATGCTCACGAACCGTCTGGAAGCAGGCGAGGAGTTCTTCGTCGGTGAACCGTGCGGTGAGAGAGTCGAGGGAGACGACGGCGTCGAAGTGGCGGCCGAGTGCACAGTCGGTGTCGGTTACGTCGCCGTCGACGAGCATCGCGTGTCCGGCACGTCGGGCAGCGAACCCGAGGAGTTCGGCGTGGGCGTCGACGCCGACGACGTGCTGGAACCGCGCCTCCAAGAACGGCAGAAACCCGCCGACGCCACAACCGACGTCCAGCACCGTCTCCGCCGTCTGCGGGACGTGTCGAGCGAGCGTGCGAAGGTGTCGTTCGTAGTCGTCTTGCTCCTCGGCGTCGAGCACCATCCGGTCGTACAGCGGTGCGAGCGTCGTGTACAGCGAGTGCTCGCCGTCCGGTTCCCGAAGCACCGACTCGCAGGCCTCGGCGAACGTCCGAGTGGGACGAGCGTGTGTCACTCGCCGTCGCCGTCACCGGTAGCGTCACCGGTAGCATCGTCGTGAGCACCGGCGTCGTCGAGTCGCCGCCGAACGCTCTCGGCGTGGGCTTCGAGTCCCTCCGCCTCGGCGAGCGTCGTGATGGTTGACGCGAGACCGTCGAGGCCCTCGCGGTCGAGTCGCTGGACCGTCGTCGACCGGAGGAACGTGTCGACCGAGAGCCCACCGTACAGTTTCGCGCCGCCGTTCGTCGGGAGGACGTGGTTCGTCCCGGAGGCGTAGTCGCCCGCCGCGACGGGGGTGTAGGGGCCGAGGAAGACACTGCCGGCGTTCGAGATGCGGTCGAGCAGTTCCTCGTCGTCGCGCGCTTGAATCGTCAAGTGTTCCGCCGCGTACTCCTCGGCGAAGAGGACCGCTTCGGACATCGACCGGGCGAGGAAGACGCCACTGGCGTCGCTGTCGAGCGCCTCGGCGACGATGTCGGCACGTTCGCGGCCGTCGGCTTGTCTCTCGACTTCCTCGACGATTGCTTCGGCCGTCGCCTCGTCGTCCGTGACGGCGACGACTGACGCGTCGGTGTCGTGTTCGGCCTGTGCGACGAGGTCCGCGGCGACGAAGGAAGGATTGGCGCTCTCGTCGGCGACGACCAGAATCTCGCTGGGACCGGCGAGGAAGTCTATCTCGACGTCGCCGCGAACTTCTGCCTTCGCCGCGGTGACCCACTTGTTGCCCGGCCCGACGACTTTCTGCGTCGCCTTGACCGTCTCCGTCCCGTAGGCGAGCGCCGAGATGGCTTGCGCGCCGCCGACGCTGTAGACGACGTCCGCACCGGCCGCGTGGATGGCCGCGAGCGTCACCGGATTTATCTCGTCGGCTGGTGGCGTCGCGACGGCGACGTGGTCGACACCGGCCACCTTCGCCGGGATGACGCCCATCAGCGCGCTGGAAGGGTACGCCGCCGTTCCGCCGGGTGCGTAGACGCCGACGCGGTCCAGTGGTCGGTAGCGTCGACCCAACTCACGACCGTCGAACTCCTCGCGCCAGTCGTCGGGCACCTGTCGCTCGTGGAACTCGCGGATGTTGTCTGCGGCCGTGTCGATAGCCTCGCGCACGTCGTCGTCGACGGCGTCGTAGGCGCGTTCCGCTTCGTCGGTGATGTCCAAGTTGCCGACTTCGACGTCGTCGAACTCGCGGCAGAACTCTCGGACGGCGACGTCGCCCTCCGTGCTCACCCGGTCGACGATGTCGCGGACGTCGCTTCGGACCGCCTCGATACCGGCGTCACGCTCGAAGAGTGCGTCACGCTCGTCCGGCCCGAGGTCGGCGATTTCGCGTACGTTCATGGCCCGACGTTCGGAACGACCGCGAAAAACGGTTTCCATAGCGAGGGAGGCGCTGCCATCGTACGTCCCTCTCCGGTAGCTCTCTGTTCTCTCTTTCCGCGGGTCTGCGACGCTTACCGCGGATTGTACTCTATCTCGCCGGTCCACCGGCCGAAGACGTCGTCGTTCTGGGTGTCTTCGTCCATCAAGAGGACGGTCACTTCGAGCGTCCCCGCGTCGAAGTTCGTCAGCGCGCCGCCGCGGACGGTGATGTTGTACTGCCCGTCTTCTTGTTCTAATACCAACTTCGTCCGCTCGACCAACTTGCCGTCGATGAGAACCACGAAGTACGGTTCGCCGTCGACGGTCCCGTGTTCGGGGTCGACGTCTTCCATCGTCGTGTTCGCCTGCACGCTGAGGTCGAAGTTCGAGTAACCCTCACCGTTCGCGCCTTCGACCGTGTTGACGAACTCGACGTTCGAGATGCGGCCCATCTGGACCTGTTCCTCGTCGACCTGCGTCGGACTGTTCGGCGGCGTCGGCGAACTCCACTCGGCCGTCGGCGTCGGTTCGGGCGTGGACGTCGCCGTCGGCGTCCCAGTCGCCGTCGCCGTCGTCTCGGTCGCTTCAGTCATCTCCGTCGTCGCCTGCGAGTCGCCGGGTCCGGCACCGCCCGTACAGCCCGCGAGGAGGACGAGGACCCCGACCGCCAGTACGAGTACACGTCGTGTCATAGTCCTCCGTTCACTCGGGATAGTCGTTATTATGCGGTCCATATATCTCTGCATCTCCCGACAGTCGGCTTTGCAGATTCTGCGACTCACCACTTACAGTTTTGTCCTGTCACGACGACTGTATCTAGATGAGCACGGAGACACATCGCACCCCGAACCCGGTCGTCCGTCGCCTGTACGACCGTCTCGGTGAACTGCTCGACGAGAGCGACGACGCCTTCGTCGAACACGGTCCTGCACTCCTCAGAGCGGCCATCCGCGACCCCGATTTCTTCGACGGCGTCTCGACCGAGCAAGCGCCCACAGGAACCTACACTCGTCGGAAAGTCGTCGGTGACGAGGGCGAACACGTGATTCGGTTCATGGAGTGGCCGCCGGGGTACGCCCTCGTGCCGCACGAACACCACGGTCGACCCTGCTTCGAGGTGCTCGTCGACGGCCTGCTGACGGTCGTGAACATGCGACCAGAAGAACTCGACGACGGCCTGTACGAACTCACAGCGCTCGACACCGAGGTGGTTCGCCCGGGTGAGACGACGGTGGTCGACCCCCGCGTCAGCGACGTTCACGCCGTCTACAGTCCCGTCAGGAGTCGGTCGCTTCACGTCTATCCCGACGACGCGAGTCACGCCTTCGGCTACTGTCTGATCGACGAATCGAGTGAAGACGACCGCTATCGACGGCTACGGTTCGACCTCGACTGCGACGACTAAAAAACGAACTCAGAGACCGCTCAGTTTTCGTCGGCCATCTCGCCGAACACTTCGTCGGCGTCGGCGGGGACGTCGAAGTCGTGGTAGTTCTCGCCCTTCTCGGTCGAGAGAATGTTGAGTGCGGCGGCGGCACCGTCGCCCGCGGAGATGACAGCCTGCCACTCCTCGGTGCGACCCATGGCACCTGTCGCGTACGCGCCCTCGACGCTCGTCTCCATCGTCACGCCGACGTCGACGACGTCGCCGTCGAAGTCACAGCCGAGTGACTCCGCGAGGTCACGGTTCGCCCCCGTCGCGAGGACGACGTAGTCCGCGTCGTACTCCCCGTCGTCCGTCGTGACGGTGAACCCGTCGTCGGTGGACTCCACGTCGGTGACTTCCTCGCCCTGCTTGCGCTCGACGCCGAAGTTGTCGACCTGATTTCGGAGCGTGTCCATGTAGACACTGCCGTCCTGTGAGCCGATTCCAGGATAGTTGAAGAGATGCGCCTTGTGCATCCACGTGGCGTCCGTGTCGAAGACGGTCGTCTCGATGCCGTTCTTCTGCGTGAACAGTGCCGCACTGAGTCCGGCGGGACCGCCGCCGACGACGATGACGTTTGTCATACCCTCCTGTACAGTGTCTGTGCCGGAAGTTGTTGGCCTACGTGAGGGTTTTGCCGATACTCTGTCGTCTCACTCGTTCTCGGTCTCACTCGTTGCCTCTCATCTCTCGTTTCTCGTCTCATCCGTCGTCTTCCATCACTGTGACCGAAGCGACCAGCCGGTCCACTTCGTGAACCTCGTCGTCGTTGATGGCGTGTCCGAGGTCGTCGTAGACGCGGTCTGTCACCTCGCCGCCGAGGCGCCGGAACGTCGCCGCCGACCCGCGAATTCGCTCGACGGTGACGTGTGGGTCGTCCGCGCCGCAGCCGAGAAATACGGGCGTCTCGTCCAGCGACCCATCGTGGTCCGTCTCGGCGGCGTCCTGACCGAATAGGCTCCCGGCGAGGACGGCGAGTCCGCCGTACCGACGCGGATGCGACGCGACGTACTCGGCCGCCAACGACGCGCCCTGCGAGAACCCGACGAAGACGACGCGCTCCGGTGGGATTCCGGCGTCAGCGGCCACGCCGAGCGTACGGTCGACCAGTCGGAACGCCGAGGAGAGCCACGGCTCTTTCGCCGTCGCCGCTTCGTCGACGGGGCCGGGAAACCACGCCCGGCCGGCGGCCTCGGGTGCGAGATAGAGCACGCCGCGATGGTGGAACTCGTCGGCGAGTCGGAGGAACTGTTTGGGTGAGTCGCCGCGACCGTGGAGCACGACGACCGCCGACTCGGCGACCTGAAAGGGTGCACCTGCCGTCTCTATCGGTTGCCCGTCGTGCGGGCCGGGGTGACTCTCCTCGTTCATCGCTCCTCCGCCTCGGGGTTCGTCGACAGCGGCGGGAGTTGCGCCTCTATCATCTCGCGGTCCGCTTCGAGCCACGGCGGGAGCGTGAGTACCGACCCCGGTTCCGCTACGTCGCCGACGCGAACTCCTTCCCGCTCTGTCGCCAACTCGAACAGGATGCCGCCGGGGTCCCGGACGTACAGCGAGTGCATGAACTGCCGGTCTTTCACCCGCGAGACATCGAAGTCGCGTTCGAGCAGGAGTTCGCGCCACTCGTGGAGTTCCGCCTCGTCGGCGACGCCGAAGGCGACGTGGTGAATCGACCCGGCCCCTTCGCGGCCGTAGGGTGCGTCGTGCGTCAGGATGTCGACGGTCGACCGGCGGCCGTCGCCGAGTCGGTAGCGAGCGACGTCCTCGGCCTCGGCGACGAGGTCGAACCCGAACGTGTCGAGCAGACTCGCCGTGACGTACGGACTCCGCGACTGGAGCGAGACGCCGCGAACGCCGCGGATGGCGTTCTCTTCTGGAACTGCGTCGCTGGCGGCGGGGAGGTCCGGCGACGGTCCGGTGACGAGTTCGACTTCCATTCCGTCGGGGTCGCGGAAGGCGACGACCGTCTCGTCGAATTTGGTAGTCTCCTCGACGTCGACGCCGTGGGTCTCCAACCGCTGGACCCAGTAGTCGACAGCGTCCTCGGGAATCGAAAGCGATACAGAGTGAATCCCGGGTTTTCCCGCCCGGCCTTCCACCTCTCGGGGGTACGCGAAGAACGTCAGCACCGACCCCGGCAACCCGCGTTCGTCGCCGTAGTAGAGATGGTACGTGAAGATGTCCTCGAAGTTGACCGTTCGCCGGACGAACGTCAGTCCGAGGACGTCGGTGTAGAACTCGACGTTACGCTGTGGGTCGCTGGCGATGGCGGAGACGTGGTGGATACCGGGCGTATCGGAGAGCACGCCCTCACTTACTCGCCGACACGGATAACTCTCCTACTGACACGACTGTAACCGCCTGACTGGGTGGTTACTGACCGGTTTATTGCCTCGTCGTGTGTACGGGGAGACACGATGAGCGACGTACCCGTCACCGCCGACCGGCCCGACAGTCCGTTTCACACCACCGGCACCGACCACATGACTATCTGGGGGAGCAACGAGGCCGACACGGTCGCGTTCTACCGCGACCTGCTCGGGATGCCGCTCGTGCTCCGGCAACCGAACCTCGACGACCCCTCACAGACGCATCTCTTCTTCGACACCGGCGACGGCCGCATTCTGACCTTCTTCGTCAGCGACGACCGGCCGTCGAACCGTCACGGTCAGCGCGGCCAGGTCGGGTCCGTCCACCACCTCTGTTTCAGCGTCGACCCAGAACGGTTCGAGGAGATGGTCGAGGCCATCGAGGACGACGGCCGCGGCTACAACATCTTCGACCGAGGCATCTTCTTCTCGCTCTACACGAAGGACAACAACGGCCTCGTCGTCGAACTCTCGACGGACAAGTACGACATCCCCGACGAGCGACGTGGCGAGGTACTCGCCAAGACACAGGAGATTCGTGAGGAGGCAGGTGCCGACTACGCCGGCGACGAGCACATGAAGGCCGCGTTGGAGGAACTCGGTCTCGACTCGACCGCCTACGACCTGCCGGAGGCGGCGTCGGGCGTCGGCGGCCTGAAGTAAGTAAGAGAAAAGTCCCGTTTCGAGGGTCTCTGGCTAGCCTTCTTCGTGGACGAGCACGGTGTCGTAGTCGGTCCAGACACCGTAGACGTCGTCGAACTCGCTGTCACGGTCGACGAGTTGGACCTTCACCTTCAGCGGCCCTTCGTCGAACTGGTCCCACGCGTCGCGCGGGATGTCGAGCGTCCACTCGCCGTCGTCCTCGAACTGGACGTAGTCGCTGCGGTAGGTGAGCGTGTCGTTGACGTAGACGAGGAAGTACGGTTCGCCCTGCACGTCACCGTGTTCTGCGGGGTCGACGTCCGGCATCGACGTGTTGGCGCGGACGCGGAGGTCGAACCCGGTGACACCCTCGCCGTTCGAGGCGTTCTCGACGTTGACGTACTCGACGCTCTTGAGGCGGCCGTCTTCGACCTTGTCCTCACGCGGCGAGTTCGGCTGTTGCGGTTCCGTCCACGACTCGTCCGGCGTCGCCGTCGGAGTGGCCGTCGGCGTCGCGGTGGACGTCGTGTCGGATTCCGCCGTCGAGTCCGTCGTCTCCGTCGTGTTGGCCGTGTCGGTCGTCTCAGTCATCTCGGCCGTCGTCGTGTCGGCCGCTCCAGTCGTCTCTGCAGTGGTCGCTGTCGACCCGCCGTTCGTCCCCGCGCCGGCACATCCGGCGAGAGCAACGAGGACTGCGAGCATCCCAATCAGGATTCGTCTGTTCGTCATCACTGGAACAGTGCACTTGCAAGGACTGTTATTATACAGAGCATATGTCCCCCTCGCTTGCCGGTTTACGCTGCTGGTACGACACCCGCGTGGTTCATCTCCCGAGAGCGCCTAAAAGAGGTGATGCCGACGAACATAGAGACGACCGTCCGCTCGTGGCCCGGGACGAGCACCCACGACCACCGGTTCGGTGGTCGAGAGTTCCGCCTCGCAGACCGAGAGTTCGGCCACAGCCACGGCGACAGACAGGTCGACATCCCCTTCCCGAAGCGACTCCGTGACTTCGCCGTCGCCGAGAACCTCACCTCGAAACACCACCTGTACCCCGACTCCGGATGGGTGACGAAGTATCTGGAGTCCGACGCCGACGTCGACGGCGCGCTCACGCTCCTTCGACTCAACTATCTGTATCAGGTCGCCGCGCTTCAGCGTCGCGAGACGGTCGACGCCGAACTCGCGGGAGTCGACGTCGAGGCCGAACTCGAAGCGTTGGCGCTTCCTCCCGGGGTTGCGTCGCTGTTCCCACCCGCAGCGACCGATTCACCGACGACAGCCGAAGGGTAGCGCTCACTCTCTCGACCGAAACGCGATGCTGTACATCTCGCCGACCGACTCGGACCCGATATCGCCCACGAGACGGTCGGCTTCCGCCGTCAACGGCGTCGACAGCTCCGCCGGAAGCGCCGACGCCAGCGAGCGCACCACGTTCGCGTGCGCGTCGACGTGACTCGCCGTCCACGGGACAGGGTCTAAGAGCGTCACCTCACGTTCGAACTCCCACCCCCACCCCGTGAACAGTCGCCGGAGCGTCGTCGCCGGGTAGAACGTCAGCGCGGCGCGACTCCTCGCCAACTCACTCGCCGCGTTCTCCAGTGCGAAGAGGTCGCGCATCTTCGCTCCCTCCGGGAGAGGTTCGTAGTCGTCGACGACGAGACTGCAGTCGGGGGCGGCGACGCGGGCAAGTTCAGCGCAAATCGCGTCCAGCGCCGCGGGGTCGACGACGTTGAAGAGACCGTGAGCCGTGACGAGTTCGACCGAACCCGTCGCCAGCGGGAGTTCGCGCAAATCTGCCTCCAGCACCGCCGCTCGGTCAGATTCGCCCCGAACGACGCGTTCCCGGACGAGTTCCGCGTGGTCGGCGTCGTTCGTGACTGCGTAGACGCGCGCTGCACCGGCCGCCAGCAACCCGGCCGTCGTGTTGCCGACACCGGCGCCCGCTTCGAGACAGACCCGGCCCTCGACGGGTTGGTCTGCGAGCGCCGTCGTGACCGTCTGTGGCACGTCTACGGTCACCTCCACCTCTCGTTTTCTCGTCACCGCCTCAGTGGTGGAGTTGCTCGGGGACGGGGCTCTCGTCGTGTCGAAGCTTCTCGACGAGCGACCGCTGGGCGGCGTCGTCCATCCCGTCGTAGCGCTCGGCGGCGTCGAGCACCATCGCCACGAGTTTCGGATCGCCGGGGTTGATGACGCTCGTGAGCCCCTGCGACGCCGCGAAGTCGAACCGCTCTCGAATCTCGTCGGGCGAGTCGACCGGTCGGTACCAGTTCGCGTACGGTCTGTCCTCCTCGGCTAACTCCTCTGTCGACGGCCACGGCCCCTTCGCGAACGCCTTGATGCCGAGCGTGCCGATTCCCTCTTCCTCGGCGCGTTCGAGCACTGCTTGGTAGTCGTGGTCGTCGTCGTCTTTCCCGACCACGACGGGGTTCATCGGAAACATCAGCGTCTCCAAGTCGTCGATGCGGTCGATGGCGTCGAGGATGAGTTGCGGATTGCCGTGACTCGTCAGCCCGATGTGGTTCACGAGTCCCTCGTCTTTCGCCTCACGGAAGGCGTCGAGTGCGCCGCCGTCGCCGGTGATGGTGTCCAGTTCGTGTTCGTACTCGAGTCCGTGAACCTGATACAGGTCGATGTGGTCGACGCCGAGTCGGTTGAGTGACTGTTCGAGCTTTCGTCTCGCCCCTTCGGCCTCTCGCTCTTGGGTCTTACAGCCGAGGAAGACCTCCTCACGATGTTGGCGGAGTTTCGGCCCGAGTTTGAGTTCGGCGTCGCCGTAGGTCGGCGCGACGTCGAAGTGGTTGATGCCGTGGTCGAGAACGAGTTCGACCATCTGGTTCGCGCCCTCCTGTTCGAGCCAGTTGAGCGCGATGGCACCGAAGGTCATGATGGTACTATCGTGGCCTGTCTCACCCAGCGCACGTGTTTGCATGTTGGGTGAGTCACCCGCAGTCGACAAAAGCGTGTGTCCCGATGACACTGTATCCGGTTCGGTCGCTCAACTCCGGTTCACCGGTTGCAGGTCAGGTTCGTCGGCGTCGACGACGATTCCGTCTGCACGGAGGCGTTCGACGGAGACCTGTTCGCCGTACTCGTCGAGGAAGAGTCCCGTCGATGCTGCGACTTCGTGGGCATCTACCTTCTCCACGACTTCGGTCTGTGCTCGGTGGCCGAACGCCGTCTCACAATAGTTTCGGCTTCACTTCGCTCGCAGTTCGGTTTCGACGAGTTCCTCGCGTGAGACGGCAGGAACCGTCTCGCCGACCGGCGTCTCAGACACTGCTTCAGTGGGCGACTTCGTCGCGCGTGCGCCGTCCGAGAGGAGGCGAATCGAGAAGACGAGGAGACCGCCCACGAACACCAGTCCGCCCGCGACGCCGAACGCGACGAGATAGCCGAACCCGGCGACCCAGCCACCGAGGACGCTCCCGACACCACCCGCGACGGCACTCAGTGCCGTGTGGAGACCCAGTGCCTCCCCACGGACGCTTGGCGGGGCGAGTCGAGTGACGATGGCCGTCCCGACGACGGCGATGACGGCCCACGTCGCCCCGATTCCCGCGAGGACGACACCGGTGGTGACGAGTCCGACCGAGACGGCACCGACGGCCGCCGCGAGTGTGACGACCGGAAACAGCACGCCCCGAACCGCGAGTGCACTCGACTGGAGCAAGCGAACGTCGTGTCTCGACGCGACCCGACCGACCGACTCGTAGAGCACCGCCGACGCGAGACTCGACGCCAAGTAGAGCGCGAACACCTCACCGGAAGCGAACGCGGCGTCGGTCAAGAAGAGCGGGAGCGGTGCCCAGAACGCGGAGAACCCCGCGAAGAAGAGACCCGCGGCGGCGAAGTACGTCGCCAGCGCGGGGTCGAACCGGTCGACGAGTCGGCGCGGGCGGATGGTTCGGGTCGACCAGTACAGTCGGTTCGGCGAGAAGACGAACGTCGACCCCTTGACGCCACTACGCGAACTCGACAGGATTCGAGCGATTCGGCGTATCCGGTGCTCGCTCGTGACGTGCGCGTCCGGTGCCGGACGCGGGAGCGACCCTGCCGCACCCACCGTGGCGACGAGCGCACAGGCGGCCAACAGCCAGAACAGCGCCCGCGTGACGACGTCGCCGCCGACTATCTGTGGCCCGACGAGCGGCCAGACCGTCCCGAGGACGAGGCCGCCCGCCCAGCCGTACCCCTGATACTTGTTCAGCAGGCCGATTCGTTGACTCCACGCGGACTCCGGTGCGTCGTCGACGACGAGCATCGTCAACACCGGACTGACGGCGGAGACGACCAACCAGAGCGCCGCGTTGGCGACGATGACGGCGGTGATGTCCGTCGACAACGGGATGACGGCGAGCATCACGGCGACGGCGGCGAGCGTGACCAAGACGAGCGGTCGGCGGCGAGTGACGCGATTCGCCAGTCGACCGAACAGAATCGCACCGGGCGCGCCGATGACCGCCGCCGTCGCGGCGAGGACGCCCAACTGGACCGGCGTCGCACCCAACTGCACGAGATAGAGCGGGACGAGGAGGGACGCCCCACCGAAGGCGACAGAGCCGAGTCCCCACGCGTAGAGCCAGCGTTCGTTCATCGTTCTACTTTCGGGAATGTGTCCCCTATTGATACCTGTTCCGCTAGACTCGACTCGGTGGGCAGGAGACGCGGCCGAGACCAGGTAACACTGACGTCAGCAGAGACTCAAGTTCCTCCAGTACCTATCTACGCACGATGACAGACCCTACCCCGACACCGGGTATTCACCACGTCACGTGCGTTGCGGGCGACCCGCAGCGAAACATGGACTTCTGGGTCGAGACGCTCGGTCTCCGACTCGTCAAGCGCTCCATCAATCAGGACGACCCGAGTACGTACCACTTCTTCTTCGCCGACGCCGAGGGGACGCCGGGGACGAGCATGACGTTCTTCCCGTGGGAAGACCTCCCGCAAGGGAAGGTCGGGTCCGGACAGGTCTCGCGGGTCGCCTTCCGCGTCCCCGAAGGGAGCCTCGACTACTGGGAGGACCGTTTCGACCAGTACGACGTCGACTACGACGACCGAGTCGAGCGGTTCGGCGAGACGGTGCTTCCCTTCCGCGACCCGGACGGCCTCCCGGTCGAACTCGTCGAAGTCGAAATCCCCGACGACGACCCGACCGTCCCGTGGACCGAGTTCGTTCCCGAAGACGCCGCCATCCGCGGCTTCCACTCGGTGACACTCTGGTTGGCCGACCCGCATCCGACGAAGGGACTCTTGGAGACGATGGGACTCGAAGAGGTCGGCACCGAACAGGCGCAGGGCGACACGCCAGGCGACGAGCGTACTCGCTTCGCCGCCAGTGGGCCGATTGGGAAGTACGTCGACGTGCTCCCGACTATCGAAGGCGGACGGCAGGGGCACGGGACGGTCCACCACGTCGCCTTCCAGACGCCGACAGACGAAGAGCAAGCGGCGATGCGCGAGGCCGTTCGCGGCGAGGGACTCAGTCCGACACAGCAGATAAACCGCCACTGGTTCCGCTCGGTGTACTTCCGTGAGTTCGCCGGCGTACTGTTCGAACTCGCGACGAAGGAACCGGGGTACACCAGCGACGAACCGCTCGAATCGCTCGGCGAGCGACTCGTTCTTCCGGGTGAGTTCGAGGGTCGACGTGAGCAAATCGAGGCCGGGTTGCCGGACGTGACGGTTCCGCGTGCGCCGTCGGCCGAAGCCGACGACTGAGCACGGGTCTCTCCCGTCCCGTCGTCGTTCTCTCCTCTCCCCGTCTCCCGCGGTCATCCGTATTGGCGGGAATCAAAAACACCATGCCATCGCGCTACACAGTGGCTCGTACTCAGGTGGCTTCCGTGACCGAAAAACGCGAATACAGAGACGACTATCCGGAGAAGACGCTGTACATCCCCGGTCCGACCGAGGTCCGCGAAGACGTCATCGAGGCCATGTGCCAGCCGATGTTCGGCCACCGCATGGACCGCATGACCGACCTCTACACGACCATCGTCGAGGACACGAAGGAGTTCCTCGGCACCGACAACGACCTCATGATTCTAACGGCGTCGGGCACGGAGTTCTGGGAGGCGTCGACGCTCAACCTCGTCGACGAGAACATCCTGTGTACGACCTGTGGGAGTTTCAGCGAACGCCACGCCAACGTGGCCGAGCGACTCGGGAAGAACGTCGACAGGTTGGAGTACGAGTGGGGGAAGGCCGTCAAACCCGAGGACGTGCGCGAGGTGCTCGACCAGAGCGACGGCAAGTACGACGTCGTCTCCTGCGTGATGAACGAGAGTTCGACCGGCGTGCGGAACCCAATCGAGGAGATCGGCGACGTCGTCGCCGAGTATCCGGACACCTACTTCGTCGTCGACGCGGTGTCGGCGCTGGGCGGTGACTACGTCGACATCGACGCGCACGACATCGACGTCATCTTCGCCTCCACGCAGAAGGCGTTCGCGATGCCGCCGGGACTGGCCGTCTGCGTCGTGAGCGACGATGCTTACGACCGCGAAGTCTCGAAGGACTCCGCGTCGTGGTACGGCGGGTTCCAGCGCGCGTTCGACTACTACGACCGGAAGGGTCAGACGCACTCGACGCCCGCGATTCCCATCATGCTGGCCTACCGAAAGCAGATGAAGTACATGCTCGACGAAGGTCACGAGGGTCGCTCGAAGCGCCACGAGGAGATGGCAGAGTACACTCGCGACTGGGCGAACGAACACTTCGCCATGTTCCCCGAGGAGGGCTACGAGTCCCAGACGGTGGCCTGTATCGAGAACACCCAGCGAATCGACGTCGCCGCGACCATCGAGCAGGTCTCCGAGGAGTACGACATGGCCTTCTCGAACGGCTACGGGTCGACGCTCGGCGAGGAGACGTTCCGCATCGGTCACATGGGTGAACACGACGTCGAGTCCATCGAGGCGCTGACCGACGCCATCGAAGACGTGGCCGGACTGTAGCGTCTCCGTCAGAGTCGGTTCCGCGTCCGATTCGGTGTCCGGCATCTGTCGTGCAGTAAGTTACCAATAGTCAAGACAGTGGGTTACGAATGGGCGTACAGCTATGACGCTCATCGACTCTCTTCGCCACCAGACCGGACCCGTCGTCGGCGACGCAGCCATCGCGAACACTGCTTTCACACACTCTCTACCTACGCCGTCACCGGGCGGTGACTGAAGTGGCGACGAAACGCGGTCGGTTGGTTCGGACCCCCGAGTCCGGCGCCCGTCTCCAAGAGTGGGGAACCGTCGAGGCGAACGCTCTCCGCCTCGACCGAGACGTCACGACGGCACTCGTCGACGCACTCGCCGTCGACCACGCTGGTTCGTTCAACCTCTTCTACCTCCTCCGGAAACACTACTGGACCGCAGAGGGTGCCGAACTCGGGCAAGTCGCGTCCGCGCTCAAACAGATGTACAGACGGGTCGGCGACGTCACCGACGAACTCGCGTTCCGAATCGTCGAACTCGGCGGGATTCCGCCGACCACACCGGCGACGATTCAAGAGCACGCGGCGGTCCATCTCGAAGCCGAAGACCGCTACGACCTACGCGCCTCGTTGGAGGGTGACCGTGCGGCCTACGCGACGCTCGTCGAGAGCGTGCGCGAGCACGTCGGACTCGCAGACCGGATGGGCGACTCGGCTACGGGAGAGCGGTTGAGCCGACATCTCGAACTGCTCGAACGGGACGCCGACCGTCTCGACCAACTCCTCGAAGCCGACACGCTCGTCCGCGCGGAGGCGACGGACGATGTCGATGCCATCGACACTGCAGACGTCGCAGACAACGCAGATACTGCAGACACCGGCCAAACCCACTCTGACGGGTCGAAACGGACGGACACGAGAGCAGAACATCCATCTCACCTTCGGCGACCCGACGACACTCACCTGCGTCAACGGTGGGACACCGTCGTCGAGAACGAGCTCCGACTCGACCCGCGCGTCGCCGAGGAACTGATTCGAGCGCTGAACAGCGACCTCTCGGGGCTCTACATCCTGTTCAATCAGGTGCGCAAACACTACTGGACCGTCGAAGGGGCCGAGTGGGGACACGTCGACGACTTCCTCGTGGCGGCCGCCGACCGCCTCAGCGACGTCACCGACACGCTCGCTATCCGGGTTCACGCGCTCGGTGGCGTCCCGGTCTGTGGCCCGAAGGGAGTTCGCCAACACGCGCCGCTGTACATCGAAGACGCCCACCGATACGACGTTCGCTCGTCGGTCGAACGTGACCTCGACGGCTACTCGACGCTCGCGGTGCAGTTCCGCGAACATATCGAACTCGCAGACCGGATGAGAGACCAAGCGACGGGGGAACTCCTGCGCAGCCACAGCAAGACGCTCGAAGACGACATCCGCGTCCTCCAGAGCTACCTTGCCGACGATAGCCTCGTCCGGCGGGACGCGACACACGAGTGAACACGGCGTCGATAGGCACTATCGAACGGGCCGTCCGAACGTGTCAACATATTTGCCGTGCGCCCGGTAATTACGACGCGACCGATGGTTCCCACGAGCGACCCGAAAGAGGCGGCCCGCACGTTCGCGACGCGATTTCTCGACGAATCGTTCGCCGACGCGGCCGACCTGCTGACCGACGACGGCCGAGAAGCGGTCGTCGACGCGTTCCCCGACGAGTTTCGTGAGGAGGAGATGACCGCCGAGGACGCCCTCGAACAGTACTGGTGGGGGCTCTACGGCCAGTACGGGGCGTCGAGCGGAGTCGGCGAGATACGCGTCGACGACGACGCGGCGACAGTCGTCCTCGACTTCGCGGCAGGAACCGAGACGGCCACCGTCGGCGTCGACGACGGCGGTATCTCGGGTTTCTCGTTCGCCCCTGAGTACGAAATCCCAGAGTACGCCGACGAGAGCGCGTTCACCGAGCGCGAGGTGTCCGTCGACGCCGGTGACGTCGACCTCGATGGTGTGCTCGCCGTACCCGAGGGGGATGGCCCCTTCCCGGCCGTCGTCCTCGTCCACGGGGCGGGTATCCACGACCCGGACGGAAGCGCGGGAAATTCGAAGATTCTCAAGGACGTCGCGTGGGGTCTCGCGGGCGACGGAATCGCGACGCTCCGGTACGAGAAGCGACTCGCGGAACACGACGTCCCCGACGAGGCGTTCACGCTCGACCGGGTCGTCGTCGACGACGCAGTCGCGGCGGTGGACGAACTCGTCGCGGCCGACGAAGTAGCCGAGGACGCCGTGTTCGTCGTCGGCCACAGCCAAGGTGGGATGGCCGCGCCGCGAATCGCCGAGCGACACGGCGACGTCGCGGGCGTGGTGAATCTGGACGGCAGTGCACACTGGACGTTCGACCCGGACGACTTCGACTTCGTCCGCTACGAGTTCGATATCGACGGCAATCTCGACGAAGAAGAGGAAGCCCAACTCGAAACGGACCGTGAGACGGCACGCCGCATCGCCGAGGGCGACTTCGAGGACGACGAGACGTTCTGGGGGCGGCCAGGGACGTGGTACCGCAGCACCGCCGAGCACGACCCGACCGACATCGCTAGTCGTCTCGACTGTCCCGTGTTCGTCGCCAAGAACAGGCGTGCCGACGACGAGCGACAACCGGAACTCGCGACGTGGCTTCGAGGGGAGTTCGAGCAGTGGCAAGCTATCGACCTCCCCAACGGAAGCCGAGTCGAGTTCTACGACGGCCTCGACCACTACTTTCAGGAGGGGTTCGCCCCCACCGTCCCGCTCTCCCTCTACTTCGGCGGCAACGTCGCCGAGAACGTCGTCACCGACCTCTCGGAGTGGATTCGTGGCGTCGCCCCGTAGACGCGCAGATGTCGGTTCGTTCTGACTGTCGGTGAAATCCGTGTGAGCGGTTATCCCGTCAAGTTTCGTAGATGATGGGTATGGCGGGAGTCGAGGAACAACTGCTCGTCGTGCTCTATCTCTTCGCGATCGCCGGAGCCGTCGGTCTCGTCGCTTCGCGGTACCCGCGTCTCCAGTACACGACTGGCCTCCTCGTCGCAGGGTTGCTCGTCTCGCTCGTCGGGTCACCGGTCGACGTCGAACTCACGTCGGAGTTCATCCTGTTGGCGCTCCTCCCGGCATTGATATTCAACGACGCCGTGACCATCGACGTCGACGCATTCCGGGAGAACCTGCTTCCCATACTCGCACTCGCCGTCGTCGGCTTGCTCGTCTCTATCGCCATCATCGCCGCTGCAGGCGTGACCGTCTACGGGTTCACACTCGCCGTTGCGCTCCTGTTCGGAGCGATAATCATGCCGACCGACCCCGTCTCGATTCTCGCCGTCTTCGAGGAGATTGGCGTCCCCGAGCGACTCGCCGTCCTCGTCGAGGGTGAGAGCCTCCTGAACGACGGTGTCTCCATCGTCGTCTACTCGACGGTGTTGGCGATAATCGTCGAAGCGGAGTCACAGGGTGTCGCAGTCGCCGATATCGTCTCCCCGAGAGTGTTCCTCGTCGACGTAACTGTGGGAATCTTCGTTGCACTGGTTGGCGGTGCACTCGTCGGTGCCGCAGTCGGGTACGTCGCGCACGAACTCATCGTCCTCGTAGACGACGAGTTGACGGCCGTCGTCATCTCCGTCCTCGTCGCCTACGGCGTCTATCTGTTCCTCGACCTCCTCGGAAGCAGTGGGGTCATCGGCACGCTCACTGCTGGCGTGTTCCTCGCATCTCGGCCGGGTCGAAAAGGCGTGTCTCCGGAGACTCGTTTCACCGTCGAAGCCATCTGGGGCTACGCCGCCTTCGTCGCGAACACACTCCTGTTCGTGGCGCTCGGAATCGTCACGCCGTTCGACCTCATCGTCGAATACGGACTCGAAATCGTCGGTGCAATCGTCCTCGTCTTCGTCGCGCGGGCCGTCGTCATCTACCCACTCGTCGGTCTGCTCAACCGATGGATCGACAGCCCACTCTCGGTTTCGTATCAGCACGTCCTCGCGTGGAGTGGTATCCACGCGTCCACCTCTATCGCGCTCGTGCTCGGCGTCTCTGAAGCGTTCACTCGTCCGCTCGAAGAACAACTCTCGGCGCTGGTGTTCGGCGTCGCTGCGTTCACCCTGTTGGTCAACGGCACCACGATGAGCGCGCTCATCGACCGAGTCGGAATCAGCAAGCAACGACCGCCACAGCGACTCTATCAGGCGCTCGTCGGGCAGCGATACGGCGTCGACGCTGCCCTGGAAACTGCAACGCACCTCCACGACGACGACCGACTCTCGACGAGTTCGTTCGAAGCGGTGACCACCGTCTACAGACGCCAACGGCGAGCGCTCGAAGCGGCCATCGAGTCACTCCTCGACCGACATCCGTCCGTCCGAGAACACGAGGAACGACTCGCGCAACATCGCATCCTCGTCGCGGAGTACCAAGCGATTCGTGATGCGATGCAACGCGGTGACATCGGCAGTGACGTCGGCGAGCGTCTCTTGGCAGACGTGCAGGTCGAACTCGACCGCGTGTTGACCGAGGTGTGGTCCGTCGAGGAACCGCTTCCGCCGCAGTTCGACCCGTACTGGCGTCGCCAACTGGCGAAGGCTGGTGTCAGTCTCGACGACGACACCGACAGTAGGGGCGACGATACAAACGACAGTGGTAGTGACACCACCCGATATACGGCATCTACAGACGACGAGGGCGCCGAAATCGACCGTTCGGATGAGTGAGACACTGGGCTCGCTTCGAAGAGACTCTGCCGCAGACTGACATAGAGTTATGTCGTTTTCTCACCAACTGTGAAGTCGATTCCCGTTTCGTCGGGAAGTGAGACGAGAGAAGTGAGAAGCATACAGCCATGAGTTCCGACGCCTCACCACAGCGAGACGCACCGACGAATCGACCTGCCGACGACGTCGTGTGGATTCCCGGTGGTGAGTTTTCGATGGGGTCGGACGAGCACTATCCCGAGGAGCGACCCGCGCGACAGGTCGGCGTCGACGGGTTCTGGATAGACCGGACACCGGTGACGACGGCCGCGTTCCGCGAGTTCGTCGACGCGACTGGATACGTGACGCTGGCCGAACGGCCGCCACGACCCGAGGAGTATCCCGATGCCGACCCGGCGTTGCTCGTTCCCGGGTCGGCCGTGTTCGTTCCGCCGGACGGGCCAGTGGACCTGCGGAATCCGAGTAACTGGTGGCAGTACGTCCCGGACGCGAACTGGCGACAGCCACTCGGCCCCGAGAGCGACCTATCCGAGTGGCTCGACCATCCCGTCGTCCACGTCGCCTACGAAGACGCCGTCGCCTACGCCGAGTGGGCGGGCAAGCGTCTCCCGACCGAGGCGGAGCACGAACGCGCGTCTCGCGGCGGACTCGACGGCGCGACGTTCGCGTGGGGCGACGAACTCACACCCGAGGGTGAACTGATGGCGAACACGTGGCAGGGAACGTTTCCGTGGCAGAACACCGGGGCAGACGGACACGTCAGGACCTCACCCGTCGGATCGTTCCCCGCCAACGGGTACGGACTCGTCGACACCATCGGCAACGTCTGGGAGTGGACCAGCGACTGGTTCGCTGTCGGCAGGAGTGACACGACACCGACCTGCTGTACACCGGAGAATCCCAGAGGCGGGACGGAAGCGGCCAGTGTCGACCCATTCGACCCCGCACGCACGCCTCGGAAAGTGTTGAAAGGTGGCTCACACCTCTGTGCACCCAACTACTGTCAGCGATACCGTCCCGCCGCGCGGTATCCGGAACCGGTCGACACCTCGACGAGTCACGTCGGCTTTCGCTGTGCCGTCTCCGCCGATACGGACTGAGTCGACGTCTGCCGGAGACGACGCGACGCGAGCACCGCCGACTCCATCCGACTCCGGTACCGCCGAGAGCAACCGAGGGGAGGGACGACGATGGCCGTCGTCCTTCGAGTCGCTGGCGACACTGGCGGTGTTGGTCTTCGTCCTCGTGTCGCTCCTCTCGTCCGTCATCCTCCGGGTCGTTCCGCTGTCGTCGCCCCAGTCGATTGGCTGGTGTTGTTGGCACCTCACGCCGTCTCGTCGTCGGTCTGCATCCACTTCTCGCCCCACCGGTGAATCTCGTCGAACGCCGTGTGAAGTTCTTCGCCTTTCTCCGTGAGCGAGTAGTAAACGGCGACGGGACTGGCCTCTTCGACGCGTCGCTCGACGTAGCCCTTCTCCTCTAAGTCTTCCAGGACACGAGAGAGCGTCTGGGAGTTCGCGTCCGTCGCACGCTTGAGTTCGTTGAATCGGAGTTCGCCCTCCCTGAGTACGTGGATGACGGTCATCCGCCACCGCGAGCCGATTTCTTCGAGCGTCTTGATGACCGGGCAGTCGCTGTACTTCTCTTCGAGGTTCTCGTGCGATGACATCGGTGTTACTTGGTCAACTCGACGTTCGCTGAGCTATATGACGGTCACGGTCCAATAGTTGGTGTGAAGAGATGACTGCCGTCTCCGACGAGCAGTCAACCGAACTACTCACCGAACACAGACACACCATGCACGTACTACTCTTCGGCGCGAGCGGACGAATCGGACGACGAATCACGGACGAACTGCTGAGTCGTGACCACGAGGTGACCGGTGTCTCTCGGAGCGGCGATATAGAGGGCGTCGACGACCCGGACTTCGAGGCCGTCGCCGGCGACGCGACGGACCCGAACGACGTCGCCGCTCTCGCGGAAGGTCACGATGCGGTCGCGTCCGCACTCGGTCCGTCCGAGGACGAGGGCGTCGACGTCCTCGTCGAGATGGCCGAGGCAGTCGTCGAGGGCCTGCAGGAGACGGGTGTCGACCGACTCGTCTGGACCGGCGGCGCGGGTGTTCTCGAAGTCGCCCCCGGGACGCGACTCGTCGACACCGAAGAGTTCCCCGACGAGTGGGAACCGGTCGCTCGCGCGGCTATCGACGCCTACGGTGTCATCGAGTCTTCTGCCCTCGACTGGACGTACCTCGCTCCGGCGGCGCTCATCGAACCGGGCGAGCGGACCGGCGAGTACCGAACCAGTGACGGTGAACTCGTCGTCGACGACGACGGCGACAGCTACATCTCGATGGAAGACTTCGCCGTCGCCTTCGTCGACGAACTGGAGAACGAGGAAGGGGTTCGCACGCTCCGCGGCGTCGGGTACTGAGTCGTGACGCCGTCGCCACTCGTTCTGGACACCGCACGAATCGGACGTACGGCACTCGTCGTGGCGAACCTCGACGAGACGGTCGAGTTCTACACCGACGTGGTCGGTCTCACGGTCCAGACACGGGACACGAACGCGGCCACACTCGGCGCTGGCGAGACGCCGCTTCTCGTCTTGACCGAGGACGAGGAGGCGCCGCCGCGCCGTCGAGACCAGACTGGACTGTTTCACACCGCGTTTCTGCTCCCGACGCGCGCCGCACTCGGCGCGGCACTCGACCGGATTCGTGAGCACGCTCGGTTGAGCGGAGCGTCCGACCACTACGTGAGCGAGGCGCTCTATCTCAGCGACCCCGAGGGCAACGGCGTCGAGATATACTGGGACCGACCGCGAGCGGAGTGGCCGCGCGCCGACGACGGAACGATAGAGATCGGAACGATACCGCTCGACGTCGACGAACTCGCGGCACAGTCCGACGGGTCGGCGGACGCTCCCGCAGGAACGACCGTCGGGCACGTCCACCTCGAAGTCTCGTCGATAGATGCGTCCAAAGCGTTCTACGTCGACACGCTCGGACTCCGACTTCAGACCGAGATGCCGTCGGCACTGTTCGTCGCGGCGGGGGACTACCACCACCACCTCGGACTCAACACGTGGAACGGTCGCACTCGACCACCCGGCGGGCGTGGTCTCGCGTGGTTCGAGTTCGTCGTCGGCGACGCGGAGACGCTCGCCGCGGTCCGGCGACGGCTCGCGGACGCCGACGTGTCGACTACAGACGTCGCGGACGGGTTCGAAGTCGGTGACCCGGACGGCGTCAGCCTCCGATTCTGCGCCCAGTGACGACGGACCGACCCCGACTATCGAGTCTCTCGGACTGGCCGATGTTTTGGTAAGCCTAAAATACGGCTGGCCGAAACGAGCAGCCGTGAGCGAACCGATGGAGTTCGGCTTCGAGGACGTGAGCGTGGTGATGGGAGCGTACAACGAGGAGGCGGCTATCGGGTCGGTGCTGTCGGCCATCGAGTCGGCGACCGACGGGCAGGCCGAGGTCGTCGTCGTCGACAGTTCGACCGACCGGACCGCGGAGATTGCCCGCGACCACGGTGCCCGCGTCGTCGAACAGGAACCGCAGGGCTACGGCGTGGCCGTCGAGGCGGCGCTGAAAGCGGGGACGAGGCCGGTCCGTATCACGACGGACTGCGACGACACCTACCCGATGGACCGCATCCCCGAGTTCCTCGACCTGATCAACGAGGGGTACGACGTGGTCAGTGGTGACCGCCTCTACCGCGGTGCCCGGACGATGCCGCGGTTGAACCGCTACGGCAACCACGCGTTCGCGGCCCTCGCGAGCGTCCTCGCGGGCCAGCGACTCCACGACGTCACCACGGGGATGCGCGCCTACCGCGCCGACGTCGTCGAGTCCATCGAGTGGACCGAAAACACCGGACTCTCTGCGGAACTCCTGATTCGACCGGCGATGCGTGGTTACGCGGTCCACGAGGTCCCCATCGACTACGACGAACGGTTGGGCGAGACGACGCTCGACCCGTTCGTCGGCGGCTACGAAATCGCTCGGTCCATCGTCGAGGTCTGTCTGGACGAGCGTCGCTGAGCGCACCGACGCCGCGTTCACGTCGCCGTCGCGGCCCTTCGACCCTTCTCTCACTTTCGCGACGTTCTCCGTTCATCACTCCTCTCACGTCCCGAGTCCGGTCAGCCCTCGCTCCGTCGCTGACGCCTCCACAGTCTCGTTCGTCCCGGCGCTTCGTACCGTCGTCTCCACCGAGACATCCGACGCTCCCGTCCCGAGTCCGGCCGGGCGACAGCGCGTCGGCAACTCACAGACCGACGCCGTCGGCGAGAGCGTCCGAACCTCCCCGTCGTCGACGCCGACGGGCAACGAGAGCCGATAGGAGAACCCGGAGGAGGTGCCGGTCTGGACGAACACCGTCACCCGAACCTCGTCGCGGGCCGCGAGCGAGAGCGTCTCCTCGCCGACTGGTTCGAGTCGACTCCCCGAAACCGCGAGTTCCCCGTCGCTCGCCGTGAGCGAGAGCGAGAGCGACCCCGGCGCGCCGTCGGTGACGAACGAGGCGCGACCCTCCGCCGTCGCGACCTGTACCGTCACCGCTCGCGTCCGGTCTGGCAGTTCCATCGTCGCGTCGACGCCGACCCGGTCGCCGGAGACACGATTCACGCGGCGGAGTTCGGCGTCGACGGAGCGGTCGTCTACGGGGGACCACGACCCGGTGAAGACGTACCGATAGAGCGTCCTATCCGGGAACGCCGCGGCGACATCGAGTTCGTGAGTGTCGCCGACGGCGTACACCCGGTCGCCGTCGAAACCGGGGTCGTTCCGGAGGCGCTGGAAGGGGTGATTCAGCCACTCGCCGTAGACGGGCGGGAGGAAGACCACGGTGTCGTCGGGCGGCGACGCTTCGCCGTCGAACGGTTCGTAGGCTCGGTCGAGTTCGCGACTCGCGTCTCGATTTCGGTCGAGCGGGTCGGCGGCCGTCGTCGCCGCGACGCCACCGAACGCCGCGGCGGAGAGGACGAGTACCGCGAGCGAGACGCGCCGGGCCGTCGTTGCCTCGAAACGTCGCGCCGCGAGTCGACGCAGATGCCCCGCCAGCGTGTCGACGCCGACTGCCGCGAAGACTGCCGTCGGAATCAGCAGGTCGTAGTGGTAGTACGGGCCGAGGTAGTAGATGAGGCCGTCCGTCTCGACGGCGAGCGAGCCGAGGACGTTGTAGTTACCCCAGAAGGCGAGGTTGCCGACCGGTACCGAGACGAAGAGGCCGGTGAGCAGCGTCCGGCGGACGAGACGTCGGCGTCTCCGGGTGCTCTCGGTGGTCGGCGTCGACGAGGCCGCCAGCCGTCGCCACGACGCGACGAGGACGGCGAGACCGACGAGTGCGAGGGCGGTACCGAGGACACCGGCGACGACCCACTCGGTGAACAGCCGTTCGAGCACCTGCCCGTTCGCGCGGAGCGCCAGCGAGAGCGTGTAGTCGACGTCGTGTTGGAGAAGCTCCCGGTGGCCGAAGCCGATGCCGTCTTCGGGTGCGAACGCTTGGTACGGGAAGACGAGCACCTCGCCGGTCGTCACGCGGTTGTAGCCGAGGGCGACGGCGACGCCGAGTGAGCCGAGTCCCGCAGTCGCCACTCGGCGGCCAAGGAGCGCCCGTCGGTCGGGTGGGTCGTCGCTCTCCTGCACGAGCGACCGCCCAAGCGTCCAGACCGCGTGAGCGATAAACGGGGCCGCGAACAGCACCGCCGTGTAGGGGCGCGCGAAGAAGGCGAGACCGATGGCGGCGCCCGCGACGGTGGCCAGCCGTCGGCTACCGAGTCGTTCGGCCCGGAGGTAGGCGAGGGCGAACCCGAGGTTCAGCGCCGTCGTGGTCGCGTAGGGGAGGTAGACCCCTGCGTGGACGAGAAAGAGCGGCGAAGCGAGGACGAAGAGGCCGGCGAGCAGGCCGACCCGGGCGTCGTAGAGTTCGCGGCCGAGGGCCGCCGTCAGACCGACGATGGCGGCCGAGACGGCGGCGAGGGCGACGGGGTAGCCTCCGACGAGCTTTCCGAGCGCGAACACCGCCGCCGTCGCCGGGGTGTACTTCGAGTAGAGTCCGCGGTCGGACTCGACGAAGAACCAGGGCCGGAACGCGTCGTCGACCGGCGGAGTGAGGAAGAGTCGCCCGTCGAGCAGCATCGCCGCCTGCTGGAGATAGACGCCCTCGTCGTGGTTGAGCGAGAGATGCGGGAAGACCTGCGCGACGACTACCGCCGAGACGACGGCGGCGACTGCCGCGAGAAGAAGGGTGGTAAGCCGGTATCGGTCAACTCCGAGGCGACTGGAGTCGAACCGGTCGAACGGTGAGTCGCGTGCCCCCACGACTCGTCACCGGGCCGGGTACCAGGCGAGGGTATGGTCGGCACCGAGTTCGACCCCGACGTAGTCACCGACCTCGAAGTTCTCGGCGTGGTTGTGGAGACAGTGGACCACCTGCCCGTCACCCAGTTCGACGTGGTAGACGAACGACGGCCCGGTGTAGCGGCGTTCGACGACTCGACCGAGCGCCTCGGCCTCCGTGGTGGCGGTCGCCCGTAGGTCGTCGGGTCGGACCAGCACGTCGACGTCGGCGCCGACGTACTCGTCGCTCAGTCCCTTCAACAGCGACCGCGGGAAGGTGCCGATGGCCGTCTCGATGGTCTCGCCTTCGACCCGCGCGGCGAGGAAGGACGCCCGACCGATGAAGGAGGCGACGAACCGCGACTCGGGGTGCTCGAACAGTTCGCCGGGGGCGGCCACCTGCTCGATGGTGCCGTCGTGCATCACCGCGACGCGGTCGGAGATGGAGAGCGCCTCCTCCTGGTCGTGGGTGACGGAGATGGCGGTGACGCCCGCCGCCTTGATGATGCGCCGGACCTCCTCGCGCATCTCGACTCTGAGTCGGACGTCGAGATTCGAGAACGGTTCGTCGAGCAACAGGACGTCCGGTTCGGGCGCGAGCGAGCGTGCGAGGGCGACTCGCTGGCGCTGTCCGCCCGAGAGGTCGGCCGGGGAGCGGTCGCCGTAGTCGGAGAGGCCGACGAGGTCGAGTAGTTCGGCCACTCGCTCGTCGGTCGCTGCCGCGTCCATCTCGGTCAGACCGAAAGCGATGTTCTCCGCCACGGAGAGGTGCGGAAAGAGCGCGAACTCCTGGAAGACCATCCCGACGTTCCGTTGCTCGGGCGGGACGAACTGTCCCTCGCCGGCGACGACTTCGCCGCGGACGCGCACGACGCCCTCGGTCGGTTGCTCAAGTCCGGCGATGGTGCGGAGCGTCGTCGTCTTTCCACAGCCCGACGGTCCGAGCAGCGTCAGTAGCTCTCCCTCGTTGACGGCGAGGTCGACGCCCGAGACGGCAGTCTCCGTGCCGAAGCGTTTGACGACTCCCGATAGCTCCAACACCGGTTCGTCGGTCGGGTCGCCGCCCGTCTCGGTACGGGAGTCGCTCGTCACCGCGTCGTCGCCTCGTGACGCAGGGTCGCTCAGTTCGTCGGTTGTGGGTCTCTGGTGGCTCATTGGCGCTCCTGTCGGAGTATCTGCAGCATCGAGAGGCCGGAGAGGGTCACCAAGACGAGTGCGGGGAGCGCCCCGCGCCCGTAGTAGCCGGCCTCCTGAACACGCCAGATGTAGGTGACAATGGTTGTAAATCCTGTCGGATGGAGAATCAGGGTCGCCGGAAGTTCCTTCATCGTCGTCAAGAAGACCAACGCCGTCCCGGCGAGTAGCCCCGGGGCGATGAGCGGGAGCGTCACCCGGCGGAACGTCCGCCGTCGCGAGGCACCGAGGAGGCGGGCCGCGCCGAGGAGTTCCGGGTCGACGCCGAGCACCGACGACCGGGTCGACCCCACCGCCTGCGGCAGGAAGCGGACGACGTAGGCGAACACCAACAGTGGGAGTGACTGGTAGACCACCTGGACGGCACCCGGGCCGACCGCTTCGAGCAGCCACTGGCTGGCGAAGAAGACGAGCGCCAGACCGAGGACGACGCCCGGCATCGCGTACCCGAGGTAGGTCGAGCGTTCGACGAGGTGGGCGATGCGGGAGTCCGAGCGCCCGGCGTAGTAGGCGACGGGCAGCGCGAGCAACACCGTCGCCGCCGCGGCGAGCGCCGAGACGACGACCGAGTTGAGCGCGAACTCGGGACTGAACGCGAGGCCACCGCCGGCGTACCCCGGTCCCGAACGGACCAGCCACATCGTCAAGATGGCGACCGGGAGCCCGAGCGTGAACAGCGTGACGCCGGCCGGCAGGAGCGTCGCCAACCAGCGGTAGCGACCGAGCGAGAGGACGACAGACGAGGAGGCGGGAGTGCCGTAACCCGAGGTGTCGTCGCTGCTGACACGCGATTCGAGAGCGAGGATGACCGCCGTCACCGCGAGCAACTGGACCGAGAACAGCGTGGCGTTCGCCCGGCCGTCGCCGAAGCTGTTGAGTTCGACGAAGATGACTCGGGTGAAGACGTCGTAGCGCATCATCGCGGGCGTTCCGAAGTCGGAAAGCGCGTAGAGCGCCACGAGCAGCGACCCCGCGGTGACGCCGGGGAGAATCTGCGGGAGAATCACTCGGCGGAAGGCGGAGACGTAGCCGTGGTTCAGGGTGCGGGCGGCCTCCAACTGTGCCTGGTCGAACGAGAGCAGCGAGGCCCGCGTCGTCAGGAAGACGTAGGGGAAGACGAACAGCGTCAGGACGAGTCCGGTGCCCCAGAGCCCGTAGATGGTCGGCGGCGTCACGCCGATGGCGGCGGTCAGGCCGAGCGTCTCGAAGAGGTTCGGTAGCGAGATGTAGGCGAACGCGCCGATGTAACTCGGGATGACCAGCGGTAAGGCGACGAGGACGGTCCACGCCCGCCGAAACGGCAGGTCGGTCTGGACGGTCAGAACCGCAAGCGGGACGCCGAGCAGTATCGAGGCGCCGGTCACGAGCGCCGTCAGGGCGAGGCTGTTCGCGAGTACCTCGACCGCTGTGGGCGACGTGAACAGGTCGACGGCACCGCCGACCCCCACGACGGATGCCTGCCAGAGGAGCCACGCCAGCGGCGAGAGTACCGTGGCCGCGATAGCGGCCGACAGCACCACCACCGGCGTCGACACCGAACCCGGCGATTCGGTCGACCGAAGCGTCGCGAGCCGGCTCCCGATGGACATCAGCGCGTCTCCCTCTGTCGACGAACGCGGTCGGTCGGCTGTTCGACTCGGCCCGTAAGCGGCGTCGACGAGTCATCCCCGGCGACTGCTACCATGAGCTTACAGGACCCCCACTTCCCGCAGCAGGTCGAGGGTCGGCTGGATGTTCGAGAGCTTCGACAGGTCGAGTTCCGGCGGGTCGAGTTCCTCGATGGTCGGCAGCCCACCGACCGGCGGAATCTCCGGAATCATCGGGTAGGCGTAGAGCCGAGTGGCGAAGAACTCCTGTGCCTCCGCCGAGAGCAGGTGGCGGATGAACGTCTCTGCGAGTTCCTGTTGGTCGCTCGCTTGGAGCACGGCCGTCCCGGCGGTGTTGACCAGCGCACCCGCGTCGCCGCTGGTGAACGCGAGGTCGAGCGGCGCGTCGGGGCGGGAGGCCTTCACCCGCAGGGCGTAGTAGTGGTTGGCGAAGCCGGCCGTTATCTCCCCATCGGCGACGGCGTTGGCGACGAGGAACTCGTTGTTGTAGCTGCTCGCGCCGGCGTCGAGCATCCGCTGGAGCCAGTCTCTCGTCTCCTGACGCCCACGGATGAGCCGCATCGCCGTCACGAACGCTTGGAAGGCGCCGTAGGTTGGCGCCCAACCGAAGCTGTCTTGGAACGCGTCGATGCCGGGGAAGGCGTCCACTTTGTCCGCCACCTCGTCGGCGCTCAGTTCGTCAGTGTTGTACGGTACGGCGCGGGCGCGACCAGCCGTGCCGACCCAACTGTCCTCCGGGTGGTAGGCGTCGGGGACCGGTTCGACGACCTCACTGGAGAGCGTCGTCGTCAGCCCCTCGTTGGCCACCGCCGAGAGCGACCCGGCGTCGACCGACCAGAACACGTCGGCCGGCGTCGCCTCGCTCTCGTTGATGAGCGTGTTCGCCCCCTCCGCGGTACCGTACTCGCGGTGGTTCACCGAGAAGTCGTCGTACCGGGCCTCCAGTCTCGAGAGTAGGTCGAGGTAGAGACCACCTTCGCCGCCGCCGATGTAGACGGTGAGTTCGCCCGAGAGGCTCGGCAGGTCGGCCATCCGGGTACCTTCGAGTTCGCCACGGCCCTCGGCGAGGGCACCGGAGCCACGGAACTCGCCGAAGTCGCCACCCGTCTCGTTACCACCCGACTCGGTGGTCGTCCCCTCGTTTCCGTTCATACAACCGGCGACGCCGACGGTGGTCGCCGTGCCGAGACCGGCGAGGAAGCGGCGGCGATCGAGTCGGCGACGACTCCGTCGAGGAGTGCGCTCGTCGCGGGCCGAGTCGTGTCCGTCAGTCATCGGCGACCACCACCTCTGCCGGCGTGGCCGTCTCCTCGACCTGCGAGAGACAGTCGAGCCACGCGTTCATCTGCCGGCCGCAGTAGTTGAGGAAGGCGCCGTTGTTCCACGCCGAGAAGTCGCCGGTCTCGAACGCGTCGGCCATCGCCGAGAACGCGGCCGCGAACCGTTCGGCGTCGTCTCCGTCACGTGGGAGTTCCGGGTCCACGTCGTCGACGACTTCCCAGACGTGTTCGTTGAGTTCGAGGCCGGCAACCTCGTTGGCGAGGTCGTCGAACGTCGAGCGAGGGGCCTTGTTGTGCTCGCAGAGCGGGCCGCCGTTGTAGACCTGTTTGCCGAGCAAGTCGCAGGCGCGTTTCAGGAACAGTCCCGACCAGATGTCGTCGAAGCGGCCGACGTCCCAGCGGTTGTCGTCCATCGGGAGTTGGTAGAACGCGGGGACGATTTCGCGACGGAAGGCCAGGTTCATCGAGCAGACGGTGAGGTAGGCGCCTTCGGCGGCGACGAAGTCGCGCTCGAAGTCGGCGGACGTCGTCCGGGTCTGGGCCTGTCCCTCCAAGTCACCGTCCATCAGGATGCGGACAGCGTCGAGGTCGGGAACGTTCGTCCAGAGCCCCTGTGAGGCGACCACGTCGGTCACTTCGGCCGTCCCGGTCTCGACCGTCTCACCCATCGCTGCGTAGGGATATCCGCGCGGGTAGAGGTCGTGGTCGCTCTGGTAGAGCACGTTCACCCACGACTCGTCGCTGTCGGCGACCTCTAGCTCGCCGTCGTACCCCAGGTTCGCGAGGTGGGTCCCGAAGAAGTCGGTGTCAGCGTGCGGGAGCGTGTCGTCGTCGATGAAGACGCCGTAGTCGAAGCGGTCGTGCGCCCAGAGATAGAGCAGGCCGAACGAGGTCTGCGCGTGGCTCGCCGCCGGGACGAGGTCGCGGTAGTTCGAGAGCCCCCGCGTCTCGAACCAGTCGTCGCGGTCGCTCTCGTCGAAGACGGTTCCGCTGAGTCCCTCCTCGTCGAGCATCGCCTCCATGGCGTCGGTGTCACAGAAGTCCTCGGTCACGAGGACGACGAAGAGTCGGTCGAGGTCGAACCCGTGGGCGCGTGCGTTGTCGGCGTACGCCCGGACGCAGTCGTACTCCCGGATAGTCGGGACCACGACACAGATGTCCTGGCTGGCGGTCATTGTCTCTGTTCTCTATTTAGGTGGGCCTAAAAGGTGCCGGAATTTTTCGGGCGGCCGAAACTGTCGACGACCCGTCGTGACGCTCCGTGCGCTCCGGCCGCCGACCTGTCTCCGTCGTCGGATGCGGATGGCCGTTCAGAGTCGCTCGTCGACGTGGTCGGCGGCCTTCAGCGAGAGCGCCGCGATGGTGAGCGTCGGGTTCATCGCCCCACCTGTCGGGAACGTCGAACTGCCCACCAACGAGAGGTTCTGCAGGTCGTGACTCCGGAGTCGCGCGTCGACGACGCTCTCGTCGGAGTCCGTCCCCATCCGGGTCGTCCCCATGTGGTGGAACGCGGGGCCGGTGTTCTCGGGGCCGACGGTCCACTCCACCGACGCACCGAGTTCGTCGAGTATCGACCGCTGTATCTCGTTGGCCCGGCGGAGCGCCCGCCGCGTCGAGTCGTCGAGCGACCAGACCACGTCGGGAACGGGGTTACCGTGGCCGTCCGTCCGCGAGGGGTCGAGGCGGATCCGGTTCTCGCGACGAGGGAACTGCTCGACCAGCGCGCTGACAGCGATGTGATTGCCGTAGCTCTCTCGTATCTTCGAAAGGAGGGCGTCGCCGAACTCGTCCGCCGAGAGCGCCACGTCGGTCGGTGCCGGCCCGGCGTAGTTGAGGAACTCCAGTTTGATGGCGCCTCGCGAGTCGTCCTCCCGGTCGTAGAACTGGTGGCTCTCGCTAGTGATGAAGCCGACGTGTTTCTGGCGAGTTCGCCGGTCCAGCAGGCCGCCCATCCCGGCGAACAGGTGGTCCATGAAGTACCGCCCCACCGCACCCGACGAGTTCGCGAGGCCGTCGGGGTACTGTTCGCTCTTCGACAGCAGGAGGAGTCGCGGTGTCTCGACACCCCCGGCGGCGACGACGAACTCGCGGGCCGCCTGTCGGTGTTCGGTTCCGTCCGGCGTCGCGTACACCGCGGCGGTCACCCGGTCGCCGGTCGCGTCGTGTTCGAGTCGCTGGACCGGGACCCGGTCGATGACGCGGGCACCCGCCGCCTCGGCCTCGCGGACGTGTCGCGTGGCGTCGTACTTCGCGCCGGAGGGACAGACCGGCTTGCAGGTGCCGTAGCCCACGCAGGCGCTCGCGTCGGCCGTCGACTCGGAGTTACGCGCGTTCGGCACGGAGTGGGTGGCGATGCCGAGCGACTCGCAAGCTTCGGCGAAGATGGCGTCGCTGTGGGAGGGCGGGAACGGCGGGAGGGGATGGGGTTGCTCCCGCGGCGGCGCGAACGGGTTGTCGGACGCGCCCGAAACCGACAGCTCTCGCTCCGCTTCCGCGTAGTAGGGGCGGAGGTGCTCGTAGTCGAACGGCCAGTCGGCGCCCGCGCCGACGCTGGAGTCGAGGCGGAAATCCTGCTCGTGAAGCCGCATCACCATCCCCTGCCAGTGGAGCGTGGTGCCCCCGATTCCCTTCACCCGCGCCGCGTTCAGCGGGTACTCTCGCTCGCCCGTGGAACTGTAAGCGTCGCGCTCCGGGTCGACGGGCCACACCGGCCGGTCGTCTCCCGGTCGAAGAAGCCGCTCCATCCGGTCTTCGCGTTCGGCCGGGTCGAACCGGGGGCCAGCGTCGAGGACGACGACGTCGTGGCCCGCCGCGGCCAGTTTTGCGGCGACGAGCGCACCGGCGGGGCCGGCGCCGACGATACAGACGTCGGTGCGGTCGCTCGGCGTCCGGTCCACCGAGGTGTCGGGTCCGGTTTCGGTCGCTCCGCCGCCCGCGCCGGGTGGCGTCACTCCTCCGGCCCCCGTCGGTACGACGTCGTTCCACCGGGATGACCCGGCGGGTTCTCCAGTCCGACCAGCGACGCCCCGGTCGGCGTCGAGTAGAAGGCGTAGAGCAGTTCGTTCACGAGGTAGTACCGGACGCGCTCGCGGTCCAGCCCGCTCGGGTCGGGTGCCGCGTTGCCGACTCCCATCCGGTGGAGCTCCGTCGTCCGCTCTTCTCGCGACAGGTCGGTGTACGTCGCGTCTCGGAACCCCTCGACGTAGTCGTCGAGGCGTTCGACGGCGTCGGCGACGCCCGCCTCGTACGCCTCGTCGGCCCCGATTCGCCGCACCGACACTTCGCGGACGAACGATTCGACGCCGTCCACCTCACTCGGGTAGACCGCCTCCGCGACGGCGACGAGCGTCTCGACGACGTGGTCGTCGGCGACGCGCGTGTCGGTCTCCGAACTCGACGCACAACCGGCGGTCGCTCCGAGGCCAACTGCGGTGAGTGCCGTGAGGGCGTCGCGTCGGCTCAGTTCCATTCTCTGCTGGCCGGATTAGAGTGGCCCGAGTAAGAGAGTTGCGTCCTGCGTTGTCGCCGCGACTGGCGGCTACCACCACCTCGGGCTCAACACGTGGAGCGGTCGCATTCAGCCATCCAATGGGCGTGGTCTCGCGTGATTCGAGTTCGTCGTCGACGACACGAAACCGGACGAGAAAGAGATGGGAACGAGACGACCGATGCGACGGGACGGCCACCGCGGAGTCAGTTAGGTCTCGACGTCGAACCCTTCCTCGCGGAGTGCCTCCACGAGGCGTCGACCGTGTTTCCCTTGAAGTTCTACCTCACCGTCGTCGGAGACGGTGCCACCGACGGCGAGTTTGCTCTTCAACGTCGATGCGAGGGACTCGACGTCGTCGCTCGGCAGGTCGAGTCCTTCGACCACCGTCACGGGCTTTCCGTACCGGCGACTGTCGACGCGAATAGAGGCGCGTTGCTGTGACCGAGTCAGGTCGTCGCCGATTCCGAGGTCGTCCGGCAAGCCGGTGATATCGCTGAGTGTGTCCTTTGCCACGCTTGCGAGTAATAGGCGAGTGTGTATCAGTCACCGTTCGGTATGTACCATATTTTCGGATGCGACAGTAGACTCTGAGCAGTCTCGTAAGTGACACCCCGTGTGCGTATCTCAGTGGAGCGTAGTACTTGCTCGGAACATCTGATTTACCGAACTACTAGTCGGTGCTGAACTGCGACGACTTTGAGTAACTTCGAGTCGGGGAATCCGACTCAACGTCGCCTCGAAGAGTCACGGCGATTCTCTTCGGGAGTGAGAGTCGACTCCCGAAGTCACCAGAGACAGCGTCCGAGTGAGTGACCCGTAACGACGACAGACTATCGACAGAATGCCAGAAATAGACTTTCTCTCATCCGCCTAATTGACTGACATGGAAACGAGCGAGCGAGGCCGCCGGACAGTCGCCATCGCGTGTCAGGGTGGTGGGAGCCATACGGCGTTCACCGCTGGTGTTTTGGACCGACTTCTCGCCGAGGACGCCGTCGAATACGACATTGTCGAACTCAGTGGAACGTCCGGCGGCGCTATCTGTGCGTTTGCCACGTGGTTCGGTCTCGCCAGCGATAGACGAGGTGACGGACGCCACGAAGCGAGGAGATTGCTCGCCCAGATTTGGCACGACATCTCCGCGAAATCGCCTGCCGATATCGTAATGAACGAACTCGGCGTCGGCACCGTTCGCGCCCAGAATATGGGCGTACCGTTTCTAACGGTAAGCCCGTACGACTCGCCGCTGGCCGGATGGAGTCGTAAGCGACTACGGACGGTTCTCGAAGACGCCGTCGACCCCGACAACCTCGCCGACATCGTCGGCAGTGACGACCCACTCCCGCCACGGTTGGATATCGGGGCCGTCGACCTCCAACGAGGGACGTTCAAAACGTTCACCGAGCGAGACGTGAGCCACGATGCCGTGCTCGCATCCGCTGCGGTGCCGCCCCTGTTTCAGGCCGCGCCAGTGACCCTCGTGGATGGGTCGACCCGCTGGTACTGGGATGGCCTCTTCTCTCAGAACCCTCCCTTGAGTGACCTCTTCGGTAGCGCTGACGGACGACTGGAGCGGGCGTCCGAACTCTGGATTGTACAGGTCAATCCGCAGCGCGAGGACCAACTGCCGAAAAAGCTCGAAGAGATTGCAGACAGACGTAACGAACTCGCGGGGAACCTTTCGGTCAACCAAGAGCTCCGGTTCATCAAACTTCTGAACCAGTGGCGGGCCGAAGGCAAGGTAGACGAGACGTACCGTCCGCTCGAAGTCAAGACGATTAATCTCGACGAGTCGCTCGTCGCTCCGGGTCGACCGCTCGACTACGCCTCGAAGTTAGACCGATCCGAGCGATTCATCGAACGATTGTGGGAACACGGGCGCAGTCAGGCCGACCGATTCATCTCGACCGAGCGGGACCGACGCCACGTTCGCCAGGCCGCGGAGTCGACGTGGACACGAGAGCGTGACGACGTGCGCGCCCAAGAACGACCGTCGACGTACACGGTTCACCTGCCGACGAGTTTGACCGAACTCCGCGCCTTCCTCCAGCGCGATCCGGAACAGGAGGTGACGACCCTTGGATGGAGTGAGTACCGCCAGTTCGTCGAATCAGTACACCAGGCGTTCCCCGACCTGCAGTTCAGCGTAGAGGAACTGGTTGCAGAGACGGGGAAAGTTGCACTTCGATGGCATGGAGTTGGTACGCACAGCGGAACGCTGTTCGATATCGAACCGACTGGACGGGACGTGCGTCTCTCCGGAATGAGCATCCATCATCTCACCGATGGTCAGCTTTCGGAGTCGTGGACGCTCTCCGAACAGTGGAGCCTGCTCCAACAGATCGAAGCCGCGAACCCCTCGGTACCGCTCCCGACGGCGAGCAGAGTCTCTCCGACACCGGTCGTCACACAACTGTCGGCACCGGTAGAGAACGAGGAACTCGCTCGAACCGAAGTCACCGAGTTGTGGAACCGTGGTCGGCGTGACGTGCTGGCTCACGTACTCGACGAAGGCTGCGTCGTGCACCTAGACGACGGAAGCGATAGGCGGGGCCGAGAACCGTACTGGGAGTTCGTCCAACGCTACCGTCAGGCGTTCCCCGACCTGACGGTGGGCATCCGCGATACGGTGTCGGAAGGTGACAAAATCGTCCTTCGGTTGACAGTGCGTGGGACACACGAAGGGCCGTTCTTGGGCGTGCATGCAACTGGACGACGTATCGACGTCGACAGAATGGTCATTCATCACCTCGACGACGGTCGTATCGTCGAGACCGGGGTCGTCGAGGATACAGTGCGACTCCTCCACCAACTCGGCGCGTCGCCGTCCGCTGTCGCTACGTAGTCGGAACGGCCCGCAGGAGAGAGGTCTCTCGTCGGTCAGAACTGTTGCCCGGAACACTAACGGCCGGTCTCATCCCAGTGGCTGCATGCCGAGTCGACCGGGAAACCCTCGTGCCGGGCACTCGTCTCTTTGGGGCGGACGGAGTCCAGTCCGTCGTCTGCGACGGATGACCACTCAGTACGTGGTCCAGAGATGTCGCACACCCGGGTTCGCCGCGCGGTCATCGCTTCCGAAGTGGAAGAACTCGGGCGGGGACTAAAGGTGTGCAGTCGGAGAGAGGCGGTCGGCCCTGAAACCGCTTCCGACTCTCGTGTCGAGTGACGTTCACGGTTCTGCAACAATACGGACGAATCCAAACCCCCTTATCCTCGTGTCACCCAACCGCATACCAATGTCAGTACGAGTCGGAATTCTCGGCGCAACCGGCGCAGTCGGACAGCGATTCATCCAACTCCTCGACGGCCACCCCACGTTCGAACTCGCGACGGTCACCGCGAGCGAGGACAGCGCGGGCAAGACCTACGACGAAGCCGCGAAGTGGCGCGTGGACACCCCCATCCCGGACGACGCGGCCGAGATGGTCGTCGAACCGACGACGGCCGACGCCGTCCCGGACGACTTGGACCTCATCTTCTCGTCACTTCCCTCTAGTGTCGCCGCCGACGTCGAACCGGACTTCGCGGAAGCGGGCTACGTCGTCTCCTCGAACTCCTCGAACGACCGGATGGCCGAGGACGTGCCGCTCACCATCCCCGAAATCAACCCCGACCACCTCGGCCTCATCGAGGTCCAGCGCGACGAGCGTGGGTGGGACGGTGCGCTCATCAAGAACCCCAACTGCTCGACTATCACGATGGTGCCGACGCTCGCCGCCCTCGACGAGTTCGGTCTCGACCGGGTCCACGTGACGACGCTCCAGGCCGTCTCCGGCGCGGGCTACGACGGCGTCACCTCGATGGAGATTATCGACAACGCGATTCCCCACATCGGCGGCGAGGAGGAGAAGATGGAGTCCGAATCGCGCAAACTGCTCGGCTCGTTCGACGGCGCGGAACTCGCCCTCCACGACGCCGAGGTCAACGCCTCCTGTAACCGCATCCCGACGCTCGACGGCCACCTCGAATCGGTGTTCGCAGACCTCGCCGACGACCCGGACGTGGAGGCAGTCGCCGAGGCGATGCGCGACTACCCCGGCATCGACCTGCCGAGCGCGCCGGAACAGCTCATCCACGTCTTCGACGACCCGATGCGCCCGCAGCCGCGACTCGACCGGAATCTGGAGAACGGCATGGCCGTCGCCGCCGGCGGGATTCAGTCGACGCCGAAGGGCATCAAGTACAACTGCCTCGCTCACAACACGATTCGCGGCGCGGCGGGCGCGTCCGTGCTGAACGGCGAACTACTCGTCGAAGAGGGCTGGGTCTAGAGCTACGACCTTTTACTCTGGGGGGCGGCTTCGCCGTCTTCGAACTCACTCTCTGGTCTTGCACGCCACTTTCGGGAGGTATCTGGGTACTGGCTTCACGAGCATATCACTACGGCGAATGAATGTGCGTCGATGTGTATCGACCTGTTAATCTGGTCTAATGGCATCTGAGGCCGTTTTCAACAATCGAGTGAGGCTTGCTGTCCCTACCCAGTCGTTAACCGTACGGCCCGTTTCGAGAGAGTATGAATCGTCGTAATCTACTTCGGACAGGAGCGGCCATCAGCGTGGCTGGTGTCGCTGGATGTCTCGGACAGAGCGACAGTTCGGACTTCACTGAAGGGTTCGAGGACGGCCTCAGTGAGTGGGAATCAAAGGCGGCCATCGGCCCCGAAGTAGATCTCGCGGATTTCGAGTGGGAAGTCGATGTGTCAGAGACGGAAGCCGCCGAAGGCGACCGTTCGCTTCGAGTGTGGAACGAGGGCGACTATGACGACGGCGTGACGTGGGGTACCCATCCGATTTCGGTCGAATCCGGGCAGGCATACCAGATTGATGCGACGGGACAGTTCTGGAGCGAGTCGGAATCGTTCAACACGATCCGGCACGCAGTAATGCGACTCGGTCCAGAACCTGCGGAAGTCGAGGACGATTTCCCACAACTCGGTGTGAATTCCACCGAGTTCGGAGAAACACCGTTTGGGGGGCTTCGAGAACCGTTATGGCTGTCGGAGGGCTGGCAGGAATACAGTTTCACGTGGACCACACCAGAGCTATCGACCGAGACACTGCATTTCGCCGTTGGAACTGCCGTCATCTGGGAAGCTGACGCGACGCACTACATCGACGACCTCTCTGTCACAATCGAGCCACTATGAGGCACCCGTGAATCGTTCAGACTGGGTTGATAGATACATTATCGCTGCGGTGCTGCTCCAACTTGTCGGATATGCCGCACTCTCGGCACTCATTCCACATAGCGACTTCGCCACTGTCGTTGAACCGCTCCAGCGCTTGCCACCCGTCCTGCTACTGTTAGTTGCGCTCGTGGCTATCCCGGCCGTCGTAATAGCGGTCGCTCTCGGAGCACTGCTTGTCGCTGTCGGCCTGCACCCCACGAATGCGTTAGTCCTCGCGGGTGCATATCTCGTCGGTGTAGCTAGTCTGTGGGGCTATCGACAGCTAACCAATTAATTGGGGTTGAAATGTTGTGCCCACATAGCGGTGGTATGAATCGACGTCACTTCGTTGCTGTCGCAGCAACTGTGTCGGTGGCCGGTTGTACGGGGCTATTCGATGGTGAAGAGAGGAGCAACCTCGATCTCACCGTCCAGAACGAGCGTGCCCAACCGGTGACTGTCCAAGTTGTGGTCGTTGATGACGAGGGAACGACGTACGAAGACGAGTCAGATCAGATCGATAGCGGAGTTGCTCGTGCATTCGAAGTCCCCGTTGGCACGGACGGTCGTCACGAAGTGACCGTCTCAGGTGAGGACTGGACGGGCAAACTCGCGTGGGACGCGACCACGTGCCGACTGTTCGACGGACAGATCAGAGTGACCGATGATCTCGTCGAGGTAGCCGGCGAGTGTGTCGATCAACGGTAGATTGCTCGGCGAAATACGCGAACGGTGTTTCAGTCGTCGTACCGTCTACGAGGTAACCACGTGGGAATCGTTTTGATTCGCAATCTGGGGAGACACAGAACGGGAGTGGATGAGCAGTTCGCACTCACATTAAGCAGCTGATGCAGACGGAAGCACCTGAAACAATGACTGCGTCGTGCTGACTGTATCCTCCGGGTTGAGCACACCATTGTTGTCGACTATCAATCATTTAGACAAAACCACACCTTTTCCGTCTCTCCTGTTAACTTCCACCATGAAACGCGCACGCATCCAGACTCCTGACGGCCCACGCGAAGGCGAGTACCGTGACGGAGTCGTCGTCGCAGACGACGGCGAGTACGTCGTCGGCGACGATGGCCGATTACTCCCGCCGTGCGAACCGTCGGCGCTCTACTGCGTCGGCCGCAACTACGCCGCGACGTTGGACCAGATGGAGTACGAGCGACCCGACGAACCGGACTTCTTCATCAAGCCGCCGGCCTCGGTCATCGCTCACGAAGAGCCAATCGTCTACCCCGAGTTCACCGAGGAGTTGACCTACGCGGGCGAGTTGGTCGCGATTATCGACGACACGTGCCACGACTTCTCCGTCGAAGAAGCGCCCGAGCATATCCGCGGTTACACCATCATGAACGACGTCGACGCGCTGGACCAGCAGGGCCGAACAGCACGGAAGGCGTTCGACGGGTCCGCGCCACTCGGCCCGTGGCTGGAGACAGACCTCAACCCACGGAGTCTGGATATGCACACCGACGTCAGCGGCGAGCGTCGACAGGAGGCCAACACCGAACTGATGCTGTTCGGTCCCTACCACATCCTCTCGTATCTCTCGAAGCGGTTCACGTTCCGCCCCGGCGACGCCGTCGCGTTCGGCAGTCCGGCGAACCCCGGTACTATCGGACCCGGCGACGTGGTGGAGATTACGTACGAAGGAATCGGGACGTTGCGGAACGAAGTCGTCGCGGGCGACGACTAGTTCACTTGGTTCTCTAGCTCCTCGTACGCGCCCAACTCTTCGGCCTGCTTCACGTTGTGTGCGAGGATGTCGGCGAGTCGTTCCCAGTACTTCGGCGTGTGGCCGGCGTTGTGTGGCGTGATGAGCACGTTGTCGAACGTCCACAGGTCGTGGTCACGCGGGAGCGGTTCGGGGTCGGTCACGTCGAGTGAGGCACCGCGAATCGCGTTCGTCTCCAGCGTCGAGACGAGAGCGTCGGTGTCGACGATGGGGCCGCGGCCGATGTTGACGAGCACGCTGCTCGGCTTCATCGTCTTGAACGCGTTCGCGTCGAACATCCCCTCCGTCTCGTCGGTGAGCGGTGCGGCGACGACGACGTAGTCGGCGACGGCGAGGGCGTCGTGCAACTCGTCGAAGCCGAGCACCTCGTCGGTCGGGCCACCTTTCTCGGGTGAGTAGCGGACGCCGATGGTGTCGACGCCGAAGGGGTCCAGTCGGTCGACGATGGCTTGCCCGATTGCGCCGAGTCCGACGACGGCGACGGTGCTCCCCTGCAGTTCGTGCGTCTGAAAGGAGCGCCACTCGTTTCGGTCCTTCTGTCGCCACGCGGTGTGGAACCCGCGAGCGAAACTGAGGATGCTCCCGAGAACGTGCTCGGCGATGTTCGGGCCGTGGACACCCGAGGCGTTCGTCACGGCGACGCCGTGGTCCCCTAACGCTTCCATCGGCAGGTGGCCCGTCCCGGCGAACGAGCAGGCGAACAGTTCGAGGTTCTCGGCTTCGTCCAGTAGGTCCGGCGTGACGGTGAACCCGGCGGCGACAGGGACGGTTCGGAGTGCCTCGCGCTCCTCTGCAGGGGTTCGAGCGTAGACGATCTCCTTGTCGGGCAGTCGCTCGCGGAGTGCTTCGACGTAGCCCTCGGCCGGGAGTCCGTGAATCTTCTGTCGTAAGACGGCGATGTCGGCATCGGTCATGTCACGTGGTACACGGGGCGGGGGTTAAGATTCGACCGTTTCGGCAGCATCCATGGGGTTCGCGCCCTCGTCTCACAGCCGCTTCCTTCCGAGGGACGTTTAGGCTCCGGTACTGTATCGCCGAACAGTGTCTCTCCGCGACAGACTCGTCGTCACGACGGCCGCCGCCGCCCGGTTCGGGAGCGGGATTCTCATGGGCACCGCACTCGGGTTCTACATCGGCGAATCCGGCGGGTCGGACCTCGCCGCCGCACTCGTCTACACCGCCTACTTTGCTGGGATGATGGTCTTCGCCCCAGTGTGGGGTGCCGTCGCCGACGTCACCGGCCGCCGTCGCGCAGTCCTCGTCGCCACCGGTCTCGGTGCGACACTCGCCGTCCTTCCGCTCACCGTCGTCGACGTCGAGAGCGGGAGCGGCGGCATCTGGGCCGCCGTCGGCCTGCGTGGACTCTACGCCTCGTTCGCCGCGGCGTTTCCCCCCGTCATGCTCACCGTCGTCAGCGCTGCCGGCGGCGAGTCGGGTCGCGGACGCTCTATCGGCTTCTTCAACAGCGCCCGCGCGGTGGGATTCACTGGCGGCCAACTCACCGCCGGTGCACTACTCGGTCTCTTGCTTCCCGATTCTCTCTTCGTCGTCATCGCGGCGTTGAGTCTCGTCTCCACCGTCGCCGTCGCGTTCCTCCTCGACGACGCACCGAAACCGGACACCGACCCGACGCTCGCGGAAGTCGTCTCGGAGGTCCGTCAGCGACTCCTGCCCGCCGTCGACGAACGCGCCCATCTCCGAACCAACGGCCTCCAGTGGCTCTACGTCGCGCTCGCGCTCCGTAACATGTCCGTCCTCGGCGTGATGTCGCTCATGCCCGTCTACCTCCCGCAGTCGCTCGGCCTCTCGGAGTTCCTGATGGGCGTGCTTCTCGCGTTGAACCCCGCCGGACAGGCCGTCTTCATGCTGGTCTTCGGTCGCGTCGCCGACGTGACGGGGAGAAAGCGACTCGTCACGTTCGGGATGGCCGGGAGCGCGCTCTTCGCACTCGTCGCCGCGGCGGCCACGCTCCCGGCGACAGCGGCTGGAAAGTTCGCCGTCGGCGTCGTCGCGTTCCTCCTCATCGCGGCGTCGTTCTCGGCGATGACGACGGGGGCACTCGCGTTCATCGGTGACGTCGCCCCGCCGAACCGCGAGTCGGAACTGATGGGTCTGCGAACGACGGCGAAAGGTGTCGGCGGTGTGCTCGGTCCGGTGTTCGTCGGCGGCCTCGCCCTCGTCGTCTCGAAGGAAGTCGCGTTCGTCGCCGGTGCGGTTCCCGGCGTCCTCGCGACGCTCCTCGTCGCCGTGACGCTCGTCGAGAGCTACGGGGCGCGAGCGCGGGTTCCGCTGTTCGGTAGCTGATTCTGTGCGCACGGTTCGTCCGCCTCTCTCCATTCCTCACTCGTGTGACCAGTTCGAAACGACAGAATCTCTTCGCTCCGTACCGTTCCGGGCATTTAATAGCGGAGTGCCGCCGGGTACAGTGTATGAAGCGCGTAGACGTGGCCATCGTCGGTGGCGGCCCGGCCGGGTCCGCAGCGGCCCACGCCGCCGCCAGTGCCGGCGCAGAGGCCGTCGTACTGGAGAAAGGTGTTCCCCGAGCAGACCGCGAGCGACTCGGTCCGGATTCGACCGACGCCGCGGGTATCCTCGACTACTGGGTGGACATCATGGGCATCCACCCCGACGAGTTCCCCGACGACATCGTCCTCCACGAACTGGACCGGGCAGAGTTCATCGGTCCACACGAGTCGCTGACGATGCGGACGACCGGTATCGAGTCGTCGTACGACCACTTCGGGTACGCGATGCACCGTGCGAAGTTCGACGACTGGATGCGTGACCGCGCAGAGTCCGAAGGTGCGGAGTACCGTGTCAAAGCCTCCGTGAAAGACGTCGAGACGAATCTCGATGCCGGAGGCGACGAGGACGACCCGCGGCACCGCCTCCGCCTCGCCGACAAGTCGACCGTCGGCGCGGACTTTCTCGTCCTTGCCGACGGCCCCCAGCGGACGGTGACGAACAAGGTGCTCGACCGATTCCTCCCCGAGGACCGACAGGCGTCGGACGTGATGGCCTCGGTCAAGGCCAACCACATCGCCTACCAAGAGCACCGGAAGTTCCCGCCCGAGGTGTTCGAGGACGTCGCCGGAGCCATCATGTTCTGGTGGGGCTACATGCCCGGCCACACCGCCTACCCGTGGGTCTTCCCGAACGACGACAACGTCTGTCGCGTCGGCCTGACGATGCCCATCGGGATGGACGTCGACGAGGTGAAAGACAGAGAGAAGTACGCGCTCCTGCGCGACGACGACGAACGCATCCCCTCTGGACGGGTCTACATCGAGCGTCTCTTAGAGCATCTCTGGGGTGACGAGTACGACATCGAGGAGGACTTCCCCATCGTCACCGAGCGGGGGAAGTCGAAGGGAACCGAGACGTACCCCATCTCGTCGACGCGACCAATCGACTCCCCGACGAAGGCCGGTATCGCCGTCGTCGGCGGTGCGATGGGTGCGACATCGGCGTTCCACGAGGGCGGCGACCACGTCGCGGTTCGGACTGGCTCCATCGCAGGCGAACTCGCCGCCGAGGGCGACTTGGACGACTACAACAAACGCTGGAAGAAGGCTATCGGCGACGAAGTCCTCCGCAACGTCGCGATGGCCGAGTGTGTCGAAGGCTACGGCCCCGACGACTGGGACTGGGCGTTCGAGACGGCGAACAAACTCAAAGCCGACGACGACGGCTACCGACTGTTCAACACCTCGAAACTCGGCGCCGGCCTGAGCGCGGCACGACTCGTCGGCAGCTACAAGAAGACGAAGTTCAAGTACCGCAACGGGAAGTACACACAGCTCAAATCCGACGAGTACGTCTACTGACGCTCGCGTTCTCGACCTTTCTCGTTCCGGTTCTCTGCTCGCGTCGGCGCTGTCGCTCTTCGACTCGGCTTCGAGAGAACGATTACGCAGAACTCGCAGAGTTACGCTTCAGCCGTCGCGCCGCCCTTCTTGCGCGTGACGTAGCCGGCGATGCGGTTGCGGACCGACTTCGACTCGACGTTCGTGAGCTGTGTGACGTTCTCCTTGTTCGTCTCGAAGTCCGTGTTGAACGCCTGTGGGTAGCGCTCCAGCAGGAGGTTCCCCATCTGCTTGACGTATTTGGGCTTGATTGCCATGTCCGACAATTCCCCAGAGAGACACTAAAACGATTCGTTCCGCGTCGCCCCCCTGCGGGCGAGACACAGAACGTCTCACCCATCTCGATACTCGCGCCACCCACTCACCTCACTGAGCGTCTCGAACGCCGCCACCTCTCGCGGACCCCCACACTTCTCGACGGTCTCCGCGAAGTACTCCAACCGGTCCAGCAACTCCTCGGTGTCGAACGCGGGAACGTCCAGACGTGACACGGCCACCGTCGCGTCGATTACGGCGGCGAACCCGCGGTTTATCGTCGTGACGGACTCGCGAACCACCCGGCTCTCGACGGGCGTGAGTTCCCACCGCTCCCAGCGCGTTCCCCCATCTTCGCCCGCGTCGACCTGCTTGGCCTCGACTTCGACCCACGCGTCTGCGCCGTCGAGAACTGGCTCACCTCGCTCGTGAATCGTCGCCGCGGCGGCGACGAACTCTCTCGGGTCCTGTGTGAACTGGACGACACCACCGCCCTGTCGGTGGAAGTTTCGTCGGGTTCGGGTGTTGCCCCACGTCGTCGCCGTCACTGGCTCTCCTTCAGACTCCGGCGCGTGCAGCCCGAGCGCCGCGAGGTTCCACAGGTCGTTCGGCCCGAGCGTCGCGACGACGGACTCGGTGACGCCGCGGAGTTCGACGGGCCACCTCTCCGTACTCACACTGCCACCCCTCGTTCGAGCGCGACGAACAGCGCCGCGGCGGTGATATCGGCCGTCGTCCCCGGGTTGATGCCTTCCGATACGAGCGCGTCGGCCAGTTTCTCGACCTCTTCGGGGTCGCCCTGCGCGTCGCCGGCGAGTCGGCTCACCTCGGCGGCGACTTCGGTTCCGTGTTGGGTGGCAACGAGCGTGTCCGGTTCGCCCGCGAGCAAGTCGAGAAACGCCCGCGCTGTCCGGTCGAGTATCGACCCCTCGTCGGCCAGTATCGACTCTGCGGCCGCGAACGTCCGTCGGAACCCACCGGTCCACTCGCGAGCGTTCCCGTCTCGCTCGGCGCTGAGTTCCATCACGTCGTAGAAGGTCAGCCCACGCGCGTCGAGTGTCGGAATCGCCTCCGACCCGCGACGGACGTCCAACTCGTCTGCGTCCTGCGGCGGGTCGCCGACGGCGACGTCGACGTGTTCGAAGGCACGGTAGAAGTTCGCGGCGTCGTCGACTGTCGTGGACTCGACGACGTCGGTCACGCCGCTCGGCGACAACTCGTCCGCTGCGGCGGCTTTGACGAGCGGAACTAAGAGGAGGAGACAGCCGAACTGCGTGTTGCCGCCGCGTTGCTGGCTCATTCCCTCGACGCCGCGTTCGAACGCCTCACCGACGGGCGCGCCGTCTTCGGCCAACTGGAGGCCTCGGCGCGACCCGACCGACCCGGCGAGGAAGTGCTCGAATCGCAGGTCGTCGAAGTCGTGTGTGCGGTCGACGTTCCCGGGTTTCGGCGTTCCCGCGACTTCGAGCAGCAGTGCGAGTTCGGCGTGTTCGGCGGGCGAGAAGTCGCGTTCGACACCGGCGTCGCTCACGGCATCACCTCCGAGGAGTGCGCTTCGAACCAGTCGTCGACGGCCGCGCGAACTCGCCGGAGCACGACAGGGTTGTCGCTCGGCCGCCCGACGCTGACTGCGTCTGCTCCGTAGTCCAGATACTCGCGGACGCTCGCCTCGTCGCGGACGCCGTTGTTCGCAATCACGAACAGCTCCGTCGCGTCGGCGACGTCGCCGACAATCGCTTCGGCGTCCATCGCGTCGACGTGAATCGCCGCCGCCCCCGCGGCTTCGACTCGCTTCGCCGTCTCCACGAGATTCACGCCGTCGACTTCGGCCCGCACCTTGACCGAGACGAGTGCGCCTGCATCCGCGGCGGCGGCGACGTACTCACAGAGTCGGTCGGTATCACGTAGCAGCGACTCGCCACAGCCGACAGCGCAGAGTTCGTCCTGTCGACAGTGAGCGTTGACTTCGAGCACGGCGTCGTGGCTGGCACACACCTCGGCGGCGTCGGCGATGGGGGGGACCGTCGCGCTTCGGACGTTGAACCCGACGAGGAGGGGCGAGTCGTCGAGTTTCGCCAACTCTCGGTCGACGAAGTCGAGTGGGTCGTCGGGAAGGAACTCGGTTCTGTCGCGGGCGACCAGCTTTCGGGCCGCTCTTCGAGACGCTTCGTCGAGTGCGATACCGCCGAGGAACGCCGCTCCGGCGTACTCCTCGCCTGCTCGTGCCCACTCGGCGTCCGACTCGCCGCTCAGGCTGGCGAGCGCAAGCCGTGGCTCGAACTCGACCATCAGGCGACTTCGACCTCCGCGAACGCCTCTCTGACGGCACGAGCGACGCGCTCGGCGTCCGCTCGACTATCCATCTTCGTATCGGTTTGGACGGTTGGACGATTCAGGTCCGTTCCGTCCCCGTCGTCGAGGACGAACGCGTCGGCGAAGGGGTAGGCGTCGGCGACGCCCGCCGTACTCGCCTCGTAGCCGGTCGCCTCCATGAGTTTCGCGGCTGGGCCGGAGAACACCTCGTCCTCGACGAACGGCGAGACGGCGACGACGGGCGTCTCGTTGAGGGCTTCTTCGACGCCGTCGAGTGCGAGCATCGGGCCGATGCTCGTCACCGGATTCGACGGGCCGACGACGACGGGGTCGGTGAGCGCAGAGAGCGTCTCGGAGGTCGCCTCGGCGTCCTCGGCGCCGCGGAACTCCACGTCGTCGACGGCGGGTGCCGCCCGCTCTGCGACCCAGAACTCCTGGAAGTGCATCTCGCCCTCGTCGGTGTGGACGATGCTCGCCACGGGGTCGTCGGACATCGGGACGAGGTCGACGCTGAGGCCGAACGCGTCGCCGAGGGTGCGCGTGACTTCGGTCAGTGAGTTCCCTTCGTCGAGGAGGCTGGTTCGCGTGAGGTGGACCGCTCTGTCCTTGTCCCCGATCTCCATGAACTCCGCTACCCCCGAGAAGCGTCGCCAGCGGGCGATATTTCGCCCACCGACTTGCGTCTCGTCGTCGAGGTAGCGCGGGCCGTCTGCGAGTCCGGCGGCGTCGGCCAGTCGGTGTAGTTCGGCGTTCGTCTCGGTGGTGTCGTCTTCGATGCCCCACCACCGGTCGGTGTCGAGGACGCCGCCGCCGTGAAAGAGCACGGTGTCGACGTCGGGGCAAATTAGGAGTCCCCCGAGTTCGACGTCGTCGCCGGTGTTACCGACGACGGTCGTGTCGGCGGGATCGAACACGGCCGACGCTCCGTCGAGAAGCTTCGGTGTGCCCGTCCCGCCAGCGAGAAAGGTGACCATTGTTCGGGGGTTCTTCGGCAGACGGTTTGTATCTGACTCTCCTGGCTATCGACGCGGCGGACGAACCTTATCGCCGAAGTGCGGTTACTCCGAGTCCGACCGCCGTCGGTCCGAGGAAGACGACGAGCACCAGCGCCGTCCAGGCGACGAGAGCTTCGGTGCCGGTGAGGAAGGTGATGTTGTACCGTCTGAAGTCGCCGAAGACGACGAACAGCGAGGCGACCAGTGCGACAGGGAGACCGACGGTTGCGTTCCGGAGCGCACGCTGCCCGTCGAGTCCACGGCGAACGAGTACCGCGCGAGCGACGAGTAGCGGAACGGCCCACAACACCGCCGCGGTCAGAACGGCGAGAACCGCGACCACTAGCCCCGCCGCCGGAGAGATAATCGTGACGACGACAGCGAGGACTGCCGCGACGACGCCGACGGCCCCGCCAGCGTACAACACCGCACGTGAGAACGGCCGAACGCGGCCTGCGAGGAGGAACGCAACCACGGCGAGCGGTACCGAACCGATGGCTGCGGCGACGAATGCGAAGACGACGAGGAGGCCGGCAGGGTTGTTAGTCACGGCGATATAGTGTCTGTCTGACGAGATAACTTCTCACTCGCTCTTCGGCTCACGTCCTGTCTACTCGGAGTCCTGTTTATCTCCTGAGCAGGCGTTAGAGTAGTGATTCACAATGCGGACTTCGACTACCGTCTCCATCTTCCTCGCCGTCGTCCTCCTCGCGACCGGAAGCGCCTTTCTCCTCCTCGACTTCCACGCAGGCCAGAGCGACACGACCCTCTCCAGCACCGTCGCTGCCAACGCGATAGACAACGCCACGACGCGAAGCGAGGCCGGTCTCTACCTCTACAGCGGCGACGACGAACTCGACCGGCGACTGGTCGTCGCGCTCGCCGAACAGGGTATCGAAGCGACACCCGTCTCGACGTTGGAGGCGCAGTACGACCGGCCCGTGCTCTACGTCGCGACGAACAGTGTGAACTACACCTACACCCCGGTCGCTCCACGGGGCGGCGTCTCGTGGGAGTACGGCTACGCGGCCGACGGAAACGCGACGATTGCCCGTTCGCTCGTCGAGTCGGACTCGTTCGTCGTCGTCGTCCGCGACACGCCGCCCGCCGACGCAGACTACCGGTACTACCTCCACGGCGAGTTGACGAACACGGACGAATCGTCCGGCGTCTACTCACTACCCGCGTACCGAAATCACCTCACAATCGGCGCTGCCGAATCGACGGCGACGTCGCTCGCCGAGCAGTTCCGACTGCGCGCCTAGCGACTGGATAGCCGAACGGGCTGAACCCCGAAGGAGCCATCCGAAACACCAAACACCAGACACCTCTCATCACACGCAATGACCGCCGTCAAGGACAGCGTCCACGACTACATCTCGCTCGACCCGCTGGCACAAGATTTGGTCGACACCACCGAGTTCCAACGGCTCCGCCACATCAAACAGCTCTCGACCGTCCGTCTCGTCTATCCGTCGGCCAACCACACGCGCTTCGAGCATAGCCTCGGCGTCTACCACCTCGCCTCGCAGGCGCTCTCGCATCTCGATAACCTCGATATCTCTGGGGAGCGTGCCGACCACCTCCGCGCCGCCGCGCTCCTCCACGACGTCGGCCACGGTCCGTACGGCCACCAGACCGAGCACGTCATCATGCGCGAGACGGGGCGTCACCACGACGAGATAGAGTGGCTCCTGACCGACGCCGAGGCGGGCCACCCGACCGACCCCCCGACGAACCCGACCGTTCACGACGTGCTGACCGACCACGGACTCGACCCGACGCGCGTCGCTGCGCACATCCGTGGCGAGGGCGAGTTAGGCCAACTCGTCTCGGGGGAACTCGACGTCGACCGGATGGACTACCTCGTGCGCGACGCCCACCACACCGGCGTCCCCTACGGTACCATCGACACTGGACGGCTGGTTCGAGAACTCAGGTATCGCGACGGTGAACTCGTCTTGGACGAGGGAAACGTCCAGACGGCCGAATCGCTCCTCTTCGCCCGCGGGCTGATGAACGGCATCGTCTATCGCCACCACGTCTCGCGTATCGCGGGTGCGATGCTCGAACGGGCCGCCGAACGTCTCCTCGCTAGCGACGAGGCGGACGTGAGCGTCGAGCGATTTCAGCGGATGGCGGACCACGACTTACTCGTCGCCCTCCGCGAGCACGTCCCCGAACTCGGGCGACGTATCGAGCGCCGCGACCTGTACAAACGAGCGGTCTGGGCCGGCCTCGGTGACGTCCCGGCGGGTGTCGTCGACTGCGGTCACGCGGACGAACGCGCCGCCGAGCGCGAAATCGCGACACAGGCCGGCGTCGACCCGGCGGACGTCGTCGTCGACGTTCTCTCCCGCCCGAGCCTCAAGGAGTCGAACGCCCGCGTCGTCGTCGGTGGTGTCGTCCAGCGTCTCGAAGAGGCCTCCGAACTGGTGGGTGCGTTACGAGACGCCGAGCGAGCACAGTGGCGACTCGGTGTCTACACGGCGAGCGACCACGTCGACAGCGTCGCCGACGCCGTGAGCAACGTGCTCGGGGTCCGCGTCGGCCACGTCGACTGACCCTGACCCGCCGACCCTCCGAGGACTTTTGGACTCCCGCGGCCAACGACCGTTCGACGCCCAGTCGAGTCCCATGCCCTCCAGAGAAGCCACCGAGACGACCGAGACACGGCACGCAGAGACCGCCCACGGCCCCATCGAGTACGAGACGGTCCGCTGCGCCAACTGTCGCCACGAGATGCAGACGGACGACGTGATTCCCGTCGGTGTCGGTCTCCGTGAGACGGATGACCTCTTTCTCGGCGAGCAGACCCGCGACGCCTACACCGCCGACGAAGTGGTGCATCTCTGCTCGTACTGCGCCGAGTCGACGTTCGGGTACGACGGACCGGCGAGTGGGTTCGACAGACTCACCGCCACGGCGACGTCGCTTTCACCCACCGAGCGCGCCGTTCTCCTCTTCGGCGCGGCCGCACTGGTGGCGCTGCTCGCTCTCGATCTACTCGTCTTCCTCTGATTTGCGAACGGACTCAGTCACAAAACGCATAACTTTTAGAGAATGTATACATATTTCGGAGAAATTTAGACGAACTACCCGAATGCGTTAGTACATATCTTTTGACTGTACAGTCGCGAATGAATTCAACTCGTCGTACGTTTCTCGCTGGTGTCACCGCTGCCGCCACTGGACTCGTCGGAACGAACACCGTCTTGGCACAGGAAGACAGCGCGCTTCGGTTCGCCACTGTCGACGCTACCGGGGAGTACGTCGTCGTGGAGAACACGGGAGACTCACCGTTCGACCTCTCGGGCTACTACATGGAGTTCGAGTACAAACAAAACGTCAGTCAGTCGCGGCAGTTCCCGTCGGGGACCGTCGTCGACGCCGGTGGGACGCTCACCATCGCGTCCGGGGCGAAAGACGTCGCCGACGCCGACGTGACGTTCGGCTACGAAGGGTCGGTCATCAACGACGAGGTGGACTACCTCGCCATCTTGGAACCCGACGAGTCTACCGTCGTCGTTTCGTACCGGACGTCGGACCCGCTTCCGACTGAGACGGCGACACCTGAGCCGACGCCTGAACAGACTGAGACGGCAGAACCAACTCCTGAAGAGACAGCGACAGAGACGCCCGAATCTGAACCGACCGAAACAGCGGAGCCGACACCCGAGGAGACAGAGACGGCAGAACCAACTCCTGAAGAGACGACGACAGAGACGCCCGACCCTGAACCGACCGAGACGCCCGAATCGACTCCTGAAGAGACGGAGTCGCCGTCGAAAACGCCCGAGAAGACGCCAGCAGAGGAACCGGAGCAAGACGAGTCGCCCGTCGAAGAAGACGGCTGCTGAGGTCGGACTGGCGACTCAAATCGGCCTTTCGACCGAGCAGTCGGCCACTGCTCCGACGGTTTTTATCCCAGCGGGGCGAACTTCCCGTCCATGATTACCATCAAGGACAGCGTCCACGACCACATCGAGGTCGAGGGCGTCGCCGCCGCCCTCCTCGACACGCCGGAGGTCCAACGACTCCGGCACATCAAGCAGTTGGGGACCGTCCGTCTCGTCTACCCCTCCGCGAACCACACGCGCTTCGAGCACAGCCTCGGCGTCTACCACCTCGCCTCGCAGGCGCTCTCGCATCTCGGCATCGAGGGGACGCTCGCCGAGCGACTCCGCGCCGCCGCCCTCCTCCACGACGTCGGCCACGGTCCCTACAGTCACAACATCGAGGCACTCACGTTCCGCCACACCGGCAAGTACCACGACGACGTGGACGAACTGCTCGCGCGCGGTGAAGTCGGTGACGTGCTCCGCGACCACGACCTCGACCCCGCCGCCGTCGCCGAACTCGTCGCTGGCGGCGGGCAGTACGGCCAACTCGTCTCGGGCGAACTCGACGTCGACCGGATGGACTACCTCGTGCGTGACGCCCACCACACCGGCGTCCCCTACGGCACCATCGACACCGAACGGCTGGTCCGCGAGTTGACGTTCGTCGACGGTGAACTCGTCTTGGACGAGGGGAACGTCCAGACGGCCGAGTCACTCCTGCTCGCGCGAGCGTTGATGAACCCGACCGTCTACCAACACCACGTCGCCCGCATCTCGAAAGCGATGCTTCGTCGCGCCTCCGAACGTCTGCTCGCAGAACCGGACGTCACCGCGGACCAACTGCGCCGGATGGACGACCACGACCTGCTGGCGAGTCTCCGGACGACAGCGTCGACCGCAGAACTCGCTCGTCGTCTCGACCGACGTGACCTCTACAAGCGCGGCCTCTGGGTCGAACTCGACGACGTGCCCGAACACGTCCTCACCGCCCCACACGAGAAGATTCGCGAATTCGAACAGAACGTCGCAGAACAGACGGACGTCGACCCAGGCGAGGTCATCATCGACGTCCCCGCCGAACCGTCGATGACGGAATCCTCGTCACGCGTGATGGTCAACGGCGACGTCCGGCAACTGGACCGCCAGTCGCCGCTCGTCGGTGCGCTGCGAACCGCCCAGCGCCAGCAGTGGCGACTCGGCGTCTACGCGCCTGCCGACGCGGCCGACCGGGTCGGCGAGGCGACTGTCGACGCCCTCGGACTCGACATCGAAGGCTCGCTCGTGAACTACGTCCGAACCGGCTACCGGACGACGCTCGACCAGTTCGACTGAATCGGTGCCGGTCTCGACGGCGGCGAGACGAGCGAACGGACTCCTTCGAGAGTTTCAAGCCACTCGGTCGCAAGCCTCCGAACATGATACTCGAAGGGACCGTACTTCGGGGACGCGACTTCGAACCGGTCGAGGGTCGCGTCGTCGTCGAAGACGGCACCATCGTCGACGTCGAGGAGGCGTCGGTCGAATCGACGGATATCGTCCTCCCGGCGTTCGTCAACGCCCACACGCACATCGGCGACTCCATCGCCAAGGAGGCCGGCGCGGGTCTCTCACTCGACGACTTGGTCGCCCCGCCGGACGGGTTGAAACACCGACTGCTCCGCCAGGCGAGCGCCGAGGAGAAGATTGCGGCCATGCGTCGCTCGTTGCAGTACATGCAGGCCGGTGGACAGGCCGCGTTTATCGAGTTCCGCGAGGGCGGTGTCGACGGCGTCGACGCCATCCACCGGGCACTCGACGGCCTCGACATCGAGGGCGTCGTCCTCGGCCGAGAGGAGTCCGAGGCGATGCACGCCGCCGACGGTTTCGGTGCGAGCGGTGCTCGCGACAGCGAGTTCGGCGAACTCCGCGAGGCGACACGCGAAGCGGGCAAGACGTTCGGCATCCACGCCGGCGAACGCGACAGCGACGACATCACGCCGGCACTGGACCTCGACCCCGACTTCCTCGTCCACATGGTCTACCCCGAACCGTCTCACCTCGAACGCGTCGAGAGCGAGGAGATTCCCATCGTCGTCTGTCCACGCTCGAACCTCGTCACGAACGTCGGCGTCCCGCCACTCCGTGACCTTCTCGACCGGACGACGGTGGCACTCGGCACGGACAACGTGATGCTCAACAGCCCCTCGATGTTCCGGGAGATGGAGTTCGCGAACAAACTGACCGACGCGACGGCGAGAGAGGTACTCCAGATGGCGACGGTCAACGGTGCCGACATCGCCGGACTGAACGCTGGTCTCGTCGAACCCGGCCGCGACGCGAAGCTCCTCGTCCTCGACGGTGACTCGGACAACCTCACTGGCGTCCGCGACCCGGTTCGCGCCGTCGTCCGTCGTGCAGGCCACGCCGACGTGAAGCAGGTCGTCTACTGAAGCACCGCACCGTTCTCTGTCTCGACTTCTTTCTGTGCTCGCTCGCCGGGTTCGCGAGAAGAGTTAAGACAGCTGATACTCTATCGTGTCGTGAGTTAGCATGGGTCTCTACGACCGGATACTCGTTCCGACCGACGGTTCAGAGGGAGTCGAGCGAGCGATATCGCACGCCGTGGACCTCGCAGAAGCCCACGGGGCAGCCATCCACGCCGTCTACGTGGTGAACACGGCCGGGTTCACCGGTCTTCCGATGGAGTCCTCGTGGGAGGGCGTCGAGGAGATGCTTCACGAGGACGCCGAACAGGCACTGACGACGGTCCGAGAACTCGCCGAGCAACACGGCGTCCCCGTCGAGACGCACGTCCTCGAAGGCTCACCCCAACGTGAAATCGTCCGTTACGCCGAGGAGGAAGACTGTGACCTCGTCGTGATGGGGACACACGGCCGCGGCGGTATCGACCGTCTGCTCTTGGGAAGCGTCGCCGAGAAAGTCGTCCGCGCTTCCAACGTCCCCGTGATGACGGTTCGCGTCGGGACAGAAGAACCGGGTCAAGCGACCTGACCTGACCTGTTTTATCGCGCTTCTTGCGCTTCTCGCGCTGACCTACACTGGCCGTATATGCTCGCAGTCGCCCGCGTGGACCGTCACGTCGCCATCGCTCGTTCGCACGACGAGCGCACCCGGAGTCACCACGTCGACGGCCCGCCCTTCGACGTCGCCGCGGGGTGTCTCGACGCGGACGCGCTGACCGAGCGTCGCCGAGTGTTCACGCCACGCCGGGAGGATGTCGTCGGGATGCTCACAGAGGGCGACGAACTCCGCTATCAGTCGCTGGACGAACACCCGCCGGTCGACGTCCTCGCCCAGTTGTTCACGAAGACTCGTCGCTCCCTCCGGCAGGTCGGCGGCGTCGACGTTGGCGTTGACGCCGATGCCCGCGATGAGCCACGAGACGCGGTCTGCCTCCCCCTCCATCTCGGTGAGGATGCCGACGAGTTTCAGGCCGCCACGCTCGTTCGTCGACTGGCTTCCGTCCGTTTCGCTCCGCTCGCTCACGAGGACGTCGTTCGGCCACTTGATACTCGCGTCGACACCCACCTCGCGGCAGACGCGTGTCACGGCGACGGCGGCGGCGAGCGTAAACAGGGGCACGTGCGCTGGGGGCTGTTTCGGACGGACGAGCAGCGACACCCACACGCCGCCGGCGGGCGCAGACCACGCTCGCTTTAGACGACCGCGACTCCCCGTCTGCGCGTCGGCGACGACGGCGACGTTCTCGACTCCCTCGGCGGCGAGTTCGCGCGCCCGGTCGTTCGTACTCCCGATGCTGTCGTGGTACTCGACGGAGAAGGGTGCGTCGAGGCCGTACTCGATGGCGGCCGCGCCGTACTCGGGAACGCCCGAGACGACGTAGCCACCGTTCGTGCTCTCGATGTCGAATCCCTCGTCTCGCAGTGCTTCGACCTGCTTCCAGACCGCCGCCCGCGAGACACCGAGTCGCTCGGCCAGCGTTGGACCGGTCACCGGTCCTGCGGCGAGTGCGTCAAGGAGGGCGCGTCGGGTCTCGTTCATAGCCGAGGTGAGAGAGCCAGCGACAAATGTCCGCCGCTCTCGTCTCTGCCACGTCGGTCGCTTCAGTCGCCGTCGTCGGCCACACCGACCGTCGTCCCGAGTCGGTTCGAATCGACCCACGAGACGCGCCGGTCGTCCTTCTCGCCGCCCCACGCCGTCGGCGTGGACAGCGCGTATCGGTCGTGCGCCGCGTCGACGTCGTCGGTGCCGAGGAGATAGCTGCACGGACCGGGTCCGACGTCGTCGAGACGGTCGGTCAACCACGATTTCGAACCATCGGGTTCGGCCAGCGTGACTGGCTGACCGGGGAACGATGCCAGCGTCGCGCCGAAGTCACCGTCGGTCCACCGCGCCGGTGTCGGAAAGCGGTAGCTTCGACGGAACTCGTCGACGGCCGCATCGAGGTCCGAGACGGCGACGACGACGTCGGCGACGCCAGTTAGCGTCCCTGACGATGCCGACTCCGGCGTCTCGTCGACGGCTGGAACACGGTACTCACGGGGCGTTCGGTCGGTGATGGCGAACGGATGTCGCTCGTCTCCGTCGCCGACGAACACCATATCCCACTCGACGCGTCGGCCGTCGTCGCGCTCGCGGCCCGCGGTTCACGGTCCGTCGACCGGGAGGCCGGCGTCGATACACTGTTTGGCCCACGCTCGCGTGTCGTCGACGGCGATACACCATCCGGCGGGACCGGCGTCCGCGGCGACGTGCTCGGCCCAGAACCCTGCATCTGCCGGGTCGGTTCCGGGCGTCGTCGACAGTAGTTCGAGATACGACCCGTCCGGAAAGGTGACGAGCGACATGTGTGTCGTCCCCGTCGCGTGGACGCCACCGTACTCGGGCGTGAAGCCGACGGACTCGAACGCTTCGACGAGCGTGTCGAGGTCGGTCCACGCGTAGGCGACGTGGTCGAGTTGCATGGTCGACAGAGGGGGTAGTCGGTCTTAATTCATCCTCCCAGCCCCGACACTTTAGCCACTCGCGGCCGTCGATTCGCTCGTGACGTTCCCCGACCACACTGCGACCCTCTCGACCGGTCGCCGAGTCGCCCTCCCGCTCCGCTGTCAGGCGTCTCTCGCCGGCGCGCTCTTTGCCGCCGACTGGCAGTCGCTCCGGCGTGCCGTACCCGACGACCTGACGCCGGTTCGGTTCGGCGCTCGAACGGGCGGTGTCGTCGTCGCCGGTGTCTCCTACTCGAAGGCCGGCGACTTCGAGCCGTACGACGAACTCGCCGTCATCGTCCCCGTCGCTCGCCGAACCGTCGGTGGGGTTCCGCTTCTCGACGGTGGTCTCGGTGGCTACGTCCTCGCGCTCCCCGTGACGACCGAAGAGTCCCGTCGGATGGGCCGCGAGATTTGGGGCTACCCGAAGACCGTCGCCGACGTCGAGGTTCGACGCGACGCCGCCGCGAGCACCGAGTCGAGCACACAGGTGAAGGCATCCGACACCTGGCACGTCGAACTCCGCGAAGACGGCGAACGTGCCCTCACGCTGTCGGTTCGGGGGGCGAAACCGCACACCCGCGAGACGACGCTCGACAGTTACACGCGACACGAGGGGCGACTGTGGCGAACGCCCGTCGAGATACTCGGCCCGGTCGGTGTCGGCGTCGGGCGAGGGAAGGTGTCGCTCGACGTCGGTACCGGCCGACTCGCTTCTCGAATCACACGACTCGGCGTCGGACGGCCACTCGGCCGGTTCGCGGGACGAATCCGTGCACGCGTGCAGGCCGGTAGTGCGGTCGACTGACCGGCCTCACATCCGGAACCTCTGTTATCCCCCGCCGCAATCGTCCGGGTATGACCGTCTCAAGCGCCCCCGGGAAGGTGTATCTCTTCGGGGAGCACGCCGTCGTCTACGGGGAACCGGCGGTCCCCTGCGCCATCGAGCGCCGGGCGACCGTCACCGTCGACCCCCGAGACGACGACGTCGTCCGTGTCGTCGCCGAGGACCTCAGCCTCAACGGTTTCGCCGTCGAGTATTCCGGGTCGACCGACGAACATCCCGACGTCGACGTCCCGACGCCGCTGGTCGAAGCGGCGATGGGCTACGTCGACGCCGCTGTCGACCAAGCCCGCGACGCCGCCGGCGCACCCGACGCCGGGTTCGACATCACCGTCGAGAGCGAGATTCCGCTCGGCGCGGGCCTCGGGTCCTCAGCCGCCGTCGTCGTCGCCGGTATCGACGCCGCGACGCGCGCACTCGACGTCGAACTCTCCCCTCGCGAAATCGCCGACAGAGCGTATCAGGCGGAACACGAAGTGCAGGACGGCCAAGCTTCTCGCGCCGACACGTTCGCTTCGGCGATGGGCGGCGCGGTCCGCGTCGAAGGTGACGACTGTCAACCGATCGACGCCCCCTCGCTTCCCTTCGTCGTCGGCTTCGACGGCGGGTCGGGCGACACCGGCAAACTCGTCGCCGGCGTCCGCGCCCTCCGCGACAGATACGACTTCGCCGCACAGACCGTCGAGACTATCGGTGACATCGTCCGTGAGGGTGAAGCGCTCCTGGCCGACGCCGACGCCGAGGCGGGGGCCGACCCCGACGAGGACTTGCTCGAAGCGCTCGGCGAACTGATGAACTTCAACCACGGCCTCTTGGAAGCGCTCGGCGTCTCCTCGCGCTCGCTCGACAGTCTCGTCTGGGCGGCCCGCTCCGGCGACGCCTACGGCGCGAAGTTGACGGGTGCGGGCGGCGGTGGCTGTATCGTCGCGCTCGACCCGACGCCGGAGACGGAGACGGCGCTGCAGTACACCCCCGGATGCGAAGACGTGTTCCGCGCGGAACTGGCGACGACTGGCGTCCGCGCCGAGGATGGCGAGGTGCGAGACGAATGACGACGATTCTCAAACTCGGCGGGAGCGTCATCACCGACAAGGGTCGCCGCGAGACGGTCGACCTGCCTGCACTCGAAACCGCCGCGAGCGCCGTCGCCGACGCCGGAGTCGAGGACCTCGTAATCGTCCACGGCGGCGGCAGTTACGGCCACTTCCACGCCGACGAACACGGCGTGAGTACGACCGAGGGGACACACGACGCCCACGCCGCACGGGCGATTCACGACGCGATGAAGCGCCTGAACGGCCACGTCCTCGACGCCTTCGGCCAGCGTGACGTTCCCGTCGTCCCGATTCACCCGTTCTCGGTCGCCGCGCGCGACGAGACGGGGACGCTCTCGCTGCCGCTGGATTCGGTTCGGACGCTCCTCCACGAGGGGTTCGTTCCGGTCCTCCACGGCGACGCCGTCGCTCACGCGGGCGAAGGCGTCACTATCCTCAGCGGCGACGAAATCGTGGTCCGTCTCGCGGCGGGTCTCGACGCCGACCGGGTCGGTGTCTGTTCGACCGTTCCCGGTGTACTGGACACGAACGACGACGTCGTCCCGGAGATACAGAACTTCGAAGACATCGCCGCCGCACTGGGGGCGAGCGAGTCGACGGACGTGACGGGCGGGATGGCCGCGAAGGTCCGCGCACTTCTCGACCTGGGCGCACCGGCGCACGTCTTCGGCCCCGAGGGACTCGAAGCGTTCCTCTCCGGTGAGTCGCCGGGGACGAAAATCGAGGGCTGAACCGGACTGCGGCCCGTACACGTGGTCTCGACCGGTTTCACCGGAAACGTGGTGTGTGGTGCTAGCACACGCAGTCTCACTACACTTCGAAGCGTAACCCGTCGCGAGCGAAGCGTACGTCGCCGTCGAACTGTGCTTCTATCGCGTCCAGCATCTCGCGGTGTTTCCCCTCGGTGTGGGGGTAGAGATGCGTCAGGTAGACACGGTCGATGTCGCATCCGGCGAGTGCCTCACCCAACTGCGTCGGTGTCGGGTGGTTGGCGACGTCCACTTCGTCCGGAAACGAGCAGTCGTGTGCGAGGACCCGAGAGCCGTCGGCGAAGTTCGTGAGACCGGCGAACGCCTCCGAGTCGCCGCTGAAGGTGAACGCGTCGTCGAAGCGGTAAGCGAGTCCCGGCATCGAGTGTCGGACTTTGTGCCCTTCGACGGCGAACCCCGCGACTTCGAAGGAGTCGGCCGTCACCTCACGGATTCGAAGTTCGACGCGCTCTTGCAGGTAGTCGTGGACTTCTAAGAGACTGTCGAGGAGGTTCTTCGTCCCTGTCGGGCCGACGACTTCCAGCGACTCCTCACCGGCGAGCCACCGGGCTTTGAGGAGCGGAAGGAGGTCCGAGACGTGGTCGAGATGGTGGTGGGTGAGCAGGACAGTCGAGATGCCCTCGTAGCCGACGTCGGTCTGACTGAGACGGTGGAGGACGCCGCTTCCGCAGTCGACGAGGAGGGTCCGGTCTTCTTCTTCGAGGAGGAGGCCGGTCTGCACTCGGTCGGCCGTCGGCATCGCACTGCCGGTTCCGAGAAACGTGACGCGCATATCTCCCACTCACTCTGGAGGCCGAAAGCCGTTCGGGCTTCCGTCTCGCGCGGGGTCGGCACAGTCGTAAGTCACCACGCGTGTGACGAGCGGTCAGTCTCGTCTCAGTCCGACTTCGAGCCAGTGGTCCGCAGTCGGTTACGGTACGTCGACCAGCGTGTCTCGTACACGGCGACGCCGACGAACAGCGCGGTGAGTGTCGCGAGTGCGACGACCGACGGGATACGCAACACGACGGGAACGAGCGCGACGGCGACGACGCCGGCGCCGAGACGAAGGTAGCTGACGGTGCGGTGGTCGCGGAGACGGAACGCGGTGTGACCGAACAGGTAGAGTCCGCACCCGCCGCAGAGTGCGACGGCGGGAATCACGTCGAGTGGGTCGCCGAGATGGGCGATGGTCTGTTCGATGCCCAGCGCGACGAAGACGATGCTTCCGACGATGAGTAAGTGGATGTAGCTGTACGAATCACGGGCCAGGGCGGGCCGCGTCGCCTCGGGTTCGGCCGCGAGTCGACTCTCTGCCGCGAGGACGATGTAGTCGAAGTACAGCCACCAGAACGCGACGACGAGGGTAATTCCGAGGAGTGCGGTCCCGACGAGCGAGGCGTCGAGCGGCAGGTCCTCTGCACCGATGCCGATTGCGATGAGCGACTCACCGAGGGCGATGATGACGACGAGGCGGTGGCGTTCGACGAAGTGACTCACCGTGACGTGGAACCCGTCGACACCACGGACGAACACGATACCGTAGTCGAGTGCGAGCGCCGCCACCCACAGTCCGGCTTGAATCGCTCCGTCGAAGAAGCCAGCGACGACGAGGAGCACCGGTCCGCCGAGGAACCCCGGGAGAACGCGACGGACAGCCGTCTGCGTCTCGGGGACGGCGACGGCGTAGAGCACGACGTGGAGCAGTCGGACGACGAGGTAGGCGAGACCGAAGAGGACTGCGCTGTCGCCGAACGCCTCCGGCACCGCGAGTGCGACGACGAGCATCGCAGCCATCGCGGCGAGGATGGTCACTCTGGCGAACAGGTCGTCTTCGGCGCGCACCGTCCCCGTCAACCACGAGTAGCCGACCCACGCCCACCACAGCGCGGCCAAGAGTGCCGCACCACGGGCGAGACCACCCCACGTGAGGTGGTGGGTGAGGTAACTCGACACCTGCGTGAATCCGAAGACGAACACGAGGTCGAAGAAGAGCTCCAAGGGCGTCACCGCGCGCTCGGCATCGTCGATTTCTCCCCCGTAGACCACAGATGATCGAGATTCAGTACTCATTCACGCTCACCGAGAGGAGGTGCGAGGAGGACAAAAAGACGCCCTCGCCCGGCCAGTCCCGCTGTCACGCTCACATCTCACTGGACAGATAACCGCGGACACAACCCACTTACTCGTCCGGGTACAGGAGACAGTAATGAGTGGCCGGGAGTTGCTAGCGGATGCGAACGTCGACTTCGACGCTGACGCCGTCGACATCGCCGACGCGGACGTCCTCGACCTGTTAGAGCCGTCCGTCCGCGAGTGGTGGGTCGACCAGTTCGGCGCGTACGTCCCCGGCAACGGCGGCTTCTTCACTCCGCCACAACGGGAGGCCATCCCGCTCATCCACGAGGGAGCGAACCCGCTCATCTGTGCGCCAACCGGGTCCGGCAAGACGCTCGCCTCCTTCACCGCCATCATCGACGAACTGTTCCGTCGGGACAGGGAGTTAGAAGACGGCCTCGACAACGCCGTCTACTGTCTCTACGTCTCGCCGCTGAAGTCGCTCGCCAACGACATTCACCGGAACCTCACCGTGCCGCTAGAAGGCATCTCCGAGAAGATGGCCGAGCGAGGCGAGTCGGTCGAGATTCGCCACGCCATCCGTCACGGGGATACGCCATCTACCGAGCGACAGAAGATGCTCGAGACGACGCCGCACATCCTCAACACGACGCCCGAGACGCTGGCCATCCTGCTGAACTCGCCGAAGTTCAAGGAGAAACTTCGGAACGTCGAGTACGTCGTCGTCGACGAGATTCACAGTCTCGCGGAGAACAAACGCGGCACCCACCTCTCGGTGTCGTTGGAGCGTCTCGAAGCACTGGCCGACACCTCACCCACCCGAATCGGCTGTTCGGCGACGGTCGAACCGCTGACGACGATGGCCGAGTTCCTCGTCGGCCGCGAGGACGACGGGAGTCCGAGAGACTACGACATCGTCGACACGCGGTTCGTCCGCGACTTCGACGTTCGACTGGAGTGTCCCACGGACGACCTCATAGACACCCCGCGGAGCGAGGTGACAGAACGGTTCTACGACCGTCTCCACGAGTTGATTGGGTCGCACACGAACACGCTCGTCTTCACCAACACCCGCTCCGGCGCAGAGCGGGTCCTGCACAACTTGCGCGAGAACCACCCCGAGACCTACGACGAGTCGAACTCCGGTTGTCACCACGGGTCGCTCTCGAAGGAACGCCGACAGGAGGTCGAGTCGCAGTTGAAGGCCGGCGAACTCGACTTCGTCACCACGTCGACGTCGCTGGAACTCGGCATCGACATGCCGCACATCGACCTCGTGGTACAGGTCGGGTCGCCGAAGTCTGTCGCCTCCCTCCTCCAGCGAGTCGGCCGCGCGGGCCACCGCCTCGGGCAGACGGTGAACGGGCGCGTCGTCGCCCTCGACCGAGACGAACTCGTCGAGTGTGCAGTGATGCTGAAGAAAGCCGAGGAGGGATTCGTCGACCGAGTCTTCGTTCCCGAAAACGCCTACGACGTGGCCGCTCAGCAACTCTACGGGATGGCGATAAACGAGATTCGCCCCGAGTCGGAGGTTCGCGCGATTCTCCGGCGGGCCTACCCGTACCGCAACTTCTCTGACACCGACTTCGAACGCCTGTTTCGCTACCTCACGGCCGACTACGAGGGCCTCGAAGACAAACACGTCTACGCGAAGATTTGGCGCGACACGAACGACGCGCCGGACGGCGAGCACCACTACGAGGAGTACGACGTGGGCGAGGAACTAATCGGCAAACGCGGGCGGATGGCCCGCGTCATCTACATGACCAACATCGGCACCATCCCCGACTCGTTCACCTGCGACGTCTACACCCGGTCGACGAGCGAGTGGGTCGGCAACTTAGACGAGAACTACCTCGACACGCTGGAGAAGGGCGACGTGTTCGTCCTCGGTGGCTCTCACTTCGAGTTCAGATATCGGCGAGGCTCCAAGGTCTACGTCGACCCGACGAGCGCCCGGCCGACGGTCCCCTCGTGGTACTCCGAGCGCCTGCCGCTCTCCTACGACCTCGGTCGAGAGATTCTCTCGTTTCAGGGTGACCTCGTCGCTCGCCTCGAACGCGGCGGGCAACCCGCCGCCCGTGATTGGCTTCGCGGCTTCCCGCTCGACGAGAACAGCGTGCGTGCCATCGCCCGGATGTACGACGAACAAGTCCGCTACGCCGGGGCGGAGAGCGTCAGCACCGACACACGTCTCGCCGTGGAGGAGGTCAAGGACAGAGCGGAGTACCGACGCCATTACCACGTTCACTCGAACTATGGCAGGCAGTTCAACGACGGCCTCTCGCGACTCGTCGCCTACCACTGCGCCCAACAGGCGAACACGAACGTCCAAGTCGCCGTCGCCGACAACGGCTTCTCCATCTCGATGCCGCTGAACCGGAAGGTGGACGTCTCGGGCGTACTCCAGTCGTTGGACCCCGACGCCGTCGGCAGCGACCTCCGGGCAGCACTGGAGGGGACGGACCTCCTCAAGCGCTACTTCCGCATCAACGCCACGCGGTCGCTGATGATTCTGAAGCGCTACAAGGGCTACGAGAAGTCCGCCGCCGAACAGCAGGTGTCCAGCGAGATGCTGCTCTCGTTCGCCCAAGACCTCGACTCCTTCGCCGTGATGGAGGAGACGTACCGCGAGATTCTGGAGGACAAACTGAACCTCGGTGCGATACAGGAGTTCGTCGAACGGGTGCAGGCGGGCGACGTCGAGGTGACGCACCTTCAACAGTCCTCGCCGTCGCCGCGGGCGTTCGGTCTCGCGACGTTGATGGCGTCGGACGTCGTCCTCGCCGACGACGAGTCGGCCGTCCTCAAGGAGTTTCACGAGCGTGTGATGGCCGAAATCGAGGGCGGAGAGAGCACAGAGGACGACGGAGCGGCCGTCGGAGTCGAGTAACGCTCCTCGACGCTCCTCGACGCTCCTCGACGCCCTCCGACGCTACTCCTCCACCCTCGACCAGTCGCCACCGACTCGGTCGACGCCCATCATCTCCTCGCCGGCGTGTTCCGAGAAGACGACTTTCAGGTTCGCCTCCGGCACGCCGAAACGCTCGTGGGCGAGTTCCATCGCCGCCAGCGCGAACGCCCGTTTACGCTCGAACGACCGGCCCTCGCGCACGTCGGCGTTCAAGAAGAGCAGTGGCCCGTCGACCGCCCGTCCGAGCGAGAGGTTCGAGGACTCGTGTTCGCGGACGACAACGGCGACGTGGCCCGTCGTCGTCGCCATCTCTTCGGCGTACAGGTCGGTGACGGCGTCGGTGAACTGCCGTTTCTCGTCGTCGGGTAGGGTGAGCGTCGTGTCGAACTGGAGCAGTGGCACGGGTGGGGAGACGAGCGGACGGAACCAGAACCCATCGTTCGGGTGAAGTGAGCCATCTTCAAGTACTCCCGTCTAGTCTCCCTCGCCATGACCGGTACGCTGGCGCTCGATATCGAGACGATCAGTCCCGACCGAGAGCCAACAGAGCAAGAACAGTTCCGCGACTCGTCGTACTTCGAACTGTTGGCGGTCGGCCTCGGCTACCGTCCTGCGCCCGGCGAACCAGTCGAGACGACGGTTTGTTTTCGCGACGGCGACTCGGCCGAGTCGGAACTCGAACTCGTCGACGCGGTCTGTGCGTGGTGTGCCGACCGTCCAGCGGACACGCTCGTCACCTACAACGGCGACGGCTTCGACCTCATCCACCTCCGTGGCCGTGCGGAACGCGCGGGCGACGCCGTCGGCGACGACGGCCCGCGACGGCGACTCGACGACCTGCTCGCACTCGACCACGTCGACCTGATGGACGACGCCCGGCGGGCGTGGGGCGGCTATCGCAGTCTCGAACGCACGTGCGCCGAACTCGGCGTCACCGTCGAGAAGACCCGATGGGCCGAGTACGAACACGGCCTTCACCCCGACGACTGGCGCTCGTACGGGAAACGTGGCGCCGAGGAAGTGTTGAACACCGACGTCCCGCACTTCGGCGAGCAGTATCTCGCACTTGCTGCCGTCGACGCCCGCGAGACACTCACCTTCCGTGCGCTCCACGAGTTGCTCTTCGACTACACCGTCGGCGACATCGAACCGCTCTTCGAACTGCTCGACCGCCGTCCCTTCTGAACGGACTCCGAGAGTCAGCGAGTCAACAACGTGTTCAGCGCGTCCCGAACCACGAGGACGTCGCTTCCAGGTTCGACTGCGTCTTCGACCGACTCGCTGGCGTGCATGAGACACTCCTCAACGAGTTCCGGACACCGACTGTTCGTCACGTACACGTCGTGTTCGCGGAGCGCGCGAGCGACGACGAACGCCCGCTGCGCGCCCGGTTCGTAGCCCTCACGCAACTCCTCGTAGAGCGACTCCGCGCTGGTCGCTCCGCTGAGTCGGTCGTAGAATCGCTGCTCACCCGTCCCCTGACCCGCACCTTCGGCGAGTTCAGCAGGGACGACGACGCGGCCGCCCGTTCGGAGGGGATTCCGGTCGCCGAGCAGGACGTACGTCGCTCCGCGCGTCGTCTGGTAGAGGTTCGCGTCCTTCGGCGCGCCGACACCGGCGACGACGGCGTCGTACTCGGCTTCGACAGGGACCGAGAGCGCCGCCTTCGCCGTCTCGGCGAGGTCGGCCACGACGGCCCGAGGCGTGCCTGCGCTCGCGCCGAGGAACCCCGCCACGCCTTTCGTCACGTTCAGACAGAAGTCGGGACCCGCCAAGTCGCCTGCGCGGTCCAGCGTCTCGCGGAACGGGTTCTCCTCGATTCGACCTAACCGAACACCGTCTCGTGAGAGCATCTCCGGCCCGTGCGTATACCGGATGAGCGACTCGCCGCCGGCACCGACGACGACAGTCTTCGCCCCGCCGGAGAACCCGGCGTACTGGTGCGGTTCGACCATCCCGGTCGAGAGCACGAGGTCCGCGTCGGCGACCGTTCGGTGGATGTCGACCGGACAGCCGTCGACCGCGCCGACCTCGACTGTCTCCTCGGGGTCGTGGTTCACCGCGAGGTCCGCGTGCTCACCGAGTCCGTCACGGAGTTCGGCGTCGGTCATCGGGCGGTGAAGTCCGAGGCCGACGACGACGGTGACCTGCTCGCGGGCGACCGGCAGGTGGTCGAGCAACACGTCGACGAGCACGTCGTCCGGCGTGGCGCGGGTCACGTCGGTGACGACGATGGCGACGCTGTCCGTCGCGTCGGCGACGTCGTCGAGAGCGGGACCGTGCGGGTCGGCCACCGCGGCCTCCGCGGCCGAACGAGGGTCGACCGTCTCGCCGCCCGGCGGGTCCGCCAGCGTCACGTCGCAGTCGGGGAGGTCGAACTCGACGGTCCCCTCGCCCAGCGGGAGTTCCATGTGAGCGCCTCGGGGACGACGAGCAAAAAGGTACTTCAGATACTCAGCGCCGCGCCCACTCCAACATTCGCGCGTAGAACGGGTCCGACGCCAGCGCCGTCGGGTCGCCAACCAAGACGAGCGCCTTCTTCGCTCGCGTCAGTGCGACGTTGAGGCGCCGATAGTCCTCGAAGATGGGTTCGTCGAGGGTCCCAGTCGCGACGAACGAGACGACGATGACCTCCTTCGCGGAGCCTTGGAACCGGTCGACCGTATCCACAGTCACGTCCACGCGACGCCCGATTTCGGCTACCTGCGCTCGGAAGGGAGCGATGACGCCGATGTCGTCGGCCGGCACGCCGGCGTCGCGGAAGGACTGGACCACGTCGGCGACCCGGTCGGCCTCTGTTGGATTGGTGTTGCCGACGCGTGTCCCCTCGGGGTCGACGAAGCTCACCACGTCCTGCAGTGCTGCCGGAAGTGCGCTCGGGTCGACGCCGGGGAGGTTCGCGAGTCGTTGCGCGGCCACTTCCCCCGTCGCCGGGCGCAACTGGCCGTCGTAGAACTCGGTGGAAGAAAAGGCCTGAATCCGCTGTGCCATCCGGTACTGGCGGTCGAGCATCACCGACGCGTCGGGGTAGCGTTCGATGAGTCGCTGGAAGAGTGACGTCGTGAGGTCGTTTTCAGCGCGGACGACGGGCGGTAGCTGTTGGTGGTCGCCGACGAGGACGAACCGGTCGGCGAGGTTGGTCGCGGCGAGCGTCCCCGGTTCGGTGAGTTGCGAGGCTTCATCGACGAGCGCCACGTCGAACTCCTGTTCGCGCATGACGCGAGAACCGCAGGTCGAGGTGGTGGCGGCGACGACCTGTGCGTGGGCCAACTCGGCGACACGGTCGTTCGGTTCGCCGCGCTGTTCGAGTCGCAGGTCCTGCATGTCCTCGCGGACGCCGGTTTCGGTGCCGACGCGAACGATACCCTCGTACCCTTGGTCACGCAGTGCTTCCAGCGCGTTGTCGACGGCGCGGTTCGTGAACGCCGAGAGCAGGACCCGATTTCCGTCGTCGACGAGCGCGCGAATCGTCCGAGCGATGGTGTACGTCTTGCCGGTGCCGGGCGGCCCGTGGATGAGCGCACAGTCTTCGGCGTTCACCGCGAGGTTGACCGCGGCGTTCTGCGAGTCGTTGTTGTCGATGTAGGTCTGTTCTCTCGTCTCGAACTTCGGCTCTCGACGCCCGAACAGCACGTCTTTCCGGTCTGGGTCGCCCTTCAGCAGTGCGTCGTGGAGCGCCGTGAGCATCCGGTCGACGGAGATTTCGGAGGGGTAGACGTCGAGTCGGCGGAGTTCGGTCGGTTCGTCGGTGGTGACGACGACTTCGTCGCCCAACCGCTCGATTCGGCCCAACTCCGCGTGGCCGGAGACGGGGTCGCCGTCGCTGGCGAGGGCGATGTCTCCTTCGCGTAACTTGGAGACGGCGTCGTCGCGTTTCTTCGCGCGGAGTTCCCACCGACCGCCGTCGATTTCGGTCTGGCTCACCGGTTCGAGACCGATGATAGCCCGGTCGTCTGCGGCGCGTTCTTCGGCCGACTGTTCCCAGAGCTTTCGGTACTCGCGGTGGGTCTCGCGGCGCTCTTCTTCGAGAGCGCGATACAGTCGGTCGAAGTACTCCCGTTCGTCGTCGGGGAGCGGTTTGCCGATCTTCCCGGCTTTCGACTCTTGGTCCAATCGCCCGGAGACGACCATGCAGGTGTCCTTCTCGAAGCAGTACTCGCACTTCGCGTTGGCCTCGAACCCCGTCGGGACGGACATGTCGAACTCCATCGCCGCGAGTTCGTTGCGCTTGCGCACGACGAAGTCGAGAAAGCCCTTCCCGATAGAGAACTCCTTGGCGGGCGAGAGGTCGCCGGACTCCTCGTTTCTGTCGAGGGCGGTGTTCTTGGTGTAGAGGAGCGTGCCCGTGTCGGCGGGGACGCCACGCTCGGCCAGCATCAGCGCGTAACAGGCCGCCTGCACCTTGTCCTGAAAGCGCGGGTCGCGCTTCGTGTTCTTCCCCGTCTTCAGTTCGACCGGCATCCCCCGTCGGAGCGCGTCGGCGCGGCCCTTGATGCCGAACGTCGGCGAGATGAGCGTGTACTCCGAGCGCCACGCGTCCTCTTCTGTGAGTGTGCCCTGCGCCAACCAGCCCTCGATGGCGGCGGCGTTCTGCCGCACCTCGTCGGCGACTTCGTCGCGATTTCGTCCCAGGAGACCGAGTTCGAGGCCCGCCTCCGCGACGCGGTTCTCGATGGCGGGTTCGAGGTCCTGTCCTCTGAGTAGGTCGCCGAACACCTCGTGGACGATGGTCCCCTTCACAACGGGGTAGTTGAGCGGGATTCCCGACAACTTGTTCAGGTAGTACATCCGCGGACACTGCACCCACGAGCGGATGGCGGTCACGTTGACGAGAAACCCCGGTTCGAGGACGACGTAGGACTCTTTCGAGGTGGTGTAGCCAACCTCGCCACCGAACTCGTTTTCCTCTACGTCGGTGACGAGCAGTTCCATCCCCTCTTCGGCGTGTTCGGCGGTGTGAGTCCACTTGTTCCAGAGCGTTACTGTCACTGGCTCCGACCGCTCCGCTGGCGCTTCGTCGGGCCGAACTGTCAGTTCGACGAGGTCGCTCTCGCCGTACTTCGTGTCGACGCTCCGTGATTCTCCGACGGCGACGATGGGACCCCGAACGTTCACTATGCGTGTGTGTCGGCGGCGGCGAAAAACGCTGTCGGTCGGAACGGTGAAAGCACAGAAGCGAAGTGACGCGGTCGCCGAGAGAGCGTATGGCTCCTCGACTCTCCGATTCGCAGGTGACGCTCCTCTCGAAGGCGTTCGTCGCACTGCTCGTCGTGTTCGTCTTACTCGGCGCGTTCTTCCAGATTCAAACCGGCGACCCGCTGGCGATACTCGAAGTCCTCGTCAGCCTCTACGTCGTCACGCTCGTCGCGCTCGCCGTCTTTCGCGGGGGGTTCGACACTCGACGGTTCCGCATCGCCCTGTACGTCGGTGTCCTCGCGTGGGCGCTCGTCAACTACGTCGGCGGAACGCAGGGACTCGTCACCATCCTCCTGCTCGTCCTCGGCGCGCTGTTGTTGACCCGTGAACTCGTCGTTACCGACGACTGACCCGGCGTGTGACAGCGACCGACACACTCATCCTCTGGTCCGGCCAAGGTCCGGCATGCGCGTCAGAGACTGGACGGACATCCTCCACGACGTCACCGAGAGCGGCGACGACCCCGACGAGTGGCGAGCGGTCGCCGGACAGCGTCGCGCCGGCGTCGGCGAAGACCTCTATCTCGGCCATCCGACCGTCGGCGTCTTCCACCTCAAGACGTACGCGAAGAACCCCTACGAGGTGAAGGGTGTCGGCTCCCGTGTCGCCCGCAAAGTCGACGGCGACATCGACTCACTCCTTCCGCGTCGCGACGACTCGGCCGGCCGGTTCGCCGTCCGCGGCGCGCCGGAAGACGAGACCCACGCGAAGTCGATGGCCAAGCGACTGACCGAGACGCTCCGGGTCCACGCCGACGCGCCGACGACGGGCGAAGACTTCTTCAGCGACGTGATGGAGGCTATCGACAGTCCGGCGTTCGGGCCGATGGAGTTCGAACTCTCTGAGCGGCCAGACCGACTGGAGAAGCTGTCGACGACGTTCGAAGACGCAGAAGCGGCGCTCGAAGCAGAAATCGACGACCTCGTCGAGCGTGACGAGATCGGTCGCGGCTTCCAGTAAGGCCACTTCCATCGGGAGCGTTCAAATGCCTCCCGCCCCTCCACTCTCACATGAGCGCCGAAGAGACCGTCCTCGACTACTACGAGGCACTCCGCCGCGGCGAACCGTTGTATCCCTACTTCGCCGAAGACGACGACGTGGTGAAGGTGGGTATCAGTGACCGACTGACGGGCTACGACGCCATCGCGGAGGGACTCCGCGAACAGTCCAAGACGACGGACGAGTGGCAAATCGACAGTAGAGACCTCCACGTCGTCGAACGTGACGGCCACGCTGCCTTCGGTGACGTTGTCTGGATGCAGTGGCGCGCCACCGAGAGTGAGACGACACAGGCGTTCGACAGTCGGTGGAGCGGGACGCTGGAAGTTCGGCCTTCAGGAGACGGGGAGACGGGAGACGGAACCGGCGACGAGAGCGACGACGAGTGGCTCTTCGTCGGGATGCACGTGAGCGCACCCACCGCGCTGGACGACTGATGGTCGGACCGAGTCTCTCCGACGAGGAACACCGCATCGCGTCGCTTCAGTTCAAACTCGGATTCGTCCTCGTCGTCGGCATCTCCGCAGGAATCATCGCGCTGCAAGCGCAAGGGTCGTTGGTACAGATTGGCGTCGCCGCCGTCGCCGGCATCGTCCTCGGGTGGCTACTCTTGGCCTACCTGACGCACATCGTGCCGTCGAGCGGTCGTTGACCGACTCGACGGCACGGTTGCTCTTTCTATGCGACCCGACGCACCCACCGTTCGGGGGCATCGAGTTCGTCGTCGGTCGGGAGGTTGTCCGGATGTTCCCACACCTTACTCGCGGTTGCGACGCCGCGGGCGTCGGCGACGGCGTGGAAGAACTCTGCGCCGCGTTCGTACTGGCGACGCTTCAGACCGAGTCCGAGCAGTCGGCGGACGAGCATGGCCATCGGACCGCCACCGCGACGGCGGGCGTCGAGTTTCCGACGGAGGTCCTCGTAGTCGTCGTCGAACGCGCGGTCCATGAGGAGTTCGGCGTACCCTTCGACGGAGGTCATCGCCGTGTCGAGTTCGCGGAACGCCTTCCGGTCGAGACTGCCCTCGCTGAGGGCTTCGACGCCTTCTTCCATCCGTTGTTCGAGGTACGTCGAGAGCCACGGCGCGGCCCCGAACTCGGCGGCGTGTGAGACCTCGTGGAACGCGATCCAGCGCCGGAACCGCGGATAGTCCACGTCCAGCGAGTCGGCGACGCGTCGAATGTTCGGGTGGACGAAGTAGAGACCGTGGTCGGCGTCGTCGGCCTCGGCGAGAAGTAACGGGTCGTACTGGCCGAGGACGTTCTTCCCGAGAAACGAGAGCATGAACGCCATCGTGCCGGTGTTGGCGACGCGAGCGACGCCGGGGAAGACGCCGCCTCCCTTCTCCTCGATGGGGTGCATGACGCGTTCGAACGTCTCGATGTTTGCGTCTATCCAGTGGTGACGGTTCTGTATCTCGATAGTGTCGGGCAGGTCGAACTCGACTTCGCCGACGGTCTGGAGACGCTCGCGGGCGTCTTGAACGTCGGTCTTGTAGCCGGTTCGCTCCGCATCGGAGAGCGTGAGTTCGCCGGGCGGGGTGGAGGCTTTCGCAGCCTCGGCGACGGCGCCCCAGTCGACGATGCCCGTTCCCGAGGCGTTCGTCACCGCGCGGACGCTGCGGTAGATGTTCATATCTGTACTGCGGGACGGCGAGACAAAACCCTTGTGCGAACACGTGACGTACGCCGAGCGAATATCGCTCTCGAATCGGCCTACGGCGTGATGACCAACTTCCCGAGGAAGCTGTCTTCCAACACGGCACGCTGGGCCTCTGCGGCCTCGTCGAGACCGTACGTCTCTGCCACCGAGATTTCGAGGTCGCCTTCGTCGACGAGATAGCCGACCTTCTCCAGTGCAGTCGCGAGACTCGGCGTGTTGAACATGCTCATCAGCGTTATCTGCAGGTCTTTGCTCCTCGCTGCCGAGGACTGCGAGAGACCGACCGCCGGGTCGTTCTCACCGATACCGACGACGCGACAGCCGAGATTCGCCACGTCGGCGTCGAACTGTAGATAGTCGTCGAGGCGGTGGTCGAGAATCACGTCGACGCCGCCGTTACCGGCCTCTGTCACTGCCTCGGCCAAGTCGTCGCGACCGTAGTCGAGGACGACGTCCGCGCCCAGTTCGGCCACCTCGTCGTGGTACTCCGGTGCGGCGGTGGTGATTACGTGTGCGCCCGTCGCGGCGGCGATTTGGACGGCCGCGTGGCCGACGCCGCCGCTCCCGCCGTGAATCAACGCCACGTCGGCGGGCTTGAGGTCCGCGTGGTCGACGAGCGCTCGCCACGCCGTGACGGCGGCGACTCCCAAGCCACCGGCAGCGACGAGGTCCACGCCGTCGTCGACGACGGCGAGGCGGTCCGTAGGGACGGCGACGTACTCGGCGTACGCGCCGTAGTGGTCGTTCCCGATTCCCGTCCCGACGACGCTGTCGCCCTCGGCGAACTCGTCGACGCCCTCGCCGACGGCGACGACTTCGCCCGCGACGTCGACGCCGGGAATCATCGGCATCGTGAAGGGCTGGTACGCCCCCTCGCGGAAGTAGGTGTCGACGGGGTTGACGCCCGCGCCGTGAACCTGTACGACGACCTCACCTGCGTCCGGTTCGGGTCGGTCGATGTCGTCTACTTGCAGGACGTCGGTGCCACCGTGCTCGTGGAAACGGACTGCGCGCATGGGTAGACGTGCCACGGCTGACGGGATAAAACTGCAAGAAGCGGAAGGAGAGCAACGGAAGAGGGGTCCGTAGTCTGTCGTGAGCCGCGAGACGGAAGGTTACTCTCTTTTGGACCGTCTCTCGTCTTTCACAGTCGCGAAGGACCGTGACTGGCCCGAACGTACTTCTGCGTCTGTCGGCTGGAGGCACACATGGCAACTGGCACAGTCTACAGATGCAGTGATGGGGGTTACTACGGAAATGCAGACGTGTGGGAACGGTTCGAGTCGGGAGCGTGGACTCCCTGTTGCTGGGATACCGAGTCCGGAGCCGAGTGGGTGGAAACTGGAGAGGGAGAGCTCCTCGCGCTCGAACCGACGTCCCGAAGTTCCCTGCCCGAACGGATGCACACCGAACGTGTCGCTGCCGGAATGAGTGTCTCTCGGGAGTAGCGGAGAGACCGGACGCCCGGTTGCTCAGTGCCCCCGTTTTCACACATTCGTTTTTTAAATTCTGGTGTTTCTGAATCATCTACTGCTACGTTATATACTGGTAGAACCATATTCAACTGCCCACGTTTCTGTGGGCCATCAATCGGAATGCCCGCTCTGGTGCAGGCCCTATCGCCTATCCAGAGTCTGCGTTCTGGGCCTCGACCTCCTCACCGAACGGGAGGTCGAGGCGATACTGTCTGCTGGTCTCGACGACCACGCGGGCTTATGGCTTCTGCACTCGTTCTCTCCTGACGTGACGTTCTCCCCGCAACGGCGCTGTCCGGACTGTGGCGTGACGATGGAACGAACGAAGCCAGTCGTCGCCGGTGCTGGCGAAGAAGTCGTCAAACTCCGGACTGGCGAGCGCAAGAAAGGGTTACTCGGGTCGCTCGGGATGAAGGAGTCGCTCCGCGTCGACGCCTACGTCTGTCCGGAGTGTGGGTTGACGCGGTTCTACGCCGACTTGGACGACGACTGAACCCTCACCGAACCGTGTAGCCGCCGTCGACGACGATGCACGCACCAGTCATGTATCGTGAGGCGTCGCTGGCGAGGAAGACGGCCGTCGGTGCGACGTCTTCCGGACCGGCAATCTCGTCCATCAGCATCTCGGATTTCCAAATCTCGTCGATGTCCGGGTCGATAGCGTCGGCTTGGTCGGTGTTGTCCGTGCGGATGTAGCCCGGCGCGATGGTGTTCACCCTGATGTCGTGTTCGGCCCACTCGGAGGCGAGTTGGTTCGTGAAGGACTCGATACCGCCCTTCGAGGCGTTGTAGGCGACCTGTCGCTGCGGGTAGTTGGCGATGAACGCCGACATCGAGGAGACGCTGAGAATCGACCCGCCGCCGGACTCCATCATCTCCGTGCCGACGTACTTCGAACAGAGGAACACGCCTTTGAGGTTGACGTCGATGACGGAGTCCCACTCCGCTTCGGTCATCGTCTCGGCCGCCTCGTGGACGACGATGCCCGCGTTGTTGACGAGTATCTCGATGGTTCCGAACTCGTCGACGACGGCGTCGACCATCGACTTCACCGACTCTTCGTCGGCGACGTCCGTGCCGACGGCGAGTGTCTCGACGCCCGTCGAGTCGGCGATTTCGTCGGCCGCTTCCTGCCCCGACTCTTCGTTTCGGTTGGCGACGACGACGTTCGCGCCCGCTTCGGCGAGTGCTTGGGCGATTTCACGGCCGATGCCGCGGTTGCCACCGGTGACGATTGCTGTCTGTCCGTCGAGTTTGAACCTGTCGAGGACGGTCATGTGAGAGCGGTCACACAGGAGTCTGATAAGTGAGACGGTGACGGTGAGTCCGAACGCCTTTGCTGTCGGGGGGCGAGTCGTCGGCTATGGGATTGAAACGAGTCGGCATGGCGCTGTTCGGCGTCGGCGTGTTCGTCGGTAGCATCGTCGTCGTCGCGACGACCTATCTCCAACCCGACCTCAGTATGAACCTCCTCCTCGGTGCAGTCGGACTCGCCGCACTCGGCGTTCTCGTCGGCGGTGTCGGCGTCGCTCGCGCCGAGGCGAAATGGGAACCCTGAACCGAGTAAGAATTCGAGAGAGTCGGCAACCGAAGACGGCTTCTGCGGCAGGTCTTGTCCCGGATGGATGGGATTTAAGCACATACCAGACCCGCTTACGAACGCATGAAGCTTCACGAATATCAGGCGAAAGATATCTTCGCCGATGCCGGGATTCCCGTCCCAGAGTCTCGACTCGCGTCGAGCGTCGACGAAGTGATGGACGCCGTCGAGGACATCGGGTATCCGGCAGCCATCAAGGCGCAGGTTCACGTCGGTGGCCGCGGGAAGGCCGGCGGCATCAAAATCGCGACGAGCGAGGAGGAGGCCCGCGAGGCCGCCGACTCCATCCTCGGGATGGACCTCAAAGGCTACACCGTCGAGCAGGTGCTCGTCGAGGCCGGCGTCGACTTCAAGAACGAACTCTACGTCGGCGTGACGATGGACCGCGGCGAGGGCAAACCCGTGGCGATGGTCTCGACGGAGGGTGGCGTCGACATCGAGTCGGTCGCCGAGGAGACGCCCGACGCCATCGCCCGTGAGCACATCGACCCCGCCTTCGGGATGCATCCGTACCAGGCCCGCAAGGTCTGCTACGAGGCCGGTATCCCGAAGGAAGTCGCACTCGACGTCGCCTCGATTCTCACGACGCTCTACGACCTCTACGAGTCCAAGGACGCCTCGGAGATCGAGGTCAACCCCGTCATGATTACGGAGGACGACGAGGTCGTCGCGGCCGACGCCGTGATGAACATCGACGACGACGCACTCTTCCGCCAGCCAGAACTGGCCGAGATGGAAGAGGAGGCCTACGAGGACGAACTGGAGAAGAAAGCTGGCGAGTACGGCTTCGACTACGTTCGTCTCTCGGGGAACGTCGGTATCATCGGCAACGGCGCAGGTCTCGTCATGACGACGCTCGACCTCGTCGACTACTACGGCGGCAAGCCCGCCAACTTCCTCGACATCGGTGGCGGTGCGAAGGCAGAGCGCGTGACGCACGCGCTGGATATGGTCTTCTCCGACGAGAACGTCGACGCCGTCGTCTTCAACATCTTCGGCGGTATCACACGCGGCGACGAAGTCGCGAAGGGTATCAACGAGGCACTGGAGGCGTTCGACGAGATTCCGAAGAAGGTCGTCGTCCGCCTCGCGGGGACGAACGCCGAGGAAGGGATGGAGATTCTCAACACCGACCTCGTCGAAGTGGAAAAGACGCTCGAAGACGCCGTGCAGCGGGCGGTCCAGAACGCTGAGGAGGCAAACCAATGAGCATTCTCGTCGACGACGACACGCGCGTCGTGGTACAGGGCATCACCGGTGGGGAAGGAAAGTTCCACGCCGACCAGATGATGGAGTACGGGACGAACGTCGTCGCGGGTGCGGTCCCCGGCAAAGGTGGACAGAAGGTCCACGGCGTCCCCGTCTACGACACGGTCCACGAAGCCGTCGAAGAGGAGAACGCAGACGCCTCCGTCGTCTTCGTGCCGCCGGCGTTCGCCGCCGACGCCGTCTTCGAGGCACTCGACACGAACCTCGAGTTCGTCGTCGCCATCACCGAGGGCATCCCGACGCAGGACATGGCCAAGGTGAACAAGCGCCTCTCGGAGACCGACACGCGCCTGCTCGGTCCGAACTGTCCGGGTATCATCACGCCCGGCGAGGCGAAACTCGGTATCCTGCCGGGTAACATCTTCTCCGACGGTAACGTCGGCCTCGTCTCTCGTTCGGGGACGCTCACGTACCAAGTGGTCGACAACCTGACCCAGCGCGGCATCGGTCAGACCACCGCCATCGGTATCGGCGGCGACCCCATCATCGGCACCTCGTTCGTCGACGCCCTCGAACTGTTCGAGGCCGACGAGGAGACCGACGCCGTCGTCATGTGCGGTGAGATCGGTGGCGAAGACGAAGAAGAGGCCGCGAAGTTCATCGCCGAGAACATGGACACGCCGGTCGCTGGCTTCATCGCGGGTCGCACCGCGCCGCCGGGCAAGCGCATGGGCCACGCCGGTGCCATCGTCTCCGGCAGCGGGACGGGCACGGCAGAGTCCAAGATCAGCGCCCTCAACGACGCGGGCGTCCCGGTCGGCGACACACCCGAAGAAGTCGCAGACCACATCGAGAGCTTCCTGTAGGACCTCACCACGGGGTCGTTCTTCCGACTTCCCGTTTTTCCAACTGTCGATAGCGATAGCTGCCGCTCATCGCAGAACGACACTGTCGAAAGAAAAGAGTGTACGCCGTCTACGCTGCAATCATCGTCGCTGCGACGAACGACCACTTCGTTCCGCTACGCGACTCTTGTTTCTTGTGCTCTGCTTTCGTCTGGTTTCGTTTGTGCGTCCAGTGCATACCTACACTAAATCTTTACTCGAATATGAGTCTTACGCACATCTGACATGTATGTCACGGTTCTCAATGGGCGATAATTCGTGTTGAATAGCCCCTGAAACGGTTGTTTATGACTAATCTCCACGACGTGATAGTGTAGGAGACGACCGTATTATCACGAACTATACATACTGGTCTTCGAATCACCCGAGGCGAGCGAGACACTCGTGGCAGAACGTCACTCCGTCCGGGTTGGGCGTGCCGCAGGTTCCACAGGCGACGGCGCTCACTCGAGTAGTCGTCTCTCGCTTGCCGGTCGGAGGGACGAACGGCAGTGCTGGGGAGCGCCGCTGGTCGTCGGTCCGTGCGTGGTCTTCCATTCGAGCGACGAGGTGGTCGTCGCGGAGGGCGTGGAGTCCGCGCCACAGGCCGACGAAGAGCAGAGATGGAGCGACGATGACGAACACCGCGACGAACAGGCGGAACGCGAGCTCCATACACTGTTACTCGGAACGAGCGTTCTTGTGTGTAACGGTGACACACCACACGAATGAGTCGAAACTGCTCCGCCACTCCACCACAGAGACAGACCCGACGAGACGTCGCTAGAAGGCGTACTTGACGACCAGTGCGACGAGGAACACGGCGACTGCGCCGAAGACGAGCAGCGAGGACAGGGTCGTCACTCCGCGAATCGGGCGGTCGTCGTCGCGCGTGACCCAGAGGGTCGCGAACCCGAGTCCGAGTGCGACGAGGAGGATGCCTACGCTGTAGATACTGCTGAGGATGCCGGCCATAGACGAAGTATGAGGGAGAGTCCCAAAAGCGTCCGGGCCGAACACGTCTCGGAGGTTTCCCGGCTTGCCAACTGTTTTTGCCGCGCGTTACGACCCCTGTTTCCATGCGCATGGAACTGCGGGTCTGCAAGCACTGCTACGAGGGTGAACACGGCAACCCCGAGAAGACGGCGGTGACCCGCGACATGGTCACCTGTGCGGAGCGTGTCCGCGAGTACAAAGACCTCATCGGTCTCGACAGCATCTACATCACGCGCGTTTCGGAAGGTGACGGCGGCGGTGCAGAGGCGCTCCCCGCCATCGTCGCGAGCATCGAGAACAACCAGATTGCACTCGCCGACACGCAACTGGTGATGGAAGACGACGACGGCAACATGCTCGTCTACCCCGAACCGAAGGATATCCTCGAAGTTCTCACACGAAACATCGAACAGATAAACACGCACACGCGACAGGACGTCGCCGTCGACCTCTCCGAGGAGAGTCTCGGTCTCGTCGACGGCTACTGAGTCGTCTGGGTCGTCTCTCCTCTCTCGAACGCTTCGGCTACCGAGTCAGTCGTCGCTTCGGCTTCCGCTGCCGTCGGTGGCCGTCCGCGAACGACGCGTCTTCAGTTGCCGTTCCCAGCGCACGCGCAGGAGGTTCCCGTACATCTGCAGCACCATGCCGAGGAACAACACGAAGACGCCGATGTTGATGCCGATGGTCAAGAGCAGGTCCGTCGGTCCGCCGCCAACAGCGAGGTCCGCCGGCACGGGGAACCCTTCGTCGAAGATACTACCGACCATGACGCTGACGATGCCGATGACGGTGAACGCGCCGACGACGTGCGTCGCCCACCCCCAGTGTCGCGACAGCGTGAGTCGCTCGATACCCGTCGTCTCAGCGTCGTCGTGTTCGTGGGACTCCGGAATCTCCGAGCGCGGGATGAACGCCTTGACCTCCACCGGGAAGAACGCCGGGTGGAAGCTGTGCTCGAAGATGTGGAACATGATTCCCATCAGCATGATGACGCCGAGCAGACCGTGGAAGACGACGAACGCCGTCGCCGCCGTCTTGGTGGCGAACAGGCTGACGACGCCCGTCTTACTCCAGATGAGGACGCCGGAGATGCTCAAGAGCGTCAACTCCGTGGCGAAGATGAACACGACACCCTTGCCGATGTACGAGAGCAACGGCACCTCGTCGGCCTTGTAGCCGGCGAACTGCCGAGCGTTCGGATGTCGTTCGTCGGCGCGTCCGAGGACGAACTTGATGTCTTGGACGAACGCCAACACGTCGCCCTTCGTGGGGAGAATCTCGCGGAAGTTGCTCCGCCCCGTGTCCGTCGTCACCATCATCAGCATCCAGAACGTGATGAGCGTGAGCAGCCCTGCACCCGCGAGTCGGTGGACGGCGAGGACGCCGGTGTTGCCGCCCATCAGGAGCACCATCCACCAGAGTTCGTCGTTGAACATCAGGCTGTACCCCGAGAAGAAGAGGATGAACACGTCCAACGCGAGCAGCGTGTGGAACGTCGTCGTCATCTTCGTGAACTTCCCGTGGTCAAGGTTCGTCCCCATCAGCGGTCACCTCCCTTCGCTGTCGCAGTCCCGTCGCTATCGCGGCGCTCGTGCTCTGCGTCGTCGACGCGACTCTGTCCGCCGTCGGTGACAGCCCCGTCACGCGTCGCTCGGGCGCTCCCCGGCGGGCGCATCTGCGATGCCAACCGTCGGAACGCACCCCAGTGGACGAACACCATCAGGAGGATGAACGCCCCCATCACCACGTCGGCGAGGTGGACGAGTTTGATGGCGCCCGTCAGCCACCAGATGTTGTTGCCCGCGACCCAGTCCGCGCCGATGCCGCCGCCTTCGACGGTCGGTTGCACTCGGAACAACGCCTCGAAGTCGACGGCGAACCCGCTGGCCCACCAGAGGATGAGCGCGGTGACGGCGAGTGCGACGACGGCGTTGACGGCGATGCTGAGGCCGCTGTAGTCTTCTGTCTCTGGGAGGTCACTCATTCGAACGCCTCCGCGTCCTCGCCGAAGATGACTTCCATCGCCTTGTCGTTGAAGAACGGCTTACTCCCACGTTCGTCGAGTTCGTCGGCGATTTCGGTCGACGTGCCGACGAGGATGGCGTCCGTCGCACACTCTTCGGCGCAGGCCGGCCCCTTGCCGACGTCTTGGCGGTCTTCGCACATCGTACACTTGTCCATCGTTCCGCCGCTGCCGAACAGTTGCGCCGCACCGTCGTCGGACTCGGGGAACTGCGGTGCGCCGAACGGACACGCGGTCAGGCAGTACTGACAGCCGACACAGAGGTTCTCCCGAACTTCGACGAACCCGTTGTCCTTCTTGACCAGCGAGTCGACCGGACAGACCGAGACACAGGGTGCGTTGTCGCAGTGGTAACACTGCATCGGGACGCTCGTCTCGCCGGGCGACTTGCCCTGTGCGAGCGCCTGCGAACTCGACGCGTTGAGCCCCTTCGCTCCCTCTTGGCCCTCCAGCATCGTCGAGATGCTGATTCGCTGTTCGCCGGGGCCGATGTCCCACGTTCGTTTGCAGGCGACGACACAGCCGCCACAGTCGATACACGCTTCGACGTCGGGGAAGATGCGCGCACCGTCGCCGGTACTCATCACACCTTGTCCCATCACTTCCTCGTTGTTCTCTGTCGACATAATCACTGAATCGTCGTGTTCTCACGCACGTCGAAGTCTTTCTGTTCGCCGATACCCTCGCGGTCCTGCGGGAAGGTGAGCGCCGAGAGGTCAGCCTCGTCGTCGAGGCCACCTTTCGAAATCGGTTTCATGCTCAACTCTTGGACCAACTCGGTCGTCGCCTTCTCGACGCGGCACAGCGCCGCCTTCGTCTCCTGCATCTGCGTCTCCACGTCGTACCCCTTCCCGGTGATGAGGTTCACCGAGTCGCCGATGGCGTAGGGCAGATGCCCGTCGGGATACTTCGCTTCGAGGCTCTTGCCGTGCCAGACGCCGCCCCAGTGGTAGGGGAGGAACGTCTCTTTCTCGTTCGGCCGGTGGGTCACTCGCGCCTTCACGAGTATCGACCCACGGTCCGTCGTCTCGATGACGACGAGGTCACCGCCCTCGACGTCGAGGTCCTCGGCCATCGTCGGATGAATCTCCGCGTACATGTGCGGTTGCAGGTCGGCGGTGTAGATGTTCGACCGCGACTCCGCACCACCGCCTTGGTGTTCGACCTGCCGACCCGAGGTGAGGACAGTGTTTACCTCCTGTCTGGCCGCCTTCGCCGTCGCCTCTTTCTGGACGACGGCGTTGTTCTGGTCGAGGCGGTAGAAGTTGTTCTGCTCGCCGTTGGCCGGCCACTGCTCGACGAGGTCCGGTCGCGGACTCTCTATCGGTTCGCGGTGGACCGGCACGGTGTCGATGAAGTTCCACGAGACGGCGCGTGCACGCCCTCGACCAGTCGGCGCGTCGGGTTGCTTGTAGTCGTACTGCTCGTAGAACTCCTCGTCGTAGTTCGTCCCGTACCGCTCGTTCATCGCGACGGCCGTGTCGTAGACGGACTTCGTCGGGTCCAACGCGTACTCGTACGGGAGACTCAGCGCGTCGGGATTCGTGTAGTCCTCGGGAAGCGTCGTCGTGAAACCGGGATACTGGGGGACGCCGTAGACGGTCGCGTCCCACCACTCGGGTTCGTAGGAGTCTCTGAGGAGGTCGAGTCCCGCTTCGCCCTCCTGCTCGACGGTCGCCTGCATCGGGTACGACTTGTCGCCCGTGCTCATCTGCTCCCACTCGTCGGGAGCGGGGGCGTCGATACCCCACCGGGCACGGAAGTCGTGACCGCCCTCGCGGGGGTCCATGTCGTCGTTCCAGATGATGGGCGTGCCGGGGTGGCCCTCACCCCAACACGGCCACGGTAGTTGCCAGTACTCGCCGCTGACCGGCAGTCCCTCCTCGTTACAGCGGAGGTTCTCCGTACTGAACGCGTAGTCGTACTCACGCTGTTTCTCTAGCCGTTCGGGGTCCTGCTGATAGCCGATGGTCCGAACCCCGAGGTTGACCTCGCGGAGCGCCTCTTGGTACGTCGATTTGCCGTTGTAAATCTCCGACCCCGACCCCCAGTCGAAGTGTTCGCCGAAACCGAGTCGGTCGGCGAGTTCCTGCATGATCTGCATGTCCGGTTTGGTGTTGCCCGAGGGCGGCCGAACCGGGTCGCTCCACTGAACGGAGCGATGAGAGTTCGTCAGCGAACGGTGATGTTCGTACTGACTCGACGCCGAGAGGACGACGACGTTGTCCCGGTCGGGCATGACGCTCGCCACCGACGGGAAGAGGTCGACGATGACGACCAAATCGAGGTTGTCCATCGCCTCTTTCATCTTGTCCATCTCGGTGATGGAGTTCGCCGAGTGCCCCCAGATGACGACGGCCTTCAACTCGTTTGGCTGGTAGAGTTCCGAGTCGACGAGACGCTCTTCCTGCGGGAGCGCACCGTCGTACCAGCGAGCGACGGTCAGTCCCTTCTGGAACATCATCGACTGCTCGCTCGGGAACGAGTCGCTACGCTGGTTGCCGCCCCCGTCGGCGTCGGACGACTCGGGGTTCCCCGCCTTCTTGTACGAGGCGTAGGAGTTGCCCTTGGTGTAGAGGTCGTCGGGCATCATGCCGTACTCCTCGTACAACTCCTCGAACTCGACCGTCCCGCTCGTGTAGGGGCTCTTCGACCAGACGTCGCACCAGTACTGCCACGACCCCGGTGACCCGACGGAGTAGTAGCCCGGCAAGATGTGGCTGGCGACGGCGAGGTCGGTCGCCCCCTGCACGTTGGCGTGGCCGCGCATCACTTGCAGGCCGCCGCCAGAACGCGCCGCCGACCCGGAGGCCAACGAGAGCAGTGCGTACGAACGGATGTTCTGCGTCCCGTTGTTGTGCTGTGTGCCGCCCATCGCCCACTCGATTTGGACGTTGGGTTTGTTCTCGATGATGAGGTCGCCGAGTTCCTGAATCTGCTCGACGGACATCCACGTGATGTCGGAGACCGTTTCGAGGTCGTACTCGTCGAGTTCGGCGTCGACGTCGGGCCACCCCATGACTCGCTCGTCCAGCATCTCCTGGTCGAGTTCGTCCTGCTCACGTAGATATCGCATGACGCCCATCATGAGCGCGACGTCGGTGCCGGGTCGCATCCGGTAGTAGTAGTCGGCGTGCGCCGACGTCTTCGTGAACCGTGGGTCGACGGAGACGATTGTTCCGCCCCGTCTTTGGCCTTCGAGGATGTGCTGCATCGCAATCGGGTGGGCCTCGGCGGGGTTCTGCCCGATGATGAGGTTGAGGTCGAAGTTCCGGTAGTCGTTGATGGTCTGGGTCATCGCCCCGTAACCCCACGTGTTCGCCAAGCCGGCGACGGTGGTGGAGTGGCAGATGCGTGCCTGGTGGTCGACGTTGTTCGTCCCGTAGAACGAGGCGAGTTTCCGGAAGGCGTACGCCTCCTCGTTGGAGTGGTGGGCGCTGCCCATCCACATCACGCTGTCCGGACCGTACTCCTCTTTGATGCGGGTGAGTTCGCTGGAGACTTTCTCGTAGGCGTCGTCCCACGAGAGCTTCCGCCACGACCCGTCTTGCTTCTCCATCGGATGTTTGAGCCGTCGCTCGGAGTGTTCGCTGCCGTAGATGGCCGCGCCCTTCGAGCAGAGCGACCCGTTGTTGACCGGGTGTTCGTGCCACGGCTCTTGGCCCACGAAGGCGTTACCGTCACGTTCGGCCTTGAACCCGCAACCGACCGCACAGAAGTTACAGATGGTCTTCGTGAGTTCGGTCCCGGTGTCGGCTCCGTCCGTCTCGCCGTCGTCCGCTGCGAGTGCGTGTCCGGCCCCACCGCCGCCGAGCGCGATTCCCCCTGCGAGTGCGCTCGCTTTCAAAAACGAGCGTCTGTCTAAGTCGAGTGAAACTGGTTCGGTGCTCATAATATCCCGTTCGCGCGTTCCGACACGCGAACTCCCTACTGCTAAGCCGAGCAACAAGTGGGCCGGTAAAGAGTGCACTGGCCGCGGCGCTTCGTTTATCGGCAATCGAGGTTTCTTTGCGGAAGTATTCTCCTGTTTGTCGGAACTCCAAAACTGACCTCTCGATTCCGAAAGAATTCGTCGACAGAGCCGTACTCGGACACAAGCTCTTTGCGCGTGCCCCGGGTGAGAACTGACAATGAACGTCGGTGCATTCGTCTGTTCTTGTGGTGGCACCTGTGACCTCGATTTGGAGGGTGTCCGCGACGGCGTCCGCGACGTCGACGTCGTCGCGAGCTCTGAGCTTCTCTGTCAGGACGGACTCGACGCGATGGGTGCGCTCGTCGACGAGTACGAACTCGACCAGATAATCGCCACTGCAACCGACGACGGCTGTCAGCGCCGAATCGAGACGCTCGCCGAGGAGAAGGGTCTCCATCCGGAGGCGACGGCCTTCGTCGACCACCGTGAGCGCACGAGTTGGGTTCACTCCGCCGACGAGTCGACGGACAAGACCGCCCGACTCATCAACGCGACGACGGCCGGGTTGCAGGAGGAAGCGTCGAGTCGGTACGTCTCGCAGACGACCGGTGACCGCGTCGCCGTCGTCGGCGACCCCGAGACGGCCGCCGCACTCGCCGACACCGCCGACGTGACGCTCGTCGCCCACGGTCACGACTTCGCGGGCGTCTCCGGACTCGACGACGTCGCTATCGAACGCGGCCGTGTCGTCGGCGTCGACGGCGAGTTCGGCGAGTTCACGCTCACGCTCGAAGCGCTCGTCACCGAGGACTGCATCTCCTGTATGGAGTGTGTCGAGCAGGGGCCGGACGGTGCGGTGACCGCCCGCCCGGTCGACATCTCGCCGAACGCACCCGACGGCGAGTGGCTCGACTGCTGTCCGACCGACGCCATCGACGCTTCTGGTGTCCAGCGAACCGTCGAGGTGGACCAAGTCGTCTACCCCGGAGCCACGGACGGCGCACGAGGTGGCCGAATCGGCTTCTACACCGGCCCCGTCGACGCCGCCACCGTCGCCAGCGTCGAACACCACCTCGGCGGCGTCGAGAAACCGAAGTTCCTCGATTTGGAGATGGACGTCTGTGCGGCGGGCGAGTCGAGCCAAGAGGGCTGTACCGTCTGTGTCGACGCCTGCCCGCACGACGCCGTCGACCGGCCGAAGGTGGACGAAGTCGAGTTCGACGAGGTGGCCTGCATGAACTGCGGGGCCTGTACGAGTTCGTGTCCGACCGGGGCCGTCCAGTTGCGCGAACCCTCGAACCGTCGCATCGCCCGCGAAGTCGAATCCCTCCTCGACGCCGAGGAACGCGGCAGCGGGTGGCTGTTCGACCGCCAGACTGCCGGTATCGAGACGCCCGTCGTTGCCTTCGTCTGCTCGGAGTACGCGGCCGACGCGCTTCGCGAGTACGGGCGGCAGTCGGCCGCTGGCGCCGACCTCTCGTACGCACCCATCCTCCCGGTTCGCGTCAACTGTACCGATACTGTCGGCGAGGCGCACGCGTTGCACGCGCTCGCCGCCGGTGCCGACGGCGTCGCCATCGTCGGTTGTGGCTCCTCGTGTCTCCACTCCGGACCGGACCCGAAGGCCGAACTGGTTGACCGTCTCGGTCGGGCGACGACCGACCTCGGACTCGGCGAGCGGGTGACGTTTCTCGCCCCCGAGGCCGACGATCCGAGCGCGTTCGTCGACGAACTTGACGACTTCGTCGGTGGACTGGAGACGACACCCGTTCCCGCAGGCGACTACGAGTCGATCGGCGTCGTCCGCGAGGAGAAGCCGAACCCCGAGTACAACAACCACGATTGGACGCTGGAGAGTATCCGCACCATCGTCGAGCACAGTTCGCCGGAACGCGACGTAATTCGCGGACTACAGAACTTCGGGCGGATGGACGTCTCCGACGCCTGCAACCTCACGCCGACGTGTTCGACGCTCTGTCCGACCGACGCGATTCGGCGGACCGACGACGGTGACCTCCAGTTCAACCACGAAGACTGCGTCAACTGCGAACTGTGCGAGGAGGGTTGTCCCGAGACGGCCATCACCATGGAGGCTGGACTCGACCTGTCGCTCCTCCCCGAGAACCGCGACGGCGAGCGATGGAGTACGGTCTACGAGGGCGAGATGCTGGAGTGCGCGCGCTGTGGCAAACCCTTTACCAGTCAGGGCTCCGCGGAGAAAGTCATGGACGACGTCGGCCATCTCGTCGAAGGAATCGCACCACAGAGCGACCACAGCATCTTCGAGTACTGCGGCGAGTGCCGTGCGACGCTCATGTTCGAGCAGGGGGGACAGTGATGGACGACAGCGCCATCTACGACGCGCGGACGGAACTCGTCGACTTCGTCATCGAGGTGTTCTGGGACGTCCCCGACCGGGAGTTCGTCGAGAGCCTCCTCGCTGGTGAAGTCGTCGTCCCGGACGGCCACGTCAACGACGCGCTCGACGAGGGGTTCGACGTGCTCCAGTCGTACATCGAAGCGAACCAGGGACGCCCTCTCGACGAACTCCACGAGGAACTCGAAGTGGAGTACACCCGCGTCTTCGTCGGCCCGCGGCCGCCCGTGTTGCCCCACGAGAGCTACTACCGCGACGACACCGACTACATGGGGCAGGGACTCGCAGACGTCGAGGCGAGTTACGCCGCTGCCGGGTGGACCCCGCCGGAGAACTACCCCGAAGAGAACGACTTCGTCGCCGTCGAACTCGCCTTTCTCCGGTGGATCATCGGTCGGCAGGCGACCGGTGCCGAGGAGGCGTTCGGCTACGAGCGCGTCTTCCTCGACGAACATCTCACGACGTGGGTCGGCGAGTTCGTCGACGACGTGCTCGACGAGACGGACGACGACCTGTTCAGGGCCGCAGCACTCGTCTTGCAGGGTCTCGTCGAGTTCGAAGACGAACTCGTCGCGCAGATGGCTCGGTAGAAGAGCAGTTATTCGTCTGCTTCGCTTTCTTCGGTGTCGGTCTCGTTGCCCTCGAACGAGATATCGCCGTCGACTTCACCGTCGTTGACCTCGTGAGGGCCAATCTCGTACTCCCAGACGTCGTACCCGCGGTACGGTTCGACGCCACCTTTCGGTCGCCATCCGGTGTCTTCGTGTGCCATGGGTGACCCGTCGACGGCCGCGCTCTTAGTCGATTTGGCCCCGGAGAAAGAGGGGTCAGTCGAAGTTCGACGGCGGCCGCTGGACGTCTGAGTCGAGGAACGCCCGCGAGAACAGGTCGACGTAGAACTGCATCACCGTCGTCTCGTCGACACCCGACTCCGCCGACTGTGCGGCGAGGAGTCGCGCGAGTCCGTCGCTCGGTTCGTGGTAGATGACACCCTCCTCGGTGTCGACGTCGAACGTCACTTCGTTCGCGCCCGAGGCGAGATGCTCTATCTCGACGAGTGTCTGTTCGGCTTTTGCCTTCAGCGCGTCGGCGTCGCTCATGAGTCGGTCGTCGCCCCACTCGCTGGCCGCCTCGCGGAAGCGGTCGGTGATCGGAATCGAAATCAAAACGTGACCCCCTCGCCCTCGAAGGCGACGGTCCAGCGCGTCCGTTCCTCACACGCAGGACAGTCCATCTCGAACGACGAGCGGTCCATCACGGTGAATCGGCCGAGTTGCCCACACTCGGTGCACTCGAACTGTGTCATCTCGTTTACTCCTCCGGCGGCCACGTCTGCGGTCCAGGGCTGCTGTGGCCGAGTTCGCCGAGGAAGACGAGGAGCATGCCGATAGAGAGCGCGATGACGAGGGCTCCGACGAGTCCCGTGACGGCGGTTTGCCCGACCGACTCGCCGCCCCACAGCGGGTCCATCGTGCCGACGACCTGGAGCACAGTCAATCCGAGCCACGCCGCCGCGCCGACGGTGGCGACGGGCAGGACGTTCGACTGTCTGACTGCGGTTCGAAAACTCATAGCCGGACTGTCGCAGCGAAGTGAACAAAAGCTTACGGCAGCGTGAGGTATCGACGACCCGTCGCAGCCGAGCGGTTAGCTCGATGCGTCTTCCGAGAGCGGCCAGTCAGCCTCGGCGGCGGCGTCGACGATGTCGACGAACTCCCAGTCGGCCTCCTCGGCGACCCACGACTCGTCTTCGACGCCGACGACGACCATCCGCTCGGCGTAGAACATCGAATGTTGGTCGATTTCGGCGAGGCGTTCGGCGGGGCCGAGACTGCCGCCGTTGAAGAAGTCGACGTCGAGACGCTGGTCGCGCTGGAACTTGTTCAGCACGTGAGCGGGAACTTCGCCGACGAGGCCGACGTAGTCGGTCCACGTCTCGGCGTCGGAGAGCGCGGCGTGTAACAGTTCGAGTCGCTTGAGCGCCCGGTAGGTGAAGACGAGCGTCATGTCGGCAGTGGTGTCGCCGTAGGGGTCGCCGTACGGCGCGTCGCTGGCGTCGTCGTCGCGGTGCTGGGCGGCCGTCCCACCACCGCCGCCGGACTCCATCGGGATTCCCACTGGCTTGTCGTCGTCGTTCCGGGGGACGCGCGGGACGGCAGTGTGCGACTGTGCTGTCACGTCGTCCGTACTCGACGGTTCGTCCGTGGCCGTGGACTGTCCCGGCGAGTCGCTCTCACCGGGAGTGCCTGCAGTCGTACTCACTGCTTCGTCGTCCGGGTCACCCTCGCCCTTCCAGAACCAGTCGCCGCGGTTCGGTTCGGGTTCGTCGTCGCTCGATACGTCCAGTTCGTCGAGGTCGATACGGTCAGTCATCGTCAGTCATCGTTCGTCTCCGGGTGAGCGGTCGTCGAGGCGGTCGGTGCCGTCGTCGGGTCGGCGCTCAGCGGGGTATCGGCGTCGACGACGTCGGCGAGGCCGAGTCGTTCGACGACCTCTGGGGTCGGCAGGCCGTCGTCGCCCCACCCGCGAGCGGCGTAGTAGGCGTCGAGAAGTCGCTCGAAGCCAGCCGCGTCGATACGCCTGCCCGCGGCGGGGCCGCCCGTCAGCGGCCGCCGGAACGCGGTCGGTAGTTCGTCGTCCGCGCGGGTGAACCCCTCGCGGACGTTGAACAGGCGAACGAGCGTCCAGATGCGCCGACCGGCGTCGCGCAACTCGTCTCGGCTGTACTCGCGTCCGCTCGCGGCGAGCCACTCCCGGCCGAAGTCGTCCCAGAGCGTCTCGCCGGCGAAGTCGTCGGCGACGAGACTCCAGAGGACGGAACGCGTGTTCTGTGCGGTGATGACCGCACGAACCCGGTCGGCCGTGCTCCAGTCGTCGCGGGCGAACGCCTCCCGTTCGACGGGTCGCGCCCGGCGGTGACAGCCCCCGCGGTCACTCGTCGCGTACGCGAGCGCCATCGCGACGGCCCCGCGCGGGTCGTACGACGGGACGGCCATCGACTTCACCGTCGGGATGTAGTCGCCGCCGAAGCGGTCGTTGGCTGCATCGACACCGTCTGCCAGCGCGTCGGCGACGGACCCATCCCGGCGGGCGATTCGAGCGAGCAAGTCACGGGCGGCGTCGCCGTCGCCGAACGAGACGTCGGCGTCGATTCGGCCGTCTTCGTCGGCCCGTGCCGCCCACGCGACGGCGTTCCCCGCGCTGATGACGTCGAGGCCGAGTCGGTCACAGGTCGCACCGAGCGCCGCGACCACGTCGAAGTCGTCGATACCCAGTCCCGCACCGAGCGTCATCGGTGCGGCCCCGCGTGGGACGCTCTCGTCGCCGTCCGTCTCGACGCGGAACCCGCCCGGAACTGCGTCCTCGGGGTTCTCGCGGCCGACCGAGGCGTCTCGGGCAGCCTCGACACCGATGTCGTCGGCACCGTCGAACTGCCCGTGTTGCCACCCTTCACTGGCGAGGACGCCGACTTCGTTGGCGAAGTCGACCGACTCCAGTGTCTCGCCTGCGGTGAGCCACCTGCCCGTCTCGCCGTCGGCGAACGCCGCGCCGTCCTGCTCTCGAAGCCGAGCGAGGTCCGGCGGCGTCTCGGGCGGGTCGCCCCGAGCGACGACGGCTTTCAGTCGCTTACTGCCCATCACCGCGCCTGCACCGCCGCGGCCGGCGTGGTGCTCGCCACCGTCGGAAGCGATAGTCGCGTAGCCGACGCGTGCTTCGCCCGCCGGACCGATACAAGCGACGGCGGCGTCGGAGAACCGCTCGGCCGTCTCGACGGTGTCGGCACCCCACACGTCCGATGCGGGTTCGATACGAGCGTCTCCCTCGTCGACGACGAGGACGACCGGTTCGCTCGCTCGTCCTTCGACCACCAGTCCGAGGCTCTCGCCGAGCGACCCGGCCAGTCGAGCAGGAAACGACCCGCCGCTGTAGGAGTCGAGGAACGCTCCCGTGAGTGGTGATTTCGTGACGGCCGCGTACCGTGTCTCACCGGGGAGATGTCCCGAGAGTGGTCCGAGGAGGAACGCGAGGCAGTTGTCCGGCCCCAGTGGGTCGGCCCCGGCGGGCACGTCCTCGTAGAGGTAGCGCGCACCGAGTCCCTTCCCACCGACGTACTCTCGAAGCCATCGCTCCCGAACGCGTTCGCTCCGAACCGTTTGTGTGGTGAGGTCCACGCGGAGAATCGTCCGCTTCCTCTGACCCATTCACCGACCGTTCGCCGCTCTCGCGGTTAAGCGTTAGTGCCGAACGCCTCCGTTTCCGGAACGCCTTGCTCCTAGTCGCACCCTCCTCTCAGACTCGTGGCTCTGCATCGAGACGAGCGCAGTATTGGTCAGACAGTTGAGTAGATAACTAATTATCTATTTAGCTAATTATCTAAACACTCATCTAAACAGAATGGCGGTAACAAGCGTGGTCGTCTCGGTGTCCATCCGTCGAAAGCGTCGTCACAGCAACGACCGTCAAGAGTCGGGTGGGAGCGACGAGAGCAGGTCGCTCAAGCGGTCGGCGTGGAAGTCGACGGCCGCCTGCCCGCCGAGTTCCGGATACTGCGGCCGTGTCACGACACCCTGTGAGTCGACTGCCGACCGGACGACGGCGACGATACGATAGAGTGTCGGCGTCGCTGGGAGCGGCCGAACCGACCGATACCCCGCTCTGAACGCCGCCCGCAACGGCGCTTCATCAGAGACGTACCAGTCGGCGACGAGATGCTCTGTCTTTGCGACGGAGAGTCCGGCCGCGGCAGCGAGTGGGTCGCCCCAGTCGAGGACTGCCGTGACCGACCCGTCGTCGACGAGTGCGTTGCCGGGCCGAAGGTCCCACGGAAACAACACAGACGCCGGCGCAGTCGGGAGGTCACTCGCTACAATCGCATCGAACAGGTCCGCTCGGAGTGAGTCGAACGCGGGTGGCAGTGCGTCGACTCCCTCGCGTGCGTACGCGTAGAACCACGAGGACCAGGCTGTCTCTGGAGTCCGTACCTCGAACGTCGTCGGTTCTGCTTTGCCGTCGCCGCCGCTGGCCACGACGTTACCGTATCCGTCGAACCGGAAGGCTTCGTGGAGTTCGGCGAGGTAGCGACCGAACGAGTGGGCGAGTCGGCGTTGGTCGTCGCTCGACAAGTCGGCGAACTGCGTGTGCAGGTCGACGCCTGCAGCACGCTCGACGACGACGTATCCCGTCTCGCCTCCGTCGTCGATTTCGCCTGCAGCGACCACAGACGGGACCGGAATCGACGTTCGTTCGCGGACCGCTCGGGCGAGCGCGAACTCCGTCCGGAGCGCGTCGGGGTCGCTCGACAGTTGGACGACCACGTGGTCGCCGTCGGCGAACGTGGCGATAGTCGTCTGTTTGTGGTTACCCCGTCGAATCGACGTCGTCGACGCGACTCGTCGCTCGGGAGCGACTTGGCGTAGCACGTCTCGGGCGTCCCACGCGTCGCTCACAGCGTCTCCTCGAAGATTGCCGAGAGGTCGGTCAGCGAGTCGAGCACGTAGTCGGGTCGGTAGGCTCCTGTATCCGCCGTTTCGTCTTCGCGGTACCACGCCGCGCGAAGGCCAGCACCCTGTGCGCCGGCGACGTCGTACTCCAACGAGTTCCCGACGTACAGCGCCGACTCGGCGGCCGTCTCGATACTCGCTAGCGCGCGGTCGAACGGGTCACGGTGGGGCTTTCGACGCGTCATGTCGCCCGCGAAGACGACCACGTCGAAAGCGTCGGCGAGGCTGAGGGCGTCGAGTTTCACCGACTGGCGGTACTCCGGGCCGTTGGTGACGAGACCGACGAACCCCTCGCCGCGAGCGGCGTCGAGCGCCGCCGTCGCCCCGGGAAGCAGCGAGACGGCGGCGTAGTCGACGGTGTCGAGGAAGCCGTCGGCGAGTGCCGTCGGGTCGACCGACTGGCGGTCGTATTGGGCGGCGACCTTCACGAACCCACCCGTGAGATACCGTGTCTGTCCCTCGGGCGTCGTCGGCGGTGGACCGTCGAGTGCGTTCCAGAGGTCACTCGGGACACCGAACGGGTCGACACCGGCCTGCTCGAACGCGCCGTAGTAGATGGTCTCGACGTCTTGCTCCTGTCGGCAGAGCGTCCCGTCGAGGTCGAAGAGCGTCGCCGTGAACGATGACACGAGTGGTGTAGGGCCGGTGTGGTGAAAAGCGTCGTGACGAGCAGGAAGGCGGAGAGAACGATTCGGGGCGGAGACGAACCATGATCGCTCTGCTCAGAGTTACGAAGAGTCAGAAAATGGGTTGGGGCAGATTCGAACTCGGGTCGTTCCGCTCACTACCGTTCGCTTCACTCCCCAGTTCGAAATCCCCCACGTATCGAATTCACGCGACTCACGGGTGGCGAGTACACGAGGTACTCGCCGTGAGGTTCGTCGCGAAAATGTAGTGGGTTGGGGCAGATTCGAACTGCCGACCTGCTCCGTGTGAAGGAGCCGTCATAACCTGGCTAGACCACCAACCCGGCAAAACATCGTACCCCGCTTCGACACTTAAGGGTTACCTTGTTCGGTCACTCGCTGGCCGTAGCCGCACTGCCGCGGTAGTCGTCGATTCGGCCTTTCGCACCTTTGAGCGCGTGCTTTCCTCTTCCCTCTGCACGCCGAAGTTCGTGTTGGACCTTCTCGAGTCGCTTCGGTTCGGATGGCCGCTCTCGGCCGGCCGCTCTCCGAACTCGATTTTCGACTGGCGCAAGCTCTTCGGCGAGTCCCGCTCGAAGGTGTGAAGCCGCTCGTTTCTGGTAGTACCACGCGTCGCTGAAGTGACGGTTCATATTCGTCCTTAGGCTGACGACAGATATATTCCTTGCGCACAGTTGTCATACCTGGGGGTGAGTTTAGGCCAGCCTAAATCGACACGTTTATGTCTTAGATTAGGCTACCCTAAACCACGGTGTCACACAGAACGTGTACACCGCGTCTGTTCCGACCCGATTCGACCGTGGGCATCACCCGGTCTAAACGGGTCCACTTCCCTGATTCTTACAGCGTGAGCGATTGCGCTGTCGACCGAATCTACTCATCGACCCGACGCTGTGCGCTCTTGGGTCGCTAACGTCGCCGCCCCAGTATCGTCAGGCGAGGCTCTGTTCGACGTATTCGAGAATCTTCTCGCTCTCGGCCATCGTCACGCCGCGGTCCTCGTCGACGAGGACTGGGACACCGCGCTGACCGCTCACCTTCTTCACTTCGTTCCGCTTGGAGTGTAACCCCTCGACCCAGTGCGTCTCGTACTCGATTTTGTTCGCGTCGAGCGCGTCGTGGACTTTCTCACAGTACGGACAGCCATCCAGTGAGTACAGGGTGATAGACATACTGTGCCGTTCGAACGCCGGAGGGAAGTACCTTCGCCCAGCGGCCGTACGTGACAGACTGGGCGCGGCAACTCTTCGCACCTCACGTGTTTCGCTCCGTTCGAACGCGCCTGACGACGCCGTATAGCCGTTGGAACTCACGCACGAGCATCTCGAACTTCAACAGTGAGAACCCGACGAAGATGACGAGAAAGCCGAGCGCCGTCGTGACCGTCGGCGTCTCGCCGAGCGCAACCCACCCGACCACCGCCGCGAACAGAGGGATGACGTACTCGATGAGGCTCATCTCGATGGGCCCGAGCATGTCGAGCAGGTCGAAGTAGAGGAAAAACCCCAGCGCGCCAGCGACGACGCTCAGATAGACCAGTGCCGCCACCGCATCGAACGTCCACTGCGCGCTGGCGAGTGACTCCGACGGGAGTAGCGCACTCGTGACGTGGAGTAAGCCTGCACCGACCGCCATCATCCACGCCTGCAGCGTAATCGTCGGAAGCGACGGTCGAGTGCCGTGAGTCAACACCGCGCCGAGTGCGAACACGACGGCGGACGCGAGTACGAGCGCGATACCACGCAGATTCGCCGACAACAGGTTCGCCGGGTTCGGGTCGGCGATGATGACGACGCCGAGGAAGCCGACGAGCACGCCGAGGAGACCGGTCGGTGAGAGTCGCTCGGAGGACGACACTGCTCGGGTCAACGCCGGGGTGACGACGGGAATCAACCCGAGGAGAACCGCGGCGACGGCACTCTGGACGTACTGCTGACCGGCGAAGAGAAAGGCGTGATGTGCGCCGATGAGGAGGACGCCACCGGTCGCAATCTGCCGCCAGTCGCCGCGCGTCTGGGGCCACAGTCGGTCGTACTTCAGCACCGCGTAGCCGAAGAGAACGACCGACGCGACGTCGAACCGAAAGGCCGCAAAGAGTGCCGGCGGGAGATAGTCGAGTCCGACTTTCGTGACGACGAACGCCGAACCCCACACCAACGAGAGCAACGAGAACAACGCGAGAGTTCGATACCGTCCCATCGGTCGAACCTCTTCGCCAGACGTGAATAGCCTGTCTGTTCCTCAGTCACACTCTGGCCGACCGTGAGAGTGTCGAGTTACGGTTTGACGAGTACTTTCACTGCATCACGTTCGTCCATCGCCCGGTAGCCCTCTGGCACGCCGTCGAGGTCGACTGTCTTCGTGAGGATGGGTGAGGGGTCGAGCGTCCCCTGCAGTACGTCCGCCATCAACTCCTCTGCGTACGCCCGCACGGGAGCGACGCCACCGCGGAGCGAGACGTTGTCGCCGAAGAAGGGGTAGAGGTCGAGTCCACCGTCGAGTCCGTGCGGGACGCCGACGTAGCCGACGGTACCGCCGGGACGACAGATGCCGACGGCCGTCTCCATCGCCGACGCCGCGCCGACGCATTCGAGGACGTGGTTGACGCCACCGCCGGTCAGTTCCTCGACGCGCTCGATTGCGTCGTCGCCGCGGTCGGTCACGAGGTCGGTCGCACCGAACTCCTCGGCGATATCGAGTCGGTCCTCGTGGTGGCCGAGCGCGATGATACGCTCTGCGCCGAGTCGACGGGCCGCGAGGACACCACACAGACCGACGGCACCGTCGCCGACGACGGCACAGGTCGACCCGGCCTCGACACCGGCGCTGACCGCCGCGTGGTGGCCGGTCCCCATCACGTCGGTCAGCGGAAGCAGTGCCTGCAGCGTGTCCTCGTCGTCTGCGTGTCGCTCGGGAACGCGGACGAGCGTCCCGTCGGCGTGCGAACAACGGACGTACTCACCCTGTGCGCCACCGTTGTCACCGTTCCACGATTCGCCGTTCACACACGAGGTATGCAGTCCTTTGCGACAGAACTCACAGAAGCCACAGCTCATCACGAACGGTGCGAACACGCGGTCGCCGGGTTCGACGGACCGAACGTCGTCGCCGACTGCTTCGACGATTCCCATCGGTTCGTGACCGACGCGTGAGGGTGCTTCCCGCTCACTCTGCCCGCGATAGAACCAGAGGTCGGAGCCACAGACAGCGGTGTGCGTCACGCGGACGATTGCGTCTCTCGACGATTCGATTTCGAGGTCCGGTACCGACTCGACACGAATCTCACCGGGGCCGTGGTAGACTGCTGCGCGCATAGGACTCCTTCGGTGGGTGCTCGATAAAGCGCTCGGGAACCGGCGGCCGAGGGAGCGTCCCCCCGAGTCAGATTGCACGGCGAGTTCGATTGTGTATTGCACAACACAGTTTATCACCGACTCGTCGCTCGTGTTGGTACGCACATGCACGAGAGGCACGGTATACAGCCCTCCACTCGATAGACGAGGAGCCAACCGGGTGGTCGAGGCTAGTCTGTGGATATCTCCACTCGAAGCTACTGAATCAACATCTTCAACACACCCCACGCCGCACTCACCGGTATGAGCTTAGAGATCGAGCACGACTGTCCCGAGTGTGGAGAGTCGCAGGAGTTCTATCGCGCGGCGAGCACGACGGTCCATCTCGGAGAGAAGACGAAGTGGCGATGCACCGAGTGCGACTACGGCTTCGTGCTCATCGACGGCGAAGTCGACAGTTCTGCCTGAGCGCACTCTCGTCACGCTGGCACACCTACACGCCGAGTGACGTCGCTCGCGCTCTCTCCCGCTAAGACGTCGTTATCCCTCCACTCGACCAATATCTGCAGCTGATAAAGCACTCGTCGCGATATCCAATCGAGAGGGTAGCACGCATATCGTTCCGCGGTCGTCTAGAGCAGACTCATACGCCAGTCATAGCGTCTCGCTGACGAACTGTGTCGCCAACCACGCCTCGGCACGCTGCAACCGATACTGGAACGTCGACTGCGGGACGCCGAGACGTTCGGCGAGCGCTTCTGCCGTCGTCGCTCGTGGTGTCTCGTAGTAGCCGCCGTCGACGGCCGCTTCGAGTGTCGTCCGTTGGGTCGCTGGCAGGTCGGCGAGCGTGACGAACCCGTCTCCCCAGCGTGTCGGTCTACCGAGTTGTTCGAGGTCGATAGTGACTCCCTCTCGAAGGTCTTCCTGTAGTCGGTCGTAGAGGCTTCCGACGCTCTGTCCCTCGCGGAGGAGGATGCGCCAGCGACATCGGTTCTCGTGACGACTCACCTCGAACAACAGTCCGTCGCCGAGTTCGCACGCGGCGAGGTAGGGGACGGAGTGACAGCCGTCGAGTTCCGGACGATACGAGTACACCGTCCTCGTCGACGACGACTCCGTGACGACTTCGTACTCGCAGTGGCAGTGGCAGGTGTGTGGACTCAGACACTCTTCACAGCGCTCGGAGTCGAGGAGCGCGTCTTCGAGTGAGTCGAGAGCCGAATCCGGCCCGCCGAAGCGGTCGAGTCGCCACATGCTGTCGGTGGTGACAGAGCAGGCCAGCGACTGGCCGACCAACTCCGGATGGTCAGCGAAGACGTCCATCAGGGGGTCACTTCCTCGTTCGTACCGAATCGTGATGACGAACTCGCGCATAGACAACGATTGGTGTGTACCGATATAGTTCTATTACCTGTGGCTGTCGTTTTGGCCACAGCCTCTCGAATCGTTCTCACCCGAATTAGGCCCGCCAATTCCTTTTTCGGCTGTGAATCCATCATTCGATTGCCAGTGTCGTATCACGCCTAGATTGGTACGTACCAAACTACTACTTAAGGAGGTGCAGCCCTTCCCTCTAACTGGAGCGTTGACTCCGCCCCATCGGGCCACTCGGCGACGCCGGGCGGTCCGACAACAGTCACCACCACCGAAACAATTCGACAGAAACGACGCCCGACCCCGTACCGTCCGACAGAATCCAGTGAAACGGTCGAAGAGACGAGCGAATCGACGAAAGAAGTCACCTGCCCGGAGTGTGGCGGCCACCTCGCACACGATACCGAACACGGCGAGACACTCTGTGAGAGCTGCGGACTCGTCGTCGACGAGGACGAGATAGACCACGGCCCGGAGTGGCGCGCCTTCGACGCCGGTGAGCGAGACTCGAAGTCCCGCGTCGGCGCACCGACGACGAATATGATGCACGACAAGGGGCTGTCGACGAACATCGGCTGGCAGAACCGAGACGCCTACGGCAACTCGCTGTCGTCGAGACAGCGCGAGAAGATGCAGCGGCTCCGCACCTGGGACGAACGGTTCCGAACCCGTGACTCCAAGGAGCGCAACCTGAAGCAGGCGCTCGGCGAAATCGAGCGTATGGGGTCTGCACTCGGTCTCCCGAAGAACGTCCGCGAGACAGCGTCGGTCATCTACCGCCGCGCACTCGCAGAAGACCTCTTGCCCGGACGGTCTATCGAGGGCGTCGCGACGGCCTGCGTCTACGCCGCCGCACGACAGGCCAACGTCCCGCGAACCCTCGACGACGTGGCGTCGGTCAGCCGCGTCGACTCGATGGAGTTCAAACGAACCTATCGCTACGTCGTTCGCGAACTCAAACTCGAAGTCGCCCCGCCGGACCCGGAGAACTACATCGCGCAGTTCGCGTCGGACCTCGACGTAAGCGACGAACTCGAAGAACGCGCACACGACTTGCTTCGACACGCCAAGGAAGCAGGAATCCACAGCGGCAAGAGTCCAGTCGGACTCGCCGGTGCGGCGCTCTACGCCGCCGGTCTGCTCGTCAACGAACGCCTCACGCAGGGGGCTGTCTCCGACGTGACGAAGGTCAGTGAGGTCACCATCCGAAACCGCTATCAGGAACTGCTCGACCACGAGCAGACACGGAACGGACAGCCTGGTCAGGCGCTCGCCAACTAAGGTCTGTTCACTCGCTACTCTCTGTTCTCGTCTCCTTTCGACGCTGTGAACACGAGTGAGCGGCCGCCGTATCCGTCACCCGACCCAGACGTCGCCGAACGAGTCGAAGAAGTCCTCGCCCGTGTCGACGAGCGTGTGTTCGGCCCGGAAGCGACGACACCGCTCTTCGACCGACGAGACGTGTGTCTCCAGTCGGTCTTGATACGACTTGGTCCGCGCACCGCCGAAGTAGGTCCGCAGCGTCTCCGTCGTCTCGGGGTCACGAAACAGCGTGTCACCGGTCGGGTTCGGACGGAGTTCTCGTGGCGAGAGCACCGTTCCGACGACGATACCGCTTCGACCCACGCCCGCCAGACCCGCCTCGATTGCGTCGGGGTCGGCGAGACAGTCGCTCAACACGACGACGAGCGAGCGACTCTGGACGGTCGACCCGTAGCTGTCGAGTGCCGTCGCGAAGTCGCCCTCGCCGCTCGGGTCGACGTCGTTCAACTGCTCTACCAGACGGAGGAGTTCACCACGGTTCGACCGCCCGGTGTCGAGTCGTTCGACTCTATCGTCGAACAGCGAGAACTGGAAGTCGTTGTTCTCCTCGACGGTGAGGTAGGCGAACCCGAGACCGAGTTTGGCGGCGTACTCGAACTTGTTCGTCTCCTCGTCGCCGTAGCCCATCGACCCGCTGGCGTCGACGAGGACGTGGACGGTCAGACTCCGTTCGGCCTCGAACTGCTTGATGAAGTACTCACCAGTCCGCGCGAACAGTTTCCAGTCGATGAGTCGCGTGTCGTCGCCGCGGACGTAGCGTCGGTAGTCGCTGAACGTCAACCCCTCGCCGACGCTCTTGGAGCGCTGTTCGCCCTGTCGGACGGACGAACTCTGGCGTTTCAACGCCGACCGAAACCGGTCGAGTTCGTCGAGGAACGCGGGGTCGATCATCGCTCGGCGGCGAGAGAGGCAACCGCCTCGTCCGGCGTCAGCCCCTCACGCTCGGCGCGGAAGTCGACGAGGATGCGGTGACGGAGGACGGGCGGGGCCATCGCCTCGACGTCCTCCCACTTCACGTGGGCACGTCCGCGGAGGAACGCCCGCGCTTTCCCGGCGAGGACGAGTGCCATACTCGCACGCGGACTCGCGCCGTACTCGATGTTCTCCGAGTCGCGGGTCGCTCGGACGAGCGAAATCGCCCGGTCGCGGATGTCCTCCGCAATCGGCACCTCGCGGACGAGCGACTGAATCGTCTGGAGTTGTGCCTTCGAGACGACCTGTTCGACCTCCGGCGTCCCCGACCCCTCGGTGTAGAGTTCGACGATTCGCTTCTCGTCTTCGTAGGTCGGGTAGTCGAGGACGATTTTCAGGAGGAATCGGTCTGTCTGTGCCTCCGGTAGCGGGTACGTCCCCTCTTGGTCGATAGGGTTCTGCGTCGCGAGCACGAAGAACGGACGCGGCAACTGGTAGGTCTCGCCGGCGGCCGTCACCTGTTTCTCCTGCATCGCTTCGAGCAGTGCGGCCTGCGTCTTCGGCGTCGCCCGGTTTATCTCGTCGGCGAGGACGACGTTCGCGAAGATGGGCCCCTCCTCGAAGACGAACTCCCGACCGTGTTCGTTGTCACGGATGATTTCGGTCCCCGTGATGTCCGAGGGCATCAGGTCGGGCGTGTTCTGAATCCGAGAGAAGTCGAGGTCGATGACGTCCGAGAGCGCCCGAATCATCGACGTCTTCCCGAGTCCGGGGTTCGATTCGAGCAGCGCGTTGCCGTCACACAGCAGACAGACGAGCAGTTGTTCGAGGACGGTCTCTTGACCGACGATTCGTTTGCCAATCTCCTCGCGGACACGGCCCAGTCGGGCCTGGAGTTCGTCGATATCGTCGTCGCTCGCAGTCAGTACGTCGCCGTTACTCTGTGGGTTCTCAGACATTGGTTTCGTTGCGGAGTTCGAGGTTGTAGTCGCGAATCAGTTCGGAGTCTTCGAGTCGTTCGCCGGAGCTAAATCCGGCCTGTTGGCTCTCGACGTCGGCCGAGGGGATACCCCCGGAGTCGTACGACGAGGGTGCACCGCCGGGTGGCGCATTGCCCTCGCCGGAGCCAGAGATTTCGGCGTCGATGTCGTTGTCGCCCGCCGAGACGTCTTCGGCGTCGCCGAGAACTTCGTTACCGTCGCGCAGGCCGTCGTACGAGGAGTCTTGGTCGCCCGGACCGCCCGCCGCGTCGGGGCCACCGAAGTCGATGTTGACCACGGCGACTTGGATACTCGCGACGCTCAACAGCACGACGACGAGGAGCGTCCCCGACAGTCGCCGGAGGTCGACGAGACCGATACTCGACGTCTCGCGGAGTCGGTCGAGCACGTCGCCGTACAGCACGCCCGCCATCCGCGAGTTACGGTCGGCAGCGACGGCGTCACGGGCAGTTCGGAGCATCTCGCGAACCTCGGGGTTCGCCGCCTCGAACTGCTCGACGATGGGGCGTCGTGCTCGAAGCAGCGTCTCGACGACGAGGACGAGCAGACCGAGACCGAGGGCGACGAGCATCGCATGGGGGACCGCCACGTCGGCGGCAGGTATCGTTGTCGACCCTTCGACCCACGTCGGGGTGAAGAGTTGAAACGCCATGTTCGCACACAGCGTCACGAGTGCAGCGTCGACGATACCGTAGATGAACGCGATTTTGTAGCCCTCGCGACGGATTTCGCGGAGTGCGTTCGACACTTCGCCGCGGGTGGCGCTCGTCTCGGCGTTCGCGGTGTTCGCGCTCGCCGTCGCCTTCGTCTCTCCGCTCACACCGAACACCCCGCCGGTCTCTCGCCTTCGATGGAGTTACAGACGCTCTGGAGCGCCGACTCCAACTCGTCGACGCGGGCTTCGAGTTGGGTAATCTGGTCGCGTTGGGTGTCGACCGTCTCTTGGAGTTGGTCGCGTTCCGCGGCGAGGTTATCTCGCTCGGTTTCGAGCGTCTCGACGCGCGTTTCGAGCGTCTCGACCCGTCCCTGCGCCGTCTCCAGTTCGCTCCGGGCTTGCCGGAGTTCGGTTTGCGTCTCTTCGAGGTCGGCTTCCGTCTGGTCGAGTTCCTCTTGGGTCTCCGAGAGCTCGTTTATCGTCTCGCTGAGCTGTTTCTCGGTCCCTTCGAGTTTGTTCGAGACCTGTCCGACGTCACCCTGTGCGTTCTCTAACGTCTGGTTCGCCTCTTGCAGTTTGTCACGGGTCTGCGAGAGGTTCGACTCGGTCGCAGAGAGGTCTTGTTTCAGCTCTTTGTTCTCGGAGCGAAGCTGTTCGTTTTGTCGTTCGAGTTGATCTGCGGAGTGCTGATAGAACAGCGAGGCTCCGGCAGTCCCCGCGACGGCGAGGACGACGAGGACGACGAGTGCGAGGTTGATTGATCGGCCGAGGTAACTCATGAAAGACCACTCTCGTTGGAGGTACGACCGGTGTACACACGGATTCGGCGTACCAGTACTTCAATCACGTAGGCCGACAGTCCTAACAGGAGGAATAGCCAGTCCCACGTCGTTTCGACGTCGCGAACCCGCGTCGACTGCTCGCGGGCGAAGTCGGCGATGCCGCTGGCGTCGTTCGGGGCGAACACGGTTCCGTTCGTCGCCCGAACGACGTCGGTCAGAGACCCGGCCTGTCCGTAGGCCGCGTACTCCGACCGGTAGTTGACCGCGTACTCCGCACCGAACAGCGACTCGTAGCCCATCGCGGTGGGTGTCACCGTCGCCTGATACGTTTCGGGGGCAACCTGCCGGACGGAGACGTTCTCGCCGCCGTCCGGCGCGTCGGTCCCCCGATAGGTGACCGTCGTCGATTGACCGACGCGTGTGTCCGCGGCCTCTGCGACGCCAGTCGCCTTCCGTTCGGGGTCACCGATGACGTAGTTCGTCGATTTCGTCAAGAGCAACGAATCGGGTGCCGTCAGCAACCCATCGAGCGTCCCGTCGTCGCCGTAAGCGGTGATGGTTCCGACCCGTCCGAGACCGTAGCGCCACGAGGCGACGGCGGGCTTACCGGAACTCGATGCGACGAGGTAGTCTGCGCCCGTTCGGACCGAGACGTCGTTGTTCTTCGCCGGGTCGGCGGTCAGTTCGACGCCCGACGTGACGAACGAGTTCCGGTCGACGATGGTGAGGGTGTTGCCTTGATACCGCCGCGACGACCCACCGAACAGCAGTCGCAGACGGTCGGTGTCCGTCGCACGGAAGTAACTCCCGCCGGACGCTTCGGCGATACGCCGGAGGTGCGCCTCGTTCGGGTTTCCGGTTCCGACGGCGATGATACGAGTGCCGCGTTCGCCCAGTCGCTGGGCGGCGGCCGTCGGCGGGCCGACCGGACCGCGGCCGTCGCTGATGAGGATGATAGACCCGCGCTGGTCGCCGAGCATCTCCTCTGCGCCGAGGACGCCCGCCGCGATGTCGGTGCCACCGCCACTCTGTAGGCGACGGATGCGGTCGCTCATCGTCCCGCGACTCTCCGACAGCGGCGCGAGTTCGGCGACTTCGTACGCGTTGTGGTTGAAGCCGACGATACCGACGGAGTTCTCGTCGCCGAGTTGGTCGAGCGCGTCGAGCGCGACGGCCTTCTGGACGCGCATCCCGTTCTGCGAACTGCCGGAGACGTCGATGGCGAGCACGAGGTTCGTACTCCCGCCGACGCTCTCGCCCATCGTGACGGGAAGCATCGAGGCGACGGAGGAGCCTTCGTAGCCACCGTTCTCGAAGGAGTTGTCGCCGCCGACCATCAACAGACCGCCGCCGTCGATGACGAACTTCTGGAGACTGTCGACGTTGCCGAGGTCCCCCGCCGCGACGTCTTGGACGACGACGGCGTAGTACGGACTCAGGTCGTCGGGGACGGATTCGACGCGTTCGACGTCGTAAATCTCCTCCAGATAGCGGCCGAACGGGTAGTCCTGCTGGGCGACGTAGAGTATCTTCGGTTGCTCCACGACACGGACGGTCTTGCGGAACACGTCGTTGTCCTCGACACTGTCGTCCGACTCGACGCGGGCGGTGACTTCGTGCGACCCGGTGTCTTCGAAGGTGTGGGAGAACTCGACGCGAGTCGTCTCACCGTCGAGTGACTCGTCGACGACCGTCTCGCCGTCGACGGTGACGACGAGTCGAGAGCCACCGTCGAGGTTCACGCCCTCGACGCGGGCGAGGAAGGTGTTGTCGACACCGGCGCTGGTCTTCGCCGGCCCGGAGACGACGACGGCGCGTTCGGTACGTTGGGCGTCGAGTTCGACGGAGGCGACAGTCGCGTTCAGGGAGGTGGCGAGTTCGCCCGCTTCGGCGAGACTGCGGCCCTCTGTCACCTGTCCGTCGCTGACGACGACCACCGTCCCGTTCTCCTTGAGGTTCGCGGCGATGCCGTCGCCGACGGGTGACCGCGCGCCCTGTCCGATGGTCGACGTCGTGACCGGAACGCCCTCTGCCTCGATGGACTCGGCGAGGCGGTCACCCGTGTTCGGCATCACGTTCATGCTGTCGGACTCGTCGACGAGCAACGACACCTGCGGTTGACCGGTCGTCTGCTTTCGTTCGACGGTGTACGGCCCGGCGGCGGCGACGACGAGACAGACGACGATGAGGACGCGAGAGACCATCAAGAACCGTCGACTCCGCGAGGAGGCAGTTCCGTCTGCGTCCCGATAGACGACGGCCCACAGCGCGAAGAGCGCGAGGGGAAGCGCGAGCAACAGCAGCGGTCGGGAGAGTCCGACCGTGATGCCGTCGACGACGACTTCCCACGCGCTGGGTAGGCCGGGGAGCGCGGGGAAGTCGGGGAGGCCGAACTGCCACAGCAGCGTCGACGGGAGCGACGTCATAGGTCCCCCCGTTGGCGGAGGTAGCCAAGTTCGACGACGGACATCCCCAGTGCGCCGAGCACGACCCACTCGGTGAACGGGTCGGGGACACGTCGTTCCTCCTCACGGCCACGGACCACGCTCTGGTCGCGTGACTCCAGCGGTTCGGCGACGACGGCAGACTCGGATTCGCTCGTCAGCGAGACGCCGTAGCGGCGACTTCCCACCTCGTAGAACCCTGTCTGGTCCAGCCGAATGTTTCGAGTCGTCACCTCTCCGCTCGGCGTCGTCACGGTCTGTTCCTCGGCGAACCGGAGGACGTCGCCTGCGGGTCGGTTCAGTTCCGGTAGGGGGTCGCGTCCGGCGAGGTAGAACATCGCGCGTTTCCAGAACACCGGGTACTGGTAGTTGTACTTGAACGACGAGGTGTCCTCCATGTAGCCGTAGTAGAGGACGCGCCCGTTGCTCTGTTCGGCCGTCGCAATCAGCGGCGACCCGTCGGTGAGTCCGACGAGTGTTCGCGTGCCGTTCTCCGGTTCGGCGGTGAACGCTCGTTCCGGCGGCGGGAAGTTGATGTCGCGCGTGAGTTCGTCGCCGGCGACGCCCCCGATTGACGTCCCGTCGACGGATTCTCCGAGGTCCACGGGGAGGAGTTCCGGATACCGATTCGGCATCCCCTCTTGGGCCTGCACGACGACGCCACCGCCGCGTTCGAGCGCTTGCGTCCCGTCTTCGACGTTTCCGCGGAGCAACCGACCGGATTCGATGTTGCTGTAGACGACGACGTCGTACGTCTCGTCGACGTTCGCCGGCGGCGAGCGAACCGTCAGGTCGACTTCGGGGACGACCGAGAGCGCCGTCGAGAGGTACTGATTTCGGTCGTTCGTCAAGAGGAGTACGTCGATTGTGGCCTCCTCGGGCGCGGCGATGGCGACGGTGTCGTCCGTATCGAAGGAGTCACCCGGTGACAGGGTGGCCGTCCCACCGCCGGTGGGAACCGCGAACGTCGCCGTCGTCACGTCGCCGCTGCCGAGAGAGAGCGTCTGCTCTTGGTTACCCAGCGAGAGCGTCCGTTCGACGTCGGACTCGCCGTAGTTCTTCACCGTGAACGTCACCTCCGCGCCGGTGAACGACTGGTCGACGATGCCGACGTTGTCGTCGCCGCCACCGGCGAACTGCCGCAGGTCGACGAGCAGTCCACGCGCACGGGCCGACTCGACGGCGTCCTCCCATCCGCCGTCGTCGGCGAAGTCGCTGAACACGACGACGCGAGCGTTCTCGCCTGCGACGGCCGACGCCTGCGCGATACCGTCGCGGAGGTCCCCAGAGACGTCGGTGACGCGCATGTCGCCGAGCGCTCGGCGGGCCTCGTCGGCCGTCCCGCCGCGCACACGGACGTCGCCCTCGCGGCCGACGAACACGACTGACGTCGTCGTCGACGTCGCGTCTCTCGCACTGTCGACGGCACGAGCGAAGCGAGTCGTCCCGCCGTCTTCGGTTCCCATACTGGCGCTTCCGTCGACGACGATGACGGTCTCTTCGACCGTCTCCGCTTCTGAGACAAGCGTGTACGGCGTCGCGAGCGACGTTACGAGGAGAATCAAGACGGCGAGTTGCAACAAGAGGAGGAGGCTCCGACTGAGTCGTTCCAACAGCGGGTTCGACGCGTCTTCACCGCGCTCGTCGTTCAGGAACCGGAGTGTCGGGAGGTCTATCTCGTTCGGGTCTGGTCGAATGAGATAGAGGAGAATCACCGGCACCGCCGTCAGGAGTGCGAGGAGTGCAAGCGGAGAGAGGAAGACGTTTCCGAGGACCATTGTGGAGGGTCACGCCCGCTCCTCATTTGGTACTTGCGCAACAGTATATTCACACAAAAAGTCTTTATTGACATTATATCATCGGAACTGATAATTTGGCGGGCGAGAGACCGACACGTCGGAGGGGGAAGGATGTGTCACAAATCTCTCTCGAACGGTCATCTACCACCACCCAGTCACAGTCGAGCCTGTTCGAATCATCTTCGAGACGTGTCCGGACCGGGGAGAGACGAAAAACGAGCGCGGAGCGGATGCTGGTTGCAGTTACTCGTCAGCGTCACCGAGTGCGTGCCACGACAGTCGCGGGTTGCGCGCGGCACTCACCTGGTCGATGCGACGAGCAGTCGTCTTGTTCGGCGCGTGTTCGAGCGTCTCGTCGTCCTCGCCGTGAGCGGCGTTGAACGCGGTGGCGAGGTCGTCGAGCGTCTCGCGGTTCTCGACCTCTGTTGGCTCTGTGAGCATCGCTTCCGGCACCATCTCGGGCCACTTCGTCGTCGGCGGGTGGACGCCGTAGTCGAGCATCCGCTTGGCCACGTCGGCGGCGTCTTGCTCGCCCGAGGTTGCCGCGAACTCGTGGTGGAACGGGCCGTACGGGATGTCGTACTCTATCTGGGACCCGAGGTAGTTCGCGTTGAGCACGGCCTTCGCGCTGGCGTCTTCGAGGCCCTCGTCGCCGAGTCGGGCGATGTAGGCGTAGGCCTTCACCAAGACCAGCCAGTTACCGTAGAAGCCGTGGACCTTTCCGATAGAGTGCTCGGGGTCGAACAGTTCGAACCCGCCGTCGTTTCGCCGAACCTGTGGACTCGACAAGAACTCGGCGAGTTCGTCGACGACGCCGACCGGCCCGGCACCGGGGCCACCGCCGCCGTGCGGCGTGGCGAACGTCTTGTGGACGTTGTAGTGCATGATGTCGAAGCCCATGTCGCCGGGACGAGCGCGGCCGAGGAGCGCGTTGAGGTTCGCGCCGTCGTAGTAGAGCAGGCCGCCAACGTCGTGGACCATCTCGGCGATTTCGGTGATGTCGCGCTCGAACAGTCCCACGGTGTTCGGGTTCGTGAGCATCAGCGCGGCGGTGTCTTCGCTGACCGCCGCTTCGAGAGCGTCCAAGTCGACGCGGCCGTCGTCGCCCGAGGGGAGTTCGACCACGTCGTATCCGGCCATCGCCGCCGTGGCGAAGTTCGTCCCGTGGGCGCTGGCGGGGATGATAACCTCGCTTCGCTCGTTGCCCTGTGCCTCGTGGTACGCCTTCGCGACGAGAATGCCGGTGAACTCACCGGCGGCACCGGCCGGAGGCTGGAGCGTCACCGCGTCCATCCCGCCGATGCGACCGAGGTAGTCTTGGAGGTGATAGAGCATCTCCAAGGTCCCCTGCATCGACCGCTCGGAGCGGTCGGGGTGAATCGCCGCGTTGGGGTCGGCGGCGACGTCCTCGGTGAACTTCGGGTTGTACTTCATCGTACAACTGCCGAGCGGGTAGGGACCGGTCTCGACGCCGTAGTTCATCTGCGAGAGTCGCGTGTAGTGCCGGGCCAACTCTGGTTCCGAAAGCTCCGGCAGTTCCAGCGAGTCGCGCGTCAGGTCGTCCGGCAGCGGTGAGTCGTCACCGCCGACTTCCACCTTCGTGCTATCCTTCTCCGAGAGGAGCGGTTCGTACTCGCCGTTCTGCGTGAATCGTGCTTGGTCGTACATTCAGGCCACCTCCTCGAACGCCGCGACCAGCGCGTCGACGTGGTCGGCGTTCGTCTCGGTCACACACACCTGTATCTCGTGTTCGCCGACGACGTGGACGGCGAACCCCTCGGCTTCGAGGTCCTCGGCGACGGCCGCCGCGGGTTGGTCGGTGTGGGCGACGAACTCGCGGAAGTGATGTCGGTCGTGGACGGGCGCTTGGATACCCGACACGTCGTCGAGTCGTGCGGCCAGTTCCGCGGCGTCGCGGACGCAGTCCTCTGCGAGGTCCACGAGGCCGGACGGGCCGAGCGACGCCGCGTGGATGGCCGCGCGGAGTGCGACCCACGCCTGGTTCGTACAGATGTTACTCGTCGCTCGCTCCTTCCGGATGTGCTGTTCGCGTGTCTGGAGTGTAAGCGTGTACGCGCGGCGGTCGCTGGCGTCCTCGCTGATGCCGACGAGTCGCCCCGGCACCTGTCGGAGGTAGTCTTCGCGCGTGGCGAAGATGCCGAGTCCCATGCCGAAACTCGTCGGCAGTCCCAGCACTTCGGCCTCACCGACGACGACGTCGGCGCCGACGCTCGCCGGTTCCTCGAGGAGCGAGAGCGCGACGACGTCGGAACCGAGACAGAACAGCGCGTCCTCGTCGTGGACGAGTTCGCCGATGTCGGCGAGGTTCTCCTCGATGGCACCCCGAACGGTGGGGTTCTCGACGTACACCATCACGGTGTCGTCGCCGACGGCGTCGGCGAGTGCGTCGACGTCGACGTTGCCGTCGTCCATCGGATAGCTGTCGAGCGTCAGGTCGGTGCCGCCGACGTAGTTCTCGACGACGCCGTACTTGCCCGCGCGGAGCGTCTCGGGGACGAGCACCGTGGTGCCCGACGCCTGTCGGACGCGGTTCGCCAGTCGGGCGGCCTCGGCGATACCCGTCGCCGCGTCGTACATCGAACAGTTGGCGATGGGCAAACCGGTGAGTTCGACCAGCATCGACTGGTACTCGAAGAGCACCTGCAGGAACCCCTGCGTAATCTCGGGTTGGTACTGCGTGTAACTCGTGAGGAACTCCGAACGGAGCGAGAGGTTGTCGACGAGCGAGGGGACGTAGTGGTCGTAGTGCCCCCGGCCGAGGAACTCCGTCAGGTCGTCGTTCTTGGCGAACAGTCGCGAGAGTTCGCCACGGAGTTCACGCTCGCCGCGCGAGTCGATACCGAACTCGCCGGTGAAGGCGACGTCGTCGGGGATGTCGAACAGCGCCTCCTCGCTGTCGACGCCGACGACGTCGAGCATCGCGGCCGTCTCCTCGGATGTGTGCGGGGCGTACGGACTGCCCTGTTCGTGTCGCGTCATTCGATCTGGTCGCGGTACTCGTCGGCAGACAGCAGTTCGTCGAGTGCGTCGCGGTCGCTCGGGTCGACTTCGAGCATCCAGCCGTCGCCGAAGGGGTCCTCGTTGACGAGTTCTGGCTGGTCGAACAGGTCCTCGTTGACGGCGGTGACCGTCCCCGAGACGGGCGAGTAGAGGTCCGAGACGGCTTTGATGGATTCGACGACACCGAACTCCTCGCCGTGGGTCACTTCGTCGCCCTCGCCGGGAAGTTCGACGAAGACGACGTCGCCGAGTTCGTCTTGGGCGAAGTCGGTGATGCCGATGCGGACGCTGCCGTCGTCTGTGCTCGTCCACTCGTGCGATTCCATGTAACGCAGGTCGTCAGGTACTTCGAAGCTCATTGGTTGAGGAAAGGGGTTTCAGTTACTTCTGCGCGCTTTTCTCGACCGCGGACCACGACGTTGACGCGCGTGCCGGGTTCCGCGAGTTCGGTCGGGAGGTAGCCCAGTGCTACCGCCTCGCCCAGTGTCGGACTCATCGTTCCGCTCGTGACGTGGCCGACGACGTCGCCGTCCTCGTCGGTGAGTTCGTAGCCCGCGCGAGCGACGCCACGGTCGAGGAGCGTCAGGCCGACGAACGACTCGTCGATTCCTTCTTCCTTGACCGTGGCAAGCGCGTCGCGGCCGACGAACTCGGTGTCGAGTTTGACCGTGAAGCCGACGCCCGCCTCGTAGGGGTTCCGTGGCTCCGACTCGGGGTCGAAGTCCTGTCCCGAGAGGAGAAAGCCCATCTCGATACGGAGCGTGTCGCGCGCGCCGAGACCACACGGTTGGCAGTCGAAGGCGCTCCACACGTCCTCGGCGGCGTCCCACGGACAGAGAATCTCGAAGCCGTCCTCGCCGGTGTAGCCGGTTCGGGCGACCAGACAGCGAGCGCCCTCGACGTCGGCCCACGTGGCTTGGAACTTCGAGAGGTCGAGGACTGCACTGCCCGCTTCGTCACCGACCAGGTCCGGCGAGTCCGGGCCTTGGACCGCGAACATCGCCCACTCCTCGGTGACGTCGTCGACGGTGGCGTCGAGGTCCCAATCGTCGCGGAACTCCGTCCAGCGGTCGTACATCTGCTCGTCGTGTCCGGCGTTCGGGATGAAGAGGTACGTCGGGTCGTCGTCCTCGTCGTGTTCGTCGTCAAGCGGTAGTCGATAGACGACGGTGTCGTCGAGGATGGTCCCCTCGTCGTCCGTGATAGTCGAATACTGTGAGTCGCCGGGGTCGAGTCGAGTCACGTCGTTCGAGGTGAGTCGCTGCATGAGCGCCGTCGCGTCCGGTCCGGACACCCGAATCTCGCTCATGTGCGAGACGTCGAAGATGCCAACGGATTCGCGGACTGCAGTGTGCTCGTCGCGGATGGAGTCGAACTCCACCGGCATGTCCCACCCACCGAACTCTGTGAACTTCGCCCCGCGACCGTCGTGTACTGCTCGCAACGGCGGCTTGCGAAGGGCCATACCTCTGCGTTGGTTTGGGGGAAGTAATGCTTTGGTATCTCGGTCAGTCGTACACGGTGTGATGACCACGTTCGTGTATCTTGTTGGGAAATAGAGACGATGTATCGGTGTCTCTACACCAGTGAGTGTAGAAAAACAACACGAACACGCATATTGGGCAGTTGTTCACGTCCGACGCGTCGGCACCGAGCACACACAGCTTTAAGTACCCGTGGCCCCATCTATTTACTATGATAGTAGCAAACTCTTCTGAACACGTTCGCGCCGACACCGACAGCAGTCTCACCACTCGCCGCACGGCACACTTCGGCGAGATGGCACAGGCCCTGAAGCAGTTCTAACACACACGCTTTCTCTCCCTCTCTCTTTCAGACCCTCTCTGACGCTTTACGCGGCTACGTCCCGTTTTGACGTCTCCTCTTTCCACACCACCTCTTCTCTCTACCCTCCACCCACACCCTCTACCCTGTGCTGGTTCTCCCATGCGCACGCACGCGTGACTTACCCCGCAGCAGAACCAAACACAAACGAGCATCTCTCTGGAGAACGAGACACTCTGTGATTCTGTTGCCGAGCGAATCGTTTTGTCCTTTCACTACCTATCACTCTCGTTAGGCGTATCAGCGCCGTGATTCATATGGCAGACAAACCACACCAGAACTTAGCTATCATCGGGCACGTCGACCACGGGAAGAGCACACTCGTCGGGCGACTGCTGTTCGAGACAGGTTCGGTTCCCGAGCACGTCATCGAACAACACCGCGAAGAAGCCAAGGAGAAAGGGAAAGGCGGCTTCGAGTTCGCCTACGTCATGGACAACCTCGCCGAGGAGCGTGAACGCGGGGTAACCATCGACATCGCCCACCAGCGCTTCGACACGGACAAGTACTACTTCACCATCGTGGACACGCCCGGTCACCGCGACTTCGTGAAGAACATGATTACGGGCGCGAGTCAGGCGGACCACGCGATTCTCGTCGTCGCCGCCGACGACGGTGTCGCCCCGCAGACGCGCGAACACGTGTTCCTCTCGCGGACGCTGGGTATCGAGACGCTCATCATCGCTATCAACAAGATGGACGTCGTCGACTACAGCGAGGACACCTACAACGAGGTCAAAGAGGAGGTTCAACAACTCCTCAAGCAGGTCCGATTCGACTCCGACGACGCGCGGTTCATACCCATCTCGGCGTTCGAGGGAGACAACATCTCCGAACACTCCGACAACATGTCGTGGTTCGACGGACCGACGGTCCTCGAAGCGCTCAACAACCTCCCGGAGATGTCGCCGCCGACGGACGCGCCGCTTCGCGTCCCCATCCAAGACGTCTACACCATCTCCGGTATCGGCACGGTTCCCGTCGGCCGCGTCGAGACGGGGATGCTCAAGACGGGGATGAACGTCTCGTTCCAACCGTCTGGGTCCGGTGGCGAGGTCAAGACCATCGAGATGCACCACGAGGAAGTCTCTGAAGCCGGTCCCGGCGACAACGTCGGGTTCAACGTCCGCGGCGTCGGCAAAGACGATATCCGTCGCGGCGACGTCTGCGGCCCGGCCGACGACCCGCCGAAAGTCGCCGAGACGTTCCAAGCGCAAATCGTCGTGATGCAACACCCGTCGGTCATCACTGCGGGGTACACGCCGGTCATCCACGCCCACACGGCGCAGGTCGCCTGCACCTTCGAGTCCATTGACCAGAAGATAGACCCGAAGACGGGCGAAGTCGCCGAGGAGAACCCGGACTTCATCAAGGCCGGTGACGCCGCCGTCGTCACTCTCCGCCCGCAGAAACCGCTGAGCATCGAACCCTCCTCGGAGATTCCGGAACTCGGTTCGTTCGCCATCCGCGACATGGGCCAGACCATCGCGGCGGGGAAAGTACTCGAAGTCAACGAGAAGCAGTAGGCGTCTTGGTACAGTACCGAGTTTTTTTTGACGCTATCAGGTGAGCGACCGCTCTCATAGGCGTCGCGTTCGCAGAATCGTCACGCCGTCGGTCCGAGTGCAACCAGCCGCTCTCCCCTCGATTCGAGGAGGTACGCGAACCGGTCGACGACGATGGGGGCCGCCCACAGCCGAGACGAGTCGATTTGATAGCGCCGACGGTCAGCGAGATTGTCGTGCTCGGTACCGAGTTCGAGAGCGTGCATCGACTCGCCGTCGATGGCATAGAGCGTGTCTCCTGTGACGATTGGTCCGTCGAGTGAGTTCGGTGAGAAGAATCCGTGGCTCTCCCACCACGGGTACAGTCCGATAGACCACCGGAGTTCGCCAGTCCGGGCGTCGAACGCGGAGACGTTTTCTCGGCTATCGGTGACGTAGACCACGTCGTCGGCGACGGTCGGTGTCGAATACACACGGTCCGCTCCGTGAACCGCCCACAGGCGATCGCCCGTCTCGACATCGACGGCGACGACACCTCCTTGCGGGCCGTGTATCTCTCCGGTGGAGACGTAGAGCGTCCCATTCGAGAGAGAAAGCCCGCTATACGACGAGATTCCGTCGATCGGATAGTGTGACCGTTCGGTTCCCGTTTCGGCGTCGATTGCCCGGACTCCATCGTCGATATCTGTGAAGAAGACGGTGCCGTCCTCGACGACGAGCGGTCCGGTCGCTCCTTCTGTCTCAAGTCGCCACCGTTCGGTTCCGTCCGTGAGGTCGTATCCGGTGACCGCGCCGTTCACGACGAGCGCCACCGACCCGACGATTGCTGTAGCGCTAGGACCGGAATGAAATCCATCTGAGGCCTCCCAACGGAGGCTCTCCATCTCGACGTCGAGACACCGAACGGACCCGGTTGGAGCGAGGTGGAGGAGTGAATCGTCGGCGAGTGCGAGTGCGTTGAGATTGTGGTCCCACGACTCCGTCTCGGAGAACGTGAGGTCCCATCGACGCTCGCCGGTTGCAAGCGAGAGTGCTCGTGCCTTTCCCGACCCGACGAGATAGAGAGTGTCGCCGGCGACGACGGGCGGTGTTCCAACTTGCTCGTCAAGTTCGACCCGCCAGTGCTCGACCGCCCCCTGTCTGGGTCCGGGGTCGGATACGTGCCCGGTATTTCTGTCGTCGGCGTGGTAGGTGCGCCACGAACCGCTGACGCCGTCGATAGGAGCCGGAGTGGTTGCACAACCTGCGAGACCAACCACCGAAACGAGCGTCGATGTGCAAGCGCGCTTCAAGAAGCACCGTCTGGTGGAGGAACCCATTAGTTGTCTTTCCGTCGCGATGGAAAAAGGAGTGCCGATGACTGAAGATTCAAACCGGAAGACGCAGCCACCGACCCTATGGCCTGACCTGAGCCACGAGGCGTCCTGCGACTGCACGGCACAGCGTCTCGTGTTCGCTACCAGTGCCGTCTGCTCGCCCATCAGCTATCGCTTTCCGATGTCGACCGGACAGCCGTTTATCTCCCCGCCGCGCATCCCGTCGGCAATCCAGTACATCGAGAGAACGAGTGGAATCAACGCGAGGAGTGAGAACTCCAGTCCTTCGAACGGGAGCAAGAGGAGCAGACCGGATGCACCGAACAGCGAGAGCAGGCCGGCGAGGAGCACCGACCCGCAGGCCGCACAGCCAGCGCCGAGCGTCCCGAGGACGACGCCGACGGCGCTCCCGCTGCTCTCACGCGTGGAGAGACCGTGTTCGCGGAAGTGGTACGCGACCATCGCAACATCGACACCGACTAGCAGGGCGATGACGACGACGGCGAGTCCCGCGAGGAGACTGAACGACGTCCCGAGGAAGGGGAAGAGACCGACGAGGATTCGGAGTCGGTTCGACACTGGCAAACTCCCGCCGATAACCACGTCGCCGACGAGTTCGAGGTTCTGCGTGAGGACGAACAGCGAGAGCGCGGTGATAGCGGCCACGAGACCGACGAGCGCGTAGCGGGGAATCGTCAACACCAGTCGTGCTGTTCGCGCCGTCAACCGCCAGTCGGCACCGGTCGTCGGCAACTTCACCTTCCCGAGCGTGACGGTCATAGTTCGAGTGTGTTGGCGATGACGTCGTAGCTGACGCTTCCCCGAGCGGTCGTCCGATACTGGCCGTCTCGAAAGAGAAACAGCGACGGCGTCACACCGTTGGCACCGGCTTCGTCACCAGCAGCGAGGTCCGCTTGCACCGCGTCGTCGAACGCCTTCGCCTTGGCGTCGGCGACGATAGCCTCTGCGTCGAGGTCGGTGTTCCTTGCGAGCCACGTTCGCGTTCGGTCGAGGACGTTCTCCGTAGAGAAGGCGTCTTGCTCCTCGAAGTAATGGGAGAACAGTCCCCAGTACGCCGCCTCGTCTCGGTTGAAGGTCGCTTCGAGTGCTTGTACCGCCGGCTTTCCCCACTGGTAGACCACGGGGTACGTTCGCGAGACGAACGAGAGTGTGCCCGACTCGATATCCGATTCGAGTTTGGGAACGACGTTCTGTTCGAACGCTCGACACCGCGTGCACGAGGGGTCCTCGAAGGCGATTATCGTCGCCGTCGCGTCGAGTGGGTCTGGTCCACGAATCGGCTGGGATTCGAGGTCTGTCGCCGCCGCGTGCGTCGACAGCGACTGTGTGATGTCGGTGTTTTTGCTACTCTCGCCGGTGGTTGCAGTACTGCCGCCACTCTCGCCACTTCCGTCACGTTCACCACCGAGACACCCTGCCAGACCAGCGAGACTGGCAGCACCGAGTGCGAGGACGTCGCGTCGGCCGACTCGGGACTCTCTTCGCATAGCGTCTCGGACGCTTGGTGAGAACAAGGGCCTTTGCCGGTCTCTCTACTGCGGTGCACAGGCGTTCGCCGGCGGTAGGTGGACCACCGACGGGAAGGTGAACGGAACCTGCCGTCTCCTATCCGCCAGACTGTGCCTCTCTGTCGTCGTCGTCGATACGCACGTCCGCGTCGAGTCCGAACTCGGCGGCTTGCTGTCGCCACGATTCGGTGTACCCCTCCTCGTCGCGGCGGGCCGTGCTCTCCCCCGAGCGAACCCGGTCGAGTTTCAAGTCGACCTCTTCCATGAGTCGCTCGCCGACGTCGCTTGCGATGACACCGGACCGAGTCGCGTCCATGAGCGCGCTCTTCTCCTCTTGGAGGACACGTCGCTCGCCCATCAGGAGCTGTTCGTGTCGAAGCTCCGGGTTGTCTCGGAGCAACGCCGAAATCGCCTCGTTGAGGTCCTCTTTCTCACGCCCGTACTCGGCCTCGAAGTCGTCGAGGACGTTCGCCGGGATGTCACCGCTCGCGTGGAGACGCTCGGCGGAGTCGAGTGCGGCGTCGACGGCGCGTGCCCGGCCGACGAGCAGTTCGTACAACTCCTCGGTTTGCGTCCGAGTGACGATACCGAGTCGGGAGAGGAGCTTCTTCATCGTCAGTCCTTGCACGACGAGCGAGAACGCAGCGATGCCGAAAACCATCGCCTTCAGTTCTGCCGTCGGGACCCCGGCCGGAGCCTCTGTCTGGAGACCGAGCACCAACGCAATCGGGATGGAGGCGTGTAACCCGCCCCAGACCATGACGTGTTGGTAGGACAGTGGGATGTTGATGTGCTTACGGAGGTTGAGCAGCATCGTGAAGGGATAGACGATTGCCGCCCGCGCGAGAATGACGAAGACGATACCGCCGACGATGAGTTGCCAGTTCTCGACGAGTTGCGGAATCGGTGTTCCGACGCCGATAGCGATGAAAATAAAGGTGTTGACGAGGAACGCTGCGGTCTCCCACGTGTTGAACACCGAAATCTTCGTCCGAGGGCTCATGGCGTACTCCGCACCCTGATTGCCGATGAAGAGTCCGGCAACCACGCAGGCGATGACGCCCGAAACGTGGAGATAGTGCTCTGCGAGGATGAAGCTCCCGTAGGCGAGGACGATGGTCAAGACGATCTCGGTCATCTGTTCGTCGAGATTGACCATCACACTGTACACCGCATACCCCGTGACAAGTCCGACGACAAGGCCACCGAGACTCACGACGACGAGTTCGGCGGCTACCTCGGCCGCCTTCGCGGGTTCGAGGAGCGACGCCGGGGTCGACCCGTTGACCAAGAGCGCAAGCAGCGTCGAGAAGACGACGACACCGACCCCGTCGTTGATGAGACTCTCACCCTCGACGAGGACCGACAGTCGGTCGGGTGCCCCGAGTTCTTCGAACAACGCGAGGACGGAGACGGGGTCCGTCGGGAGCACCATCGACGCGAAGAGCAGCGACACGAGCAACGAGAAGTTGAACGCGTACGTCCCGACGAAACCCAAGAGCGCCACCGAGACGAGGAGTCCGGGTACCGCCAACGTGAGGATGGGTACGAGGTTCCGTCTGAGCCGTTCGAGGTCCGTCGTCGCCGCCCCCTCGAAGAGGAGCGCGGGTAGCAAGACGAGGAGGATGAGGTCGTGTGAGAGTTGGAGCTCTTCGACGAACAGCGTCTCGACGATACCGATGTCGTAGACGGCGACGATAATCGACACCACTAGTCCGGCGAGCAGCAGTGCAATCGTGTACGGGAATCGGCCGATTTTGGCGACGAGCGTCCCGACGGCGCTTGCGATGAGGAATACCGAGAGCAGGACGATGAGTTGGTCGACGACCGCCGTCCCGCCTTCGGCTGCAATCATGCTCGCGCCTTGACCTTGAGTGCGTAACGGTACGGTGTGAACAGCGCGGACTCGACTCGACCGGGGAGACCCGTCGAGCGGGCGTAGACGAGTACCGGGACGTCACGCTCTTTGGCGCGCCGGACGACGCGGTCTGCCGTACTGCCGAACACCCACCGTCGGAGCACTCGGTTGCGTGATGCGCCGACTGCGAGGACGCTGTTCGTCTCGTCGGCGACGTCGACGAGCGTTCCGGCGATGTCTTCGGTCACGGCGTCGTGGACCTCGATGTTCGACCGGTCGTCGAAGGCAGCGAGCGTGCTGTCGAGGTCTTCGGCCGTTCCGCTGTCACCGATCGGGTCGGCGTCGACGACGTGGATTCGCGTGCCACCGTCCGCGAGTGAACTGGCGAGCGAGAGGAGACCTTCGTGGTGAGGCCCTCCACCGGCACCGATGGTGAGACTGTCGAGCGAACGCGTCTGGTCGAACCCACCGGCGAAGAGGACGTCACAAGGCGCATCGTACTCGACCTCTTCGGCGATGTCGGGATGGTCTCGTGGATACCCCATCACGATTCGGTCGACTTGGTCGTCGCGGGCGGTCGAGAGAATGTCGAAGGCGACGTCTCGACTGATGTGGCCCTCGACGACGATCTCGGACGCGAGTTCGCCTTCGAGTTCACCGAGTTCCTCGATGATGCGCTCGGCTCGTTTCGCCGCTACGTTGTTGAGTGCTCGTTGCTCTGTCTGTTCGGGACTCTGTGTGACGGTGAGGAGCTTCACGACCGGGTTGTCGTCGTACCGACGGGCGATGGCGTCCGCGAGTCGGGCGTGCGCCTTCGCGCTGTGCGGCCGAGAGACGGGGACGAGGACGGTGTAACGGTCCGCCGTCGAGACACTGGCGTCTTCGCCATCCGCCGGCGTCGACAGATGACTGTTGAGGGTGTGGGCGGGCGTCGTCTTCTCGACGATGTCGTCGGACTCGGGTGCGCCGCCCCACACGAGGTAGGCGCCGACGAGGACGGCTTCGATTGCGACGCCGATGACGATTCCTTCGAGCGGAAGCGTCACGACGAGTGCGAGGTTCGCGAGGATACCGAGAATCGGGAGGAACGGCACTGCTGGAACTTTGAACGGCCGGTCGATGTCTGGGAAGCGCCGGCGGGAGAGGATGAGCGCGGCGTTGACGACCGACAGCGGGATGAGCAGGTTGAGGTTTGCGAAGCCAGTCAGCGCTTCCAGTCCCAGATTCGGTCCGGGAATCCCACCCTCACCGGCCGGGAAGAGTGCGACGAAGACGACGATGAGTGCGACGATTGCACCCGTACAGGTTACGATACTCCAGATCGGCGTGTTGTACTCGGGGTGAATCCGCGAGAGGCGTCGCGGGGCCTGCCCGCGCTGGGCCATCAGGTCTCCGATACTGGAGGCGGCGAGGATACTGGCGTTCGAGGCCGACACCATGCTGAAGATGGCCCCGGCGACGATGAGCGCCTGTCCCGGACTGCCGAGGAAGGAGGCGGCCACTTTCCCCATCGCCGTCTCGCCCTGCTGGAGGACTTCGTTACCGACAGGCGCGTTGACCATCGCGACGATGACGAACGTGTAGAGGATGGTGACCGTCACGATACTGGCAGCGATGGCTTTCGGAACCGTCTCGCGTGGCTCGATAATCTCGCCCGCAGAGGCGGCGATAGCCGAGAAGCCGAAGAAGGTGATGAACGCGAGTGCCGCCACGGAGATTATCTCTCCGGGCTTGTCGAAGACGAAGTCGCTCGTGAAGTTCCCGACGGCCGCCGTCGGTCCGGCGTAGACGAACGCGCCGCCGATGAACGCGAACAGAACAGCGACTTTCGCCCCAGTGATGAGGACTTGGAACGTTCCGCTCTCTTCGGTTCCCTGTGCGTTGAGATAGCCGAGGCCGATTGCGGTGAGGACACCGAAGATACCGTGCGGGACGTGTACGTCGCTCATTCCGACGAGACCGAACGCGGGCGGGAGGACGAACTCCGTCACCCAGTGGTCCATCGTCCCGAGGTAGAACGCCGTCGTCGCGGAGTACCCCATGAACAGGGACGCGCCGATTGCGTACAGTAACAGACTGTTGTCGAAGGTCCGTGACGAGAAGAGGTAGCCACCGCCGTTTTCGGAGTAGATCGAGGCGAACTCCGAGTAGGAGGCCGCTGTGATAGCTGCGACGACTGCGGCGATGACGAACGCGATGACGGCACTACTGCCGACAGACGCGACAGCCTTCCCAGAGAGTGAGAAGATACCTGCCGCAATCATCGTCCCGAGACCCAGTGCGAACGCGACCTTGAAGCCGAGCGTCCGGGTGTGTTCTACCATCGACCACTTCCCGTGCTGTCTTCGGCGGTGTGTTCAGACGCTCGCATCGAGTAACTCCTCGTCACAACCGGACGGTGACCCGGTATCGACCATCTCACGCAGGCATTCATTATTGGCGACGACTCTCGGAACGAGGAAAAGTCCACGGGCCAACTATCGAGTGAACCGTCTAACCGTGTAAGAAGCTACCGGCCAAAGGAAAGCGGCAGGCGGGTTGACAGTGTGTCGCGCGGGTCGCTTACTGGTACTCGGTGATCGTCAGGTCGTAGGACCCGTCGCCCGAGTAGGAGTCGACGTCGACCTGGAGGTCCGTCGAGTCGTCGGGGGCGTCGATAGTGACGACTTCTTGGCTGTTCGTCGACGTCGACGCGTAGTCGTAGTTGCTCGGCGAGGCGTTCGACGTCGTCCCCGTGTTGACGTAGAGGTCGAAGTCGGCGGTGCTCGGACCGTCGAGTTCGACGACGACCTTGCTCGGTCCGCTGTAACTCCACGAGTAGGAGTAGTCGTCGTAGTCGTAGGAACTGGAGAGCGACCCGGACGCCGTCGCCGTCGTCGATTCGCCAGTACCGCCGTCGCCGCCATCGCCACCGTCGCCACCGCCAGAGCCGGGTTGCGTCCCGACTGCGTTGGCGGCGTCGACTCGACCGCTCCCCTGCTGGTTGCTGGAGAGGCCGACGTCGACTGCCGTGGCCTTGAGGTGGTCACGCAGTTCCGCGTTGTTGAGGTCCCACTGTGCGAGTGCGAGACCCGCGACGCCGGAGACGACGGGCGTCGCCATCGACGTCCCCGAGAGCTGCTCGTAGGAGCCGCGTGCTTCGGTGGTCGTCGCGAGGACGTTCGTCCCGGGTGCGGCGAGTTCGATTTCGCTACCGTACTGGGAGTAGTCGGCGAGCGACTCGTCGGGGTCGAGTGCGGAGACGGCGAGACACTCGCTGTAAGCGGCCGGATAGGAGACGCTGCCGGTACCGTTGTTCCCGGCGGCGGCGACGACGAGCGAACCCTGGTTCGTCGCGTAGGTGACCGCGTTCTTCATCGTGCTCGTGTAGCCACCGCCACCGAGCGAGAGGTTGATGACGTCGGCACCCTGGTCTGCGGCCCACTCGACGGCGTCGGCGATGTCGGAGGTCGACCCGCGGCCGGTCTCGTCGAGGGCGCGTCCGTTGATGAGCGTGGAGTTGCTGATACCCGAGGTACCCGTCCCGTTGTCGGTGACGCCACCGGCGATGCCGGAGACGTGTGTTCCGTGGTACTCGTCGGACGGTACGTCCGGGTACGGGTCGCTGTCACTGTCGGCGAAGTCGTAGCCGGGGTTCGACGCGTAGCTTCCGGAGAGGTCCGGGTGGTCGTACTGAGCACCGGTGTCGACGACGGCGATAGTGACCGAGGACGACCCGAGCGTCGTGTCCCACGCGCTGTCGGCGTTGACGAGTTGTGGGGCGTACTGCTGGCCGTACTGCGGGTCGTTCGGCGTGAGCATCGAGCTGAGCGTCTCGTTTCGCTCGACGTACTTGACGCGGTCGAACTTCTTCAGTCGCTTCTCGATTTTCGAACGGTCCTTCTCCGAGAGCGCTTCCTGCGGTTTCAGCGCGACGTACCGGAGCTTCTCGTTGCTGTGTCGCAGGTCGACCGTAATCGAGTACTTCTTCTTCAGCTTGCGCTTGATCTTCCGAGCGCGCTTGCCGATTTTCTCACCGTCGTTTGCGATACCGACGAGCATCTCGTCGTCTTTCGGACCGGGGTTTCGACCGGGTGTCGCGGATGCGACACCGCTCATCGCACCGGCGAGACCGAGCGCGCTCGTTGCCTGTAGGAACCGTCTCCGCTTCATGTGTGGGGTGCCATCTTCTGACATGATACGACGTGACCTGCACACCTCCGACATTTATATTTTTTCTTTCTTTCTCGGATATAACTCCTTACCTAACGGAAACGAGTAATCGAAATTTGGCCAAAACGTTCTCACGAGAGTGGACTGAAATCAGCAAGGATATTGGGACCCCCCGACGAGAGACCGTATGGACCTGCTCGACGGTCCCGAAGACGAGACGCGCGGCCATCGCGAAGGGGTGGCACTGTTCGTCGACGGACCGAATATCCTACGCGACGAGTTCGACGTCGACCTCGAAGACGTTCGAGAAGCAGCGAAAGAGGGAGGTCGACTCGTGGCGATTCGCCTCTACGTCGACGAGCACGCGACACCGGGACTGATCCAAGCCGCGGAAGCCTGCGGCTACGAAGTCGTCGTGACGAGCGGCGACGTCGACGTGAAACTCGCCGTCGACGCGACGCGAGTCGCCGTCGAAGGCCGGGCCGAGACGCTCGCTATCGCGTCTCGCGACACCGACTTCAAGCCCGTCTTAGAGGTTGCAAACGCCTACGGGATGCGGACGTTCGCCATCGCACCCGGGACTCACGGTCGGTCGGACGCGCTCCGTAACTCGGCCACCGAGAGCGTCACCCTCGGCGAGTAACTGAACAACTTATTCGTCGAAGAACTCGACGAGCGCGTCGCTCACACGAACCGGTTCCTCGTGGTGAACCCAGTGAGTCGCGTCCTCACAGAGCATGAGACGTCCGTCGTCACAGAGGTTCACGCTCTCGCGAGCCATCGACTTTCGGAGGAACTTGTCGCGTGCCCCCCAGACGACGAGCGTCGGAACGGTCACGCGCATCTCTTTCGGGCGGGGTCGGCTTCGAACCATCGCGCGGTACCAGTTGAGCATCGAGCGGAACGCACCCGGTTGGCTCCACGCTTCCCGATAGCGCTCGAAGTCGGCGACGGTGAACGTCCCGGGGAGACTCGTCCGGCGCATCGTCCGGACGAGCATGTCCCATCCGTGGAACCGTGAGACCAACTCCGGAAGAAGCGGGAGTTGGAAGAACACGACGTACCAACTGCGGAGTTTCTGGTCCCAGTGTCGCCGGAGCGAGCGCCCGAGTACGTGCGGGTGGGGGACGTTGATGGTACAGAGTTTCTCGACGCGGTCCGGATAGTGGAGCGCGACCCACCACGCGACCATCGCGCCCCAGTCGTGACCGACGAGATACGCCTTCTCGGCTCCCGTCTCGTCGATGAGTCCGACCACGTCGCGGGCGAGCGTGTCGAGGTCGTACGCGCCGATACTCTTCGGTTTGTCACTGAGGTTGTAGCCGCGCTGGTCCGGGACGACGACACGATAGCCGGCGTTCGCCAGCGGCCGGAGTTGGTCGTGCCAACTGTACCAGAACTCTGGAAACCCGTGGAGGAGGACGACGAGCGGTCCGTCTTCGGGACCTGCTTGGACGGTGTGCAAGCGGACGCCGTTCGTCTCCACGTAGACCGACTCGCCCGGCTCTTGGGCCGGGAACCCCTCCGGTGTGCCGGACTCGACGTTCATCGCTATCAGTGCGCACTCATCAGTATTAGCGATTGCGCGCGTCTCGCTGGGGCCGAAGCGACGCAGAGCGTGGTCGGTGAGTTGGAGACGAGAGTTCGAGAGGGACGAGAACGCGGACTACGCGAGTTGTACGACCGCTTCGGTGAGCCAGCAGTCGGCAAACTGGCCTGCCACCTGCCGAGCGAGTCTGAACTCGTAGACCGTCTCGTGGCCTTCGTGGTCGACGACGGTCACCTCTTGTCGAGCGTCGTCGTCGGCCAGTTCGATGGGCGTCGTTCCGACGCGGTCGAAGTCGAGGAGCGGTTCGTAGCGCTCGCTGTGGACGACTTTCGAGAAGCGTTCGAGCGGACCGACGACGCGCCGGACGGCGGGCGAGGCGAACACGAAGGCCGTCTCGATACCGCTACCTGGGTACGGGTCGTCGTTGGTGCGGAGGGCGACGAGTTGGAGTTCGATTACTTCTTCGGGAGCGAACGACGGGTTCGGGCGCGGTAACCCGTGGTTGACGTACTGTTCGTTCATACACTGTGTTATGGCGTGTCAGGGCATATACTTGCTCCCCCTTCCACGGTGGTAGTCACAGCCTACCGCCCGAATTCGGGCGTTTGAACGAGTTAGTCGTCGCCGTTCGCCGCGGCCGTCATGGTCCAGACGGCGGTCAGTCCGAGGAGAAGTGCGGGCAACATCGGGAGCGCGAGAAACGCAGCGACGTACGGGATGCCGAACGACGCCGGAATACCCGGAAAGAGGTAGATGCTCCCGGGAACGACGAGAAACGAGAGGACGACGACGACGACGAGGAGCCATCCTTGCTGCCCGAAGTGCCCCTCGGGCGTCGACGCGTCGCTGGGCGGTCCGTCGGTCGCGGTCGCGTCGTCGGGCCGGTGGACGTAGCCACCGCCGGTTCCGCCGTCGTAGTCGGTCTCAGAGCTCACTGTCGGGGATTACGACCACCTTCCCAAAGCCCTCACGGTTTTCGACTATCTCGTGGGCGCGGTCTGCTTCGCTCATCGGGAGCGTCTCGCGAACACGTGGCTTGAACGTGCCGTCCCAGACGAGTTCGAGGACGTCGTCGACCTGTCCGGGCGTCGCCATCGTCGACCCGATGACGGAGAGTTGGTTCCAGAAGATACGGTTCAGGCCCGCGCCGGGGTTCGGTCCGGTCGTCGCCCCGCAGGTGACGACGCGGCCGCCCTTCGCGAGACTCTTCAGCGAATCCTGATACGTCGCCTCGCCGATGTGGTCGACGACGACGTCGACGCCGCGCTTCCCCGTCAGTTCCTTGACCTGTTCGGCGAAGTCGTCTTCTTCGTAGTTGATGACGTGGTCCGCCCCGCACTTACCGGCGTACTCCAGTTTCTCGTCTGTCGACGCCGTCGCGAATACCTCTGCACCGGCATAGTCGGCAATCTGGACCGCCGCGTGACCGACACCACCGGAGGCCCCGAGCACGAGTACCTTCTCGCCGGGTTCGATGTCCGCACGGTCGATGAGCATGCGCCACGCCGTCTGGAAGACGAGCGACGCCGACCCGGCGACTTCCCAGTCGACGTGGTCCGGGACGGGGACGAGGTTGGCCTCGGGAACGGCCGCCTTCTCGGCGTGGACACCGCGGACGTGTTCGCCGATGATGTGGAACCGGACGCACAGCGACTCGTCGCCGTCACGACAGAACTCACACTGCCCGCAGGCGACACCGGCGCTGACGGCGACGTGGTCGCCCTCCTCGAACCGCGTCACGTCGTCGCCGACGGCGTCGACGACGCCCGCGGCGTCACTACCCGGGATGTGTGGCATGTCGAGGTCGACGCCCGGTAATCCCTTTCGCGTCCAGATGTCGAGGTGGTTCAGCGCACCGGCTTTAATGTCGACGAGTACCTCGTCGTCACCCGGTTCCGGGTCGTCGAACTCGTCGTACGTCAGTACGTCACGGTCACCGTGCTCCGAGAACTGAACGGCTTTCATCTACGTGGTCCGTCCACGGGGAGGTGTAAAACTGTGATGTTTCGCGTAACGTCTTGCACCTTGTTCGTCGATTGTCGAGAGAGCGGAGCGGAAGTAAAGATGAGTGCGATTTTTCCACTCACGTTCTGAACTATCGCACATGAGCGACGAAGGTAACGGCGGCGAACGCCACCACCACGGCACCCACGACAGCCACGAACACAACCACCACGAACCGGACGAACGGGGCGACCACGATGGACACGACCATCACCATCACGACGTCGACACCGTGCAGTACGCCGTCATCACTGTCTCTTCGTCTCGGTCGCTCGACGAGGACCCGGCAGGCGACGCCATCGAGGGAGCCATCGAGGCTAGCGGCGGCGACGTCACCGTCAGAAGTCTCATCGACGACGACTACGACGGCGTCCAAGCGGAGGTCCACAACCTCGTGGGCCGCGACGACGTCGATGCGCTCGTCACGACGGGCGGAACGGGCGTCACGCTGGACGACGTCACCGTCGAAGCCATCGACCCCCTGTTCGGCAAGAAGCTTCCCGGGTTCGGCGAACTGTTCCGGCGACTCTCCTTCGACGAGATAGGAACGCGCGTCGTCGGCACGCGAGCGACTGCCGGTGTCGCCAGCGGCGTTCCGGTGTTCTGTCTCCCGGGCAGCGAGAACGCTGCCCGCCTCGGGGCCGAGGAGATTATCGTCGAGGAAGCGGGGCATCTGGTCGGGTTGGCACAGCGTGGCGGGGAGAGCGAAGACGACGACACCGAGGAGTGAGTTCGCACAGGGAGTGACACGTCAGAACATCGCCGACGGCATCGCGTCACCCACGTTCGATTCGACAGCAATCCTTGTCGTGTCGCGTCCATTTATCAGGCTCCGAAGCAACTCCTCGCCATGAGCAACCAGCAGTCGCCCGAAGAGCAGAGTCCCTTCGCGGGCGAGAAGGACGACCGACTCCCGAGCCACGAAGTGACAGAGGGTGCAGAGCGTGCACCCCACCGTGCGATGTTCCGCGCGATGGGCTTCGACGACGAGGACCTCTCGTCGCCGATGGTCGGCATCGCCAACCCCGCCGCCGACATCACGCCGTGTAACGTCCACCTCGACGACGTCGCACAGGCGGCTATCGACGGCGTCGACGACAACGGTGGGATGCCCATCGAGTTCGGCACCATCACCATCTCCGACGCCATCTCGATGGGGACCGAGGGGATGAAAGCCTCGCTCATCTCCAGAGAGGTCATCGCCGACTCCGTCGAACTCGTCGCCTTCGGCGAGCGACTGGACGCCCTCGTCACCGTCGCCGGGTGTGACAAGAATCTCCCCGGGATGATGATGGCCTCCATCCGCACCGACCTCCCCTCCGTCTTCCTCTACGGCGGGTCCATCATGCCCGGTCAGCACGAGGGCCGCGACGTGACCGTCCAGAACGTCTTCGAAGGCGTCGGCACCTACGCCGAGGGGAAGATGAGCGCCGACGAACTCGACGATTTAGAACGTCACGCCTGCCCCGGTGCGGGTTCGTGCGGTGGGATGTTCACCGCGAACACGATGGCCTCCATCTCCGAAGCACTCGGTCTCGCACCGCTCGGCTCTGCCTCCCCGCCCGCAGAGTCCGAGGAACGTTACGACGTCGCCCGTCGCGCCGGCGAGGCCGTGCTCGAAGCCGTCGAGAACGACCTGCGACCCTCCGAGATTCTGACGAAGGAATCCTTCGAGAACGCCATCGCCATCCAAGTCGCCATCGGCGGGTCGACGAACGCCGTGCTCCATCTGTTAGCACTCGCTGCCGAGGCCGACGTGGACCTCTCCATCGAGGAGTTCGACGAGATTTCGCGCCGGACGCCGAAGATTGCGAACCTCCAACCCGGCGGCACGAAGGTGATGAACGACCTGCACGAACAGGGCGGGCTACCGGTCGTCGTCCGCCGACTGGTCGACGCCGGTCTGTTCCACGGCGACGCCATGACCGTCACCGGCCGCACCATCAGCGAGGAACTCGACCAACTCGACCTCCCCGCAGACGAGGACGTCTCGGGCGACTTCATCTACACTGTCGACGACCCGTATCAAGAGGAGGGCGCCATCAAGATTCTCACCGGCAACCTCGCGCCGGACGGGGCAGTCCTGAAAGTGACTGGTGACGACGCGTTCCACCACACCGGTCCCGCCCGTGTCTTCGAGGGCGAAGAAGACGCGATGCGCTACGTCCAAGAGGGTCACATCGAGTCGGGCGACGTCATCTGCATCCGTAACGAGGGACCGAAAGGCGGTCCCGGCATGCGCGAGATGCTGGGCGTCACCGCCGCCGTCGTCGGACAGGGTCACGAGGACGACGTCGCACTTCTCACCGACGGGCGGTTCTCCGGCGCGACGCGCGGGCCGATGGTCGGCCACGTCGCCCCCGAAGCGGCCGTCGGCGGCCCCATCGCCCTCCTCGAGGACGGCGACGAAGTGACCGTCGACATCCCCGAGCGAGAACTGTCGGTCGACCTCTCCGACGAAGCGTTGGAAGCGCGAAAAGACGACTGGGAACCGCGCGACGCGCCGTACACGTCCGGCGTCCTCGCGAAGTACGCCAACGACTTCGGCTCTGCGGCGAACGGCGCGGTGACGAACCCCGGCGCGAAGAAACAGGACTGAGCGACCCGACGCGACGTTCTTCTTTATCGACTCGACTACAGGAGCAACAGCAAGTCGACGACGCCGTAGGCACTCGCCGTCTCCTGACTAATCGGAACACGTCCAGCAGGGTCGAACCCCGGCCCGGACAGAACCGTTCCGTCGTTGCATCCCGCGAGTACGGTTGGCCCCGACGACGCGAAGGAGATGGCGAACCGCTCGCCGACGTCGGCGAGACTCGGGTCGTCGCTGGCGACGTCGCCGACGTAGATGGCCGCGTCGGGCGTGTCCCACCGCGGCGGCGACGCGTTGACCCCCGTGTAGAAGCGACTGTCGTTGACGAACACCGAGCGAGCGTAGGGTCGGTCGCCGATGTGCACGGCGGTCCACGTCGCTCCGGCGTCGCGGGTGCGGTAGACACCGCCGCCGGTCGCCGCCAGCCACTCGTCCGGCGAGACGGCGACCAGTCGGTGTACGTCGTCGCTCTTCTCAGTCGCTTCTGCGCTCTCGTCCGGCAGTCCCGCCGAGACGTCGCGCCACGTCTCCCCTCGGTCGTCGCTGACGACGACACCGCCGATTTCGATGCCGGCGACGATGCGATTCGGGTCGTCGGGATGCCCGGCGAGGGCGCGGACCTGTGCCTCGTCGCGATAGGAGACGGTCGGCCACGACTCGGCTTCTGGAAGGCTATCGAATCCACACTCGACCCACCCGCCGTCGTTCGGGTCGTCGCTCGGTTCGTCGCAGCGGTAGACCGCTGGTGGCGCACCCGCCGCGTAGAGCGAGTCGCCGAGCAGAAGCACGTCCTGTACGTCGTCGAGTGGCAGACCCACGTCGTGCCAGTCCGTCCAGTCAGCGTCGCCGGAGGCGTGATACAGCCCAGTTCCGGTGGCGGCGTAGACACCCCCGGTCGGCCCTCGGCGGAGGCGACGGGTCGCGTGCGGGAGTACCTGTTCAGCGTCGCCGTCGTCGAATGGCGGGAGCGGCGTTCGGTAGAGGCCGTCCGGTGTGGCAGCGAGTAAATGCATGGGACGAGTTCTCGATTCTCGGTTATTGACGTATCGGTTCGTGGAGGGGTTGACTACGGCTCGACGACGACAGTGACGTTCGTCGTCACCGGTGTCTCGTGCTGGCGAGTCTCGTTTCGGACGATGACGGGGTAGTGATACGTTCCCGAGGATGCGTCGGCGGCGACACGGACGGGCACCCTGACCAGGACGAGATGCCGAGGTGAGTCCCACACCCAGTTCGGGGGATAGCTCTCCTCGACGAAGTCGGGTCGGGGGACGACCATCGCGTCGTCGTGAGCGAGTTCGACACCCGGTATCTCCTGTGCCGACCCGACACGCATCTCGGCGACATCCGTCGCTCTGACCCAGAGGAACGCCGAATCGCCCGGAGAGACGGTGACGGTGTCGGGCGTGATGGTCGGCGTGTCCGATTGTGTGCCCGTACAGCCGGCGGTGACGACGCAGAAGAGGAGAGTGAGTGAGAGGAGGGACTTGTGCATACGGCTCGGTGGCGTGGGAGTGTCAAAAGATTGGGTGAGATATTCAGGATGGAGTTAATGCCGACTCGTCGATGATGTTCGGCTCCTGGCTCAGTCCGTTCGTACTTCGTCCGCGTCTCTGTGCACCTGAAACGCATCTATGCCAACCACTGAGAACGTAGCGCAGAGAAAGAAGGGCTCAGTTCGTCCTCAGTTTCCGTGGCTGACGAGAGAGCGGAAGCCGCCGTAGGTCATTCGTTTCGGGTCGAAGGGCATCTCCTCGTCGACGCTCTCGGGGTCCATCGCAGGGTCTTGCATCACTTTTGCGTTCACCTCGTCGCGGTGTTCCCGCGACTCGAACACGATGTACGAGAACACGACCGATTCTTCCTCCCCGCTCTCAGTGAGTTGTGGGAAGGTCCGAACCGGCATGTCGCCCATGTCGGGGTCCATATCGTCTCCGACGCCCTCGAAGTACTCCAGTGCACCGTGTTTGATCCACAGTTCTCCGGCCTCGTCGGCCATTTCTCGGTATGTATCGAGCTTATCGTTCGGAACAGAGAGGACGTACCCATCGACGTAACGACTCATAATATCTACTGGTCTTCTGAGGGCATAAATTCGTAGCTCCGACCGACAGAACGTCTTCTACCGCTGTTTATCAGGCCTACAGAGTCACGATGGTAAACTCGCTCTTCGGCACCTTTCTCGACTCTTCGAAGGTAGAGAGACGACACAACTCCAGATGAACTGTCCACCGTACGCGTGACTCGTCGGTGTGTTTCTACAAGGCCTGAGACAACACAGTGGCTGTGCTCAGGATGTTGCGAGAAAAGCGGCAAATGGAGCCGCTTTACTTTTATATGGTATGGGACCGCCGAGATTCGAACCGATGCAAGACGTGCTCGCTTCGCTGCGCGTGACTTGCAGGACTCGAACTCGCCGCTCGTGACGAATGCACGCGACGCTGGCAGCGCAGCGTCGCGAGAAATTAGTGGGACCGCCGAGATTCGAACTCAGGTCCTACCGACCCCATCGGCAGAGGATACCACTACCCTACGGTCCCGTTGTGTCTGCTGTTTTTCCGCATTACAGGCGACGGCCGACTGTCGTTTAAGGCCTTCGCTTCCCTCGCGTGCGCGAGAGACGGTGGCACGCGTTTCCCTCGTCTCGCTCAGACGAGAACGCGTTCGAGGCGGACCACTTCGCCGCGCTCTGCGTCGGCGTCGCCGACGAGTCGCCCGAGACACACCACTGCGTCGTCCGGATTGTAACAGGCGACGAGTGCATCGCGGTCGATGCCGTCGTCGGCGTCGATGACGCCGGGAGCGTAGACTTGCGCGCCGTGGGCAACTTGTTCGGCGGCACTCGGGGCGATAGTCACCCGAGGCAGATGCGCCAGACTTCGCTCCGCCGGGGCGACGACCTCTCGGAGTAACGCTTCGTCGCCCTCTTCGGCGAACGCGAGTGCGTCGGTGAAAGTGTGGAGGTTCACGAGATTCGAATCGTCGAACGGGTCGGTTCGCGTTCGGCGGAGATGGCCCATGTGCCCGCCCGTGCCGAGTGCGAGACCGATGTCGTGACAGAGCTTCCGGATGTACGTCCCGCTCTCGCAGTCGATACGGAGCAGCACCTTTCGGTCTTTGACTTCCAGTACGTCGAGACCGTATATCGTCCGCGTGCGGAGTCGCCGGGAGACGGCGCTCTTGCGCGGCGGTTTCTGGTACAGTTCGCCCTCGAACTCGCTGACGACGCGGTCCAAATCCGCTGGTGCAGGGCCGTGGAGTTCGAGCACGGCGACGTACTCTTTCGTGCCTTCGAGGAACACCTGCGCGAGGCGTGTCGCGTCCCCGAGAAGCGTCGGGAGACAGCCAGTCACCTTCGGGTCGAGCGTCCCGGCGTGGGCCGCCTGCTCGACACCGGCGAGGTCACGGACCCATCCCGAGACTTGGTGGGCCGAGGGACCCGGCGGTTTGTCGAGGTTTACGACCCCGAAGTCGAGCAGTTCGTCGACGTCGCGTTCGGCAGGCGGGCCTCGCATAGTTAGAAGTCGTAGACGACGTTCTCGACGGGTGCTTTCCCTTCGTCGCTGTCGGGGTCGTAGGAGTCGACGGCCGTCGTGAGCATGCCGAGGACGCCCTCGGGGCTCCAGCGAGCGGTGTTGTAGACGATGTCGTAGATGCTCCGGTCGCCGATGTCGATGTTGTAGTACTCCTCGTAGCGCTTGGCTTCGCTCAGTTCGCGGCGGTCGGTCTCCTCGCGGGCCACGGAGACGGCTTTCTCCTCGCGGTCGGCGATACGCTCGGCACGGATGTTGAGCGGCGCGTCGAGCCAGATGCGGATGTCCGCTTGCTCGGCGGCGAGCCATCCAGCGAGCCGGGATTCGAGGAGCACGTCGTCTCGTTCTTGGGCGATTTCGTACAGACGCCGGTCGAGGTCACGGTCTATCTGGTCGTCCTCCTCGGCGAGTTCGTTGAACTCGACCGGAGAGTAACCGCGTTCGGCGGCGAGTTCGCGGAAGATGTCGCCGCCGCTGATGTGTTCGAGTCCAAACGCTTCGGCCAGTCCGGCCGCAGTCGTACTCTTCCCGCTACCCGGCGGGCCAGAGACGGTCAGTAACATACCGTATTTCGGTCGGTGCCCCTCAAAATGGTTGCCGTTACGAGCCGTGAGTGATGTGTGCGAACGGATAACACAACACGCGGGAATACCGACGGGCGCGCTGACGTGTGAGATGTTTGCAACGGAAACCCGCTCTCGACGGACGCTGTTCGTCACAATGTCCGGTCACGGCGAGAGAGAAGTCGAAAAGAGCGGTGAAGCTAGTTGAGTTAGCTCGTCGACGGCGTGGTGCTGATGTTCAGCCCCTTCCGGATGATCTGGGTGAACGCCATCGAGCAGAGGAAGTACCAGATGATCCACGTCTGGATGGGACCGAGAATCTTTTCGGTCCACTCGACCGACCCGTTCAGCGGCAGCACGAGTGGCTGGAGGTCGACGTGAACCGGGTTCCCGCCGATGCCGATGGCCCAGTACATCCACAGGAACACCGGGATGGTGAGGAACATGATCCACACCATCGGGCGGAACTGCTCTTTGAACATCCCCATCTGGTCGCCCATCGCCTCCATCTGCTCTTCCTGGATGGCTTCGAGCGCGGCGTCGTCACCGGCTTCCTGCGCCTCTTTCCGGCGCGACTGGATGTCCTTCATCCGCTCTTGATACGCGCCCATCTTCTCCATGTTCATCAGGTTCGCCTGAAGGAGCGTAGAGTAGAGGCCAGTTCCGAGTGCGAGCACCATCACGACGGCGTAGAACGGTAAGAGTTCGGCCAGCGGGCCGAGGACGACGTCCATCGCGCCGCCGATGACGTTCCGAACCTGCGTGACGGAGTAGCCGAGGAAGAGACCGACCGTGACGACGGCAGCCCCTTTGTCGTACTTCGACCACGACGTCCCTTCGACGTCGTCGACGCCGGAACTCGACGTGCTCGTCGTACTCGTGCTCGACGACCCGTTTTCGAGTCCTTCGCGGGTCGCACTGGGGTCGGCTAACTCGAAGCCCTCGTCACCGTCGACGAGGACGCCTTTCTCGATGAGCCGACCCCACTGTCCGCTCGTGATGTCGTTCTTGACGTCGACCCACTTGACTTCGCCGTCCTCCGAGCGGGTGAGGACAGTTTCGATGGCCCCTCGCATCTCCGGGTCGTTGGAGACGAGCGACCGAACCTTCGATTCGATACGTGCCATTACCCGTCTGTAGGCAACCACCGTTTATCAAGCTTTTACTCTGCCGCTCGTCCTCGGTTCGCGCGAGGACGAGTACAGTGAGAAGGTTGACAGCTATCGGTGAGCGTCTATCGAAAAGGACAACGACGCTCGCCAAGAGCAGAAGAGCAGTCAGTTTCGAGGCGTCATCCAAGACTATGTTCGGTAGCTAGCACAGATTAGCGTCGACTGCAACCGAGTGAAGTGACTCGTCCGTCAGAAAGGGCCAACTTCTCTTCTTTTCTTTTCTCTCCGAGTAGCGGTTCGATTTTTCCGGCGTCGTCACTCCGAACGGAGCGGATAGTAGCGCGTGAGACGCCGCGTCACGTCGTCGACGAGTACCCGTTCCTCGATGTAGTCGTTCCTTCGTTCAGTGGGACGCCCGTCTCGTGGCCGACCCGTCGACCTTCGGTTCGGATATCCTCGGTATCAGAGGTGTAGTCGGTGTCGACGACCATCAGACGATACGAACCGTGCCGAGAGCGATTGTCAGACCAGCGAGTGTCTGTCTACTAGAAGTGTCTAATCCGAAGAATAGTTTCACACGAACAATCCGCCGATTACTACAGTGTAACTGCCCCTCATCCGAGCGATGTTTCGGCTAAGTGGCAGCATAATCGACAAACCAAACCGACGTCGTCAGGGTCGCAGGGTAGACATTCTGTCGGTGTCGATTTTACGAGTGTCATCGTATTCTACTCGAAAATACTGATAAATCAGCGAGTTTATTCGAGAGACTAAGATGAGTAACTAATACGAGATTCGGCGATGGTTGGGATGTCGGGAACTCCCCGGCAGATGGACAATGTTAGGCAAATTTGGAAGACAGAGTCTCGTCGTGTTCGTCGTCGCAATCATCGCCCTGAGCGGTTTCGCAGGTGTCGCAGCGGCGGGGCACAACTCAGGTGACAACGACGCGAAACAGGAACAGAAGAGCGACGCCAGTTCGTGGGCGAAGCAGTTCGGCTGGAAGAACGACGCTCGACAACACCAAGACAACACGCAAGGCCAGTTCGGCAAGCAGAAAGGTAAGGAGAACAAGCTGAACCAGCGCCAAAAGAACTACCAGACCCAGTGGGCCGAGCAGTTCGGTCACAAGAACGACGCTCGACAGAACCAGAACAACGACCAGTACCAGGAAGCCGAGCAGCGCGGCAAGTACAACAAGGCCCGACAGAACCAGTACAACGACCAGTACCAGGACGCTGTCCAGTACGGCAAGTACAACGACGCTGACCAGAAGCAGAAGAACAGCCAGTACCAGTCGGCAAAGCAGAGCGGCTACAAGAACACCGCAAGCCAGTCGCAGTCCAGCAGCCAGACCCAAGTCGTCTACCAGGGCTGAGCAGTCTGAACTAACCACCTCCAGCACGAATCAGCGCCTCGGTTGACTCCTCTCCACGCGAGGTTACGTCTCCCGATACGGGCCGACTCGAGCAGGAGTTCTATTTTCGTCCCTTCGATTCGCTTTTCGGCAGTACTTCTCCACGAGCAGTCGCTCTCTCGTCTTCGGCCACTCCCAAGTGGTGCCACTCGTTCGAAGGCGTAGAGTCGGCTTCGAGCATCGACGACTCGTCTCTCTCGGCTCCATTCGACAGCGACGACGGGAGGAGCGACTGCGAGACCGGTCGCTTACGGTGTGAGTACCTGAAGGCGGATGAACGTGGAGGAATCGATGTACGCAACCTCCACGTAGTGACTAACCGTCTTCTACCGATTCGCCGACTGGTCGATTAGTCGCGAACTTCGGAGGCGATGCGCTCGAACACGTCGTCGGGGGTTCCCTCGCCTTCGACTTCGACGAGTGTGCCCTTCTCACGATAGTGCTCGACGACGGGTTCGGTGTTCTCGTGGTAGACGCGAAGACGTTCGCGGACGGTCTCTTCGGTGTCGTCGTCACGCTGAACCAGGTCGGCACCGCACTCGTCACAGACGCCTTCCTCTTCGGGTTGATTGAACTCGACGTGGTAGTTCGCGCCGCAGTCGGGACAGACGCGGCGGCCGGTGAGTCGGTTGACGAGTTCGTCCTCGGGGACGGCGAGGTAGAACACGTAGTCGAGGTCGGTCACGCTGTCGAGGTACTCGACCTGCGAGAGGTTTCGCGGGTAGCCGTCGAGGACGTAGCCGTCGGCGTCTTCGAGGGCCGTCTTGACGATTTCGTTGACGACGGGGTCGGGCACGAGTTCGCCAGCGTCCATGAACGAGGCGGGCGTCCCGTGTTCCGTCTCCACATGCTTGTTCGCCCGAAGTGCGTCACCCGTCGTGACGTGTTCGAGGTCGAATTCGGTGGCGAGTCGCTTGCTCTGTGTTCCCTTTCCTGCACCCGGCGGTCCGAGCAAGAGTACGTGTTCGTCGCTCATACCCTACCCGTCCCACTCCGGGGTTAAAATCTTGTAGAAAGCCGCGGCTTTGTCTGGCGAGCGACCACGCGCCGGGCGAACCCAATAAATCAGCTATTGTTGCTGGTTCTCCGTAGAAGAAAGGCGAACGAGCACAGAGTTTGGCGCAGCCTTCCTCTTCTCCCCGTGATATCTGCCGATACCCGTGACAGAAAACGATACTTTCAACTCCGGGCTTCCCGTCGCTCGACACAACTCAATGGAGGACGGCGTTCCGCGGGCGTGCCGAGATATCGAGCCAGTCGAACCGGTCGCGAGTCACTGGGTCGCCCTCGACCGTGGCTGGCAGGCGACGATACTCGCGGTCACGCTGGTGGCGGTTCTCGGACTGTGGGTCGTCTGATGGCGCGACAGTCACTTCGAACCCTCGCGCCCGGTCTCGCACTCCTCGCGCTCTTCGCCCTCCTCGCACACACGCTCGCCGACGTGATTCCGGGACTGAACGCTCTCATCGTCGCCGTCGCCCTCGGCGCACTCGTCGCCAACGTCGTCGGAACACCCGACTGGGCGGCACCCGGCATCGCCGTCGGAGCACTCCTCTTAGAAGTCGGCATCGTACTTCTCGGTGCGAGTGTCTCGCTCGCAGAGGTTCAGGCGTCGGGACCGTTGGTCATTCTGCTCGTCGTCCTCACCGTCGCCGCTGGCGTCGTGGCCGTGGAACTCCTCGCACGGCGGGTGTTCGGTCTCTCGGACAAGATGGCCTCGTTGCTCGCGGCGGGGTCGAGCATCTGCGGCGTCTCGGCGGCGGCGGCCGTCGCCGGAACCATCGACGCCGACGGCGACCAACTGACACACGTCGTCGCCACCGTCCTGCTGTTCGATGCGGTGACGCTCCTCCTCTTTCCGCTCGCGGGCGACGCACTCGCACTCTCCGGCAAGCAGTTCGGCGTCTGGGCGGGGTTGAGCATGTTTTCGACCGGTCCCGTCGCCGCTGCTGGATTCGCTCACTCACCGGTCGCCGGCCGCTGGGCGACCGTGACGAAACTCACTCGGAACTCGCTGCTCGGCGTCGTCGCCGTCGGCTACGCGGCGCGGTACGCTTCGGACGGCGGTACCTCGAACGCGAAGCTTAGACAGGTCTGGACGGAGTTCCCGAAGTTCCTCGTCGGCTTCCTCGTCGTCGCCGTCGTCGCCAACGCCGGTCTGCTCTCGTCGGCGGCGCTCGCCTCCATCGACACCGTCGCCGACTGGCTCTTCACCCTCGCGTTCGTCGGTCTCGGCTTCGATATTCGTCTCTCGGAGATGCGTGATACCGGCCTCACACCCGTGCTCGTCGTCCTCGTCCATCTGGTCGCGGTGAGTGCGCTCACGCTCGCCGTAGTGACGACGCTCTTCTGACTCTCGGAGCAGGGTCGTCCCGCTTTTCTGCCCCGCCGGCGTAGCCGCCCACATGACGAGATTCGAAGCCGACACGCCGGCCGAGCGTCGAAAGCTGTTCGCCGACGGTATCGTCGCTCACCGTAACCGCGGCAGCGCCTACCTGACTATCGAAGCCGACGCCGACACAGCACTCGACGGCACCGACGACGACGGCGACCCACTGCCGACGGCGTGGGTGCAGTTCTCCGAGAAGACGTTCAACCTCGACGTGACCGACGACGAGTTAGACCGTCTGAAAGCGATGCTCGACGACTTCCCCGAGTTCCGTATCGACCAACTGGAGAGTCCGGAGACGGCAGAGGGGACGAACGTCCGCATCTCTGCGCGGTCGGATGCCAACCGACTCGCGGGCTTCGTCGACCGAGCGTTCCAAGAGGTCTACGGCCGCGACGACGACTACCGGGCGTGGGTCGTCGCGCTCTGAGAGCCAATTCCTTCACAATCGTTCAGTACAATCGTCGACGCGAGGGGAACGAACTAAGCTTGGGGACGACGAAGCGACTCGTATGAATCTGGTATGGGATAACACACAGACGTGTCTACATTACCCGTTCGTTCCGTCGTCTCCGTCCGGAGGTGGCCTCGATGGTTAGAGCGCTCTTCGAGTCACCGCTCGTTCCCGTCGCCAACGAGGACGACGCCGTTTCGACGTGTGAAGCGGCACTTCCGCACGTTGCCGACGCGGCCGGACGGATGCTCGTCGTCCACGTCGTCGAGAAGGCGGGTGGCGCACCCGACAAGGCGTCGGTCGAACAGCGAGAAGAGATGGCCGACGAACTGTTCGACATCGTCCGCGAGCGAGCCGCTGAGGCCGGCGTCGACGTCGAGACGAGAGTCCTGTACGGGACCGACGTCGGCGAGACGATTCTCGACGCCGCACGCGAGGAAGACGCGAGTGCAATCGTGTTCACGCCGCGCGAGGGCAAGAAGTGGTGGGACATCTTCGGCCACGACGCTCGCGACACGCTCGTCGACGACAGCGACCGACCGGTCGTCGTCCTCCCGGGTGCCGCCGAATGAGTGACGACTGTTCTTCCCCACTCACGACTGTCCCACACGGAGGTGCGACCCGATGAGTGACGAAGAACTCGCCAAAGACCTTGGCCCCCTCGCCGCGCTGACTATCGGTGTCGGTACGATGATTGGGGCCGGTATCTTCGTCCTCCCGGGCGTCGCCGTCGCCGAGGCGGGACCGCTCGCCGCGGGGGCGTTCGTCCTCGGCGGCGCTATCGCACTCTTGACCGCGCTCTCAGCCAGTGAACTGGGGACGGCGATGCCGAAGTCCGGCGGGGCGTACTACTACATCAACCACGCCCTCGGGCCCCTGTTCGGCTCTATCGCGGGATGGGCCAACTGGCTCGGACTCGCGTTCGCGTCGGCGTTCTACATGTTCGGCTTCGGGCAGTACGTGACACAGTTCGCGCCTGTCCCGTCCGTCCTCGGTCTCGGCCCGGCGAAAGTCGTCGCCCTCGCTGGCGCGGCGCTGTTCATCGGTATCAACTACGTCGGGGCGAAAGAGACCGGCAAACTCCAGAACATCATCGTCATCACGCTCGTCGCCATCCTCGGCGTGTTCACGTTCGTCGGCGCGCTGAGCGCCAATCTGGAGACGCTTCGACCGTTTGCCCCGTACGGGACGGACCCGCTTCTCCCCGTCACGGGTCTCATCTTCGTCTCCTACCTCGGGTTCGTCCAGATCACCTCGGTCGCAGAGGAGATCAAAGACCCCGGTCGCAACCTCCCGCGAGCAGTCATCGGGAGCGTCCTCATCGTGACGACCATCTACGCGCTCGTCTTACTCGTGGTGCTCGCCGCCGTCGACAACAGCGTCGTCGCTAACAACGACACCGCCGTCGTCGACGTCGCCCGCATCCTCCTCGGGCCAGTCGGTGCCGTCGCACTCCTCTTCGGTGGACTACTCGCCACCGCGTCGAGTGCGAACGCCTCGATTCTGGCGTCGTCACGCATCAACTTCGCGATGGGGAGGGACAAAATCGTCACGCCGCAACTCAACGAGATTCACCCGCGGTTCGGCACGCCGTACCGTTCGATTGCACTGACCGGCGCGTTCATCCTCGCGTTCATCGTCTTCGGCAACCTCGAACTCCTGTCGAGTACCGGAAGTGCGCTCCACCTTGTCATCTACGGCCTGTTGAACATCGCACTCATCGTGATGCGCGTGGCCGACCCGGAAGATTACAACCCGGACTACACGATTCCGTTCTATCCGGTACTTCCGATCGTCGGGGCGATTATCTCGTTCGCACTCGTGGTCTTCATCGCAGAACTCGCCGTCGTTCTCACCGTCGTCCTCTCTGGGTTCGCAGTCGCGTGGTACCTGTTCTACGCCCGTGGAAAGACGGAGAAGCAGGGTATCCTCGGCCAGTACATCCTCTCTCGGAGAGAGGAGATGCCCGAACCGGCCGTCTCGGCGGCCTCGTCGGTGCAACCCGACGGCGGGAAGTACCGCGTGATGGTTCCGCTCGCGAACCCCGAAAGCGAGAAAGACCTCATCACGCTGGCCAGCGCCGTCGCCAAGCAACGGAGCGGGACGGTCGTCGCAGTCAACATCGTGCAGGTTCCGGACCAGACCGCGCTCTCGGCCGCCCGCGACCAAGGCGACCACGAGGCGGCCCAACGCATCCTCGAACAAGCACGAAAAGACGCCGAGACGTTCGGTGTCCCCGTCGAGACACACACCATCCTCTCGCACCGGACGTTCGAGGAAGTGTTCGACGCCGCACGTACCTACGAGGCCGACACGACCGTCATGGGCTGGGGGCCGGACTCCCACGGGTCGCCGGGCCGCGCCGAGAGCGCAATCGACGAACTCGCCCACGACCTGCCGTGTGACTTCCTCGTCCTGCGTGACCGCGGCTTCGACGCCTCGAACGTACTCGTTCCGACCGCCGGTGGCCCCGACTCGGACCTCTCGGCGGCCATCGCGAAGATTCTCCGCGACGAGTACGACGCACGCATCACGCTCCTCCACGTCTCCGACGACAAACAAGAGGGGATGGCGTTTCTCGAATCGTGGGCGGCCGACCGTGACCTCGCCGACGCCAACCTCGTCGTCGACACCGGCGACGTCGAATCCTCTATCGAACGCCACGCCGACAACTCGTCGATGCTCATCATCGGTGCGACAGAACGCGGTCTCCTCTCGCGACTGGTCAGCGGGACGCTCGTGTTGGACATCGTCGACGACGTCGACTGCTCTGTCCTCTTGGCCGAGAAGAAACGCGAACGCAGCCTGAAAGAGCGACTCCTCGGCTCGAACTGAGTCGTCACGGAACGAACACTTTTCTCGCCGCACGCAGTCTCTCCGAGCAGATGCCCTCGCCCTCCACCGCCGCTACGTTCGACTACCGAGCGTTCCTCTGGGGTCACCCCCGCGACCGGCGACGCCACTGGCGGCTGTTCGTCGGTGGCTACGTTCTCGCGATGCTGGCCCTGTTCGCGCTGTTCTTGCTCTTCGACCGCGTGCTTGCTCCAGTCGTCGGCGAACAGATTGGCGACACGCTGTACTCTCCCGTCCTTCCGGTGCTCCTGTTCTACTCGCCGCCGTTCGTCTCGGTGGCCAGTGCGTACCGTCGCGGCGGACTGTCGACCAGTGTCGCCATCGGCGTCGCCCCCTCGCTCGTGTTCGGCGCGTTCGTCACGCTGGACGTCGCCGTCCACCTCGTCACTACCGGTGAGTACGTCACTCGCGGCGACACGGCGCTGTGGGCGCTGCTGGTCATGTTCGGCCTGTTCGGACTCGTCGGGTCGCTCGTCGGCTTCGTCGTCGGAACGGTCGGCCGATTCGTCGTCGATAGATTTCGGTCGCGATGACGGACGGCACGACGTCGCTCACCGAGACGCTTCTGTGGGGCCCGACCGACGACCCAGTTCGGCACGTCGTGCTCTTCGTCGGCGGCTATGTCGCTCCCTTCGTCGGTCTGTTCGGTCTGATGCTGCTCGCGGACGCACTCGGACGCGACGATGTAGCCGCCGCTCTCTACGAACCTGTCCTCTTCCCCACGCTCGTCTTTCACTCTCCTCCGCTCGTCGGCCTGCTCAACGGCGTCCTCGGCGGCGGACTCCTCGGCGGTGCCGTCATCGGCGTCACGCCTGCACTCTCGGTTACGTCGATGCTTGGGTTCGGGTGGACCATCCGCTACCTTCGGACCGGGTCGCCGCCGCGGGGAGGAGATTCACCCCTGTGGGCACTGTCGCTCTTCTTTGCTGGCTACGGTGTCGTCGGGTCGCTCGTGGGGACACTCGTCGGGATGGCACTCCGAGTCGGTCGCTCGGTGTTCTGACTTCTCGCCGAATCATCTACTCGCGAGAAACAGAGTGCCCGACGGGGCAGAGTCGAAACTGAGCGACCAGAAAGCATTTGTTCGAACTCGGGTGTGTCTCTCTCGTATGCTCTCCAACATCTCACGTACCTCACGCCGACTGTTCCTCGCCTCCGTCGGGAGTGGGCTTTCGTTCGCGCTTACAGGCTGTACCGCTTCTCCCGACGGAGGGTCCGGTTCGACTGAGACTGCCGAAACCACCGAATCGACGATGTCGACTGACGATGGCTCTTCGCCCTTTCCGACGACGTCGTCGACGCGGACGCCCCAACCGGACATCCAGTATTCGACGTTCTACGTCGAGAACTACGAACAGACGGACCACTGCGTCACTCTCTCACTCACCCACGCCGAGACAGGAGAGGCAGTTCTCGACGGGACGTGGGAAGTCGACGCCGACCAAGCCATCGAGTTCCCCGACGTAGCGAAGCGTGATTCCTCGGACGACATCCGTGACGCCTACGAGGTGTCTGTTGAACTGGAATCGGGTGAAACGTTTTCCGACACGTGGGAACTTCGGTCGTGTCCCGTCGAGGACGGCTACGACCGAGACGGTGCTGTCGTCGTCGAAGACGGTGCACTCTCGCTCAGAGCGAATACGTGCGACGCCATCGCCGTCGGCTACCAACTTCCGAGGGTGACGGACCCCGAGAAAGGCTGTGACTGACTACTCGAACCGCGCTCTCGTCAAATCCGCGGCCATCACGAAGTCCGGTTCGTCGGACACGTTCACACGCGAGGCGGCCACGTCGCTGACCCACCGTGCCGACTCGGGAATCAGTACGCGCGTCTTCTCCGCGCCGACGCTCGCGGCGTCGCGGGCGATGGCGGCAAAGAGCGACCGACAAGCGTCGAGGTCGGCCCACGCACCGACGGCGTACTCGGCCCACGTCTCCTCGTCGCCTTCGTCGTTCGGGCGGTCGTAGGTTCGGTTTCGGTAGGAGAACCCTCGCGTGCCGTCGTCTGCGACGACGAACAGTCGATTCTCGTCTGCGGCGTCGCGGAGTTTCTCACGGGTCACTTCCGAGACGGCCCACGACTCGTCGCTGTCGAGTGCGACACCCTTCAGGTCCGTGCGTGCGTCGCTGGCGCTCCAGAACGCCCACGCGGCGTCGGCCTCGTCGCCGATAACGAGTTCGGGTTCGGCGTCCGAGTCGGGTGTCGGCATCGCCCAGCGGAACTCCGTGCAGGGGTCGAACCCGGCCGCACGCGACCCGCCGAGTCCGGCGACGTTCCACGAGAACACCATGTTGCGGGCGACAGTCGCGCCTCTCTCACGCGCCCAACGGAGCGCGGCGTCGTTGATTCGTGTACTCAGTCCCTCGCCGCGGTAGTCGGGGTTGACGCGCATCCCCTGGGCCCACGCTTCGTGGTCGGTCAGGACGACAGCCTGCAGGATGGCGGCGATGTCGCTGTCGTCACCGTCGCCAGCCTCGACGACGAACGTCCGCTGGTCGTCGCCGTCGCCGGCAATCCACTCTTGGAAGATACGCGGGATGTAGTCGCTACTGCCGCGGTCGCTCCACGTGTCTTCCGTGAATTCGACGACGGCGTCCTCGTCGTCGGGGCGGGCCTGTCGAATCTCGTACTGGTCGGCTATCACGTCCACGGGCGGGACTGCTCGGTCAACTCGCCGTTCAGCGACCGCTGCATCGCTCCAACGGGGTCGTCGGTGTTCGCGATGACCCACATGAGCTTCACCTTCGCCGTCTCGGGCAGGGTGTCGCCCGCTTCGACGACGCCGGCGTCGAGTAGGTCACGACCCGTATCGTAGACGCGGTCACAGACGCGGCCTTCGAGACACTGGCTGGTCATGGCGACGACCGCCCCGTCGTCGACGAGTTCCTCGATGCGCGGGATGAGGTCCGTGTGGACGTGGCCGAGGCCCGTGCCCTCGATGACGACACCGGACTTGCCTTCGAGGTAGTCCCACGCCGCGGGGTCCATCCCGGGCGTGAACTTGACGAGTTCGACGTCGTCCGCGAGGTCCGCGGCGATGTCCAGTGTGGCGGCACCGCGCTCGGCGTAGTCGCGTCGGAACGAGACCGTTTCAGTGTCGTAGTCGACTTCGCCGAGTGGCTTGGCACCGATTGTTCGGAAGGCGTCGCGGCGGGAGGTGTGGCTCTTGCGGACGCGCGTCCCTTCGTGGAGCGCACAGACGTCGTCGGATTCCGAGGCGTGCATGCAGACCATGACTTCGGCAGCGTCGCTCTTGGCGGCCTCGACGGCGCAGACGGCGTTCATCACGTTGTCCGAGGAGGGTCGGTCCGCCGAGCGCTGACTCCCCGTGAAGACGATGGGGACGGGCGTGTCGAGCATGAACGAGAGCGCGGCCGCGGAGTACTGCATCGTGTCCGTTCCGTGCATGACGACGACGCCGTCTGCTCCCGCCTCTATCTCCTCGTGGACGGCCGCTGCGAGGTCACGCCAGATTTCGGGCGTCATGTTCTCCGAGAGGATGTTGGCGACGACGCGGCCGCGGTAGTTCGCGCGGCCCGCGAGGTCCGGGACGGCCCGGAGGACGTCCTCGGCGTCGAAACGGGCGGTGACGGCACCGGTGCGGTAGTCGACGGTGGAGGCGATGGTTCCGCCCGTCGAGATGAGTGCAATCGTTGGGAGGTCGTCGTCGAACTCGACGACCGAACTGTCTTCGCCCTCACCCTCGTCGCCGACGTCGTACACGTCGGTTTCGAGGACGTCGACCTCGGCGTCCTCGCGCTCGATACCGACGTTGTAGCCGCCGTCGCGCTTGATGACGAGGTAGTCCGCCGTCGTGGAGGGCATCAGTACGCCTTCGTTCGTGACGCCCGCGCGCTCGACGCGGACGCGATCCCCTGGGTTCATACTCGCAGGTTCCGCGGGACCGGACTTCAATCCATTCGTTCGGGGTAAGAGCCATACCCTCGGCGAACACATCTCTCTCCATGCAGCGTAGTGACGAAGTCGAGCGCTCGCGGTCGACGCTCGACGAGATACCCTCCACGTCGTCCGACGCCGACACCGCCCACTCTACAGCAGGTGCCTCCGACGGTCGAATGGCCGGTACCAGACGCCGACTCGGCAATCTGTTCTCGGTGAAAGTGTTCCTCGGGACACTCCTCCTGGCCGTCGCCGGGATGGCCGTCGGCGGTGCGATTCCGATAATCGGCTTCTTCGGTCGGTTCGCCGGACTGTTCGCCGTCGGCTTTCTCGTCGGTCTGGTAGCGAGTCGTCGCCGATATCTCGAAGTCGGTGCGGCCGGTGCCGTGGCCTCCGGTCTCGGCTTCCTCTTGAGTACGCTCGGGTCGGCGTTCCTCCCGGTGGCCGCCGACCTGCTCGCTCGCTACGGCGTCGCCATCGCCGGTGGGGGTGCCGTCGCCGGGATGCTCGTCGTCGTCCTCGGTCACTACTTCGGCCGTGACCTCCGCGACGGTGTGACTCGCGACATCGACTAATCGCGTCTTCGTCACGGCACGCTCGTCGTAGCGGACTCGTCTCATAGAAACAGCGCAGTCGCGTCGCTCGCCAGTGTTCTTTCGAAGGTCGAGAAGACACCCGTGTTGGGTGTCTACGACCGGAATGCCTTACAGTTCAGCACAAACACGGTGTTACTGAACCGCACCTGAAGACAGGGGAGTTGTACACTTAACGACGATACCTAATGACTGTGAGTCTGTGACCTGAAGGGGGATGTGACTGTTCTGCACGCGTTCTCACACTCGCTGAACCGTTCTCGGTCGTGCGCTGCTCTCGACGAGGTCGAGTTCGAGTCGGCAGTCGATAGCCGATAGTCGGCAGTCGCGACTCTGGAGGCGAAAGTAGTCGAGAGGCGGTATGAGAGCGAGACGTCTCAGAGAACCGACCAGCCGTCACGATGCCGTTTCACGAGTCCTCGGTCGGCCAGTCGGAGCAGTGCGTCCTCGACGACTTCCTCTGTCGTCTCGACTTCACGGCTGATCTCTGTCGTCGTGTCGGCTCCTGTGGCGATAGCCGCGAGGAGTTCGGCGTAGAACCGACTGTCGGCGTCGGCGCCGATAGTGTCGTTCAGTCGGTCGAGTACTTCCGTCACTCGCCCGTGGACCCACCGTTGAGCGAGCGAGAGTTCGTTCTCTAGCTCTTCGAGACGGCCCAGTTCTGTCGCGAGTTCCGAGACGGAGACGGAGTCAGTCTCGTAGCCGAGCGTCGAATCGAGCGAGACGTGTGGACAGCGGCCGGTCATGTCGAGACTCGGACTCGCCGGATACGCGCTCTTGGCACCGAATCCGTACGGAGAGACGTTTACCTCCAAGCGGAGGTTCCGCGAGATGTGGAAGTACTTGCGGCGTTGGTCGTCTGTCCGAGATTCGACCAGTCCGGCCTCTTCGAGTTTTCGGAGGTGGTCGATGACGGCCTTCGGACTGACACTGAGATACTCACTGATCTCCGTGACGTAACAGGGCTTGTGTGAGAGAAGCCGGAGTATTCGCCGGCGGTTCTCGTTCCCGAGGAGATCGAGCAGTACCGCAGAGTCCATATACACAGAGGTATGCTGCCGGAACTCAAAAGGCTGACTCAACTCGGATACACTCGAACGGAGGGTCTCGGGAGCCTATCGAGAACGGTTTCTCGTTGGCGCCGTTCGCTGATTTCCCGCGCTCCTCTGAGTTCGACGAGTTTCCGGCGTTTGCTGCGTTCCCGGCGTTCCCAGCGTTTGCTGACGTGTCAGAGCCCCCTGCGTTTTCGGGGTTCTTCGCATTCTCCTCGTCGGCAGCGTTTCCGGCGTTCGACGACTGGCCGCGCGTATCCTCGGCGGCGTTGGCGTTCTCGGTGTTCTCGGTGTTCTGGTCTCTTTCGGACCGTTCAGCTTCGCTGTCGTTGGTGGACGCACTTGCGTCAGTATCAGCGTTGCTTGCTGGGTTCGACGGGGAACCGGAACTGCCGTCGCTCGACTCTCTCGCGTTGTCCGGTCGTCTCTCGTTACCCTGTCCTCTCGTGTCGTTCTCGTCGTTCGCGTTTCCCGGGTTTGCTGCGTCGTTCGCGTTCTCCGACCCTCTCGTCTCGTTTGCGTCGTCTGCGTTGCGCTCTCGGTTCCGCTGGCCCTGTGCACCCGTCTCGTCGCTCGGAGGACCGCCACCGGACCTGTTGCGTCCGCCGGCCTGGTCGGCGCTACCACGCTCCTCGGGTACTGGTCGTTCCGAAGAGCGGTTGTTAGCGTTTCGCTCCCAGCGGTCGTTCGGCCCTCCTCGGGTCGCGTTGCTGCTGTTCGAGCGAGCGTCGTTGGGTCGACCGAGGGGCGGTGTCTCCGCTCTGGAACGCTGAATCTCGGAGCGGACCTCCGAGAGGCCGCGCGGATTCGCGTTGAGCCGCGTCGCTGCGCGTTCGGTCGAACTCGCCGCCGCCGACAGCGCGTTGAGCTCGCCGTTCAACTGGGCGAGTTGCGCCCGATAGCGGAGCGTCGAGAGAGTACCGTTCTCGTATTCGTTCGTGAGTGACTGTCGTCGGTCGCGGAGCGACGTCACACGCCGGTCCAACCGGTCGACGCGTCGGGTGACCTCAGTCGGTCGACCGGAGCGGTTGACGTTCGCCTCCCACATCTCGTTTTCGACGACGCCGTTCGTCTCTGCTGTCGTCGACTGGACGAACGACGAGACTTGGAGGCCGAACGAGCCACCCGATTGGTTCGATTGACTGGAGCGGTCCGACCCACCCGATTCGTTCTCCGACGACTGAACGGCGGCGACCGACTCGTTGCCGAGGTCGACGTCGACAGGACCCAGCGCCGACGTTCCGAGTGGCGTAACCGGTTCGGCCAAGACGGCCGACGGAGTCAACACACTGCAGACGAGGAGGAGAGAGACGACCGCCACTACTCGCATACTTCCACCTTATCGGAGGAGCATATAAAAGTGGAGCTTCGTTCGTTCGGTTCACGTGCGGTGAACGCACCCCATAAAACCGTTTATTCTGTTCGAGCGACGGTCGGACCGAACGCGAAACCGGCACACGCGACGGCGACGAAGCTGAGACCGACGGTGACCACTGCGAGCAGGAGTCCGGGTGTGTAGCGGAGGGGCGGATGGAACCCGAACCAGTAGTCGAAGACGTCGTTCACGAGGAGCAACGCGAGTGCGAAGCCGAGTGCACCGCGAGTCGTCCGCCCGACGCGAGCGATGGCGACCGCTTCGAGCACGAACAGCAGGTGTGTCCCGACGATGAACCAGTAGTCGTAGAGCGCCTGCTGGTCGAACCCGAAGTAGAGTTCCGGATGGAGGTTGAGTGCGACGAACGTCCAGAGACCGTACTTCACCAACCAGACGAACGAGAGCGTGTGGAGGTACGTGAGCGGTCGGTTGATGGGCGAGTCGAGAACACGCCCGCCGAGTGCGGGTAGGAGGGTCGCGAACGAGAGTGTCGCCAGCGCGAGCGCCGTCGGCGAGTCGCCGTACAGTGGCCAGAGGAACGTCGGCACCGACGGCATCGTCTCGACGTAGAACCGAATCCCCACGAGGAAGGCAGTCGCGTTGACGACGAGCAACCAGACGAGCGTCGGTCCAGACCCGAGATACTCTTCGATGACGTCGTCAGAGAGCAGGCGCGACAGGTCCATTCGTTCCGGCAGTCGACCGAGACCGGGTAAAAGCTGTCGAGGTATCGGCCGTGTTCAGACTGGCGTCTCTAGTGCGGTCTCCGTGCGCTCCCGTACGACCTGCAGACGGCGTCGGACCAGTCCACGAGTCTGTCCGGTGATACGACTCCCGCCGTCGAGAGCGCGTTCCACCCCGTCGAGACGGTCTTGGAGGGCTCGAAGCGACTCGTTTGCACGCTCGGCGTCCCCCGCATCCGCCGCGTCTCGCGCCGCCTCGGCCGCCGCGATAGCCCGGTCGAGTGCGTCGAGAAGCGACCCGAGCGCGCCACCGACTTGCGCTGTCGTCTCGGAGACCACGTCGCTCGTCTCGTCGGTGGTGTTGGTGGTGTTGGTAGCGTTGGTGATGTTGGTGGTGTTGGCCGTAGCGGTAGCGTCGGTGGCGTCGTCAGCAACGTCTTCGGCGTCACTGCGCGTCTCGTTCGTCACTGTCTCGACAGAGTCGTCCGTCTCCCCAACTACCGTCGTGACGGTCTCGTCCACCGAGGCCGACGTGTCGTCGAGCGTCGTGTTCGTGCTCGCCTTCGTGGTGTTCGTGGTGTTCGTCTCGCCCGTCACCGTCGCGTTCTCCGCACTCACTGTCGCGTCTGCACGTTCCTCAACGTCGCTGTCGTTCCTGTTCGCTTCGGCGTTTCCGGGCGTGGTCTCTCCGGTGGCCTCCGCTCGAACGGCCGTCCGCATCTCGGAGAGGACGTCGACGAGGAACGCGGCGAGCGAGGCTTTCCCGGTTCGAATCGTCCCGAGTCCGACGGACGTGTCGCTGGCGTTCGGGTTGACCCTGTATGCGGCCGTGTCTCCTTCCGAGTCGGTCACCTCCGCGGTGTACGCACCACCGCGGTGGACGTAGACGGCGAACCCCTCGTCGCCCGGTGGCTTCCCGTCGTACACGCGCCCGCCGACGTCGTCGACGAGACGGACGTTGGCGAGTTCCTCGTCGTTCTGGGCGTGGACACGGACGGCGTCCTCGTTGGCGACGACGGTCACCGCGCCGCCGACACCGACCGTCGTCGGTTCGTCGCTCTGTTCGGCGGTCACTCCCTCCGTGTAGGGCGCGAGACCGGCACCGTTGACCGTCAGTCGATGCTCGCCCTCGGGCACACCCTCGACTGCGACGACGCCGTTCCACGTAGGGACGGCGACGGGGTCGCTCTCCAGCAAGCAGACGGCTTCCATCGACGGTCGTTCGGTGTCGATACCTTCGCCGTCAGGCGCGTCTTCGGCAGGCACGGCTTGCTGAATCATCCCGACGAGTCTGTCACCGGCGCTGGGATGGTCGATACCGTAGCGGTCCCGCAGCGCTCCTCGATGACTCGGGTCGGTCACGTCGAGCGACGGGTCGCTGAAACGCGGTTGCTCCCACGGCAGGTCGGGGGCGGTGAGGTGGCTGGCGACGGCGTTCTCCAGCGCTTTCGGGACCGTGAACTCGAAGCTCAGCTGTGGCCCTGTGAGCGCCTCGATATCTCGAACGTCGTCGAGCGAGACGAGTTCGTACTCGGTGTCGGCGTCGACGGCAGCCTCGCCGGTCAGTTCGACGCCAGCGGGGGCGAACGTCCGACCGGTCTCTCGCGCCGGCAACGAACCCGGCGGCCGCGCGAGGTCTGTGAAGGACCGCACCGTGACCTCCGGCGGGAGTAAGTCACCGAGTTCGACGTTCGGGAGGCGTTCGTGCTCGGTCACGGGCGCGCCGTCGAGTTCGGGGACGACGAAGGGGAGCGTGAACCCCTCGTCGCGCGGGAGTCCGTAGGCGACGGGGAGTTCTCCGAGGTTGGCGAAGTCGAGCGGCCCATTCGTGATGTCGGCGACGAGACCGTCGAGGTCGACGCGCTGGAAGCTCTCGCGTCGGTCGTTGACGCCGAGTGCACTAGAGTGCGAGCCGAGTTCCGAGATGACACTCGGGCGCATCGTCTCCGGGTCGAGAAACTCGTTGTTCGGGACCGACGTCGCGTGGGCGCTGGCGACGTAGAGCACTGGCGCTTCGGCCTCGGTGTCGACGAAGACGTGTAACACTTCCCAGTCGTGCCAGTGGAAGTTCGTCGTGAACTGGTCGAACGCCGAGTAGAACCAGTACTGGACGACGGCGAGTGCGGTGTCGGGATACTCGACGACGTGGTAGCAGACTGCCGGCGACGGCGGACCCTCGGTCTCCTCGGATGCCACGGTGTAGCCGTCGAGGACGTCGAACCCGTCGAGTACACGGCTTCCATCGCGCTCGGTGGTGAACGCTCGTGGGTCGGTCGGGAACCACCGTTCGCGGGCGTCGAAGTACAGCGTCGGTGCGTGTCGCTCGGCGAGCTTTCGGGCTGTGTCGTCGTCTGCGACGGTCGTCTGGAGCGGTTCCGCCTCGCTGTCAGCCTTCTCACCGAGGAGCGACCGTCCGGCGACGACGCCGCCGACGGAACCAGCCACACCGAGCGTCGCCAGTAGCTGTCGCCGCGAGAGGTCGCCGAAAGCGAGTCGGTTCGAGTCAGTGGGTGCCATCCGTATCGTTTCGGTTTACCACTCTGTCGCGGAAGTTGATAAGTCGACTGTGACGGTTGGACGACTGCCCGAAGCGAAGGGTAGTTAGTGACGGCACGGAATGGTCGACACATGAGAGCTGCCCTCGTTATCCTCGACGGCTGGGGACTCGGCGACCACGACCGCCGAGACGCAGTCAAAGCCGCAGACACACCGAACTTCGACCGGTTAGCCGACTCGGGTGCCTACAACCAGTTGGACGTCTCTGGACGTCGCGTCGGGCTTCCGGACGGCCAGATGGGCAACAGCGAAGTCGGTCACATCAACATCGGGTCGGGACGTGTCGTCATGCAGGCGTACACACGCATCAACGACGCCATCGAGCGCTCTCGCGGCACGATGGCTGCCGACGAGGGCGACGCCTCCGACGGCGCGTTTTTCGAGAACGAAGCCATCGACTCGGCGTTCGACTACGCCGAGGGCAACGACGGCCGCGTCCACTTCATGGGACTCGTCTCCGACGGTGGCGTCCACTCCGACCAGGAGCATCTCCACGCCCTCATCGAACACGCCGCAGACCGCGGCGTTGAAGCCGTCACGCACGCCTTCACTGACGGACGGGACACCGACCCGCACGGTGGCGAAGACTACCTCGCAGAGTTAGAAAGCGTCGCCGCCGACTACGGGACGGGCGACGTCGCGACGGTGTCCGGACGCTACTACGCGATGGACCGTGACCAGAACTGGGAGCGCACGAAACGCGCCTACGACGCCATCGTCGAACGTGAGGCCGAGTACGAGGCCACTTCTGCCGTCGACGCCGTCCGCAAGTCCTACGAGCGCGACGACACCGACGAGTTCGTCGAACCGACGCTCGTCGAGGGCGGCCCGGCGCTCGACGACGGCGACGCCGTCGTCTTCTTCAACTTCCGGTCGGACCGCGCCCGACAGCTCTGTCGCCTGCTCACGAACACGCGACCCGACTGGGAGTTCGACCTCGAACCCCCCGAAATCCGACTGGTGACGATGACCCAGTACGACAAGACGTTCGATTTCCCCGTCGCCTTCCCGCCGAACCAACCCAAGGACACGCTCGGCGAAGTCGTCTCCGAGCACGGGATGTCGCAGCTACGACTGGCCGAATCGGAGAAGTACGCCCACGTCACTTACTTCCTGAACGGCGGCCGCGAGGTGGAGTTCGACGGCGAGATTCGACGCATCGTCGAGTCGCCGGACGTCCCCACCTACGACGAGACACCTGAGATGAGCGCCGTCGAACTCACCGACACGGCCATCGACGTCATCGAGAGCGACGACCCGGACCTCCTCGTGTTGAACTACGCGAACCCGGACATGGTCGGCCACACGGGCGACTTCGACGCCGCCGTCGACGCCGTCGAAGCCGTCGACGAACAACTCGGCCGACTCGTCGAAGCGATTCAGACCGCGGGTGGCCACGTCCTCATCACGGCCGACCACGGTAACGCCGACGACATGGGGACGCCCGAGCAACCGCACACGGCGCACACCTACAACCCGGTGCCACTCGTCTACGTCACCCCCGAGGGCGACGACGGCGGCCGAAGCCTTCGCTCCGGCGGGTCGCTCTGTGACCTTGCGCCGACGCTCCTCAAACTCATGAGCCTCGACAAACCCGCCGCGATGACGGGCGAGTCGCTCTTAGAGTAACCGAACCCGACGCTACCGGCCGCCGTCGGACTCGGTTCGCGCCTCTTTCTTGCCGTGCAGTTCGTCGGGGTCGAGTCGGAAGAACCGGAAGTCGAGCTCTCGCGGGTTGCGGTCGAACACGTCGACGAGCGGGATGTGGACCCGCCGCATCGCGGTGACGACGGCCGAGTCGATGGCGGCCTCGGTCACCTCTCGGAGTATCCCACTGACGACGACGCTTCGCCATCCGGCGTCCGTCTCGTCGTAGGTGACGAAGGAGATGGGCTTTCGGTCGCTGACGATATCCGCTTTCTCCGTCTCCGGGCTGAACGCCAGTCGAAAGTAGAAGTCGCCGCTCTCGGAGTCGTAGCCGTACGAGACGGGGATAGTGTGCGGCGGTTCGTCGGCCTCGCGGGGGAAGGAGGCGACGCCGGTGCCGCCGTTTCCGAGGAATTCGTCGCGCTCTTCGTCGTTCATCTGGACCGAGCGAGTGTCCTCCATGTAGAGAGCTACGGTCTCCGTGTGCAAAAAGTGTAGTACGAGCGAGGTATCTCCTCGTCGCCGTTCTCGAATGGTCGACCCCCGTCCCAGAGACGTCCGTCGCCGACGGCGACGACCGCTCCGGAACCACTAAACGCGAGACGCGCTGACTACTCAGCAATGGATTGGACGGAGAAATACCGCCCGACGACCCTCTCGGAGGTACGCGGCAACGACAAGGCCCGCGACGCCTTCGCCAAGTGGGGTCGGACGTGGGACGACCACCGGAAAGCCGTCATCCTGCACGGGAGTCCGGGTATCGGAAAGACCTCTGCCGCCCACGCCCTCGCCAACGACATGGGGTGGGAGACGGTCGAGTTGAACGCCTCGGACAAACGGACGGGCGACGTCATCGAGCGCTTCGCCGGTCGTGCCGCGATGAACGCCACGCTCGCGGGAGCCGCCGAGAAGACGGGTGACGAGGCGACCGACCGCCAGCAGAACCGCCAACTCGTCGTCCTCGACGAGGCGGACAACATCCACGGCAACTACGACCGCGGCGGCGCGTCGGCAATCACGAAACTGGTCAAGCAGTCCGAACAGCCAATCGTCCTCATCGCCAACGAGTTCTACGACATGAGTCGCGGCCTTCGCAAGGCCTGTCAGGACATCGAGTTCCGCGACGTCTCCGCGCGCTCTATCGTCCCCGTGCTCCGCGACATCTGCCGACGCGAAGGCGTCGAGTACGACTCGGACGCGCTCCAGCGCATCGCCGAGGAGAACGGCGGCGACCTCCGGGGTGCGGTGAACGACTTGCAGGCGGCCGCAGAAGGCAACGAGAAAGTGACCGTCGAGAGCGTCGTCACCGGGTCGCGCGACCGGAGTATGGGTATCTTCGCGTTCCTCGACGCCGTGCTCAAAGAACAGGAACCACGAGACGCACTTCAGTCGTCGTACGCCGTCGACGAGACGCCCGACGACCTGACGAAGTGGATAGAGGGCAACATCACGAAGGTCTACGAGGGCGAGGAGTTGGCGCGGGCGTACGAGTTCCTCGCGAACGCCGACCGATGGCTGGGCCGGGTGCGTGCCACCCAGAACTACAGTTACTGGCGTTACGCGGGCGACAACCTCGCGGCGGGCGTCGCCGCCTCCCGCGACGGGACGAAAGGCGGGTGGACACGCTTCGGCCGCCCGCAGTTCTGGCCGAGTTCGGACAAGACGGCCGACTACGTCGCGCGGAAGATAGCCGAGCAGAGCGGCGTCAGTATGGACACCGCTCGACGCGACGTGATTCCGTTCCTCGCGACGATGACCCACCACTGTAAGCCGCGGGAGTTGACCGTCGCGATGGCCGCCGCCTACGAGTTGGAGGCGAAACACGTCTCGTTCGTCACGGGCAGCGGCGAGTCGACGAACAAAGTGGAGTCCATCGTCGAAGACGCACAGGCGCTTCGCGACGAAGCGATGGAGGAACATTCGGGGAGTGCATTCGAGGGAGCAGTGCCGTCCGACGAAGAGGACTCTCAGCACGAAGACGAGTCGGAACCGTCTGCCGACGTTGGTGCCGGCGACGACGTCGACGACATCGACGACGCCGAAGCGGCCGTCGCCGACGCTGACGGTGGAACTGTCGAAGACGAGACCGAGACCGACGACGACCAGTCCGGCCTCTCGGATTTCTTCTGAACTGTTAGCTGCTTAGGACGCCATCTGTCGACACGTCTCGACGCAGTCGCGGAGGGCTTCGGCGCACGCTTGACAGTGGTCGTCGTCGTGGTTCTCACACTCGTCGGCACAGGCCTCACAGACGTCTGCGCAGACGCTTGCGATTTCTCCGCTGTACGCCGAGTCACGCGCCATCAGTCGGACGTGGGTCGACGCAATCTCGGTGACGTCTCGACAGAGACGGATGCACTCGGTCATGTCGCCGTCTTCGTCGAGACACTGGTCGGCACAGTGCTCGGTCACCTGCACCGCGGTTTGGCAGTTGTCGATACACTGTTGAGTCTCCTCGTCGACGTCGAGATTTGCGAGAGACATCACCGTTCGGTTCGGCCACTTCGAGCGTGACGATTGGGGTTGCAAGTGCAGGGAGATTATACCACCTCTAGCGTCCCACAGAGAACCGTCAAGACGGCCGTATTCGGGTGGTATGAGTGTTCTGGCCCGTCTTTATCATCTCACCGCTTGAACCGGGATTCGTCATGTTCACAGTGACCACAACCGTTCGGAGGCGTCGCGCGTGACCGACTTCGGATACACGCTGTCGAGCGAGGAGTTCGGCCCGAACGAACTCGTCGACTACGCCGTCGAAGCCGAGAAGCGAGGCTACGACTTCGTCTCCGTCTCGGACCACTTCCACCCGTGGCTCGAATCGCAGGGCGAGTCACCGTTCGTCTGGAACACCCTCGGCGCCGTCGCGCACGCCACCGACAGCGTCGACGTCGGCGTCGGTGTGAACTGTCCCATCATGCGCATCCACCCCGTCAACGTCGCACAGGCCGCAGCGACGACGGCAGCGATGCTCGACGGGCGGGAGTTCTTCTTCGGCGTGGGGACGGGCGAGCAGTTGAACGAACACGTCGTCGGCGAGCACTGGCCCGAACACGAGGTCCGACTGGAGATGCTCGCGGAGGCCATCGACGTCATCCGATCGCTCTGGACCGGCGAGCAGGTGAGTCACCACGGCGAGCACTTCACCGTCGAGAACGCGAAACTGTTCACTTTACCAGAAAAACTGCCGCCGCTCGTCGTCTCGGCGTTCGGTGAGGGGACGGCGAAAGCCGCCGGTGACCTCGGCGACGGCCTCTGGTCGGTCGGCCCGCAGGGTGACCTCGTCGACGCCTACGAGTCCAACGGCGGCGACGGACCGAAACTCGCCCAACTGACCGTCTGCGTCGCAGAGTCGGAAGACGAGGCGGTCGACACCGCCCACGAGTACTGGCGGCAGTCGGCACTCCCCGGCGAGTTGAACCAACTCCTCCCGACGCCCGTGCACTTCGAGCAGGCGGCAGAGATGGTCTCGAAGGAGGACATCCGTGAGGGGAACATCGTCACCGACCAAGACCCGCAGGCGCACATCGACCTCGTCGAAGAGTTCCAGGACGCCGGGTACGACCACGTCTACTTCCACCAGGTCGGCGACGACCAAGAACGGCTGTTCGACTTCTACGAGGACGAAGTGCTGCCGTCGTTCTGAGGAGGCGTTCTCCTGTCTCCGTTCTCATCTGTCACCGAGTGCGACCACTTCGCCGGCCCGCGAACTCGCGTAGATGCGGTTACCGACCGGTACGACGGCCGTCACGTCGTCAGCCGTCTCGACGGTCCACTCGTGGCTCCCGTCGAAGTCGTAGGCAGACACCGCACCACCGAGACCACCGTCGACGGCACCGCCCGCGGCGACGATGCGGTCGGCGGTCACGGCAACCGACCCGACCCAGTGCGTCTGTTCGCTCCGCCAGCGGACCACCCCGTCACGCCGGTCGAGGGCGACGAGTTCGTAGGCTCCACCGGGTCGATGGACGCCTGCGACTACCGCGTCGTCGATGAGCGCGGGTGCGTGCGCATCGCCACCGAGTTCTCGGTTCCAGCGGACCGTTCCGTCTGCGACGTCGACGGCGGTGACACCGCCCGAGGTGTCGCTCCCGAACGCCTCGTCGGGGACGAACAGTGCCTCTTCGCCGACCGTCGGCGCGTGTGGAAACTCCATCCCGCGAGTCGTGTTCCACTCGGCGCTCGGCGGTTCGTCGCGGAGACGCTCGACGAACTCCCGTGGCCTCCGGCGCGCCGCGGAGTCGGTCTGGACGGTGTAGAGTGCGTCGCCGAGGGCAAATCCGGTCGGACCGACGCCGTTCGTCCCCCACTGTGACCAGCGCGTCTCACCAGTTTCGGCGTCGAGACAGACGAGTCGGTTGTGGAGGGCGACGAACAGGCGGTCCGTCGTCGGGAGGATACCGTAGGGTCTGATGTCGAAGTCGGCGACCCACGCCGCGCTTCCGTCCTCCGGCGAGAGTGCGGCGACGCCGTCTGTGTTGTCTGCGACGTAGAGCGTCCCCTCGAAGAAACCTATCGCGTCGGCACCGCGGTCCCGCTTCCATCGGAGACTCTCGTCCGTCTCGTAAGCCCGGACGCTGGTTCCTCCGACGAAGACGGCGTCGTCGGCGACGACGAGCGTCTCGAACTCGGCCGTCGAGTCGGTGACTCGCCACTCGACGACCGGGTCCCTTGGTGGCGAGGCGTGGACGTTCCGTCGCGTGTTGCGCGTGTCGTAGCCCTCGAGCGGCCACGACTGCGAGTTGGGCGACCACGCCGTCGGTGGGTCCGAACGACCGAGACACCCGGACAGTCCGGCGAGCGCGGCCGCCCCGGTGGTGCGGAGAACGTCGCGACGACCGAGAGGCGGCGAACGGGGGGACACGAGACGCCGTTTGAAACGCCGTGATATAGGCCTTGGGCTCCGGTGAACGCGCCTTTTTGTCGGCGGAGGCTGTCGATGCGGTATGCGCGCCGCAGTCCTGCGGGAGTACGGAGAACCGCTCGCAATCGAAGCGGTCGACCGACCGGAACCAGAACCACACGGCGTCGTCGTCGACGTCGAAGCCTGCGGCATCTGCCGGAGCGACTGGCACGCCTGGATGGGCCACGGCGAGTGGGCGAACGACCAAGCACCGCTCGGGCAGATTCTCGGCCACGAACCCGCGGGCCGGGTCGTCGCCGTCGGCGACGAGGTTCGAGAAGTCGCGGAGGGCGACCGTATCGCCGTCCCGTTCAACCTCGGCGACGGGACCTGCCCACAGTGTCGAAACGGCTACGGCAACGTCTGTCAGAACGGCCGCGCACTCGGCTTTCAGTCGGCGGCACCGGGAGCCTTCGCCGAGGAGGTCCACGTCCCGTGGGCCGACTACAACGCGATGCCGCTCCCCGAGGGCGTCAGCGCCCGCGACGTGGCCGCTCTCGGCTGTCGGTTCATGACCGCGTTCCACGCGCTCGCCCACCGCGCGACTCTCACTGGCGGTGATTGGCTCGCCGTCCACGGCTGTGGCGGCGTCGGTCTCTCGGCGATTCACATCGGCAACGCCCTCGGCGCGCGCGTCGTCGCCGTCGACCTCAACGAGACGAAACTGGCCCGAGCGCGCGAACTCGGTGCCGACGAAGTCATCGACGCGAGCGAGACGGCGCGCGTGCCGAAGGATATAAAGATTCGAACCGACGGCGGGGCACACGTCTCTGTCGACGCCCTCGGTATCGCAGAAACCTGTCGCAACTCCGTGTTCTGCCTGCGGCGACACGGCGAACACGTACAGGTGGGGCTGACCACGGACGAAGAGAAAGGCGAGGTGTCGCTCCCGACCGACCGGATGGCGCACATGGAACTGTCGTTCCATGGCTCGCGTGGGATGCCGCCGACGCGCTACGACGAACTCTTCGGACTCATGCAGACCGGCGACGTCGACCCGGGGAAACTCGTGAGCGCCGAAGTCGCACTTTCGGACGTTTCGGACAGGCTAGCCGCGATGACGAACTACGAGACAGACGGTGTGGAAGTCGTGACGGACTTCGAGAACTGAACTGTCGCTTGGAGCGTGACCGGCCGCCGTGGCGCGTGGCTTCGCGGCGACGGCCGCGGACCACTCGTGCGAGGGATGAGTGAGTGACCGTAGGGAACGAACGAATCGGTTGGGGAGGGTGTGGCGTCTCGCCGCGCAAGTAGTCACAGAACCATTCTGCTGGTCTTTGACTCCGCCTACAGCTATCGAGAGAACAACCGCAGGAACAGAAGTTGACCGCAGACGGACTTTCGAGCAAGTGGCCGAACCGCTCGTAACGACCCCATAGAGCTCGAACCGCCCTTGAGTCGAAGGTGAAGGTTTCCGACGAACGCTTACAGCATCTTCGACAGGAACGTCTTCGCGCGTTCGCTGTCGGGGTCGTTGAAGAACTTCTCCGGCGGCGCGTCCTCGACGATGTGGCCGTCGGCCATGAGGATGATTCGGTCGCCCACCTCGCGGGCGAAGTCCATCTCGTGGGTGACGACCATCATCGTCATCCCGCCTTCGGCGAGGTCACGCATGACGCCGAGCACTTCCCCCACGAGTTCGGGGTCGAGTGCGCTCGTCACCTCGTCGAACAGCATCACCTTCGGGTCCATCGCCAGCGCCCGGGCGATGGCGACGCGCTGTTGCTGGCCGCCCGAGAGTTGATTCGGGTAGGAGTCGGCCTGTGCGTCGAGGCCGACGTCGGCGAGCAAGTCGTGGGCGCGCTGTTGTGCCTGCTTCTTCTTCACGCCGCGTACCTTCGTCGGTGCGAGCGTGATGTTCTCCAGTGCCGTCTTGTGCGGGAAGAGGTTGAAGCTCTGGAACACCATCCCGACCTGCTGGCGCAGATAGTTGATGTCGGCGTTCGGTGCCGACAGCGACTGGCCGTCGAGGCGAATCTCGCCGTTCTGAATCTCTTCGAGGCGGTTCGCACAGCGGAGGAGCGTCGACTTGCCGGACCCCGAGGGGCCGATGACGACACAGACCTCTTGTGCCTCGATATCGAGGTCGATGTCCTTCAGCACGTGTGTCTCGCCGTAGTACTTGTCGACGCCGTCGAACTCGAGGAGGCTCATTGGCTGTCACCTCCCCAGTCGGAGCGGTCTTCGAGGTAGCGGACCACGAAGCCGAGTGGGAGCGTGATACCGAGGTATGCCACCGCCGTGAGGACGATAGGTGTCCACGGGTCGAACGTCGCGCTGTTGACGCTCCGGAAGACGCTGATGATCTCGGGCACGGCGATGACCGTCAGAAGCGACGTGTCCTTGATGAGGATGACCTGGTCGTTACCGATAGCGGCCAGTGCGTTGCGCCACGCCTGCGGCAAGACGACTTCGCGCATCCCCTGCGTGTAGGACATCCCGAGTGAGCGTGCGGCCTCCATCTGTCCCTCCGGGACAGCACCGATACCACCGCGGATAGCCTCGCCGACGTAGGCGGCGTGGTTGAGGGTGAGTGCGATGATGGCCGCCGGAATCTCCCAGTCCTGAATCGGGAAGGTTCCGGACCACAGCGCCGGAATCCCGAAGTAGATGACGATTATCTGGAACAGCAGCGGCGTCCCACGGAAGAACTCCACGTAGCCGCGTGCGACTGCCCCCGTCGGGAACGTACTCGACACGCGTCCGAAGCCGACGAAGACGCCGGCGACGACGGACAGAACACTCCCCATGAGGAAGATGCGGAGGACGAGCAGGTAGGCGTCGACGAAGCGTGGGAAGATTGTCTGGAGCAACTCGAAGTTGACCTTCGTCGCGATGATGTACCCGACCAGCGCGAAGATACCCAGTGTAAACAGACTGGAGATCGCGACACCGATCCACTTCAGTGTCCGGTCGTTGAGCACCGACTCGTCGACGCGTTCGGACGTCGATTCACCGGAGTATGATTCTGCCATTGGTAGTCTCTGTCAGTGTGTGTATAAAAAGGGAGGCGAGTCTATCCGCTGAAGTAGTTGCCGTAGATGTCGTCGTAGGTCCCGCTCTCGCGGATGGCGGCGAGTGCCTCGTTGACCTGCTCGCGGAACTCGTCGTCGTCTTGGCGGAAGGCGATACCGTAGTTCTCGACGGTGAGCGTGAGGTACGGCGGGGCGTCTTCGCCCTGTTCTGCGGCCGCGCCCTCACCTTCGAGGAACCGGGCACCGTCTTGGTTGTTGACGAACTCGGCGTTGACCGTGTTGTCGTTGATGACGGCGTCGACCTGTCCGTTCGTGAGTGCGTCGAACGCGCCCGTAATCTGGTCGTACTCCTTCAGTTCGAGGTCGCCGCCGAACTCCTCTTTGAGTCCCTCGGCGGCGGCGAGTCCGGTCGTCCCCTTCTGGACGCCGACGGTCGTGCCCTTGAGTCCGTCCTTCGACTGGATGTCGCTGTCCGTCCGGACGATGACCGTCTGGTACGCCGTGAAGTACGGTTCCGAGAAGTCGACTTCCTTCGCGCGCTCTTCGTTGATGGTCATCGCGCTCATGATGACGCGGAAGTTCCCCTGCTTGAGCGAGGGGATGATGGTGTCGAAGGAGGTCTTCTTGAACTCCGAGGTGATGCCGAGTTCCTCGTCGAAGACTGCGCGCGCAATCTCGACGTCGAAGCCTTTCAGCTCGCCCGCGGCCGTCTCGAACTCGAACGGACGGTACGGGATGTCGGAGCCGATGACAACCTTGTTGGGCATCGAGGACCCGCCGTCACCGCTGGTCTCGGTGCCAGATTCAGTCGTCCCGGTCATCTCGCCGCCGGACTCGGTCGTTCCAGTCGCCTCGCTGCCACCGTCACCTTCACTGCCGCCGTCGCCGCCACTCGTACAACCGGCGAGTGCTAGCGCGGCCATCGCTGCCGACGTCGACTTCAGATAACTACGTCTGTCCATGACAGTCATGTGGTAGACGGAGACACATATAACACTCCTTCGATTGCGTTGGGCCTTCTCGGCGAGCAAAACGTGGTTCTATAGGTGAACAAGAAATTTGATAGATGAATCAAGAGAAGAGAATGGTCGAAAAAAGAACCTCTCCGTCGGCGCATCAACTGACTGCCGCTCAGTCGCTACTGGTCAACCCCTGTGTCGGCGTCGGCCCACCGTCCTGCTGATAAGCGACCCACGTGACCCCGGCGAGCGCGATGAACGCGGCGGCGAGGACGCCGAGGTTCAGCAGTCGGACCGACCCGGTGTAGATGAGCAGGTCCCGTCCGAGCAGCACGTGGACGAACACCAGTCCGACGACGGGGTACGTCGCGAGTCGGACGCGGTCCATCTCGGCACGGCCCGCCCAGTAGACGGCGCCGACGAGCGCGGCGAACACCGGCAGCGAGGTGAGGACGAACGTCGCCTGCGCGCCCGGCGTGTACGCGAGCAGTCCCGGTGCGCGACTGAAGAGGACGCTCACCGGAAGGAACGCGAGCGACGCGAGCAGGGCACGGCGAGTCCGGACGAGCGCTGACGTGCGGTGGTGGCCGTCGTAGGCGAACAGCGTCGTCGCGACGAGTGCCGTGAAGATGCTCAGCGCGACGAGCAGGTGTGCCGACTGCGTCGGCGGCGAGTAGCCGTTGGGAAGCCAGCCGTTGAGCGTGACGGTGACGGCACCGATGCTCACCTGCAGGGGAAGGAGAACGACGGAGAGCGTCGCCGCGAGTTTCGTTCGCCGGGCGGTGTCGGCGCGCCACGCCCACCCGACCGTTCCGAGGATGAAAAAGCCGGTGACCATCGCGATGAGGCGGTGGAACCACTCGATGAAACTCGGAATCGTCTGGGGGAGGAGGCCGTTGTCACAGAGCGGCCACTGCGCTGAACAGGCCAGACCCGACCCGGTCGCGGAGGTGTACACGCCGAGCGCGATGAGCGTGGCAGTGAGCGCCGTGGTGAACGCGGCGAACCGCCGGAACGTCAACCAGTCCGGTCGGTAGCGTGCGGTATCCATTACTAGATGAGCCTCAGGAGGCAGGGCACTTATGTTTGTCCGAACGGGCCTGAGACACCGGAATTTGTGGTTCGAGTCTCGAATCCGTCTCGGCTCGAACGCACAAAACTGGCCGGAATCCGCCCGGTTTCAAGAGCCGTGGGACGAAGACACAACCCATGACCGAACTCCCTGCGTTCCTCGACTCGCGCGTCGACCGTCTCGACAGCTACCTCGACGAACACGACCTCGAAGCCGTCTGGTTCGCCCGCCCGAACTCCTTCGCGTGGCTCACGGGCGGCGACAACGTCGTCGACTCCGCCGGCGACGTCGGCGTCGCCGCCGCCGGCTACGACGGTGACCTGCACATCGTCACCGACAACATCGAAGCGGGACGTCTTGCCGACGAGGAAGTGCCCGACACCTTCTCGGTCGAACAGGTCCAGTGGTACGAATCGTCGCTCGCGGAGGCCGTCAAGAACACGTCACCGACACCCGCCGCCGCCGACTTCGACGTCCCTGGCTTCGGAACTATCGACGCATCGACACTCCGACAGCCACTGACGGAGGCGGATATCGAGGTCTATCGCGAACTCGGTCGCGATGCGGCCGAGGCGGTCGAATCCGTCGCGAGCCAACTCGAATCCGGCGACACCGAGCACGAAGTCGCCGCTGCGCTCCGGGTCGGCCTCTCGGCGCGCGACATCAACGCGCCCGTCGTCCTCGTCGGCGGCGAGGAGCGCGCCCAACAGTACCGACACTACACACCACAAGTGGCCGAACTCGGCGGCTACGCCCTGTTGTCGGTGACGGCCGAACGAAGCGGACTCTGTGCCAGCCTCACTCGCACGGTTGCGTTCGACCCGCCCGAGTGGCTCGACGAGCGCCACGAGAAGGCCGCGACGGTGGACGTGAGTGCACTCGAAGCGACCCAGCGCGTCGCCCGAGAGGGTGGCACCGCGGGCGACGTCTTCTCGGCGATTCAGGCGGCCTACGACGCCGTCGGCTTCGAGGGCGAGTGGCAGCACCACCACCAAGGCGGGGCCGCAGGCTACGCCGGCCGCGAGTGGATTGCGACGCCGACGAGCGACGCTCCCGTCCACGCGCCGATGGGATACGCGTGGAACCCGACCGTACAGGGTGCAAAGAGTGAAGATACCGTCCTCGTCACCGAGGACGGTTTCGAGGTGCTGACCTCGACCGGCGAGTGGGAGACGCGAGAAGTCGAGTCCGCCGACGGCGACCTGACGCTGGACCGCCACGACATCCGCCACCTCGACTGACGCCGCTCCGACTACGTCGCCGGTTCGATGTTCTGGTTCACGTGGAAGACGTTGTCCGGGTCGTACTCGGCTTTCACCCGTTGTAACCGCTCGTAGTTGTCGCCGTAGGTCGCTCGAATCCGGTCGTCGCCCTCTTCCATCATGAAGTTGACGTAGGACCCACCTGCCGAGTGTGGGTGTAACGCCTCCCAGTACTGCGTCGCCCACTCGGAGATCTTCTCGCGGTTCGCCGGGTCCGGGTCGACGCCCGCGATGACCATCGACCACGTCGCATCGCGGTAGTTCCACGCCGTCTCGTCGTCGCCGACGTCGTGGACGGCCCCGTCGATGGGGTAGAGATGCATGGTCGACTTCGGCGTCGGCACGTCGGCGAACCGTCGGTGTTCGGCGATGGCTTCGTCCGACAGGTCGCGGACGAAGTCACCTTTCCAGTACCACTGGTCACCCGGCGGATAGAGACCGTCGAACATGCTCTGGAGCACGGGGTACGGCATCTCGTCGACGTGTTCGAACAGTGGCTCGGCGACGTCGCGGGCCTGCTGGAGGAACGACTCCGCTTCGTCTTCGTCTCCCAGACAGCACCACATCAACCCGCAGACGTGCTCGCCGTGAATCTCCGCCGGGAACGGGTCACCGGGAACCTCCGCGACCAGATAGAAGGCATAGACGTCCTCCGGTAACTGGGGAAGCCACTCGCGGTACCACCGCATCGTCTCTTCGAGTCGGTCCAGCGGCCAGAACAGCGGTCCGGCGACGACTGTCTCGACCGGATGCAGTTGGAACTCGAAGCTCGTCACGACACCGAAGTTGCCACCGCCGCCACGGAGCGCCCAGAACAGGTCGGGGTTCTCGTCTTCGCTCGCGTGAACCAGTCGCCCGTCGGCGACGACGACGTCTGCGCTCAGCAGGTTGTCGATGGTCAGACCGTACTTTCGAGTCAGATAGCCGTGGCCGCCACCGAGAGCGAGTCCACCGACACCGGTCGTGGCGATGACTCCACTGACGGTCGCCAGACCGAAGGCGTGAGTGGCGTGGTCGACGTCACCCCAGACGCATCCCGGTTCGACCCGAACGGTCTGTGTGTCGGGGTCGACACGGATTCCCTTCATCGGTGAGAGGTCGAGGACGAGTCCGTCGTCCGCCAGCGCGAGGCCGGGACCGCTGTGGCCACCGCTTCGAATCGCGACGTCGAGCCCCTGCTCGCGACCGTAGTTTACGGCCGCGATGACGTCGCCGACGTCGGCACACTGGACGATTGCCCGTGGTCGTTTGTCGATCATCGCGTTGTAGATGGTCCGTGTCTCGTCGTACGCGGGGTCCGTGGGCAGAATCAGCCGCCCCCGAAGGCCCATCTGTAGCGTCTCGATCGTTCTGCTGTCGTCTCTGGTCGTTGACATTGTATTGCCTCCATCACTCGCGCTCACGTCGGACTCGCTCGTGGCTGTCTCAGTTCCGGACTGGTTCCGTCGCTGTGCTCGTCACTTTGCGTTACATCTCATCCCGCAGTCTCGACAACGAACGCACTAGTATATACCACCAGAGTAGCGATAGCTGTTATCGTGGAACACAGTACTGTTTCGTGTGCCAGACCGTTGTCACTGATGCGGCGGATTCGTATCGCCCCCTGCGAGTCGAAGTGACGAGCTGACGGAATCTATTTGACACGTGAGAGACATCCATCAGACATGCCCTGGTACGCGTTCGATTCGGTCGACGACGCCCTCGATGCGACCCGCAACTTCCTCTTCCCGTTCAGTTGGGGACGATGGCTCCGCTTGGCGGTCATCGTCTTCTTCCTCGGTGGGGGAAGTGTCGGACTGAACAACGTCACTAACATCCCCTCCTCCGTCCCGAACGACGGTGGGGCACCGACTACGACCCCACCGTCCAGCGGCCCCTCCCCGGACTTGGTGACGGCACTTTCGGAGGCGACTGGGTTGTCACCCGACGTCGTGACCGCCCTCGGTATCGCGCTACTCGGCGTGCTATCTCTCATCGCACTCCTCTCTGTCATCGCCTCGTCGGTGATGCCGTTCGTCTTCGTCGACGCCCTCCGGACGAACGACGTGCGCGTCCGCGGCCCGTTCAAGCGTCGGTTCTGGAAGGGGATTCGGTTCCTGCTCTTCACGATTGGAGTCACATTCCTGTTCGTCGCGCCGTTCGTGCTGGCCGTCGCCGCTCTCGTCTTCGCGAACCCGAACGCGGCGGCCTTCGAGAGCTTCCTCTCCGGGTTTGGCCTCGCCGGCCTCTTCGGACTGTTCGGCGTCCTCATGGTCGTATTCGTCCTGTTCGGCCTGTTTATGGGGTTCTCCACGCAGTTCGTCATCCCGGTGATGATTGCCACCGACTCCGGTGTCATCTCCTCGTGGCGGCAGTTCTGGCCCACGCTCCGCGGTGAGTGGAAGCAGTTCGTCGTCTACCTGCTCGTTCGGTTCGTTCTCCAACTCGGTGTCGGCATCGCGACGTTCATCGTCGGCGGCATCCTCGCGGCCATCGTCGTCCTCGGTGCAGCCCTCGTCGGACTGGTCGTTGTCGGCGCGTTCGGCGGGCTGAACGCCGCAGTCGGCAGCGTGGCCGGTGTCGTCGCACTGGTGATTCTGGGCGTGCTCACGCTACTCGCCCTGCTCGCCGTCTCGTTGCCAATCAAGATTCTCGTCCAGTCGTACTTCACGGCCTACGAACTCTCGGTGCTCGGGTCGGCCAACGAGCGGTTCGCGCTGTTGCCGCCTCGACCAGGCCAGGGTGACGGTGGCGACGACTCGACGGAGACGGGCGACGACGGCGACAGTGGCGACGGCGGACCGTCGACTCGGCCCGACGACTCGGAGTCGGATTCGACGAACTCGAACAACGAGTTCACGTGGGGTGACGACTCGACGCCGTCGTGATTCGTTTCAGACAGAAGAACTGAGTCGCCCCCGAGTTAATCTTCGACGACCGTCGAATTGGTAATTCGACACACACGGTAGTTTTTTGCTACACCACAGTGACGGCCACGTCATGGGACTGGACGACGACGCACGGGAGTACCACCGTGAAGACCCCCCCGGAAAGTTAGAGATTTCGACGACCAAGCCGACGAACACCCAACGCGACCTCTCGCTGGCGTACTCACCGGGTGTCGCGGCCCCGTGTCTCGACATCGCCGACGACCCGGAACAGGCGTACAACTACACGGCGAAGGGGAACCTCGTCGGCGTCGTCTCGAACGGGTCTGCTGTCCTCGGACTCGGCGACATCGGCGCACAGGCGTCGAAACCCGTCATGGAAGGGAAGGGCGTCCTCTTCAAGCGCTTCGCCGACATCGACGTGTTCGACATCGAACTGGACGAGGCGGACCCGGAGGAGATAATCAAGTCGGTTCGGATGATGGAACCGACGTTCGGCGGCATCAACCTCGAAGACATCAAAGCGCCCGAGTGCTTCGAAATCGAGTCGCGACTCCGCGAGGAGATGGACATCCCCGTCTTCCACGACGACCAACACGGGACGGCCATCATCTCCGGGGCGGCACTCGTCAACGCGGCCGACGTCTCCGGAAAAGACCTCGACGAACTGGACATCGTCTTCTCGGGTGCAGGCGCGTCGGCCATCGCGACGGCGCGGTTCTACGTCTCGCTCGGGGCCAAGAAGGAGAACATCACGATGTGTGACTCCTCGGGAATCATCACGAAGAAGCGCGCAGACGAGGTCAACGAGTTCAAACAGCAGTTCGCTCGCGACGTGCCCGAGGGCGACCTCGCCGACGCGATGGAGGACGCCGACGTGTTCGTCGGTCTCTCTATCGGTGGCATCGTCAGTCAGAAGATGGTCCAATCGATGGCGGCCGACCCAATCATCTTCGCGATGGCCAACCCCGACCCCGAAATCACCTATCAGGACGCCAAAGACGCCCGCGACGACACGGTCATCATGGCGACCGGTCGGTCGGACTACCCCAACCAAGTGAACAACGTCCTCGGCTTCCCGTTCATCTTCCGCGGCGCACTCGACGCCCGCGCGACGGAGATAAACGAGGAGATGAAAGTCGCCGCCGCTCGTGCGCTTGCGGACCTCGCCCGGCAGGACGTGCCGGACGCTGTCGTCAAAGCCTACGGCGACAACCCACTGCAGTTCAGCCCCGACTACATCATCCCGAAGCCGTTGGACCCCCGCGTCCTCTTCGAAGTCGCCCCCGCCGTCGCACAGGCGGCGATGGACAGCGGCGCAGCACGCAAAGAACTCAACATCCCGCAGTACACCGAGCGCCTCGAGGCGCGTCTCGGCAAGTCCCGCGAGATGATGCGCGTCGTCCTGAACAAGGCGAAGTCGAACCCGAAGCGTGTCGCACTCGCGGAAGGCTCCGACGAGAAGATGATTCGCGCGGCGTACCAACTCGCCGAACAGGGCATCGCCGACCCGATTCTCATCGGGAACCCGAAACGTATCCTTCGGACGGCCGAAGAACTCGGACTCGACTTCGACCCGACCATCGCCAACCCGCGAGACGGCGAGTGGGACCACTACGCCGACCGTCTGCACGAACTGCGACAGCGCAAGGGTCTCACCCGAAACGAGGCGGAGGACCTCATCCGTCGAGACACCAACTACTTCGCCAGCGTGATGGTCGAGATGGACGACGCCGACGCGATGCTGACGGGACTGACCCACCACTACCCGTCGGCACTGCGTCCGCCGCTCCAGGTCGTCGGTACCGCCGAAGACGCGAACTACGCGGCCGGTGTCTACATGCTGACGTTCAAGAACCGCGTCATCTTCTGTGCGGACACGACGGTCAACCTCGACCCCGACGGCGAAGTTCTGTCCGAGATTACGAAACACACCGCCAACCTCGCCCGCAGTTTCAACGTCGAACCGCGCGCCGCGATGCTGTCGTACTCGAACTTTGGCAGCGTCGACAACGAAGGGACGCGCAAGCCGCGGGACGCGGTGAAACTCCTGCACGACGACCCCGAAGTCGACTTCCCCGTCGACGGAGAGATGCAGGCCGACACCGCCGTCGTCGAGGATATCTTGGAGGGAACGTACGACTTCGCCGAACTGGAAGAACCGGCGAACGTCCTCATCTTCCCGAACCTCGAAGCGGGTAACATCGGCTACAAACTGCTCCAGCGTCTCGGCGGCGCAGAAGCAATCGGTCCGATGCTCGTCGGCATGGACAAACCGGTCCACGTCCTCCAGCGTGGTGACGAGGTCAAGGACATCGTCAACCTCGCTGGCGTCGCTGTCGTCGACGCGCAGAACGAAGACGAAGAGGAAGACGAAAACGTAGACGAGTAGCGCTCTCTCGACCGAACTTCGTCTGACTCTCTCGAGAACGTTCCGACTGTCGCGTTCTCACAATTTCGACACGCAGTCCGCAGAGCCGCAGTGTCGCGCGTCTACTCTGCCGCCCCGGCCGACTGGTGGGAGTCGGTGTCACTGGCGTTCTCGCGCGGTATGAACTGCGTCGCCTTCGGGCCGACCATCGTGGCGCCTGCGGGAACGTCGTCGCTGACGACGGCACCGGCCCCGACGCGTGCTTCCTCACCGACGGTAATCGCGCCGATGAGCGTCGCGTTCGCGCCGAGGACGACGTCGTCCTCGATGGTCGGATGTCGCTTCTCGCGCCGCATCGAGTTCCCACCGAGTGTCACACCGTGATACATCAGCACGTCGTCGCCGATGTCGGCCGTCTCGCCGACGACGACGCCCATCCCGTGGTCGATGAAGAAGCGACGGCCGATAGTCGCGCCGGGGTGGATTTCGACGCCGGTGAGGAGGCGAGCGAGATGCGAGAGGAGGCGGGCGGGGAGATGCCACTCGGACTGCCAGAGGGTGTGAGCGAGACGATAGAGCCAGATGGCGTGGAGTCCCGGATAGGTCAACACGACTTCGAGTGCGCCGCGGGCGGCCGGGTCTTTCGCCTGGGCCGTCCGGACGTCCTCTGTGAGACGAGCGACGAGTGAGACCATTGTCAGCGTTACGCTGAGTGTGCGGAAAACAGTTGTCGAATCGGCCGAACCGACCGAGTCCGTCGAATAGAGGGAGTCGAGAGGCTCAGTCGCCTGCGCGCCGCTCGAACCGCGACGGCGGCGGAATCTGCGGTGACTGTGTCGCCGTCGACGGTGGGTCGGGGAGGACACAGCGTTCCGGGCGAGTCCGGAGGTGGGCGTACTCTTCGGGGCTGTTCGCGAGCGAGTGGGCGGGGTTGTCACGGCTGTCGATGCGGGCCGCACGGAGTTCGCCGAAGCCGGCGATACGAGCGCGGATGCCACGCCAGTGATGTTCGCTTCCCGCCGGAATTGTCATCTCTCGCGGGGGTCGCCAATCTGGATGACTCGCGGCGAGTACCGCGTAGTTGACGTTGGTAGCGAGGGTGTCGTGGTCGATGAGGATACCAACGCGGGCCGCCGGCGGCGCACGGGCCGCGAGGACGTCTAAGCCGAGATGGAGCGCCCGATACTCGGCGACGTTGTTGTCGGGGACTCGGTCGGGGACGGCGATGCGAGCGACACGCTCGCCGTCTCGTGTCTCGATGACGACCCCTAATCCACCGCGGTCGCGTCGGTAGGACCCGTCGGTGGCGACGTAGAAGTCTCGATGGTGGGTCCGGGGTGGATGCGCGAAGTGGGGGGTTGGTGAGTCGTCGAACAGGTTTCGGAGGGTGGACCGGCCGGAAACGGCCATGTGTGCGAATGTGTCCCGATGGTATTTAAACACTTCCCACAGGGCGAAACTGGTCGGTCGACTGAAACCCGGGTACCGACCGGATTTTTTCTCACTCGAAGGTGAGGTGGATTACCATAGCATATTTAAGCGCCACAGTCAGAAGTCCCTTCATGACTGATAACCAGTCGCACGTTAGCAGGCGGACGTATCTCAAACTCGCGGGTGGTGCTGCATCTGCTGCAGCCATCGCCGGATGTACCGGCGGTGACGACGGAACACCGACGACGTCCGGCGACGGTGGCAGTGAGGCGACCGGAACGACGTCGTCCGACGGTGGCGACGGCGGCAGTGACGGCGGTTCTGACTTCGATATTACGATCACGCAGGGGCAGATGCCCTCCGGCCTCGACCCACACGACCACCGTGAGACGCCGACGACGGTGGTCATGCTCCACGCCTACGACAGTGTTCTGAGCCGTGACGCCGACGGGAACATCACCAACGCGCTGGCGACGGACTACAGCCGTGTCGACGGCGAGAACGCGGCCACGTTCACGCTCCGCGAGGGAGTCACGTTCCACAACGGCGACACCCTCACAGCCGAGGACGTCGCCTACAGCATCAACCGAATCGTCAAGGAAGACGTCGGGTTCGCCAGCCCGCAGCGCGACCAACTCGCGGGTGTCTCGGGTGCAGAGGCCGTCGACGAGACGACGGTGAAGGTGCTGAACGAGAACCTCAACCCCATCGTCTTCTCCGAGTTCGCGACCTACTGCGACGTCATGCAGAAGGCGTGGACCGAGGAACACGACAAGTCCTACATCAGTCAGAACATGATGGGGTCCGGCCCGTTCCAACTCTCGTCGTACACCGAAGACGAGGAAGTCGTCTTCGAGCGCTACGACGACTACTGGAAGGAACCCGCCGCCGCGTCGGGCGTCACCTTCCGTGCCGCAGAGGAAGCGAGCACGCGTGTCAACCAACTCCTGCAGGGCGAGACGGACATCACTGTCAACGTCCCACCGCAGGAGGTCCAGCGGGTCAACAACAGCGACAACGCGACCATCGCCGCCGCCCCGTCGACGCGAATCATCTACAACGCGATGCGCTACGACGTCGAACCGTTCTCGAACGTCAAGTTCCGACAGGCGCTGAACTACGCCGTCGACCTCGAATCTATCGTCGAGAACGTCCTCGGCGGCTTCGGCGCACAGACCGGACAGCCGACGTTGGAAGGCTTCGTCGGCTACAACCCCGACATCGACCCGTACCCGTACGACCCCGAGCAAGCCGAACAGCTCATCGAGGAGAGCGGCTTCGCAGGTGCGGAGATAGAACTGAACACGCCGGTCGGTCGCTACCTGAAAGACCTCGAAATCTCGCAGGCCGTCGCCGGCTACATCGACGAACTCCCGAACATCTCCGCGTCCGTCAGACAGCGTGACTTCGGGTCGCTCGTCGACGAACTGCTCACCGGCAACATCGAGGACAAGCCGAACTGGTATCTCATCGGCTGGGGTGAAGCGACGTTCGACGGCGGCCTCGTGATGACGGCACTGCTGAGTGCCGAAGGTGCACTGACGTCGTGGAACAACGAGGAGTTCGACTCGCTACTCGAAGAAGCCGGCAACCAGACCGGCGACCAGCGCGCACAGACGCTCCAAGAGGCGAACCAGTTAGCCCACGACGAAGCGCCGTGGATCTTCCTCAACCGCCAGTTCAGTGTCTACGGTGTGAACAACAGCCTCAGTTGGCAGGCTCGCTCCGACGAACGTATCGACGCCTACGCCATCTCCCAGAAGTAACCAATGTCACTGTCGCGGTTCCTGCTCAAGCGCTCGCTCCACGGCCTCTTCGTCGTCTGGGGGGTCATCACCGTCGTGTTCGGTCTGCGCGTCATCGCGCCGGGCGACCCGGCGAACGTGTTGCTCCCGCCGAACGTCGACCCGGAGGTCCGCCAACAGGTCATCAGAGAACTCGGGCTGAACGAGCCGTTGTACGTCCAGTACTTCGAGTTCGTCGCCGGAATTCCGACGGGTGACCTCGGCCTGTCGCTGACGACCCGAACGCCCGTCGCAGCCCGTGTGCTGGCGAAGCTGCCAGCGACGCTCGAACTCGCAGTCGCCGCGACTGTCGTCGCCGTCATCATCGCCATTCCGCTCGGCGTCATCAGTGCCACGCGACGACACGACCCCGCCGACTACGGAGCGACGGTGTTCTCGCTGCTCGGCATCAGTACGCCGAACTTCTGGCTCGGCGTGATGCTCATCATCCTCTTCGCCGTACAGTTGGACATGTTCCCGACGAGTCGTCGACCGGTCGGTTTCGACACCATCGTCGCACAGGCGCTCGCCTTACAGTTCGGGTCGGCGTGGGACGCGCTGACGACGTGGCTGTGGCACATCACGCTCCCCGCCATCACGTTGGGGACGTACTTCACCGCGCTCATCACGCGACTCACCCGCAGCGGGATGTTGGACGAACTCGGCAAGACCTACGTCCGCGCCTCGCGAGCGAAGGGACTGCCCGAGACGCTCGTGCGGTACAAACACGTGCTGCGCAACACACTCATCCCGGTCATCACCGTCGTCGGTCTCCAGTTGGGGACGCTCATCGGCGGAGCGGTCATCACCGAAGCCGTCTTCGCGTGGCCCGGACTCGGGTCGCTCATCATCAACAGCTTCAACGCCCGCGACTGGCCGGTGTTGCAGGGGTCGCTCATCGTCGTCGGTGCGGGGTTCGTCGTGACGAACATTCTCGTCGACGCGTTCTACGCGTATCTCAACCCGCAGGTGACCTACGACTGATATGATCTCTCCACGCACTCTCCGTAATCTGAAGAAGGAACTGAGCCACAGCGTCCTCGCGAAGGCGGGTATCGTCGTCGTCGTCTTCATGGTCGCGATGGCTATCTTCGCACCACTCGTCGCACCGTACAGCCCCGGGCAGCAGAACCTCGATCAAGCCCGTGAACCGCCGCTCGGCTTCACCACCAAGGAGACGAAGGAGGTCACGAAGACCGAGAACGGTAGCGTCGTCATCGAGAACGGACAGGTCGTCACGGAGAACCAAACCGTCTACAACAACGCGACGCTCGCCCATCCGCTCGGCACCGACGGCAACGGCCGTGACATCCTCTCACGGGTTATCTACGGGGCGCGTACGTCGATGCTCGTCGGCCTCCTCGGAACCGCACTGGCGGCGCTCATCGGCGTCACCGTCGGCCTGAGTGCGGGCTACTACCGGGGGCGAGTCGACGACGCGCTGATGCGCACCGCCGACATCATGCTCGCGTTCCCCTCGCTCATCCTCGCCGTGGCGTTGGTCGGCGTCTGGGGACAGGCGGCGTTCCGCATTCCCGACCCGTTTGTCGCCACCGGATTCACCGAGTGGTGGCGGGGTCTCGTCGGTCTCTCGGCGGGGCCGATGCCCGGCGACATCGTCCTCCCGGGGACGGTCATCGTCGTCGTCGCCCTCGTCAACTGGGTGTGGTTCGCTCGCGTCTCGCGTGGCGAAGCGCTCTCGGTCAGAGAAGAAGAGTACGTGAAGGCCGCGAAAGCGCTCGGTGCGAACGACTCACGAGTGCTCGGCCGCCACGTCCTCCCGAACGCCATCACGCCCATCCTCGTGTTGGCGACGGTGCAGGTGGCGGCGATCATCCTCTTGGAGTCCGCGCTGTCGTTCCTCGGACTCTCGGGAGCGTCCGTCTCGTGGGGCTTCGACATCGCCCTCGGTCGGCAGTACCAGTCCACTTCGTGGTGGATCTCGGCGATTCCCGGTATCGCAATCGTGCTGACGGTCATCGGCCTCAACCTCGTCGGTGACTGGCTTCGCGACGCGCTGGACCCCGGTATCGACGGGGAAGGAGGTGTCTAACTCATGGCAGACGAAATTCTCAAAGTCAGAGACCTGAAGACCCGCTTTTTCACCGAAGAGGGGCAGGTCAACGCCGTCGAGGGCGTCTCGTTCGACGTTCGTGACGGCGAAATCTACGGTATCGTCGGCGAATCGGGGTCCGGGAAATCCGTGACCGCACTCTCGCTCATCGACCTCGTCGAGTCACCCGGTCGGGTGACGTCGGGTGAGGTTTGGTATCGAAACACCGAGTTGGCCGAGGAGTTCCGCGACGAGAACCCGGAGGCCGTCGACGGCGAGTTCGTCGACGTTCGACGACTGCCGAAAGGCGTCCGCCGGTCGCTCCGTGGTCCCTCGTTCAGCATGATCTTCCAAGACCCGATGAGCAGCTTCAACCCCTCCTTGACGGTCGGCGAGCAGATAGCCGAAGCCGTCGAAGTCCAACGGCGTGCGCGGGCGAACCCGCGACGGACGCGTTCGCGGACGCAAGGGTACGGTCTCGGGAAGATGCTCGTCGACAGTCTCGTCCCCTCGAAGAGCTACGTGCAGGACGCGAGCATGGACCGAGCGGTCGAACTGCTCGAACAGGTCGGGATTCCCGACCCGGTGGACCGCGCCGACGAGTACCCCCACCAGTTCTCCGGCGGGATGCTCCAGCGCGCGATGATCGCCCAAGCACTGGCCGGCGAACCGGACGTACTCGTCGCCGACGAACCGACGACGGCACTCGACGTGACCATCCAAGCGCAGATTCTCAACCTCCTGCGTGACCTCCAGCGAGACGAGGGGATGAGCGTCGTGATGATCACCCACGACCTCGGCGTCATCGCCCGGATGTGTGACCGTGTCGGCGTGATGTACGCAGGCGAAATCGTCGAGCGTGGGACGCTCGAGGACGTCTTCGAGAACCCCGTCCACCCCTACACGCAGGGGCTCCTCGGGTCGATTCCGGACCTCGCCGACCCGGCCCCGCGCTTGCAACCCATCGAGGGCAACGTCCCGAGTCTCATCGACTCGGAGATGGGCGACCGGTGTTACTTCGCCGACCGATGTCCGAAGGCGATGGAGGACTGCCTCCAGCGCATCCCCGAGTTCGACGCCGAGAAAGCGGGAGCGAGCGACGACGAGCACCGTGTTCGTTGCGTGCTCGCCGAACGGCAGTACGACGAGTCGCAGGCGCTCCACGACGGCCACTTCGAGGAACAGGAGGTGGCGGCCGATGACTAGCGATGCTGAGGCGGCGCCGGACGCCGCCGAGGGACGAGAACCAGTTCTCAGTGTCCGCGACCTGAAGAAGTACTACTTCGAGCAGGACAGCTTCCTAGACTCGCTGCTCCGCCGCGAGACACAGAGTGTGAAGGCCGTCGACGGCATCAGCTTCGACATCCAGAAAGGCGAGACGTTGGGTCTCGTCGGCGAGTCCGGCTGTGGAAAGTCGACGACGGGTGAGACGCTCCTTCGCTTACGCGAGGCGACAGACGGGGCTATCGAGTTCGAAGGAGACGACGTCCTCGGCATGGACCGCGACGAACTGAAGGCGTTCCGTCGTCGCGCCCAAATCGTCTTTCAGGACCCCTTCTCCAGTCTGGACCCGCGGATGACCATCGGCGACATCCTCGTCGAACCACTGAAGATTCACGACTTGCCTGCCGAAGTTCCAAGCGAGCAGTCGAAGGGGGAGGTTCGACGCGAGAAGGCGAAAGACTACCTCGAACGCGTGGGGTTGTCCGCGGGGCAGATAGACCGCTACCCCCACGAGTTCTCTGGTGGCCAGCGCCAACGTATCGGCATCGCCCGCGCGTTGATGCTCGAACCGGAGTTCATCGTCCTCGACGAACCCGTCTCCGCACTCGACGTGAGTGTGCAGGCGCAGGTGCTCAACCTGCTTGACGACCTGCAAGACGAGTTCGGCCTCACCTACCTGTTCATCGCTCACGACCTCTCTGTCGTCCGGCACATCTGTGACCGCGTCGCCGTGATGTATCTCGGCAACATCGTCGAACTCGGCCCGACCGACGACCTGTTCGACGACCCGAAACATCCCTACACGCAGGCGCTCCTGGACAGCGTCCCCCGGGCGGCAGTCGAAGAACAGGGGAGACGCGTCGAACCGCTTCCCGGCGACGTTCCCTCGCCGCGGAACCCGCCGTCTGGCTGTCGGTTTCGGACGCGGTGTCCGCAGGTCATTCCGCCCAAAGATGTAGAAATCGACCAGTCGACGTATCGTGAGGTGATGGACCTCAGAGACCGCATCGAGTCGAACGACCTGAACCTCGACACCGTGTGGGAGCGTGCCGACGACGAGAACCGAAGCGACAAACCGGCGTTCAAACGCGAGTTCCGCGCAGAGTTCTTCGCACAGGGACTCTCCGGAGAGAACGAAGCGACCGTCGAGCGCGCACTCGACGCACTGGCCGAAGATGACCACGACCGGGCCGCAGAGATTCTCCGTGAGCGGTTCGCGAGCGTCTGCGAGCAGGTTCGCCCCGTGTTGCAGTCCGGCAGCCACCCTGCGGCGTGTCATCTCTACGAGCAACCCGAGCGGACAGAGATGGCCGCGGAAGCGCCCGCAGACGACTGAAGTTCGGTCTCAGCCGCCGAGAAATGGCGGCGACTTCTTCTCTCGGCGACACCTCTCTCCGCTGTGGACGCCAAAGACATCATGCGGACGACTGTCGAGACAGTTGGACCCGACGACGACGTGAGCGACGTCCTCGGCCGACTCGCGAACGCGGACTTCAACGGCTTTCCCGTCGTCGACGACGACGGCCACGTGGTCGGAATCGTCACCCAGCAGGACGTCGTGAGTCTGTTCCAGACGAAAGACCGGACGCTGTGGATTCCCGTCGGATTTCCTCCGTTCATGGAGACGCTGACCTACGCCGTCGACGTCTCGTGGAAGGACCTCGATTTGGGCGTCGATGCCGTGCGAAGCGCCGGAAAACCCGTTCGCGACGTGATGACGACGGACGTCGTCACCGTCGCTCCCGACGACGACTTCGACCACGTCCTCGACTTGCTGGCCGACGACGAACGCGACATCAACCGCCTGCCCGTCGTCGACGACGGCGGCGTGCTCGTCGGTATCATCGCTCGACAGGACGTGTTACGGGCGCTCCGAGACGAGCGACGAGCGGCCTGAATCTGGTCCGAACATCAGAGAATAGCTATCAGTGGCCCGTCGGCTTTTCCGTCGGCGGGCAGTAACTACTGCTGTGAGTTACGATACGACAATCGGTTGGTCGCTGGTCACGTCCGGCATCGTCACACTTCTGCTCGCCTTTCTCCCCGGCGACTCGCTGTACTGGGGTATCGGCTTGCTCGTGTTGGGCATTATCATCATGTCGCGGCGGCTAGTCTAACCGTCGAAGAGCGCTACCGCCGAGACGAGGGTAGCGGTGCCGAGAACGAAAACTTGACGCGGGCACCGCGACGAGCGTCTACGTGACCCGCGTACGGAACCTCTTACTCTTCGTCGTTCTCGCGGCCCTCTGGGGGTCGGCGTTCATGGCTATCAAAGCCGGCCTGCTCGCCGGAATTCCTCCCGTGTTGTTCGCCGCCGTTCGCTACGACATCGCCGGCGTCATCATGTTAGCCTACGCCGTCGTCGTTCTCGACGACCCGCTTCCACGTGGTCGTGGGCAGTGGACGCTCGTCGCCATCGGGTCGGTGCTCCTCATCGCCGCATACCACGCGCTCTTGTTCGTCGGTGAGACGAGTCCCGCGGTCAACAGCGCAGCAGCGGCGGTCATCGTGAGTCTCTCGCCCGTCTTGACGACGGGATTCGCACGGGTGTTCTTGCCAGAGGAGCGACTGTCGGCGCTCGGTGTGTTCGGTCTCCTCTTGGGACTCGTCGGTGTCGCCGTTCTCGCGGACCTCGACCCGAACAACCTGCTCACCGGTGGGTTCGTCGCCAAACTGCTCGTGCTCGCGGCGGCGGCGTCGTTCGCGCTCGGCAGCGTGTTGACTGGCCGCGTCGACGCACAGATGCCCATCGAGTCGATGGAGGCGTGGTCGATGCTCGGCGGGGCGCTGTTGATGCACCTGCTCAGCATCGCACTCGGCGAGTCGCCAGCAGGTGTCGCGTGGACCTCGTTCGACGTCTTGTGGTCGATGGCCTATCTGTCGATCGGTGCCAGCGCAATCGGATTCCTCATCTATTTCGACTTACTGGAGCGCCTCGGCCCCATCCAAATCAACCTCGTCTCCTACGTCGCCCCGATATTCGCGGCGCTCAGCGGGTGGGTCGTACTGAGAGAAGCACCGACGCCGGCGACGTTCGGTGGGTTTTTCCTCATCTTTATCGGATTCCTCTTGCTCAAACGCGAGGCGATTCGAGAGGCACTCGGGCCGACATCGTCCGTCTCGTCTTGAACGCTGTCCGCGGCTACGTTTTGGCAACGCTTGGACTCATTCGACGCGTTCCACTTCGACGACTTCCCCAATCATCGCCCACCCGTCGTCGTCGGTACTTTTTCGGCCGACGATGACGGCTGATTCGTCTGCCGTCGTGGTGAATCGGTAGTCGGCGTCGTCGCCCTCGCGTGTCCCTTGGCCTTGGAACTCCGTCTGGAACCACTCAGTACTGGAGAGGTGATAGACCGCCGTCGACCCGTCGTCGAGCGTCAGACGAAGCGGTTTGGGGCTGATGTTGTGAATTCGCTTCGCGATGCGGTTGAGGTCTGCCATACCGAGAGGGAGCGTCGTCGGCATAATAAAACCGGTTGCGTCGGTGACCGTCGGCAACGGGCCTTTCGCGGTGAGTAGGCCGTGCCTGTCGTCCAGTAGCCGAATCATAGCTACGTATCAACCCCTCCTGTGTACTCATACGCACCCCGAACTCGGTTGCGGACCGATTCGCCTCTCTCCCGTGTCGGTTTACCCGTTCGGGCAGTGCGTTACCAACGGAGCATTGTGTTGCATCCGGCCTGCTGCGGGTACGATACTGGCCGTCTCACAGGCGGCCAGGTCGACCCCATTCGGATGTCTACTCCGCACACGTTTTCGTAGCTATTCGAGACACGACGAGTTACCGCTTCGTCGACTTTGATACCTGAGTCATTTCTGACATCGACTGTTTTACCAGACTTAGCGCCGAACGATTGTGGCAATGTCTATGTGGTAGAAAAAGACTTAGAAGAAATAATAAACGTTCTAAAGGCTTCTGAATCCGTATTGAAACGTCTATTATACACTCACTATGAGAGTGAAACGCCCCGAAAGAAGACAAAGGCTCATCTCCCTATATGTTCCCCTGGGTAGATGTTGGAAGTACGAGGTCTCACCACCATGTCGAATCCCTCCACCCAACTCACCGAACGAACCAGCCAGTTCACCACCACGTTCCCGGTCCAGCGCGGCCGAGAGATGCTCGTCGCACCGGTCCGTTTCGTCGGGTTTTGGGCTGCCGTCTCCATGCCCTTCCTGTATCTCCCACTCCTCGCAGGGGGACTCGACGCGAGTGAGGCCTACGTGTTCGTCGGTCTGCTCCTCCTCAATCTGGTCGCGTTCGTCGTCGGTCACGAGTACAAGCAGTAGTTCCCGCTCCCCATCCACTTCGGCCCTCACACCCCGCACCTCGCCTTCTCCCCGGTCGCCTTCTCACCGCTCGAAGACCGTCTCACAACCGTTAGGTGTCGTGATGTACAACGGAGGCCATGAACGATACAGCGGAGTTCGACGTCGACGAGTGGGCGGCGCGCCTACAGGAGAACCGGACACAGAAAGACGAGTTCTTCGCAGAACATCCACAGTCGCCAATTCCGCCAGAAGACCGCGAGACGTTCGACGGCCTCTCGTACTTCGACCCCGACCCAACGTACCGTGTGGAGTGTCACGTCGAGGTCCACGACGACCCGGAAGCGGACCCAATCGAGATGGACACCTCCGCCGGGCCGAACGTGCGCTATCTCCGCGTCGCGACGTTCGAGTTCGACATCGACGGAACCGAACAGACGCTCACCGCATACCAGCAGGCCGTCGACGAGGACGAACCGCTGTTCGTTCCGTTCCGCGACAAGACGACCGGACAACAGACCTACAGCGACGGCCGGTACATGGAGTTCGAAGCCGAACGCGCACTCGCCGACGGCGACACGTTCACGCTCGACTTCAACCTCGCGTACAGCCCGTTCTGTGCGTACAGCGAGACGTTCGCCTGTCCGCTTCCCCCCGAAGAGAACTGGCTCGACGTCGTCATACCGGCTGGTGAGCGCTACGAAGACTGAGAGACCATCTTCGTGAGCCAGGACACGACGCCGATTCGTCCTCGCGTGTGATTCGAATTCATGGGCCTTGGTAGCACGAAACAGTCAAATTCGGCGGGAAAGCGAAATTCATTAGCTCCCCGGTCACCAACGGGGTGATAGAGATATGGGCTTCACAACGAAAGGACTCGTCGGCCTCGTCCTGATGGTCGCCGGCACACTCGCGTTTATCCCGGGAGTCGCACCGGAAGTTACGACACTCGAACAACTGTTACTCTTCGTCGCCACTGCCGCCGTCACCTACGGGACGTACCTCGTCGGAACCGAGGGCGACGGACGCCCCGTCTGAACGGTCTCGAATCCGTCCTCTCGGGCCGTCTTTTCCTGTAGATAGGTAGTCACGAACAGGTTGCGCTTCCGCATCTCGGTTGAGAGTCTCAAGAAGTAGACGATGAAACGGTGATATCGGTGAGGTATACGAGATTCTTCAGGGTTCTTTCCTAGAGTGGAATGATAAGCCATACTAGGACGGCAAAGGTGTAAAAGGACACAACTTAAGTTTGCGCTACAGCCGTTTTTGGGTATGTCGCAGGCGACCCCAACGAGCCAATCGCAGAACGTACAGACGGTCACTATCGAACGCGAGATGAACGAGTACGGTGCACTCACCGTCCACGTCGACGGGCAGAACGCGACCCGTCATATCGTCGAGTACGCCTCGGATGAACTCAAAACGATTCTCCGCCAACTCCCGTCAGGGAGTTCGGTTCCGCTGACGATCGAACCGATTGGGACGCGCGGCAACGCCTGGCGAGCAACGTCACTCACGCAGTAGCCAGGGACGATAGATAACCGTCTGTTCTGCTTTCTCTCTCTTCTCGACGGTCACCAGCGACGATTTCGTCGAATCTGAGAGCCTCACTGTGTCGGGACGTCTCCGTCGTCGTAGCGCTCACTCGTTCGGCCGAACTGTCGTCGCTCTCGACGCTCGACGAGGACGGTCACGAGGAAGAACAGTGCGACGAACAGCGCCGAGATACCCGCCGAGTCGGGTGCGTCGATTCGGTCCAGCGTTCGGTGGAACCAGAAGAACTCTGCGAAGATGCTCTCGTGGAAGGCAGTGAGTTTTGGACTGGTCACCAGTTTGGCGGCGTCGGGAACCAACGCCCACAATCCGCCGGTGAGAACGAGCGTGCGGGGATAGGGGACGTTCGGAAGGAGGTAAGTAACGATGAGGGTGGTGACCGCCGCGCCGAGCGCGAAATGCCCGATGGCGAACGACATGGGATTACAAACGGCCGTCGAGACTAAATTCCTTCCGTCGATGGCTTTGTTCCGGGACATGGGTAGTTATCCCTCCACCCCCCTTACCCCCGATAATGACAACCGGCTTCGAGAAGAGAATCAGGCTACTGTGGCTCGCTCTCGGATTGGTGTGTGCGCTCATCCTCTTCTACTCCGTCTACACGTTCATCGGGACGTTCGTCTTCGGGGTCTTCATCTACTACGCGGTTCGGCCCATCTATAGCCGTCTCAACGTTCGTATCGCCTCGCCGACACTCGCGGCGTTCCTCTCGATGTTTCTCCTAGTGCTCCCCGCACTCCTCATCGTCGTCGTGACGCTCGGCATCGCGGTCGAAGAACTGCTACGCTTCGTCCGAAACAGTGATTTGGAAGGTCTCGAGGCAGCACTCAGCCCGTACGTCAACGACATCGTCTCGAACGTCGGTCTCGATGCAATCATGTCCGGGAACATCGACACGCTGACTCTCCAGCAGGTCTTAGCCATCGTGACGCAGTTGGTTTCGTTCGTCGGCCTCGGCGTACTCCATCTCTTCATCATGCTCGCACTCGCGTTCTATCTTCTCCGCGATGGGAGTCGACTGTCGGCGCTGTGTCTCCGGTGTGTCCCCCACGAGACGTTCGAAGCCTACGGTCGGGCAGTCGACAAAGACCTGAAGAACGTCTACTTCGGCAACATCGCCAACGCGGTGTTCACGGGAACTATCGGTGCAATCACGTACACCAGCCTCAACTTCTTCGCACCCGTCGGTGCAGCGATTCCGTACCCGGCACTCCTCGGCTTGCTCACTGGTGTCGCGAGTCTCATTCCCGTCGTCGGGATGAAACTCGTCTACTTCCCCGTCGCGGCCTATCTGGCCGGCATGCTCGTCGTCTCCGGGCAGGTCGGTGCGCTGTGGTTCGTCGTCGCCTTCGCCCTCCTCTCGCTCATCGTCGTCGACACCATCCCCGACGTCGTCCTCCGACCGTTCGTCTCGGGCGGGACGCTCCACAGCGGGACGCTCATGCTCACCTACATCTTCGGGTCACTCCTCTTCGGATGGTACGGAATCTTCCTCGCACCCCTCCTACTCGTCGTCGTCGTCGAGTTCGTCCGCATCGCGTTGCCGACGCTGTACACCTCGTGGGGCGACCGGGTCGGCGACGGACAGACGACCCTCGCCGATACCAACTGGCGAACACATAGCAGAGATGTCACCGTCGAGAGTACCGACGGCGGACAAGAAGACGGACACACAGACGACCCGTGCCACTAACTCTCGGGCGCTGTCACGTCGAGGAGCCATCTCTCGGACGATTTTTCAGAGGTATGTTCCCCATACCCAAGAGCTGATCGTGTCTTTAGGACAGTATGTCCCCGCGAAAACCATATTCGAGACGGGCATTTCTCCATCTCGGTGCCGTCACGTTGGCTGGTGCGGCCGGGTGTACTGGACGAGGTGAAACGAATACGTCTACGCCGACCCCCCTCGTCGACACTCCGGCACCGGCCGTCGGCGCGACAGCGACTGACGAAACAGAGACGCAGTTGTTCGTCGAAGACGACTGTGAGCTAGACGAGACCGAGTTCGACGACCCACTCGCCGTCGGATTCGACAGTCGCCATCGGTTAGGCTGTCAGGGCCTCCTGTTCGACGACTTCAACGACCTCGGTCGCTGGGGCACCTACGACGGGTCGATAGACGTCGGAACACCCCGCGTCGCCGGCGGATACGCCGCACAGCTGTCGGCGTCGGCCGACGACCAGCGAGCGTGGGTCTATCGTCGCTTCGACGAGGGTATCGACCTCAGCGAGTACGACCTCTCGCTCGGCGTCCACTCCGGTACGGGGTCGACCCGAGTCGAGCAGGTGCGACTCCAACTACTCGCGCCCGACCGACACAACCGCGTCGACATGTGGCAGCCGATAAACGGCGTCAAAGGCTGGACTCGGTTAGATTTCGGCCCGACAGAGGAGTTCGGGTCGCCAGACCTCACAGACGTTCGAGAGATTCGCTTCCAGACGTGGGTCGGCCAGGGGTCCGAAGGTGTGTGCACCATCGACGAACTCCGAGTAACACCGAAACTGGACGAAGGTGGCGTCATTCTCACGTTCGACGACATCGCGCTCTCACAGTACGAGAAGGCGTTCCCCATCATGCAGGAGTACGGGTACCCCGGCGTCGCCGGTGCGATTCCGTGGCTGAGCGAGGACGCCGACCGAATCGACGTCGAGAGGCTAACCGAGATGCAGGAAGCAGGCTGGGATATCGTCAGCCACCCCCAGGCACCGCATCCGTTGCCCTCCTACTCGGCAGCGGAACAAGAGGGGTTGATCTGCGAGACGAAACAGTGGCTCATCGACAACGGCTTCGAGTCCGGGTCGCGGTTCATCATCTTCCCGTACGGGAAAGCCGACGAGACGACACTGGACCTCTCGGCGAAGTACCACCACCTCGGCTTCCTCGGCGGGCGCGGCGCGAGCGGACTCATCACCGGCCCGATGACCGTCAGTCGCGTGAACGGCGACGACTTGGAGACGACGGACCACATCCTCCGGATGGCGAAGAAGTACCGCCAAATCGCCGTCGTGATGTTCCACACCCTCGACGGCGGCGGCAGTCGCATCACGAGCGCAGAGTTCCGCAAGACGATGGAACGTATCGACGAACTCGGCCTGCGAGTGTTGACGGCGTCGGACCTGTGGAAGATGCAACCAGCGGTTGCTGAGTAGGGGCATCACCCAGAGTGTACACCCACTCTCGAGTATCGACACTGACGGGTACGTTCAGTGTCGAGAGAATGCGTACCGTGCTGAGACGACTGCGAACCGACGTTCGCTTTTGCCGGCATATTTGTGTTCCATGTTGAAGCGATAAGACTACTGGATAGAGCACCTAGTTACAGGTACCACCGACTACCAGACTCCTTGCCCGGAGGTCTGGTGGTACAGTGGTGACATTCCCGGTTCCACCATCTCTCGTCTCTCGATTTCCGCCAGCGAGCCGTGGCTCCGATCGAGTACTGAGAACTCACGAGACCACAACAGACGACTGTCGGCACTCGTACATGTAGTCTCTCGTAGAAATGCCCGGGGTGGGCTCCGAACCCACGATCTCCGCATGTCCCAGGTCCGAGGCTCGGCAGTCCTCTGTTGGGACGGAGGCTTCCAAGGCGGTTACCGCACCGAAGCTCGTTTGCCACGTCGGCGAGGCCGACGCGACGAACCCTATGAGTGCGGCGCTATGTCCAGCTAAGCCACCCGGGCTCACTTTCACGTACCGCGATGAGACTCTTTAAGCTTCTCATATCGACCCACCCCGATAGCCGCTCGCATACGTTTCGAGAAGTTACAAAATTCAAAACATTCTGTCAAAAAACACCCCTCGGTTTTATGTCACAGTACCGGGACTGACCTGCCATGAGCTACCCGGACCTCGTCGAGTCGCAGTTGAACGGGGAGTCCGTCGCCGCCCGTGTCCCCCTCGGTGGCGAGGACGAACTGTTCGTGACGCCCACGCGGACACTCATCTACCGCGCGGACGGACTCCTCTCGGACGAATCGGTCGAAACGTACTCTCACGACGCCGAACGTATCGCCGTCTCGGAGGGCCGCCGCAAGGCGAAAGTGACCCTGGACTACGGACTCGACGGCGAGAAGACGTTCGCGCTGCCGACGAAGACGCTCCAAGACGCGCTCCACCCCGTCCTCGCCGGCGTTCTCAACGCCGCCGGTATCACCGGCCCCGGCGAGACGGTGAAACACACCTTCCAGTTCAGTGAACTCACCCTCGTCATCACGAGTGCACGCGTGGTCAAGCACATCGGAAACGCCGTCTGGGACGACGACTTCGAGGAGTACCACTACGACGACGTCACCGACCTGAGTTTCGAAGACGGCAGCGTCGCCACCTCCGTCGTCATCACCGCCGACGGTCGACAAGAACGGTTCAAAGCACCGAACGAAGAGGCTCGGGCAGTCCGTGAGGGCCTCACGAACGCGCTGCTCGCCTACCACGACGTCCAGAGTCTCGAAGAGTTCCGCGTGACGGTCGCTCCCCAAGAGACCGACGAACCGGAGCCAGACCGGGTCGACTTCGGCGACGGTCCGGACCCGCTGAGCGCGAACCCCGGCGAGTTATCGTCGGAACCGGCCAACGCCACCCGTGACCCGGCGAGTCCAACCCACGAAACGGACCCAGAGCCAACGACGCCGACGAACGATGGGTTCGATTCGCCAGCAGCAGTCGCCGAGTCACTCGAACGACCGGCGGAGACGACGGCGGCACGTTCCGAGACGACAGAGACGACAGACGCGCCGACAGACGACCAATCCGCAGACGGTTTCGACGGGTCGGGCTTCGAACCGGCGCTCGACGACGGGCGAACGGCCGACGAACTCGCCGCACTCCGCGAAGCCATCGAGACGCAGAACGAAGAGATTCGAAAGCAACGTGAGACGATGGAGACACTCATCGACGAACTGCGCCAAGGTCGATAACGCGCCGCCGGGACGCTACTCTCTGCCGGTCACCTTCCGGATGCACGACGACCCGAAGGGTCCCAACTCGCCGGAGTCGAATCTGATGAAGTGTCCCGTCGAGAGCCCACAGCCACAGCGTCGGCACTCGAAGTCGCCCTCTTTCTGAATCACCTGACTCTCGAAGCGGACGAACGTGCCGCCGCGTCGCGTCCGGAGTCGTCCGTTCTCACGCTCGACGATGCCTCGTTTCTCGGCTTCGTCGAGTATCTCGCGGGTGAGTGTCGGATTCGTCGTCACCGTCTCGATACGGTCGACGGCCTCCGCGATGCTCAACTCCTCCACTTCGAGATGGGCGAGGAGGTCGAGTGCGAGTTCGACTTTCCGTTCCGAGTCGGCGGCGTCCGCAGTCACGCAGATTCGTTCCCACGCGTCGCGCTTAATCGTTCGTACTCGGGGGCCAAGAAGCACAAAGCGTTTGCCCGCCGGTGACGGACGTTGGATATGAATCGGCGGGTACGACTGGCGCTGGGCGGTGCGGTAGGGTTGGTCGTCGTGCTGGGGCTGTTTCTCACGTCGCCCGCCGCCTTCCTCTCACGGCTCTCGTGGGTGGCGGCGAACCCGCTTCTCTTCGCCGCCGTCCTGCTCGTCGTCTCCGTCGTCAGACCGTTTCTCGCGTGGCCGACGACGCTCTTGGCCGTCGCCGCCGGCTACGCGTACGGACTCGCCGTCGGCCTTCCCTTCGCCCTCCTGTTGATGACGGTGACGGCACTCCCTCCGTTCCTGCTCGCTCGGCGTGCTCGCGGGACGGGGCGGATGACGACTGTGTCGGAACAGTTCGTCGAGCGGACCGGTGACTTCCGGAGCGTCGCCGCGAGTCGGTTCCTGCCCGCTCCCTCGGACGTCGTCTCCGTCGCCGCCGGCGTCGCGAACGTCTCGCTCGTCCCGTTTCTCCTCGGAACTGCCGTCGGCGAACTCCCGTGGGCGATTGCGGGCGTCTTCCTCGGGTCGTCGCTCGACGGCCTCTCGGGACTCTCGGCGGACTCGCTCGCGAGCGTCGTCGACGTGCGTCTCGTCGCCGCCGTCGCACTCGTCGGACTCGTGGTGCTCGCGGGGCCGCTCTACCGGCACGTCACCAGTCAGGAAACGTAGAGCGTAGTCCGACTCGCCGCGGTGGTGACTGCGATACACTGACTGCAACGCGCAGACTGCGACACAGTGACACGCCCGGGCAAGGCTTTTTCGGCGAGACTGCGACCACCGAGCTATGTTTCCCGACGTCATCGAGACCGACCGTCTTCGCTTGCAGCGATTCTGTCGCGAGACCATCGACACGCTCGACCTCTACGAGTACACCGCCAAAGCCGACACCGTCGAAGAGGAGACACGGTACGTCACGTGGGACCCGCACCCGACGCCGAAACTGACGTGGGACTTTCTGACGCAGATGGAAGAGTCGTGGGAGAACGCCGAAGATGCGACGTACTGCGTCTTCCCCAAAGACGGCGAACCACGAGCGGGCGAGTTCGCCGGCAACACCGGCCTCCACCTCGACTGGGACAAGCGAAAGGCGGGACTCGGCATCTGGCTTCGCAAGCCCTTCTGGGGTCACGGGTACTCGGGGGAGCGGGCGGGTGCGCTCCTCCAACTCGCGTTCGACCGTCTCGATTTGGAAGTCGTCGACGTTGGCCACCTCCCGGCAAACGACCAGTCGAAGCGCGCCATCGAGAAGTACGTCGAGAAGTACGGCGGTCGCCACGACGGCGTCCTCCGCAACTTCCACCTGCACGACGACGAACCGGTCGACCTGTCGCACTACTCTATCTCGCAGGCCGAGTGGCGCGACGCCGTCGGCGACGAACGCGAGGCGACGTTCGTCGAGAGTCTCGACCGTGACGACTGACACTCGCTCGCTGTTTCCGTTCGCCATCGAGACCGACCGGCTTCGACTTCAACGGTGTACGACCGTTCTCGACCCACGCGACGCCTACGAGTACTGGGGCGAGAGTGACACCATCGAAGAAGAGACACGGTTCCTCGGGTGGGGTCGACACGCGACGCCGAAAGCGTCCCACGACGCGCTCGACTCGTTCAAACGGGGCTGGGACGACGGCTCCAAAGCTATCTACGCGGTGACGCCGCACGACGGCGAACCGGACGCTGGCGAGTTCGCCGGGACGGCGATGCTCTTTCCCGACTGGGAGTCACAGAGCGCGTCGCTCGGCATCTGGCTCCGCAAGCGGTTTTGGGGGCGAGGGTACGCAGGCGAGCGTGCTGCGGCACTCCTCCAACTCGTGTTCGACCGACTCGACCTCGATGTCGTCGTGGTCGAACACGAACCCGACAACGACCAGTCGAGACGCGCCATCGAGAAGTACGTCGACCGATTCGGTGGCCGATTCGACGGGACGCTCCGTAACTGGATGACCGGTGACGACGGTCCGGTCGACATCTGTCGCTACTCGATTTCGCACGCAGAGTGGCGCGACGCCGTCGGCGACGAGCGCGAGGCGACGTTCGTCGAGACGGCTCAAAGTGACTGTGGAAACTCGCAGAAGAGAGCCCATGAGTAGCGACAGTCTCTTTCCGGCACTCGTCGAGAGCGAGCGTCTCCGGTACGAACCGCTGTACGACGTCGTCGACACGCTCGACATCTACGAGTACCACCGAACCGGCGAGATGGACGCGGTGATGGCACCGCTCGGCGAGGCGGTACACGCGACGCGGAAAAAGACCTTCGACGAGGTCACCACGGCCGAAGAGCAGTGGGAGTCCGCGAAGCGGGCGACGTACGCAATCTCTCGAAGAGCGGACGACGAGTTCGTCGGCGTCGCCGAACTCTGGTTCGAGTGGGAGAAACGGCGCGTGTCGTTCGGCACGTGGATTCGGGAACCGTTCTGGGGCCGCGGCTACTCGGGCGAGCGCGCCGGGGCGATGCTGTACGTGGTCTTCGACGTGCTAGACGTCGCCGTCGTCGCCGTCGGCCACGAACCCGACAACGACCAGTCGAAGCGAGCCATCCAGAAGTACGTCGAGCGATACGGCGGACAGCACGACGCCGTCCTCAGAAACAGGCTTCCGCCGGGTGACACCGGTGGGCCACGTGACCTCTCTATCTACAGCATCTCGCAGGAGCAGTGGCGCGAGCGTGTCACGGACGACGAGGTGTCGAGTATCGCTGTCCGTCAGTGAACGACGAGTAGCGACGGGATGACGACGGTTCCCGCCTACGCCCACCGGACGGCACGGACCGCCTCGTACGCGTCGACCAGACCGGACCCTTCGCCACAGGTTCCGTCGAGTACCCTCGCCGTCGACGTGAGCACTTCACGGACTCGTTCTCCTTCGTCACTCGTCGGGTGGCCGTAGTCACTCTCCTGCCACACCAACGCCGCCGCTCCAGCGACGTACGGTGTCGCCATCGACGTCCCCGAGAAGGTGGCGTAGGCCTGGTTTTTGAACGTCGAGTAGATACTCGTCCCGGGGGCCGCGAGTTCGATGCGCCTGCCGACGCTGCTGTACGATGCAATCTCGCCGTCACTGTCAGTTGCGCTGACGCCGAGGACGTGGTGGTTCCGTGCGGGTGCGTCGACGTTCTGTTCGGTACAGTCGCCGTTGCCGTCGTTGCCGTCGTTGCCTGCGGCGGCGACGAGGATGTGTCCCCTGTTAGCCGCCGTTTCGAGCGTCTCGCGGAGTGCATTCGAGATGCTGTCGCCGCCGAAACTCATCGAGAGAACCGGGATGCGTCGAGAGAGACACCAGTCGATGCCCCGAATCACGTCGCTCCAGTAGCCGACTTTGTCGCTGTCGAGAACTCGAACCGCGTAGAGGTTGGCGTCGGGGGCGACGCCGACGACGCCGCCGCCGTCGTCGCGGGCGGCCGCGATGCCGGCGCAGTGGGTTCCGTGACCGTTCTGGTCGTCGTAGTCTTGCTCCTCCCACGGCAACCAGTTGACGCAGTCGACGCCCCCGGCGACGCGCAGGTCACGGTGGTCGACGTCGATGCCGGTGTCGAGTATCGCGACGTCGACACCCTTGCCCGTGACACCGAGTGCCTGTGCCGAATCCGCGGCGATGTCTGTGTACCCCCACGACGCCGACTGTCCCTCTACGCGAGTCTGACCCGCTACTTCGGCTTGGCTCGCCCGTACCGGAACGGCACGCACGATGCCGTCCGGTTCGACGACTGCGATGCGCCTGTCGCGGCGGAGCGCCTTCAGCGCTCGCACGGGGACTACTGCGGCGACGAACTGGAAGTGCTCGTATAGCCGTGCGACCCCGCCGTGTCTCTCGATCGTGTTCGTTACGTCCCGACCCGGACGCGGATGGACGAAGACACGGACCGGTGTTCTTGCGGAGGCGGGGGTGGTCAAGAGACCTATCGCCGTTCCGCCTCCTGCCACTTTCAATACGTCTCGCCGAGATATCTCTACGGAACCTGGGTTCATCACGTGACCTCCGAACGGTGCCCGTAGAGAGACGTCGTGTTAGTGTAATACTCTTGTCAAACAATCTCGTCTCGGAGAGTGTCTGGTGGGTTCGACGAGTCGGACGCGCGCTACTGGCCCGGAATCGACCCGCTAACGACCTCTCCGTCTTTGAGGACGGCCGCAGGGTTGTTCAGGAGCGTCAGGTCCTCGGTCACGTCGCCGTCGGCGACGAGGAGGTCGGCGTGGGTGCCGGCTTCGAGCGTGCCGGACCCGTCGAGTCCGACCGTCTCCGCGGCCGTCTCGGTCATCGCGCGAACTGCCTCGGCGGGGTCCATCCCGTACTTCGCCATGAACTCTACTTCTGTGGCGTTCGCACCGTGGTAGTTGAACGGCGTGCCGGCGTCCGTTCCGCCCGCGATGCGGACGCCCGCCTCGAGCGCTTTCCCGAACGACTCGATGTGGCGCTCGTAGACGTGTCGCGTCTTGCGGGCGCTCTCCTCCGTCGCCGTCTCGATGTTGCGGACGATGTGGTACGGCGCAGAGAGCGTTGGGACGAGCGTCACGTCGTGTTCGAGAAACATCTCGACCGCTTCGTCGTCGAGGAACGTCCCGTGTTCGACGGTGTCGACACCGGCCTCGATAGCGGCTTTCGCGCCGTCGGCCCCGTGGACGTGTGTCGCCGCGTGGACGCCCCGCCGGTGCGCTTCGTCGACGAGCGCGTCGATTTCCGCCTCCGTCATGGCGACTTGGTCGGGGTCGGTGCCGGGCGTCGTCACCCCGCCCGTGGTCATGAACTTGATGAACTCTGCGCCCTGTTTGACCTGTTCGCGGACAGCACGGCGGGCGTCGGCAGGGCCGGTAATCTCTCGGCCGAGATGGTGGCCGTGGCCGCCGGTGATGGTGATAGAGCGGCAGTTCGCGACGGTCCGTGGACCGGTGATGTCACCGTCGTCGATGGCGTTGCGGACCTGCGGGTCGATGTCGCGTGCGCCCATCGCTCGAACGCCCGTGATACCCGATTCGAGCGTCCGGCGGGCGTTGCGTGCCTCGACCAGTGCGAGTTCGGCGTCGCTCATGTCGACGACGTCCTCGACGCTGCGCTCGCCGGAGAGCGAGTAGTGAACGTGTGCGTCGACTAATCCGGGCAGGACCGTGTAGCCCGGTAGAGAGATCATTTGCTCGTCGCTGCCTGCGTCGACCACGTCGTCGCCGACTGCCGTAATCGTTCCCGACTCCTCGTCGAACGCAATCGCGCCCGTTCGTGTCTCGCCTCTGTCGAGAAGCGTCACGTCCCGGAGAATCATGGTCGCGTTTTCCACTCTGGCGGCTTGAATCTGTCCGATTGAGTCGGGTGATTAGAGGTCGCGCGCGACCATCTCGCCCCAGTGCTCGAAGCCGTAGCGGTCGTAGAACGCCTGTGCTCGGTCGTTCTCTCTGTCGACGTCGAGAACCATCCGGTCGAGCGGGAGGTCCATGTCGCGAGCGGCGTCGAGTGCCGCCGCCATCAGTTCGTCTGCGACGCCGGTTCCCCGGTAGTCGGGGGCAACGAACACCTCGTTGAGGACGGCGGCGTCCCAGACGAACGCGAGCGAGGCCGGGAGGACGAAGGCGTAGCCGACCACCGAACCGTCGTCGTCGACGGCGACGGTGACACAGTCGTCGTTCTCGGCCACGCAGTCGTCGACCCACGCAAGCCACCGCTCCCGGTAGTCGTCGGTCAACTTCGCCTCGTACTTCGGTCCCTTCCCCTCGTCGCCGGTTCCCTCGCCGATGCCGAGTTCGAACCCGCGTTTCAGTTCCCAGAGTCCCTCGGCGTCAGTCGCCGAATACGGTCGGACGTTCATGTGCGGTGTTGGTCGACGGGTGGTTTCAGTTGTTCCATTGGTTCACTGAAACGAGCGAAACTGTCACCAGTGTGTGGTTTGAAGCACGTTCGTGGCCCCTCCAACTCGCCTCCGCCGTCTGCTCAGATATTCACTCGCGTCTCTCGGTTACGGGTTCGTCGTCTTCGTCCCCATCGCCGTCGTCGCGTCCGTCGCACTCCCGCCGGACCCCATCACAGAGTTCGTTACCTACGGACTCACTGGACTCGTCTCCGTTCCGCTCGCCGTGCGACACGTTCGAGCGGGAAAGCCGCTCGCACCGCTCGGTGAGTTCTTCGTCACCGTCTTCGCGGTTCAGATAGCACTGGCAGTTCTCTTGGTTCCGCTCCTCTTCGTCCTCGTGTGGCAGGACGTCGCCGTCTCGTTTCCGGAGTCCGTCCGAGCAGTCTTCGTGCTCGGCATCCACGTGCTCGCGTTCCGCCACGTCTACCCCGAGACGTGGGCAGAGACGAGAACGAGAGTCAGAGGTCTGACCTGAACGCTTTAGAGAGCGCCGCGAGAGACGGCACACGATGCCCTCCACCCACCCGAACCGCGCTCCCGACACCGCCGATGCCGACGATACCGACGCACTGGTCGACTACGCGTGGCAGTACCTCGCCGTCTTCCTCGTCACGTTCCCTCCGTTCTACGCGCTCACCTCGTTCGTCGCACCCGCCGGAGCACCGCCGTGGTTGCTCGTCTTCCCACTCCTCGCAACCGTCCCGGCGACGGTGTGGTGTCGTCGCCGCGAGATTCCGTGCGGACTACTCTGGTCGTTTCTGCTCACCGTACAAGGACTCGCCATCCCGCTTCTCGTCGCAGGCGTGCTCGTCGGTTACGTCGTCGGCGCGAATCCCCTCTCGGCGGTTCCAGCCGACGTGCTCCTGTTGCTCGTCGTCACCGGCCTCTACGGTGTCGCGTGGCTACTCGTCTCCCGAGATTCGGGCACTGTTCAGCGACGATAGAACTCCCACAGTCGCGACGACATCACGAACCCGCCGATGGTGACGAGCATCAGTTGCCACCCGGACATCACCACCGGGAAGAGCCGTTCGACGTTCTCCGGCTCCGTCCCGGGCGTCGGGTCGACGGCAGTGCTGTAGTGGAGCGTCCTCGTCGTCGGCCGCGGCGTCTCGGGAGTGAGCTCGATGAACGTCTGGACGAGGCCGCGTTGACTCGAAAAGAGCAGGTGGCCGTTGACGCGGTAGAACGTGTCGTGGAAGGGGTAGAAGGCGTTGACGCCGTTCGTAAAGAGGTCCGGGAAGATGCCGCCGAAGGTGAGTCCGGCGATGGCCACCCACGCGACACGGACGCCGTGGTCGCCCCACCGGTCGCGGAGGTACGACACGCGTCCCCGACGACTGTCGGCGAAGACGAGGAGACCCAAGAGTAGTGGGAAGAAGAGGGTGTGAAACAGCGACCGGTGTGCACCGGGGAGGACGAGGCCGACGAAGGCGTCCGAGTCGATAGCGGCGGTGACGACGAGGACGACACCGAGCGCCCGCGGGGTGAACTCCTCTCCGAGGAGGGCAACTCCCACCAGTCCGGCGAGTGCGACGTGGACGACGGTGGAGGGCATACTCAGGCATTCGTTCCGGTGGATTTGAACCCTTCCCTCGGTCGTGTCGCCGCCAGAGACGGTCGAGGTGGTACGTCACCTGTCGAACCCCCGTTTCGATGTGTTTTTGCATCACTGGACTGAGGAGTACGACATGAACCACGTTCTTCGCTCGGAGGTCGTCGCGGCGTGACAGCGGCGCCACGAGACGACCTCGCCCAGCGTATCGCCGGTGAAATCACCCTCAGTGACGACCCCGGTGCGACGCTCCGCAAGTGGCGCACCGACTTCGACGTCTCACAGACCGAACTCGCGAAGCAACTCGACGTGTCCTCGTCGGTCATCTCCGACTACGAGAGCGGTCGACGCGAGAGCCCCGGTATCGGTGTGGTCAGTCGGATGGTCGGCGCGCTCCTCGACATCGACGAGTCGCGCGGCGGGGGTCGAATCCGGCAGTACGCGCGCGTCCTCTCGGCGGGGTTCGAGAGCGACATCGTCCACGACCTGCGGGAGTATCCGACGAGCGTCTCGCTGGACCGTCTCTACGAGGCGATGGACGCGACCGAACTCGTCTCCGGTGACCACGACCACGTCAGCGGTCACACCGTCATCAACAGTATCGAGGCGATTACGCGCCTCTCCAGTGACGAGTTCTACCGCCTCTACGGACAGAGTACGAACCGCGCGCTCATCTTCACGGGTGTCACGCGCGGCGAGTCGCCGTTGGTCGCCATGCGCGTCGTCAAACCGACGCCGAACGCCGTCGTCCTCCACGGCGTCACCGAAGAGGACCTGTGGGACCACGCGCCTGCGCTCGCGACCATCGACGGCTTCTCGCTCGCCGTCTCGACGCGCGACTTAGACGAGATGTTGGACGACTTGCGGAAACTGCCGTAGGTGGCTGTGGCCGTTCATCGAGAGGCCACGTCGAGACGACGGCCTCTCACGGAGGACATCATATTTTCCGGTTCGCGTGCCGCGACCGCTTTCTATTCAGTTACGGGGTTCGACGTGACACGACGGAGGACAGCTCACTCTCCCCGGCCATCGAGGGTTCGGTACCCTTCGAGCAGGCCGACCCCCACCGCGCCGACGGCGGCAGCGACGACGAGTATCATCGCCGTGACGAACGAGAGTGTCGCGAAGACGTCGGTCAGCGACGTCGCAGTCGCTTTCGACCCCGCGTCGGTGATGCCGAGGCCCACCCCGAGCACGAGCAACGCTACCTCCGCGTACAGCAGTCGCATCGCGACCGGATGAGAGGCGGCTGTTCGACCGACTCTGTGCCGTACCGTGTCGACGACTCCTCCTGAAGACGTCGAGTTCTCGGACGACGTCCCGGTAGTCGGACGCTGGACCGTAGAGTGACTCATCGTCGATGACAGATTGTAGCGTCACCGTGTTAAACGAACAGCCAATCTGCAGAGACTGAAGCCACCTCCGCGACAGTGCTCTGCCTACCAGAGAGACGCACGTGAACGCGACCCGGCGTTGTTCTCTCTTCGTCTCTTCGGTCGGCGAACGTTTTAACCAGTGTTCTCGTGTGTCTCTATCTGTGACCGACGAGTGGGAGGCAGGGACGCTGTTCGAACTTCTCGGCGACGAACTCGCTCGGACGATTCTCGCACTGACCAGCGTCGAGGCGCTGTCGGCAGACGCACTGAGTGACCGCTGTCAGTCCTCACAGCCGACCGTCTATCGGCGACTCGACGAGCTACAGGCGTACGACCTGTTGAAAGAGCGAACCGAGTACGACGCCGACGGGAACCACTACAAGACCTACGAGTGTCGTCTGGAGGAAGTCTGCGTCGGCGTCGACGACGGGTCGTTTACGGTCGACCTCCGCGTGAGACGCAACGTCGTCGATACCGTCGACGAAGCCGACGACTCCGAGCGTCGGTGATTCGAGCGAACGGGAGCTCGAGATGTTATCGAGGCTGTCGCCGTCGTATCCGCGTGAGCGATTACGTGAGGTCGGGCGTCGTCTGCATGTCGTGGAACCCGTAGAGGGTCGCGAGCACCCCGAGGACTCCGAAGAACGGAACGTATCCGTTCGGCACGTTGGTTCCAACAGTGAAAGCGTACGCCGCGACGGCTATCGCTCCGAGCGCTGTGAGCCAGAGTTGCCACTCACCGAGTGCGTCTCGCGTGATAGTTGCGAGGCCCGTTGCGTCATCGCCACTCTCGAAGTCGTTTTCGGAAGACATGGTGTCGAACCCACGAGAGACGAAGGGCGGAACGACACTAAAGACTGTGAATGTTTTCAGCGAGTGAAGTTACCGCGCAGCGTAAGAGTGAGACAGGCGAGACAGAAGTATTCGAGAGCCTTCGACGTCGACTACCTGGTCACCCGGTCACTCGGTTACTCGACGTACTCGTACTTGCGCTCGTTCATCCGACCCCAGCCAGTAAAGGTGAACTCGCCGACCGGTCGCGTGAACTCCTCGACGTCCGTCTCTTTCTCGTGGTCGTGGACGTCGTGGATGAGTTCGTACTCGTCGAACGACATGTCGTACCGGTCGTCGAGTTGTTCGTCGATGTTGAGCTCGTCCATCTCTTCTTTCCAGCCCTCTCGGACGGTCTCCGCGTGAATCTCCGCCTGGGCACCGGAGCCGTAGGAGCCAACGAGGAGTCGGTCACCAGTAAGCTCTTCTCCCGTCTCAGCGGCGTGCTTCAGTGCGCTGGTTCGAGCGACGTGGACAGAACCGGTGTACCAGTTGCCGACCTCTCGGGCGAGCGAGAGCGTCGGGTCGATGACGCGGCCGTACCAGTCTTGGTACTCCTCGGTCTCTTTGAGGTCGTCCATGTAGGCACGGAGCGCCTCCTCGTAGCTGTCCCAGTCGTCGTACTCCGCCTCGCGGGGCTGACGACCGATTTCGTCTTCGAGTTCGTCTTCGAACTCGGTGTCGCGAATCATGTGGCGGTAGCCGAGCAGACCGGCCTTCCGGACCATGCCGGGGAACGGCGTGTGGAACGGGATGTACTCGAAGTCGTCGGGGTGGGTCCGACCCGCGACGCTCTCGAAGTCCTCCAGTGCCTCGCGCATCCGTGCGAGATAGACCTGCATCGAGCGCTTGCCGTCGACGCTCGGGAACTGCTGGTTCGGTTTCAGGAAGTCTGTCTCGTCGGCGCTGCCGTAGCCCTGTTCCGTCGAGAGTTCGACGACACTCGGTTCTTCGGAGATGAGCATCGCGACGGCACCGGCCCCCTGCGTCGCCTCACCCGGGTCACCACGCTCGTAGAGCGCCGTGTCGGTTGCGATGACGAGCGCCGCACGTCCGCGGTGGCGACCCGCCTTGATCCAGTTGTAGGCGTCGTCGATAGACTGCGTGCCGGCGACACAGGCGAACTTTCGCTCGCCTTTGTTGGCGTGGTGGAAGTTCTCGTCGAACACTTGTTCGAGACACCCCGCGATGTACGTCGAGACGGGCTTGGAGTTGTCGAACGACGACTCGGTGGCGACGTCGATACGGCCGATATCCTCCGGCGTCAGCCCCTTTCGCTCCATCAGGCGCTTCGCCGCGTTCGCACCCATCGTGACGATGTCCTCGTAGACGTCGGGGAACGACGAGTTCTCTAGGCCGAGACCTTTGCGATACTTCTCGGGGTCTTCGCCTTTCTTCTCGGCGAACGTGTTCGGAAGGTCCAGTTTGAGCTTTCCAGTCCAAATCTCGATGGCGTCGATGCCGACGGCTGTCATGAGTATCCGTTAAAGTTAGACGCTATAAGGTTTTGTCGATAGGTATTTCGTCGACTGTCGAATTTACGGGTCCGTGCCATCTGCGGTGTCGGTGATAATTCGGCTATCGACGACTACTCCATCGGTGTCGTAGACGAGCAAAGCGACTTTGTACTCGTTGCCAGCGCCGAATCCGCCGTTGACGGGGAGGTTGTTTCGGCTGAAGTCGGGCGATGTCGTGACAATTGCCGGACCGTCGCCCGTTTTACTCAGAACGGCAATTTCCACGTGGTCGAAGTTCTGACCCGATATCTCGTAGCCGAATTTGTAGCGGACTTTGTTGTTCTGTTGATTACTGTCGTCCTTGATGTCTAGCGAGTCGATTTGCGGACTCGAACCGACCGAAAGGTCGTCGTTCCTCCCCCAGTTCTCGGTGTCTGCGGTGTCGCTGATAGAGCGCGTCGCCGCGACGTACTCCTCCCCGTCTCCGTTCCGATAAATCACTCTCAGTTCGATGTCGTGCGGTGTGCCTGCGCCATAGCTGTTGGTGTAGATGAAACCCTCTCGCGATTCGTCGCTGGTTCGAGTGCCCTTCGCGCTGGTGGTCGTACTCTCGAAGCGCGCTTCGACGCGTTCGAAGGACTCGTTTACGTTCTCGACGTCGTACGAGAGGATGTACCGAAGGTCGTTCCCGTTCAGACCGGTGTGGTCGTCGAGTCTGACCGACGGCGACGGGGCAGACCCGTCGTTCGTCTGTCCGCCACTCAAGTCGGCGTCGCTGACCGAGAGGTCGAACGTCACTTGCCGGGCGGCGTCTGGTGTCTCTCCGAACTCGACTGTGACCGTCGCCGACTGCGCGTCGTCGACGTCGGTCGGGGCGACGTACCGGAAAGCTACTTCGCCGTCGCTATCGCTCGTCTCCGTTGGCGTGACCGACCCCGGCCCGTTCGTCACCGAAGCGTTCACGACTTGCCCACTCACGGGGTTGTTGAACTCGTCTCGAACCTCGGCGGTGAGGCGTCGCTCCGTCCCTTCGGGGACGATGTCGCCCCCTCCGTCGATTCTCGTCAGGTAGGTCGGCGTCGCCTCCGAGACATCGGTTCCGACACCGACTCGCGCGAGACGGAGGTCGTATTCGACGCCGTCCTCGAAGACGATTTCGACCGTCTCGGGTTCCGGTCCAGGGTTGACTGCGGCGACGTACTTGTCTGAGTCGCTGTCGCTCCCGTCGTACTCGTCGGCGAGAAGTGTGTCGCGCCACACGCTCGGGTCGAGTCTCGACGCGACGACTACCGAGAGCTGACCGTCTTCGTCGGTCACCGTGACGGACTGCTTCGAGACGCTCACAGGGCGAACGTCGATAGAGTAGGTCCCGGTCTGTGCCCGTGAGAGTTCGCCGCCGAGCGTGACGAGGGTGATTCGACGCCCGTCGACGATGGACTGCCCCGATTGCGGGACACGAGTCGTCTCGGAGAACTCGTTGTACAAGACGCCGTTCTCGTACACCGTCGTCGGTGCGCTCTGATAGAGGTAGTAGTTCGGTTCGTAGCTGAGGCGTGCGGTGGCAAACGACTTCGTCTCACTGCCGGTCCAGTAGTCGTCCGTCTCGTCGTCGAGTGCTCTCGCGTTCCGAATCGCTATCTGTTCTGTTGGAACGGTTCGGACCGTTCCACTGGGAGTTGGCGGGTTGACGAATAGAGCCCGACTGGGATAGGCAGTACCCAATCTGACGGGGACGGACTGTGTCACCCCCGACTCACTGACAGACGCGACTTCAGCACGCACCGACTGCATGTCGGCTTGCACCTGCTGGTTGTGTTGGTACTCGACTTGCTCGTTCTCACTGGGGACGACCGTCGCCTGATACATCGACATCGAGATGATCAACATCCCAAACAGGAGCACCGCTCCGATTTGGACGGTCACACCACGGTCGTCTCCGCGAAAGCCCATTGACTACTTCAATCGAGAGTATGGTAGAAAAGACTTGCTCGCCAAACAGACTCTCAACCAGAGTTGGTTATTCGCCGTCTTCTTCGACGACTTCCGGGTCGCTCAGGGCGCTCTGGAGCGAGTCGAGTCCGTTGACCCACTCGGAGACGAGTCCGTACTCGATATCTTCGACGAGCGCCATGTCGAGTTCCTCGCCGTCGATGATGCGCGTCCCGGCTTGCACGAGATAACCGAGTGCGGCGTCGAGGTCCTCTGCTGCTTCGGCGTCGGCGGCGGCCTGCACGTACTCGTCGACGCTGGCCTCTTCGGTCGGGCCGGCGGCGATGTACTCTTCGGCGGCGTAGAAGACACAGACGAGACTGGTCTGGACGCCGTCGATGAGCATGAGTTTCTCCTCGTCGTCGAACTCGACTTCCGCGAGGACGATTTCGCGGACCTCGGTGAGTTCTTCGATGGCCTCCTCTTGGGAGAGGCGGTCTTCGTTGTATGCCGAGAGAATCTTCGCCACGGCGATGGCGGCGTCGTCCTGCAGGTTGAGCAGCAGGCGTGCGGAATCTTCGTTCTCGGGGTCGAGTTCTTCTTCTTCGACGCGGGTCAACCAGTTCTGCCAGCGTTCTTCTGTATAGAACGTCTCCTCTGGTTCGCTCATACCACCACCGACAATACCTGAACTCAAATGCCTTTCCTATCGCTGAGAAACCGGCCAGTTTAACTACCTAACGTACCGACTGTATCGACTCCATAGACGTGCTCGGGTGTCTCGACGTGAGCAACCGTCACCGCGTCTTCGTGTCCGTCGTCGAGTAACCACTGGACGCGACGCGGAACCGTCTTCGGTCCGAGCACCGCTCCCGGCCGGTCGGCGTCGTCGACGAAGTCCGTCTCCATCAAGAACGGTTCGTCCTCTTCGATAGCTACCTCGATGTACTCCTTCTCGCTCATCACACTCGGTGTTCCCCCGACCAACCGACCGGTCGCGTAGTGTTTGACGACCCGCTCGCGCGGAACGTCGCGTTCGGCCGCCCACTCGGCGACGTCCGAGAGGTCTTGGGTCGTCTCGGTGTGGAGTTGGAGCGCGCAGTCGCAGTCGGCGGCGAGGTCCAGCCCGTGGCGAAGCACGTCGTTCGACGCCTCCCAGACGGCGTCGGTGACGTCGTAGTGCGGACGTCCAGATTTGAGCGCCAGCGCACGTCCGTCACGGACGTACTCGGCGGCGACGGACAGCCCTGCCTGCATCAGGTCGCGTGCTTCGTGTGGCTCGAACCCTCGCTCGTCGGTGAGTCGAGTGACGAGTCCGGGATGGACACCGAGGACGGGCCACGCGCGCCCCCGAAGAATCTCGGTCGCCTCCTCGGCCAGCGCGATAGTCTCCTCGAAGACCGCTCGAAAGTCCTCGCCCGTCTCGGCTTCGACGTCGAGGTGCCACGACGGCTTGTTGACGAGGAGGAGATGCGTCCCGCCGACGCGGTGGAAATCCTTGACCGCCTCGATGCCCTGATTCTCCCGGTCGAGGTGGATGTGGTTGTCCAAGACGGGTGTCCCGAGGTCGTTCATACCCGTGGCTTGGCGAGTGGGCACAAAAACGTGGCCGGATTGGGACCGAAGGTAGAAGTAGGAGAACGGGACCAGACGCGCTGTGAGCTGATAGTCACCACGAGACGGGCTGAAGCTGTGCGACACGTCGTCTCGTGACCGTTCTCTGTGTCGCCTGTAAGCTCCTTACCAGTCGATGACTTCTTTGTCTCGCCAGAACTTCCCGGCCGGACTCCCCGGTTGGAACCGACAGAGCCACGTCGGCGTCTCCGCACCCTTCTCGACCGGTCGGTCGGCCTCCTCGCCACCCATGTCGGTTCGGACCCATCCCGGACAGACGGAGTTGGCGATGAGTCCATCGTCGGCGTACTCGCCGTGGAGATAGGCGGTCAGGCCGTTGATTCCGGTCTTCGAGATGCGGTAGGACGGAGAGCCACCGCTCTGCTCCTCGCCGAGCGCACCCATCCCCGAGGAGACGTTGACGATACGGCCACCTTCGTGCTGGAGGAGGTACGGAAGCGCGTACTTCGCCGTGAGCATCGGTCCGCGAACGTTCGTCATCAGCGTTCGGTCCATCGCCGAGACGGGTTCGTCGACGAGGTCGTCACCGAACTCGCCGACGCCGGCGTTGTTGACGAGGATGTCGATGCCGTTCGCTTCGTCGCCGATGTTCTCGACGGTGTCCTGTACTTCGCCGTGCTGAGTCACGTCGAGGAGTACTTTCTCTTGGCGGTCGCCGACGTCGTGGTCCATGCTCCGCACGCCAGCGTAGACGATGACGCCGAGTTCGGTGAGGTTCTCGGCAATCTGCCTGCCGATACCACGGTTCGCTCCCGTCACGAGCGCGACCTGTCCGTCGAGACGGTCGTAGAGTTCCGGCTCCATGGTGCACGGTTTCCGCTCTCTCCGGAAAGCCCTTTTCAACCCGGCTTGGCGTCTGTACCACCGTCACACAGCCACACTGCTTTTCGCACGTCGTCACGTCGGAGAGACAATGGCCGCCATCTACGTCGACCTCGACGGGACACTCTTGCAGTACGAGCGCTCGTTCGCCGACATCTTCGACGATGCGTGCGCTGCCGTCGGTATCGACGCTACCGACGAGTATCAGCAGTACCACCTCGAACGGTTCTTCGAGCGGTTCACCGCCTTCGACGACGACCCGTATCTCGCCGCCGCCCGCGACTTCTGTCGGGAGTACGGTCTCGACGTCGACCCGGCGGTGTTTCGCGACGCCCGAGTCGAGAAAGAACGAGCGGCGACGACAGTTGCACCGAACGTCTACGACGCACTCGACACGCTTTCGACAGACTACGCTCTCGGCGTTCTCTCGAACGGCGTCGGCTACGTCCAGCGGGGGAAGCTCGATGCACACGGCTTGACTGACCGCTTCGACGCTATCGTCGTCTCTCACGACGTGGGGGCGATGAAACCCGACAGTCGGCTCTTCGCTGTCGCCGAGGACCGACTGCCAGCCGACGAGCACGTCTACGTCGGCGACAGTGCCGAAGACGACATCGACGGCGCAGTCGACGCGGGGTGGGCTAGAACGGTCCACGTCGTCTCGGACACCGCCACCTGCAGTGAATGCCGTGCAGACCTGCACGTCACTCCCAGTGAGTTCGACCGTATCGGCGAGGTACTCTGAGTCGGCTACGCGGTGTCGGCGGCGTCGACGACGTCGAGTGCGTCGAAGCGCTCGCCGGTCCAGCGCCACGCGCGAACGGCGTCTTCTGTGGGCGAGACGATGCAGTAGACGTAGCCAGTCCACGTCGCCTGCGCTTCGTCGGCCGCACTCGGTCGTGCAGGCGTGTCTGGATGCGAGTGGTAGAAGCCGATGACATCTTTCCCCGTCTCTTCGATGGTCTCGATAGTCGCGAGCGTCTCCGCGGGGTCGAGTTCGTAGGCAACCCGCGGTGTGTCGGCGACGTTGGTGACGCGGTGTATCTCTGTGACCCGGTCTGCATCGTCATCGTCACCGATACCACGTTCCCCGGCCAGTATGCCACAGACCTCCCTGGGCCCGTCGCCGACGCCGGCACGCGCGTGAGAGAAGAGAGTGGCGCGAACCGTCGGAGGGACGACGAGTCTACTCGAAGTCACGGCGCATCGCGATCTCGAACCACGGACAGAGACGCAGTTGGCGGTACCACTTGGGGTGGTCGTGGAGGTGTTGGTAGTCCACCCAGAGTAGTCCGGCAATCTCCTCCTCGTCGGGGTCGAGCGTGGTGTCTTCGAGCGTCACCTTCAGCACTGCACAGACTTCCCACTCGACGCCGTCGTTCATGTAGTAGCGTTTGTACTCGAAGCGGTCGGTCAGTTCGACGTCGTCGTACTGGTCGGGCGTGATACCGAGTTCTTCTTCGAGACGCTGACGAGTCGCCTCCTCTTGGCTCTGGCCTTCGACGGGGTGAGACGCGACGGTACCGTCCCAGCAGGTGTCCCAGAGACGCTTCGAGGGGGCGCGCTGACCGAGGAGGAGACGCCCTTCCTCGTCGAAGACGAGACAGGTGAACGCACGGTGTCGAATACCGTCGCCGGTGTGGGCGTCGAGTCGGTTGACGAGTCCTTCTTCGTTGTCGTCGGGGTCGACGGCGATGACGTCCTGTCCGGCGTTCTTGTGGAGTTCCGCTGTCGCGGCGTCGTCCGAACCGACCTCCGATTCGGTCGACGAAGCGTCGTTCGTGCTCATGGAACACCCATTGGGTACGGGGGTCAAGGACTCTTCGATGCGAACCCACAGCCAGCCAGCAAGTCGTGAGTCGTCACTCCGTCGTCGACTGTCGGTGGTTCACGCGAGTTCGTCCGGCACCGGCGTGTACGTCGGTCCGACCAGAAACCGCATCGCGCCCTGCCGTGACGACGCTTCCAAGTGCCGACGCTCGACCATCTCGCCGTCGAGACTGAACTGCCGTGGTTTCGAAGCGTCGACGACGAGGTTCGGGACTTTCACGCGCGTCAAGTGCGTTCCGTCTCTCCCAAGGAGTCGGTCTGCGGCCCCCTTCGAGAGGTAGTCTATCGTGGGCACGCGCTCGATGATGACGACGTTCAGTAGTCCGTCTTCGATGTTGGCCTGTCGCTGTTGCTCGCCCGGAAACCGTCGGCCGTTACCGACGAGCAGCATGACAGCCTCGCCCTGCCAAACCGGGTCGCGGTTTGGACCGGCGCGGACGTCGAGTTGGAGCCCCTCGAACTGGCGCGTGTGTTGCATCGTCGAGAGAACGTAGGCGACGATACCGAGTCGCTTCTTCAGGTCAGGGTTCGTTCTGGCGCTGGCCTCTGCAGTCAACCCGCAGACACAGGAGTTGAGAAACGGTCGAGTGGGGTCGGTCGTCTCGTCACCGTTCGCCGTCTGGACCATCCCGACGTCGAGGCGACGCTCCCGCCCGGATTCGATGACGTCGAAGGCCTGTTCGACACCCGTGATGCCGACGTTGTCGGCGAAGTCGTTACCCGTCCCGGCAGGGACGACACCGAGACACGTCTCGTCGAGGCAGTCGGCCTCGTCGACGCCGCGGACGACTTCGTTGAGCGTGCCGTCGCCGCCGCAGGCGACGACGAGTACTGCGCCCGCTTCGGCCGCCTCACGGGCGAGCGTCAGCGTGTTCCCGGGGGCAGTGCTGTCGCGGACGTCGAACCCGCGTCTCGTCGCTAGTTCTTTCGCCCGTACGCTCTGCCGTCTGTCTCCACTGTGAGGATTACGCACGAGAACCCGGGTCATGGCGGCCAAACCGGGGGGAAGAACAAAGGCCTGTCGACGAGTCTGCCGAGATGTGTACGCCGTCGACCTTCACAGTCACAGTCGCTTCTTCCACGGTTGGCCGGGACGAGCGACGCGCTACGACGCGTTCGGCCTGAAACTCAACACGATCGCAGCACGAGTCCGCGGACTCGATGCGCTCGCCGTGACGAACCACGACTACACGTACTCGGCCGAGACCCGGTTCCCGACGATTCCGGGTATCGAGGTGTCGTCCAGCGACGGCCACATCCTCGTCGTCGGCCCGAACCCACCGAGTCGAACCGAGGTGAACCAACTCTCTGCGGCCGAGACGGTCGACCTCGCCCACGACCGTCAGTGTGCGGCTATCCTCGCACATCCGTACCGAAACAGTAACGCTCGCAACGCCGACGCCGACTTCGACGCCATCGAGATAAACGGGAAGAATCCCGAGCACATCGCTCAGACGAAGGAACTCGCCAAGCGACTCGACCTCCCGCTCGTCGGCGGTAGCGACGCGCACTACCTCGTCGAAGTCGGCCGCGCCTACACGAGAATCGACGCGGACGAACTCACCCCGGCCGCCATCGCGACGGCGATTCGAGACGGCCGCGTCACGGCCGTCACCAAGTTCGGCCCGCTGGACCGCGCCATCGACCGCGCCTACACCCGACTCCACACGGAGAAACAGTGGATGGAGTCCGACGGGCCGGAACTGGCAGAGCGGTAGTCTCGTCCTCGTACGCTACGGTCGACACACGCTTCTTGTTCGACGTTCCACGAGCGGGAGTCTCGAAACGCACGCGGAGAAACCGATGAGTTCGGCTACTCGGGATTTGGTTCGTAGTCTTCGCCGACGAAGATGTCGAGCGCGCCTTCGCGTGTCTCGGCAACGAGCGTGTCCGCGGTGACCATCTCGCCGTCGAGACTGAACTGGACCCGCTCGTCCAATACCGTCATCGATAGCGACGGTGTCTGGAATCGAGTGATGTTGGCGGTATCGCCGCCGAAGACGCGTTGGACGGCCGCCTCGCCGGCGAGACTGACCGTCGGTTTGTCCTCGACGATGGTCACGTCGAGCAGGCCGTCCTCCATGTTCGCCTGTGTTCGCCCCTCGACCGGGAAGCGACGGCCGTTGCCGACCAGTGCGAAGATGGCGTCACCTTCCCACGTCTCGTCGCCCGCCGTCTCGACGCGCAGTGGCATCCCGTCGTAGTCCGAAATCGTCTGGAGCGTGGTGACGACGTACGCGAGGACACCGAACCGGTCTTTGGAGTCGGGTGTCGTCGCGGCGCTCGCTTCTGCGGTGAGTCCACCGATACAGGAGTTGACGAAGGGTTGAGACGGCCCGTCGGGGACAGAGACGACGCCGAGGTCGATACGACGGCTCTCCCCCGAGTCGATGACTTCGAACGCGTGTTCGATGTTCTCGATACCGATGTTTCCAGCGAAGTTGTTGCCGGTCCCGGCCGGGACGACGGCGAGAGTCACGTCGCCGAGGGCGTCCGCCTCGACGAGACCGCGGACGACTTCGTTGACGGTGCCGTCGCCGCCACAGGCCGCGACGACTGTCGCACCGTCACGGGCAGCCTCGGCGGCGAACTCGATGGCGTCACCCTCGTCTTCGGTCTCCAGAATCGAGAACCCGTGGTCGACTGCCAAGTCACGTGCGCGTGTCGCGTGTGAGCTGTTGCCGCTCACCGGGTTGAGAATAAGCACTCGGTCGCTGTACGCCGGGTGCCCACCGTCTACACGTGGCTGACGCTCTATAGACATCGAGTAACTATCCGTCTCAGCAAGAGAAAACCCTGCTGGCTAGCCGAGGCGCTCGTCCAGAATCAACCGCGTCTTCGTCCGCTTGACCTCCTCTAACTCGCGGGCTTGGGTGATGAGTTCGTTGACGCCGCGGGTGTCCGCACAGTCCACCACGAGCACGATGTCCTCCTCGCCGCTCACCTGCCACGCGAAGTCGACCTCTTCCCACTCGGCCATCACGTCGCAGACGGCAGTCGTGTCCACGTCGACGGCGACGGACACCTCTATCATCGCTTTGACGTTCCCCGTTCGAGTCGAGACGGTGAACCGCTCGATGACACCGTCCGTCGTGAGCCGTTCGACCCGGTTTCGGACCGTCCCTTCGGACGTACCGACACGCTCTGCAATCTCCGTATACGGCGTTCTCGCGTCTCGCCGGAGGATCTTCAGGATTCGTCGGTCGAGGTCGTCCATACACGACCCTGTAGAGCGACACGCATAGAGATTACGAAATTCGTAACTCAGCTACGAAAGTAACACTTATGGGGGCGCTTCGATATGTTTCTCGTAATGTCGGACGCCTACATCGCACTGGCAGACGGCCGCGTCGTCGAGGCGCGTGGCCGTGTTCCGGGGCGTACACGTGGCGAACTGGTCTTCACAACAGCCTACACGGGCTACGAAGAGAGTCTGACCGATCCCTCGTACGAGGAACAGGTCTTGACGTTCTCGTACCCGCTCATCGGAAACTACGGCGTCCGAGACGAGCGATTCGAGTCCGACCGCGTGCATCCGCGTGCGGCCGTCGCTCGCGAGTTCACGGAGGACGTCGTCGAGTGGCTGGCGAGCGAAGACGTACCCGCCATCGACCACATCGACACGCGTGACCTCGTCACCTCGATTCGTGAGGAGGGCGCGATGAAGTGTGGTATCGCCGTCGGTGACGACGTGACACCCGAAGACGCCCGCGAGGAACTCGCGAAGTGTAAGGGGATGAGCGAACACGTCGACATCGGCAAACAGGTCAGCGTCGACGAACCCGAACTGCACGAAGGCGGTGGCGTCACCGACGTCGCACTCGTCGACTGTGGGGCGAAGGGCTCTATCGTCTCCTCGCTGACCGACCGCGGGGCGAACGTCCACGTGCTCCCCTACGACACCTCCGTTTCGGACATCGAGGCGCTCGAACCGGACGTGCTGTTCATCTCGAACGGCCCAGGTGACCCAGCGAACTTCGAGCAGGCGGCGACGCTCGTCGAAGCGTTCGCTGGCGAGGTTCCCATCGCAGGCATCTGTCTCGGACAACAGGTCGTCGCTCGCGCACTCGGCGGCACCACCGAGAAGATGGCCTTCGGTCACCGCGGCGTCAACCAACCTGTCATCGACGTCGAGACGGGTAAAGTCGTCATGACGACGCAGAATCACGGCTACACCGTCGCCGAACCCGGCGACCAACTGGACGTCACCCAGCGTAACGTCAACGACGACACCGCCGAAGGACTGGCGAACGACGAACTGAACGTCATCACCCGCCAGTATCACCCCGAGGCGAACCCCGGTCCACACGACACGCTCGGCTTCTTCGACGAGGTGCTGGGGATGGTCGACCACGACGACACCCAGCGCAGAGCCGTCGCCGACGACTAAGAATCGGCCCCTCTCCCGCTGACGGCATCGACTGACCACCCGGCGCACCACACCACCGCCCTCCGTACGTCACCGTCCGAGCGACTGCGTTCTCTCGCTCTACAACCGTTCGACGTCGGCCGTCCGCTCGCTCTCGACGTTCCCCGTGTTTCGCGTCTCAGCCGGTTCGAAGAGCAGGACGTCCGCCGTCGGCAGCGCGACTGGTCGGTGTTCGACGCCGCGCGGGACGACGACGAACTCGCCTGCGTCGAGGTGGACGTCGTCTCTGTCTCGGAGTTCGATGCGGAGTTCTCCGTCGACGACGAAGAACAGTTCGTCCGCGTCGTCGTGGTGGTGCCACACGAACTCGTCCTCCAACTTGGCGAACTTCAGTTCCTGCCCGTTGAGTTCGGCGGCGAGTCGCGGCGACCACGTCTCGTCGAAGGAGTCGAACCCCTCGGCGACGTTGACGGCCTCGATGTCCGGAGTCTCGTCGGTCATACAGACTCGTTCGACTGCGACGGACCAAAACTCTCGCGTCCCGGAGACCCGAACTCACTCCGCGAGGAGCAACTGCACCGCGTCCGACAGCGCGTTCACGCGGGCGGCGTGCTCGTACGACTCCTCACGGATACCGTTCGTCACGTAGGCGAATCCGACGTTCTGCTCGGCGTCACCCCACCCGAAGATACTCCCGAGTCCGGCGTGGCCGAACTGCTGTTCGCGGCTGACTGTCCCGAACATGTCGTTCGGCAGTCCGCCGGTCCAGAAGCCGAGTGCGTAGCGAGCGGGCCGCGAGAGCGTTCCGTCCGAATCCGTCTCGGCGTGTGTCTGTGTCGCCGTCTCGACGGTCGATTCCTCTAACAGCCGCGTCCCGTCGAGTTCGCCGCCGTCGGCGAGACAGGCGTAGAAGCGCGCCATGTCGCGGGCCGTGCCGATGCCGTTCGCGGCGGGGATGACCGCGCGTTTGACCGCCTCGTCGTTGAACGCCGCTGCGGAGTCGGCGGCGGGAATCCCCAACCCTTCGCCGACGTCCCGACAGCGGTCGAACTCTTCGAACCCGCTCAACGTGGCGACGTCGTCGGTGTCGCCGTCGCGGAGGCCGATAGACGTGTCGTCCATCCCTAACGGCTCGAAGACGTTCGCGGCGACGTAGTCCTCGATACGCTCGCCGCTCACCCGGCGGACGAGTTCGCCCACCAGCCACCCGAAGTTGAACGTGTGGTAGGCCGGTTGTTCGCCCGGTTCGTAGACGGGGTCGATGTCCTCCATCGCCTCGACGGCGGCCTCCCAGTCGCCCCACTCCTCGGCACGTTCGTCGAACTCGCCGTAGGGAACCCCTGCCGTGTGGCCGAGCACCTGTCGAACGGTTATCTCGGCCTTCTGGCTCCCCTCGTCTGCGAACTCGGGCCAGTGGTCGACCACCGGGTCGTCGTAGCCGAGTTCACCCGTCTCGACGAGTTGGTGGAGTGCGACGGCGGCGAACGGTTTGGTACACGAAAAGAGGAGATGTCGCGTCTCGGACGTCGTCTCCGTACCCTCTGGCCCAGTGACACCACCGGCGAAGTCGACGACGAGTTCCCCGTCGACGTAGACGGCCAACTGCGCGCCGTGGTGGAGTCCGACGGCGAGATGTCGTTCGAAGGCTCCTTCGAGTCGCCGCCGCTTCGCCTCGTCGAATCGTGTCATATCACTAACTTTCGTGGCAGTCGCTTAACGATATGGTTGCAGGCGAGAGAGATGGGCGGGCAGTGGAGACGAGAGAGAAAGGACGGCTACCGCGATAGCGGCGACAGGCGGTAGAGGGCGCGTGCCCCGCGGAGCGCCCCCGTCTTGGCGAACCGGCCACCCTGCAACGCACCGAGTTTCGCGTAGGAGGCGCTCTTGAGCGCACCGACCTTCGCGTAGTAGCCACTCTTGCGCGCCGCGCCGATACCGTAGTGTTTGGTGGAGGCGGCGAAGGGGGTCCGTCGACCCTGCACCTGCGTGTCGCCGTCGCGGATGGCCTCCAGAATCATGTCGGCGTCGACGTTCGCGCGGTGCGTGTCCTCGAAGGTTATCTCCGTGTAGGCGCGGCCGACGAACTGGAGGTGGTGAGCGTCGCTGGCGGCGACGCCAGGGTAGCCGTTCTCGGCGGCAAACTTCCGCGAGCGACGGTTCTTGTACCCGGTGAAGAGCCACGAGTTGTACGTCTCGATGGCGTCACAGTCGGTGAGATACCGCTTTCGGACGCCGTGGCGACTCCGCTGGAAGGGATGCGGCACGATAGCGACGCCGCCGTGGTCGCGGACCCACTGGACCGTCTGGTCCATCGGCTGTCGCCGAGGTGGCATCTCCTCGACGCCGATAGCGAGGAGGTGGCCGTGGGCGGTGGACACCTCGACGCCGGGGATGCCGATGAGGCCGTAGAGCGGGGCCAGTTCGGCGGCGCGGAGGGACTCGTGGAGGACGTCGTGGTCCGTGATAACGACCGCGTCCAGTCCGATTTCGGCCGCCTGCTCCAAGATGAGTTCGATGGAGTCGTGGCCGTCGTAGGAGGCGTCGGAGTGGACGTGCGGGTCGATCCGGACGGTCAATTCGTCGGGCACGTTCGACGGTACTTTGGACTCGAAACCTAAAAGTATGGCTCCCCGACCTTCCCGAACTCTTACAGAAAAACCCTCCAGCGAACGGTTTTGTCGCACCGGGTGGTAGCATGTCTCATGAGTGTCCCAGCCGACGGATACGTCGAAGCGGTCCCGCTCTCGGACCTCCGAGCAGAGGGTCGAAAACTCGTCACGCTCGACGGTGCGCACGTCGCCCTCTTCTACCACGAAGGCGAGGTCCGCGCCGTCGACAACCGCTGTCCGCACATGGGCTTTCCACTGACCGAAGGCAGTGTCGACGACGGGATTCTAACGTGTCACTGGCACCACGCGCGGTTCGAACTCTCCTGTGGCGACACGTTCGACCCCTGGGCCGACGACGTACAGGCCTACCCGGTCGAAGTCGACGACGAGAACGACACGGTCTACGTGGACCCGCACCCGGACCCCGACGAACCGCCCGCCGAGCGTTGGGCGACCCGACTCGAACGCGGCCTCGAACAGAACCTCCGACTCGTCACCGCCAAGGCCGCAATCGGCCTCGTCGACGCCGACGTCGACCCGGCCGAGCAGGTGAAGACGGGCGTCCTGTTCGGGACGCGCTACCGCGAGGGCGGGTGGAGTTCCGGACTCACTATCCTAACCCTACTGGCGAACGTCCTGCCGGACCTCCGCGACGAGGACCGAAAGCGCGCGCTGTATCAGGGGAACGTCCACGTCGCGATGGACTGTGCGGACCAGCCACCGAAGTTCGACCAGACGGCCTTCGACGCACGTGAGCTCTCGCCCGAACGTCTCGAATCGTGGTTCCGCGACACTATCGAAGTTCGAGACCCCGACGGCGCAGAGCGCTGTCTGCGGACCGCCGTCGCCGAAGGCTGCTCGCAGTCCGAGTTGGTGGGGATGCTCGCCGCCGCCGCGACCGACCACCGGTATCTGAACACCGGCCACACGATGGACTTCGTCAACAAAGCCTGCGAAGCGCTCGATATCGTCGGGTGGGAACACGCCGAACACGTCCTCCCCAGTCTGGTCGAAGGACTCGCCACTGCCGAGAGAGCAGAAGAGCGCTCCTCGTGGCGACAACCCGTCGACCTCGCCGCACGCCTCGACGAGACGTTCGAGCGCCTCGACGAGTTGGTCGAGTCGGGTGCAGGGTCGACGTGGCAGACGCCAGCGAACTTCACCGACACGCTCCACAGCGACGACCCCGAAGTCGTCGTCGGAGCGCTCGAAGACGCCATCTCCGAGGGAGCAACCGTCGAGGAACTCGCTGCGGCCGTCGCGTTCGCCGCCGGAAAACGAGTCGCGCAGTTCGCTACGGCCAACGAGTTCTCCGACTGGAACACGGTGCACCACACGTTCACCTACGCCAACGCCGTCCACCAACTGAGCCAACGGACGGAGTCCAGAGAACTCTACCGCGGGGTGTTCGACGCCGCCGTCAACGTCTACCTCGACCGCTTCCTCAACACGCCACCGGCCCCGATTCCGGACGAGGGCGACGCCGACGCGAACCCCGAAGAACTCCTCGGGAGCCTGTTAGAGGCGTTCGACACCGAAGGCCGGGTCAACGAGGCCGGACGACTCGCGGCGCACTACCTCGACGCCGGCGGCGACCCGGCCCGTCTCCGTCAGCGACTCGGTGAGGGTCTGCTCCGCGAGGACGCCGGCTTCCACACCTATCAGGCGCTCGAAGCGGGATTCGCGCAGTACGACGAGCGAGAGGACAGAGAGGAGCGGCGGACGCTACTCGTCGCCGTCGCTCGGTACTTGGCGGCGCACTTCCCGACGCGACGGGAGCGAGAACAGACGTTCACCATCGCTGCTCGGTTACAGCGCGGCGAGAAAATTCACGAGGCGTAGGTTCGGTCGGGCGTCGACTCGACCCTCAGGCACCCGGAATCCCGAGTGCCCCCGGGCCGACGATGCCAACGAGACTCAACACGAAGAGGACGACGACGGCCGCCAGCCACGCGACGATGCCGACGCCCGCGGCCGCGACCCACCCGCCGGGGTAGCGCCAGTTGATGACGCCGACCCAAACGATGAGCATCAGGAGCGGTCCGACGAGCGGAATCCAGCCGACGAAGAAGCTCATGACAGCCCAGACGAGCGCGCCGATAGCCGCCGTGACGAACGCGTAGCCGAAACTCGCCGAGTCGTCGATGACGAGACGTGCGCCGGCGGTGATACCGAGTCCACCGATGAGCAGACTGATGAACGCGATGACGATGGAGTCAACGAGCGCCATGGTTACTTCTGAGCCTTCCAGTTGACGTCCAGTTCGAGTGACTCCTTGTTACCGCGGAGAATCGAAGAGCGCTCGATGACTTCGATTTCGCTCTTGACCGTGTCCGGCGGGTGGAGTTGGACGGTCTTGTTTCCGACGGAGATGTCCATCTCGCCGTCTTTCTCGAACTCGTCGGCGAGCGTCCGAAGGTAGTCTGCGAACTCCTCGCGGTTCATCTTCGACTTGTGTTCGGTCGAATCGGCCATATCTGTTGTATAGGTAGGATTTCCGCAAAAGCCTGCGGGCCGTTTTGCCGTCGTCGATGCCGGTACACATCGATACGGAGTGGGTAGGCGAACGGACCTTCTCGGGGCGTCTTCCACAAGCGACTTACACGGTGGTTGTGCAGTTCTCTACATGATAGCAGTCGTCGGCGGAGGCATCGCCGGACTCGCCGCCGCCTACCGCCTCCAACAACGTGGCCACGAGGTTCAGGTGTTCGAGGCGACCGACGAGGTCGGTGGACTCGCCGCGCTCTACGAGACGCCCGGAGACCCCATCGAGAAGTTCTACCACCACCTCTCGAAGTCCGAAGAGACCATCGTCGAGTTGGCCGACGAACTCGGTGTCGGACACCGACTGGAGTGGCTCATCGGCAAGAACGCCTACTACGTCGACGGCGTGGTTCATCCGCTCGACACGCTCCCGCAGATTGCGGCCTATCCGCACATGAGCTTCTACGACAAGTTCCGCCTCGGGATGCTCACCCAGGAGATAGACGTCCGTAGCGGCATCCCGAAGTTCGACACCTACGAGAACCTCGAAGACTTCGAGCACGTCCCCATCAAGCAGTTCCTGCTCGACCACACGACGCGCGGCGTCTACGAGAACTTCTTCGAACCCTTACTCCGCGCGAAGTTCGGGAGTCGCATGGACGACGTGAGCGCGGCGTGGTTGCTCGGGCGCATCAAGTTCCGCGGCGAGCGTGACCTGCTCCGCGGTGAGTACCTCGGCTACTTCGACGGCGGGTTCGCACCGTTCCTCGACGCCCTCGTCGACGCCGTCGGCCGCGAGAACATCACGACCGGCGCGCGCGTACAGGAAGTCGGCGTCGACGACGACACAGTCTCCTCGGTCACCGTCGAGACGGCGGACGGCGAGACGACCCACGACACCGACAGCGTCGTCGTCGCGGCGATGCCAAACGTGTTAGAGGACCTCGTCGGCTACGAGTGCGACATCGACTTTCAGGGGGCAGTGTGCGCCGTCGTCACGATGGACGAACAGTTGACGGATACCTACTGGCTCAACATCGGCCACGAGGCACCGTTCGGCGCGCTCATCGAGCACACCAACTTCGTACCGCCGGAGCGCTACGGCGGCCAACATCTCCTCTACGTCGCCAGCTACATCCAGGACTACGACGAGTGGCTCTGGCAGGCCGACGACGACGAAGTGGAGGAGAAGTGGCTCGACCACATCGGCGAGATGTTTCCCGAGTTCGACCGCTCGGCGGTGCAGGAGGTTCGCATCGCACGGAACCCGCGCGCCGCGCCGGTCTACGAACGGGGTTACCTCGACCTCGTGGTTCCCTACGACTTGGGCGACGACGTCGCCGAGGGTGTCTACTACGCCGGCATGGCGAGTCGCGCCCAGTACCCAGAACGGAGTCTGAACGGCGGTATCGTCGCCGGGTACGAGTGTGCCGACCGAATCGCGAAGAAGAAACAGAACTAGCTGCTACTGCCGTCCATCTTGGTGCGGCTCTTTCTCCTTCTGTACGCCGGGGCGACGAGTGCCGTGTCCACTGTCGTCCGTAGCCAAAGGAGTAGACGAGCGTAACCGTCCCAGCATCACGGCGAGTGTCCTCTTCAGCGCGAACAGACCGACGAGGAACGTGAATACGACGTTTTCGCCCGTATCGTGTGAGCAATCGTAGCCGACAGCGACCAGTCCCTCCGAACCGAAATACCCTTATCGCATCCTGACTGACTAGTCAGTTAGTGACCAGCGAATCAGTCCCCACCGACGACAACCTCCCCGAGGCGCATCAATCGATAATGCGCGCGACGTACCGCGCGCTCTGTAACCACGGCTTCGCCGAGATGACGATGCAGGACATCGCCGACGAAGCCGACAAGAGCACCGCCGTCTTGCACTACCACTACGACACGAAGGAGAACCTGCTCGTAGAGTTCCTCGCCTACATGCTCACCCGCCTCGACGAGCAAATCGCCGAGATGGAGGGCGCGTCCGCGACGGAACGCCTCCAGTGTCTCTTCAGGCGACTGAGCCCCGACGAGGGCGACGCGGACCGCGAACAGTTCTACCGCGCGCTCCTCGAACTCCGCGCGCAGGCACCCTACCGCGAGGCCTACCGCGAACAGCTTCGGGCGAACAAGGCCTCGATTCAACAGATGGTCGCCGACATCGTTCGCAACGGTATCGAGACGGGCGAGTTCCGCCCCGTCGACCCGGAGCAGACCGCCCGACTCGTGCTCGCCGCCCTCGACGGTGCGCGGGGGGCGGCCATCGCCCTCGGCGACGAGGAGGACCCGAGAGCGGTCCGCGAGGGACTGAACGAGTTCGTCCTCGACAGTCTCCGACGTGAGAACGGCGAGAACGGCGAGAATGGCGAGAGCGGAGACGACACGGAGGTCGAAGAATGAGCGCCCCCAGGCGCGACGTGAACCTCACCGACGGCGACCTGCTGAAGCCGATGTTGGTGCTCTCGCTGCCCATCGTCCTCTCGCAACTCATGCAGGTCGGCTACAACCTCGCCGACACCTTCTGGGTCGGTCGTGTGGGGTCGGAAGCCGTGAGCGCGCTCTCCTTTTCGTGGCCTATCGTCTTCTTGATGATCTCTATCGGTGGCGGGTTCACCGTCGCCGGGACGGTGCTCGTCGCCCAGAACAAGGGTGCGGGCAACCACGACGAAGTCGACCACGTCGCCGGCCAGACCATCGGGTTCGTCGTCCTCGTCTCGGTAGTCTTCTCGGCCATCGGCTACCTGCTGACGCCGCTGCTCCTCCCGCTCATCGGGACGACGCCCGGCACGGAGATTCACGCCATCGCCGTCGACTACACGCGGACCATCTTCCTCGGCGTCTACTTCATGTTCGGCTTCTTCATGTTTCAGGCGCTCCTGCGCGGGTGGGGCGACACGAAGACGCCGATGTACCTCATGGCGTTCGGCGTCGTCATCAACGTCGTCTTAGACCCGTTCTTGATTCTCGGGTTCACCGGCAACCCCCTCTTCGGTCTCTTCGGTCTCGAAGGGCTCCAGTCGTCGCTGTTCGCCGCGACCGGATTCGCCGGGTTCGGCGTCCAAGGTGCGGCTATCGCCACCGTTTTCTCTCGCGGTGTCGGCGCGCTCGTCGGGATGTATCTCCTCTTCTCGGGCCGCGTCGGTATCCACCTCTCGCCGCGCGACCTGATTCCGGAACGCGAGACGGTCGAGAGAATCGTCCGCATCGGCGCGCCGTCGAGCGTCGAGCAGTCGACACGTGCACTGGGCATCACCGTCCTGACCGCAATCGTCGCGTTCGCGGGAGCCCAAGCCGTCGGCGTCGACACCGAAGCGGCCGTCGCGGCGTTCGGTATCGGGAGTCGACTGAACTCGCTCGTCTTCCTCCCCGCTATCGGCTTGGCGCAGGGGACGTCCACCGTCGTCGGGCAGAACCTCGGTGCGAACCAACCGGACCGCGCGAAGCGGGCCGTCCTCGCGAGTTCGGGGCTCATCACCGCGGCGCTCGTCGGTGTGAGTGCCGTCGCCTATCTGTTCGCCCGGCCCATCGTCGCGGTGTTCATCCCCGGCGAGGAAGCCGTCATCTCGGTCGGCGTCGACTACCTCCGCATCATCGCGCCGACGTTCGCCTTCCTCGGCGTGTTCAACGTCGTCAACGGCGGGTTCCGTGGCAGTGGGTCGACACGGACGGCGATGGGCTTCTCGCTCGTCTCGCTGTGGGTGCTCCGCATCCCGGCAGCGCTCGTCCTCATCACGCAGTTCGGGATGGGGCCGACCGGCGTCTGGTGGGGCATCGCCTTCTCGAACGTCGCCGTCGCGGTTCTGGCGTTCCTGTGGTTCCTCCGCGGGACGTGGCAGAACAACGTCATCGACACGCCGAGACCGGCACCCGCAGACGACTGAGAAAAGCGCGTTCGTCTGTCTTCGCGACGTCGCTTACCGTTACACCGTTTACCGCTATGCCGCTTCTTCCGGGTCCGCGCCGCCGCGCGTAATCTCCCCGCTGTCGTCTTCGACGTAGACGTCGTCGGCGAATCCGCCTTGGGCGTGGGGGTGCTCCGGGTCGTCGAGTTTTTCGAGCGTCGGCGGTGCCGACGGAATCTCGCGGTTCCGGAAGTCACCGAGCGGGTCGTCGATGGTGATGTCGTGCTTCTGGAAGAAGGGTTCGTAGCGTTCGTAGTGTTCTTCGAGTTCGTCGACGGGGAACTCCATCATCTCCGTCCAGCCGTGGTTGTAGAAGTCGAAGTTGGCCTGGATGTGCGTAATCTCTCGGGCCTGTGCTTCGGTGAAGCCTGCCTTGAGCGCCGAGACGTAGGTGTCGAACGTGCAGTCGAAGAACGCCTCCATGTGCGGTTCGCGCTCCTCACGGTGACCGGGTGCGGCTTTCTCGCCGAAGACGCGAACGTGGAGGTCGACGAGTTTCTCGGTGACCTTCTCGCCGACGACGGGCGCGGTCAGCGCGTTCTTGAACGCGAAATGTCGAACGTTCTGGCGGAGTTTCATACGCTGCGCTAGGGATTCCGTCGTCTTGAAAGCCACGCTACCGGCCGTCTCGCGGAGTCGACGAGACAATCGTCACCGACTGAGATACAGAGACGACGGGAAGATACGGACGACATCGTGGACCGCTCTCACGGCTGTTCTTTCCCCTTATACACCTTCCAGACGAAGAATGGTGAAGATAGCAACCCACATTAACCCCGGATACAAACCCCCTGCACATGACAGAGTCGTATGTGATCATCGGCGACGGAATCGCAGGGAGTTCCGCCGCTGAGACCCTCCGAGAGGAGGCACCCGACGCCGACATCACCGTCATCACCGACGAGGGGGAAGCCCTCTACAATCGGATTCTCATCAAGGAGTTCGCCAAAGGCAAACTCCCCGAAGCGCCAATCTCCATCCACGACGAGTCGTGGTACGACGAGCGCGACGTGGAACTGCGCTTGAACACGCACGTCAAGAACCTCGACCCCGACGCGCACACCCTCGAAACCCACGAGGAGGAGGTCATCGACTACGACAAACTGCTCGTCGCCACGGGTGGCACGCCGACCCAACTGCCCGTCGACAACAGTGACGCCGAGGGCATCCACCACTTCTGGACGTTCCAGGACGCCCGTCGCATCAAAGAGAGCGCCGAATCCGGCGAGAAAGCCGTCATCGTCGGTGCCGGACTGCTCGGTATCGACCTCGCGGCCATCTCCGGCGCACAGGACATCGAGGCGAAGTACCTGATGCGCGGTGACGCCTGGTGGCGCTACGCACTCTCCGTCGAGGGTGCCGAGATCATGCACAACGCGATGCGCGACATCGGCGTCGAACCAGTCTTCGGCAGCGGTGTCGACCACTTCGAGACGGACGACGACGGCCACGTGACGGCCGCCGTCGACCCGAACGGTGACCGCTTCGAGTGTGACTGGGCGGGCGTCGCCATCGGCCTGAACTTCAACACCGAGATTCTGCAGGGCACCAGCGTGAAGCAGGACGGCGGCGTCGTCGTCGACCAGCATATGCAGTCGAGTGTCGACGACATCTACGCGGCCGGCGACCTCACGCGGTTCTACGACACCATCCTCGGCGAGTACGGGCAGAACGGGTCGTGGGGCAGTGCGAAAGAGCAGGGAACCATCGCCGCGAAGAACATGGTCGACCCCGAGTCCGCGGAGTTCCGCTGGGTCTCCTCGTACTCCATCACCCACTTCGACTTCCCGTTCCTCTCCTTCGGCCACCCGACCATCGGCGACGACGAAGTCGAGAAGAAGTACTCCGACACCGAGTACCGCCGCCTCGCACTGAAGGACGGCAAAATCGTCGGCGGCGTCCTCATCGGCGACCTCGCGCCGCAGAGCGCGTACAAGCGTCTGATGAAAGAAGAGCGCGTCGTCGGCGACCAGAAAGAGGTCCTGATGCAGAAGAAGTTCGACCCCGACGACCTCGCGCCGACCCAAGAGCAGTAATCCGAACTCGTCTCTCAGTTCTCGTTTGCTCTCTCCGGGACGTGATCCGTTTTCCTGCACATGACTAGTGATGAGAGTAACATTTATCACGTAACGTGGTTATTGATATCGTATGTCACAGTCCGTCGCACCACTCGAACGGTCACTGTCACGCGTAGACCGAGTCCACCCATCAGCACGCGTCAGACACTTCGACCAGTTGAGTGAGTCGGCACAGGAGTACGTCATCGCTTGGGCGAGCGACGACGCCGTTCCGAACGTGCTCCCGGAGGACCTCCGAGCGGACGACGTCGTCGTCTTCACCGACTACCTCCACGTCGCCTGAATCGTCTCTTTCGTAGCTAAGTCTGTCACCACGAGCGGTTCGCTCGCTCCGTCGGAGAGAGGCGTCGAGAGACGACCGAAGCCGTTTTGCGCCGCCCGACGTGACTGTAGGATATGGACAACAGTGGGACGATGACGCTCGCGTTCGAGTTGGAGGCGCTGAAAGACGTCGCCGACCCGAACGCCGTCTTCGAGGACGCCCGACAGTGGACGAAGTACGTGGGTGTCGTCAGTGAGAAGCCGACCTACGTCGTCACCAACTTCACACGCAAAGAGCGCATCCGTCAGGACTTCTTCTCCGGCCCGCGCGGCGTCGAAGAGAGTCTAGAGAACGTGAAACGACAGTTCGACACCGACCGTCACGTGTTCGTCGGCACGAGCGACGAGGACAAAGCGACCGCCGAAGCCTGTGAGTGGGAGTTTCTCCACGTCGAGGACGCCGCCGAAGCTGCCGGATGGGAACTCGCCGGCGACAGCGCCGACGAGGAAGACCCCTTCGAGACCGAGACGCGCGACGACTGGCCCTGAGCCACTGAGACCCACTCTTTCTGGTGGTTCCGCTATCGAAAGCCCTAATCGACGAGACTCCTACTGACCCGATAATGAGTCACCAACTGCCCGACGTCCAGGCGACGAAGCCGGACGTAACCGTCGGGCTGAGTCAGGTCGGCGTCACTGGCGTCGAGAAACTCGTCAAAGTCGCCCGCGACGGCAAGCGCCCGCTCATCCTGATGGCGGAGTTCGAAGTGTTCGTCGACCTTCCGGGCGGCCGGAAGGGTATCGACATGAGTCGCAACATGCAGGTCATCGACGAGGTGCTCGAAGAGGCGGTCAGCGAACCTACCTACCGCGTCGAAGACCTCTGCGGACAGGCGGCAGAGCGCCTCCTCGCCAAACACGACTACACGACGACGGCGGAGGTCAAGATGACCGCCGAACTCATCATCCGCGAAGACACGCCTGCGAGCGAACTCCAGACCCAGAGTTCGGTCGACATCATCGCCAGCGCCACGGCGACAGAAGAGGGAACTCGCGAGGAGATCGGTGCAGAAGTCGTCGGCATGACCGTCTGTCCCTGCTCACAAGGGATGTCGGAGTCCCGCGCACGCGACGTGCTCGATGACCTCGACGTCGACAGAGAGACCGTCGACGAGTTCCTCGACAAGGTGCCGCAACCGGGCCACTCCCAGCGCGGCCACGCGACACTCACCATCACCAGCGACGGGTCGCCCGACGTCGACCTCATCGACCTCGTCGACGCCGCTCGCGACTCGATGAGCGCCCGTATCTACAACCTTGCCAAGCGCCCCGACGAGGACCACATGACCTACCACGCCCACGCGGACGCCAAGTTCGTCGAGGACTGCGTTCGCTCGTTGGCCGAGTCGGTCGTCGACCAGTTCGACCACCTCCCGGACAACGCCGTCGTCCACATGAAACAGTCGAACGACGAGTCGATCCACCAGCACAACGCACACGCCGAACGCGAAGTGACGATGGAGCAACTCCGCGCGGAACTCGGGCAGTAAACCGCGATAAACCGCGAGAAACCACGGTTTCGGTCCTCGTCGACTCGTACAGCCACGAGCGTTTCCACGTCTCGTCGACATCGACCACGTAGAGCGCACAGCCGAACGTCAGCTGGTTGTGTACGTACGAGACACGCTCTGATTGCGTCTCGTCCGGCGAAATGGCTCTACCAAACGGTAAAGAGATTCCTAGAGAAACAGCTATCCAGAATGTACGACCGTATCGTGATCGCCGTGGATGGGAGTACAGAAGCCAAGCGAGCAGCACGACGTGGCCTCCTACTCGCTCGTGTCTTTGGAGCGACCGTCGACGTTCTTTCCGTCGTCGATCAGAGTTCACTCTGGCTCACGAAAACCGCTGCCGAGAAAACCCAGTTACGAGAACGTAGGGAGACAACTCTAACGACAATCGAGGAGGTTGCGGCAGAACTTGACCAGCCGGTCACGACGAAGTTGGCCGAAGGTAAGCCCGCTGTCCAGATTAGCGAGTACGCGGCCGAACAAGACGCGGATCTGATCGTCGTCGGCAGACAGGGATTGACCGGGCTCGGTCGGCGTCTCCTGGGCGGTGTCACCGAGGACCTCCTCCATCGAAGTGACATCCCTGTCCTCGTCGTCCCGGACGGAGACGATACGGATGAGATGGAGGCCGACTATTCACGAGTTCTCATCACGACGGACGGAAGTGAGAACGCCGAGGCGGTGATTCCCCACGGGATAGCGGTGGCCCAGCGATACGGTTCGGAGGTTCACGTGTTGAACATCGTGGACCTGCAGGCTGCAGGCGGCGCCTTCGACGCTGGGGGCCTCGAAAAGGAGTTCCTCGAACGACTCGACGAGAGAGGGCGAGAAGCCGTCGAGAAGGTTGCAGACGAGGTCGAGGAATCCGCCCCAGATCTGACTGTGAAGACTGCCGTCGAGCGGACAGCGTCGTTCGAAGGGACCGCTGCCGGTATCCGTGAGTACGTCGAGGAAAACGAGGTAGACCTCGTCGTCATGGGTTCGCACGGCCGGTCGAATCTCAGACGTCAACTTCTCGGCAGCGTCGCTTCGACCGTGCTTCGGACCGTCGACGTCCCGGTCCTCGTGGTAACGCGATCTGGTTGACTCTGTCGTTGGGGATTCGAAACTGTCGACAGCGAGGCTGCTTGTCCGGATCTTCTCGTATAAGCGTTCTCACACGTAATCGTACTGGAGAGAGAACCTCCTCAAGCGGTCGTACTTCTACCGGGTCAAAGTGACAACACCTTGGCGTTCTCCCAGCGCGGGTCGAAGACCTGCCGGACGTCCGTCGCGAACTCCGGGTCCTTGAGGTCTATCATCGCGAACGTCTCGCCGGGGTCGAGCGGGTTCGGCACCTCGATGCAGACTTCGGTGTCGTCGATGAGGTTGAACGTCCCCGAGACGTTCTCCGTCGTCCGGACCTCGAACCGCGGATGGTCGACGAGGTGGTCGGTGTAACGCTCGCCGACACTCGGCGGAAGCGTCTCGACGAGTTCCGGCGACATGAGCAACATGACCTCGACACCGCGAGTGAGCGCCTGCTCCAGTTCCTCGGCGACGAGTTCGCCCACTTCACCCAAGTCGAACTGAACGGACGACGACCCGGCGACCATGACGATGTGACGGTCGGCCGCCGCGAGTCGCTCGAGCAGGAGGTCGAGCGTCTCGTCGGGGCCGACGGCGGCCGTCCAGAACTGCCCTTCGACGGGTTCTGTGGCGTCGAGTTCGTCGACCAACTCGTCGACGATACCCTCGTACTGGCGGGCCTTCTCCTCCAGTTCCTTGCGTTTGTCTTCGAGCAGTCTGTCGAGTGCGGTGTCGGGTTCGACGGCGACGTACTTCTTCGGCCTGCTCGCCGCTTGACTGCGGACGAGACTGTACTGTTCGAGCGTGTTGAGCACGTCGTAGATGCGGCCCATCGGTACGTCACTCGCACGCGACAACTCTTTCGCTGTTGTTGGTCCGGTTCGGAGGAGTGCCCGATACGCGCGGGCTTCGTACTCAGACAGTCCGAGGTCCCGAAGGTCAGCCATAGTCTCACATCGATTGCCACAGATAAAAACACATCGGACGTTTACACCGATGGTCAGTTGGTTCGTTCGCGTTTCTCTCCGCTCAGAGACGAGCGTGTTCGGCCACCGTCGCCATCAGTTCCTCCGGCGTCTCGGCGGCCCGCCGCTCGTCGCCGTCGAGCAAGTACGCCGTCCCCGACTCGTAGGCGTCGTCGACGTCGTCGGCGTCGGGAATGACGACTTTCTCGTGGTCGGCGATGCGGAGGGCGGCGCGGTGCAGGTCCGAGCCAACGTCGTCTGCGACGGCGACGACGAGTGGGTCGCGACAGAGTCGAGCGGCGACTCCGCCGTAACTCGCGACTTGGACGCCGATACGGTCGGCCGCGCCGGCGAACGCCGCGACGGACTCCCGAGCGACGTCACGGTACCGCTCGTCGTCGGTGAGAAGCGCGAGGTCGAGAAGCGCGTCGGCCATCTCGACGGTGCTGTCGATGGGACGAAGCGGTCTGTCGAGCATCCCCGGCCCCTCGCTCCGCCCGTCGCGGAACGACCCCTCGTCGAACAGTTCGTCGATGGCGACGTCGGCGACGGCACGGGCGACGTCGACACCCTCGCCGAGCACCTGTTCGGCGCGACAGAACGCCGCGACGACGCGAGCGTGGTCTTCGAGCAGGAGCGACTCGCCGACGTCGTCGCCGGCGACGTAGTGCGTGACGACACCCTCGCGTTCTCGGCCCACGAGGTCCGTCTGGAGGCTGTCGAGGATACGCTCTGCGTACTCTCGGGCGTGGTCGTCGTCGGTGTAGGCGTGGTAGGTCAGCAGTGCCTCGGCGGCGAGAGCGTTCCCGCCGGCGAAGACCGTCAGGTCGGTCCGAGGGCGTCGTTCTTCCATCCGCTCCTCGGCGTCGAGCAGGTAGTAGTCGCGGCCCTCGGCGGGTCCCTGACTGCCGCCGACAGCGAGACCGGTCCAGAGGTCGTCGGTGAGGTAGTCGATAGTCTCGGCCGCTGGCTCTCGATACATCTCGTCGCCGGTGTAGAGGTAGGCGTTGGCGAAGGCGCGGACCAACGCGGCGTTGGTGTCGAGGAGTTTTTCGTGGTTGACGTCGCTCCAATCGCGGTTGGCCGCGTAGCGGAAGAACCCGCCAGCGACGTCGTCGAGCAGGTGGTCGCGGACGGCGTCGAGCGACCGGAGCGCTTGGTCGCGTTCGCGTTTCAGCGCGAACTCGACGGTTCGCGGCATCGGAAACTTCGCGTCGCTTCCCCACCCGGCGAACTGCGGGTCGTACTTCTCGCCCAGTTGCCCCGCGAGATGTTCCTCGATGGCGGGCGTGACCTCTCCGGCGGGCGTCGGGTTCCCGGCGAGCGCGCGCGGAACGCGGCCCGCTTCCGAGCCTTTCGCGTCCCACATCTCCCGAACCCGGTCGAGCACCTGTCGCATCCCGTCGGGGCCGAGATACATCGCGCCCGTGAGCAGTTTCCCCTCGGGTGTGAGAAACGCCGTCGTCGGGAATCCGCCCATGTTGTAGCGTTCGCGCACGCGAGGGTGTCTGTCGACGTCGACGCGAACCGGCACGAACCCGTCGTTGACGTTGGCGGCGATGCGCGGTTCGGCGTACGTCTCGGTGTCCATCTCGTGGCAACTGGCACACCACGTCGCCGACAGCGAGAGGAGGACCGGTTTGTTCGACTCCTGCGCCTCGTCGAAGGCTTCCTGTCCCCACTCGCGCCACTCGACGTGCGTCTGGTCGTCCATGTAGGAGAGTGGGGAGCGGTGTCGGGTAAGGGCTTCGAGGTGTGGTCTCTGTATCTGGCTCTATATGCTGTCAGGGATAGCCGAGCACGTGGGCGACGGCGCGCGATGAGAGGTGTGGCAGTCTGCGTGTTCGGTCGTCGACGTCGACGAGCAGCGTCTCCGTCCCGAATAATCGGTCGGTCACCGTCCGCGTGCGCTCTGCGCTCGCGAGTCGCTCACGGGAGAGTCGCCACTGTGGGCCGAGCAAGCGGTCGTAGCCGACCGCGTCCCCGGCGATTCGATACTCCATACACAGATACCGATACAGGCGGTCGAAGACGCCGAACACGGCGAACGTGCCGAACAGTATCGCCGTTGGAACGAAGAAGACGGACGGCGTGCCGCCGGAATTCGTGACGGCGAGGAGTCCGAGGAGCACCAGTGGCGTCGCCACCAACAGGGCGGCCGGTGACCGAACACCACGGAGTAGACCATCCACGAGGAGTGCCGACCGCTTGGGGCGGACAGTCTCTGGAGAGTCGTCGAACGTTGTGTCGATTGGCTCCCAGTGAGAACTCTCGGTGGCGAGTCCAAAGTCGGCAGATGTGCGTTCGTCGAACGACTCCAGTCGCTCACGGTAGACGTCGACGACGTCTGCGAGAAACTTCACCGTGAACACTGCGACCAAGACGAGCGGTCCGGGCGCACCGGCGAGTACGAACCCGCCGCCGACGAACAACGCAGAACCGATGCCCGCCACGGCGACGAGGGCCGACCGAAGTGGTTCCTGAGCCGATACCGACTCGTACTCTCTGTCGACGAAGTAGCTCCCCGCCTCGACGGCCCGTCCGACCGTCACGGCGACGATTCCCAGTCCGGCCGATACCGATGCAGAGTCGCTCATACCCGCCTCTGTGGCCGCACCGACACCGCCGACGCCGACAGCACCGAACACGACCCACCCGAGACCACCAATCACGATGGCCAACACGATCGCTGGGAGGTTCGCCGGTTGAATAGACAGCGGGAAGCCCGGAACCGAGAACCGACCGCGCTTCTACGACAGCGCCCCAACGACCAACCACGAGAACCCGTCGGCGTCGTAGCCGGGCCGTTTCTCCGCGAACAGTCCTTCGAGTGCGGCGAACCCGAGGCACGCCCCGAGTTCGACCCAGTACACGACCAACAGCGCCGACAGTGACCAGCCGAGAACCACGACACCACCGAGCGGTGTCGCGTTGAGCGCCGCGAGTGCTATCAGCTTCAACCGTCGTTTCTCACCGGAACTGAACTGCATGGGGACGTCTCTGGATGTCGTCTCGTGACAATTAGATAGTGTGATTTGCATCGAATGTACAGAGGGAGAACTCGACACCGCGGCCTTGAGGGAGAGCACCGGCGAGACTGGTTCTGGTGTCAATCGGTCACGGCGACGAACATACCGTAGACGACGACACCCGCGCCGAGAAGCACACCCCAGCCGAGTTTGTTGATAATCGTCGAGGCGAGGACGCTCCCCGTGCCGAGTCCGACACCGACAGCGACCCAGAAGAGACCGGTCGTCCGGGCGGTAGCGCTGTCGAGCCACCTGGCTATCTGAGGTTGAAGTAAGTCTCCGACGCCCCACACGCCGAGAACGAGGCTCACCACGACGCCACGCACGTACGGCGGTTCCACGTGGAGTAGGAACACCGTCGCCGAGAACAGTGCGACGACGAGACAGAGTATCGCCCGTGGCCGTCGGTACTGTCGGTCGTCTCCGTCCGTCATCGAGAGATGGTGAACGGGACACGAGCGTGCGTCAAACGCCTTACTATTTCGAGCGTCGAAGAACCTCGACTGCAACCCTCTTCCCAAGCCCGAGAGCGCGACGTTTAAACGACCCAATCGACAAAGACCCTCCATGGCAGAACCGCGTGTGCCGGGCGGGGGCGGCGACGTACTCGAACTCCCCTGTGGCGAGGAGAAACGGATTCGTGACCTCGACATGGGGATGCGTGAGTTCGATTGCGCGTGTGGTGAGAGCCACGCCGTCGTCATGGACATCCACCCCCCGGACCGCTTCATCCCGGAGTTCCTCGTCGAGGTGTTGCGAGAGGCTATCGAGACAACGAGCGAGGAGATGCCCGAGTTCGACACGCCGCACATGCTCGGCATCGTCCTCGAAGAGTTTCCCCAACAGGTCGTCTCCGAAGACGTCACCGAAGACCACGACGTCGGCTACTCGATGGTGTGGGTGACGGAGTTCGACTCTCGAAGGCTCCACGAGATTATCGTCGAACTCATCGTCGAGTTGATGGAACACGCCGTCAGTCACTCCGAGGACCCGAACGCGACGGCGGAGTTCGAATCGCAGATGCTCGACTTCGACGTCCAAGAGTTCGTCGACCAGTACCGCGACCAGCGCGACTTGAGCGCCGACGACGTCTACGTCTGAGTTGCTCTTCTGTACGTTACGTGCCTTCGTCCGTTCCGTGTCCCTCCGCTCGTGAATCTGAGTGGCCACCACAGTGAACCGTCTGGTAGGCGAAGCTAGTTCGATGACAGACGAGACTACCTCCGATACCGAGCAAAGTCCGGTAGAACCGGGAACGGTCGTCTACGATGACGACGGTGACGAACTGGGTATCGTCACCGAGACGACGGACGACGGGTTCGAAGTGTCGATTCAGGAGGAGAGCCTCGACTCCACCGAGCAGGAACACAATCCCGGACAGGAGTTCGGAGAGGGGTACATCATGTGGCGCTGCGACGAGTGCGGCGAGATGGGCGAACTGGAGGATGGACTCCCGGTGGAGTGTCCCAACTGCGGTGCCGAAGCGGTCCAGAAGTTGCAGGAGGACTGATTCGATGAGCGACACCCTCTCGGTCCGTTCGGCCGAGTCAGACGACGCCGAGCGAGTTCGAGAGATCGCCGAGAGTACGTTCACGCAAGCCTACGCGCTCAGTCCGCAGGACATCGAGACGATTCTCAGCGCGAAGTTCGACGTTGAGTCGCTCCGAACGCAGTTCGGAGAGGACGACGGAACGACGCTCGTCGCGGAGCAAGACGGAGTACTCGCGGGGTTCGCGACGACGAGTGCCGACGAGGGAACGATTCGCTGGCTCCACGTCGACCCGGAGCGTCGCGGCGTCGGCGTCGGGACGACGCTGTTCGAGCAGGCCGTCGAGGAACTCGAAGCCGAAGGAGTCGAAGACGTTCGCGGCGTCGTCCTCTCGTCGAACACTGCCGCCGGAGCGTTCTTCGAGCGGTTCGGCTACGGACAGACGGATGAGTGGCAGACCGATATCGGTGGCCTCGAAGTCGTCGAGTACGCGTTCGCCGAGAGTTCCGACGTGGAGTCGGGAGACGACGCGAGAGACACCGAACACACCGACTCCGACTGGCCGGACACCACAACGACCGACGACGGACAGACGGTCCATCTCGACGACGACGTGTTACAGGGGACCGAGGGCGCGTTCGTCGCGGCCTACACCGACGAGAACCGTACCGAGGAGTATGGGTACTACTGCACGAACTGCGGGTCGACGGACGTCTCGATGGACAGCATGGAACGACTCGAGTGTGAAAACTGTGGGAACGTCCGACGACCGGACGACGACTACGACGAGTCGTACCTGTAGCGGTCCACCGCTACGCCTGTCTCGTGGACTACGCCCGCCAGAGGGGTCGACGGTGCGAAACACCGACCGATTCGGTATCGAATACTCTTCTGAATGGCCGAAAGGGTGTAATATAGCTTGTGCTCGCCGTTCAGTGACCAACAGTTATTGTATCCCAGTTACAACTGCCGCACGGCTTTGAAAACCCCTTGCCCGGAGGTTTTTGGAAGCCACCCGCGACGTGTCCCAGCACGTCGCGTTCTCATCCCTCGTGAGAGGTGACGTCCGATAGATTCCACGAGGTGGAAGATTGATAATTCCTCTGTCTTGGAGAGAACTGTAGTAAACAATCACCGTCGACTGTGGTCACTTCGGGTTCTGTTCTCCCGTGTCACGTAACGCCGAGACCGGGTCTCACGCTCGATAGACGGCGATATCTCGACTCCCTCACGTCGGTGACGGTTCTCACGAGCCAGATTTCGAAATTCGCAAAACTCCTTCGGACCTCGTAATCTTTCGCCGGGCTTATTACGATGTACGGATTTCTCCCCGATAATGACCGACGAGAACACCGCCGAGGGAAGCGAACCCACGTCTCAGTCAGCGGAGCAGAGAACCATCCTGCTCATCGGAAGTGGACCCATCCAAATCGGCCAAGCAGCGGAGTTCGACTACTCCGGTGCGCAGGCCTGCCGCGCACTCCAAGAGGAAGGGGCCCGAGTCGTTCTCGTCAACTCCAACCCCGCGACCATCATGACCGACCCGGAGATGGCCGACCGCGTCTACATCGAACCCATCACGACCGACGCCATCTCGGAGATCATCGAGAAAGAGCGCCCCGACGGCGTCATCGCCGGACTCGGCGGCCAGACCGGTCTGAACGTCACCGCCGAGTTGGCCGAAGAGGGCGTCCTCGAAGAGTTCGACGTCGAGATCATGGGCACGCCGCTCGACACCATCTACGCGACGGAGGACCGCGACCTCTTCCGCAAGCGCATGGAGAACATCGGCCAGCCCGTTCCCTCCTCGACGACCATCTCGCTCGACGAGGGCGAGTCGGTCGAGTCGATTACCGAGGAGAACCTCGTCGACCGCGTCGAGGACGCTGTCGACGCCGTCGGCGGACTGCCCGTCATCTCCCGGACCACCTACACACTCGGTGGGTCGGGGTCCGGTGTCGTCCACGAGATGGACGAACTCATCGAACGCGTGCGCAAGGGGCTTCGCCTCTCGCGTAACAGCGAGGTGCTCATCACCGAGTCCATCGCTGGCTGGGTCGAACTGGAGTACGAGGTGATGCGCGACGCCGACGACTCGTGTATCATCATCTGCAACATGGAGAACATCGACCCGATGGGCATCCACACCGGCGAGTCGACGGTCGTGACGCCCTCGCAGGTCATTCCCGACGACGGTCACCAGGAGATGCGCACGGCCGCACTCGACGTCATTCGTGAACTCGGGATTCAGGGTGGCTGTAACATCCAGTTCGCGTGGCACGACGACGGCACACCCGGCGGCGAGTACCGCGTCGTCGAAGTGAACCCGCGTGTCTCTCGCTCCTCTGCACTCGCGTCGAAGGCGACCGGCTACCCCATCGCCCGCGTGACGGCGAAAGTCGCTCTCGGCAAGCGCCTCCACGAGATTACGAACGAGATTACCGGCGAGACCACCGCGGCCTTCGAGCCAGCAATCGACTACGTCGTCACGAAGGTCCCACGGTGGCCGAAGGACAAGTTCGGCGACGTCGACTTCGAACTCGGCACGGCGATGAAGTCGACGGGTGAGGCGATGGCCATCGGCCGCACCTTCGAGGAGTCGCTGTTGAAGTCTCTCAGGTCCTCCGAGTACGACCCCGCCGCCGACTGGGCCGACGTCGACGACGAGGAGCTAGAAGAAGAGTATCTCGTCAAACCGACGCCCGACCGCCCGTACGCGATGTTCGAGGCGTTCGAGCGTGGCTACACCGTCGAAGAGGTCATCGACCTCACGGGCATCAAAGAGTGGTACGTCGAGCGCTTCAAGCGCGTCGCCGACGCGACAGTCGCGGCCGCCGCCGGGAACTTCACCGAGGCGGCGACCGCAGGTCGTACGAACGCAGAAATCGCCGCGGCGAGTGGAGCCTCCGTCACGGAAGTCGAAGAGCAAGTTCCCGGTCGCACGTACAAACAGGTCGACACCTGCGCCGGCGAGTTCGCCGCACAGACGCCGTACTACTACTCCTCGCGCAAACCAGAGTTCGTCACCGGCCCGTTCAAAGGCGAGTCCGCCGGCGGCGAACTCCGCGTCAACCGCGACATCGACAGCATCGTCGTCGTCGGCGGCGGTCCAATCCGCATCGGACAGGGTGTCGAGTTCGACTACTGTTCGGTCCACGCCATCCGCGCGCTCCGCGAGATGGGTATCGAAGCCCACGTCGTCAACAACAACCCCGAGACCGTCTCGACGGACTACGACACCTCCGACGGCCTGTTCTTCGAACCCATCACGGCCGAGGAAGTCGCCGACGCCATCGAGGCGACCGGTGCAGACGGTGTGATGGTCCAGTTCGGCGGCCAAACGTCGGTGAACATCGGCGAACCGCTCGAAGCCGAACTCGACCGCCGCGGCCTCGACTGTGAGGTTCTCGGAACGACCGTCGAAGCGATGGACCTCGCAGAGGACAGAGACCGCTTCAACGCGCTGATGGACGATTTGGGCATCAAACAGCCGAAAGGCGGCACCGCGACGAGCGAAGAAGAGGCGCTCGAACTCGCCGGTGAACTCGGCTACCCGGTGCTCGTGCGTCCGTCGTACGTGCTCGGCGGCCGCGCGATGGAAGTCGTCTACGACGACAGCGACCTGAAGGAGTACATCGAGGAGGCCGTCCGCGTCTCGCCGGACAAACCCATCCTCGTCGACCAGTTCCTCGGCGGCGCGGTCGAACTCGACGTCGACGCCGTCTCCGACGGCGAGCGCATCCTCATCGGCGGCGTGATGGAACACGTCGAGAGCGCGGGGGTCCACTCCGGCGACTCGGCGTGTATGATTCCGCCGCGTTCGCTGGACGAGGAGACGCTCGGTCGCGTCCGCGAAGTCACGGAGGACATCGCCCGCGCACTCGACACGGTCGGACTGATGAACGTCCAACTCGCCGTCAAAGACGGTGAGGTCTACGTGCTGGAGGCGAACCCGCGCTCCTCGCGCACCGTCCCGTATGTCTCGAAGGCGACGGGCGTCCCCATCGCGAAACTCGCCGCGAAGGTGATGGCCGGGGCGACGCTGGACGAACTGGAGGCTCACGAACAGATTCCCGAACAGGTCAGCGTGAAGGAAGTCGTCCTGCCGTTCGACCGTCTGCCGGGTTCGGACCCGCGTCTCGGCCCGGAGATGAAGTCCACGGGCGAAGTGATGGGCACTGCCTCCTCCTTCGGCAAGGCTTACGAGAAGGCGCAGTCTGCGACGGGCAAGGCCATCCCGACGGGTGGCACGGCGGTCATCGACCTCTCGGCCGACGAGTTCCCGGCCCCCGACAGCGAGGAAGGGCAGGCGCTCGTCGATGGCTTCGGCGAGTTCTTCGACCTCGAATCGTTCGAGGACCTCGGCGACGCGATTCGCAAGGGCAAGGTCGACCTCGTCGTCTCGCGCAACCGCGACGCACTGGAAATCGCCGTCGAGGAGGACGTGACGTACTTCTCGACGCACGCCAGCGCCAAGGCCGCACTCGACGGCCTCCGCGCCCGCGACGAGCCAATCGACGTGCAGGCCATCTCGGACCGCCCGACGCGGAAAGCCGAGTGGGGAAAGTAACGGAAATGACGTAACTCTACGAACCGCCGCGACTGTCTCTTTCTCTCCGACTCACTCACCCGTAGCAGTGGGTGCGAACAGCGAGAAAACGGACCGACGGACAGCACGGCCGCTGTCAGTCGAGTTTGTTGAGCGCTTCGAAGAAGTCGGCTGCCGGACCGGCGAGACGGACCGGTGGGTCCGTCCGTCCGACGTGGACGTCGACCGGTGGTTCGACCTCGTGGGCGTTTCGCCCGTCGCTGACGACGACGGCCGAGTGCGCACCCGAGACGTTGACGACGACGTCGCTGTCCGGCGGGACGACGAGCGGTGGCATCCCACCGTCGGCGCACATCTCGGTGACGACGAGTCCGTCGACGCGGGGATGGACGAGCGGGCCACCCTCGCTGAGGTTGTACGCGGTCGACCCTGTCGGTGTCGCGACGAGGACGCCGTCGACGTGGCCGCTGGTGTACGGCGACCCGTCGACGCGGACTTCGACGTCGATGCCGCCGCCGCGACCACGACGCGGCCCTTGGACGACGACTTCGTTGACCGCGGGTTCGCCCGTCCAGTCGCCGACGCTGGCGGCGAGTCGCGGGACGTTGCGTGCGTGTGACGTGCCCTCTCGGAGCGCCTCCACCTCGGCCATCACGGCTTCGACGGCCGATTCGGGCGGAATCGCGTTGAGAAAGCCGACTTCACCGAGGTTGACACCGAGGACGGGTGTGTCGTGTGCGCCACGGGCGGCGTAGAGAAACGTGCCGTCGCCACCGATGCTCACGACGAGGTCACAGGTCGCGAAGGCGGTGACGTCGACACCGGTCGTATCGAGTGCGTGAGCGGTCTCGTCGTCGAATCGGACCGTGACGTCTGTCTCGTTCAGTCGCGACTGGAGGTCGGCCGCGAGGTTCGCTGCCCGGCGGTTGCCGCGCTGTGCGACGATGCCGACGTTCATGTCCGGCGGTTCTCGTCGGTTCGACAAAAGACCTCCGTACGGGCAACATTCATCATACCCGCCGCCGACCTATCGATGATGGCAGTTCGGACGGCTTCACACGAATCCCGCCCACCGAGAGAGAGTGGTGACTGCGATGACTGACGACGACTGGTTCGAGCGGGCGCTCCGTGAACTGGACGACGGCGACTCGAAGTCTGACGAAACGAGACCGGACGACGCGAAGCCGGACGAAACGGGGGAGAGAGGCGACGGTGACGCCGGAGAACGGTCGTCGAACACCGACCGGAGTGGCGCGTTCGTCCCCTCTGACCCGATACCGAGACCCGATTCGTCCGGAACGCCGGACTCGTCTGAGACTCCCGAAACAGCGGACACCGCGGACACCGTGGACACCGCGCCGGAAGACCCGTTCGCACAGGACTTCACGACCGCCTTCGAGAACGCTCCGGGACCATCCGGTATGGGCGGCAGTGCGACCGGATTCGGTGAGGGTGCTGGCTTCGGCGGCGGCGATACGGACGAGTTCGGGTTCGGTGAGTTCGGCGGAGAGAACAGTTTCAGTACGTCGTCGTTCGACGACGAAGCGTTCGAGTCCGACATCGAGCGAATCAAAATCGGAATCGACGGTCTCGACGAGATGATTCTCGGCGGCGTACCGAAGCGGTCGCTGCTCGTCGCCATCGGGAGTGCCGGAACCGGCAAGACGACGTTTGGTCTCCAGTTCCTCGAAGAGGCACTCTCGAACGACGAGAGCGCCGTCTACATCACGCTCGAAGAGAGTCAGGAGGCGATTCTCTCGACGGCCGAGGAGAAAGGTTGGCCGTTCAGACAGTACGTCGACGAGGACCGACTCGCCGTCGTCGCACTCGACCCCGTCGAGATGGCGAACAGCCTCGCGGGCATCCGAAACGACCTCCCGCGACTCATCGACGAGTTCGACGCCTCTCGACTCGTCCTCGACTCCGTGTCGCTTCTGGAGATGATGTACGATAGCCCCTCGAAGCGCCGAAGCGAAGTGTTCGACTTCACGCGGTCGCTGAAGGACGCGGGTGTGACGACGATGCTCACCTCCGAAGCGAGCGAAGACAACCCCTACGCCTCCCGACACGGCATCGTCGAGTATCTGACCGACGCGGTGTTCGTCCTCAAGTACGTCCGCCCCTCGGACTTTCGCGAGACACGCCTCGCCGTCGAGATTCAGAAGATTCGCGACGCGAATCACTCCCGTGAGACGAAACCCTACGAGATTACGGACGAAGGTATCAGCGTCTACCGACAGGCGAACATCTTCTGAATCGCCGAAACCGCCTCCGTTCGAGTTACTGTTCTGACAACTCATCTCGTCGAACCGTCCGTGCGACAAAAGGGCTATGAACACTCGCTGGAAACGGATGGACATGAAACCGCGCTACCTGATAGCGCTCTTGCTACTCATCCCGCTGGCGGACTCGCTGGCGCTCGTCGCACTAGCGCAGTTCGTCCTGGATTGGACACTCATCGTCGCACTGGTCGTCCTCACCGGTCTCGTGGGGATGCTTCTCGTCCGCGCCGAAGGCCGACACACGCTGCGGCGGTTCGAGCGCCGCCTCTCGATGGGTGAGGTGCCGACGAACGAAGTCCTCGACGGCGGCCTGCTCGTCGCCGCCGGCGCATTTCTGCTCACGCCCGGTCTCGTCACCGACGGTATCGGTTTCCTGCTCGCCGTGCCAGTCACGCGCTACCCCATCCGCGAAGTCCTGAAGCGCTTCGTCGTGAAGCCGTATCTGGACAAGCGCGCCGACGGGTTCGTCAGCGGCACCGTCTGGACGAGCGGATTCCCCGGCGGCGACGAGACGTACGACATGGACCCCGAATCGTACCGCTTCGAAGACGATAGCTGAGGCGAGCGGTCGACACTCGTTTTCCTCTGTTTCCGACGCCGAGAGTGGTGACGTCGAAGCGACATTTGGGCGAATCAGCACACCGTTTTGTGGCCTGCGAACACGACGCAGTCTGGCGAAAAATCGATAGACCCAACAGGCAGAGCAAAAGGGAATCTTTAAACATCAATCGCGGCAATGAGTAAATGCGCCAACCTGGGCCAATAGCTCAGTCAGGTTGAGCGCTCGGCTGATAACCGGGAGGTCCGCGGTTCAAATCCGCGTTGGCCCATCCAACATGCACTCGGCCCTTGGCCGAGTGCGGCTGGGGCCAGTTAACTCCCCAGCCACTCAATTTCCGCAGAATCACCAACCTCGAAGAGAGGTCTCTTTCGGTGATTCGAGTCGTTTAGTTACCGGCTAGTCGCTACGTCCGGCGATTCCTGTAGCCAGAAGTACCAGTACTCGACGCCGTATGCGTGTTCGCTCGCGGGACGGCGTGGGTCGTGTTCGTACTGTTCGACGAGGACCGAACGCTGACGGAGATGCGTCGGATGCGTCCCTCGACGTTGCTTCGATTAGTGAACGAACGCGGTGGCTGGCACAGGTCGGGTCGCGAGAAGGGGAAGCAGCACAAGCTACCGATAGAGAGTGTGTTCTAATTGCGCCGACAGGGAACTCAACTCTCCGGAACGTGACAGAAGCGGCGTGCTGAATAGAGAGCGTCTATTCAGCAATCTCTCCCTCAGCCTCGGAAGCAGTAATCGCGTAAATCATCAGACCAAGAACTGTGGTAATCGCAGCGCCAAACATACCGCCCAAAAGCAAGCCAGTCATCGAACTCGCGAGTATAACGAAGAAAAATATGAGCGGATGTGTTGCGTCTATATTGCCCATAATTCATAGTATCTCTCTGTCGTATTAACTCCTGAGGCAGAGCTTTTCCTGCAAGATATGCGCCCTGTATGCAGCACGACCTCAGCGAACTACCAGTGTCCAGTCAGAACCGTCGTGCGCCATACAGAGCGTGAGTCTATCAACGAACGAGTTGCTAGCAAACGCTATTGTAGTATCCACATGAATCTCAGTCATCACCAGCATGGACGGGCGTGAGCTATCCGACGAAATGTTCGCTGATATGAGCTCGCACCTCGTTCCGTCTCTCTGTCTATCGCCAATGTCTGAACGACGCAATTCTACTGATTCAGTCGACGACGTAACTGGTGAGATGCCTGCTATCGGGACAGCCGTGGTGACAGGGGCGAACAGCGGACTCGGCTTCGAGGTGACGAAGGGTCTCGCCAAGAAGGGTACACACGTCGTGATGGCGTGCCGGAGCATCGAGCGCGGCGAGGAAGCGAAACGGCGAATCGAAGCCGAGATTCCGGGAGCGTCACTGACCGTGAACGAGCTCGACCTCGCCGACCTCGAGTCGGTCGCGGCGTTCGCCGAGTGGTTCACGTCGACGTACGACGCGCTCGACGTACTCTGTAACAACGCGGGTGTGATGGCTATCCCACGCACGGAGACTAAACAGGGATTCGAGTACCAGTTCGGCGTCAACCACCTCGGACACTTCGCACTCACCGCCCACCTCCTCCCTGTCTTACAGCAGACCACGGGGGAGTCCCGCGTCGTTGTGCAGAGTAGTGTCGGGCACAAGAAAGGCGATATCGACTTCGAGGACCTCCAGGGCGAGGAGTCGTACAGCGCGTGGGGGGCGTACGGGCAGTCGAAACTCGCGAACCTCCTCTTTGCATACGAACTTGACCGTCGACTCCGCATGGCGAAGGCGAGCGTGAAGATCCTCGGCTGCCACCCGGGTGGGTCCAAGACGAACCTCCTGGACCACAGCGCCACACAGGGCGGGTTCCGACCCGACCTCCTGCTGATGAGACTCCTGAACGCAGTGATCGTACGGAGCGCCGAACGTGGCGCAGAGTCGATGCTCTACGCCGCCCTCGACCCGAGTATCGACGGCGGCGAGTACGTCGGCCCCGACGGCTTCATGAACATGTACGGCGACCCGGTGGTCCAGCCGTCGAGCGACCGGTCATACGATGAGACACTCGCCCGCCGTCTCTGGGACGTCTCCGAAGACCTCACGGGGGTCTCGTTCGACCTCCCTGAACCGAACTCGCGAGAGCGCTGCTGATACACTCGCGCCCTGTATTCTGTATGACCGTAGAAATCTACCACCTTGCTATTAGAAAGTGGTGCTGAAGGACGAGAGTCGAGTATCTTGGATGAGATAAGGAACCTAGAACTAAGGAACCTAGAACGTATCATACGGGCGCGGAAAAGAAAGCCACCCATTCAGGAGTGGTACAATTCAAACGTGCTTCACTCGGTTTCGAGGGCCGCATAGATATCCGCATGACGGCGTCTGTCAAGCCGCGCCATCTTGAGCGCGACTTCGCGGCGTTCTTCGTCGGTCTCTGCCGCGTGATACCGTTCGTAGAGCTCGCGGACCTCGTCGTCGGCAGAGCGTGAGGAATCAGTACTGGACGCCATCTCTTACTGTCGTATTGTTTCTGGCGTCGTTTATCTGTTCCGCCGTGTACAGGCACGGAAGTATACGACAGCCGTCTCAATGTCGACCTTCTCTGAATCGGTTGCAAAACGCTTCAGCAGCGCTCTAACCTCGTCGCCGTAATTGAACGTATACCCGTGAGCATGTAGAACGTCGCTGTTGTATCAAGTGCAGTCCGTTTGTTCCCGTCGACAAACGGGTGGTCAGCAACCAAGAGGCGCATCAGGTGCACAGCTTTGTGGTGGATTGTTTCTGGACCTCACCGAAGTATCCTTCAGAGATGTAGTGTACTGCAGATGTAATCGGCTTCTTCGAGCAGACGCCTGGTTCTGTGTTGTCACCCTCCTCAACGATCTGTGCGTGGATCTCGAGGATGAGGCCAACCGTAGGGTACACCAGTTCGTCGCTCACAGAGGTGGATACAGTTCGACTTTGGATAGTCGTTTCTCTCTTTGGGAGACAGTGATGTGTTCTCTCGCTTCTCAGAGAGACTATCTGCAGACATGAGTGCGAGACATGCGCTCTCTATTTAGCACGGCCTCAGAAACCTATCATCAATTGGCGCTTCAATCGAGGCCGATATACTTCAGAGTCGGATGCATTCTACAATCTGGCTTCAACTCATTTTGGAGACGGTCATAGCATAGCACGCACCACAGTGAGAACATTCCACCATCGTAGTAATCTCGTCTCCCCCACTACGAGTCCACTCTGATATTTCACCACCACAGCTACACTCAAACATGAATTTCATATACTGATTAAACAGACTCTCTTAGTATTATATAATTGATGCTTGATACACCAAGTAGCAGGCAATCCTAACGAGACCGACAACTCCCTAAAGTCGGACAGAATCACCCCAACTTGACCCTCTCGAGTCCCCGAAAAGACTAGATTCCTACCGATTCTTGTCCGCTATATAGGTATACCGGACACAGTGAATCTGAAGCAACACGAGAGGCGACGACACACGTCTCCGAGAACTACCTCGGTGACGAGTTCTCCAAAACCGCCGTCGCGTGCACTAACGCCTCCTCGGCGTCGTCTTTCGTGGCTGCGCCGTAGCCGTACACCGCTCGGTCGTGAACCTCAGTAAGCTCCTGCAGAGAGTCTGTGACCGACTCGTCGATGGCGTCGTTCGACACACACTGGTCGTAGAACAGTTCCGGAGAGCGCGCGGATTCGACGCCGTACCGCGCCTGCAACGCCTCACAGGCGGTCGTGTACGCGTCTTCGACGGCTGTCTCGTAGTGCCCGTCGTCGAGGGCAGAGCGAGCATCGTCCAATGCGTGTTCGTCACGGTCGGTGACCGAACCGTCGTCGGCTGAGCCCGCAGTCTGGTCGGCGGACGTGTCGCCTGTCTCGTCGACTCTCGACTCGTCGTCGAGCGACGTAGCGACGTCACGCTGTACGGATGCGTCGACGTTCGCCGCGTCGGGAGAGGACGATGCCGTCTCGTCGTCGACTTCGGACCACGAGAACTCGTTGCGGGACGTCTGCTTGAAGTCGGAGCGGTCACGCGCTGGCTGGGTATCGGCCGACGAGTTGGGCGGACGCTCGGCGACGGCCGACGACTGGGCCGTCTCCCCACCGTCGTCTCGGGACGTCTCGTCGGTGCGTTCGGCGTCTGTCGGCGTCGCGTCTTGACTATCGGTAGACTCTGTGTCGCTGTCGCTGCCGCTGCCGCCGCCGAACATCCAGATGGCCCACACAGCAAAGATGAGAAGCGAGAGAGCGATCAGTCCGCCACCGATGAGAAGTCGCTCCTGTCCCTCCGGGACGACCTGAAGCGGCAGGCTCTCAGACAGCGGCGCGTGCTGAATCCTGGTCGCCACAGCGCCGGTGGTCCTCGGTACGCGGACCGACAGTGTCGTCAGAGAGACGGAGAGTGCGTCGGCGGAGAGTACGAGAAGGCGAACGCTCATACAGTCGAGTGAGGGGAGGGACGCACATTATTATACCGCGGATAAGTGTCGCGGGGCGGTGAAAACTTGCTGTTCGGTAGAGAGGTCTACGACTACAGCCATGCCATCGGCCAGCCAGATTCGACAGCGGAGAACGTGCTGTCGTAGAGCAAATAGATAGTTAGATACATATTTAGACGAGTGTCTAAACATCCGGGGTCATTCGGGCATCGTGCTCCTCGGTCCGAGATATCGAGTCGGAAGTAGGAGTCGGCTCAGACCCGAAGCAACTGCACTCGTCCAGCCAACAGTCCGAGCACGGCACCGGTGAGATGCGCAATCAGCGCGCTCCCGGGAGCACTGAAGAGGAGCGTGAGTCCGCCAGCGACGACAGCGACGATGACGACGAGTACGCGCGGCGGAAGTCGGAGTCGGTCGAGCACCGTCGTCGAGACGGGATTCGCCGTGATGACGTAGCCGACGAGTGCGAACGCAGCACCGCTGGCTCCGAGCACGCCAGTCGCGGGGCCGAAGAGGCCACCGACCCACACGTGGGCGAGTCCAGCCAGTACGCCCGTCGTCACGAAGAAGGCGTGAAACCGAAGGCGCGTCGTCGAGTACGCGACGAGGCTCCCGGCGAGAGCGACGACGACGGCGTTCGACAGCAGGTGTCCGGGACCGCTGTGGGCGTACACGCTCGTGACGAGCGCCCACGGTGGCGAGAGGACGGGCGGTGCGAGGACGAACAGTCCCACGAGACCGACGAACGACGCCGCCCAGGTCAGGAGGGAGACGACGACCATCGCCGTGAGCGTCTGGACGACGGGGTTGCCGGCGACGAGTGTCGACACCGAACGGTCACGGCGAGTCGGTCGGTCGGAGTGGAGGGGTGGGGAGGACACGGCTTCACTCTCTGTTGGGAACGAACGGAGCAAAACGTTTCGCCCCGGTGTGGCTCCTGGTTCGACGAGTGCGCCTGGGACCGAAAGTTCGGAAGGCGTGAGCGACGCCCGACGACCGAACACGACGCATACACCCATATGTCCTGGAGTCGTACGCTAGTCGTGTCAAAAGACGACTTCAGTCGCATCACTGGCCTGCCAGACGACCTTGGTATCGACGACGACCTCCAGCGAACACAGCAGGTCTTGACGGTCCGCGTCGACACGCGACGGTACGGCAAACCGGTCACTATCGTCGCCGGATTCGACGGAGACACCGACGTCAAGGCGCTCGCGAGCGACCTCAAGCGAACACTGGCCTGCGGCGGAACCATCGAAGACGGAGAGATAGAGCTTCAGGGCAACCACCGCCAACGCGTTCCGGACCTCCTCCGAGCACGCGGCTACGAAGTCGACGGCTGATTTTGCGCCTGTTCGGGTGAGCGTTGGCCCCACGCTTCGACTCCGAGTGACGGTCCCATAGCGACCAGTCCCGATAGCGAGAACGCCAAGTCGGGACGCTGGCGGCGGACGCCGACGGGTTTATCGTCCATCTGTCAGTCTATCGTAGTATGCCCTCCAGACGTCCGTCCACCCAGTTCAGCCGACTCTGGCTTCTACCGCCGCTGCCCGTCGACCACTCCCGACACGTGGACGTGAGTCTCCGTGCCTAGTTTCACCACACGACTCTCCGACGGGTTCGACCGCGTGGAGGCGGTACTGGAACTGGCATTCGTCCCGCTCATCGTCGCCTTCTTCAACGTCGACGCGATACAACAGACGCTCGCCAGCGAGAGCGACTTCCGACTCGGCATGGAGTTCAGTTTCCCGTCGGCAGTCGTCGACGTCTGGGCTTTCGTCAACGTCCCACGAGAGGCACTCTACGTCGGAACTGGCGGGCCAGAAGCCAACCTCGGGGGATTGTTCGTCTACCTCTCGGCGGTCAGCGCGCTCGCGGTGACAGTGCTGATGGCCCTCCTCCAGTCAGTGCTGACGGCTGGCTACCTCGGTAGTCTCCGGCAACAGCTTGGGACTGGGTCGTACGATTTCGGGTCGGCGGTCCGCCGGTACAGCCTGCCGCTCGTCGCCTACCAACTCACCGAGTTACTCCTCGGGCTCACACTCGTCACTGTCGGTGTGCTCGCCGGGTCGGGTCTCGTCGTTCTCGTGCTGGCCGCTATCCCGCTCTATTTCGTTCTCGCGTATCTCTTCTATCCGGTTCCGTACCTCATCGTGCTGCGTGAACAAGGACTCGTCGACGCTATCCGCGGGAGCGTTCGACTCGCCGTCTCAGGCGAGTCGTACTTCGCGTACACGCTCGGTTTCGTGGGGTTCGTCGCACTCGTCTCGGCCGTCGGAACGGCAGTCGTCGCGAATCTCGGTATGGTAGGTATCGTCGTCGGAGCGGTTGCCGCTGCACCGCTCGGTCTCGCACTGAACGTGACGACGCTTCGATTCCTCGCTGACATCGACGACGCGTCACCGACGTTCGGCCAGTGGGAAACCGACGACGGAGGAGTCTCGCCGTCTGACTCGGTGACACCGACGGAGTGAGCTAAAGCTTAGAACCCCTCGCGGAGGTAGACGTCTTCGGGCGGGAAGAGCGCGGAGAGCGTCTCGCGTGTCTGGTTGCTATCGTCTTCGCTACCTTCGACCGCTAACTCGCCGTTTCGTTCCAACTCGTCGACCGACAACGCGCCGACGGCGAGTTGTGAGAGTGCGCCGATGTCGAGGCTCACGTCGGCCTCGTGGTCGGTCGGTCGACAGGTCGCACCGTCCTCGTCGACGGTTAGCTCGAACGTACCGTCGTTCCAGTCGCAGTGGTCGTCGCTGATAGCGAGCGTGACCGACCCGGTTCCGTCGTCGGAAAACGAGAGCGCGTCGATAGCGGCTTCGACGTCGACGATGCGGAGCATCGGACCGGGGCGGACGGTCATCTCTGCGGCCCGCGGGTCCGAGAGCGTATCGAGGAGTCGCGTCTCGTCGACGTGGCTCCGGATCCGAACCGAGTCGACCTGCGAGTCGTGGTCGCGGCAGAATCGGAGGAGTTGCCCGCGAGCCATCTCGTCGGTGGCGGCGAGTTCGTAGACGTCCATCCGCTTGTCGTCGCCGTCCTCCTCGACGACGTAGAACAGATAGCCGCGGAGCGTCCCCTCGTCGTCCGTCCAGCCGTAGACGTAGGGGTCCTTTCGCCAGCCTTGGAACGCTCGGTAGCGCCACCAACCTTCGGTACGGCGGAGACCGAGTGCTTCTGTCGCCCACTCGCGGTGGACTGGGTCCAGTTCGGCGTAGTCGTCGGCGTCGAGTCGACGGAACGACCCCGTTGGGTCGGGGACGACGTCGTCGAGTTCCGTGGGTGCCACCGTGACCGAGAGCGACTTGTTCGTCATCGCGTAGCCGAATCGGCGGTAGAAGGCGTACTCGAACGGCCAGAGGACCGCGAAGGCAATCGACTCCTCGCGGAACTCGCGGTGGAGTTCACCGAGGAGGTCGGCGACGTAGCCCTTGCGACGCGACTCGGGCGGCGAGGCGACGGCGGAGACGCCACCCGTGTGGTGGAACTCGCCGCGGATGCGGGCGGTGAAGTCGTAGTACGCACACATCACGCTCAGGTCGTCGCTGTCGAGTTCCTCGTCCGGTGTGCCGGCGTCGACGTCGTACAGGCCGCGTCGATGGTACTCTTCGGGCCGGTCGTGGTCCTCGTCGTCGAGGTTCGGACCGCTCTCCGGTCGGAAGGCGTAGGTGAGCATCCGCCGGACGGCGTCGTCGTGGGTCTCGGGGATGGGGCGATAGTCCATAACCGCCAGACGAAAGCGTCGGATATAGCCTTCGGGGTGGTGTGAGTTCGTGTCACACGAGTGGCCGCCGAACCGAGAGATTGAGGGTACTTCGGTCCCGAGGCGAGCGTATGAACGACGTGACAGAGAGTAGTAGCGGCCTGTTGTCCGGTGACAGAGTGCTCGTCTTGGCGATTCTGTTCGTCGGCGTCGTCGGGTCGGGACTCGCACGGTGGTTCCTCGGGAACGCCGGCTATCCGACGCTCGGGTCGTTCGTGTTCGTCTCGGGGTACGCGACGATGGTGTTCGTCCTCTGGTACGGGTGGCTCAGGGAGATGGACCTCACCGGCCCGGGTGGACGGTAGAGCGGAACTTTAATGCGGTATTCGCGGTGAGTTACGAGCAAGAATGCTGCCGCTACAGATCATCGACAGTTTCCTGCTCAACTACAACGTCGGGCAGGCACTGCTGCTGGGATTCATCCTGACGACGCTCGCGGCACTGCCGCTGAAATCACAGAAGATTCTCGGCATCAACACGGTGCTGTTCGGCGTCATCTTCATGCTCACGCCGCAGTCCATCGCCAAGCCGCACTACCTCTTTCTCGGGATTGCGCTGCTCGTCGTCGGCCCGCTGGTCTTCGTGACCGCCCGCGACTGAGCGCGTCCGAACTGTCACCCGTTTCTACCGACTCCCCCAACTCTAACGGCGTCTCCGCTACCTTTTTCTTTCGACCTCAGAAATCGCAGGGCATGATTACGGTGAGGGCCCCAGCGACGAGTGCGAACTTGGGCAGTGGCTTCGACGTCTTCGGGGTGGCCCTCGACCGTCCGGCAGATATCGTCAGCGTCGAGAGGGCAGCCGAGACGACCATCGAGGTCACGGGAGCGGGCAGCCAGTACATCCCCGAAGACCCGAAGAAGAACACAGTCGGTGCCGTCGTTGAGGAACTGAACGCGCCGGCGCACATCAAGATAGACAAAGGTATCCGCCCGGCGTCCGGTCTCGGGTCGTCCGCCGCGAGCGCCGCCGCCGTCGCCGTCGCCCTCAACCAACTGTACGACCGCGGTCTCACCCGAAAAGAACTCGTCCCTATCGCGGGCGAAGGTGAGGCCGTCGTCTCCGGAGAACCCCACGTCGACAACGTCGCCCCCTCCATCCTCGGTGGGTTTACCATCGCCTCCGACGACAACGTGACGACGGTGCAGGCGTCGATTCCGCTCGTCGCCTGTCTGCCCGAGATAGCCGTCTCCACGCGCGACGCGCGACGCGTCGTCCCCTCCGAAGCGTCGCTGGAGGACGTCGTCCACACGGTCGGTCGCGCGGCGACGTTGGCGACCGGAATGTGTCGCAACAGCCCCGAACTCGTCGGCGAGGGGATGCACGACACCGTCGTCACGCCCGCCCGTGCCGAACTCATCACCGGATACGACGAGGTGAGAGAGGCCGCCTTCGACGCCGGCGCGACGGGTGTTACGGTCAGCGGGGCCGGTCCGGGTATCCTCGCCGCGTGTCACTCGCGTGACCGCCGCACTATCGCCAGCGCGATGGTCGACGCTTTCGCCGACGCCGGTGTCGACTCCCGCGCCTACCAGACGTGTATCGGTCGCGGCGCAGAGATTCTCAGCCGGTCGTAGCGTTCCTCGCACTCTTCGTACGTCTCGTCTCGCTTCGTACTTCTCGTCTCGTACGCTGCCTCACGCGTGTCACACCCACACGCGTGCCCCGAGATGACAGTTCTCCGAGAATCTTCATTAGCCCACATATCGTAACAAAAGTATGAACCGCGCTCTCGTCGTCGTCACCGACTCTACCCGAAGCAAACAGATTCTCCGCGAAGCGGGCGAACTCGCCGCCAGCAACGACGCGGAACTGGTCCTCCTCTCCGTCGCTCCGACCGAGTCGTACGAAGACACCCACGACGCCGTCGCGAGCATCGGGTCGTCTGACCTCGTCTACACCATCGAACAGGCCGAGGAGTCGGCCGTCCGCAACATCGAACGAACGGCGTCGGAAGCGTTCGACGGACTCGACGTCGACTACCACACGAAAGCCGTCTTCGGCCGTGAAGTCGACAGCATCCTCGACGTCGCCGAAGCGTACGACTGCGACCACCTGTTTATCGCTGGCCGTCGCCGCTCTCCGACCGGCAAGGCGCTGTTCGGCGACCTGACCCAGCAGGTGCTTCTCACCTTCGACGGCCCGGTAACGGTGCTTCTCGGCGACGAGGAGTAGGGCTGTCGTCGCCGTGGCGGTGCTGTCGCCGTCGCGGTGGTGGAAAGGGCACGAGAACGTTGTGCCGCGAGCGAGGCCGAAGGCCGAGTCTCGCGGCCTTTTTCATCGAGGTTTTTCAAGGAGTGGTTCCCATAGCGTCGCCAGAGGCGACGCGAGGAAACCCGACGCAGAAAAAGGTCGAAGTGTCGCTCTTAGACGCCGCGGCCCTGCAACTTCTCGTCGTCGCTCATGTCGCTGTTCGACTGGCCTTTCATTCCCTTCCCGATGTTCGAGGCGATTTCGGCGAGCGTCTCGGGGTCGTCCCAGTTGTTGACCGCGTTGACGATGGCGTTGCCCATCGAGACGGGGTCCTCGGCGCCGAAGATGCCGGACCCGACGAAGATACCGTCACAACCGTGGTGCATCATCAGTGCCGCGTCGGCGGGCGTGGCGATGCCGCCGGCCGCGAAGTTGACGACGGGGAGTCGCTCCATCTCGGCCGTCTCGTGGACGAGGTCGGCGGGCGCTTCGTGCTCGCGGGCCCACTTCTCGCGTTCCTCGTGGTTCATCCCGGAGAGTTGCCGAATCGCGCCCTTGATGGCGCGCTGGTGGGTGACTGCCTGGTTGACGTCGCCCGTGCCAGCCTCGCCTTTTGTCCGAATCATCGCCGCGCCCTCGTCGATGCGGCGGAGCGCCTCGCCGAGGTTGCGCGCGCCGCAGACGAACGGCGAGGTGAACTCGCGTTTGTCGATGTGGTAGGCGTCGTCGGCGGGCGTGAGCACTTCCGACTCGTCTATCATGTCGACGCCGACGGCTTCGAGAATCTGCGCTTCGGTGTGGTGGCCGATACGGGCCTTCCCCATCACCGGGATAGAGACTTCGTCGATAATCTCCTCGACGGACGCGGGGTCGGCCATCCGGGCGACGCCGCCGCGCTTGCGGATGTCGGCCGGAACCGCCTCCAGCGACATGACGGCGACGGCACCGGCGTCCTCGGCGATTCGAGCCTGTTCGGGCGTGACGACGTCCATGATGACGCCACCTTTCTGCATCTGTGCGAAGCCTCGCTTCACGAGGTCCGTCCCTCGCTTGAGGTCTTCGAGGTCGGTTTCTTCGGGCATGTGTGGGGGTTGGAGTCGATGCACTTAATCGGTGTCTTTCGCGTGTTGTCACGACGCACGAACGTGGTTCTCACAGCGGTGGTTATCTCCTCAGCGTGCGATATAGCGGGTGAGTGATTATCCGTGTCAACAACCGTAACTCAGACAACGCCACGCGCCGGTAAGACCTACACCAACGCCCTGCTCGGCGCAGTCGCAACCATCGTCCTCTCGTTCGTCCCATTCTCGCCGGTGCTCGGGGGCGGTATCGCCGGTTACCTCCAGCACGGGACGCGCGGCGAAGGGGTGAAAGTCGGTGCCATCTCGGGCGTCATCGCGACGATTCCCGTGGTCGGTATCGTCCTCCTGGCTGCCAGCCTGTTCACCATCGTCCCGGCCGGTTCCGACGTCCTCGGTCTCGCCATCGGCGGACTCGTCCTCGGACTCGTCACGTTCCTCGTCGCCGGCATCTACACGGTCGGTCTCGCCGCACTCGGCGGCTACATCGGCGCGTACTTGGCCGAAGACCGACTGAACTGACGCCTGCTGGTATCGTCACCGATTTATAAACGCCCTCCTTCGAACTCGTCATGTCTGTGACTGACGAGCGTGGGGTCCTCCCCGAACCCGACGACCTGCCACGGTGGCTGGCACCGCTTCCACGGTGGCTCGAAGATTTCGGCCTCCGTCTCGCGTGGGTCGTCGTCGCCATCAACGTCGTCGGCACCGCCTTCGGCTTCTGGTACTACGGCTTCCAACCGATTCCGCTCTCGACGCCGCTCGTCGGACTCCAGTTCTCGCACGAACCGCTCGTCATGTGGCCGTTCGTCCCCGACAGCCCCGTCGCGACGCTCTTCATCGCCCTCTCGCTGGCACTCTGGAAACTCGGCCGCTCGAACGAGTACGTCAACGCCCTCGCCTTCTTCGGCTGTTGGAAACTCGGCTTCTGGACGCCGTTCGTCCTCGCGCTGTTCTTCGACGGGTTCATCGGCGTCGGGTGGCCGATGTACGCCTTCTTGTTCTTCAGTCACCTCGCCATGGTCGTCCAGGCGTTTCTCATCCATCGCTACTCGGACTTTCCCGTCGGCGCTGTCGCGCTCGCCGTCCTCTGGTACGGCTTCAACGACGTCGTCGACTACTTCGTCCCCATCGTCGGGACGCCGCACCACACGAACCTCCCCGGCCAACTCGTCGACGCGACGACGGGCTTCTACACCCATCCGACGCCGACGCACGAGTACGCCGCCGCCGGTGCCGTCGTTCTGACGCTCACGGCGACGTTCTGGGCGCTGTCGACGCGCGTGAAGAAACTCGAACTCGAACGCGACGAGAGACGCGCGAACACCGAGCGAGCCTAAGCTTAATCCCGACGCCGCCCAACCTCCGAGCGTGACTCTCTTCGATTCAGTTGCCGACTACACGCTCGTCGTCGAGTCGAGCGACCGGACTCGCAACGAGCGCGACACCTCCAGCGGGTTCGTCCGCGCGACGACCGTCTACGCACTCCACGGTGACGGCGAGACGGGCCACGGTGAGGACGTCACCTACGACACCGAGGACCACGACGCACTCGCCGACGCACCGCCACTCGTCGGCGACGGTGACGGACAACTCGCACCCGGCGAGTACACGTTCGCCGAGTTCTCCGCCGCACTGGACGGTGTAGAGCTCTTTCCGACCAAAGACCCCGAACGTGAGACCGCTCACCACTATCGGCGCTGGGCAGTCGAGTCGGCCGGATTGGACCTCGCACTCAGACAGGCCGGGACGAACCTCGGCAGCGCCGTCGACCGCGACTACGACCCCGTCGACTTCGTCGTCAGCACGCGCCTCGGCGAACCGCCGAGCACGGACCGCGTGGAGGCACTGCTCGACCAGTATCCCGAAACCGAGTTGAAACTCGACCCGACCTCCGAGTGGACAGAAGAGATTGTCGAGGCTCTCGCCGAGACGGACGCGGTCCGTATCCTCGATTTGAAGGGGCAGTACGAAGGGACGGACGTCGACCAGGACCCGGACCCGACGCTCTACGAACTCGTCTTCGACAACTTCCCGAACGCCGTCGTCGAAGACCCCGGAATGTCGGCGTCGACGGACTACCTCGTCGAGGACAACGCGAGTCGAATCTCGTGGGACTACCCTATCACCGGCGTCGAGAGCGTCGAGTCGCTCCCGTTCGAACCGCAGTGGCTCAACGTCAAACCCTCGCGATTCGGCACGGTGAAGTCGCTGTTCGACACGCTCGACTACGCCGCCGAGAAGCGTATCTCGCTCTACGGTGGCGGCCAGTTCGAACTCGGTGTCGGCCGCGACCAGATTCAGGCACTCGCCTCGTTGTTCTACGCCGACGGCCCGAACGACGTCGCTCCCGGCGTCTACAACGACCCCGACGTCCCCGAGGACGCACCCACGAGTCCGCTGTCGCCCTCGGCGTCGCCCGAGGGTCTCGGGTTCTAACTCGGCGAGTTAGTTCAATCGTCGGCGTGCGCGCGGACCCACAACTCGCCGATACGCGAGAGTCGCGTCCGGTAGGACTTCCCGTGTTCTTCCTGCTCGATGTAGCCTTTCCCGCCCGGACCGAGTCGGTCGACGTTGTAGATGACCTTCGAGCGGAAACTGTCGGTGTACTCTTCGTTCAGTTCGCGGGCGAGCGCTTCGGCCAACTCGGAGACGGACGCGAACTGCCCGTGTTCGCCGAGTTCGAACAGGATGACCTCCTCGAACGGTTTGACGTTCGAGAACGACGCCACCGGCAGTTCGACGATGTGGCCGTCGCCGATCTGCTTCGCGCCGATGGTCGTCCCGCGCTCGTCGAACTCGTCCAGCAGGTCGGCGATGCTGTCGAGGTGGTCCGCGACGTTCGCTTCGTCGACGTCGCCCTCGCGGACCGACTGGAGGAGGTCTTCGGCCGCACGGAGTTCTTCGGCCAACTCGGTCTCCAGATACTTCTCGGGGGCGGTGTAGTAGGTGTGGATACGGTCGCGGTCTTCCTGTCGTTCGAGCGTGATAGAGTGCGCCGCCGTCGCGAAGGCGAAGGAGACGGGCCGCGGCATCGCGCTCACGTTGACCCACACCTCGCTGCCGGCGTCGAGTTCGGCGTTGATGAGGTCGTAGGCCTGTTCGAAGGCGGCGTCGTAGTCGTAGACGTCGGCGACGACGACTCGTTCCGTCTCCGCACCGAGGAGGTTTGTGAAGTCCTTCTCCAACTTTTTCGAGAGGTTCTGGGAGTACTCGACGTTCGCCTCGCTCCCCACCGCACCTTCGAGGAGAATCACGCGGTCCACGTCCATCTGGTCGCGGATGAGGGGCGCGATAAGCCGGTCGTAGTCGAAACCGACCGGCACGATGTGGGTCTGCATGCGCAGGGATTCGCAAGACCCGGGCAAAAGGGTTCAGTTCGCGGGCGACGCGACGAGCAACGAGACGCCCGGCGCGGTGAGAAACGAGTGTCTGTCCCGAACCTCGAACCCGGCCTCCGCGAGCCACGCAGCCACGTCGGTCACGTCGTGTGCTCGCTGCCCGAGCGTGACGAGGTAAGTGAGTCCGACGAATCCGACGGTCGCCCGGGACAAGGCAGTTCGGGCGGTGCCGTCGAACTGGTCGAGCACGTACAGTCGGCCGTCTGGAGTGAGTGCATCGCGGATTCGCTCGAAGAGGGCCACGTTCTCGGGACCGTCGTGCGCGTGGACGACGTTGAACAGCAACGCCACGTCGTAGTTCTCGCCGAGCGAGTCGACGGTATAGTCGCCGGCGACGAAGGAGATGCGGTCGCTCACGCCCGACTCGCGAGCCGTCTCCAGCGCGACTTCGCGGGCCGGTCCGGCGTCGAACACCGTGGCTCGTACACCGGCGTGACGTTCCGCGAGTGCGACCGCGTAGCGGCCGTGACCGCCACCGACGTCGATGACGCGCGCGTCGCCGGGAACGTCCAGTTTCTCGACGACTGTCGGCGCGAGGACGTTCGCCGCGGCACGGAATCCCTCGTGGGCGAGTCGCCACTGCTCGGGATGCTCGTCGAGCCACTCGTACAGCGTCTGTCGTGGTGCGCCCGTCTCGATTGCGGTTCTCGCGTTATCTTCCCAGAACGGGAAGACGACTTCGTTCCAGAACCCGAGCCACGCGCCGACGCCGTCGGCGTCGAGCAACCACCTCTCGGTCAGTCGCGTGTTCGCGTAGCGACCGGTGTCTGCCTCACGGCGCAGATAACCCAGCGCGACGAGGAACTCGCAGAGCGGTTCGAGTCCAGCGGGGTCACAGTCGACCCGCGCCGCGAGGGTCTCCAGACTCGTCGGTGACGCTTCGAGTGCGGCGAACAGGTCGAGTTCGAGGGCGAGACCGAGGGTTCGCTCGGCCGCTCCCCCGACCAAGTCCAGCACCGGACCGGGGGCTCTGTTCAGTCGGAGCATGACTAATCGTTCGACTGCGTTGGGGACGACGGGCATACGAACTGTAGGTCGGCTGAGGAGATGAGCGTAGAGGGCGGGATGTCCACTCGACCAGTCGAGCGCCCTCGACGTTACTCGGTCGTGGGAAGACGCATGTAGACGCCGCCGCGGACGTAGTCGACGCCAAAGAACACGAGGAAGAGCGCGCAGGCGAGGCCGACGAGAGGGCCGAAGAGGGTCTCGGATGTTCCAGAGAGGAGTTCGTCGGCGTTCATCACGACCATCGAGAAGGCAAACAGGAGTTGGCCGACGCCGACGAAGACGTACCACGGAACGCGCGTCGACCCGACGGTCACTGCCTCACGCAATCCACCGACGAGTATCGACAGTCCTCCGACGACGAACGCACCGTACCATACCCACGTCGTCGCGTGGGACGGTGGGCCGAATATCGCGAGGAAGACACCGGCGAGGAGGAGCGTTCCGACGGCGACGAGGACGAACAGGCGACGCATACGCTCGATTCACGTGCGGGGTTGATTAACGCTCTGACAGTTTCAGTCGAGCGACGCCGAGACGTTCTTCAATCAAGTGAGGCCAAGACGCGCTCGGTCGAGACGACCCGTGCGAACTCGCCGTGTAGATGTGTCAGCGCCGTCTGGTGCATCTCCTCGGCAGTGTAGTGCGACCCGTCGAGTCCCTCGCGGTCGAACGTCGCCGTCCCGTCTTCGAGGAGCAACACGTCGAAGCCGAGGTTCTCGGCCATCCGCGCCGTCGTCGACACGCAGTGGTCGGTGGTTAGCCCGACGACGACGAGCGTCTCGTGGCCGCCATCTCGAAGGAGGGCTTCGAGGTCGGTACCGATGAACGCACTGTTGACGCGCTTGACTAGCTCCGTCTCACCGTCTCGGGGTTCGAACTCGGGTTTGAACGCGAACCCCGGAGCGTCGCCGCGGAGCGGCGAGTGCTCCTCCGTCGAGTCGTGGCGAACGTGAACCATGGGTCGTCCGTGCTCACGCCACGCATCGAGCAGTGCCGTGATATTCGCCTCCAGTTCGGGGTTGTTGCGCTCGCCCCACGCCGGGTCGTCGAAACCACGCTGGAGGTCCACGAGGAGCAACACGGCGTCGTCGGGAAGCACGAGGCTCATGCGCTGACTCCGCGCTTACGCCACCGCTCGGGAATCTCGACTTTCGGGTGCTCTCTGGAGATGTGGATGGGACACTCGTCGGGCGCTTGCGACTCGTCGGCCGAGAGCATGTACTGGTGCCACTCCCTGTCGCCGTCGACGCCCCAGTCCCCGATGTCGGCGTGCGGGCAGACGCCGTCGTAGCTCTCGATGCGCCGCTGGATGACCTGCCGGGCCTGCTGTCCGGCCTCGGTGTCGGCGGTGATTCCCTCGAACAGCGCGCGAGGCTGGAATGTGATTTCGAGTCCCAGCGGACAGTATCGGCTCATCCGCTCCTCGTAGAACGGCGCGCGGCAGGTCGGGAACATCGACTCGCCGGCGAAGGAGAACTCCCAGTACTCGCTGTCGGGGTCGGTCGGGATGTCCTCGGGCCACGGTTCGGGGTCGTGGACGTGGAGGAACTGGAGGATGTTCCACAACTGCTCGTGGTACTCGCGTTCCGTCAACGCCTCCTCGGGCGGTTTGAAGAACGTCACGAGCGAGCAGCGTTCGCTGAAGTCCCGAAACACGTCGAGGTACTCGACGAGGTTCTCACGGAGGGCGAACAGCGCGTCGGGGTGCGTCGTCGACTCGACGAACGTGTAGAGGGCGTCACCGTTGCGCTCGGACTCGATGCCGAAGTAGCACGGGAACGGTTCGCCGTCTCGGTCCTCTACCATCGAGGCGTGGAACGTCTCGAAGTGGTCGCGTGCCCAGTCCGGGAAGTCGCCGGACTCGATTCGGTCCATCACCGTCGCTTGGTCGAGTAAGGACTGAACCCCCGGTTCGTTCATACGTGGGTTCGGGACTGCGGAGCGATTTAGGTTTCGGTCGCTCTGGTGGATTGACCGATGTTCGATACGGATGGTGTGCTGAATAGAGAGGCTGTGTGCAACAAGATGGTTTGTTCAGAGAAGACGACAGAAGGAGCACGTTCTTACAGAGTCGAGATCGAGTTAGAATATGGTCTCTCAGAAGACGAGGCTAATTGCTGCCGCCCTCATAACTGGTATCCCATTCAGAGCAGCGGTCTCACAAGAGCCGTTTTCGGGGCTCTGGTTTGCTCTCCTCCTTGCTAGTCTCCTGAGCGCAATACTTCTTGTCAGGGAATACCGGCAGTACCAAGCTGAATGACGACTTGCGCCCTCTATTCAGCACAGCTCGAAAAGACGTCAGTGGGCGATAACTGTCTCGTACTCACTCAGTCCGCCCGCAGTCCCTCGGTGAACCGCGTCGTCTTCTCGTCGGCCGTCGGCGACGTGACCGCCGAGACGCCGACGGTGAGCACCAGTCCTAACAACATTCCGTAGAGCGCGAAGTCCCACCCGAAGTAGGTCGCCGGGAGTGGAGAGAAGACGTGCGCGAGGTAGAACGCCTGACTGCCGACGAGGCCGGCAATCATCCCGTTTCGGTTCGTGCGCGTCCAGTAGAGTGCGACGATGACCGGGAGCGCGAGTTGGGCGTAGCCGCCGAACGCCGTGTCGCCGACTTGCACCAGCGACCCGGGGCGGAACAGACTCGCGACGAACGCGATGACGGCGAAGGCGACGACGCCCGCGCGGGCGACCCAGCCCTCGCGCTGACTGCTGGCGTCGGGGTCGACGAGCGGTCGATAGATATCTCGCGTCAGGTACGACGACCCCGAGAGGAGCATCGAGTCCGACGAGGACATCATCGCCGCCATCGCCCCGGCGATGACGAGTGCGGCGAACCAGACGGGCGTGTACTCGTTGAGTAGGGCGGGGACGACGTTACCACCCTCGGGAACCGTCACGCCGAGGCCTCGCGCCCACGACCCGAGCATGAACGCCGGGACGAAGAGGAGGAGCACGAGCACGGGCCACAGCGCGAACGACCGCTTCAGCACGCGGTCGGACTTCGCGACGAAGAACCGCTGGTTTATCTGGGGGAACATCGCCACGCCGAAGGCGATGGTGATAGCGCTGGAGACCATCCACTTCGCGGAGTAGAGGCCGCCGCCGGAGAGCGTGAACAGGTCGAAGCTTCCCGCGCCGCCGCCGAGTGCGAGGAAGTCGGGGTTCGTCTCGGCGAGCGCAGACGTCGCCGCACTCGGGCCGCCGACGGCGACGAGCACCCACGCCACGGCCGCCCACGTCACGGTGAGCATGAACAGCCCCTGAATCGTGTCGGTCCACGCCACGCCGCGGAGTCCCGCGAGGACGACGTAGATGATCATGAAGACGGTGATGAGCGCCGCGCCCGCCCAGTAGGGGACGACGCCGTCCGTCAGGCCGACGAGGGCCTCGCCAGCGCCCATCTGCTGGAGCATCACGTAGGGGAACAGCCAGAAGAGCGAGATGCCCGCGACGAGTGCTCGGAGTCCCGTAGAGCCGAACCGGTCGCCGAGCATCTCGCCGAGGGTGACGTAGCCCTGCGTGCGACCGACGAGCCACTGTTTGTAGCCGACGACGTACCAGAGGATAGCGAAGAGGATACCGTCCATGAGGCCCATCACGAGAATCCACTCGGGGCCGGCGTTGAACGCGAGGTCCGGCCCGCCGAAGAAGGTGAACGCCGAGAGGAGCGTCGCGAAAGTGGTAAAGAGGAGGACGACCGTTCCCATCGAGCGACTGGCGAGGTAGTAGTCTTCGGCTTCCCGACTCGTCACGCGGTAGGCCAGTAAGCCGACGGCGAGTGCGACGACGAGGTAGGCGGCGATGACGCCCATCTGGACGCCGAGGTCACCCGACTGGAGGGGGAGACTAGCCACGGGTCACCCCCATCATCTCGTCCCAGCCAGACTGCGTGAAGGCGTAGAACACTGCCGTTGCGAGCCCCATCCAACCGATGTGCCACCAGAGCCACAGCGGGAGTCCGGCGACGACTCGTGAGTCTCCCCAGAGGAACCACGGGATTGCTAGCACCACGAGCACGACGAAGGCGAACGTCCAGAGGAACGTCCCCGATTTTCGGTGCATACGTGACGCGTAGCTCACACGAGTACGTAAATGTTACTGAAATCTGTTCTTGAGGCCGTATCGAAGAACTATTTTCTTCAATAGTGGTTCGAGAGAGGTTTCGGCGATTACTCGATTATAACGGTGACTCCCTCGACAGTGTCTGTATGCAGACTGCAATCCAACTCTACTCGCTTCGCGCGCTCGACGAACCGGTGACAGACACTATCGCACGAGTCGGTGAGACGAGTCTCGACGGCGTCGAATTCGCCGGCACCGGTGACAAGCCACCAGTACAGATTCGTCGAGAACTCGACGACCAGCATCTCGAGGCGGCCGGCGCACACGTTCCCATCGAAGCCATCCAAGAGAACCTTCCGGCGGAAGCGGACAACTGCCAGACGCTCGGCGTCGAGACGCTCGTCGTCCCGATTCTCGACGATTCGGCGCTCGCAGACGCCTCCAGCATCGACGAGACGGCGTCGATACTCTCCTCGCTCGCCGCCTCTGTCGCGGAGTACGGTCTCGACTTGTGTTACCACAACCACGAGTTCGAGTTCGCCGACGTCGACGGCCGCCCTGCATTCGAGCGACTGGTCGAAGCGACCGACGGGGTGGACTTCGAACTCGACGTCGGATGGGCGTACGCGGCGGGCGCAGACCCCGTCGACCTGTTGGACCGATACGCCGACCGAATCACTCGGATTCACCTGAAAGACGTCGCCGTCGATGCCGAGGCCGAACGCGGTGGCCATCCGGTCGACCTCGGTGCGGGCGACGTTCCGCTCGACGACTGTGTGACGGCGGCGGAGGCGGCCGGCGTCGAGTGGATGGTGTTCGAGCACGACGCACCCGACGACCCGGTCGAGTTTCTTCGACAGGCCGACGCGTGGGGAGAAACTCGCTGAGGCCGTCTCGAATCCGCACGACGCAATGGTGACTCCCGAAGTACGATAGGTATTTCCGTCGTGGAGTCCGTATATAAGGGGAGTGGGGAACCCCCACGTCACTATCACCATCATCGCCCCACGGAGGGGACATCATCATGGACGACACAGCTAAATATCTCATTCACGCGGCCATCACGGCCGACGGGGTCGTCGAGCGGAGCGACGTCGTCGGTGCCATCTTCGGGCAGACCGAAGGGCTACTCGGCGACGACTTGGACCTCCGCGACCTCCAGCAGTCATCGAAAGTCGGCCGTATCGACGTACAGATTCAGAGCGAAAACGGGCAATCCTACGGCGAGGTGACCATCGCCAGCAGTCTCGACAAGGTCGAGACGTCAATCCTCGCGGCGTCGCTGGAGACCATCTCGCGCGTCGGCCCCTGCAAGGCCACCGTCGAAGTGACCGACATCGAAGACGTCCGCGCCGCGAAACGCCGCGACGTCGTCGAACGGGCGAAAGAACTGCTCGCTGACTCCTTCGACGACAGCGTCATGACGAGTCGAGAGATTCTCGAAGAGGTTCGCGAGTCCGTCCGCATCGAAGACATCACCGAGTACGACGGCTACCCGGCCGGTCCGAACGTCGATAGCTCCGACGCCATCATCGTCGTCGAGGGCCGCGCCGACGTGCTGACGCTGCTCCGCTACGGCGTCAAGAACGCCGTCGCCGTCGAGGGAACGAACGTTCCCGAGAGCGTGGCGACACTGACCCAAGAGCGAAACGTCACTGCCTTCCTCGACGGTGACCGCGGCGGCGAACTCATCCTCCGCGAACTCGCGCAGGTCGGCAACGTCGACTACGTGGCGTTCGCTCCACGCGGGCGTTCGGTCGAAGACCTCGCTCGTCACGAAGTGATGTCGTCGCTTCGCGACAAAGTACCCTACGAGACGTACGAGGGCGAATCACGAGAGTCTCGGAACGCACACGAGTCCCCTGGTCAAGCGGCCGTGACAGCGACCGACGGGAGCAGTACCCCTGCCCCGGAGGAAACCGCGGACCCTCGATCGGAGCCGTCGGCGACGACTGAGTCGCCGGTGGCTCCCACTTCGGACGAAGACACCGAAGTCGAGCAAGAGAGTGTAGACGAGACACCCGCCGACGAGAACACGACGTACGCAGGCGACGGTTCGACCGCGACGACGGCAGCGGCGTCGGCGGCGACGAGTGACCGTGCGTCGGCCACCACTGCCGCGACAGAACAGGTCGCTGCAGCGGAAGTCGCGACGAACGGCGACGCGCCCAACGACTCGGTAGTCCCAGGTGACGAGCAGGAAGCGACTGCCCTCGACACAGCGGAGGCGAGCGAACGAGTCGAAGAGACGGACGCTTCTGCCGACGGCGACGAGAACGACGAGGTTACGGACCCGACGCCCTCGCTCGACGAGCACGTCCGGCAGGTCATCGCGGCGGAGTCGGGGACCGTCCGCCTGCTCGACCGCTCGCTCGTCGCGCTCGACGAAGTGGCGGTGAGCGATGCCTTCAACACTCTCCTCGAAGCGGACACCGTCCCGTACGCCCTCGTCGTCGACGACGAGGTGACACAGCGACTCGTCGACGTCGCCGCACAGCGCGGCGTCGAGCACATCGTCGGCTACTCGACCGGCGAGTTCGTGAAGAAACCGGTCGGCGTTCGCGTGCGGACGGCAGACCAGTTGCTGAGTAACTGAGTCGTAGCTCTCTCGATTCTCGAACTCTCCCCTACTTATACTGACTTCACGAACCACAGCGCCGGGTCGCCCTCGAAGTAGTCCTCACGGCGTTCGACCTCGTGGAAACCGTAGGCGCGGTAGAACGCCTGTGCACCCCCGTTCTCTGGAGCGACGGCCAGCGTCACCTCGTCACCGTCGACGAGTGAGTCACTGACTGCATCGAGCAGTGCCGAGGCGTGACCCTCGCGGCGGTTGTCGGGGGCGACGACGAGTTCGGCGACGTGGACGCCGTCGCCGTAGACGGGGAGGACGTAGCCCACGACAGCGCCGTCTGCCGTCGCAACGACCACGTCGCCGACGGCGATACCGTAGTCCAGTAGGTCGGGACTCTGTCGGGGGAGGTACGACTGGAGGCGGCGGAGCGTCGTGCCGTCACTCGGGCGGGCGCGTCGCGTGCGGTTCGGTGTCGTCACAGAATCACCACCGCGAGTCCGGCACTCACGAGCGCACCCGCGAGCGTCGCGAGGAAGTTCACCGCTTGGTTGCCGATGCGGCCGCCTTCGACTGTCGCACCGAGGATACTGTCGACGGTCATCCCGCCGATGCCGCCGAGGAGGACGACGACGGCCCCGACGAGGGGGTCGCCGAACGTGCCCAGCGGGAGGAGGACGAAGGCGAGCACCGCGACGACAGCGGCACCGCCGATGCCGGCGAGTTCACCCTGCCACGTGACGCCGCCGTCGGTGCCCGCCGGGACGCGTTCGAGCGTCGTGATGAGTCGCGGCGTGTCGTAGAGACCGCCGATTTCGCTAGAGAGGGTGTCGCTCATGGCGGCCGCGAGCGACCCGGTGAAGGCGAACAGGAAGAGCGACTCGGGCATCGCCAGCATCGAACTCGCGGCGAAGCCGATGACGGCGAAGAGCGCGACGGCGGCGTTGCCGAGGACGTTGCCGCTCCCGCGAGCGCCGTCGTTGTCTTCGGCGACACCGCGGTCGAGTTTGTCGTCGTACTTGAACTTCGCCGAGAGGCCGCCGATGGCGAAGAAGGAGATGAGGACGGCGAACCAGCCGACCCCGCCGAGGACGATGGTGAGGAGACCGAGGAGTACGCCTGTCAACATCCCCGTGACGGAGGCCGTCCCGAGTGCGTAGGCGGTGTAGCCGAACGCGACGGTGACGGCGAGACTGAGGACGATGTCGAGTCCGGCGATGTCCAAGACGAGTTGGGTGAAGAACCACAGGAGGAGACCGACCGAGAGCATCACGAGCGGGTCGTCACGCTCGAAGAGCACAGAACGAAGCAGTGCGGCGACGAGCGCGCCCGTGGCGGCGAGAAAGGCCGCTGTCGGGAGGGCGACTGACGCACTCGTCAGCGTCTGCACCGCGAACTGGCCGAGCGTTCCGGCGAGAAAGCCAACGACGGTGAAGCCCGCGACGGCGGCGAACGGGTCGTCCCAGCGTTCGGAGACAGCCTTCTCACCGACGTTGCCGTAGGCGAGAATGAGCACCGCGGCGACGAAGACGCTCGTCGGCATCGCCTGTCGCGGCGGCGTCGCGAGTCGCGGAGCAGTCGCCAAGAGTGCGAGGCCCGTCGCCGCGAGCGTGAACCCGGCGAGGCCGTTGAGACGGCCGTCTTGGTGGTCGCCAGGGCGGGCGAACAGCTCGAACATCGGCCCGTCGTCGACGACGAACGCGGCGAGCACCGCGATGACGGCGAAGGGGACGGCGGCCGCGGCACCGAGTGCAGGGGCCGCGAGGGAGAGTGTCCCCACCGCGGCGAACCCACCGGCACGCCGGAGTGTCGAAGTCACACTGCTGGGTATCTCCGATGCACACTTAACCCTCCCGACACGGAAGGGGTTTAACCGAGCCGTCACATTCCCTCGCGTGTGGGACTCTACGACGCCTATCTGTCGATGCGCCACCGCCGGAGTCCGGCGGACCCGCCCGCACACGTCGCCGTCGTCATCACGGAGCGTGACTTGCTGGAGCAGGGCGCATACGACACGCTGGAAGCCTTCCTCGACTGGGCGTTCGAGTTCGGTGCCGAACGCGTCACCGTCTCGGTGAGCGTGCTCGACGAAGCCGTCGTGCCGACACTCGAACGGGAACTCCGCGAGATAGAGACGCCGAAACCCGTCGCGGTTCGCGGCCCCGGTGACACCGAACGCGCCGACGCACCCATCCAGGTGAGCATCGGACTCGGCGGGAAACACGAGTTCGCCGAAGCGGTTCGGTCGCTCGCCGAGGAGGCCGAATCCGGCCGCCTCGACCCGGCCGACATCGACGAAGCCGACGTCGAAGACCGACTCGTCTTCCCGGACGAACCCGACTTGGTCATCAAGACCGGTGCCGAGCGACTCTCTGACTTCATGATCTGGCAGTCGGTCTACTCGGAGCTCTACTTCACCGACGTCAACTGGCGAGACTTTCGGAAGCGTGACTACCTCCGGGCCGTCTTGGACTTCCAAGACCGTCAGCGGCGGTTCGGACGATAGCCCGAGTCCAGCGAAGCTCTGCTTCGCGCGGTTTGGTCGCTAGAGCAAACTTAGTGAGATTCGTCTTACGTTGGTTCGGGCGGTAGCGTGGACCCGACGACCACTATTACTCCGACCGCGCCGCGAGGTACGTCACGGCCAACTCGTGGAGTTTCGGATGTGGAACGGCCGCCGGTCGGGCCAGTTGGACGCGCGTCAGCGCGTCGTCGAACGCGCATCCCTCGTTGGCGGCGAGCGCCGTCGCGAGGACCGTGCTACTTCGTGAGATACCGGCTTTACAGTGGATCAAGAGTGACCCCTCGTGACGCTGGAGTCGACGGGCCGTGTCGACGGCGTCCGTGAACGCTCTCCAGTCGTTTCCGGGGCCGTCGGTCAGCGGTCGGTGGTGCGTCGTCAGTGGTTGCTCGTCCGACGAGACGGTGAGGACGACGGAAAACGAGCGGTCGTGCGCCGTCGGGTCTGCTGCGTGCTGATTGCCGAGGTAGAGTTCTCGATTACGGACTCGGCGGATGATCGGGACCGGTTCGACGTACCCCAGTGGCCGAAGGAACTGGACGGAGCCGTTCGGCTCAGCCTCTGGCGTCGAGTGCTTCGGGTCGTCGGTCATAGCTGTTTTTTCGAGGTTGTTGCTACTACAATACGTACTAAATAACCGACGGCGTGCGAGGTGACAACAGTCCGCAACGGTCGGAAACACTCGACCGCCTTTTTGTTGAGGTAACTCGTGTGAACGTAACGCAGACCTGGTCGGTGGCGACCGGGTCGAGAGGGTGACCACACATGCAATGTCAACAGTGCGGCCAAGTCGGTGACTGGATCGGAGAGTCGAGCGAGTGGACGGCAGTCGGACAGTCGGCGTCGCTGTTCGAGTGTGAGAGCTGTGGCAACACGCAGTACACGAACGGGTAGGCGTCAGTCCGCAGAGTCCGTATTCTGCCGCTCTAACTCCGCAGAGAGCTCTTCGGCCCCGCGGTTCGAGAGTTGGTCGCGGAGTCGCGCACCGACGGTGAGCGCCTCCTCCAGTTCGACGCTGGCGACGGCGCGGACGAGCGCGACGGCGCGTTCGGTTCGCGTCCGTTGCCACGACGCTTCTCGTGACTCGTAGGTTCGAATGCCGCGGAGGAAGTCGACCTTCGAGAACTCCGGCCAGTAGGGCGCACAGAAGTAGACGGCCGCCTCGTTGCCGTTGGCGTGCCACGGGAGGAAGTTCGACGTGCGCTCGTCGCCGCCGGTTCGGATGATGAGGTCGACGTCGCGGACGGGTTGGCGGTAGAGCCGTCGCTCTACTTCGGCGTCGTCGACGTCTTCGAGCGCCAACTCGCCGGACTGGACCGCAGTGACGACGTCGCGGGCGGCCCGGAGGAGTTCGTTCCGACCGCCGTAGGCGAGCGCGATGTTGAGTCGGAACCGTTCGTAGTGGCCGGTCTGCTCTTCGGCGTAGTCGATTGCGTCCGTCACTCGTTCGGGAAGGCGACCGATGTCTCCGATGGCGCGGACACAGACCTCGTTGGCGTGGACGCGTTCGGCGTCGGCGAACTCGTAGAGTTTGTCCTCGATGAGGTCGAACAGCGGTTCGAGTTCGTGTTCGGGGCGGTTGAAGTTCTCCGTGGAGAACGCATAGAGCGTGAGTTCTTCGATACCCAACTCTTCACACCAGTCGAGGACGTGTTCTGTCGTCTGGGCACCGGCACGGTGCCCGTCGGGGGCGTCGTCGCCGCGGTTGCGCGCGTAGCGACGGTTGCCGTCTTGGATGATGGCGACGTGCGTCGGGCCGTCGCCGATTTCGCGGTGGAGCAGTCGCTCGTAGGCGCGATTGACTCCCTGCTGGACCCACGTACGCATAGCTTATCTGTGGTTGTCGCCGCCGAACCGTATACATGTTGTGACCTTCCGAGGGGATGATACACCAGAGCACGTTTCCGCCCTAAACGTCGACGTGTCGGGACAAAACGAACGAAGCAGCGCCTTGCCCCACTACCAAACACGAGGCGACTGGCGACGAAGAACCGCCACCCGTATATCGGAGCGCCGAGGAGTGCGAGCCATGAGCGACGTTCTCGACGAGGACCTCTATCAGCGCACCCTCGCACTGCTCGAACCGGGCGACATCGAACTGGTCGGCGTCGTCGTCCACACCGACCTCAGCGGACAGGAGGATCTGGAGATGCACGAACTCACCGTCGAACTGAACGACATTATCGCCGAACACGCTGGCAAGGGCGAGACGTACATCTACGCGGGCAACGACAACACCGACTTCGCCTCCAACCAGTTCCACGGCCTCACCCTCGACGACGACGAGTTCGTCTGGGAGTGCCAGCAACTCCTCCGTGAGGGCACCTTCGACCTCGTGTTCTACTACGAAGCTATCGCCGACCAAGACGCCATCGTCGCCGGTATCGAAGCGGCGGAGCACGTCGAACACGTGACGCCCGTTCCGTAGACGCAGACCCCACACTGGGCTATTCTTCGAGACGAGAGTGGCAGAACGCGACAGAGTGCACAGACCAGCGACGACGACCAGCGACTGTGACGACGTTGGTGTGTCCCGCCGTATCCCGCGCCGCTTATGCTTCGGCAGTCCCGAGGTGGGGTATGAAACAGGTGGACGCGGACCTCTCTTCACTCGACCGTGCCATCATCAACGCCTTCCAGGGTGGCTTCCCCGTCGTCGAACGTCCCTTCGAACCGGCCGCGGCGGCCCTCCGCGAACGCGGCGTCGACGTGACCGGGTCGGAACTCTGCGACCGCATCCGTGAACTCGACGACGAAGGCGTCCTCACCCGGTTCGGCGCACTCGTCAACGCACAGGAGATAGGCGGCAACGCGACGCTCGTCGCCATGCACGCTCCTCCCGAGCGGTTCGACGAAGTGAACGAACTGGTCAACAGTCACCTCGAAGTCGCGCACAACTACGAGCGCGAACATCCCCACCTCAACATGTGGTTCGTCGTCAGCGTCGCCGACGCGGACCGCATCGAGGAGGTACTGGCCGAAATCGAAGAGGAGACCGGCCAACCGACGTACAACTTGCCGAAGATACGGGAGTTCCGCGTCGAGGCGAAGTTCCTCGTCGACGGTCCCATCCCCGAGGGAGATATCGACCTCTCGGGTCTCGGTCCCGACGTCGAAGCGAGCGACCGGACGACGCTGACACCCGAGGAGCGCGACCTGATTTTGGAGATTCAAGGAGGATTGCCCATCACCGAGACGCCGTACGCCGACGTCGCGGAGGCACTCGGTGCAGACGTCGACTGGGTGATTCGGACCATCAAGCGGTTCAATCTGGAGGGGAAGGTCCGGCGCGTCGGCGTCATCCCGAACCACTACGCGCTTGGCTACACCGAGAACGGGATGACCGTCTGGAACGTCCCCGACGAACTCGTCCCCGAAGTCGGTCCCGAAATCGCCTCGCTCGGATTCGTCACCCACTGCTACCAGCGGCCGCGTCACGAGGGCGTGTGGCCCTACAACTTCTTCGCGATGACCCACGGCCGAAGCGAAGCGGAGAGTCAACAGCGGATTCAGGAAGTCCGCGCGAAGATGAGCGAGTTCTGGGACGTCGAGGAGGACGACTGGGACTCGCTGTTCTCGACGCGCATCCTGAAGAAGACGGGCATCAGACTCGCCGACCGAGCAGACGCGAACACGGCCGAGACAGCCGAAACGGCCACTACGACCGACGCGGCCGACACGGAGTGAGATGGTTCCGCTCTTTCACGATTTCAGCGGTGAGACGGTCCTCGTCTTCGGCGGCGGCCGCGTCGGCGCGCGCAAGGCCCGGCGGTTCGCCCGCGAGACCCGAACGGTCGTCGTCAGCCCCGCGTTCGGCGAGTACGGGTTCGGTGACAGCGAGTTGGTCAGAGCGGCCCCGAGTGCCGACGACGTCGACGACTGGGTCGAGCGGTTCGACCCGGTGCTCGTCGTCGCTGCGACGAGTCAGGAGACAGTCAACGAGGCGGTCGAAGTGGCGGCACGCGACCACGGTGCACTCGTCAACCGCGCCGACCACAGCGGCGGCCGCGACGCCGGGAGCGTCGTCGTCCCGGCGACGGTGGAGGACAGTCCCGTGACCGTCGCCATCTCGACCGGTGGCACCAGCCCCGCGCTCTCGAAGTATCTCAGAGAGCGTATCGAGACCGAACTCGACGGTGCAGGAGCGATGGCGGCGTTGACTGCGGAGCTCCGAACGGAGTTGAAGACGCGCGACCTCTCGCCGTCGAAGCGGCGAGACGCGGTCCGAGCAGTCGTCCGCTCCTCGCCCGTTTGGAAGGCTTTACGTACGGGCGATTCCAATGCCCGCGAAGAGGCAGCGCGAGTGATCGGAAACGAGTTCGGAATCGACGTCGACGACACACGAGGTGACTCTCGATGAGGTACGGCGGGGTCATCACAGGTGTGAGTGTTTCACATACGAACGCGACGGTCGACGAGATCGAGACCGCGTGTCGTGACGACGAACGGTCGTTCGTCGAGACCCTCCTCGCTCGCGAGGGTGTCGACGAGGCGTACGTCATCCAGACCTGTAACCGCGCGGAGGCCTACGTCGTGACGGCGAAGGCGGCGCGCGGTCGACAGGTGCTCGCGGAGTTCGCACCGGACGTCCGCGACGGCGCAATCGTCGAGATGGACCACGAGGAGAGCATCCGGCATCTCATGCGGGTCGCCGCCGGACTCGAATCGCTCGTCGTCGGCGAAGACCAGATTCTCGGGCAGTTGAAGACGGCGATGGCGGAAGCCAGAGCGGTCGGCGGCATCGGCGAGATGCTCGACGACACGCTCACGAAGGCGCTCCACGTCGGCGAGCGTGCACGGACCGAGACCGAAATCAACGAAGGTGTCGTCTCGCTCGGCAGTGCCGCAGTCAAACTCGCCGGAAAGACCCTCGACTTGGAGGGCAAGACGGCGCTCGTCGTCGGCGCAGGAGAGATGGGAACGCTCGCGGCCCGTGCTCTCGACGGGACGGCCGTCGAGACGATTCTCGTCGCCAACCGGACGGTCCCGCACGCCGAGCACATCGCATCGGAGATTTCGACGGACGCGAGCGCCGTCGCACTCGATGCGATTCCGGCCGCCGCGACGGAGGCAGACATCGTCATCACGGCGACGGGAAGCCCGGCCTACGTGTTAGACGTCTCGTCGCTCGCAGACGCCGGCGAGACACTCGTCATCGACTTGGCCCAACCGCGCGACGTCGACCCGGCCGTCGACGACGTCACGGGCGTCACCTTCCACGATATCGACGCACTCGAAGCCGTCACTGAAGCGACTCGCGAACGCAGGCAGGCAGCAGCGGAGAACGTACACCAGATGATAGACGACGAGTTCGAGCGCCTGCTCGACGCGTACAAGCGAAAGCGGGCCGACGACGCCATCAGCGCGATGTACGAGAGCGCCGAAACCGTCAAATCGCGGGAACTCGACACGGCACTCTCGAAGTTAGAAGCACAGGACGGACTCACCGACGAGCAGCGAGAGACGGTGACGGCGATGGCCGACGCACTCGTCGGTCAACTGCTCTCGGCACCGACGAAGAGTCTGCGGGACGCCGCCGCCGAGGACGACTGGACGACCATCCAGACGGCGATGCAGCTTTTCAACCCCCAGTTCGGCGGCGAACTGCCGGACCTTCCCGAGGCGACGACGCCGAGAGAGGGCGCACCGGACGAGATTCCCGACGACGCCGACGTGCCGGAGACGGTGCTCGACCGACTCTCCAACGACTGAAACCCGTTTGCACTGGCTGACGAGAGCCAAAACGTTATCCGCCCACCGAGAGAATCGAGTTGGTATGGCGGAACAACTCGACGACGAGCAGATTCAACAGCAGTTACCCGAGGGGTGGGAGCGTGACGGCGACGAGATTACCCGAACGTACGAGTTCGACGACTACTTGAAAGGCGTCTCGTTCGTCACCGACATCGGTGAAGTCGCCGAGGAAGAGTTCCATCATCCGGAGATAATCGTCGGCTACCAAGAAGTCGAAGTCCGTCTGACGACGCACGACGCCGGCGGCATCACGGACAAGGACATGCGTCTCGCGGACCTGTTCAACGACGAGTACTGACCGCGAGGACGTGATGAACGCTGCCTACGTCTTTCGCGTTCGGTTCCGACTCGACGCGACCGGTGTTCGTCTCGACCCACGAGAGTTCGAGACGGTCCTTCGCGTTCCGGCAGTCGCCCCCGACAGCGACGACGACCCGGACGGCTGGCTGTTCTTCCGCGACAACCTCTGGCACGGAGCAGTGAGCGACGAGCGACATCTCCGAGAACTCGTAGGAAATCGTCTCGACGTCGACGTCACGAGCGTCGCGTTCGCCGAGTTGGAGACGGACACGGCGTCGTTGACGGCGCTCCGCGAAGCAATCGGTGCTGACCTCGACGAGTTCAACGCAACCAACGTCGACGAGGTGCTCCACAAGTATCTCGGGAGTTCGATTCGCGTCACCGACTGAACGAATAGAGAGAACGAGGTGAGGGCCGAAGCGGCCGGAGTGCCTGACAGATATGTGCAGACAGTAGAGTGGTATAGTCCTTTTGTTACCACATTTGAATAGTTAAATATCTTAAATTACCTCGTGAAAATACACAGCAGTGGCACGTTCGGTCGATTCGACCGAACATCCGACGCCGAGGAGACCACCGTCGACGCGCCGGAAAACACATACCCGACCGTCACTTACTCTCTCTTCTCATGGCCGTCGACAGCTACGACTTCTGGCTCTTCGACCTCGACGGGACGCTCGTCGACGCCGAGTGGTCGTACACGCGTGACGTGTTCGACCGCGTCGGAGACCGTCTCGGCCGACCCTTCTCCGACCGCGAGGCCGAAGTGCTCTGGCACGGCCTCGGCGGTGCGCGGGACGACCAACTCCGAGAGTGGAACATTCCACCGACGGAGTTCTGGCCCGTCTTCCACGCCGAAGAAGACCCGCAACTCCGCGCCGAGGCGACGTATCTCCACGACGACGCCGCCGAGTTGATTCGCTCGCTGCACGCCCGAGACCGACCGGTTGGACTCGTCACACACTGCCAAGCGTTTCTCACGGGGCCAGTGTTAGAGCATCTCGACATCCGCGACTGGTTCGACACGGTCGTCTGTTGTACCGAGGAACTCGGGTGGAAACCGGACCCTGCGCCCGTTCGCCACGCGATACGCGAACTCGGTGTCGAGGGCGAGGGGACGGGTGTCCTCGCGGGCGACGGGGCGAACGACGTCGGTGCCGCGTGGAACGCCGGACTCGATAGTATCCACGTCGAACGACACGACCCGGCCTTTCGTGGCCAGTGTGTTCTCGGCGACTACCGAATCACCACGTTCCGTGACCTCGGCCAATGAACGGTGCGAAGCGAACCGAAAAGCGAGACCGAGCGCTTATTGGAGCGACCGAATCGCGATGTCACCGTCACTGGTCACCGCGAGTTCGTGGCCTTTGTACGGGAACCGGACCTGCACACCCTCGCGTTCGGTGCCCGACACGGACGGACTGAGGAGTTCTTCGAGCGCGTCGGCGTCGATTGCTTCGAACAGCGGTGCGAACTCTGCGGGGTCCTCACCGGTGTACTCCTCGATAGCTTCGAGAACGGTCGTTCCGAGTTCTTCGCTCGACGTCCACTCGTGGTGTGCGACGAGTTCCCACTCTTCGTCGAGCGTCGTCGGTGAGAGGGCGAACGACATCGCAGCGTCCGACGACGCGTCGGCGTGGTCGGTGGCGATGTTGTGAAACGAGTCAGCCTTCACTGCGACGAACTCCTCGGCACGACTCTTGACGACCTCTATCTCCTCGATACCCGCCTTCTGGACGTATTCGGTCACGTTGGCGGAGAGAGCGTCGTTCGAGACGAGGTCCCACTCTTTGCCCGTAAAGAGAATAATCGGGACGTCGACGGCGACGTCGCGCGCGGCGGAGATGAATGGCTTCCCCTCTCTGGAGACGACAAAGTCACTGATGATACAATCGACCTCGTGCGTTTCGAGCAAGCGGAGGCCGTCTTCGGCGGTTGGTGCGGTCAACGTCTCGAACGTCGCTGCCCGGTCGAACAGTCGCTCGGAGAGCTCCAAGAACTCTGGGTCGTCGTCAACGTGTAGGACGGTGCGCTGCACAGACATATTCAACATATGGACGTCGTGATGCTTAAATTACTCGTGAAAATGACTATCAAACAATATGTTCTTTCTAGCACGAACGTGCTTACTGACGGACTTATGCCGACTCGAACCCGTCGAGTGACGTTATCAGGTCGTCATTCGCCGTCAGTACGGCCTCGAGCGCTTGGACACCCTGCTTGTCGGTACGGTCCGGGTTCGCGCGCACGACGACCGACTGAGTACCGAGCGGAACGAACCCGAGGCCGAGTTCGCTCGCCGTCGCGCGCAGGCCGAGTCCGACGTCTGCACGGCCCGCACGGACCTTCCGCGCCGGACTCTCGTGGGCCTTCACTGTGAGGTCGAACCCGTCGATGGCCTCGACGAGACGGTGTCGCTCGACGCCTCGCTCGTCGGCCAACTCGTCCAGCGCGTCCTCGAAACTCGTCCGAAGCCCGGAGTTGCGGTCACGGTTGACGAACCGTAACTCGCCGTCGACGAGGTCTGTGAGTCCCGAGACGCCCGCCGGGTTGTCCGCGGGGACGACGAGTCCCCACTCCCGGGTCCACCCACCGAGGTCGACGCTCTCGATGTCCCGTTCGGCAGGACCGGCGACGACGGCGACGTCCGGCAGGCCGTCGCGGAGACGACGCAGGCCCTCTCTACTCCCGACCGGGAGATATCGGGGGTTGTCGAGGCGGTCCAGCAGTCGAGAGAGCGCCGGGTCGTCCTCGCCGACGCCGAGTATGGACGGGGGTCGGACGTCCGGCGAGAACAGTCGGACGGTCACGTCCTCGCCCTCGGCGAGATAGCTCGTGTCGGGTGAGACTTCGACGATACCGTCGGCTTCGACGAGACTCGTCGTCGCACCACTGCCCTTGTCGACGGGGTAGACGAGCGTGTCGCCCTCCTCGTCTTCGAGAAGGCCGACCGGCATCAGTCGCATCCGGCCCTCGGCGTATCGCTCTCGAACGGCCATCTTTCCATCTACTGTCGCCGTCTGCGGTTCGGGAACGCCCGCCGCCCGCCGAATCGCGGGCGCGACGAACGTCTGGAAGATGGTCAGTGCAGAGACGGGGTAGCCGGGAAGGCCGACGTAGGCACCCCCGCCGAGCGACCCGACGAGCATCGGTTTGCCGGGTTTGACGGCGACGCCGTGCAAGAGGAGTTCACCGCGGTCCTCGATGACACGGTAGATGACGTCGACGGCGCTGGCGGAAGTCGACCCAGAGGAGAGCACGAGGTCACACTCGTCGGCGGCATCGAGGAGAATGCGCTCCATCTCCTCGTAGTCGTCGCCAGCGTGGGGGTAGAGTTTCGCCTCGCCACCCGCCTCTTCGACACCCGCGGCGATGGTGTAGCTGTTGACGTCGTAAATCTGCCCCGCGTCACTGTTCAGGTCGTCGCCGGGGCGGACGAGTTCGTCGCCCGTCGAGACGATTCCAACCGTCGGTTTCCCGCGAACTGGGACCTCGTCGACGCCGAGTGCCGACAGCAGGCCGATTTCGCGCGGCGTGATGCGCGTGCCGGGCCCAAGCGCCCGCGCTCCGGCGGCGACGTCGGCACCGGCGAGCATCACGTGGTCGCCCGGTGCGACGGCCGTCCGAAACAGAACTGCTCCATCATCCGTCTCGTCCGTCCGCTCGACCATCACGACGGCGTCCGCTCCCGGCGGCATCACCGCCCCAGTCGAGATTTCGGCGCAGGTTCCCTCCGTGACTTCGACGTCCGGTTCCACTCCGGCGTGGACCGCTCCGGCGAGTTCGAGGGTGACCGGGTCCGCTTCGTCGGCCCCGAACGTGTCTTTCGCGCGGACGGCGTACCCGTCCATGCTCGCCCGGTCGAACCCCGGAACGTCGAGTTCGGCGTCGAGTCGCTCCGCGAGGACGCGACCACGGGCCTCGTCGAGCGAAACGGTCTCGGGGGCGGGAGAGAGGTCCAGCGAGGCGATGGCGGCGTGTGCCTCCTCGGGTTCGGCGAGGTCACGGAACTCCTTGCGACTGCTCATGCCGACCACTCCCAGTTCTCGACGGCGACAGTCTCTCCTTCGGCGATTCCCTCCCGACCCTCGGGAACGACGACCCATCCGTCGGCGAGTGCGACACTGGAGAGCACGCCCGATCCGCTGGCGCGGGTAGGTGTCGCCCTGCGCTCGCCGTCTTCGTCCGTCTCGATGCGCACCCGGACGAACGTTCGCGTCCCGGGTTCGCTGGTAATCTTCCGCGTCAGCGTCGCGTCGGTGGTCGGGTGCGGTTCCTCGGGGAGGTTTCCGATTCGCTTCAGCACGGGGCGGAGGAACTGTACCGCGTTGATGATGCAGGCGACGGGATAGCCCGGGAGCATCAACACGGGTGTCTCCTCGACGACACCGAGTGCGACGGGGTGACCGGGTTTCAGCGCGACGCCGTGGACCAGCACCTCGCCGAGTTCGTCGACGACTTCGGGCGTGTAGTCGCGTTCACCCACGGAGGACCCGCCGGTGAGGACGACGACGTCCTTCGTCAGGTCGCGTTGGATGGCCGCACGAAGTGCCTCGGGGTCGTCGGTGACGACGTCTCGGTAGGTCGGAACGCCACCCCACCGCGAGGCGAACTTCGAGACGGTCAGCCCGTTCGTCTCGATGACCTCTCCGGGTCGGGGGTCCGACTGGACGAGTTCCTCGCCGGTCGGAATCACGCCCACGGTCGGATAGTCGAAGACGGTGACCTCCGTGACACCCACGGACTTCAGTAGACCGAGGTCGGAGGGCCGAAGTCGGTGACCCGGTTCGTATAGCGCCTCTCCTTCGGCGACGTCCTCGCCGATGGGACCGACGTTCTCACCTTCGGCGACGCCGTCGAACACTTCCACGTCGTCGCCGACGGTCTCGGTCTGCTCGACCATGACGACGGCGTCGGCACCCTCGGGGAGTTCGCTTCCTGTGTGGACGCGGACAGCCTCGCCGGGGACGACGGCGTCGGCACCCTCGTGGAGGACGTTCGGCGAGCGGTCCGACGCGCCGAAGGTGTCCTCGGCGCGCACGGCGAACCCGTCCATCGCGGCGCGGTCGTAGCCGGGAACCGGGTTCGGCGCGGTCAGCGTCTCGGCAACCGTGCGACCGTCCGCTCGGTCGAGGGGAATGCGGTCGGTTCGGTCGTGTGGTGTCACCGCCTCCAGTATCGTCTCGCGGGCGGCGGCGACGCGGGTCTGTTCTTTGAACCCTGCGCGTCGCAAGTCGTCGTGGGGCATACGCGGGAGTTGCGCCCCGAGCGTGAAAGCGTCTGTCCTCCCGGCACCGGCGGCGGAGACACGTCGGGACGACGAGAGAGGCATCATGTGCTATTGCGACACACACCGGAAATCGCCTCACCGACCGCGGGCTTTTTCGACCCCCGGGCCTAAGAATCGTCCATGTCAGCATTGCGTGACGCGCTGCGTGAACTCCCGGAGGCCGTCTTCGCGGACCTGTTGGAGAGTGACGACGCGTACCTCATCGTTCTCGACCTCCCCGGTGTCTCGGGTGAGACCGCTGACATCAGCATCGAGAACAACAAACTCGTCATCGAAGCGCGTCGTGAGAAAGCACTCCCCCCGGAGTTCCGCTACGTGCGCGAGGACCGCTCGCTGTTCCTCGACGCCGAGATTCCCCTCCCGCCGGACGCGACCGGTGCCGGTGCCGACGCCGACATGGAACGCGGCGTGCTCGAAATCCGACTACCGAAACGCGAGGCCGCCCCCGGGCAGACCATCGAGATAGAGGACGCGTAAGCCCGGAGTGGTTACCCTGGTAAATCTCCGCGCCTACTGGCGATTTCTACTCGTCTTCTATCAGTTCTCCCCGCTCATCGTCGCGTACACACGGGACCGAAAGCGGTTCGTTCTGTTCGGCCGCTCACGAAGCGTCGACGCCGAGACGAGAGTTCGCCGTGCAGAGGTACTGCTCGATTCGCTTCTGACCCTCGGACCGACGTTCATCAAACTCGGCCAACTGCTGTCGACACGTCCCGACATCCTGCCGCCGGAGTACGTCGACGTCCTGTCGAGTCTCCAAGACGAGGTGCCACCCGCCGAGTGGGCCGATGCACAACAGGTGCTCCACGAGGACCTCGGCCCCGTCGACGAGGTGTTCACCGACTTCGACACCGAGGCCATCAGCGGCGCGAGTCTCGGACAGGTGTATCTCGCCGAGTACGACGGCGAGAAAGTGGCCGTCAAGGTTCGTCGCCCCGGAATCGAGGAACTCGTCGAGGCCGACCTTCGCGTCATTCGGTGGTCGCTTCCGCTCGTCCAGCGGTTCATCGGACAGGGTCGGGCGTTCTCTCTGGAGAACCTCGCCGACGAGTTCGCGAAGACCATCCGCCAAGAGATGGACTACAACCGCGAGGCCGAGATGCTGAAAGAGATTCAGTCGAACTTCGAAGGCAACCGCGATATCCGGATTCCGACCGTCGCCGACGACGTCTCGGGGCCACGCGTGCTCACGATGGAGTACCTGCCCGGCGTGAAGATATCCGACATTCAGACGCTCGACGAGATGGGTATCGACCGAACCGAACTCGCCGAACGCCTCCAGCGCATCTACCTCCAGATGATCATCGACGACGGCGTCTTCCACGCCGACCCGCATCCCGGCAATCTGGCCGTCGACGACGACGGCGCGGTCATCTTCTACGACTTCGGGATGAGCGGCCGCGTCGACTCGTTCATCCAGAACAAGATCGTCGAGTTCTACATCGCCGTCGCCAACCAGGACATCGACGCCATCTTGGACACGCTCATCGAGATGGGAACGCTCTCGCCCGACGCCGACCGACAGGTGATGTCCGACGTGATGGAACTCGCCATCGCCGACGCTCGCGGCGAGGACATCGAACAGTATCGCGTCAACCAGATCATCGAGCAAGTCGAGTCGACGATTTACGAGTTCCCGCTGCGGCTCCCTCGGAACCTCGCACTCGTCCTCCGCGTCGCCACCGTCGTCGAAGGCGTCTGTGTCACCCTCGACGAGAACTTCGACTTCATCTCTGTCGCGACGGAGTACTTGACACAAGAAGGGTACAGAGAAGAGACCATCAAACAGGTCGCCGGCAACGTCTCGGACCAACTCCAGTCGACCTCTCGCTCACTCGTTCGCGTCCCCCCGAAACTCGAACGCGTCCTCGACCGGGTCGAGCGCGAGAATCTGACGCTCAACGTCCGCGTCGACGACAAGAACGGCGTCTTCGACAAACTGGCCAAACGGCTCGCCTTCGCCATCTTCATCGCCGTCGGCGTCCTGTCGTCGGCCATCCTCTACGCCTTCGGCGGGTCGTGGGAACCGGCGGCCGTGGTCGCCGCACTGACGCTCCCTATCGGCTTCCTGCTCTATCGGTCGTTCCGTTCGAAGAAAGGACTGCGTGCCAGCCCGCAGTTCACGCGGCAGAACCTCAAACAGCGCCGCAACGAGTAGTCGGCTGGTCCACTCGACTCGGCCGGTCGCTCAGTCGCCTCGAAGCGACTCGCCGATTCGTTCTCCCGTCTCGATACCGTTCCAGAGCGCCGCGTGAACCCGCGCGTCGCCGACGACCCAATCGCCCGCGAAGTAGAGTCTCTCGTCCTCGGCGCTCCGAATCACGTCGTCTACGGCACCGTCGTCCGGGAGCGCGTAGCGCCACCCTTGGTCGTCGACCCACTCCGGGTCGGACAGTCGCTCGTCGTCGAGGAGTTCGGCAACCATCTGGGCGACGGTGGGCGCCGACTCGTCCAGCGGGTCGTCGTAGTGGTCGGTGGACCAGTCGGGACTCATCTGGACGACGAGGAGCGTCTCGCCGTCGGGGACGTGTCCCGGTTTGCACTCCTCGCGTGAGAGCCACCCCACCGCGTGGTTCTTGTCAGTGTTGACGAGCGCGTAGTAGGGAACATCGAGTTCGAAGCCGTAGTCGAGGACGTACGTCCGAATCGTGCGGTAGGAGACGGCTCCGACGGCTTCGATGAGTGCCGGTAAGCGCTCGTCGTTCCACTTCGACTCCGCGAGGAGTGCGGCAGTCTGCGGTGCCGGCGGCGTGAGTAGCAAGCTATCGAACGGGCCGTGCGTCTCGCCGTCGGTGTCGGTGAGGTGCCAGTGGTCACCACGCTCGACCGATTCGATTCGGGTCGGTTGGTCGACGTGGACGTCCGTCTGTGCGAGTAGACGTTTGGCTAACTGAGTGATTCCGTCCTCCCACGTCCACTTGTGCGCGTCTCTATCGCCGTCGCCCTCGGAGAGTTGGCCGGCGGCGTCGAACGTCCAGACCGGTTCTTCGATGTCGACGAGTCCGTCCTCACCGAGTTCGGACAGGAGGTCGGTCGTTCGCCCGTCGGCGTCCTTGATGTAGTTCGCGCCGTGGTCGTAGCGACACCCCTCTTTCCGGCGAGTGGCCGCACGCCCGCAGACGCCACGGCTCTTCTCGAAGATGGTCACGTCGACGTCGCTGTCGCGGAGGGCGTACGCCGCTCCCGCGCCAGCGGCCCCTGCACCGACGATGGCGAGTGAGTCGGTCATCGTGTCGCCCCCGTCTGAGACGTTTGCGTGGTCATCGTCATCGTGCGACACTACGGAGGCGACGGGGAAAAGCGACCGTGACCCGGTAAGCCGTCGACGGTATCGTCACGAACCGAGAGCGAGAATCAACCGGTGGGTTCGTCACCAGCGTCGCTAGTGTGTTCAAAGTTTTCGGCGTCGTCGGTGTCGTCGATGTCCCCGGTGTGAGCGTCTTCGAGGCTGACGACCTGTGACCGCTCCGTCTGTTCACGAAGTCGAATCACGACGGTCGTGCCGGTGTCGTCAGTCTCGAAGTCGAGAGAGCCACCGACACCGACCACCAGCCAGTTGACGAACCATAGGCCAAGCCCGCTTCCGTGGTGGAGTGAGTCCTCCGCGTCGCGGCTGAGCACCTCTACCTCCTCGTGTGGGATGCCGGGCCCGTTGTCAGAGATACGCACTTCGACCAGAGACGGCGTCTCTAGCCGGCGCGTCGTGAGCGAGACTCGTGGGTGTTCGCTGTCGTTGTGTGTCACCGCGTTCTTCAACACTTGAGAGAACACCTCGGTGAGACCGGGAACGCCGAACACGAAGAGCGGACTGAGAACGTCGACGTCGAGCGAGGCGTTCGGATACTCGCGCTCGAAAGAGGCAACCGCATCGGAGACGAGTGTGTCGAGAGCGACCACCTCCGCCCCCTCCACGCCACCGATAATCTCCTCCATCTTTCGGACGGTGTCGCTCATCTCGGAGAGTTCACTCGCCGTGTCCGCGACGATACGGGCGAACGTACTTGCCTCAGAACTCGCTTCGGTAGCGGAGGCGATGAGGTCGGCGTAGCCCGCGATGATGTTCGATTGGGTTCGGATGTCGTGGCGGAGAACGCGGTTTAAAACCGTGATACGCTGTTTCGAGAGTGTGAGCGCTTGGTGCTGGAGCTCTTGGCCCGTGATATCTATCTTACAGCTCACCACGTACTCGACGTCTCCACCGTCGTCGAAGACGGGAACGGCGTTCACCGAGAACCAGCGTCTGCTGCCGTCGTCGAGTTCGACCCCACGTTTCACTCCGTCGACCGCACGCCCCGTCTCGAACACCACGTCGCTGACGAGCGTCGGCGGGTCGAGTGGAGTTCCGTCAGCGTCGAGCAGGGTCACGTGGTCAGTCGTTCCTAACTGCGCTACGGAGTCGACGCCGAGTTCTGTCAGAAGAGAGTCGAGACGACTGTTCGTTCTGACGACGTCGTGGTCGTCGTTCGTTACGTAAATCGAAACTGGAGCAGTCTCCAAGACTCGTTCGAGCAGTTCTCGCTCTGCGTCGCGTTGCCGTTTGAGCCGTCTACGCTCCGTCCGCGTCGCTCTCTCTCGGGTGACGTCGATACCGCGTAGCACGAGCGTGTCGACGGTCTCGCTGTCGTCGAGTGCGGGCCACAGTGAGAGGTGGAACCACCTGCTCCTGGAGAAGGCTTGGTTTTCGACTTCGAGTTGGGCGAACTCGCCGTCTCGCACAGCATCGAGCGCGTCACGAAGTTGCTCACGTGTCGACGCCGACCACCCCGGGAGCGCTGCGAGCGACTCGCCAACGAGCGACTCTTCGTCGAAGCCGAGAGACTTGGCCGCGGTTTGGTTGACACGACGAATCGTCCCGTCGGCGTCGAGGAGGCCCATCAGGCCTCCTGGGTCACGAAACAGTGCGGCAGCCAACCGTTCGTCGACGTCGACGTCGGCGTCGGTCATCGTCCACGTCGTGAGGAGGGTGGCCGACTCTCCACGGAGGACAGCCGACGAGAGGTACCGCCATCTGAGTCGAAGTTCACGGAAACACAGTGTGTCTAAGCATACAAATATCTGCGTCCCTGAAATACATAGTTGACAGAATTTGTGGCTAGAAACCAACCTGCGCTCCTCGATAGACTGACGCCGAAACGCGTTTTATCGAGCGACGTCTCGACTATGCTGTGACGTACGATGCAGTTCTCTTCGACAACGACGGGGTCCTCGTGACGCTCGTCGAGTACGAGGTGCTCCGGCGGGCCACGGCGGAGACGTTTGCGAACCTGAACGTCGACCCGCACCCCGACCACGTCGACGAGATGGCAGTGGGTGTGACGCCCGACGCACTCCAGCGAGTCTGCGACGCGTACGGACTCGACCCGGCGGAGTTCTGGACACACCGAGACGGCACCTCTTCGAAGCACCAGCAAGCGGAGGTCCGTGCGGGGCGCAAAGGTCTCTACGACGACTTCGACGTGGTTCGGACGCTCGACCATCCGCTCGGTATCGTCAGTTCCAACCAACAGGAGACGGTCGACTTCCTCCTCGACCACTTCGATATCGGCCACCTCTTCGAGACGGCCTACGGCCGCGAACCGATTCCCGAGAGCCTCGTTCGAAAGAAGCCGAACACGTACTATCTGCAGCGTGCGCTCGACGACCTCGACGCCGAGACGGGTCTCTACGTCGGCGACAGTGAGACGGACCTCATCGCCGCCCACGACGCCGGACTCGACTCGGTGTTCATCCGCCGTCCACACCGGGCCGAGGCCGACTTCGACACCGACCCGACGTACGAAGTCGACGGCCTCGACGAACTCCCGGAACTCGTCGAGAAACGCTGAGTCACGAGATGCGAGAGGTGACCCCAACGCATTACCGTTGGGGGGGAGAAGCGGAGATTATGGCCATCATTCTCGAGTTCTCTCTCCCGGCAGAGTCATTTGCGTTGGGGGATGCACTCGAGGCCGTGCCGAGTATCGAAGTCGAACTAGACCAAGTGGTCCCCACAGAACAGCAGTCCCTCCCCTTTCTCTGGGTCGAAGGCAACGCGCTAGACGCGTTCGAACAGCAGGTCGCTTCCACGTCGAACGTCGACCAGTTTCGCCTCGTCGAGTCGATGCCCGACCGTCGCCTCTACGAGTTAGACTGGAACGACCGCGTCGACTGTCTCGTCGAGGGAATCGTCGAGGCCAAAGGAACCCTCCTCGCGGCACAAGCGACCGGCGGGCATTGGCAGTTTCGCCTGCGTTTCCCCGACCGACGCCACGCGAAGCGATTTCAGTCACACTGCGTCGAGACGGAGATGCCCATCGACCTCTCGAAACTGTACGACCTCTCGAAGTCGGGGTTCCGAAAGGAATACAACCTCACCGAGAAACAGTACGACGCACTCCGCTTGGCGTACGACCGCGGATACTTCCACGAACCACGAGCGGTCGACCTCGCGGACCTCGGCACGGAACTCAGCATCTCCCCACGCGCCGTCTCCTACCGACTTCGTCGCGGAATCTCCAGTCTGGTCGAACACACTATCACGACGCCGGTCCAGTCAGAAAACGGCGGACGCTAACTTCGACGACCCACCGCATCGGACGCATCGACGTAACGTCGAATGTCTGACGTAGTGTAGCGGTGACCCGGTCGCCTAAGTACGACAACTGTGAGTATCCACTATGAACGACTCGCTCCCCTCGGTCGGTCTCGGGACGATGGGACTCGACGCACCCAGCGGTGCCGAGACGATTGCGACGGCACTCGACGTCGGCTATCGCCACCTCGATACGGCACAGATTTATCACAACGAGCACGTCGTCGGTGCGGGTATCGCCGCCAGCCCCGTCGCCCGCGACGACCTCTTTCTCGCGACGAAAGTGTGGGCCGACAGCCTCGCACCCGACGCCGTCCTGACGAGTACACAGGCGAGTCTCGCCCGCCTCGGCGTCGACGCCGTCGACCTCCTCTACGTCCACCGACCAATCGAGAGCTACGACGCCGCAGAGACGCTCCCAGCGTTCGACGCCCTCGTCGACGCCGGAAAGGTGCACAACGTCGGTGTGAGCAACTTCACCGTCGACCAACTCGACGAAGCGCGTGAGTCCCTCCAGACGCCGCTTTTCGCCCACCAGACGGAGTATCACCCGCTCTTTCAACGGTCGCAACTCGTCGAACACGCGCGCGAGCACGACTACACGCTCGTCGCCTACTCGCCGCTGGCGGGCGGACAGGTGTTCGACGTGCCCGAACTGCAGGACGTCGCCGCGAAACACGACACCACCGAAGCCGCGGTGAGCATCGCGTGGCTCTGCGGGATGGACAACGTCGTCGTCATCCCGAAGGCCTCCAGCGAGGCACATCTGCGGGCGAACTTCGAAGCGAAGGAGTTGGAACTCGACGACGAGGACGTCGCGGCCATCGAAGCCATAGACGAGGAGGTCGAACTCTACCCAGAATGAGCGACCGAGAGACTATCGAGTTCGACAAACTCGTCCGGGACAACGTTCCCGAGTTGATTCGCCAGAGCGGCGACACACCCGAGACCCACGTCGCCGACGACTCGGAGTACCGCCAGCGTCTGCGCGAGAAGTTGGTCGAGGAAGCGACCGAGTTCAGCGAGACGGGTGAGACCGAAGAACTCGCAGACGTCCTCGCCGTCGTCGGTGCAATCTGCCGAACCGACGACATCGACCGCGAGGAGGTAGAACGACTCGGCCGCGAGAAGACCCACGAGCGTGGCGGGTTCGAAGAGCGAATCGTCCTCGAACGCGTCCGGAAGTGAGCAGTCGAGAAAGCCCTTAACCGCGTTCGGTTCCTCCGACAACACATGAGTGACTCCACCGGTCAGCGACAGGACGTCCCCCAGACGGACGAGGAATGGCGCGAGAAACTCTCGAAAGAGGAGTACCGCATCCTCCGAGAGAGCGGAACGGAAGCACGGTTCTCCGGCGAACACGTCGACCGGAGCGACGACGGCGTCTACAAATGTAAGGGCTGTGGCACCGTCCTCTTCGAGTCGTCGACGAAGTACGACTCTTCGTGTGGATGGCCGAGCTTCTACGCCGCTGAGGACGCCAACATCAAGACAGAGACGGACACCAGCCACGGGATGCGCCGTATCGAGGTGCGGTGTGAGGGCTGTGACAGCCACCTCGGACACGTCTTCGACGACGGCCCTCAGCCGACGGGGAAACGATTCTGTATCAACTCCGTCGCCCTCGACTTCGAACCGGCAGACGAGTGACGAGAGACGAGGCTATTTTTGACGGCGGCGTGACCGACCGACAATGACCGACAGTCCCCGACTCTTGATTCCGCACACTGTTCCTCCGGAACGCACCGAAGAGCTCCTCGCTGCTCTCAGCGGTCCAATCCGCTCGGACGACGTCCTCGTCGCCGAGACGCCAACCGAGACAGTCGAGTACGCCGAAGACGTAGCGGGCATCGTCACCGGCACGCTGGACGACGACCTGCTCGCGGCGGCGACGAATTTGCGGTGGGTCCACGCGCTCAGCGCGGGTGTCGACCACTACGACCACGACGCCCTCCGCGAGCGCGACGTCGTCCTCACCAACTCCTCGGGTATCCACGCCGAACCTATCGCCGAGCAGGTGCTCTGCTACCTCCTGATGTTCGAACGCGGCATCGTGCAGGGGACGCGCCAGCAAGCCCGCGGCGTCTGGGAGCGCTTCGAGGGTGGCGAACTGCGCGGCAAGACCGTCGGTGTCGTCGGCGTCGGTGCAATCGGGACGCGCGTCGCCGAACTCTGTAGCGTACTCGGGATGACGGTTCTCGGGACGAAACGCGACACCAGCGAGTCACCCGACGCCGTCGACGACCTGTTCGCCGCAGACGACTACCACGAGGTGCTCCGGCGGGCGGATTACGTCGTCCTCGCGTGCCCGCTGACCGACGAGACGGCGGGACTCTTGGGGAACGAAGAGTTCCGACTCATGCACTCCGACACCGTTCTCGTCAACATCGCCCGCGGCGGCGTCGTCGACGAGTCGGCGCTGACACGGGCGCTCCAGCACCACTCGATTCGTGGGGCGGCACTCGACGTGTTCGAGGAGGAACCGCTTCCAGCGGATTCGCCGCTGTGGGACCTCTCGAACGTCGTCGTCACGCCGCACATGGCCGGGTCGACGCCGAAGAAACCCGAGCGGTGGCGCGACATAATCGTGCAGAACTACGAGGCGCTCGCCGCGGGTGACGTCGACGGGATGGTCAACCGCGTTCTCTGAGTCGGCTCTTCGGGTAGTCGAGGCAACACTTTTCGGGGGGCAAGTCGTCTCCGTGAGCCATGGTCTCCCGTCAGACGAAGACGACGCTCGCGTTCGTCGTCCTCGGCACCCTCCTGTGGTTGGTGACGATAGCCCTCACCGACGTACAGTGGATTCAGTGGGCTGTCCTCATCGGTGTCGGTGTACTCGCTCCGACGGTACTCAACGAGCGAACGGCACAGCGTGGGTGACGAGCACCCGCTCCGGTCGTGAAGCCCGTTCTGCCGTAGTGCCTAACAGGGAGAACGAGAAACAGAGCCGTATGGAGCAGGACCCGGACCGACCACAGGAGAAACCGGACCCGGTCGTCGACCAGACGGCGAGGGTGACGGAGGCGAGACCGATGGACGAGTCACGCGCCGACGAGGTCGGTGAGGAACTGTCGAGACGATGGCCCGACGTCGCCGAACGACTCGACGGCGACGCCGACGAACCGACGGACGTCCGCGGGTGGAAACAGGTCGTCGACGAGTTAGTCGAGGCGGGCGAGGAGCGAACCGCAGACGAGATAGACGCGCTAATCGACCGTGCCGACCGGTCCTACCCGTCACTTCTCGGCCTCAGACTCACGCCGGACGAACAGCGACTCGCGTTCGACCCCGGTCAGTACGTCCGCATCAGTTTCGAAGAGGAGGAGCCACGTGTGTACTCGCTCGCCAGTTCGCCCAACGAGGACGAACTCGAACTCTGTATCACCCGCGTTCCGGGCGGTGAGTTGACGCCGTCGCTCCTCGATGGGGCCAAGCGTGGCGACGACCTGTTCGTCCGTGGGCCGTTCGGCGACGAGTTGAGCCTGCTCGACGAGTCCGACCGAGACATGGTGTTCGTCGCGACGGGAACCGGCGTCGCACCGCTCCGGAGCATGATTCGATACACGTTCGAGGAGGGACTCGACAGCCACGACGGTGAGAACCGAGACGTGTGGCTCTTCCTCGGCGCGTCGTGGCGCGACGACCTGCCGTACCACGCGGAGTTCGAGGAACTCTCGAGGGAACACGAGAACTTCCACTACGTCCCGACGCTGAGCCAGGAACGCCTGCTCACCGATTGGGTCGGCGAGACGGCCTACGTCCAACAGACGCTCGTGAAGTACCTCGCGGAGGGCGTCGACCGCGAACGGGTTCCGGAGGAGCTTCACGGCCACCTCGACTCAGAAGCGAGATACGACATCGACGCTCGACTCGACCCGGAGAACGCCGAACTCTACATCTGCGGCGTCGGCCGAATGTGTGAGAGCGTGACGGACGTTACGGAACGACTCGGCCTCCCCGAGCGAGTGAGCAAGGTCGAGAGCTACGGATAGGTCGATTCAGGTGCGTCGCTGACACCGCCGAATCGCGTCGACGACGCGCTTCGCCTCCTCGCGCTCCGAGAACTCGCTGTAGTACGTCGTCGGAAACGGGAGGCCCCGTCGAATTCGGACCGTTCCGTCGGTGACGTCGACGCGTCGGACCTGCCACCACGGGACGACGGTCACTGGCCGTCCACTCTCGGTGCGGACGAGCAGTCCACCGTCGAGGACGGCGAGTTGGTTCGTCTCTCTCCCCTGAAAGAGCGTCCCGATGACCGCTCCGACGACACTGGCACCGGCGAGGAACGCGAGTCGCCACGGCGAGAACGCCTCGCCGAACGCGACGGAGATGATCGCGTATCCGAGGAGACTCCCGACGACACTTATCGCCACTGCGAACCAGCGCGATTCGGTCACCGTCACGAGCGCGTGCATCGACTCTCGCTCCGAGACGACTCGTGCGCGGCGTCGTCTTCCAGTCTCCCCAACGAGGCCACAGAGGACGAGTAGCCCGAGCAACGGGAGGTGGAGTGAATCCGGGAGCACCCGGTCGATGCCGACACTCTCGCCGACGAACAGGGCGACCAGTCCCACGGCGAGAACCGGCGGGAGGGCGTAGAGATAGTTGTCCAGTGCCGCGTTCACTTGCTCGGGAATCTGTTCGAGGACGACCCACACGCCGAGGGCGACGACGAGAGCGAGACCACCGACGACGTCGAGTGAGACGAGCGTGAGCCACGGGAGAATCGTCACGGCGACGCCTGCGACGAGCAGACCGACGGCGACGCTGAAGTGGTCGTAGGAGGGGAGGCGGGGACGCATCATCTCGTGGTTGTTCGGCCCGGCGCTAAAGTGTTGATACGTGGGAACATTCGTGTCGGCGGCGGATTGTCTTGACGATGGCTTCGGCATCGTCGCGGCCCGAGAGGTCACAGTAGTAGGTCTGTGGCACCGGGAGGAGAGACGTGACCCATAGCGTCTCGTCCGTGTAGTCGACCCGTAACAGCCATCCCCACGACAGCACCGAGAAGAGTTTGCCGCGCCGCGGATTGACGAGAAGACCACTTTCTGTGACGCTCAGCGTGGCCGCTCTATTCCCGACGAACGTTCCCGCCGTCGACCCGATGGCAGGACCAATCACGAGCCCCAAATAGAGTCGGCCTTCGAGTCCGAGTGAGACGACTGAGGTACTGAGTATCGCGAGTACGAAGGAACTCACGAGCAGTGTCCACGCGGACTGCGTCGCCGCGAGAGTCGCCTCTACCGACGCTTCCCGGAGACAGGTGGTGGCTCGTCTGTGAATCCCTGCGGTAGCGGCGATGACTCCGGCAAGGGCGAGACAGACCGTCGCCCAACGCGTCGTCGGCGACGGACTGTATCCGGCCGCTTGTGCCACGAGCAGAGCAGAGAGCGGGAGTATCGAGCAGACGCCGAGCCCCAAGTGCAGACCACGTTCGAGCGCGTCGTCGACCCGACTCGGCGACTGTTCGAGTACGGTCCACGTGACGAGGACGACGGCGAGAAAGACCGTCCCGAGCGACGCGGGGGTCGACGGGACGAACGGGACGACTCGTGATATCGACAGTAGTGCCCACAGTATCAGACCGCCGACGAAGACGCCGACGGCGACGCTGAAGTGGTCGTAGGAGGGGAGGCGGGGACGCATCGTCCGAGGGTGCGCCCCGCTCGATTAAAGAACTACTGACAGGTTACTTCAGCCACCAGCGCAGGTCGTTCACGCGCAGTTTCTGCCGGACGGGCAGTTGGTGGATGGACTCCTCGGTGGGGAACAGTTCGCGGTCCATCTCGTAGCGGTCGTACACGTCGTCCCGGTCGGGCCACGCCGACTCGAACGGTTCGAGCACCGGCACCTTTCGGCGGACGAACCGCTCGATTTGGTTGAGTTGCGTCGACGAGTACGGCTGACTCGGTGGTCGGTGGTGGAAGATGGTCGGGTCGATGCGTTCGAGCGCTTCCCAGAACATCCCGTCGTGACGGTGTTCCGGCGGCGTCTTCAGGTGCCACTCCAGTAAGTCGATGTCGGCGGCGATGAAGGACTCGTAGTAGTTGTCGGCCAGATGTGTCCGGAACGGCATCACTGGCTGGTTTCGGATGACAAGGAGGTCCATCGCGTTGTGGACCGAGTCGGTTCTGGACCAACACTTGTCGAGTTCCTTGCTGAGTCGCCCCTGCAAGAAGGTCGTCGGGTCGTCGACCGAGAGATCCCCGAACAGGTCGCCCGTGGCCTCGGCGATGTGCTCGCTCGCCTCGGGGAAGAAGCCGAGTGTGTCGAGCAGCGAGTCGATGGGGTTCGGATTGGGGTGGAGTCGCTTCGAAGGTAGTTTCGATCCGAACATCTCGACACCGTCGCGTTCGAGGAAGTACCCCTTCAGCAGCGTGTCGAACAGCGCGCCGTGGTACATCGTCGCCACGTCGAACTCGTCGTCGTAGCCCGCGTGGTGGATGTGCAGCGACTCTTTGATACCTTGCGCACAGCGAATCTTGGCGTCGCCACCGCGGAGATACCGGTCGTCGGGTGCGAGCACCTCGTGGGCCGCACCGTACTGTTCTGCGACTTTTCGAGCGGCGCGTACCTCGCGCGACCCGGGTCTGCCGACGGTGTAACACTGGTCGATGTCGAGTTTCGAGAGGAGGACACGCGAGTCCTTCCCACCCGAGAGCAGGAGGCCGCGCGGGCCGGGAAGCCCCGCACGGCGCTCGATTGCTTGCTCCAGTCGCGTCGCGAGTTCGTCGACGTAGTCGAACCGACGCGGTTCGTAGACGAACCGAGAGAGTTCCGTGGTGTCGGTGGCAGTGAGATACCCGTCGAAGGGGACACGGCGAATCTGGTCGAACACCGTCGCAGTCCCGAGCACCGTGCCGAGGTGGAGAAACTCCAAGACTGCCTCGCGGTCGATATCCGACTCGTCGACGAGAGGCGTCAGCGTACTCGGGTCGGTGCTGAACACGCGGACGCCACCGACGTCGGCGTAGAAGCACTCCCACGACCGAAGCGGGTCGGTGACGACCACCCTCTCGTCGTCGTGGTCGATGACGACGATATACGACCCGTTCAGTCCGGTGAGTGCGGCGAACCCGTGACGAGAGAACCGGTCGAGGAGCCACTCGGCGGTGTTGTCTGGGTCCGTTCCCGTTGGGGGGATCAGTTCGCCGAAGACGGCGCACATCCCCTCGGGACCCTCGTAGCGAGCGCTCCGTCTCGGGTGGTCGAGTGACGAGTCTCTGATACCGACGGTTGTGCCGTTTCCGGTCAGGACGTCGTCGAAGTCCTCCCGCGCGCGTAGACGGTCGAAGGCGTCTCGGTCACCGAAGACGCCGAACAGTTCTCGGTTCATCTGCCTATCTTTGGCCACTGAGTTGGTCGTCGTCGTGTTCGACTCGAATCGACTGCTCATTACTCGGAACTCCCCGACGGTCGTGAGTGCCCTCCGTCGACGGCGACACCGTGTTCGGAGGACGTGAGCGAGGACCTCTCGAGGGTGTCGTGAGCGCGTTGTGTGGCGGGCATGTTGAGTAGTGTCAAGAGTGAGTAGAGCACGGTCTGGTTGTTCACGCCGTCACAGTGTTCGTGGTAACAGTCGAGTGCCCCCTGGAAGTCGAGGAAGGGCAAACCTTCGAGTAAGTGTCGCTGAGCATACAGTGTCTCTTCAGTGAAAGTTTTCGCGCGGATAAGTTCTTGTCGGTTCGGCCACGGCGCGTGCGTCAGATGTGGTTCCGGTGGTGACTCGTCGGCGACGTGCTTTCGCCAGAACCCGTAGAGGGTGTCGCCGAGGAAATCGACCGGGAACGGATACTTCAGCGGGACACCGGTTCGAGCGTGCGGAATCTCCGCGAGTGCCGGGTCGAGTTCGGTGACCGCGGCGTTGACGAGGTTTCGACGCAGCAGATATCGAACCGGAATCTGCTGGGCGAGGTCGAGGAGACGATTGTCGAGGAACGGCGTCCGGTACGGTCGCATCTGCATCAACGTCCGCGAGAAGATGGCGTCGGTGTCGCCACCCATCGGGTAGAAGTCACCGTACATCACGAGGTCCTGCAGCGACCCGTAGCGCACGCCGTGGCTGACGATTTCGTCCCCCTGGTGGCGGATGTTCGACCGAAGCACGGACTGCAGCGAGAACGACTCGGTGAAGTACGAGAGCGGTTCGACGGCGTCTTTCATCTGGAAGTCGATGTAGTCGTCGATGCTGTCGATAGACCGTCGGAGCGGGAGCGACAAGTTCCCGACGTCGCCGACAGAGATGCCGTGCTTCGCGAAGGGGTGGCCACCGAACAGCATGTCGGCGTAGAGTCCTGCGACGAGCATGTCGCAGTTCTCGACGATGTCGTCTTCGAAGCCACTGAAGTACGCCTGGTCGAACCAGCCGCTGAAGTTCGATATCTTCGGCGCGTCTTCCAGCAGGCGGGCGTCGTAGTCCTCGTCGCGTTCGAGGAGGTGGAACTCGTCACCGTTGACCGTCGCCGCCCGGCGCGCAATCTTCGCCTCGCGACTCATGAAGTCGGCGTTGTGGAACGCCGCCATCGGCTGGTCCATCGCCGCTTGGATGAGTCGTGAGTCGCTCCCACCACTCAACAGGAGACCGTAGTCCAGGTCGTCGTCCGTCCACTCGGCGAAGACCTCCTGAATCGTCTCGGTGAACTCCTCGAGATACGTCGAGAACGGTTTGTCGACCGGTTCGTACGAGGGCGTCCAGTAGGTCCACGTCTCCGTCGACAGGTCGTCGAGGTCGACCGTGACGACGGACGCGGGGGGCAGTTCCTCGATACCGTCGAGCGGCGTCTTGACGCCGAACACGCGCCTGAGTTCGAGATACTCGTAGAGGTACGGGAGGACGAACTCGGTGTCGATACCGGGATACGCCGCGAGTGACTGTGACGCCGACGAGAAGACGAACGCCCCGTCGTCGGCGCGGGTGTAGAAGATGGGTCGGGTTGCGATGCGGTCTGTGACGAACGACACGGTGTCCTCGGCCACGTCGTGGACGACGAGTGCGTAGCCACCGTTGAGTCCGGCGACGAACTCCATCCCGAGTGCGTCGTAGAGACGCGCACAGAACGCGGCACTCCCGCCGCGTCCGTTCGAGCGAGCGACGTGCTCCGACCCGCTGTCGTAGCCGTACACGTCGCCCCAGACCCAGATTCGGACGTCGCCGTCGGCGGCCGTCGCGGGCTGGTCGCCCGCGAGCAGCGAGTGGAACGACCCGTGGAGCGAGAAGCCGTCGTCGTCGACGGTGACTCGCTCTTCTTCGTCGCGGTGTGTAACCGAGTCGGTGAACGCCGGCGGGAGTGCCGCGTGGTCACCGAGTGCGCCACAGACCCCAACCATCTACAGATACCCCAGTTCTTTCAGTTGCTCCTCGACGTCTTCGTCGAACTCCATGTCCTGTTCGCCGGCCGCAGCGGCCTTCTTGTACTCGTCGAGCGGCGTGTCGAACAGCGCGGTCACTTCCGGCGGCGGCCCGCTGTGACGAGCGACCTCACGCTGCCACGACGGTCGGTCGTGGTCGAGTTCGTACTCGATACACTCGCCGAGGGAGTCCCACTGGAGTTTCGTCTCGCCCTCGTAAGCGACACGAATCATCCGGTTCCAGAACTCGTGGTCCTCCTCAGTGAACTCGTGGCCCCACGTCCGGTCGCCGTGGCCCAGCAGGCCGATAGTCTCGGCGACGACGTGGTCGTGGCCGAAGTCCTCCGGAATCGGCTCGTCGGCCGCGAGTTTCGGAATCAGGTCGGTGAGGTCGATGTGCGAGACGTAGTCGGTAATCTCCTTCGCAGAGCCGTCGGGCGCGTTGATAATCTCACACGGCGTGTGCTGGATACCCTCCGACATGCTGCCGGTGTGGTGGAACAGGCCGTCGTCGGCGTCGTCGCCGAGGTTGTGGCCGTGGTCGGAGATGACGACGAACGTCCACTCCTCCTCGGATTTGGCCATCAGTTCGACGAGGAACTGTGAGACGACGCGGTCGAGGTAGTCGATGGAGGCGGCGTAGAGTTGGCGGTAGTTGTCGGTGTACTCCGACGTCGCCGCCTTGTCCTTGTTCAGTTCCCACTTGTCGAGTTTGCGCGAACTCCACGAGTTCGGAACCGAGTGCAGCGACTGGTCGTACTGGACGAGATTCCGCAGCGGCGTGTGCGCGTCCATGAAGTTCGTGAAGAGGAAGACGGGTTCGTCGCCCGCCGTCGAGCGCTCCGTCGCCGTCTTCACGATGTTGCTCGCGCCGTCGTCGACGAACTCCGGAACGGGCAGGTCCTTCACGGTGTGGCCGATCTGGGACCAGACGCCGTTCGCGACACTTTTGAGCGGCTTGTCGTGGGCCGCACAGGCCTTCAGGAACCCGAGATAGCGCTTGGCCGCGCTCGGTTCGTCCGTCGACTTCATGTACTCCTGAACGACGAGTCCGTCGGTGAACAGGGTTTCGTTGGTGTGCGACCCGATAGAGAAGTCGTAGAACTCGTCGAACAGCGTGTCGAAGCCGAACGCCGTGTTGATGTAGGAGTTGGCGCTCAGGCCGAGCGTTCGATGCTCGGGTAGGTCACCGAGGAACGTGTCCTCGACGTCGAACTGCTCGAAACTGAACGAGGCGTCGAAGCTCTCCGAGTGAACGCCGTGTTCCGAGGGAAGTTTGCCCGTGAACAGACTGGTGTGACTCGGCGTACTCCACGAACTGGCGGCCCGACACTGCGTCATCGAGGTGTCGGAGAGCGCCTGTAGTCGGGGGGCGTACTCGTCGAAGTAGTCTTTGCGAACGGTGTCGAGGACGATGAGACCGACGTTACGCATCGGTGTTCCTCCTGCCCGTGAGAAGCGGTGCCCGGATACTCGGTGCCGTCGAGGTTCTTCGAGAGGTGGACCGAGAGGTCATCGACTCCGACTTGATGCGGAAGGGGCTTTCCTATACACTGCATAAACCGACTGAGGAGTGTCTTAGACACCACTAAAGAACCGACGTAATTCGGCGAAATCGCCCGAAACACGTCGCAACGATGGGTCCGTTTCGGGGTCGCGAGTGCGCGAACGTTTATGTTCGCTCGGCATCAATTATGTGGGATAGAGTAGTGGTATCATGGCACAAGCTACGTACTTAGTCAGCGCGCTGGTGATGGGGGTGCTCGTCGTCGTCGTCGCCGTAGCGACGCTTCGCTTACGAACGTGGCAACACTACACCGTGCAGGTGCCACGGAATATGGCGACCGTCGCCGCCGAAGCACGGACAGCACAGGCTACGGGACGCCCGCAGTCGACCGACTTCACGCTCCCCGGCGAGGCGCTCGTAGACCGCTTCGTCCACAGTCAGGCGACGTGGTATCTCGGATTCGTCGTCGTCGCACTCGGTTTCGGTGCGGCGACACTACTCTCGCTGGGCGGTGACACCGCTCCGGCGACCACGACTATCGTCCTCTTGTTCGTCCTCGTCCTCGGTCTCTATCTCCCCGTCGGTCTCTACGTCGCCCTCCGGAACCGTGGTCACGCGAGCGCCCGGGCCGCCGGCGAGGCGGGACTCGTCCTCGGCGCAGTGGTCGTCGTCGCCATCGTCGGGAACCTCGTCGGTCTCGGGTGAGTCGCGTGTCCACGCTCGCCGGCCTTCGTCTCCCCCGCCTCGCCTACGCCACCGACGTTCGTCGCTGGGCCGTCGTCGTCGCCGTCGAACTCCTGCTCGTCGCTGGCTACTTCGGCCTGACGGGTGCCGAACCGACGACGCTCCGGTTCGTCCTCTACCCGTTCGTCTGGCTGAACGTCGGCGTGTGGGCGGTGAACCGCACGCGACCACCCGCCGCGAGTCGCCGCCAGCGCATCCTCGCGGGTTGCGTCGCGAGTGCCTACTTCCTCGTTCTCACCTACGCGGCCGGTCTCCTCGCGTTCGGCCACAGCCACCCCGACGCCGTCGGTGTGACGCTCACGGCTGCCTCGCCGGGGTGGGGACCGCTCGTCGCCTACACGACACCGAACCTCCGACTGCTCTTCGTCCCCTTCCGCGTCGTCGGCTACCTCGCCCTGTCGTATCTGGTCTACGTGGCGGTGCTCGACGCGGCGAAGGCGGCGGTGCCCGGACTGCTCGCACTCGTCACCTGTATCGGCTGTAGCTTCCCGCTCGTCGTCGCGGCTGTCGGCGGTGTCGCTGGCGGTGTTACCGGGGGGAGCGCCGGCGTTGTCACGGCGGTTGCGGCCTACTCGTTGGACCTCTCGACAGTCGTGTTCGTCCTCGCCGTCGGACTGCTCTACTGGCGGCCAGTGGGTCGCCGACGGCTCTGACCTGCTGACCGCGCCACGCGTACGTTTAATACGCTTGCCACACGTTATCGTGCGATGTCTCAGCACCATACGGCGTACGTCGAGACGCTCGTCCACGTGAACTGTGGGAACTGCGACGGCTACTGGGGACTGAGCGACATCGACGTCGAGACGATAACCGACCGCGAGTGGTTCTGTACGCACTGCGGCCACGAGGCGGCACTCGGTGAACTCGTACAGAACGACTAACCCCGTGACAGTTGAACCACAGGATACACCCGACCCATGAAGATTTACACCCGACGCGGCGACGAGGGCCAGACCGACCTCCAGAACATGGACCGCGTCTCGAAGGCGAGTCCGCGCATCGAGGCCTACGGCAACGTCGACGAGGTCAACAGCCTCGTCGGCCGCGTTCGCCCGACCGGTTACGACGACGTCGACGAGTGGCTCGCCGCCGTCCAGAACCACCTGCACATCATCCAAGCGGACTTCGCGAACCCCGAACCCGACGACGACGACCCGGTCGTCCGAGACGAACACGTCGAAACTATCGAGCAGTGGATAGACACCGCCGACGAGGAACTCGAACCGCTCACCGCGTTCATCCTCCCCGGCGGCGGCGACGCAGGTGCTCGTCTGCACCACGCACGAGCGGTCTGTCGCCGTGCCGAGCGTCGAGCGGTCGTCCTCCTCGAAGAAGAGGAGAGTGTAAACGAGGCGGCCGTCTCGTACCTCAATCGTCTCTCTGACTTCCTGTTCGTCCTCGCTCGTCTCGTGAACGCCCGAGACGGCGTCCCCGAGGAGAATCCGACGTACTGAGCGTCTCGGAAGAAACAGCTAACACTCGGATACGCGTACCGTGTGGTATGTGTGCTGACGGCACGGACGACGCGTCCGAAACTCCCGAAAATCCTGAAACTCCCGACGAGGGCCGTGAACACATCGAGACGCTCAGAGAGACCATCGACCGGAACCGGAACTTCGGTTGGGAGGCCTACCGCGAACGGTATCGCTTCACCCTCGTCGACGACGGCACGGTTCGTGTCTCGCGCGTCGACGCCGAGGCGGCCGAGACAGCGTCTGCACGCGCCGTCGAACACGGCGTCGACCACGTCGTCACAGTGGCGGGCGGGAGAGCCGTCGACTGCAACTGTCACGTCGCACGCCGACCGGTCGGTCAGAAGTCGTGTCGACACATGCGCGCCGTCGAGTCACATCCGCGGCTGTAGGCTTCGAAAAAGTCGAGACCGGTTAGAACAGCTTCCGTTGCTCGTAAACTTCGACGGCCTCACGCACGTGTTTGGCGTTGAGTTCCGCACCGTACTCGGTTTCGAGTTCGTCCGCGATGTCGTGGAGCGTCTGTTTGTCGGCCCCACTGGGGCGAAGCGCGTTGTAGATTTCCAGGATGCGGTCGTCCGGGACGGCCGTGAGTTCGGCGGCCCGCCGGAAGTTCTGCGCGAGTTGCGGTCGACCGGCGTTCTCGGCGATCTGCGCCTGCTTTTCGAGCGTCTCCGGCGCGATGACGAGTTCCTCGCCGCCGATGTCGCCCGAGACGATTTTCTCCAAGGTGATGTCCGAGAGCTTCGTTCCGTTCGGTGTCTTCACGTCGTCCGGGTTGTCTCCGAGTGGGTAGTGAATGTCGTCGGTCATAGTTATTCGAAGGACACCTCCTGTTCCATCGGGGCTGCGTCCTCGTCTTTCAGTTGCATCTCTTTGATGTGCCAGAGTGCGGCGAGCGCCTGATACCGGGGGCGCGCCATCGGGTCGTTGGCGACCGGAACGGGTTCCGGGTTCTCGCCTTTCGCGTACAGTGCGGCGTTCTTGCCGATTGCCCGGTACGTTTCGAGGTCGATGAGCGGGGCCTGCGGGAACAGTTCCAGGTTGCTGAGCGGGACGAGGTCCTCCTGGTGGATGAGCGTCGTGCCGCGCGTCTGAATCCCGATCGAGATACCCGACCCGCTGAGTTTCGCACCGCGAAGGCCGATGACACCGAGGTCCAGACTGTCGGTGAATCGGACCACGCGCGCGGTGAGTCCCTCCTCTTCGATACCGGCCATCATCTCGCGGATGACGTTCGCGAGTTTGACGCCCGCGAGCGTCTCGTCTTTCATCGTGTTGAACCCGGCGCTGATGGCGATGACCACCTCGTCGGTGGCCGTCCCTTCTTCAGCCTCGCCTTTGTCCGTCAGGACGAGTTTCCGCTCGTTCTCGTCCTGTTGCGGTTGTTGTGCTTGGGCCATGGTCAGATGTCCTCCGGGTCGACGGCGAACCGAACCGCCTTCTTCTCCTCCCACGCCTCGCCTTCGAGTCGGTGACCTGTGCCGGGGCCTTGGTACTCGTTGGGGTCGTTGACGGCCGACGAGACTTCGAACTCGCCGTCGCCGAGGTAGATGCCCGACGTCTGGATGTAGTCACCCGCGACTCGGCCTTTGAGGATACCGAGGAAGTTCTCCGCGATGTCTTCGAAGCCGTTCTGTGCGAGAATCTTCACGACGTCCGCGCCGGTGACTTCCTCCGCCATCATCTCCTCGGCGGCTTTGATGTCCTGTGCCGTACTCCGGTCGGGCATATCCTTGCTCCCGTTGGCGTAGATGGCGGCTTCGACTTCTTCGTCGGTAATCTGCGGGAAGCCGAGTTCGTCGAAGACGACCTGAAGGGCTTTGACGGCGCGTTCGCGGTATTCGAGGACCGTCTCCTCGTCGACGGGTCGCGTCCCGCCTTCGACCTGCAGGTCCCGTTGCATGATGTTGTACTCGTCGAAGTCGTAGGAGTCGAACGTCGACCCCGCGAACATGTTGTCGTAGTTCGGGACGGCGCTGTAGCCCGAGAAGATGAAGTCGGTTCCGGCGAGGAACTGCGGCATCATCCGGGCCGTCCGGCGCTTCTCGGAGTGTGTGAACGTCTGGTCGTTGCCGGAGGCGACTTCGAGGTCCGCCAGCATCGTCACGAGGTTCTCGGCGGCGACTTCCTTGACGCCAGCGGGTACGGCGGTCGGAATCGCGATACAGCTGATACCGCCGTTCTGGAGGCCCTGCACCCCACAGCCCTTGCTGACGAGGACACACCGCGTCTCCAGGTAGAACATCGACTTCCCTTCGGCCTGTCCCATCTGAAGTTCGGAGCCAGCACCCGAGGTGTAGCGCATCTTCACACCCCGTGAGGCGTACCCCGACGCGAGGAACGCCTTCGACCACGGCGTGTCGTCACCGTCTTTGAACACGTCTTCCGTGCCGTAGACCGAGACGGTCTCGGCGTAACTGGTCATCCCGCGCATCCCGAGTTGGAGTTCCGTCGCCTCCTCGACGGCACACTGCGGGAGCGACCCACCGCGACCGGTCTGTGCGCCGATTTGGAGCGCGAGCGCGTTCAGTGGAGCCATCCGAGCCACGCCGACCGTCGTCTCGACTTCGTAGAAGCCTCGCAGCGTCGCTTCGGCGGCGTCGGCGGCGATCTGTGCGGAGTTGTCCTTGAGACTCGTGACGTGCGCCTGATTGCCCGGCGTCTGGCGCGTCCGCATCTTCTTCATCGCCATGATTATCTCGGCGATGTCGAGGTGGTTGACCACCTCGACGAGTTTGGCTGGGGTCATCGCCGTCGACAACTCGACGATCTCTGCCCGTGGTACGTTGATGTCGACGAGTTTTCGCGCGAACTCCAACGAGTCGACGCCGACGGCCTCCTCTGTCTTCTCGACGTTGATGGCGTAGTCGGCGATGAATCGGTCGATGAAGTCGAACTCCTCGCGCTCCTTGCCGTCCATCTCGACGATCTTTCCGTCTTCGACCCGAACGCTCGGGTCGGGGTCGTTCGGACTCTCCATCGCCACGAAGCCGACTTCGGGCCACTCGTTGACGAACCCGTCTTTGGCGATTTCTCGCTTATCAAGCGCTTCGAACCGTTTCGACCGCTTCGGTGTCGTTTCCTGTACCTCACCTCCCCCGTCTGTACGGGGAACGTTCTCATCTCTCGCGTCACCGTCTGACATGGTACGTACCCCTTGGTGAGTATATGCTTATACCTTCACATATATTTGTGAACAATAACAACCACACCGGTGATAGTGCAAGTAAATTTGACATTGTAGGCGTAAAGTAGGGCAAAATAGACGATTGCTAGTGTGAGTGGGCCGTAGAGGCGCTCTCGGCACGAGTGAGACGAACACAGTCACTCGGCGCTGGGAAAGGTATTTTTCGACTCCCCCACATGGCAGTTCATGGCATACATCGCAGGCGTGGACATCGGCAACTCGAGTACCGAAGTCGCGCTCTTGCGAACGTCGGACGACGGGACACACGAGTTCGTCGCGAGTGCGCTCTACAGAACGACTGGGCTGAAAGGGACGAAGAAGAACGTTCCCGGCGTCGTGAACGCACTCACCCGGGCAGCAGAGCAGGTCGGTATCGACCCCGGCGACATCGACCGCGTGCTGCTCAACGAGGCGGCCCCCGTCATCGGCGACGTCGCGATGGAGACGATTACCGAGACGGTCATCACGGAGTCGACGATGATCGGACACGACCCGTCGACGCCGGGTGGCGTCGGATTAGGCACGGGGACATCGGTTGAGATTACGGCGGATATGGCCGACCACGACCCGGCCGACCCGGTCATCTTCTTGGTTCCCGACTCGGTCGACTTCGCGGACGCCGCCGCCCGAATCAACGAGTGGCACGAGAACGGGTACGACGTCGAGGGCGCAATCGTCCAGCGAGACGACGCGGTGTTGATTCACAACCGTATCGACGTCGAGATTCCGATTCTCGACGAGGTGTCGGACCTCGACAAGATTCCGCGCGGGCAACCGACCGCCGTCGAAGTCGCCCCGCAGGCGACCGGAAAGACCATCGACGAGTTGTCGAATCCGTACGGCATCGCGACGGTGTTCGACCTCTCCGCAGAGGAGACACAGAAGATCATCCCCGTCGCCCGAGCGCTCGTCGGCAACAAGTCTGCCGTCGTCATCAAGACCCCTCGTGGCGACGTCGAAGAACGGACGATTCCGGCCGGAAACCTCCACATCGTCAGCGGTCGAGGGTCGACGACCGAAGTGCCCGTCGACCAGGGTGCCGAGGTCATCATGGAGGCGGTGATGAACAACTGGCCCGTCTCGGACGTTCGCGGCGAGAGCGGGTCGAACATCGGGGGGATGCTGAACCGGGCACGAGACAGCATGGCCGAAGTAACCGGCCAACCGATGGACTCTATCGAGATTCGTGACATCATGGCGGTGGACACGCTCATCCCGCAGGCGGTTCAGGGGTCGGTCGCAGGCGAGCACAGTATGGAGAGCGCCGTCGCCCTCGCGGCGATGGTCAAGACCCAACAACTGCCGATGCGACAGATCGCCGACGGAATCGAGGCGGAACTCGGGACGACCGTCGTCATCCAAGGTGTCGAAGCCAACATGGCCGTCCTCGGGTCGCTCACGACGCCCGGCACGGACGTTCCCATCGCCATCCTCGACATGGGCGGGGGGTCGACGGACGCGGCGTACATGGACGTCGACAAGGAGATCGACTCGATTCACCTCTCGGGGGCGGGCGACATGGTCACGATGCTCATCGACTCCGAACTCGGCCTCGACGACCGAGACGTGGCCGAGGCGGTCAAGAAGTATCCCTCCGCGAAGGTCCAGACGCTGTTCAGCATCCGCGAAGAGGATGGAACGGTGGACTTCCTCGACGAACCGGTCGACCCGTCGCTCTTCGGTCGGACGGTCCTCCTCGAAGACGACGGCGAGATGCGACCCGTTCCGGTACGCAAATCTCCCGAGGAGATTCGTCGTGTCCGACGGCGGGCCAAGCGCAACGTGTTCGTCACGAACGCGGAACGGGCGCTCAACCTCATCACACCGACCGAGAGTATTCGTCAGATTCCGTTCGTCGTGATGGTCGGTCGGTCGTCGCTCGACTTCGAGATTCCCGAGATGATTTCGGACGCCCTCGCGGAGTACGGCATCGTCTGCGGCCGCGCCAACGTCCGTGGCGAGATGGGGCCACGCAACGCTGTCGCCACCGGACTCGTCCTCTCGCACATCGGTGGCGGGCAGTATCTCGACTTCGAACTCCCGGCGGAACTGTCGACGTCGCTCGAACGGACACCCACGAAGACGGACTGAGCGCACGACCACGCGCCTTTATGCGTGCTACCACACAACGTGAACCGCATGAGTAGAGGCGACGCCGGTTCGGACGGAGACGACGTTCCACGTATCTACGTCCGTTCTCTCGGTGAGACAGCGTCGGCGTTGGTCGAGTACGTCGAACACGGTATCGAAGAGGAAGGCGTCCCGTGGGTCGTCGAATCTGGATTCGACGGCGACTGCGTCGCCATCGCGCACGAGGCGGCAGTCGAGTCGCCGCTGAAAATCGGTGTCTGTGTGAGCGACACCAGACTCGTCGTCCACCACAAACAACTCGCCGCCGACGCGCCCGTGTTCGACGTCACCGACCCGGCGGCGGCGTCCGCCCGCTATCTGGGGTCGAACGCCGCGCGTCTCGCGAAGGGGACGCCGTTGAGACCAGTCGAGTGAGTGATGGGGTACCGGAACCGAAAAAACCGCTACACCGACTCGAACGCTTCGACGGCCGCTTCTGCCACGCTGACGTCCTCTTCGACGCTCCCACCCGAGACGCCGACGGCACCGACGACGTTCCCGTCGACTTCGAGCGGGATACCGCCACCGAACGTGATGATACGGCCGTCGTTCGTGTCGCCGATACCGTACAGCGATTCACCCGGCTGTGACACCTCCCAGACCGTCTCTGTGTCGAGTTTGAGTGTCACAGAGCTGTACGCCTTGTTCTGTGAGATGCTCACGCTGGCGAGGAGTGCGTCGTCCATCCGGTGGAACGCGACGAGGTTCGCTCCCTCGTCCATCACGGCGATACACATCGGCACGTCGATGTCTTCGGCTTTCTCTTCGGCGGCGGTGACGAGTTGTTTGGCTACGTCGAGTGTTACGGCTGTCATTGGTGGATATCCGATAACCTCATACTTCTATAACGATTTAAAATTTTGTACGCTCCTGATTCGACGGTGTGACACGGAGAAAGTCGACGAACCGACGGACCGACGTCAGGAGATGGAGTACGCTGCCGCGAGCGTCAACCCCACCGCGGCGAGCAGTCCGACCACCAGCAGATACGAGATGGAGCGTGGTTCGAACAGCAGATGTTGGTAGTAGCCCGCGACGAGGAGTGCTTTCACCGCCGAGAGCGCGAGGATGACCCCGAAGGCGAGCCAGTAGCTCAGTCCCGCGAACTCGACGAGTACCTGCGCCGTCGCCATCACGAAGAGGACGACGTAGATTACCGCGTACAGTTTCGTTGATGTCATTTTGATACCTCACAGGATGTAGAACAGCGGAAAGAGAAACAGCCAGACGATGTCGACGAAGTGCCAGTACAGCCCGAAGTACTCGACCGGTCGCTCGTCGTCCAGATACGCCCCGCCGACTGCGCGGGCGATGAGAAAACCGAGGATGAGCAGTCCGAGAATCACGTGGACGGCGTGCAACCCAGTCGTCAGGTAGAACGTCGACGCCTGCACGCCCGAGGAGAACGTCACCCCCTCGTGGAACAGTTCGACCCACTCCAGACCCTTGTTGACGAGGAAGGCCACGCCGAGGAGGAACGTCAGCGACAGCGTCGCCACGAGCCACGTCCGGTTCCGTTTTTGCGCGGCGACGAGCGCGAGGACGACGCTGAAGCTACTCGTGAGCAGAAGGTAGGTGTTGACGAGTCCGGGTACTGGGTCGTGAGGCACTGGTTCCCACCCCATCCACCCGGCGGCGACGCGGATGAAGATGTACGACCCGATGAAGGCACCGAAGAGCACGACGTCGGAGGCGAGGAATATCCAGACGCCGAGTTTCGTCCGCTCGACGCCTGCGAAGGGCCAACGTTCGGCGACGTCGGGTTCGCTCGTGTGGAACGACTCACGGCCGAACTGGACGAGCGAGAGCGCCAACACGACGCTGCCGAACAGCGCCGTTCCGCCGTAGACCATCCCGACGACTCCCTCGGGGAACGCGCCCTGTTTCAGCGCCGAGAGACCGAGCAAGGCGAGGAACGCGCCGAGAGCGATGACGACGGGCCACGGACTCGCGTGGCTGTCGTGGTGGGCGTGGGCGTCGTGCGCTGACTGGGTGTCCAGACGGTGCGCGTCGGCCACACCGCCGTCGGTTCTGCCACCGCCGCTCACTGCGGGCGTGCCGGACGCCGTGAGAAAGCTGAGCATCCCAGTCGCGTAACTCGGCCGACCGGGGAAGTTCTCCAGCGGCGGCGGCGAGGAGACGGCCCACTCCGCCGTCGTCGCGTACTCCCACGGGTTCGCCGGTGCCGACTCACCGACCGAGAGACTCCGGTAGAGGTTGTAGAACATCACGAGGAACGACGCGCCCAAGAGGAACGCGCCAATCGTCGCCAGTCGGTGCCACGGGGTGAGACCGATGTCGTACTCGTAGACGCGCCGAGGCGTCTCCCACGCGAGGAACATCGGGAAGTAGAGGAGGTTGAAGCCGACGAAGTACATCGCGAAGTGAACCTTCCCGAGGAACTCGTCGTACATCCGTCCCGTAATCTTCGGGAACCAGTAGTAGATTGCCCCGAAGAGCGCGGTGGCCCCGCCGACCATCACGTAGTGGAAGTGTGCGACGACCCAGTAGGTGCCGCGGAACTCGTAGTCGAGGACGACGGCCCCTAAGAAGACGCCGGTGATGCCGCCGAGGATGAACAACACGAGTGCGCCGAACGCGAAGAGGAACGGCGTCGTGAACCGGACGCGACCCTTGACGAGCGTGTAGATGAGTGCGAACACCATCAGGTCGAAGGGAAGCGAGATACCGATAGTCGTCGCCATGAACAGCGTCTTGACTGGGAGGTTGATGCTCGTCAGGAACATGTGGTGCATCCAGACCATGAAGCTCTGGACGGCGACGAGAACCATCGACGCGACGAACCACTTGCGGCCCACGAGTCGTCTTCCAGTAAATGTCTGGAACACCTCGGCCATCACGCCGAGGGCGGGGAAGAAGACGATGTACACCTCGGGGTGACCGAAGAACCAGAACAGATGTGCCCAGAGAATCGAGCCACCGGCGTCGGCGGCGAAGTACGAGGTACCGAGGAGGCGGTCGGAGGTGAGGATGAGGAGTGCCGCCAGCAGGGCGGCGAAGGCGAACAGCATCATCCAGACGGTGAGGAGGATGGACATGCTGAAAAGCGGCAGTCGCATCAGCGTCATCCCCTCGGCGCGCATCCGATGAATCGTCGTCAGGAAGTTGACCGACGACATGGTGATACCGATGGTGAAGAGGATGAGCGCGAGGACGACTGTCGTCGCGCCGATGTTGGGCGTGTAGGTAGCGATGTTCAACGGGGCGTACATCGTCCACCCGCCGTCGAGTGTGCCCCCTTGGAAGAACGAGACGAGAAAGAGGAGTCCAGAGAAGAGATAGAGCCAGTAGCTGAGTGCGTTGAGTCGCGGGAACGCGAGGTCTTTCGCGCCGATTTGGAGCGGGACGACGTAGTTGGCGAACCCGAAGGCGAGCGGCGAGATGAACCAGAAGACCATGAGCAGGCCGTGTGCCGAGACGGTCTGGTTGTACGCGACGGCCGAGAGGATGCCCTCGCCCGGCGACCATAGTTGCAGACGGATGAGCAGGGCGAGAATCCCCGCGAAGACGAAGAAGAACAGCGAGGTGACGAGATAGAGGATGCCCACGTCCTTGTGGTTCGTCGTGAGGAGCCAGCGTTTGACCGACGTCATCGGCGGCAGTCCCATCTCGGACTCGTCTACCACGACTGGTTCGAGGAACTCGTCGTCTATCGTCGCTCCACCGTCTGTCTCCGTGTGTCGGTCGTGCGTCATGCTGTCGTCGCCTCCGCGTCGTCGCTCGATTCGTTCGCGCTGCTCGATTCGTTGGCTGCCGTCGTCGACCCGTACCACGCGTCGTACTCGTCGGGTTCCATCACGACGACCGGTGCGTTCATGAACGAGTGGCCCGCCCCGCAGAGTTCGTAGCAGTTCGCCTGATACGTGCCTGGGTCGTCGGCGACGAACCACGTCTCGGTCGTCTGCCCGGGGATGGCGTCCATCTTCACCCTGAGTGCGGGAATCCCGAAGTTGTGGAACACGTCGTCGGAGGTGACGGAGAGTCGCACCGTCGTATCGGCCGGAACGCGGAGTTCGTTCGACTGGTAGCCGTTGAGGTAGACGAAGCGCCACCCGAACTGGTAGCCCTCGACGCGGACGTCGACGCCGTTGTCCGCGTCTGCCGACTGTGCGGAGACGCTCTCGACGTCGAGGAGCGCACCGTACGTCCAGACGATGAGCGAGACGACGACGATGGCGCTCAACGAGAACGAGAAGAGGAGTTTTCGGCCGCCGCCGCTATCGCCGGGCAGTTCGCCGAGTACGGGCCGGTCGGCGTCGTCTGTCCGGTGGTCTCCGTCGCGGTATCGGTAGGCGTTGTAGAGCATGTAGCCGATGACCAACACGCCGACGAACGTCCCGAGGACGAGAAAGACAGTGAAAATCTCGGAGAACACCGCGATGCGCGACCCACTCGGAAGAAGCCCCTGCGAGTGCAACGGTACCCCTGCTGTCTCCACTCCGGTCACCACACCCATCCATGTTAATTGTTGTCAATCGGTCTTTATCCTTTGCACACTTCTGAACCAATATCGGTGTTTAGTGAAAATATCTGAATCAAAGTAGTGTCTGGGGCAGAAGAAGGAACATTAAGACGATTCGTGCGGTATATGGTAACATGGCTGATTCACCAACCGAGTACGACGAGACGTTCGACGAGATGGAGATCGAGGACGACGAGTTCGACCGGTTGCTCGGCATCGTCGGCGACGGTGTCATCGGTGCTGCAGGCGGGCTCGTCGGTACGGCGATGATGACCGGTGTGTTGCTCGTCGCCGAGTCCGTCGGTGTCTTCTCCCGAGAGTCGTTCGCGGCACTCGGTGGACTCGCTGGATTAGAGACGCTCGGACCGACGCTCGTCGTGGGCTATCTCGTGTTCCTGTTCAACGGGATGGTACCGTTCCCACTGCTCTTCGCCTCCGTGATGGAGTACCTCCCGGGTGAGCGCCCGCCGGTGAGCGGGATGGTGTTCGGTGCAATCCTCTGGACCGGGTTCGTCCTCGTGTTCTACGAGGGGTTCTCCGGTCTCGGACTGGCACTCTACGTCGTGTTGACACTCCTCGCACATCTCGCGTACGGACTGGGTCTCGGACTCGTGTTCGAGTACCTCTCGACCCGTCCGGACTCACTCGTCTGAGCGTCTACCCTTACGGTGGCGTAACTTCGTCGACGAACCGTTCGCGTGCCGAAACCGAGAGACGGTGAACGGTATCTCCTGGCCGTCAGCACCGTCAGAGAGGGGCCCCTCCGACACAGCTATATCATCTACGGCGAATCTCGAAACAACAACCGAAAATCTGGATAGATGATATTACATCGGCGACGTCGTACACACCGACACCGTCTGTAATGACGTGGGACGGCGGGTTCTACGTTCAGTTACACTTGCTCGCGGCAGTGGTCGTCGCGGCACTCGGGGCGTACACAGCACGAAATAGAGAGACGCCGGGCACTCTTTCGTTAGCACTGCTGTTGATTGCGACGAGTGGGTGGGCCGTCGGGTACGCGCTCCGGTTGTCGAGCCCAGTTGGGCTGAAGCTCCTCCTCTCGCAGGTCACGTTCGTCTTCATCGTCGCCGTTCCGCTCTGTTGGTTCGTGTTTTGCCTGCAGTACACCGGTTACCGACGGTCGGTGCCGCGGGGCGTCCTCCCGCTTCTCGTCGTCGTCTCCGTCGGGTTCGCGCTCGCCGGGGTCACGAACTCAGTTCACAGCTTGGTCTGGCAGTCGTTCGAAATCCATCCCAGCCGGACGTTCGCGTTCCATGTCGAGGAGTACGGACCGCTCTACGGCGTCTATCTGGCGTACAGCTACACGCTCATGCTCGGGGGTGCCGCGCTCATCCTCCGGATGCTCGTCGGTCAGGGAAACGACCATCTCCACCGTGGACAGGCGTTCGGACTGCTCGTCGCCGTCGCGATTCCCTTTCTCGCCAACGTCGTGTACTTTCTCGGGCTTACAGAGCCGGGGTTCGACCCGACCGCGATGGCGGTCCTCGCCTCGGGTGGTGCGCTCTGGCTGTCGGTGTTCCGGTATCGTCTCCTCACACTCACCCCTGCCACCCGCGACGTCACGCGTGACGAGTTCATCGACCGGATGACAGACCCGGTCGTCGCCGTCAACGGACGGCGACAGGTCGTCGACGCCAACCCGGCCGCCCTGACGTTGTTCGGCCGCTCTCGTCAGGCGACCGTCGGTCGCAGTCTGGAGCGTATCGCCCCGGAGTTGAACGCCCTCGTGGACCGGCACATTCCGGACGTCACCGGTCAACAAGTGCACACCCAGTACGTCGACGGAGTACACCGTACCTACGACGTGGGCGTCGAGCCACTGTCACTGCACCGGGACGTCGCCACCGGCCAACTCGTCACGTTTCACGACGTGACCACTCGACGGCAGCGTGAGGAACATCTCCGTGTGCTCCACCGCCTGTTACGACACAACCTCCGAAACGACCTGAACGTCATCGTCGGCCACGCGAGGGACCTCCACGACGGTGACGACTCGGTTCCCACGACGACCCGGACCGAGGTAATCGAGCGCACTGCGAGCCAACTCGTCTCACAGGCGGACAAACTCGGGCGAGTCGTCCACGGCATCGACGTCGAACACCACGAGACGGTCGACGTTGCCGAGATGGTGGCGGACGCCGTCGACGACGTGCGAGAGACGACTGATGCAGAGATTTCGGTCACCATCGACCAACGCGCCCACGTCGCTGCCGGACCGCTCCTTCGTCTCGCCGTCACAGAACTCGTCGAGAACGCCGTCGTTCACAACGACGCAGCAGACCCGACCGTCGACGTGCATGTCGGACCCGCCGGAGACGACCCGACTGCCGTCGCAATCCGCGTGACCGACAACGGGCCGGGTATCTCCGAGTACGAAGTCGACGCACTCCATCTCGGAGAAGAGGCACCGCTCGAACACACGACTGGCGTGGGTCTGTGGGTTGCCACGTGGACCGCCCGCAGATACGGTGGAGACCTGTCGTTCGACGTCGACGACGGGACGACAGTCACCGTCGTCTTGCCGAGACTGGCGAACGAGTGAGGAGGTACGCGAGCGACGACTTTTGCGGCTTCGGCACCTCTCTCACGACGTGTCTACATCCATCACTACCGACGTCGAACGACTCCTGACGAGCGAACCGCTCATGGCGCATCTGGCGACCTGTGCGAACGAACGACCGCACGTTGCCCCTGTCTGGTACGACTACGCCGACGGCGTCGTCGAGGTGCTCACGACTGGACAGAAGCTACGGAACGTCCGGGAGAACCCCCGAGTCGCGCTGTCGATTCAGAAAGACGACGGTGGCCACGCCCAGTGGATGGTGACGCTCCTCGGGACGGCCACCGTCGTCGACGACGCGGAAGCGACCCGAGACGCCGAGCGACGCATCAACGCGAAGTACGGTGCCGACCCAGACGCGTGGTCCGGAAACGTGCTCGTCCGAATCGACGTGGGAACGGCGTCGTCACAGACCTACTGAGCGGACTCTCAGTCCGTCGTCGGCGTCGGTGTCGACGTCGACGACGAGGCTCTCTCGGCGTCGGGGTCGGGGAGGCCGATGCCCGTCGCGGCGATAGCGAAGAGGACGAGTGGCGAGAGGATGCCGAAGAAGTAGTAGGGCGCGTAGCCACCCAGTCCGTAGGAACCGGCGAGCGTGGCGACACCCGTCACCTGCGACATGTAGACCGCACCCGCGTGCCACGGGATGAGTGCACCCGTCGGCGTCCCCGCCGACTCGATTGCCTGCGAGAGGTCCTCGTTGTCGAGGCCGTACTCGTCGTAGACGTCCCGGAGCGTGAGTCCGGGGACGACGATGCTCATGTACTGCTGGGCGGTGAGGACGTTCGTGAGAATCGCCGCCGCGCCGGTGCCGGCGACGAGGCCGCCGACGCTCTGCACCGCCTGTGCGAGTTCGTGGGCCAGGACGGCGAGGACGCCCGTCTTCTCCAGCAGACCGCCGAGCGAGAGGGCGGCGACGACGACGGTGATGGTCCACGCAGAGCCAGTGAGGCCACCGCTCCCGAGCAGACCGTTCACCAACTCACTGCCCGTCTCGGGAGACGTGCCGTACATGAAGACTTCCCACGCCGCCACGAACCCTGTCCCCTGGAGGAGGATAGTCGTCACCACGCCCGCGATGACGCCCGTGACGAGCGTCGGTAGCGCCGGATACTGGCGGAGTGCCAGCCCGAAGGTGACGACGAGAGGGAGGAAGGCGAGCAGCGAGAGCGTGTAGGACCCCGAGAGCGCGGTCTGAATCTCGGAGACCGTCCCACTGGCCGCCCCGCCGCTCGCGACTTGGAGACCGAGGACGGCGTAGATGACGACGGAGAGACCGAAGGCGACGAGCGTGCTGTTTCGCATCGCGCGAATGTGGTCGTAGAGGTCCGTGTTGGTGATTCCTGCGGCGAGGTTCGTCGTATCGGAGAGTGGCGACTGTTTGTCACCTGCATACGCGCCCGAGAGCACCGCCCCGACGGTCATCGGTGCGGGAATGCCGAGACCAGACCCGATACCGACGAAGGCGACGCCGAGCGTTCCGACCGTCGTCCACGACGACCCGATTGCGAACGCGACGACGAACCCGAGGACGGCGGCGACGGGGAGAAACACCTGCGGGCTGAGCAGTTCGAGGCCGTAGGACATCAGCGTCGGAATCGTCCCGGCGCTGATCCACGTCGCGATGAGCGCGTAGATGACGAAGATGATGAAGAGTGCCTGACGGCCCATCAGGAGGCCACGGGCGAGGCCGTCGCCGACCTCCTCCCACGAGAAGCCGAGGCGGTGTCGCGCGAGGAGTGCGACGAAGATGATACTCCAGAGCAGCGGTACGTGCGGGTCGAGTTTGAGAACCGCCGACCCGACGCCGAGGAAGAGCACGACCGCCAAGACGGGCAAGAGCGCCGTCCGAAGCGACGGCCGACGCTCGGGGTCGAGTTCCTCGAACGTGAGCGGCGTGATGTCGAGTGCTGTCATTACCTCGCTGTATGCACATAGAGCATAAAAGCCCGTTGGATTATGCACACAAGGCATGCTCATTGGTGTCGATACCCGTGGGTCCGAAGGCCACACTCACTTCCACGGACCGACGTAGACGAGCGGGCTATGATGGTACCGAGTCGCGTACGACGGAGAGAAGCGAAGAGACGGGAGGGACCGAAAGAGGAGAGCGGAGTCGTGGAGAGTCGAACGAGCGTCAGCAGCCGCTACCGAACCCTTCGGTGACGTACAGCAGGTCGTCGTCGGAGACGACGGCACCGAGTCCCTCGACCTGCCAACTGTCACGGAGGATGTTGGCACGGTGGCCCGAACTGTTCATCCACTGGGTGACGACGTTCTCGGCGACGATGTCGACGTCGTCGTCGCGGAGCGACCGATAGAGGATGTTCTCGCCGAGTGCGCGACAGGAGACGCCCTCGTCGGTGTAGTGGTCCGCGAAACTGTCGTCGCCGGGTGCGGTGTGCGAGAAGAAGTCCCGGTCGACCATGTCCCGACTGTGTGCGCGGGCGGCGGCAGCGAGGTCGGCGTCGTAGCCGAGTTCGCTCACACCGTTGGCACGACGTCGAGCGTTGACCTTCTCGTGGATGCGCCGTTCGAGTCGGGCGACGAAGGAGTCCGGGTCGCTCCCGCTTCCGTCGCTGCCACCGGACTGCGGCGGCCACTCGCCCTCGTAGCCGACCGTCTCGCCGTCGACGACGACGGAGAGGCCGCCGTCGGCGGTCAGGTCTTCGATGTCGCCGGAAAACGCGTAGCTGTCGGTGCCGTTCACGACGTAGCCAGTCGCTCGGCCGCCGTAAACTCGGTCGCCGCCGTCGATGCTCGCGCCGTTGGCGGCGCTACTCGACAGGAGGCCACTCGTCGTCAGTTCGTAACTGACGCTGGAGGCGGGGTCGTCCTTCCGAATCGAAATCATCCGGAGCGGGTCGGGGTCGACGCGCGACCCGTCGACGTAGACTGCAGGGCTCTCGTCAGACCAGAAGCCGACGAGGTCACCCGTGAAGCTGTAGGCGTCCTTGCCGCCGCGGACGTACCCGCCGGCGACGGCGGTGGATTCCAGCCAGTCGCTGTCGTTCGTCGATGCGCCCGATGCGTTGCTCTTACCGGTGATTTCGCCGGTGACGGCGAGATTGTACCACTGCAGGTCGTCGCTCGCGGTGCCGTCGACGACGACGACCGACTCGTCGTGGTCTGCGGCCGCGAGCGAGGAGAGGCCGGCGACGCCGGAGAGCGCCGTGGCCGTTCGGACGAAGGTCCGTCTCGTGTAGTGTGTGCGTGTCATGGTCTCAGGCAACTGTGCGGCCCACGGTGGGGCACACTGACTGCACATCGAGAATGTCTGTACATAATGTTTGTGTCTCGAAAGAGACTTTCGCTAGACATTCGAACAATATTCGAAGAATATTATACAGATATTCGAATCGTATTCGAATCAAGACGATGAAACATCAAACTCGTGTACTTCTCGGTGAGTGTGGACGTCGACGAGGGAGGAGAAAGCGGATACAGACGAGAGGGAAACAGCGGCGCGCGGATTCAGTGCGTGAGAACGAGTAACTGGTCGTCGGTACGGACGAGACAGATTGGGCCGTTGGGGGCGCTGTTGAACGTCACGTCGCGCTTCTCGGAGACGAACAGTCGGTCGAACGGGCGCTCGCAGGCGGGACAGCGACATGACTCGCGGTTCTCCAGATACATCGTCCCGCGGTCTTGTTTCACGAGTTTGAGTTTCGTCCGATAGTCGTGGACGTCGAAGCCATCCGAGACGTCGAGCAGCGTCATGGCCGCCGAGACGGAAGGGTGAGAGAAGTAGCTACGGGTCCGTCGAGTCGGGTGTGGTCGACGGCATCGCTTGGTTCTCCGCGTCGACGAGATTCGGGAGTCGGTCGCCGTTCGTCACGTCGAACAGTGACGGGCAGCGTGCCGTCGCAGTCTCTGGCGTGGAGTGTTCCCGTTCGTCGGTGGTCGACGCCGTCCATCGCTCACCGTGATAGTCCAGCGTCGGTCGGTACGTCTGTGTCTCGGTTGGTCGCCGGTCGTCGGTCGATTGGGAGATGTGTGTGCTCACTGTCTGGGGGGGTTGCAGGTAGTCGAAAGACGGTGCTCGGTCGCGGGAGAATCAGACGCGTACAGATACGACCGGCATTGTGTACTTCCCCGTTCGAGACAGTCTATAATGAATGTTCCTGTATGTTCATCGCTTGCCAGTGTGTCACGTCACGACACAACACGATACGCTCCGTCACAGCGAGAGTGGCTCACGGCAACCCGTAGCACTATAGTCGGTCTGACCCTCGCAGCAGATATGTCGACCAGTGCAGACCGTGTCGTCGTCGTCGGTGCGGGTGTCTCGGGTCTCGCCGTCGCCCGCGAACTCGCTCCCGACTACGACGTCGTCGTCCTCGACAAGGGAGGCGTCGCCGCCGACACCAGTTCCCGCGCCTCGGGGATGATTTCGCTCTCGCTCGAACCGTTCCCCGATGGGTGGGCGACGTTCGCCCTCGACCAGTTTCGCGAACTCGACGGACGAGGTATCTTCTCGTTCGCCGAGCGAGAGACGGTTCGACTCGTGCCGAAGGAAGACGCCGAGAAGTACACGGACGAAGCGCCGACGGGCGGGGAGTTCCTCACTCGCGACGAACTGCTGAGCCAGTTTCCCGACTCGTTCGGCGACCTCTCGGCGTACGGCGGCGGCCTCGTCTACGACGGGACGGGCTATCTCGACGCACTGGACTACGCGATGACGCTGAAGTGGCAGGCCGAGAAAGCGGGCGCAGGAATCTTCCGCGATCACGAAGTGACGGGCCTCTGCGTCGACGACGGCACGGTGACGGGCGTCGACACCGAGTACGGCCCTATCGACGCCGACCACGTCGTCTACGCGACGGGATGGAAGACGCGAGAACTCCTCGCCGAGTACGTCGAGTTACCGGTTCGTCCACTGCGTTGGAACGCAGTCGTCGTCGAACCCGAGTCGCCGCTCCCCGACGACTGCCCGCTCGGGTCGGAACCGACGATGCGAGTCTACTGGCGGCCGACGCGCCGTGGCGACGTACTCATCGGCGGCAACGAACATCTCCTCTCGGACCCCGAGGAGACGCCGATGGGCGTCCAGTCGTCCTTCCGAGAGACGGTGCTGGAAGATGTCGCCCCGCTCTTGAACGGCGTCGCCGGCGGGACTATCCGACGCGAGGACTGCTGTCCGACCGCAGACTGTGCGTCGCCGGACGGCCTCCCGATCATCGACGCTCCCGACGAAGCACCGGACGGACTCGTCGTCGTCACCGGTCTCCACGGGCGCGGCGTGATGCTCTCACCCGTGACCGGGCGGGCGGTCCGCTCACTCGTGACGGGTGAGGAGACACCGTTCCCGACGAGTGGGTTCGAACTGGCACGCTTCGAAGACCGGTCTGCGGACTTCGAGTATCGGAGCCACTGGGACTGACGTCCGGGTTCACAGTTAAGTTCGAGCCTCTACTCGTAGAACCATGGATTCGTCGCCCTCCCTCTCTTCGATTCGGCTCTCGCGGTCCGAACTCGCCGTCTTCGTCTCCGGCGTCGTCAGTATGGGACTGGAGATTCTCGCCGGGCGGATGATCGCACCGGAGTTCGGCAGTAGCATCTACACGTGGGGGAGCCTCATCGGCGTCTTTCTCGCCGCGCTCAGCCTCGGCTACCACCGCGGTGGGAAGCGAGCGGCGACACACGCGTCGACCTCGCGACTCGTCGGCCTCTTTCTCCTCTCGGCGCTGTACGTCGCCGGCCTCATCCTCTTCGGCGACTTGCTCCTGCAGGCAACAGCCGGGTTGCCGCTCCCGAGTCGCTTCGCGTCCATCCCAGGGACGGTGCTGCTCTTCGGTCCGCCGACGTACCTCCTCGGCTACGTCAGCCCCTACGCTGCGGAACTGTCGGGACAGTCCGACGTCGGAGCGGCCTCCGGCCACGTCTACGCCGTCGGGACGGTCGGGAGTATCGTCGGTGCGTTCGCGACGACGTTCCTCCTCATTCCGACGATGAGTACCAGCCAGATCGGACTCCTGTTCGGCCTCCTCTCGGTCGGCACGGCAGTCGCACTCGCGGTTCCGAACGTCGACCGCGACGAAGCGTTCTGGAGTCTCGGTATCACGCTCGTCCTCCTCGTCGCCGGTGCGACGGGGAGCGTCGGACTCGACATCGGCGGCGACGTCGTCTACGAGACACAGACCGCCTATCAGGAACTCCGCGTCGTCGACTCCGGTGGTACTCGAACGCTCTACCTCGACGGACAACCCCACAGTGCGATGGACAAGAACGACCCGACACGGCACGTCTTCGAGTACACCTCTTACTTCCACGCGCCGTATCTCTTCACCGACGAAGGGAGAGATATCGACCGAGTGCTGTTCGTCGGCGGCGGCGGGTTCACCGGACCGCGCGCCTTTCTCGACACCTACCCGAACGTGACCGTCGACGTGGTGGAAATCGACCCGGAGGTGGTGCGCGTCGCGAAGGAGTACTTCGCCGTCGAGGAGTCCGAGCGACTGACCATCCACACGATGGGCGGCCGGCAGTATCTCCAACAGACCGACGAGACGTACGACCTCATCGTCCTCGACGCCTACAAGAAGGACAAAGTGCCGTTCCAGTTGACGACAGTGGAGTTCATGCAACTCGCCGACGAGCGACTCGACGACGACGGCATTCTCTTCGCGAACGTCATCTCTGCACCCAGCGGACCTGCCTCACAGTTCTACCGAGCAGAGTACAAGACGATGCAGCAGGTGTTCCCACAGGTCTACAGTTTCCCGACGGCCGGTGGCGTCGTCGTCCAGAACATCGAAGTCGTCGCGACGAAGCGGGACACGCTCGTGACGCGCGAGGAGTTACAAGCACGAAACCGACAGCGAGACGTGGGCATCGACCTGTCGGCACAGCTCACGTCGTACCGAAACGACGAACCGACCGACGACGTCCCCGTCCTCCGAGACGACAGAGCGCCGGTCGACAGCCTGTTGGACCCGATGGTCGGTCAACGGTACGTCGTCGTGCAGTCGAACGAGAGCACGGCGGACGGCGAGACGGAGAGACGAGGACGAGTGACAGTGCCAGTACCAGTTGGTGCGGGGACAGTGCCAGTTGGCGTGAGTGCGGATTGAGCAGCGACGGCGTTCCAACGGCTGTCGACGGTAGAGGTGAAGCCGCGAGTCACTCTCGCGAATCGTACTCCTGATAGATGACGTGGCCACAGGCCTTGCAGTGGGAGGCGTCCGGGTCGTGGTAGGCGAGTCCGCAGTTCGGACAGGTCACGTTCATCATCTCCCGGTTCGTCCACTCGCGGACGATTTTCCCGGCTTGCCACGGGACGAGGACGATGGCGGCGAGGACGCCCGCGACGGTCACCCACCGGCCCGTGCTGGTGACGGGTGTGATGTCTCCGAAGCCGACGGTGGTCAGTGTGACCACCACGTAGTAGAGGGCGTCACCGAAGGTTCCGATGGTCGGGTTCGCTTGAACTTCGGCGCTGTAGAACAGGCCGGCCGTGACGAAAAACAGCGTCGACACTGTCAACAGCAGTTTGACGACGCGGAGCATCTCGACGGAGACGGTGCCGAAGAAGAACTCCTCGTCTTGGGTGAATCGGTAGAATCGGAGGACGCGAACGACTCGAACGACACGGAGAAACCCGACGTTGACGCCGATGAGCGGGGCGGGCAGGAGCATCACCGAGAGCGTAGGAAGCACAGACAGGAGGTCGACCATCGTGTACGGATTGGTGGCCTCGGCCACGCGGTTTCGCGCCCCGTAGAGTCGGAGGACGTACTCGACGACGAACACGAGACCGATAGCTATCTCTATCCGCCACAGCCACGACGCCGTCGTCGACGAGAGCGGGTACGTCTGTGCGACGAAGACGCCGACGAACACCAAGTTGAGCACCAACAGGGAGATGTCGATGGCCTTCCCGAGCGGCGTCCGGTGGTCGAGGAGGTAGAAGCGCACCCGCTCGCGGAAGTCGTCTGGCCTCCGCGAGGATGCGTGACTGTCCATACTCCGTATCGGACGGCGAATCGTTAAGAAACACCCGATGGCGACGACTCTTCGAACACGGACGAACCACTCGCTTCGGCGGGTGATTGGCCACAACTCTTACCAAAATACCGAGGGAACTACCGGGTGTTGCGGACTTATCGAGGTGTCCTCGGGACGGGACACCGGTGGACGACACGTCGACGAGACGCCACCGACGTCGTCCCGAACATACGTTTACAGCGACTGCGCTATCGTTTCCGCCATCTGAAGCGACGGTTCGGACGGTTTGGACGATTCACGAACTTATGTACGACTTACTCCGACGCAGACTGACGTTCGGCCGCGAGGTATCACATGGCAACTGACGGCGACCGAACCCCAAGCGAGGTGCTCGACAACCTCCAGGTCGAAGCGTTCCACCCCGAGAGCGACCGTGAACCCGGAGAAGACAACATCCAACGGTTCGGGTTCGACATCCATCCGGTGGTGTTCCCCGTCTCGCTCGTCGTCATCGCTCTCTTCATCACACTCACACTGTTCTTCGAGGACATCTCGTCGGTGCTCGGTCTCTACACGCCGGCGGGCGAACTGATGACCGCGAGTTGGGCGTACACGTCCGTCTTCGAGTTCATCAACGAGAAGTTCGGTTGGTTCTACGTCCTGACGGTCAACGTCATCATCATCGCACTCGCCTTCTTCGCGCTGAGCAAGTATGGGATGATACGTATCGGTGGCCCGAAAGCCGAGAAGGAGTTCAGCGACTTCGAGTGGATCGCGATGCTGTTCAGCGCCGGGATGGGTATCGGTCTGCTGTTCTTCGGTGTCGCGGAACCGATGTTCCACTTCGCCTCGGGCGGCGGGTCGTTCTTCGACGTCGGTGAGAGCACCGCCGCCGCTGGCGGTGCCGCAATCGGCATCACCTACTTCCACTGGGGCTTTCACCCGTGGGCCATCTATGGCCTCGTCGGACTCGGCTTGGCCTTCTTCTCGTTCAACCGCGGCCTGCCGCTGACGTTCCGCTCTATCTTCTGGCCCCTGCTCGGTAAGCGCATCTACAGTTGGCCGGGGCACCTCATCGACCTCACGGCCGTGTTCGCGACGCTGTTCGGACTGGCGACGGCGCTCGGTCTCGGCGTCAGACAGATGAACGCCGGTCTCACGTTCATCGGGACGAACTTCTTCGGTGTCGGCATCCCCAGCAGTGTGTGGGTCCAAATCGGCCTCATCGCCCTCATCACCTCTATCGCCACCGTCTCCGTCGCGGCGGGTCTCGAAGGCGGGGTCAAGAAACTGAGTAAGGCGAACGTCTACCTGATGTTCACCATGCTCGCGTTCATGATACTCGCGGGACCGACGCTGTTCATCCTCGACACACTCGTCGGCGGACTCGGCGTCTACCTGGGCAACTTCCTCGAACTGAGTTTCTACACCGAAGCGTTCGCTAGCGAGGGTGTCGACTGGCAACACTCGTGGACGGTGTTCTACTGGGGCTTCTGGATCGCGTGGTCGCCGTTCGTCGGCCTGTTCATCGCCCGTATCTCGAAGGGTCGGACTATCCGCGAGTTCGTCGGCGGCGTACTCATCTTGCCGTCGCTCGTCTCGTTTCTCTGGGTGGCCGCGTTCGGTGGCTCCGCACTGTTCGTCGAACTCGAACGGCAGGCCAACGGTATCGTCGGTCCCCTGAACCAGCAGGGACAGGCCGTCGCCCTGTTCGAACTGCTCTCGTTCTACCCGTTCACCCTCGTGAGCGCCGCCGTCGGGACGCTCCTCTTGGGGACGTTCTTCGTCACCTCCTCCGACTCCGGGTCGCTGGTCGTCGACCATCTGACCTCCGGCGGGAAACACGACGTTCCGAAACCGCAACGAATCATGTGGGCCGTCACCGAGGGGAGTGTCGCCGCCGTCTTGCTCCTCGGTAACGGACTGAACGCCCTCCGAACGGCCTCTATCACCACAGGACTCCCGTTCGCGGCCGTGTTGCTGTTGATGGTGTACACTATCTATCTCGGATTGGACCACGAGTTGGAGATTCTCGAATCCGAGGAGTTCGAGGAACTCGTCGACGAGATCGAAGACGAAGACGACGTCGAGGTAAGCAAGGAGTCCGGTGAAATCGTCACCGACATCGACGAACCCGACGGGACCGCTGGCGACTGACGGACGACCGAGACACGCCCTTCTAACTCTCCTAACGGCGATAGTAGTTCGTGCAACTGGCCGCTCACCCGACTGCACGACGACGTGTGTCGGGTGTGTGACGGCTTGCACTCGTTACTATATGCTCTCGTCGAACGTCTAGAGGTCGATGTCACTGGACGGGTCGCCTGAGAGTAAACAGTACCGTACGGCAGAGCCAGGGTACGTCGTCGTCGTCGACGACACGCGCCTCCACTACCGAACTGCTGGCGAGGGAGAAACCGTCGTCTTTCTGCACGCTGGTGTCGCAGACAGTCGACTCTGGGACCGACAACTGGAGACGTTCGCAGACCAGTATCACGTCGTCGTCTACGACCTTCGTGGGTACGGAAAGTCCGAACTGCCGCCGCAACCGTACGCTCACTATCGAGACCTCGAACTCCTCCTCGACACGCTGAACGTCGGCACAGCGCACTTCGTCGGCGCGTCGATGGGCGGGTCGGTGGTGCTCGACTTCGCACTCGTCAATCCGGACCGAGTACAGAGTCTCACGCTCGTCGCACCCGCAGTCGGTGGCTACGAGTTCACCGACGAGGCGACACTCGCCGGATGGGAAGCGGCGGAAACAGCCTACGAAGCGGGCGAGTTCGACCGTGCCGCCGACATCGAGAGCGAGATGTGGCTGGCCGGCCCGACGCGGACCCTCGACGACGTCGACTCGGAGTGCCGCGAGTTGGTACAGACGATGCTTCGACAGCACTACGACCTCGACACCGCCGAGGCGGCCGAAGAGGGCCTCAACCCACCCGCTGTAGGGCGACTCGACGAACTCGCCGTCCCCGTGTTGGTCGTCTCCGGCGCACTCGACTCGCCGGATATGGCAGCGATTACGGCGCGACTCGAACGGGAACTCGCCTACGTTCGGTGTGAGACTGTCGACGACGCCGCACATCTCCCGTCGCTCGAGCGTCCCGACGAGTTCGACGAACTGCTGGCGTCGTTCCTCGACGACGTGGACGAGTCGTCGTCGACCGAGGAGGGGATGTAGCGAAGGGACAGGGCCACCCTTTTCTGCACAGCGTGAACCAGCCTCACCACGAGAGACAGATGGGACGACACGACGACCTCGACCGGTTCTACGCGTTGCTCGACGAGTTGGCAGAGCGAGTCGGTGGCCCGCGAAAACTCAAGAACTGTACCGGATACATGGACTGGCCCGACCGCGGCATCTACCTCTTTCTCGAACCCGGTGAAACCCGAACACCCAGTGACCAACCACGCGTGACCCGCATCGGGACGCACGCTATCTCGGCCGGGAGTAAGACCTCCCTCTGGGACCGACTGAAACAACACTACGGAACCGGCAGCGCGAGTAGTAACCATCCTCACGGCGGTAACCATCGCGGTTCCGTCTATCGAAAACGCGTCGGCGAAGCCCTCATCGAGAAACACGCTCTCCACGACGACTATCCGAGTTGGGACGACCGGTGGTCGAGTCTCTCTCGCGAACGCGACGACGTCCGTGGCGAGGAGTACATCATGGAACGGCGAGTGAGTGCCTACATCCGCGACCAGCCGTTTCTGTGGTTGGACGTCGACGACGAACCGAGCAAGGAGAGCGACCGACGCTACATCGAGGAGAACGCACTCGCACTCCTCAGTAACTTCGAGAAGGAGTCTATCGACCCGCGAACGACAGATTGGCTCGGCCGCCACAGTCGAAGCGAGCGGATTCGGCAGTCGGGTCTCTGGAACGTGAACCACGTCGACGAGGCGTACGACCCCGACTTTTTGGACCGACTGGCCCGCGCCGTCGACGAGACAGAGCCAGTGTGAAGCGACAGGTTACTCGGGCAACGGCCCGAGGATTTCGAGGTCGTACTTCGCGGCCACCTCCATCAGCGCCGCTACGTCCGGTTCCTCTTGGGGCGGTGTCGTGAGCGACGGCGCGGGTCGGCCGGCCTCCTCGGCGAACTTCTCGAACCCGGCGGGAGTCACGTGAATCAGCATCCGGCACGCTTCGTCGCCGACGACACGGAACCCGTGCGGGACGTCCCGCGGGAGAAACACCGTGTCGTTCGGTCCGGCGCGCAGTCGCTCTGCGCCGTCTTCGCCGTAGCAACACTCGATTTCCCCGGAGATGATGTGAAACAGTTCGTCCTCACCGTGGTGGACGTGGTACGGCGACTCCCATCCTGCAGGAGCGGTGTGGTCGACGAGTGCGTACTCGCCGTTCGTCTGCTCGCCGCTCATCTTGACGATCATCAGCGCGCCGACCGACCAGAACGCTTGAGCGTCAGTTTCGGTCGCGACACTCGGCGTCGGAACTGTGGTACTAGACATCGCAGGACATGATGGACGGGAACCGAGAAATAGAACGTATGATGTATGCTAGCATTGATCGGCAGACGATGGCAAGAAATCTCGAACTGCTGTCGATGGGTCGAGTCGACGGTTCTAGGGACACCAACCAAGGTGAAGACTCTACAAGCGCGCAGAGTGTGTAGTCACTCACCGATGCGTTCGACCGAAGACGACGGCTATGACTACGTCGTCGACCAAGAGGGAGGCGGGGACTACGAGAGCGTCCAAGCGGCAATCGACGGGGCGAAGGCGTTCCCGTCGGAGCGAGTCACCATCTTCGTCAAAGAGGGAGTGTACGACGAGAAGGTGGAAGTCCACTCGTGGAACACCGACGTCGACCTAATCGGAGAGAGCGAGACGGGGACCGTCATCACCTCCGACGACGGCTTCGAGGCTATCGGAAGAGGCCGCAACAGTACGTTCTTCACCTACACGCTGAAGGTCTGTGGAGATGGGTTCTACACGCGCGACTTGACCATAGAGAACAGCGCCGGACCGGAGAGTGGGCAGGCCGTCGCCCTGCACGTCGAGGCCGATAGAGCGGTGTTCGAAGACTGTCGCCTCCTGGGAAATCAAGACACCCTCTACACCGGAGGCGGAGGCGCTCGACAGTACTTCGATGGCTGTCGTATCGAAGGGACGACGGACTTCGTGTTCGGCGGCGCAACCGCCGTGTTCGAAAATTGCGTACTCCACTCGAAAGCCGACTCGTACGTTACGGCAGCCTCGACGCCGCAGTACGAACCGTTCGGGTTCGTGTTCAGAGACTGCGCGCTGACTGCCGACCCGGACGTCTCCGAGGTGTATCTGGGCCGACCCTGGCGAGACCACGCGCACGTCGCGTTTATTCAGTCTCATCTGGGTTCGCACGTCCACCCGGCGGGATGGCACAACTGGTCGCGCCCGGAGACAGAGAGCACAGTCACGTACGTCGAGTACGAGAATCGGGGTCCCGGTTCGAGCGCGGCGGGCGACCGAGTGGCTTGGGCCGAGGAGTTGACACCGACGGAGGCCGAGAACTATCGCGTCGAGAACGTCCTTTCCGGAGAAAGCACTCGGGGCGCATATCGGGAGTGGTTTGTTCGATAGGCTCGGGCGTCAGCTATCAGTAACTGCCCATCAACCAAGTACGTGCGCGGCGGCAATTTCGCTTCCCTTCACACAGGCTACGGTTCCGAGTCCCGGCCACGTCGTGTCTCCGGCGAGATAGAACCCCTCGATGCCGACGTCTTGCGGGACGGCATGTTGGTTGGTGTTCTGGAGCGTCTGTCTGTATCCACCGACTGCACCTCGTGGTCGGTCCGTGAACTCCTCGTAAGTTATCGGGGTCGCAACGTCGTACACGACTGCGTTCTCCGCGAGGTTCGGGTAGACAGTTCGGGCCAGTGAGACCAACCGCTCTCCGGCCGCCTCCTTCTTTCGCTCGTAGGTCTCTCGGTCGAGCGCCTGCCACGGCTCTACGTCACAGTGTGTCGAAATCATGACTGCTCGATGTCCTTCCGGGGCACTCACTCGGTCTCCGGAGGCCGACACGGAGACGAACATGTTGTTTCCGTCTCCTAGTGGACTGTCGTAGTCCGCCAGTAGTTGGTGGTGAGTTACGTCGTGGTCGTCGACTTCCTCTTCTGGCACACCGAGGAAGACCATGATGGCACTACCTTCGTGGCGACGTACCATCGTGGCGTACTCGTCCAGTGTGTCGCCGACGACTGGGGCGGCGATCTCGTTCGTTACAGTGACCGGAACTGTACTGACGACTTGCGCAGCCCGGTACTCCGTCGTCTCGGTCGAAAGCGAAAAGTCGCCGTCAGTTCCAGTTACCTCGGAGACTGTTCGATTGGTCTCGACGCTCCCTCCCAACTCCTCGTAGCGGTCTTCGAACGCCTGCCAGAACCCGAACATTCCACCGGTCGCTCGCCCGATACCCGTCCACCGGATGGTCGTTCCGAGAACCGCGTTGAGGAGCGGAGCCTCTTCGAGTGTCGAGTGTACGGTGTCTTCGACGAGCATGGCGAACAGGTTGCGGAGCGGCGTCTCGTCGTACACGTCGAACGCTCGGAGGGCATCTGCCATACTCCAGCGCAGATATCTGAGTAGCGGTGCGTTCGTCACCCCAATCGCCCGCCCGTTTCTCAGCACGTCTCTGAGGCCCTGAATCGGCATCTTCACGTCACCTCTCGTTGCTCTCCACAGCGTCTCGGATAGGTCGTCCAGAAAGGCGTAGAACTCCAAGTGGCGCTCGTCGTCGCCGAGTTTGTCGCGGCGTTCCTCCTGCCACGCTGCTTGGTCGTGATACAGTCGCACCGTTCGGTCGGGTAACCACACGTCGTAGGCGTCTTGTATCTCGATCTGTGGTGGTTCGAGTCCGATTTCGTCCAAGAGCTGACCGCCGACGCCACCGGGTTGGAAGTCGACCAACGTGGTCGCACCGACGTCGAAAGTGAATCCGTCTCTTCGGTAGTAGCCAGCACAACCACCGATGTGGTCGTGTTGCTCCAGTACTACCGTGGAGCGGCCACGAGACTGCAAGCGTGCGGCAGTGCTCATCCCCGCGACACCACCGCCGATTATCGCCACGTCGAACGTGTCAGCACCCATGTGTTGGAAAGTTAGAAGCTAGACAATATACCTGTTGCTGTGATAATACGTCACCGATGACTGTCTCGGCAGATGTAGTCCCTCTTCGGCAGTGCATCCGGAACTTAGGACACCTGTTCTAAGACTGTGCGTAGAAAGCGGGCGGAGGCACTTGCTACGACAGCAGACGTTTGGGTGAGGAGAAACCGTCCTCAGCACGTCCCGAGTGGGATAGACAAGCCGTCGCCTCGGTGTTCGACGGTCGTTCCGAACGGGTTCGAGCGTTCGCGTATCGTCTCGCGTACCCAGGTGGCCGCCTCTCCGTCGGCCACGCTGGCCGCCTCGTCAGCTATTTGGATGGGCACGATGCGCAGTGTGTCGAGGTGTCCGTCGGTGACGACCAGTTCGAAGAGCGCGCTCCGCTTGTTGTGAAACCCCTCTTTGTGGATGTAGTCGTCGACGAAGTCGGCGGCGTCGTACAGTATCGGCCGTCCGCGATACACCTCCACACCCTGCAGTACGTGCGCACTGTGGCCGTGGACCACGTCGACGCCGTGGTCGACGAGCCAGTGAGCGAACGCCACCTGTGCGTCTGCCGGTGACGTCTCCCAGTTCGGCCCCCAGTAGAGCGAGGCAACCACGAGGTCCGGTGAGTGGGAGTTCGCGCGTTCGAGTGCGTCCAGCACTAACGCACGAGTCACCGGATTCGACCTCCGGAGCGATACGTAGGCGGTCCCTGGCCGCGTCTCGGTGGCGGCGTACGCCGGCGCTTGGTCGGTGAGCGCGATGGTCGCGACGGTCAACTCGCCGATGTCCGTGACGGCGGGTTCGAGCGCGGCGTCTCGATTCGGCCCGGCCCCGGCGTGTTCGATACCTGCCTCGGACAGGTGTGTCCGCGTATCCCTGAGTGCCGGTTCGCGGTAGTCGAGGACGTGGTTGTTCGCGAGCGAGACGACCGACGTACCCGCCGCCTGCAACGCTGGAACTGCGAAGGCCGGGTCCGCCCGGAAGTAGTACGTCTTGTTCGGCCAGCGCTCGCCCCGACTGGAGACACAGCACTCCAGATTCAACACGAGTCCGTCGAGCGCGCGGAGTCGCCCAAGCGTCGACCCCCAGACGCCCGACGAGTTCTCGCCGACCCACCGGTCGTTCACGTTTCGACCGAGCATCACGTCGCCGACGAAGCCGATACGAGCGTCTCCGGACCCGCCGACGGGACAGTCCGGACTCGTCTGTGTCGGTGCGCCGAGACAGCCAGCCAGTCCGGCGACACCGGCCGCAAGCAGTTCTCGGCGGGTTCTGCGCATGGTTCGGGAGGTTGGTGGGGGAGGACTTGAAGACTAGGTGGGGTGGTTTTAGGGACTGAACGGCTTGTATAGTAATAGACACCGTTACAACGAATCGCTTACACCCACGTCTCTTCGTTAGAAGTGTGAGCAACTGTGGTAATGTGAGAAGTCGAATGATAGTACTTACACTTGGGGTCGCAGACTCGAAAGGCCGTGTGAAATACCCACATGGAGTTGCCATTATCGTTTTACATCTGTTTCTTTCCTGTAAGGATGGGATTAGAAGACGTTCTCACAGCGATTATTCGGCACCCGTTTGAGAGCCTTATGACAGGCGTTCTCGTGTACGTTTTAATCCAAGCGTATGCGATTTTCCGGCCTCAAACGGAGGGACGTTGGGGAGCACTGATGGACCAAAACTTGGCTGCTGCACTCACGAGTATCGAGTTACTCGGTGTGATTGGGACAGTCGGGCTACTTGTACTGGTTGGCAGTTACGTCCTCGATGACTCGGGATTCTAACCATCGTGGATAGAAAGCGGGCCTCGGCACTCATAGGGCTCGTCACTACCGGGTGCCGAGTCCGGTTCGGAGCGGTGCCGTCGTCATCGGCCACTCGTCTCTCCAGCGGGAGCGGAGAAAAGTTCCCCGAACCCTTATTCTGTCCCCCTCAGTAGCCAGCGGTCCATGTCTGAGAGTGAGAGTTGGCGCGACATCCGCCCAGTGGTCCTCGGCGTCGTCCGCCGCGACGACGAACTGCTCGTCGCCGAGACGTACGACCCGACGGACGACGAGACGTTCTACCGACCCATCGGCGGCGGTATCGAGTTCGGCGAACCCGCCGAAGCGGCGCTCCGACGCGAGTTCCGCGAGGAGGTCGGATTAGAACTGGAGGGAGTCGAGTACCTCGAAACCGTCGAGAACATCTTCATCTTCGACGGAACGCGCGGCCACGAGTACGTCCTCCTCTTCGAGACGTCGCTCGTCGACGAGACAGTGTACGAACGCGAGGCGTTGACCGGCTACGAGGAGAGTATCGACGAGGAGTTCAGCGTCGTCTGGCAGTCGCTGTCGACGTTCGAGTCCGGCGAGGAAATCGTCTATCCGGAGGCAGTCGTCGATGTCGTAAAAGAGAGCGCCTGAACCGACGAGTCAGTCGTCAGTCCAGCAGTCGAACCGCCGCGTCGGCGATAATGTCTGCGACTTCGACGACTTCGTCGGTGTAGACGAACTCGCCCGCGCCGTGGATGTTCTCGCCGTCGGGACCGATGATGACCGTCGGTAGGTTCGCGCGGTCCCCGAGGTAGTTGAAGTCGCCGACGCTGGAGAAGTAGCCGTACTCGGGGTCGACGCCCGACACCGACCGGGTCGCGTCCGCGAGCGACGTGACGAGCGGGTGGTCCTCGTCGGTGACGTAGGGGCCGTAGAGGATGTCGTCGGCGGGTGCCTCGCGGAAGCCGATGTCGACGTCGCTCTCCAGTCCGAGTTGGTCGACGATGTCCTCGGCTTGCGTTCGAACGTCCTCCTGTGACTCGCCGATGACGACGTGGCGGTCGACCATCAGGTGGGCGCGTTCGGGGACCGAGAGCGTCTGGCCGCCGCCCTCGACGAAGAGCGGGCAGACCGACCCGCTGCCGAGTTTCGGGTGGTCACCGGTCTCCATCGCGTCGAGCGCCTCGGCCAGCCGTCCGGCCTCGACGACGGCGTTGACACCCGTCTCTGGCTGAGAGCCGTGGGCCGCCCGGCCGTGAACCGTGATGTCGTAGAGGAATCGCCCGCGAGCGCCGAGCAGGAGTGCCGGGTTGTCGAGGTCCTCTTGAGCGAGGATGGGACCGGGTTCGGTGACGATGGCCATGTCGCAGTCGTCGGTGAAGCCGTCTCGAATCAGGCGGTCGGTGCCGAGTCCGTACGGTCCCTCTTCGTCGACGACGACGGTGAGGAGTACGTCGCCCGCGAGTTCGAGGTCGGCGAGTGCGTCGAAGGCAGTCATGATGGAGGCGACACCGCCTTTCATGTCGCAGGCACCCTGTCCGTAGAGTTTCCCGTCTTCGATACGGCCCGAGCAGGGGTCTTCCTCCCAGTCCTCGACGAGTTGGACCGTGTCGACGTGGCCGTTCAAGAGCAGCGTCGGTGCGTCGGGGTCCGAGCCTTCGAGGCGGGCGACGACGTTGTCGCCCTCGTACTCGGTGATGTCGGGTTCCGAGACGTGGTGGTACTCCGGGTCGTGGCCGCGTTCGTCCAGCCAGTCGTAGACGAACTCGATGACCTCGTGTTCCTCGAAGTACGGACTCGGAATCCGAACGAGTTCCTGCAGGAGGTCGATGGTCTCGTCGGGGTCGACCGAGGGAGTCGACTCAGTCATCGTCGGTACCTCCGCGGACCGCAGGGTCGTACTCGTCGGAGGGAACTCCTGGGAGCGTGTCGAGGATTGCTTCGACGTCGTGGCCGCGCTGTTTGCCGAGGTACCAGTAGAGACTGAAGACGCCGATACCGACGAGAATCCACGGGACGTAGATGCTGAGCGAGCCTTTGTACGCCTCCGTCAGGAGCGCCGCCGCACCGAGCGCGCCGATGAGCGCGGTGACCCAGAGAACCACGCCCCCGTCGAATCCTGCCTGTTCGGAGAGGTCAGAACCGGTGACGAGGATGTAGAGTACCGTCAGCGAGACGGCACAGTAGGCGATGAGGTAGCTGAACGTCGCGATGCCGATGGCCTGGTCGAGACCCGAACTCCAGAAGGTGAGTCCGGACGCGACGAGATACAGCGTGATGAGCGACCAGTGGGGCGTCCCGAACCGCTGGCTGACCGCCGAGAACCGTTTCGGGAACACCTCGTCCCACGCCCACGAGTAGGGCATCTTGATGCCCGCGGCCATCACCGCGTGGACGCTCGACGCCGTCGCGAGCAGGCCACCGATGGCGACGACTGCCGTTCCAGTATCTCCGAGGAACACTTCTGCGGCCGTCGCCAGCGGGCGGGCAGAGTCCGCGAGGACGGTGTAGTCGCCGACGACGCCGTAGATGACAGCAGAGGTCCACACGTAGAGGAGGATGAGGATGGCCGTCCCGCCAGCCATCGCCAGTGGGAGGTTCCGCGAGGGGTTCTTCACCTCGGCACCCATCTGTCCAGCGACGGCGATGCCGATGTAGGCGTAGAACAGCGGGACTGCGGCGGCGAAAAAGCCGTCTGCACCGCCGGTGAAGAACGGTTGATAGTTCGCCGTGTCGATGCTCGCCGTTCCGGGGATGACGAGGACGAGAATCGAGAGGATGAGGAAGCCGAAGATGATGTTCTGCGAGATGCTGTACCCCTTCGACCCGACGAGGTTCACGAGAAAGAGGACGGTCAGGAGTCCGAATCCGGCGAGCGCTGGGTCGACCGAGGGGTAGAACACCTGTAGATAGCTACCGAATCCGAGTGCCAACACGGCGTCGGCGGCCATGTACCCTAGCCACTTCGACCACGTGACCAGAAACCCCGGCAGGCGGTTGTCGAACGTCCGCGAGACGTAAGCGTACGACCCCGCAGCGGCGGGGAAGATCGTCGCCATCCACCCGTAGTTGAGTGCGATGCTCATCGCGAGGAACCCCGAGAGGACGACGACGAGGATGACACTCGGCCCCGTCGTACTGCTGGCCGTTCCGAGCGTGACGAACAGTCCCGCCCCGAGCGTCCCGGCGACGACGGTACTTATCGCCCCGAACAGCCCGATATCCCGTGAGAGACTCCGACTGTCGTTGACCTGTTGTGATGACATGCTTTACCATATCACTAGTCCGTGGTATAGGTATCCTCCCTCATATATGAGGGAATCCTCGGAAAATATTTTAAATCACACACGAGAATGCAGACAGGATTGGTGTTCCATAGGAATCACAGAGAGTCAGTGACGTCACCGCCGAGCAGTTTCGATTCGGCCTTTCGAAGGTGTTCGAGCAACGTCGCCTTCGAGATACCGAGTTCGTCGGCGAGGTCACCTGCAGAGACCGCTCGCGGCCACTGGTAGTAGTCTCGTCGACGGGCGAGGTCGAACACCTCGCGCTGTCGCTCCGAGAGGTCGTCCGTCCGGAAGATGCCGGACCCGTTCTGCGGTGCCGTGATGAGGTCGACACGGATGTCGGCGTCTTTCTCTTCGGCAATCTCCGCGATTCGTTCGTGGACGGTACGGCGCGACCCTTGCACGAGGACGGTCCAGTACTCGCGGCCGCCCTGCATCCGGACCGGTTCGTCCGGGATGAACCCCCGCGAGACGAGTGCTTCGTTGATGCTGTTGTCGAGGTCGTAGCGGACGACGATACCGCGACTCGCCGACCCCGGAACCGACCCACCGTCGCCGTGTCCGTGACCGTCGTCCGTCTCCCAGACTGACTCGGTCAACGGCGACGCGCGAATCGCCGCCACGAGTTCGTCGAGAGCGTCGGTCGTGTCTGCATAGGCCGTAAAGCGCCCGTTCGCCACGCCGTCGATGGCGTGGACGCCGTGGCCGAGGAGTCCAGCATCGGTCGTACTGGTCACTTCGAGCGTCCAGCAGTTCGGATGCCAGATATCCAGACTCACCCGCACTCCTTCAGACTCCTCGTCGGCCATCACGTCCGCGAAGAACGGCGATGGACGTGTAAAAAGTTGTCTGCCCCCATCTATGAGAGGGTGCTGAGTTTTACACACGACGAGCGTGCTGGACAGTAGCATGGATCTACACGACGCGTTCGACGTCCCTGCGCCCGCCATCGTCCTCGCGGAGGGCGCTTTCGGGACGCCGCAGGGCAAGACCGCCAACGGTGTCGTCGCCCACGGCGAACTGTTCGACGTGCAGGCCGTCGTCGACTCGACGGCCGCAGGCGACGACGCGGCGACCGTTCTCGGCCGCGACGACGAGACACTCGCCGAGATTCCGGTCGTCGACTCTGTCGCCGAGGCGCTCGACCACGCCCCGACTGCCGAGGCACTCGTCCTCGGCGTCGCACCCGCCGGTGGTCAACTTCCAGAGGCGTGGGTCGAAGACCTCGAAACCGCCATGCGGGCGGGGTGTGACGTCGTCTCCGGGCTTCACACCTTCCTCTCGGAAGACGACCGTTGGTCGGCGTTCGCCGACGAGTGCGGCGTCCGCCTCTTCGACGTTCGGAAGCCACCGACCGGCGACGACCTGCGCGTCGCCGACGGCAGCGTCGACGAACTCGACACGCCGGTCGTCCTGACCGCTGGAACCGACTGTGCAGTCGGCAAGCGAACCACGACGTTCGAACTCTACCGCGCCGCTCAGCGCGCTGGAATCGACGCCGGATGGGTCGCCACCGGACAGACGGGCGTGATGGTCGGTGCAGACCGCGGCGTCGTCGTCGACCGAGTACCTGCGGACTTCGCCGCGGGCGTCGTCGAGTCGATGGTCTGCGCCGTCGCGGACGACCACGATATCGTTTTCGTCGAGGGACAGGGTGCGCTCTCGCACCGCGCCTACGGCGGCGTCTCGCTCGCGCTTCTGCACGGGTCGTGGCCGGACGCGGTGGTCCTCGTCGACGACCCGACTCGGGAGCGCCGCGACGACTTCGAGCAGTTCGCCGTCCCAGACGTCGACTCGGAGGCGGCACTGGTCGAGTCGCTCTCCGAGGCGACAATCGTCGGCATCTCGACGTGGGGTGACCCGGACGAAGAGAACTACTCGTATCCCGCCGCGAACGTCTACGACGAGGGGGGTCCAGAAGCGTTGCTCGACGAGGTGCAGAGCGCAGTACAACTATAGAGAGAACGAAGAGAGGAGCGCAGTAGCAGCGGCGCTGCGGTCAGTGCTCGGACTCTATCTTCTCACGCGCCGCCGCGACGATGAGCGGGAGCATGATAGTCGCGTCGCCGACGACGGTGGCGTTCCGGGCCTCTTTCTTCAACTTGCCCCACGAACGTGCCTCGTCGAGCGTCGCTCCCGACAACCCGCCGGTCGCCTCGGGGTCCATCGTAATCTGGACGGCGTAGTCGTACGCGCCGGGCGTGACGAGCATCGTCTGGAGCGTGAAGTTCTTCGGGACGCCGCCGCCGACGAGCATACACCCGGCGTTCTCGGCCTCGAACGCGAGGTCCGTCAACGGCGTCATGTCGGCCAGTGCGTCGAGCGAGAACTCCGAGGTCTGCGAGTACATCCACGCCTGCAGGCCGAGGACCGAATCCTGCACCGCCGGGCAGTAGATAGGCACGTCGTTCTCGTAGGCCGCGGCGGCGACGCCGGGGTCCTCGTCGACGTCTTCGGCCGCGTTGACCTCGCTGTTCGCCCGACCCAGTTCGCGGACGAACCGCTCGATGCTGACGGTCCCCTCCTCCTCCAACACCGGAAAGACCTCGTCACGGAGGTGACCCTCGAACAGCGCGAAGTGTTCCTGCGGGAGATAGACGTTGTAGATGCGGTCGACCTCCTCGTCGCGGAGTTGCTCGTCGTGGTCGCGAGCGCTCATACCGTCTTGGTGTTCCGCGCCGTGGTGGTGTTTGCCGCCGATAGCCTCGATAGCGTCGTGCGTCAGGTTCGCGCCCGTCGTGACGAGAGCGTCGATGTAGCCGTCGCGGATGAGGTCGGCGACGAGCGTCCGCATCCCCGTCGGCACCATCGCACCCGCCAGCGAGAAGAAGACGGTGCAATCCTCGTCGGCCAGCATCTCGGCGTAGATGTCTATCGCCTGGTGAACCTTCGCCGCGCCGATGCCAGCCTTGCCGTACTCGTCGCCCAGTTCGCCGACGCTCATCCCCGCCCAGACTTCGGTCTGGCCGAGTGGGTCGTGGTCGAACGCCTCGCGGTGTGGAGACTGGTAGTCGTCGTGGTCGTCGTAATCCTCGTACTCTCCCTCGTCGGCGTCGTACTCGTGGTCCTCGTGGTCGCTCATACCCACGATGCGCGGTGCCGAGATTTGAACGCGACGATACCGAGTTCGTCCTCAGAGTCCGGTCGGTTCGTCGATGTACGTCGTCTCCAGTCCCCACTCGTCGGCCTGCGCTTGGAGGGCTTGCACGCCGAACGTCTCCGTCGCGTAGTGTCCGGCGAGGACGACGTTGATTCCCGCCTCTTGTGCTTCGTGGAACACCTTCTGTTTCCCTTCGCCGGTGACCAGCACGTCCGCGCCGACGTCGATGGCTTCGTCGAGCCAGTCGACACCGCTGCCGGTGACGACGGCGATGTCTTCGACCATCTCGGGTCCGGCGTCGATGAGTCGGACACCCCGACCAGCCGTGTCGAGTTCGTCGTCTAACGCCGCGGTGAGGTCGTACACGGACGTCGGTTCCGCGGGGTGGCCGCGCTGACCGATGTGTTCGGGACCGAGCGAACCGAACGGTTCCCGTCCGTCCTCGGCGAGACCGAGTACGTCGGCGACGCCCGCCGCGTTGCCGAGCGTCTGGTGGCCGTCGAGCGGGAGATGCGAGACGTACAGTGAGACGTCGTTGCGGACGAGTGGAGCCATCCGGTCGAACTCACGCCCCGTCACGCGGTCGATGCCACCCCAGACGAGACCGTGGTGCGTCACGAGTGCGTCCGCCCCGACGGCGACGGCGCGGTCGATGGTCGAGACGGCGGCGTCGACGGCGAAGGCGACGTGGTCGACCGTCCCCTCGTCGGTACCAACCTGCAGGCCGTTCGGACTGGCGTCGACGTCGGCGTAGTCGTCGGTGCGGAGTTCCTCGTCGTAGCGGGCAAAGAGGTCACTTCGGTCCATGGACGGGATGTCGCACGGCGGTCGCTTGTAACCCCCGCTCCGCGCGGAGAACACAAACTATTCATCGTCGGCCGCGGCCACGAAACGTATGTCTCGCTCCGTCGGGCCGACAGTGCTCGCTCGCGGCCGCGAAGCGGTCGCTCGACGGGTCGGCGTCGACGTCCGCGCACTCGCCGTCTTCCGTTTCTCGCTCGGTCTCCTCCTCCTTCTCGATTTGCTCCTCCGGTCACGGAACCTCGTCGCGTTCTACACCGACGCCGGGACGCTCCCGCGGTCGCTGCTCGCCGCGGAGTATCCGACGTTCGCGGAACTCTCGCTCCACGCGCTCTCGGGTGTCGCGTGGTGGCAAGGGCTGTTGTTCGTCGTCGCCGGTGTCCTCGCGCTCTCGCTGCTCGTCGGCTACCGAACGAAGACGACGCTGCTCCTCTCGTGGCTCCTCCTCGTCTCGTTGCACGCGCGAAACCCACTCGTCCTCAACGGCGGCGACTCGCTCCTCCGTCGTCTGCTCTTCTGGGGACTGTTTCTCCCGCTCGGGCGTCGGTGGTCGCTCGATTCACTTCGTCGAGAGCGTCGAGAGGAGGCTGACCGCATCACCACGAATCGCGTCGCGACTGTCGCGTCGGCGGCACTGCTGACACAGGTCGTTCTCGTCTACGCGACGAACGCCATCATCAAACTCCGGGGGGAGTACTGGCGCGACGGGTCGGCTATCGTCCGCGTGTTCAGTCTCGACCAGATGGTCGTGTTCCTCGGTGACGTCCTCGCGGGGTATCCGGAAGTTCTCCACGTGTTCGGCGAGTTGTGGCTCGTCATGGTCGTCGCCTCGCCGCTCTTGCTCGTCCTCACCGGTCGAGCACGCGGGGCGTTCGCAGCGCTCTTCGTGGGGATGCATCTCGGGATGCTGTCGACGATGAAACTCGGTATCTTCCCGCTCGTCTCCGTCGTTGCACTCCTCGCCTTCTTCCCGCCGTCGCTCTGGCAGACAGTCGAATCACGTGTCGTCGACCCGCTCCGACGACGTGACCGAGTCGCTCGCGGGATGACTCGACTCGACGGTCTACTCCCGGCCGTCTCGACGGAGTCTGTGCACGCACGGGTCGGCCGTCTCAGGGCGCTGACCGCTCGACTCGTCCCGGCAGTCGTCACTGTCCTCTTGGCGCTCATCCTCGTCTGGAACGCCATGTCGGTGGGTGTCGTCGCCACGCCAGACGTCGTCGAGTCGAACGTCGAACCCGGACAGTTCACTTGGAACATGTTCGCACCCGGTCCGCTGAGCGTCGACGGCTGGTTCGTCGTCCCCGGCCGACTCGACTCCGGTGAGCGCGTCGACGCCTTCCGACGAGCGCCAGTAGACTGGGAGAAACCCGCCGACGTCGACAAGACGTACCCGAGCGCCCGCTGGCGGAAGTATCTGCAAGACGTGCGCTGGAGCGGCGACGACGACGTTCGCCGAGGCTTCGCGAGCTATCTCTGTCACCGTTGGAACACGAACCACGACGACGAGTTGCAGTCACTCACCGTCAGCTACGTCCAGCAACCGACACGTCTCGACGGCCCGGAACCGACAGAGCGGGTGACGCTCTTCGAACACACCTGCTCGGCGTAACTACTCGAAACCTCGACAGGTGCCCAGCAGGGTTTTCTGTTCGTCCGGAGTACTCGAGATTGCACTCGCGCCGTCTGGCGTGAGCCAACGAGAGGTGTCCACTATGGGTAAATTCCGCAAAGCGATGCACGCGTGGCGAAGTCTTCCACGAAAGACGCAGCGACGTATCAAGCGCAAAGGAAAACGCCTGCTCGGTCGGGGCAAGAACTAGCGAAAGCTGACCACACCGCTCGTTTTCTGCGAGAAGAGTCCGACACCGAGCGACGGCCGAACTACGACTGGTCGGCGTGTGAGAAGACGAACTCTCTGAGTAACTTCCCGGCGAGCGCCGCGGCTTGCCCGTCGTCTCGGTCGTTCACTTCGACGACGTCGAATCCTCGTACGTACGGAGCGACGGCGCGAACGACGTCACGCATCTCGCGTGGGGTCAGCCCGAACGGTTCCATCGTACCGGTTCCGGGGGCGAACGCCGGGTCGGCGGCATCGATGTCGACGCTCAGATAGACGCTCGTGTCGTCGCCGAAGTCGGGCGTCCACTCGCTCACCGCTTCTGGCGGAACGACGGTCACGTCGGCGGCGGCGGCGCGTTCCCACTCCTCTGGCGACCCGGTTCGGGCACCGAGGACGACCACCCCGTCGACAGTCGGCACGTCGCTCTCGCCGGGCCACCCGTCGAGGATGCGCCGCGTGACGGCGGCGTGGCTCCACGGATTCCCGTCGTAGTCGTCTCGCAAGTCGAGATGCGCGTCCAGACAGACGAACACGTCCGGGTCGACGGCGGCGACACCCGCAGCAGAGACGGTGTGTTCGCCGCCGACAGTGACGGGGACGGCGTCGTCCCAGACGACGTCGGTCAGCGTCCCGCGTAACCACTCGACGTAGTCGGGAGTGTCGTCCCACGCGCGGACGTCGCCCGCGTCGTGGACGTCGAGTTCAGAGAAGAACTGGTCGGTTCGATGGTCGTAGTCGTCGTACGTCTCGGCGAAGCGTCGAACCCGGTCCGGGCCGAAGCGCGTTCCGGGTTGGAACGACGTCGAGACGTCGAGTGGGGCGCCGACGACCACGTACTTCGCACTGCTGCGGTCGGCGGTCGCCCCGGGGAACATTTAGACGACCTTGCGCTGGCCTTCGTACTCGAGGTACTCGATTTCGTCCTCGGGCGTGAAGTCCTCGTCCTCGGGGATGCGCATCGTGAACGTTTCGTAGGTGTCGAGGTCCATGATCTGGGCGTCGGTTCCGGTGACGGAGACGACCTGTCCCTGCTTTCGCTCGATTATCGGGACCCAAATCTTCGCGTCGACTGGCTGGCTCAGACTGCGCTTCTTCCCGTCGAAGACGCCCTTACCCTCGACGCGAGCCTTGGCGCTGCCGTGTTTGCCTGGCTTCGCCGTGCTGTAGTGGTTAATCTTACACGCGGCGTCCTCCATGATGACGTAGCTACCTTCCTGGAGTTCGCGAACCTGCTTCTGCTCTTTAACCATGTCTGCGGTTTGTTCTGGTGGCGGTATAAACGGCACGAAACGTCGCGCTGAGCGGAACGTGGTCACTCGAGGTGACGACTCAGACGAGCGCGGAGCATCCCCACCAGTCCGCCGACGAGAGCGTTCGGTACGGTCACCCCGAGTCCGACCGCAGTGAACAGCGCCGCGAGACCGAGTTCCGGTACGAGCGGGTCGTACGGAACGAGGGCGACTGACCCCGTCGCGAGCGTGAGGTAGACTGCGACGGGAACGAGGACGACACCCCACGCGACACCGACGCCGAACCCGTAGCGTGCGCTGGGTCCCGCCCCATCGTCGACCAGCCATCCCGCGAGGGCGCTTCCGACGAGTCCACCGAGCAACGAGAGATGCCCCGAGAGGATGTAGACGAGGGTCTCGACGACGAGTGCGACCGACACACCGACTCCGAGCACGCGCCAACGAACCATCAGTTCGACTGGAAGAGTCGGGGACAGAAAAAGAACGGTGAGACGGTCGGTGCGGTTGACGGTCCCCTCAGTCGTCCGCCGAGGGTGTGGGGGATTCGGCTTCCGGGTCGAACGTCTCGTAGTGGACGATTTCGTCGACCGGACGGCGAAGTTTCCGTGGCTTCTCCTGGTCGGGTGCCTCTTCCGGTGCGTAGCCGAGCGTCACCAGCATGACCGGTTCGTAGCCCTCCTCGATGTCGAACTCGTCGACGAGTGCGTCGGCGTCGAACCCTTCCATCGGACAGGAGGCGACTCCCTCGTTCCAGGCGGCGTGCATCAGTGCCATCGCCGCCAGCGACGTACTTCGGGTGGTCCAGAGGCGGCGCTCTTCGTCGGGCATCGACGACATGTTCTCGACGACGCCGAGGAGGTTGTCGCGAACGTCCTCACTCGGGATGTAGCCCTTGTCGAGCCAGTCGTCGAAGACGCGGTCAGCGTGCGCCGACGGGTCCGTGTTGCCGAGGACGACGACGGTCGCAGCGGACTCACCGACGGTCTCCTGTCCGTTCGCGACTTCCTGCAGGCGTGTGAGGTTGTCGTCGTCGCGGACGACGAGGAACTCCCACGGCTGAAGGTCGAAACTCGACGGGGCGTAGCGGACCTGCTCGAAGATGGCTTCGAGCGTCTCGTCGTCGATGTCTTCGTCAGTGTACTGGTGGACGGAACGTCGTGTCTCGATGACTTCGTCGAACTCCATTACGTGGGCCAACGCCCCGTGTAAATAATACAGACACGCTCCCGGAGGACGTTTCCTCGTTACAAACGTCACCAGGTGACGAGAGTGTTACCAGAAACGTCTCCTACTCGACCAGTTTCCGACACATGTGTCACACGATGACTACCGAACGACGGTCGCAGGAACTGTCGCGTTGCGGACGACCGCCTCGGCGACACTCCCGAGGATGATTCGCGAGACGCCAGTTCGGCCGTGGCTCCCCATCACGATGTGGTCGAATCCGGCCTCTTCGGCCACTTCGACGATGGCCTGCGCGGGTCGACCGACTTCGGTCATCGTCGATACCGTCGCCCCCGGCGGTGTCGCCTCGGCGAGTAGTGTCTCGGAGTCGGCTTTCGCGTTCTCGAACCACTGTTCCGCCCCGCTCGGGACGCCAGCGCCCGGGGAAGAGGCCGCCTCGGCGGGGTTGATGACGTGGAGGAGTGTGAGTTCCGCGTCGGGCCACTCCGCGAGAGCGAACTCGATTGCCTGTGCCGACTGTGGAGAGCCGTCGATAGGGATGAGAATCCGCTTGGGCATAGGTGACAGTACGCAGGTAAACGATTAAAACGCGACGGCGGAAGTCCAGGCCGTCAGGCGCTCGGCGTGACGACGAGTTTCCCGACGCGCTCTCGGTCCTGCATCGCGGCGAACGCCGCTCCGGTCTCTTCGAGCGGGTACGTCTCGGCGACGGCGGGCGTGAACGTGCCACTCGAGACGAGGTCGACCAATCGTTCGAGGTCACGCTGGGTACCCATCGTACTTCCCTCGACGCGCTTGTGGCCGAGAAAGAGGTCGGGAACGTCGATTTCGGAGGTACCGCCAGCGGTTCGACCACAGACCAGCATCCGCCCGCCACGACGCATCACGTCGAGACCGACGGCGGTGTACGGGCCACCCAAGTGATTGAGGACTGCGTCCGGTTCGCCCACGTCGGCGACGGCCGAACGCATCGTATCGGGGTCGGTCACTTCCAGAGCGTGGTCGAGGCCGAGCGTCTCGACCTGTGCGAGTTTCGACGACGACGAGGAAGTGCCGACCGTTCGCGCGCCCATCGCGTTCGCCAACTGGACGCCCGCGACGCCGACGCCGCCCGTCGCGCCGGGGACGAACACGAGGTCGCCGGGACCGACGTCCGCCCGGCGGAGCATGTGGTAGGCCGTCATGTACGCCGTCGGCAGGGCGGCCGCGGTGGTGGTGTCGACGTCGTCGGGGAGCGCGACGAGTCGGTCAACCGAGACGACCGCCTGTTCGGCTAACCCGCCGTGGTAGAGCGAGAACTCCGCACAGAGGTTCTCGGGACCGTCGCGACAGAACCGACAGACGCCGCACGTCTCGTTCGGGCAGAGCACCACCCTGTCGCCGGGTTCGACGCTCGCGTCGTCGCCAACCGCGCGGACGACGCCCGCGACGTCGAGACCGCTGACGAACGGGAGGTCGGCGGCGTCGACCATCGCCGAGTCACCGTCGAGTATCCAGAGGTCGTGACGGTTGATGGCACACGCATCGACGTCGACGACGGCCTGTCCCTGTGCCGGTTCTGGGTCGGGTCGGTCGACGACGCTCACGCCGTCGGGACCGACGAGGTCGGTGAAGGCTGCAGCACGCATCGACTTCACTTCGGAACCCGACGTGATAGCGATGGTGCCCGTGTTGCTCACCACTGCCGCGACTGACTCCGTGTGTCGCGTCAGGGTCACTCGCTGTGGGTTAGTCAGAACACCGCCACGGCTGATTCGGTCGTCGCGGCGACGAGCGCCGCGGTCGCTCACCACTGCCGCGGCTGGCTTCGCGCGCCGCGTCAGGGTCACTCACCGTGTCGGGTCGAGCATATCGGCACGGCTGGAAATTCCGTGGCGACGAGCGCCACGGTGCTACTCACCGTGGGTAGTCAGAACACCGCCACGGCTGGTTCGTTTGTCGCGGCGACGAGCGCCGCGACTGCTCACTCGCCGTGTCGGGTTAGACACTTCGACAGCCCAATCAACTCCACCGGTTCGGAGTTATCGGGCGAGTAGACGACCATCTGGCCCTTCTCCATGTAGGGCACCTTGTTCGCCAACTTCTGCGGGATGTTGACCGACTTGATGGCGTCCTCGTCGCCGAGGTTGAGGATGACCTTCGTGTTCACCTGCTTGAACACCGGTTCGGCGATGTCTTGGGGGTCCTGCGTGATGAGAAAGAGTCCGAGACGTTCCTTTCGGCCCTGTTTCGCCGCCTCGGTGAACTTCGAGATGACCTTCCGGGCCTGCACGCTGTCGGCGTCGGTCAGGAAGTTGTGCGCCTCGTCCATCCCGACGACGAGCGGCGTCTCCTTGATGCGGTCGTGTTGTGGGCTGTTCGAGAGTTTCTCGTCGATGAGGAGACTCGACACCGCGAGGACGACGATTTCCGTGGCCCGAGAGTTGTTGATGTGGTAGGTCGGGACGACCGAGAGACCGCCGGGACGGACGAGGTCGTGGACGAGTTCCGTGATTGGGCGAGCGTCCTGGTCGAACACCTGATTCGCGGCCTTCGTCCGGGTCTTCCGCATCACGGCGTCGAACGTCGCCTCGTGAACTCGGCCGGACTCGTCAAGTTCCTCTCTGAGGGCGGGGTCGTCGAGGAAGTTCACGAATTGCCGGTACGTCCCCGAGTCACCGTAATCGCGGAAGAAGCGGTCCAAGAGGAGCGTCAGCGCGTTGTACTGGTTGTCGTTCAGGCTCGCACCGGCGACCAGCCACGGACGGCGCTTGACCATCGAGAAGGGGATGGTGAAAGAGACTTGTTCGGCGCGGTGGCCCGTGCCGGGGTAGGTCGACTTGTCGACTTCGGGCACCATCGCCACGGTGTCGTCGTGGCCGCCGTAGGCGACGCCCTCGCGTTCGAGGCGTCGGGCGAAATCTGCATCGAGGTCCGGGTTGCCGTCGTGCATCTGGGCGTACTCGTCCTGCGGGTCGAACTGGACGACGGCGGTCTGGACTTCGCGGCCGTCGTCCATCGCGTACGTGCGCTCCTCGGTCAGATACTGCCGGAGGATGTTCTTTGACCCGTGGGTCTTCCCCGACCCGGTGCCACCGGCGACGAGCGTGTGTCGGAAGACGAGTGGGTCGCCGTCGCGGTAGTCGTCTTTCAACCGGTAGTCGATAGTCGGCGGTTCGGCGGCGGTCCGAACTTTCTCGCCACCGACCGAGAGGTGGCCGAGGAACACACCCTCTTCGGGAATCTTCAGCCCCGTCTTTATCTGCTCGCTGTCGGTCGCTTCGGCGATGACGGACCCCGGTTTGGGGACGCGGTCGGTCATCCGTCGCTTCAACTCGCCACCTTCGCGGTAGAGCACCGCGACGGGTTCCAGCGACGCCATGAACTTGTAGTCGCGTTCCTCGAAGTCGTCCTGCCGCATGGCGCGGCGGGCGTGAATCTCCGTCGCGTCGTCGGTCTGGAACTCTTGGGCGTATTCGAGCGACGTGATTCGACAGAACAGCGTCTCGTCGTCCGGATACGGGACGAGGAGGTACTTCCCGAGACGAACCGACTCGCGGTTACCGGTCGTGACGAACGCGCGGAGTTCGGTCTCCTCGCCGTCTTCGGCGACGCGGAGTCCCTGTGAGACGGAGACGGTGCCGATACCGCGGTCCTGTCCAGCCGCCTCGGCGGCGAACCGCTCGAAACTGTCGCTCGTCTCGTCGGGCGCGTGGCTCGCCTGCGAGGTGGTTTCCTCACCGGATTCAGCGGTCTCGCCGCCGCCACCGCTCCCGCCACCAACGTCCTCGTCGGACCTCGTCTCTTCCGACGAAGGCTCGGTGAAATCTTCGAGTGTCATGTGGTGGGGCACGGAGTCGCTCATCAAGGGCCTTTCCCTCGCGTACACGAACGGTCACGAATCTGCGCCGCCGCACACGTCTTTTACGTCTCGGCCGCAAAGGAGAGGACATGTTGTTAGTTCGCGGTCACGGCGGCGGCACGGCGCTCACCGGGACGGTCTTCGAGCGCGGTGAGGAAGCGCCGTCGTACAAAGGTGCGCCCGACGAGGACGCGCCGTACGTCTGGGTCTGCGACGAGTTCTACGAAGTCGAGAGCGGCGGGTCCCCGATGGAGATAGACGGCCGCGACATCCGCGTCGCCTTCGACACACCGATGCCGCGCGGGTTCGAGACGAAAGAGAACGCGCTGAAGGCGGCGAAAGAACACATCCGCACGCAGTTCGCCCGTATCGGCGTCCCGGAGGACGACGTCGACATCGAGGTCATCAAGCAAAAGCCGGGGACGCCGACGTAATCGGGTTAGTTGCGTTCATCGCTCGTTTTCGTGGTAATTAGTGGAACCGTTTGTACTTTCCAACACCACAAGTATATAACCTGACAGAACTGGCGTGCTGGATATAGAGGGTGAGTCGGTCAGGCAATTACTCGTTTCACCGTGCTAAGGTCAGAAAGAGTTGTTTGACTTGACGACAGGTTTTGGTCACACGCTCTCACACAGACAATTGGTAGCATTGACGTTTGCCAAGTTCCCGACACAGTCCAACGGTATGATGTGTGAGGTAGCTAACGACGACGGGTACTCCGCGTCTCAGTCACGCAACTCTGAGAGAATGGATTTCCCAAAGATCGACAGGGTAAAGCCTGTAACGACGCCTGCGACGGCAGGGAGATTTCCCGAAATGATCCTTGGTTCCAGTAGGAACTCGACAGGAAGAAGCACAACGACGACAGCAACACCAACGACAAGCATTCCGATAAGTGCTGTACGTGTGGCTGACTCCCAACTCATGTGACACAGTGGCCTTTGAATCTACTTAATTTTACTCTAGTGCGAGTGAGCACAGAACAGAAAACTCACCGAACGCTGTCAGAAGTCGTGTGCAACACTCAGAGGGTGAGTTCAGCAGACAGATGTCAGTCTTGATGTGACTGGTGGAACGAATTCCCGGACAGAGAAAGCGATTTACACGCACGTCTGCAATTCCCGATAATGGGTAGCTACGCAACACCACCGAATTGGACTGATGAGTCGTCGGATGACGACCAACCTCGGCCACGACTCGGGGATCTGCTTTCAGGCCGACTTGCGGACGTAGACGTTGACTCGGTCGAAGCAGTACGTGACGAACGAAAACGAGAATGAAGGTCTTCGTCGATACAAACGTCTTCATCGCTAGTTTGACTGATGAACCGGGTCGTGGTGAGATTGCGACACAGTTGCTCAACGAAGATCACGATTTCTGTACATCCATTCTAAATCTCATGGAAATCCGGTCAGTAATGACGAAGAAGAAGCGCGTTGAGCAAGATCGCGTCGAGGCGGTGTTGTCGGACATCTACAGTAGCGTGGATATTTACGCGCCCGAAATCAGCGACCAGATTGCGGCGTATGAATTACAACGAGACAATCTCCTCTATACAATGGATTGTGTGCTGCTCGCATTAGCGAACGATGTTGATGCGACCATGGTTACCTTCGACGGAGAGTTGCTTGATCACGGTGGTGTTGCACCCGAAGAACTAATCGATTGAGCAGTACGGGCGAATTTCTGATGCAACCTCTCTAACTGTTGTTAGATATCGTGTGCTGAACGTAGAGGGTGTATGCAGCAGGTCGTTATTGATATCTTGGCTCGTTATCTACGAAGAAATCACGTGCCGGTGCATAGAATCACGATTATTCTCAATCGCTAACGTCAGAGAAGCAGTTGAACTCAACTGTGACGAAGTCGACGGTTTCGTCTGATGTGTTCAATGCGACGATCCGATATCGACCGTGGAATGGTCGATGACCGAGAGATTGCTCGTACAGGAGCTGTCCTTCGTTGACGCCGACTTTGTTCGCCATTACTCCGGCGTCGTCTGCCGATACTGGAATCGTGTACGCCAACTCATCCGCTGCATCGTACACTTCGAGTCTGTCGACATCGTTTTCTCGGACATCATCAACGGACAGTGGAACTGCAAGCCTCACGTTTCCGTCCTCAACCGTACCGCGAGCACCGTTGTCGAGAATGTCCCCATCTCCGCGAGCAAGGGCGCTCGTGTGACAATCAACCGTGTCGGAACCACCCGATCCCGAACCGCTACAACCGGCCATCCCGGCAACGGCTGCGCTACCGACGGCAGCCAGTACTTTTCGTCTGGAGGGCATACAAAATTCCAGTCATCTAATACGAAAGTCATTTCGTTTACAACACTCTGGAACGTTTGATTCGCGTATTATCTCCTGCAAGATATGCGCTCTGTATTCAGCACGACCACAGAAATCTACTCAGGCTCTGTCACTAGTGGCGTGCAACACTCAGAGGTGTATACAGCAGATAGCAACCCGCCGAAATAGATTTAGTAAGACAGTCGTAATACTGGCGTATGTCTGAAGCAACCACGGGGTCAAACGGTGATGACGAAATCGTCACGGTGAATTTCAAAGTCACACAGTCGTTTCTCGACAAAATAGACAGCACATGGCAAGGACGTGGGTTCAACAGCCGAAGCGAATTCATCCGCTACACCCTCCGGGACGCAACCGAATTCCCGACGTTCGACCGTGATGAACTCATCGCTCTCCTCCAAGCAGAGGAGGACATTCGTGAAGGACGGACGATGAGTGCCGACGATGCCCGCGAGCAGTTCGGAACGGACAGCGATGAGTGAGGGGGACTGGACGTGGGAACTCACATCAACAGCACAGGACGGCCTTTCGGCTCTTTCTCCATCTGAGCAAGAGCGGATACTGAACAAACTCGACGAGATCATCGACTCGCCGTGGCGAGATCCACCGGACTATGGCGAACCGCTCCAGAACAGTCCGCACAGGAAGGTACGTATCGGTGAGTCCGTTTAGCTGTGACCTTCCGTCAATCCGAACAACGGATGGTTGTTGCTCGAATCAAGCGTCGTGGTGGAGCGTACACTGCCGACGACGATTGAGGTTCTTTGCTGGACGAAATCTCTGGTCGACTTGTGTCCTCTATTCGGCTCTGTAGCTTCGCTAGACTGCGCTGCAATTGGTGGAAAGTGGGCCCAAAACAGTCAGTAGAGAGACTCGTTCGTCAAATCAACCGGAGTCTCTCGGTTTGTGCGAAAAACAAAGGAACGAACGGTCGGTACTGGCAAAAGATTCACGAGATTTACTGTGAGAACATCGGCTGAAATATAGCCAAATTGGCCGCAGTCTAGCGAAGCTACAGAGCCCTCTATTCAGCACGATGATCCTGGCAACAAACAGACACTACACGCACTGAACGTCTGAACTCTTCTGCGACTCTCTCAGTACTCTTCGCCCCACCGAGCGTCGTCGTACGACTTGATGGACTCGGTGTCGAAGTGGTCTTCCAGTTTTCGGCGCAGTGCGGTCTTCTCTCGTACGCCGACGCGGGCGAGTTCGTCGGCTTTGTCGATGGCTTCCGGTGGGCCGCGAGCGACGGCGACGTCGCGAAGCACCTGTGTCGTCAGTGCCTGCCGAATCTCGGGGTCTTTGGTGAACGCGTAGGGCGCTTCGACGCGGTAGAGCAGGTCACGGCGTGGGTCGTAGACGACGAAGAACGTCACCTCGTACTGCTTGGGGTCGAGTTCTCGCTCCACACCGAGGGCGTCGCCGTCCTCGGCGAGCGTCCGGTCCGAACCACCGCGCGAGACGAACCACGAGGTGAAGGTGAGGTCGTCGGTCAGTCGCTCACCCTCCTCGCGGCGTTCGAGGAGTCGCGTGAACAGTGCCGTGTCGTTGGCCCACGGGGCGTCGGACCCCTTGTCACGGACGGTCTGTGTGATGAGTTTCGCCGAGGGATTCTTGATGAACCCGGCGAGCGGAACGTCCTTCTCGACGAACGTCTCGACGAGTCGGACGTAGTTCTCGACGATGCTCCGGGGTTTGGCCTCCCGAGCGAGTTCACCCAGTTCGGCGTCGCGGTCCTGCCAGTTCAGGAGCTCTTTGGGGTACAGTGGCCCGTCGAGCAGGAGTAAATTCTCGACGGTGTTGGCGTGGACCAGGGCGTGTTCGCTCTCGGCGAGATAGAGCGAGAGCGCGTGGACGACGCCCTCGGCGAACCGCGAGACGCGGGGAGCGTGGAGGACGCGACGACGGCCGTAGCCGTCGTCGTAGTGAATCCAGTCTTCGGGGAAGTGCGCGGTGGCGTCGTTGGAGTGAACTGTCGCGACGAGACTCCGCGAGCGATGTAAGTCGAGGTCCGTCGGCACGCAGGCCATCGCCGCCTGCGCGACGTCGAGAACGAGGCCGTTCTTGAACGTCGTCGGGTTGATGGTCCCCGAATCGAGGCCGTGAACCGTCGGAAACGGCGTCTCCACGAGCGCGACGTCGTCGATGGCGGCCGCCTGTAACCGCTGCTCACCGAGTGGTTCGACGACCTTCCTGCCGCTCCGATGCAACGGGTCGAGCCAGTCGGACCAGACCGTCTGGGCGAAACCGTCGTGGTCGCTGTCGTCGACGCCGTCGGCGATGGCGTTCGCCAGTCGCGCGATGCCGTCGACGTGGACGGGGTCGAGAGTCATTGTGAGGTGAGGGGGACGGGGCGGCTAAAAGGGTGGGGATGGCGGTCGGTTTCAGTCCTCGTCGTCAGTGACGGGTCGGGTCGCTGCGAGCGACTCCGTCGCGTCGGCGATACGCTCTGTGGCCCGCACGAGTCGCCAGAGGAGCCACAGAAGGAGAATCGAGACGAGAAACGAGAGAAGCGCCGCCGTGCCGGGAATGTTGACCAAGAGGGCGAGACCACCGACGACGACCACGACTAGCACGACGAGAACGAGACGTTCGGTCAGTGTGAGCGGGAACACACTCGTCTTCGAGGACATATACGAACAGACTGCTGGCGCGACGAAGTAGCTTGCTCTGCACAGAACTCAGTCGTCGAACCCCTCGTACGACTGTGCTTCGGCCGCGTCGGCGATACGTTCCAGCGCACGGACACCTCGCCAGAGCAACCACAGTACGAACGCGGCGACGCCGAGGTAGACGAGGAGGAAGAGACTACTGAACAGGCTAAAGACGCCGAAACCGGAGACGACGAGGAGGAGAAAGACGAGGGCGATGGCGATACTGGCGGCGGGATGCTGGAGAGCGTCGACGACGGAGGGCATATATCGAGAGCGGTCGCCAGAGAACAAAAGACTACTCGTCGTCACGCGCTGCCGACATGACTGCCTCGAACACCGGGAGAATCCACTTCACCTGCGCGCCGTCTTCGACGAACACGAGCGTCCGCGGCGGGCGAACGGCCTTCGGGCGCACGCGCAGGTTCTGTTCTTCGCCGACGTCGGCGGCGACGTCTTGGCCGACGAGGAACTCGACGCGGGCGCGGTCCTGTTGGACGTAAACCTCGGCGATACGTTCGTCTTCGGCATCTCGCTCGTCGCGGACGGCGTAGGCGAACGCGCCGTCGTCGGTCGGGTCGACGTCGGGGTCGGCGTCGCTGACGACGAGCGATGCGAGTGCGCCGCCGTTGCCTTCGAGTTCGGACGCCAACAGTTGCGCGACACGCTTCCCGTCGCGGAGTCGGTCGTGGACCATACTCGTCGTTGCTCGGGGTGACAGTTATAGTAACCTCTCCAAGCTGATGCACACTCGACCGCGTGGCAGCGTGCGGTCGGGTGTGTGAACGGTTGTAGCGGTTACTATAGCGTGTTTGACTCGGGAGACAGACGCACCGCTGGTCGATGTGAGATACTGAGAATGTTGTGGGGTCGTTTTGCCGTGTGAACGGCGTACTAAACTAATTTAAAGTCGAGTCAGGTTCTTTGCGCGCGGGCCCTTCGGGGCCTGCTCGATCTCGAATTCGACTTCCTGACCCTCTTCGAGGTCCGGACCGCTAATGTCTTCCATGTGGAAGAACACGTCGTCGTCCGCGTCGTCCGTCGAGATGAAACCGTAGCCGCCTGTGTCGTTGAAGAAATCAACTTCGCCTTTCGCCATTGCTTGTGGACAAACCAGAGGGACGTAGTTAAGGCTTGTGCGGGTCGTGATATCACGGGCGAGTACTTGTTGACAGACGAACGAGAACGCACCGAGACACCCGACAGTTATTCGGTGTTTGTCCGCTCACCGTCGCCGAACAGCGCAGTTCGGAACCAGTGAGAGTCATTTCTGTCACATCGTTCGTTCTCGTGGCTCCGTCACCCTACAGACAGCGAATGGGGGGTTTATCACTGTGCGCCCGGTGTCGACAGTAGTGAATTCTAACGACGTCCGTCAGGAGTGGGCAGAGCGGTCGGGAGAGTACTCGCCAGACTACTACGCCTACTACGGACCCGACGAGACGAGCGAGTGGATTCAGTCTGCCCTCGAGGACGCCGTCGACACGGACGCCCGTATCCTCGAACTCGGCTGTAGTTCGGGGCGGCATCTCGCACACCTCCTCGACCACGGCTATCAGAACCTCCACGGTATCGACATCAACGAGGAGGCGTTCACCGTGATGGAAGACGCGTACCCCGAACTCGCCGAACAGGGGACGTTCACCGTCGACGCCATCGAGTCGTTCCTCCCGGCCCTCGACGACGACGAGTTCGACGTCGTCTACTCGGTAGAGACACTCCAGCACATCCACCCGGACGACAGTCACGTCTTCGCAGACATCGCTCGCGTCGCGAGTGACCTCGTCGCCACCGTCGAAATCGAAGGACCAGGCGACGACTCCGAAGAAGGTGTCCCTTCCGAGTCAGACGAGTCCGAAGCAGAGGTGAACTACGTCGACGACGACGTGCCGCTCTACTACCGTAACTGGGAGTCCGTCTTCACCGAACTCGGTCTCGTCCAGACGGCGTCGACGACGAACAGACGCGATACGCTGCGGGCGTTCCGACCCGAGTCGACTCACCCCTGAACGAGTTCGTTCCGTGCCTTCTCGGCAGCGTCCGCCACGTCGACGTCGTTGCGGCGGGCGTAGAGAATCGCCGCGGTTTCGAGTGTCACACCGAGGTCACGCTGGTGTTCGTTGACCGTGGCGACGACCTCCTGTTTCTCGTGGCCTGCAGCGACCAGCGCGTCCAGAATCATCTCGAACGTCGACTGTTCGCGGAGGATGGAGGCGTCGGGGGCGAAGTTCTCAGGAACGTCGACGTCGTTCGGGTCGAACTGGGCGACGACGTCGCCGTCCTCGCGGGAGACGAGTCCGCGTCCGGCAGCGACGTCGATGAGACGCTTCGCTTGGTCGGGAGAGAACCAATCGCGGTCGAGCGAGAGTGCGACGACGAACGCTCCCTCTCCGAGTCGTGTCTTGCCCTGTTGACGGAATGGAACGGCCACGGCGACGTCGAGGCTCATCGTACGAGAGACGACGCACCAGCGCACTAAACCTTGCTGAACGCGCCGAACCGTTCACTACGTACTCCACGATCAGGCGACTCGACTACGTAACGACCGACTCGACGAATCTGCGTCGAACTGTCGGTTATTCGGGTGTGACGACGACACGACCGTCGCCGTGGACCTGGACACTACACCCGAGTATCGAGAACAGTAGTTGTCCACCCTGTCGGGGAGTCCCGTCGAACCGGTCGGAAAACAGGTCGTCGAGCGCGTCCGGGTCGACACACTGGTTCAACTCCGAATCCATCTGGCTCACGGGAACGCCCGTCGCCTCGCTCACGGCGTCGACGACGGTCGTCCCGAGGTGGACTTCGGGGTCGATTCGGCGTTCGACGTTCTGTTCTTCGCTCATAGTCGGCTTCGACATTACGACTCCAGAGGAAGTATAGGGTCATAACTGCAACGTTAGCCGTCAACGTCTCAACAGTTGTGAGCGGGGCGCACAGCGGCTGTCGACACGGTCGCCGTCGGCACGGGTCGAGTGACACGGGTCGGACTGTACGACTCGGACTGCACGAGTCGGAGTGGCGTGTGGCGGTCGAGCACGCCGCAGAGACGCGCCGACTCGGTTCCGATTCGGTTCATTCAAGTAGTTGCTGGCAGTTCTACCGGGTATGAAAGATCAGGGACGCTCCAAGCGAAAGCGTACCGGCGGACGACTGAAGCACTTCCGAAACAAGAAGCGCTACCAGCTCGGTCGTGAACCGGCAGAGACGACGGTCGGCGAACCCCGACTCCAGACCATCGACTCCCGCGGCAACGAGAAGAAGATTCGCGCGCTGTCGACGAACGTCGCACAGGTCGCAGACGGCGAAGAGACGAAGGAAGCCACCATCGAGAACGTCGTCGACAACCCGGCGAACATCAACTACATCCGCCGAAACATCATCACGAAGGGCGCACTCATCGAGACGGACCTCGGTAACGCACGCGTCACCTCCCGTCCTGGTCAGAACGGACAGGTCAACGCCGTCCTCGTCGACGACGAGTAACCAACCGACTCACTTCTCTTTCGGATTTCCGACCGCAGAGTGACAGCGCTTACCGCCTCACCGTCAGCGCGTCGCCTGCTTCCACTGTTTGACCGTCACGCGCTGGCCGTCCAGTTCCTCAGCGTCGAGTTCGGTCGCCGCCCAGAGATACATCGGTGCGAGGCCCGCCGGGTCGCGACCCTGCCCGCCCGTCAACTCCGTCGCCGCCAACCCGGGGTCGACGACGCCGACGGTCTGGTCGACGTCGACGGCGAAGCCACGAGCCACTGCTTCCGCACCAGCCTTCGAGGCGGCGTAGCCGCCCATCCCGGCTTTCGCGTCGTGGGCGACGGACCCCGAGGGGACGAGCACTCGACCGTCTGACGCCATGTGTGGGAGTGCCTCTTTGACCGTCGCGAAGACGCCGCGGACGTTGGTCCGGAAGGTGTCGTCGAAGGCGGTGTAGGACTCCTCGTCGATGGCCATCTCGCCGGGTGCGCCGTGAATCGTTCCAGCGTTGGCGACGACGACGTCGATTCTGTCGACGCCTCTCACTGCCGTCTCCATCAGTCGCTCAACGTCGAACTCGTCGCGGACGTCCGCGCGGAGGCCGGTCACGTCGCCGGTGTCGTCCCCAGCGATGTCGGCGACGGCGGCGTCCAGTTCGTCGGCCTCGCGCGCACAGACGACGACCCGAGCGCCGGCGTCGGCGAACGCCGTTGCGACTGCCTTTCCGAGACCACGACTCGCGCCGGTGACGACGACCGTCTTCCCGTTCATGGAGGCGCTAGGGACGAATTCGACCTAAATGTACGTACATCGGCAGGGTAATTCCGGGCATTCGGTGGTCTCAGCCGCTGACAGCGCGATGCCGGCAGTCCACCGGGTGGGTCAGTTATTTTATGCTTCCCTCGTCCCTAGGCGAGTCTATGGATTCGGTCTCGGACTACGGCGACGGGTCTCTCTCTTCGTCTAGCGACGATAGTCGCTCGTACGACTTCGACGGCGACTCCGGACTCGACCCGGAGAAGCGCCACCTCACGACCGACCTCGGTGCCGTCGACGGCGAGTCCGTCGTCGTCGTCGGCAGCGGGTTCGGCGGACTCTCCACGGCGTGCTATCTCGCACAGGCCGGTGCCGACGTCACGGTGCTGGAGAAGAACGAACAACTCGGTGGCCGGGCTAGTCGCCTGGAACGCGACGGCTTCCGGTTCGACATGGGTCCGTCGTGGTACCTCATGCCCGACGTGTTCGAGCACTTCTTCGCCGACTTCGGCAAACATCCGTCGGAGTACTACGGTCTCACTCGACTGGACCCTCACTATCGCATCTTCTTCAAAGACGGCGACCGGGTGGATATGGTCCCCGACATGGACGAGAACCGCCGGACGTTCGAGGCGTACGAACCCGGCGCGGCCGAGGCGTTCGACCGCTATCTCGAAAAGTCCGAACGGAACTACCGCATCGGGATGGACCACTTCGTCTACACCGACCGCCCGAACCTCCGCGACTACGTCGACCCCGACGTCTTACGGTACTCGTGGGGACTCTCGCTCGTCGGATCGATGCAAGGACACGTCGAGGACTACTTCGACCACCCGAAACTCCAGCAGATAATGCAGTACACCCTCGTCTTCCTCGGCGGCGCGCCGACGAACACGCCCGCCCTCTACAACCTGATGAGCTACGTCGACTTCGAACTCGGCGTCTACTACCCCGACGGGGGACTCGGTGCCGTCGTCGACGGGATGGTCGAGTTGGCCGAGGAACTGGGTGTCACCTTCCACACCGACGCCGAAGTCAGGGAGATTCGGGGCCGTCGCGGCGGGTTCGTCGTCCGCACCGACGACGAGGCGTACCTCTCCGACATCGTCGTCAGCGACGCCGACTACGCCCACACCGAACAGGAACTCTTGCCGCCGGAGAAGCGACAGTACAGCGCAGAGTACTGGGACACTCGGACCTACGCACCCTCGGCGTTCCTGCTCTATCTCGGCGTCGAGGGCGACGTCGAGGAGTTAGAACACCACACGCTCGTGCTCCCGACCGACTGGAACGACCACTTCGAGACCATCTTCGACGAACCGGCGTGGCCCGAAGACCCCGCGTACTACCTCTGTGTCCCCTCGAAGACGGACGACACCGTCGCCCCGGAGGGCCACAGCAACCTATTCGCGCTCGTCCCCATCGCGCCCGGAATCGAAGACACCCCGGAGATTCGACAGAGCTACCGTGACCTAGTGCTCGACGACATCGCCGAACACACCGGCGTCGACCTCCGTGACCGAATCGTCATGGAGGAGTCGTTCTGTCTCGACGACTTCAGCAGTCGGTACAACAGCCAACAGGGGACCGCACTCGGTCTCGCCCACACACTCACCCAGACGGCTCTCCTGCGCCCGCCACACGCTTCGAAGGCGATGGACGGTCTCTACTTCACCGGGTCGTACACGACGCCCGGCATCGGCGTCCCGATGTGTCTCATCAGCGGTCGACTGACCGCAGAGACGGTAGCCAAGACGACGCCTGCGAAGTGAGGTGACGATGGCTACCCTCCGCTATCTCCTGAAGCTCTCACGACCGCGGTTCTGGCTCTATCTGGCAGGGCCGGTCGTCGTCGGCGTCGCGTTCGCCGCCGACACGGTGACAGACCTGTTTACCCTGGAGGCACTCGCGCTGTTCGCGTACTTCCTCCTGCCGGCGAACGTGCTGCTCTACGGTGTCAACGACGTCTTCGACGCCGACGTCGACGCGGCGAACCCGAAGAAAGACGCGAAAGAGGTCCGGTACCAGGGAGACTCGACTGTCGTCGCCGCCGTCGCTCTCTCTGCGCTCCTCGGCCTCGCGACGTTCGCCGTGACTCCCGCAGTCGCGTGGCCGTGGCTGGTCGGGTTCTTCGTCCTCGGCGTCGAGTACAGCGCCCCACCGCTACGGTTCAAGACGACGCCGTTTCTCGACTCGCTCTCGAACGGCCTCTACATCCTGCCCGGCGCGGCGGCCTACGCCGCCGTCTCGGGGACGAACCCACCCATAGCCACCGTCGTCGGCGGGTGGCTCTGGACGATGGGGATGCACACCTTCTCGGCAATTCCCGACATCGACCCGGACCGCGCGGCCGGTATCGAGACGACGGCGACCTACCTCGGCGAGACGCGGACCTACTGGTACTGCGCGCTGGTGTGGCTTCTCGCTGCGCTCGCGTTCGGGACGCTGGACCTCCGACTCGGCGCGCTCATGGTCGCCTACCCTATCGCCGTCTTCGCTATCACCCGGTCCGGCGTCGACGTCGAACGCGCCTACTGGTGGTATCCGGCGCTCAACACGGTGGTCGGCATGGTGCTGACGCTCGGCGGCCTCTGGGAGGTGGTCTATGGCTGACGCGACGGTCTTCGACTCGGTCCCCGAGACGCGACAGGAGGCCGAGGCTCGACTCGACCGCTTTATTCGCGAGAACCGCTTCACCATCTCGGTGTTCTTCCCGCTCAACGGCGCGGTGTTGCTCGTCGCCAGTGCGATGGAGTGGTTACCGGAGCCGCTGGCGTTCAACCCGCTTCTCGTCCTCGTGGGGACCATCGTGATGCGCGCACCACTCGTCGCGGGCGTCGTCCCGACGATGGGCAAAAAGGCGCTCACGGGCGTCCTCGCACTCGCTGGCTACGCCTACGCCATCGAGTACGTCGGTGTCCACACCGGGTGGCCCTACGGACAGTTCTACTACGACGTCGAACTCGGGCCGACAGTCGGAGATATCCCGTTGGCCCTCCCGGTGTTCTTCCTCCCGCTGGTGATGAACGCCTACCTGCTCTGTCTGCTCTTGCTCGGCCCGCGAGCGAACCGAGCGCTCGTCCGTCTCCCCGTCGTCATCGCCACCGTCCTCCTCATGGACGTGGTGCTCGACCCCGGCGCAGTGGCGCTCGGGTTCTGGGTCTATCCGGGCGGCGGCGTCTTCTACGGCGTCCCCCTGTCGAACTATCTCGGGTGGGTGCTCTCTGCCACTGTCGCCGTCGTCGTCCTCGACTGGGCGTTCGACCGCGGCGACCTACTCGCGCGACTCTCCTCGTGTGAGTTCATGCTCGACGACTTGGTGAGTTTCGTCATCCTGTGGGGCGGCATCAACGCGTGGTTCGGTAACTGGGGGGCCGTCGTCGTCGCCGTGGCACTCGGTGTCGGTCTCGTCCGAACCGAGCGATTCGACTCGGGGCTGTTTCGGATGCCTGCGTTGTCGGCGTGGTGGCGAAGCGACTGAGGCGAGGAGAGTCCGAAGAGTCGAATCTACCGTGTCGGTAGCCGTTCTGCGTGTTCCGGGCCGCTGTGTCGCGAGTCGTGGTAGGAGACGGTACTCACCTTTCTGAACACCGTCTCGGGGTCCTTCGAGAACTGCCAGTGGAGCCACGTCTTCGCGGTGAGGAGCGCTTTGTGCGGCGTGCTCAACTGCGGTGTCTTCGAGAGGACGTCGTAGTTCCGGCGACGAATCAGGCGGTGGTGTTCGGCGTAGAGCACGGCGGCTAAGAGGACAGCGAGCTGACAATCCTCCGGGAGGAACTTGATGCCGGCGACGCCGTTCTTGTAGAGATGTTCCGCCCGGTGGAGTTCCGAGCGCATGGCGGCGGCGAACCGGTCGTCCATCTCGAACGAACGAATCTGTTCGGTCGTGACGCCGTGTTCGTCGAGTGTGGTCTGTGGGAGATAGATTCTGTCGCGCTCGACGACGTCCTCTCGGACGTCGCGCAGGAAGTTCGTGAGTTGGAACGCCTCACCGAGGGCCGTCGCGTGCGGGAGCGCCTTGTCGGCCTCGTCGGGGTCCATCACGGCCGTCATCATCCGGCCGACGGCGGCGGCCGACCCGTCCATGTACGCTTCGAGTTCGTCGTACGTCTCGTAGCGACTCTTCGTGATGTCGGTCAACATCGCGTCGATGAAGATGTCGACGTCTGTCTCGTCGATGTCGTACTGTTCGCGCATCTCCGAGAACGCGGCGAGGACGGCGTCGTCGGTCTCTCGCTGTCCGAGTGCCTCTGCACGGAGGCGTTCGAGCGTCTCTCGCTGCTGGTCGGGGGTCGCACCGCCGGCGTCGTCGACGACTTCGTCGGCGACGCGGAAGAACGCATAGAGGACATAGGTCGCCTCTCTGACTCGCTTCGGGAGGACACGGGTCGCGAAGTGGAAGGTCTTGCCCGTCCGCTGTTGAATCTCCTTGCTCCGCGCAATTTGGTCGTCGTCTACCATAGAGAGGAGATGAGCGGCACCCTCGTCTGTCGAGTCATGTCAGTTCCGCACATATCGTGTGAGTTCTCTAAGGATGCGTTCGACATAACGTTTCGCGCCACGGCGAACGAGAAATCGCCAGTCAGAAACGGGGTCGCTCGCTCGCATCTGCAGATTTTTCGACACTCAGTAGAACGTGTCTGCACAGTCGTAGACGACGCCGTGTTGCGGACAGACGTACTTGCAGTGGCGGTGCATCATCGACGCCCCACAGAACGGACAGGGTCGCCCCTTCGGTTCGGCGGACTCCTCGCTCATACCGACCTCTCTCGGCGCGAGAACCAAGTCGGTTTCGTGCGCGGCCAGTCCGCGCACGTTCGCGCGTGCGCCGTCGTCGGTTTCGACTCGTCAGAACGCGGTTACGCCGGCGTACGTGACGAGACCTGTCGACTCGTGAGAAACCGGTGAGGTCGGACGACCTCTCAGTCGAGCGGCCGGTTTCGGTCGCCGTGACGCTCAGTGCAGTGCAGTTCGGTTCAGCACTCGGACCAGCCACAGGACTCGCAGGTCTTGCAGCCTTCCGAGAAGTACAGCGTCATGTTGCCACACTCGGGACACTCGGGGCTCTCGCCTGCGTCGAGTAGGTCCTGCGTCGCGTCGTCCGACGGACCGGAAGTCGTGGCCGCACCGCCGTCCGGTTCGGGCGCGTCGGTTTCGACCGACTCGCTCTCGATTTCGGTCAGACTCTGCTGTTTGGGGTACGGCTTGTCGATTTCGCCGTCGAGGTAGCGTCGCATGGCGACGCCGATGGCGTCCGGGATGGAGTTGATCTGTTCACCCTTGTCCCACGCGACTTTCGGGCTTCGGATGCCCTGCAGGTCGCTGGCGATTTCACGCGGGTCGACGCCCGAACGCAGCGAGTAACTGATGACCTTCGCGAGCGCCTCGGTGAAGGAGTTCGTGAATCCACCGGAGTTGCCGATGGTGGCGAACAGTTCGAACGGTTCGCCCTCGTCGTCCTCGTTGATGTTCACGTACATCTTCCCGTAGCCGGTGTCGATGCGCTGTGTGACGCCGTGGAGCACGTCGGGGCGCGGTCGTTCCTGTGCGTAGGCCTTACCGGTGCGGTCTTCGAGCGAGAAGTCCTCGCCGAGAGCGGCGCGAACCTCGTCGTTGCTGAGGAAGCCTTCGATGCCGCCGAACACCTCTTCCATCTGGGCGACGAGCGCCTCTGCGGCCTCGCCGTCGTCGGCGAAGTCGGCGTTCTTCGCACGCGTCGTCAGCACCTGCTTCGAGCGCGTGCCGTCGCGGTAGACGGTGACGCCCTTCCCGCCGTGGTCGTAGATGTAGCGGTAGACCTCGTCCATGTCCTCCATGGAGGCGGAGTTCGGGAAGTTACACGTCTTCGAGATGGCAGAGTCGACACCCTGCTGGCAGGCACACTGGACGGCGGCGTGCTGCTTGCCGGTCAGGTCGGCGGTGACGACGAACAGTTCACTGATGGCGTCCGGCACAGAGGTTAGCGAGTCGACGCCGTCGAACTCGTTGTTGGCCATCTGGTCTTGGGCCTCCTGCTTGACGGACTCGACGTCGATGTCGTTGGCCTCCAAGACACGGAGGAAGTAGTCGTCGAACTCGACGAGCATCTCGTCGCCCTGCACGTCGTCGGAGACGTTCTTGTAGTAGGCGACGTTGTAGATGGGTTCACAGCCACCCGTCGTGTTGCCGACCATCGAGGTGGTTCCCGTCGGCGCGATGGTGGTCGTGTTGTGGTTGCGGACGGAGAAGCCGTCTGCCCAGTCGTCGGCGTTGAGTCCCGTGTGGTGCTCGAACCACTCGCGGTACTCGGTCGGGTCGGCGTACTTCGAGTCCGACCAGTCGTTGAACGGGCCACGCTGTTCGGCGAGTTCGTGGGAAGCCCACTTGGACTGGTGGTTGATGTGGGTCATCACCGCTTCGGCGACTTCGTTTCCGGCATCAGAGCCGTAGCGGATGCCGAGTTGGATGTAGAGTTGGGCCAGTCCCATGACGCCGAGACCGATCTTGCGCATGTCCCGTACCTTCTCTTCGATTTCGGGGACCGGGAAGTCCGACATCGTGACGACGTTCTCCAAGAATCGGGTTCCCGTCTCGATGCGGTGGTCGAACTCGTCCCAGTCGAGCGCTTCGTCGAGGAACGCCTCGATGGCGGCCGCCTCGGAGTCGTACTCGTCGCGGTGTGCTTCGGACCAGACGCGCCAGTCGGGGGCGTCCGTCGCCGCGAGCGTCGAGAGGTTGATGTGCCCGAGGTTACACGCCTCGTACTCCTCAAGTGGCTGTTCGCCACACGGGTTCGTCGCGAGGATGCGGTGGTCGGGATGTTTCTCGACGTCGAAGGAGTGCTGCTTGTTGACACGCTCGAGGTAGATGATGCCCGGTTCGCCGTTCTCGTGGGCACCCTCGACGATGTGCGTCCAGAGCTCTTCGGCCGGGATGGAGAGCACTTCGCCGACCTCGACGTACTCGCCGAGGTCGAACATGTCGTAGAGTTCTTTCGTCTGCGGCGTAGCGACGTGTGGCTCTTCGGTCCGCGGGTTGGTGAAGGTGAACTCCTCTTCGTTGTAGAGCGCCTCCATGAAGTCGTCGGTGACGCCGACGGAGATGTTGAAGTTCGAGAGGTGGCCCTCGACGGCGTTACGGAGGTGTTTCGGGACCTTTCCGTCCTCGTCGATGAGTTCACGTGCCTCGTCGAGTGCGTCGGCGAACTTGGTGTGCGTGAAGTCGTCGGGGTCGTTCAGTCGGAGCGTGTTGGCCAGCGAGACGTCCTTGTTCTTCGCGTGGATGAACTGGATGACGTCCGGGTGGCTGACGCGCATGACGCCCATCTGGGCACCACGGCGTGCGCCGCCCTGCGCGATGGTCTCGCACATCTGGTCGAACGTCCGCATGAAGGTGATGGGACCGGAGGCGATACCACCGGTCGAGCCGACGGCGTCACCGTACGGGCGGAGTCGCCAGAAGGCGTAGCCCATCCCGCCGCCGGACTGGAAGACTTCGGCGGCCTCCTTGGCGGTCTGGTGGATGTCGGTGATGTCGTCGTCCGGGGAGTCGACGAAACACGCCGAAAGCTGCTGGAGTTCGTCGCCGGCGTTCATCAGCGTCGGCGAGTTTGGCATGAACGAGAGGTTCTCCATCAGGTCCTGGAACGACTCGCGCTTCTCTTCGACGACGGCGCGGATTTCCTCGGGGAGGTCAGGGACGACGGTGTCGTAGGCGAACTTGTTGACGTTGTAGACGGAGAGCGTCGTCTCGGTATCGTCGTCGACGGTGGTTCCTTTGCCGAACACTTCGTCGGCGAGTTCGCTGCGACGGGGGTGGCCGGGCTTCAACTGCGAGGGCGTGACCGAAATCTCGACGCCCTGCTGTTCGGCTTCGAAGACTGCCTCCGCGAGGGCGATGTTCTTCGCGACGCGGGGGAACAGGTCTTCCTGCGTCTCGATGGGGTCACCGTTGGCGTCCTTCCGAAGATACCGCGCGGGCAGGATGTTGTTGTAGGCGTTGCCGGTCATCCGCTCGGCGAGTGTCTCGCCGTCGGTTCGCTTGATCGGAAGTTTCAGCTCCTCCGCAGTGATGTCCGCGTTGCTCATCTACCGTTCCTCCTCGCCGGCAGCGGGCGTCTGCCGGGATAGTTCGACGTGGGGCGTGGTTCTCTCTGCGCTCATTTGTAACGGGAGACTCATACGAAGCCACCCTCATAAACGGTGCGACTTCACTTGTGTTAGTTCAACTGAAGTTGGATACGGATGGTTCTCGGCGTTTTCTTGCGTCCAGTGCGCCGGTGATACGCTTCGCTCGTAACTAACCGTCCAACGGGTATAATAGTATTCAGACCAGGGTGAAAGTGACTTTCGACTTCAAGTTGCCCGACTGAAAACGACGTCTCTCCGGTCGACAGTCAGCGAGCGAGGCCATAGGCGGAACTACCGCTCTCATTCTCCCACAGACTTATTTCCTCGGTGGTACTTCTTTCTAGTATGATACACCCCGTCATCGCGAACGTCCTCCCAGTGCTGCTGCAGGCGGGTGGACTCCTCGACACGTCACTCGGACAGTTACTCGTCGTCATCGTCGGTATCGGCGTCGTCGTCCTCGTCGGACGGGTCGTCTTGAGCATCGCGTGGCGACTCGTCACTATCGCCGCACTCGTCGTCGGCGTGCTGTTGCTCGTGTCGATGTTCGTACCCGGTCTGTTGTAACGGCTCTCTTTACTCGACTGCGTCTCGACACGCCGCTTCGTTGATGCACTCACGTAGCCTAGAGTACTGAATGGCTCGAATCGTCTACGACGGTCCCGACGGCGTCGAACGCCTCGAAGAGATCGCAGAAGAAGACCTCTGGTATCACGCCGACACCGGCTACTGGGTGGTGAAACTCGAACAGGACGAAGCGGGGATGAACGTGCTCCGCCGAATCCCCGACGCGAACGTCTACTACGTCGAACAGCGCCGGACGGACGACGAACTCGCCGACACGTGGGCACCGGAGTTCGAGTAGTCGACGGGTACGTGTGCGTTTCGCTCGCCTCACTCCTCGGTGACGTCGATACGTATCGGGTCGTCCGACTGTGGTCGCTCCGGTGGGAACTGCCAGTCGACGTCGACGAGTCCACGAGTCGGTCCACGAGCGTGCCCGTGGTCGGCCACCTCGAACGTCCGGTTGGCCGCCTCCGGCGTCGACAACGCGGCAATCATCAGTCGGGCGACGTCGTCGCGAGCGATTGCGCCGCGTACCGTCGCACCCCCCTCACCGACGAGTATGTCCCCCGACGCCGGGTCGTCAGTCAGTCGCCCCGGACGGAAGATGGTGTACGTGAGACCGGAGGAGCGGAGCCACGCCTCTGCGTGGTTCTTCGCAGTCAGATAACGCCAGAGGACGAGGCGGAGACCGAGCGGTGCTTGGTCACGCGAGTCGCCGACACCCAGTGCGCTCTCCATCACGAACGTCTCGACGTCGGCGGCGACGGCGGCGTTGACGAGGTTGACTACGCCCGCCCCGTCGACGACGTCCTCGCCGAGGAAGTCGGCGAGGCCGGGTGTCGTCCCGACGGCACACAAGACTGCGTCACAGCCACGGACGGCCTTCGCGGCGTCCGCGGGGTCGAGTAAGTCACCGACCATCACCTCGTCGGCACCGAGGTCGGAGAGTGTCCCGACCTTTCGACACGACCGGGTCAGCGCCCGGACGGTGTAGTCGGTCGTTTCGAGCTGTTCGAGAAGTCGTCGGCCCGTTCCACCACTGGCACCTGCCACGAGGACTGTCGTCGCCATAGGTGAAGAGAGGGAGTCAGTCTACCTGACTCTTCGTGCGCGGCCGAACGCTCGTGCTCGCTCTCGAGAGACGTCTCTCGGAGGTCGTAGCATCGATTCGACAAGACGTTAGATGTGGCCAGAGAACTGCCCGAAGCGGTGTCTACGTTCTCTGCCGTGCCCGAAATCCCTCGACGTACCCAACCAAGGTACCAAACCGTTCTGCGCGTCTCAGTCTACGTGTAGCGCTGGTAGTTGAGACCGATGGTGATGAACGCGAACATCCCCGTGATGAACGTCGCGAGGTAGCTCGTCACCGCGGTCGGTGCGAGGCCGACCCACGACATCGCGGTCAGGGTGAGACCGAGTGCGGTCGCACCGCTGTAGTAACTCGTGGAGCGAGAACTGGTCGAGGCGGGTGTCGACGTCGTCTCCGGACCGTCTGTCTGTTCGACCGCACCGTCCGTCTCGTCGCTCGCGTCGGCTCCGACGTCCAGATACGGGTCGAACTGGTCGGCGACGGCGGTGCGTTCGACGAAGCCACGGCTCTGGTTGTACTCGATGATGCCCTTCTCGTCGAGTTTCGGCAGATGTGACTGGTAGAGCGCGATGTAGACGCGCTGACGCTCGTTCGAGGTGAGTTGCTGGAGCGTCGTGTCGTGTTCCCACGCGGCCACCTGCTCGGCGATGTCGCGCATGTCGACCTGTTCACCAGCATCGTGGTCTTGGAGATGCTCTAAGACGCGACGGCGACGCTGATTCTGCAGGATGTGAAACAGGTCGTCCGTCTCCAGTCGTTGTTGTTCGTTCGTCTCTGTACTCCCGTCTTCGACGCCCTCAACGTCGTCGACGGCCGCATTCCCCTTGCCTTTGTGTTGTTGTTTTCCCACCGTGCTCATGGTCTGACTCCTTCTGCGTACTTTATTCGAACGCAGGTATTCCTATTCAACATCGTTCCCAAACAGTTTGGGAGTGAGAGAGAGACCCGACGCCGTGTTGCGGTTTTGGTACCCTTCTTTATATGTACCAGTGCGATTTTGCCGTCTCAGGTCGAACGAACGGTGTATGAGCGACACCCTGAGAAACACACGCACGTCTGTGCCGAGCATCTGCCCGTTCTGCGGCGTCGGCTGTAGCCTCCAGTTCGACGCCGAGCGTGACTCTGCGACTGGCTGGCGCGGTCCCGTCAACAGTCGAGGAGAGGTCTGTCCGAAGGGTGTCGCCGCGTTCGACGTGGTCGACCACGCCGAGCGACTGACCACGCCGCTGGTCCGCGACGACGACGGTGACCTGCGCGAGGCGACGTGGGGGGAGGCAGTTTCGCGGGTGGAAACCGCCTTCGGCGACGTCGTTCGTCGCCACGGACCGGACGCACTCGCCTTCTTCGCCTCTTCGAACTGCACGAACGAGGAGAACTACGTCCTCCAGAAACTCGCTCGCCTCCTCGGGACCAACTCCGTCGACAACTGCGCTCGACTCTGTCACTCCTCGACCGTCGCGGCGATGCGCGAGCGACTCGGCGCGGGTGCGATGACGAACTCGTTGGCCGACGTCCGTGACGAGACGGACTGTCTCCTCGTCGTCGGCGCGAACCCCGCCGAGCAACACCCCATTATCTTTCGGTCCTATCTCCTGCCCGCGATTCGTCGTGGGGCCACGCTGATTCACGTCGACCCGCGCGCGAACGCCACGACGGACGCGGCGACCCTCCATCTCCCCGTCCGACCGGGCTACGACATCCCGCTGTTGAACGCGATGGCTCGCGTCGTCCTCGACGAGGGACTCGTCGACGACGCGTTCGTGTCGACTCGCGTCACCGACTTCGAGGCGTTCCACACCGCTCTCGACGACGTCGACGTGGAGGCGAACGCCGAACTGGCTGGCGTCGACCCGGCGACGATTCGGGAGGCGGCCCGCGCGTACGCGAGCGCAGAGAACGCAGCAATCGTCACCGGGATGGGGATGAGCCAGCACCACTACGGCACCGACAACGTCCACGCCCTGCTGAACCTCGCACTTCTGACCGGTAACCTCGGCAAACCGGGTGCGGGTATCAACCCGCTGCGTGGACAGAACAACGTACAGGGCGCAGGCGACGTGGGCGCCCTGCCGGACCTCCTGCCTGGCTACGCCGACGTGACCGACCCGGAGGCTCGGGCGCGCGTCGCCGAGGTGTGGGGCGTCGGCGCCGACACACTGCCCGAACTGCCTGGACGGACCGAAGTCGAAGCGACTCACGCCTTCGGCGAGTCGGTCTTCGGCGCGCTCGTCTTCGGGGAGAACCCACTCGTCACCGAACCGAACCTCAACCGAGTCCGCGAGCAGTTCGAGCGACTCGACTGTCTCGTCGTCCTCGACATCTTTCCGACCGAAACCGTCGAACTCGCCGACGTCGTCCTCCCGGGCAGTTCGTGGGCCGAGAAAGCCGGGACCGTGACGAACACGGACCGGCAGGTGATGCGGATGCGACCTCTCGCCGACACGCCCGGCGACGCGAGACTGGACCTCGACGTCCTCTGCGAACTCGGGCGACGACTCACCGAACACCCCGGACAGTTCGAGTACGACGGCCCCGAAGCCGTCTTCGAGGAACTGAAGCGGGTGACGCCGCAGTACGCCGGGATGAGTTACGACGGCATCGGCACGGGGAGCCAACGGTGGCCGTTCCCCGCCGGAGCGACGGCGGGAACCGCTGTCCTCCACGTCGACCACTTTGCCTCCGGGTCCCAAACTGCCGAGTTGCGGCCGGTCGCTCACGTCGACCCGGCCGACGACGTCGGCGACGACGAACTCGTGCTCACCACCGGGCGCGTCCTCCAGCAGTTCAACAGCGGCGCGGTCACTCGCCGGTCGGGGATGTTGATGCGGTTGCGTGGTGCCGACGTACTCCAGATGCACCCCGACGATGCAGCGGTTCGGGGTATCGACGACGGCGACACCGTCGTCGTCTCGAACGCTCGCGGAGAAGTCACTGTGGAGGTGGAGGTGACGCCGGCGATTCGGCCGGGGACGGTGTTCACGACGTTCCACTACGCGACGCCGTTGGCGAATCTGCTTACGGGGGATGCCCTCGACCCAGTCGCGAAGATACCCGAGTACAAACACACGGCCGTTCGTATTGCGGGAGTACGTCCTTAATTACGGGATTCACGGATTGGTACTTGCATATAACTTACTTGTACGTACAAGCGTGAGAGGATTGCCCTACCGACGGCCTAGTAGAGACAATGGAAATCGCTGAGAGAGACGACCCATTCGGCGAGTCGGGCGAACTCGACGAGTTCGACGCACCTCCCGTGCTTCTCGCCTCGGTTACCGCGTGTGCGGGCGGAGACAGGCAGTGTACGATTTATTCGAGTGGTTCCGGTTCGACACACCGGGCAGCGATGTGGGTAAGCGCGTCCGGCAACTCCTTCGTCTCGCTCGCCGAGATGTGCTGACACTCGCCCGTCAGTACAGTCATCCTTCTCCCGAACGTATCTCACGACGATGAGAGATATCGAGTACACGTATACGCTCGGAATGGACGAGACAGAGGTGGACGAACACCTTCGAACCCACCGAACGGGGTCACTCTCACTCGCCGACGACGGTGAGGCGTACGCGGTTCCGGTGGCGTATCACGTCGAAGACGGTGCCGTCTACTTCCGACTGGGCGAGCACGAAGGAAGCGAGAAGATGGCGTTTCTCGACACGACGACGCGAGGCTGTCTGCTCGTCTACGACTACGACGCCGACGCGGACACGTCGTGGAGTATCGTCGTTCGCGGACCGCTCTCACGCGTCGACAGCGACGAGTTCGCGCCCGACGAGCGGAACCCCGACTACACCCCACTGCGCGTGTTCGGCGAGTCGCTCGACGACCTCGACCCGGTGTTCGTGCGCCTCGACATCGATGAGATTACGGGGCGACGAACGAGTAGCTAAACCGAATGCGACACACGGGAACCGTCGTCAGTCTCGGAAGCGTCAACGTCGACGTCGTTAGCCGCCTCGACTCCGCCGTCTTGACTCGACTCGCCGAACAGTACGAGTGGTTCCCCACCGCCGGGTCGACCGTCCGCGTCGCTGACGTTCCCGACGACGTCGAAGCGTTCCCACACGAGGTGTTCCTGGGTGGAAAAGGGGCGAATCAGGCCGTCGCCGCGGCCCGCGCTGGAGCGGAGACGACCTTACTCGGAAAGGTCGGTTCCGACGAGCAGAGCTACGACGTTCTCGACGGACTGGACGCGACGGGCGTCGACGTCGACTGCGTCCACGTCGGTGATGCCGAGACGGGGAAGGCCTACGTCTTCGTCGACGAAGACGGCGAGAACCGTATCGTCGTCGTCGAAGGCGCGAACGGACAGGTCGACGAACGCTACGTCGAGGCCTACGCCGACCGCGTGTGCGCCGCAGACTGCCTCCTCCTCCAGAACGAGATTCCCGTCCCGCCCGTCCTCGCACTCCTCGACCGACTCGCCATGACGGACGACGGACCGACGGTCGTCGTCGACCCGGCACCTGTCGACGGTTCGGCACCGCTCGTTCGCCACCCTGCCGTCGACATCGTCCGACCGAACGAACACGAGTACGCCGCACTCGAATCGGAACTCGCTGACTTCGACGGGACAATCGTCCAGACCCGCGGTCCGGCCGAGGTGCTCGTCGAGAACGACGAGCAGTTCACCGTCTCGCCGCCGCCGACGAACCCAGTCGACACGACGGGTGCGGGCGACACGTTCAACGGCTATCTCGCCGCCGAGTTGGCTCGCGGGTCGCCGCTCCGAGAGGCAGTCGACGTCGCGACGATGGCTGCCTCGATGAGCATCGAAGCGTCGGGCGCGCAGGCGTCGATTCCGACACTGGAGACGGTGCGAGCGTCCATCTCGGGTTCGGCCTGAGTCGGGAAGAGCGAAGTCGGTTCTCACGTCGTGGGAACCACCAGTTCGGTATTATGTCTCGGCGAACAATCAGTGAGCGTGTACTCCAACCTGCTGTTACCGACGGATGGAAGCGAGACGACCGACGCTGTCGTCGAACACGCCGCGGCCCTCGCCGACTGGCAGGACGCGACGGTTCATCTCCTCTACGTCGTCGACGACCGGGCGTTTCTGACGCTCCGTGACGACCTCGTCGACGACGTGACCGCCGAACTCGAAGCCGAGGGACGAGACGTGACAGATACGGCGGCGACGCTGCTCCGACAGGCCGGTGTCGACGTCGAAATCGTCGTTCGAGTCGGAAACCCGAGCGACGAGATTCTCGACTACACCATCGAGAACGATATCGACCTCGTGTTGATGGGGACGCGCGGTGCGGATTTCCGCCGTAACATGCTCGGCAGTGTCGCCCAGCGCGTCATCTCCGACGCACCGGTTCCCGTGATGACCGTCGCTCTCAGTGGCGAGGAAACAGAGACGACAGACGTCGAGTCGACGGTCCGAAGCTAAGGCGTCGAGTTACTCGCTCGCCGCACAGCGGTTCGGACCGAGTTCCAACTCCGTCGCCTCCTGTTCGTCGTCGAGTTTCGTTCTGCCGGTGTTCACGTCGATGACCGTCTCGTAGTTCGGCGGCTTTTCGGGAAGGCGGTCGGTGAGTCGGTCGACGAACGTCTCCTCGTCGGCCTGCAAGAGTTCCTGTCCGCGTCGAAGGTCGCCGATACTCGCGAGGATGGGTTCACCCGGCGTGCCGTCAGTGGCTTCCCCGTCGTTGCTCAGTGCGAAGTGGCCGGGGAGGACGGTGACGCTGTCCGGTTCGGCGAGCAGCGTCCGGTGGAGCGACTCGTAGAGCAGGTGTGCGCCGTCGGCAGCACCGCCGCCACCGAACTGAAGTTCCGTCCGGCCGACAGAGCCGACGAAGAGCGTGTCACCGGTCAGTACGGCCTCGCCGTCGACGAGGTAGCTCACCATCTCCGAGGTGTGTCCGGGTGTCGAGAGCGCTTTTATCTCCACGTCGCCGACGCGGACGACGTCGTTCGCGCCGAGGGCGTCGTACTCGTACTCGACGCCGCGTTCGCGGGCGTCTGCGCCGAGGTAGTACGTCGCGCCGACCTCGTTCGCCAACTGTCGACCGCCCGAGACGTGGTCGGCGTGGACGTGCGTGTCGAAGACGTCGGTGACGGTGTAGCCGTGTTCGTCGGCAGCGGCGACGAACTCGTCGGTGTGTCTGGAGGCGTCGACGACGGCGGCCTCACGGGTCGCCGTCGACCCGACGAGGTAGCCGAGACAGCCTTTCGCCCGGCGCTGAATCTGGAAGATTTCGACGCTCTCGGAGTCGGTCGGAATCTCGACGACGTCGTAGACGGCGCTCCACGCCTCCATCCCGTCGTCGACGACGGTGACGTCCTCGAAGCCGTTTCTCTTCAACTCGTCCGCGAAGTCGTTCGAGGAGATGCCCTTCGCGCAGATGGTGTAGACGGTGTCGTCTTCCTCGATTCCCGTCTCCGATTTGAACGTCTCGGGGTCGAAGTCGTCGTCGGGTTTGTACGGGTAGTTCACGGCTCCGTCGATGTGCCACGACTCGTAGTTGTCTTCGGGGCGCGTGTCGACGAGTTCGAAGGTGGTGTTGCTGTCGATTCGGTCGCGGAGTTCGGTCGCGGTGATAGCGTCTGTCATTGGTAGTAGGTACGCGTGTGAGTCGGTTAAGCTGGTGTGTAGTCGACTACGAACCGGACACTACTCCACGCCGACGCGAACCGGCGGGGGGTCTGTGTTCTAGCTGCTCTAGACGAACAGTTGGACGTCCGCGTCGCCCATGAACTGCAGGGCGGTCGCGGCCCCGACGCCGGTGGTGACGCCGTCGTAGAAGTCGTCCTCGTCGTAGTCCATCAGGTCGATAGTCATCTGACAGGCCTGGAACTCGACGCCCATGTCGAGTGAGGTCTGGATGAGTTCCTCGATAGAGGCGGTGTTGTTGTCGGCGATCTTCTTGCGCATCATCTTCGTCGCCATCGAGTCCATCCCCGGAAGGGCGGCGATGGCGTTCGGCATCGGCATGTTCGGGTTGCCGACGGCGCTCAGTTTAAGGTTCTTCGAACGCTCCTCGTGGAGGATGTCGAGCCCCCAGAAGGTGTGGAACACCTGCACCTCCCACCCGAAGGCGGCGGCGGTGCTGGCGAGGATGAGCGGCGGGTAGGCCATGTCGAGGGTGCCCTTCGTCGCGATGATAGACATCTTCTTGGGGCCGTCGTCCGCCTCGACTGCCGCGAGGCTCGCCTCCAACTCCTCGATACGGGACTCTAACTCGGCGACGGTGGCGGCGTCCGGTTCGTCCACCGTCTCCGACGTGTCCGAGGCGGTTGAGGTGTCAGTACTCACGACGAATCACTCCGTCTTGCGGACGTAGTGGGTGTAGACGCCGTCGCCTTCGACCTGGTCGACGAGTTCGACGCCGTCTGTCGTCTCTGCCCACCCCTTGATGTCGCTCATGCTCCCCGAGTCGGTGGCGACGACTTCCAAGACGTCGCCCGTCGACAGGCCGTCGATGGCTTGCTTCGTCTTGATGACCGGCATCGGGCAGTTGGCTCCCTGTACGTCGAGCGTCTCGGTGACTTCACTGGAATCTAGTTCGCTGCTCATGGTTGGTCTGTCCGTTATTGGACGTACCACACAATATTGGTCTGAGCGATAAAAGTGTGTCGATAGATGGGACTTGTGCACATTATTCGAGTCGGTAGAGCGGGCGAGAGGGATGCTCAACGCGCGCTAAATGGAGTATTGGGCCGTAAATGAGCGGTTTGGAGAGAAAGGGAGCCAAGCGGTATTGTATAATCTTCAAAATACTATGCAAACTCTTAAGGCGAACGACCCGGTACAGTGGAGTGAAGATGAGCGATTCACAGTTCCCCGAACCGGACGTGGCAGTCGAGGCGATACAGCCGACGGAGCTCAAGGAGAAGGTCGACGCTGACGAGCCTCTGACTATCCTCGACGTCCGTGCGGAGAACGAGTTCGAGAAGTGGCGCATCGACGGCGAGAACGTCGACGTGCTCAACGTACCGTACTTCGAACTCCTCGACGGCGTCGACGAAGACCTGTTGGCACGCCTCCCCGAGGACCAACCGGTCGTCGTCGTCTGTGCGAAAGGTGGCTCCAGCGAGTTTATCGCCGGACTCCTGAAAGAGGAGGGCGTCGACGCGACGAACCTCGAACGCGGCATGAAGGGGTGGGCACGTATCTACGAGTACGCCGAACTCGACGTCGACTCCGAGGCGACCATCGCCCAGTACCGTCGTCCCTCCAGCGGGTGTCTCGCCTACCTCGTCGTTTCAGCGGGCGAAGCGGCCGTCATCGACCCGCTTCGAGCCTTCGCGTCGGAGTACGTACAGGACGCCCGGGCGCTCGGGGCCGACCTGACGTACGCACTCGACACGCACGTGCACGCCGACCACATCTCGGGTGTTCGGACGCTCGCCACCGAGACGGACGCGACCGCGATTCTCCCCGAACCCGCCGTCGCTCGTGGCGTCGACTACGACAGCGACTACGAGACGGTCGCCGACGGCGACGTGCTCACGGTCGGGAACGTCGACATCGAGGTGCTCCACACGCCGGGGCACACCTCGGGGATGACCTCCTACCTCGTCGACGGGACGGTGCTCGCGACCGGTGACGGACTCTTCACCGAGAGCGTCGCGCGTCCGGACCTCGAAGACGGCGACGACGGTGCGACCGACGCGGCACGGACGCTCTACGACACACTTCAGAATACGGTCCTCTCGCTCTCCGACGAGACGCTCGTCGCGCCAGCGCACTTTAGCGACGCCGCGACGCCTCGCGACGACGGTACCTACGGGGCGACGCTCGGCGACCTGAAGAGTCGGATGGACGCACTCCACATGGACAGAGACGAGTTCGTCGAGTTCATCCTCTCGGATATGCCACCGCGACCGAGCAACTACGAGGACATCATCGCGACGAACTTAGGCCAGCAAGACGCCTCCGACGAGGAAGCGTTCGAACTCGAACTCGGCCCGAACAACTGCGCCGCGAGTCAGGACGCGCTGACGAACTAAGACACGATGTTAGATATTGCGACGTTCTTTCCGAACGGAATCGGTCACTACGCGCTCGGGGGGCTCCTCATCGGTCTCGGAGCCACCGTCATCTACCTCGCCACGGGTATCATCGCTGGGGCGAGCACGTTCCTCGAGTCGACGCTGTCGTACGTGTCGAAGCTCCCTCGGTTCAACCAAGGGAAGTATCTCCGCTCGCGTGATTGGCGGGTCGTCTTCACCCTCGGCATCGTCGGTGGGGCGGCCATCTACGCGTTCCTGTTCAACGGCTGGTTTACCACCGAGGTGCAGTGGTGGCGACTGCTCGGCGGCGGCTTCCTCGTCGGCGTCGGCACGCGCCTCGGGAAGGGGTGTACCTCCGGCCACGGCGTCTGCGGTATCGGTTCGGCCTCGCAGACCTCTATCGTGAACGTCGTGACGTTCATGGCCGTCGCCATCGGCACGGCGCAGTTGGTGCAGGCGTTGGGGGTGAGTCCATGAGCACCGAGACGACCGACGAACGGCACCCGCTGTTCATGCCGGTGATTCTCCTCGGTGGGCTGGTCTTCGGGTTCGGCCTCGGTCTCAGCCAGATGGCCAAGCCGGAAGTCGTGTTGGACTTCCTCCAGTTCGACGACCTCGGCTTGCTGTTCGTGATGGGCGGGGCCGCCGCCGTCACCGCCGTGACGTTCGCCGTGGCGACGCGTCTGGACCGGACCGCACCGCTGACCGGCCGCGCGTACACCCGACGGCTGAAGTCGATGGACCGGAACGTCCTCGTCGGGGGCGGTATCTTCGGCGTCGGGTGGGGTATCTCGGGCATCTGTCCGGGTGCGGCCTACGCCAGCGTCGGTATCGGTAACCTCCCCATCCTGTGGGCAATCGGCGGAATGTTCCTCGGTGCGTACGCACAGGGGTATCTCCGAGCGCGTGTCTCGGGAGATTCGACGAGTGCCGTCGGTGCCGACTGACCGGCGGGTGTGCGCGATTGTGCACAGACTAGACAAGCCTTTTATCGCAGTAGGACTAGGTGATAGACAAGAAATATGGCTAACTCGATGAGCGAGCTGATTCAGCAGGATATGGAGTGTGAAGGGCTGCTGGAGTGTATGCACGGGCTAAAAGAACTCGACAAACGATGTTTCAGCGTGCTCACCGAGAGCGCAGAACCGCTGACCGTCGACGAAGTCGCAGAGCAAGTCGGCCGCGAACGGTCGACTGCCTATCGCTCCGTCCAGCGTCTCCTCCAAACGGGATTCATCCAGAAAGAACAGGTGAACTACGATCAGGGAGGCTACTACCACGTCTATCGCCCGACGAACCCCGAGAAAATCGCAGACAACATGCAGACCATGCTCAACGAGTGGTACGCGAAGATGGGGCAACTCATCCACGAGTTCCGCGACAAGTATCCGCAGTCGGAGCAGGCCGAGCAGTCGGTGACCGCCGAAAACTGACCGCTCTCGATTCTCGTTCAACTTTCAGTGACGCCACCAAGCCGTTCTGCGGCGTCGCCACTGCCGAAACGTCCACGACTGTCGGTTCCAACCTCGTTCACCCGTAGAGACCTTCTTCGACTACAGAAGTAGTATTGTACAGTAACCCCATAACTGTTAAGTCACTCTACCGGATACGAGGTAGTAGACAGAAAAGTATGATTCGTACAAAACCATGCACGAGTGAGGTGCGATAGTCGATGTTCGGAATCGAAGCGTTGTCTGGGTCGATGCAGGCGGTGGTCCTCGTCGGATTGGTCCTCTCCGAGGCCATCGCGCTATACGTCGGCTACGGCGGTCTCGTCCGTCTGGTCGGACCGACCGTCGTGAACGCCCTCGGTGGTGAGTAGTCGTGGAAGTCCTCGGAATCGGTCTGGCCCTCCTCGTTCTCTTCGTCGGGTTCGGGGTACTCATCGGCATCCTGTTCGGGTTCTTCGGAATGGGTGGCAGTTTCCTCGTCACGCCCGCACTCATCGTGATGGGATACCCCACGCGCGTGGCCGTTGGAAGCGGTCTCGCGTTCGTGTTCGGGACGTCCGTCATCGGTGCCCTTCGGCACCGCTCACTCGGACAGGTCGACTACAAACTCGCCGCGTTGATGACCGTCAGCGTGACCGCCGGCATCGAGGCGGGAAAGACAGTGGTCCTGACGCTCGAATCGATGGGACTCGCGGATACGGTCATCTCCGTTGCCTACGTTGGACTGCTGGGATTGGTCGGAGCGTTCGTCGTCTACGACTCTCGAGGGTCGTCCGACGACGAGGACGCCGACGCCGCAGACGACGAGGAGTCACCCGGACTGTTCAGCGGGATTCGTCTCCCGCCGATGGTGTCGCTGATGGGTGCGCCGTCGGTGTCGCTGTGGGTGATTCTGACCGTTGGCCTCGTCGTGGGCGTCCTCGCCGGGTTCCTGGGCGTCGGCGGCGGGTTCCTCTTGATGCCCGCGATGATGTACGGGTTCGGTGTTCCAGCAGCCGTCGCTGTCGGTACCGATATCCTCCAGATTACCATCTCGGGCGGCGTCGGGAGTTTCCTGTACGCCCAGTCGGGTGGTGTCGACCTGAGCATCGTCGCACCGCTCCTCGCTGGGAGCGCACTCGGTGCGCGTATTGGGACTGCCGCGACCAGTCTCGTCGACGAGGACGGTATCAAGATTTACTTCGGTCTGATGCTGGTGGGCGGGGCAGTCGCCGTCGCCGTCCGGCAGGTGGGAAACAACTACGGTCTGGACGTGCTGAACACGGTGAGTCTCGTCATCATCGTCGGGTCGGCGGTGCTCGTCAGCGGCGCTGTCGTCTACAACAGCGTCCGCGAACTCCGCCACCGACGCGTCGAACAGCAGCAGTCGTCTGCGTAGGGCATTAGTATTGCATAAAGTGTACAAGTAGTACACAACTATTTTGGCGGTTGGGGTCCAACAGAGAGTATGGCGAACTCGATGCGCGATTACCTCCGACAGGAGATGGAGTGCGAGGGGTTGTTGGAGTGCATCCACGGACTCGGTAACCTCGAACGTCGGTGCTTCCGGACGCTCGTCGAAGCGGCGCGTCCGACGACTGTCGACGAACTCGCGGCCGCCGTCGACCGGGAGCGGTCGACGACGTATCGTGCAGTACAGCGACTCTGTCAGCGTGGACTCGTCGAGAAGGAACAACAGTCCTACGAGACGGGTGGCTACTGCCACGTCTATCAGGTGGCCGACTCAGCGGGAATCGCCGACGACCTACAGCGGGCGCTCAACGACTGGTACGCGGAGATGGGGCACCTCGTCTACGAGTTCCGCGAGACGTACGCGAACGACCACGCCGGGGACCCGGCGGCGGACGAGTGAGGACGGTCGTGTCGTCGCTTCCGTCTCACCTCGGTCGGTATCTCGACGACAACCGCGAGAGACTCGTCGAGACGACGCTGGACCTCCTCGGGTTCGACACACAGAACCCCCCCGGCGAGACCGCCGACCTGATCTCGTGGTTCGCGCAGTCGTTCGACGCCGCCGGGTTCGAGACAGCGCGGGTCGCTGTCGACGCTGCAAAACCGAACCTCGTCGCGACGCTCCCCGGGGCGTCCGAACGCACGCTGTTGTACGTCGGCCACGTCGACACCGTCCCGTTCGACGCGACGAACTGGACGTACGAACCGCTCGGAGAACGCGTCGGAGACCGACTCTACGGGCGCGGCGCGACGGACATGAAGGGGCCGCTGGCAGCAATGTTCGTCGCCGCCCTGGCGTACGCCGAGACGGACACGACCCCGCCCGTGTCGCTGGCGTTCGCCGTCGTCAGCGACGAAGAGACGGGCGGTAGTGTCGGTCTCCCTGCACTCGTCGACGGCGACTATCTCACCGCCGACGCCTGCGTCATCGGTGAGACGACGTGCGAAGCAGGTCGGCACTCCGTCACCGTCGCAGACCGCGGCAGTATCTGGTTGACCCTCGAAGCGAGAGGGACGGCGGCGCACGGGTCGCGACCGATGCTCGGGACGAACGCAATCGACCGACTGTACGAGGCCGTGACGGCGCTCCGTGACCGACTCGGCGAGCGACCGCTCGACGTCGACGACGAGGTCCGAGCGACCATCGAGGAGTCGGTGGACTACTACGCGCCTCGCATGGGTGAGCAGGCGGCCCGAGTCGTGTTCGAGTATCCGACGCTCAACCTCGGGACGTTCGAAGGCGGTGAGGCGATAAACAGCGTCCCCGAACGGGCGCGAGCACGTATCGACATCCGCGTCTCGCCCGGCGTCGACACGCGAACCGTTCTCGAAGCGATTTACAGCCATCTGACGACGTTCGACGACGTCGTCGTCACCGAGAGCCGCTGGAGTCTCGGAACCGCCGTCGACCCGGAGAGTCCCGTCGTGGCGGCGACGACGTCTCTCGCACGTGAGGTCACCGGCGAACGAGTCTACAGACGGAGTGCAACCGGCGGTGGAGACGCCAAACGACTCAGAGAGGTCGGTATCCCGACAATCGAGTTTGCACTCGGCACCGACACCGCCCACGCCGTCGACGAGTACACCACTGTCGACGCCCTGACCGGGAACGCCTTCGTCTACACCGCACTCCCGTACGCGTTCGCCGACCGACTCGACTGAGCGAGTCGCCTCGTCTATCCACGTGTGCGTAATAGTGGGCAAACTGCACACAACAGTTATATCTACGGCGCACCTACTAGTCTCGATGACAGACGAACAAGCGACGCAGACCACGACACGGCCGCTCACGCTAGAGACTGCCGACGATTTCTCGACGGTCGTCACCGAACACGGCGTCGTCCTCGTGGACTTCTACGCCGACTGGTGCGGCCCGTGTCAGATGTTCGAACCGATTCTGGAGACGGTCGCACAGGAGACGCCGGCCACCGTACTGAAGGTCGACTCCGACCGGTTCCAGCAGCTCGCCGCACAGCACGGGGTCCGAGGGATTCCGACGACGGTACTCTATGCAGACGGCGAACCACGAGAGTCGCTCGTCGGCGTCCACCAGGCCGACGAGTATGCCAGTCTCATCGACCAGTACGCGTAGAACCGACACACGGGCCTCTCGACGGTCCGTCGACAGTAACAGCACGATTGTGGTACTCCGATGCACAACCCATCAACAGCTAACTCGTCGCCGACAGTAGCAGACAGTATGACCGACGCCGAACTCGGGACCAAGCCCCTCCGCCTCGCCGACCGTACCGCTCTCGACGACGCTATCGACGAACACGACCACCTCCTCGTCGAGTTCTACACCGACGGCTGTGGTAAGTGCAAGATGCAAGAGCCCATTCTCGGCAACGTCGCCCGTGTGACCGACGTGACAGTCGCGATGATAAACGCCTCGCACACGCTCGACCTCGTCGACGAACTGGAGATGCAGGGCGTCCCGACACTGGTGTTCTATCGCGAGGGCGAAGTCGTCGAGCAACTGTTCGGATACCACGGCACCGACGAACTCGTCGGCATCGTCGAAGACACTCGCCACCGAGCAGACGAGAGTTCGTGAGGTAGTTCGCGGGGCGACACCCTTTCGCTCACTCGTCGACTACGTTTCCGGATGGGACAGAGTCGCGTTCGGGTGGGGGTGTTGAGTCTGCACAACAGCAAGGAGACGAAGGCCATCCTCAACGCTGTCGACGCACTCGGTCACGTCCCCGAGTGGCTACGCGAGGAGAACACCGTCGTCCACTTCGCCGACGACGGCGTCCACCTGCGTCCGGACGTCGACGTCGTCGTCAACCGCCTCCTCCTGTCGAAGACGGACCACCCGCTCGAAGACCACGGTATCGCGCTCACCCTCCACGCCGTTCGGCCGATGCTCAACAGCCCAGACGCGACGAGTCGAGCGGCCCACAAGACGGCCGCGGCCGCCGTCTTGGCGCGAGCGGGCATCAGAACCCCCGAGACGGTGTTCGCACTCAGCGGGGACCTCCTCTCGGAGTTCCGCCCGTTGTTCGGTCCGAGCGCCGTCTACAAGACGGCCGTCGGCACCAACGGACGTGGAACGTGGTGCGTCGACGAACAGGAGTCGTTCACGGGAAAAGTCGGAACCAACCGTGCCTTCCTCCAAGCGTTCGTCGAGACGCCGGAGCAGCCACGTGACCTCCGCGTGTACGTCGTCGGCGACGAGGTTATCGGGTCGATGTTTCGGTACGCGCCGGAAGGCGACTGGCGAACCAACGTCGCTCTCGGCGGTACCGTCGAAGACGCGAGCGACGAAGTGACACCCGACCTGCTCACACTCGCCCGCGACGCGACGGCGGCGATGGGACTCGACTACGCGGGCGTCGACCTCATCGAGGGCGACGACGGGTGGTACGTCCTCGAAGTCAACCCGACGGCCGGGTTCAGAGGCCTCTATCGAGCGACGGGGACGAGTCCGGCCCCGTACATCGCTCGTCTCGCTATCGAACGAGCGGGTGGCACTGTCGACGAGGAGCGAGTTCGAGACTTGGCGGCGACACTGGACGACTCGGAACCGGCCTGCGCACCGACGCCGCTCTCGTACGTCTCCGACGACCCGGTCGTCATCGGTCTCACCGAGCGAGTCGTCGTCAGCGGGACGACGGGCACCGAGACGGTCGTCGGAAAGGCCGACACGGGTGCCGAACGGACGAGTATCGACATCCGACTGGCCGCCGAAATCGGCGCCGGGCCGATTCACACCGCGCGTCGCGTCCGTTCGGGCAGTGTCAAGAGTGGGCAAAGTCGCCCCGTCGTCGACGTCGTCGTCGGTATCGGCGGAACGCAACACACCGTCGCGGCGAACGTCGTCGACCGCGGACACATGACACATCCAGTACTCCTCGGTCGCGACATCCTCACACACTACCACCTCGACGTCAATCGGCGAGTCGACGACCGAGAAGAGTCCGGCGAGACCGAGTGAGTTGTCTACGCGTCGAACGTCTGGCCCGCGAGGTAGCTCTTGACCGAATCTGTCGTCGCCGCCGAGTGCTTCAGGAACGTGACGACGCGTTCTCCGTCGACCGTCTCGTCGCGCCGAATCGTCGTCCGCAACTTCATCCGGTCGAGATGCGCGAACAGCGCGTCGATAGCCTCGGGTGACCCACGAACGGTGTGTTCCTCGCCGGTCGATCCCTCCTCTCTCACCTCCCGAACGGCACCGATTGCGGGGAGGAGAATCGCCTCACCGAGCGACCGTGCTCGCTCGCGGGCCGCCGCGTCGCTCTCGCCGAACTCGACCGACTGAAACGCCTCGCGCATGATACGCGGAAAGAGAAAGTCGGGCCCGTAGTCGAAGGGGACGGCGAAGGCGTAGGCGAGCGACCCCTGATTGGCCGCAGACGTTGTGTACTTCAACTGTCTCCGACCGTCGAGAGACTTCATCACGACGCCCTCACGGTCCTCGTTCCCGAGTTCCTCGACGATGCGCCGAAGTTCTGGTACGGCTGTCTCAGGGTCGAAGACACCGAAGGACGTCGCCTGCGGGAAGCCGTAGGCGTCACAGAGCCGTCGCCGACGGTCCACGAGCAGCGGGTTTCCCGTCCGTCGGTGTCGAACGTCGAAGATGGAGACGTCGAGTGAGTCGACTGCCGGGTAGTCGTGGTCGGTGTAGGGACTCTCCGGACCGATCATCTCGCCGCAGAGCATCGACTCGGGATGGTCGTCGAAGAAGGGGTCGAGGTCGAGACGCTCGGAGACGGTGTGGGTGGTGAAGGGACAGACGTAGCCGCTGCGCGTGAAGGCCAACACCTCGCCGTCGAGTCGGGCGATGCGGACGTTGTACCCGTTGAGTTTCTCCTCGACGACGAACGGCCCGTCGAAGAACTGCGAGATACCGGGGTCGAGCACGAGTGTTCGCGAAATCTTCGGGAAGCCGCGGACCACCGTCTCACCGAACAGGACCGTCCCACGCTCGATACCGTGTCTGGTGTCCGTCAGATGGAGGTACGTTCGATTCCCGTAGGTCGCTCGCTCGAAGTGTTCGAGGACGTCGTCGGCCGCGGCGGGAGCCACGCCAAGTAACTCGTGGTTCTCCATGATATGAGAGAGCATAGCAATCGAATTAAGCGTTCGCTCGAACGTCGCTGCGGCGTGATTCTCGCGGAGCGTCGTCACTCCGTAGGCGAGAACGCTTTGTCAACGCGGCACAAAGACCTCACAATGGTCGAGCACCCACTGAAGCAACGGTTCGTCCTCGACACCTCCGTGTTCATCACGGAGGAGATTCGCGAGGACGACGAGGATTTGGCGGCCGCCGTCGACCGACTCTTGGACCTCGTCGCCCGAGCGAAACTCGAACTCAACATCTCCTGTTACATCCCGCCGTCGGTGTACGAGGAACTCACGGAGATGCTCGCCGACCGCAACGTCGACGAGGAACTGTTCGCGAAGCTCAACACGTGGGTCATCAAGAAGAACCCCGACCGGTTCGAAGTCACGATTCCCGCCGAAATCGTCTTTCGCTTCATCGACGAGATGAGCGACCGAGTCAACCGCGGACTCAGAGTCTCGGAGAAAGCAGTCAGAAAAGTCGAAGGGTCGCAAGGCAAACCGCTCGACGAACACGAACACATGACGGAGATAGACAAGGTCATCTCCGATCTCAGACAGGAGTACCGCTCGACACTCCGCCGTGGCGTCCTCGACTCTCGCGAGGACTTCGACCTGCTCATCCTCGCCCGCGAACTGGACGCCGGCGTCGTCACCGAAGACACCGGCATCATCGCCTGGGCCGAGGACTTCGGCCTGCGGTATCTGAAAGGGAGAGATTTCCCGTCACTTCTCCAGAAATACCTCGAAGCTACTAACGAGTCAAACGGTGGACAGCCCCGATAACGCTACCGAACATATCGTATTTGTTGATTGAATTGTTGGGTGACGTTTACATAGGAGAACCGCTTGGATAACGTAACGATGTCACCTCGTCCGACTCGGCGCCGGTTCCTCCGCCGAGTCACCTCGTTGTCACTGGTTCCGACCGGCCTCTCGGCAGTCGGGCGGGCGAGGGCCACGTCGAACCGACAGCAGTCACGGGTGTTCGACCCCGCCGTCCACGGGTTCGGCTTCCGGAACTGGGCGACGACGGACCCCATCGTTCCCAGCCACGACCACCGAGACGTGTCGGAGCGCGAAGTCAGACGGACCATCAAACGCGACTGGAAAGACCCACTGGAGAGCGTCTTCGACGTCGAGATGAGTGGGCTTCCCAGTACTCTCGTCAACACCATCGCCGAACAGGTGTACGTCACGGCGAACCAACTGTCTGCGACGAACGGCCACTGTTACGGGATGGTGTTCACGGCACAGCAGTACTTCGAGCGACCGGACACTCTCCCGTTCGACGTGGATACCGCAAGCGACGTGCGTCACCCGGAGGCACCCACGGAGCGCCCCGACTCGGGGCCGGTCGCCGAGGAGGTAGACCTCTATCAGACCACACAGGCACTGAGCCTCTACTCGTGGTTCGGCCGACGGAACCTCATCAACCCCGCGTGGATCGACTACGAACAGCAACTGACGAACCTCACCGCCGTCGTCGACGAACTCGGCACGGCGGGAATCACCCTGTACGACCCGAAGACGCGACTCGCACATCAAGCGCTCGTCTACGACTACGAACGGTCGCCGACTGGAGTCTCTCTCTCCCTCTACGACCCGAACTTTCAAGCACGGTTCTACAAGCGGAGCGCCAACCGACGGACGGCCAGGCTGTTCGTCGATACGACGGGCGACACGCCGACAGTCCAACCCTACAAGACCGGTTTTCGTGGACCGGGCTACGAGTCGTTCGACGGCTTCAGTGAGTTCGTCTACAACCGCTGGGACCGCATCATCCGCGCACGGAGCGACCCGGACACTCACCTCGCATCCGACGTGAGCCAAACAACCCTTCGGGAGCGCCTCCTCGCGCTGACGATGTTCACCGTCGACAGCGACGCCGTCGCCGTCGCCGTCTCCGGGCCTGACGGAAACCCAGTTTCACGTATCGCGTCGAACAACATGGACCGTCGTCAGACCGAGTGTCACGCGATGCGCTACCGCTACGGTGCCCCAGACGGCGAGTATCACGTGGCTATCACCGGCCAACGACCGACCGACTACACGCTGAAGACGGTGGCCGCCGACACGAGCGGTGAACTCTTCTCTTCGGCGGTGACGACATCGATAGCGGCCGGACAGACCCACGCGTACATCGTCACCGTCCCAGACACAGCCGACGGCGACGGAGCGTTGGAGCGTGGTACTGGGTCGATGCCCGAGTGGCAGAAGCTGGCAGCGGCGGCGGCCGCAGGCGGCGTCGTAGGTGCCGGCCTCGCCAACTACTACAGTAGTGGCGACGACAACTAACTCGGCAATCACAGTAGGCGACAGTTTATCTCACCACCCCGTGTGGGCGGATTCATGGACTCGGAGAAAGAGAAGATGCTCGCAGGTAACCTCTACGACGCATCGGACCCCGTCCTCGTCGAAGAGCGAGAACGAGCGAAACGCCTCACCCGGCAGTACAACGAGACGACGGAGACAGAACACGACCGACGCGAGGAACTCCTCTCTGAACTCTTCGGCTCCGTCGGCGAGAACTGCCACGTCGAACCGCCGTTCCGGTGTGACTACGGGTACAACATCCACGTCGGAGACTCGTTCTACGCGAACTACGACTGCGTGATTCTCGACGTGTGTGAGGTGACGTTCGGTGACGAGTGTATGCTCGCACCGGGTGTTCACATCTACACCGCGACGCACCCGCTCGACGCCGAGACGCGGGTGGCCGGGCCGGAGTACGGCGAACCCGTCGACATCGGTAGTCGAGTTTGGCTCGGTGGGCGAGCGGTCGTCAACCCCGGTATCACCGTCGGTGACGACGCGATCGTCGCGTCGGGTGCAGTCGTGACGAAGGACGTGCCGGAGAACGTCGTCGTCGGCGGTAACCCAGCACGAGTCGTCAAAGAACTCGACTGAGTTCGACCGGTGATCAGTCGGTCTCGACCGCAGAACGTTCGCGGCGAGCTAACTCGTCGAGGATGTCGGCATCCGCTTCGTCGAGTGCGCCGGCTTGGATGTTCCACAACGTCGCGTAGAGACCGTTCTGTGCGAGCAACTCGTCGTGTGTCCCTCGCTCGACGACTCGCCCGCCGTCGAGGACGAGAATCTGGTCGGCGTGGCGAACCGTCGAGAGTCGGTGCGCGATGACCATCGTCGTCCGACCCTCGGTCAACCGAGCGAGCGCCCGCTGGATGTAGAGTTCCGTCTCGGTGTCGACGGCGCTCGTCGCCTCGTCGAGGACGAGGACGGCCGGGTCCTGCAACATGGCACGAGCGAGGCTGATGCGCTGACGCTGACCGCCGGAGAGTTTCACACCACGCTCTCCGATTCGGGTGTCGTAGCCGTCGGGCAGACGTTCGATGAACTCCTGGGCCTCGGCCGCCTCCGCGGCGGCGACCATCTCGACTTCCGTCGCGTCGAACGCGCCATAGGTCAGGTTCTCTCGAACCGTCCCGTCGAACAGGTAGACCTCTTGGCTGACGTACCCCACGGCCGAGCGGAGACTGTCGAGTCGAACGTCTCGAACGTCGGTTCCGTCGAGTCGGATCGTCCCATCAGTCACGTCGTAGAGGCGCAGAAGGAGCTTCGCCGCCGTCGACTTCCCGGCACCGGTCGGGCCGACGAGTGCGACTGTCTGGCCAGGGTCGACAGTGAAGTCGACGTCGTGGAGGACGGGAACGCCGTTCGCGTAGGCGAAGTCGACGCCGTCGTACTCGATAGCCCCTCGAACGTCGTCGAGCGCGACTGCGTCGGCATCGTCGCCAATAGTGACGGGAAGCGTCGAGAGACCGAAGATACGCTCGCCGGAAGCACGGGCGTTCTCGTAGGCGTTGACGATACGTCCCGCCCCCGCAAGTGGGTCGATGAACCGCTGGGTCATGAACAGGAACGTGACGAACTCGCCGACGAGGAGGTCACCGGTGAAGAACAGCGGAGGCTCCTCTAAGGCGATCCACAGTCCACCGACGACGAACGTAGCCGCGAACGCGACACCCGCGAGGAGTTCCATACTCGGCTGGTAGAGATACTCGAGTTTGACGACGTCCCACGTTCGGTCGTAGTACTCTCGCGAGGCTTCCGTGACGCGGGCCTCCTCGTACATCTCCGTGTTCGACGTCTTGATGACCTCGATGCCGCTGAGGTTGTTCTCCAGACGCGTGTTGAGCGCACCGACGCTGGCGCGAAGCGCTCGGTAGAGCGGTCGAATCGTCGTCATGAACCGGAGCGTGAACACCGTGAGAAGCGGGACGGCGACGAGCGTGACGAGCGCGAGTTGCCAGTTCAATGTGAACAGGATGACGGCGATACCGACGACGGTGACGACGAGTTGAATCGCCCCCGAGAGCGTGCTGTCGAGGAACGTCCGGAGGTTCCGGACGTCGTTGTTGAGGACGCTCATGACCTGTCCGGTCTGTTTGTCGTCGAAGAAGGCCATGTCGAGTCGCTGCATCGCGGCGTACGTGTCGGTCCGAACCGCGTGCTGGACGCGGTTCGAGAACAGCGAGAGACCGACGCCTTGCACCCACGAGAAGACGACGCCCAACGCGAACGCACCGAGGATGAGTCCGACGGAGAGCCACACGAGACCCGCCGTCGTCGACGGCATCATCGTGGCGGGGACGAGTGGGAGACCAAACGGTGGCCCGCCCGGTGTGAACACCGAGTCGATAGCGAGGCCCAGCACCAGCGGTGGCGTGAGACTCAGCAGTCGACCGACGATGCTGGCGAGGAGACCGATGACGAACCAGTGGAGGTCCGTTCGACCGTACTCCTCGAAGATGCGGACCAGCGGGTCGCTGTCGGTATCGCGGTACTCGTCGAACGGGTTGGGTGTCTCCGGTTCCAAGTGGTGTTCCTCCGGGCGAGTCGTCGCGACAGCACCCGAGACTTACCTGTAGTTAGGGACCGAACAGATTTGAACTGCGCGGAGACTGTCCGCTGGTTGACCAAACTGGTGAGAAGGCGAACAGACGGCACCCTCGGTTAGGTCACGAAACGCTGTGCCGTACTCCCGCGGGGCGTTTCGTGCGTCGCTCAGCGCACAGGGTCGGTGGTACCGTTCTGTGTGATAAACCCTCACTCGGTCAGCCACCCCGAATCGCGTCGACGGGTCGCTCGTTCGCCGCCTTCCACGCCGGATAGAGTCCGGAGGCGAGGCTGACGACGACGCCGAACGCGAACGCACCGAGGAGGTAGAGGCCGTTCTGTACCGCGACGACGGCCGAGAGCGTCACTTCGGCGACGAAGACGTAGAGAGCCGCCGTGCCGACGACGGCGAGGACGACGCCGAAGACGCCACCGACCACACCGAGGAGCGCGGCCTCGACGAGAATCATCCGCATCACGTCGCGCTTCTGGATACCGACGGCGCGGAAGACGCCGATCTCCTCGCGACGCTCGCTCGTACTCATCAGCATCACGTTCAGGATGCTCACGCCGGCGACGAACAGCGAGATAGAGCCGATGGCGAGCAGGAACGCCGAGAGCAGGTCGAAGAAGTCGCCGATCTGGTCGATGATAGAGGAGAGTTCGAAGACGTCGACACGTTCGTCGCGGGCGTTCAGTTGTTCGCGGATACCGTCTGCGATACGGGCGGCCTCCGCCCCGGAGTCGGCCTGCACGATGACCTGCGTGTACTCCTCTTCGACGAACGCGGCGGGTGGGAGAATCACCGCGTTGTCCGACGAGACGGGCGAGATTCCCTCCTGGGGTTCGAGGACGGCGACGATTCGGTATTCGGCGCCTTCGATGGTGAGCGTCCGTCCCACGCCGACGCCGAGGTCGGCGGCCACGTCCGACCCGACGATAGCCCCACGAGCGTGTCGCTCGGGGAGTTCACCGTCGGCGGCGACGAACAGCGAGGCTGGCTCTTCGGTCCCGTAGAGTGTGACGAACGTTCGGCTCTCGCCACGCTCTGCGACTGCGCCGCCCGTGACCAGCGGGACCACCTCCGCGCCCTCGGCGATACGCTCTATCTGCTGGACGTCTCGGGGACTGACAGTCTCGCTGCCCACGTCGGCGTTGGGACTGACGATGACCTGGTTGCCGAGGCCGCCGAGCGAGTCCGCCGCGGTGAGTTCGAGGACGGTTCCGAGGATTCCCAGCGCGGCGATGGCGAAGACGCCGACGACGATACCGAGCACCGCGAGTCCAGACCGGAGTCGGTTACGGCTGAGGTTGCGCCGGGCGAGGAGGAGCGACGGCGAGCGGTCGGCGAGTGACGACGAGGGGTCGCGGTTGCTCATCGGCGGAATCGGTCGAATCGCCCCGACCGATGCGCGAGGACGAGGAGCGCAGGAACGCCCACGAGGAGTGCGATGCCGGTGCCGAGCGCCGGGATACTTAGTCCGGTGCGGGTTCGCTCGCGCTCCGAGACGTCGTACGGCAAGTCGTAGACGTGGTCGTACCGGACACCGTCGACCTGATACGTGACCCGAACGGGTACCGTCGTCGCCGACTCGTTGACCTCCGCGGTCAGGTCGAACGGGGCGAAGTCGCTACCGCCGACCGTTCCCACGAAGTAGTCGCGCTGTGGGTAGGTGGGTTCAACGAGTTCAGACGGGAGGACGGCGACGACGAGACCCGTCGCCTCCGCGCGGCCGACGTTGGCGGCGTTGCCCGAGAGGGTGACTCGTCCGTCGTCGGTGCGCGTCATCTCCACGTCGGTGATACGAACGTCGCCGACGAGGGGTCGGTAGGCGTAGGTCGTCTCCGTCCGACTCTCGCGGACGCCCGCCTCGTAGTCGACGACGACTCGCACGGCCTCGGTCTGTCTGACCTCTCGGTGGTCGCCGAGCGCCGTCGCGCTCTCGCCGGGGAGAATCGGTCCGGAGACGGCCTGTCTGGGGAGCGAGACGTTCGCCGTCGACGGCGCGACGACGACGTCGTCGAGGGCGACGGTACCGAAGTTGGTGACGACCACTTCGACGAACGTCGGGTCTGGTTCGACGGTCTCCCCTGCTTCTCCCGCGTCGGTGACCGCCCCGCCGCCGGTGAGCAGTCCTTGGAGGTCGCCGACGTCGGTTCCGCCGTCGTCTTCGGTCGGCCGGACTGGTCGCACCTCGACGCCGACGTCGTCGACGTAGGGTTCGACGGTCACCGTCCGAGTGAGGCGTGTCGTCGCCTCCGTCCCCGACTCACTCGTGTAGTCGACTCGGACGGCGAGTTCCTGTTCGCCGCTCGTGGCCGGAATCGTCGTGAGGTTCACCGTTACCGTCTCACCAGCGTCGAGAAGCGGGACGACCCGTCGGTCTTCGACACTCTCGCCGAACGGTCGGTCGAAGCCAACGACGAGATTTCGGACAGGTGTCGCCGCCGGGTTCGCGAGCGTCACCTGGACTCGGCTTTCGGCGTCGACGGCGGGGTCGAACACGTCGAGTGTCGCCTGCGGGGCGGCGCGTTCGACGGCGACGGGGACGGGGTGGGAGATGCTGACGGTGTCTCGGTTCGCGTCGGTCCCCGAGATACGGAGTTCCAGCGTTCGTACGCCCGGTTCGTCGAACCGCGCCGTCAGCGGGACGGTCACGGAGTCACCCGTCGAGAGCGACCCGACGTTCTCCGCCTCGTCGAGTCGGCCGTCGGGGCCGCGGAGGACGATTCGGTCGACGTCGACGGCTGAGGCGCTCCCGACGGAGTTCTGCACCGTCGCGGTGACGGTGATAGTCTCGCCGACGAGCGGCGTCTCGGGTTCGACAGTCACGGCCGAGACAGTGAGGCGGACGTCGGGGACACCCACGGCTACCGTCGGCGTCGTCGACAGCACCGACAGGAGGACGAGGAGCGTGAGGAGGACCCGTTGCATACCCGAGTCAGGGGCCACGAGAGCATAGCGGTAGCGCCGAGGTGACGAATCGACGAACCGGCGAGTCGACAGGGTGAGCACGGAGGCGAGTGAACAGAGCCATTACCCACTCGCCGTATCCCCAGATATGCGTCAGTTCATCGTCCTCGGTCACGACGTCCCTACCCATTCCGACTTCTCGCTCGACGACATCGCGGGCGGCGCGGGCCGCCTCGACGTGCTGTGTCGCTGTGTCAACTCGGCGTTCTTCCTCTCGCACGCCATCCGTGAGGACGTCCGCGTCCACCTCGTTCTCGGCGACGAACTCACCGTTCGCTTCGAGGGGAGTGAACTCCGGCGACTCAACCCCGACGAGCGGAGTACGGCCGCACTGGTTCGCAAGGCACTGGAGAAGAAAGACGAGGCTATCGGCCACATGCCCGCCGAGTCGTCGCCGGGTGTCTCGGTCTACCGGATGGACTTCGAGGCGACGCTGGAGGCGGCGTCGAGAGACGCGACGGTCGTCCAGTTGCACGAGGACGGCGACCCAGTCGTCGACGTCGAACCGCCGGAGAATCCGCTGTTCGTCCTCTCGGACCACAACGACTTCACCGACGAGGAGGCCGAACTGCTGGCCGAGGCGGCCGACGAACGGGTCCGTATCGGCCCGAAGGTGCTCCACGCCGACCACTCGATGACGGTGATACACAACTACCTCGACACGGACGGGTACGAGACGTACTGAATCGAGTGACAGCACGGGGGTCGCAGTGCGCTAACGGGCCGCGCTCGGTCGACGTATCATAACCCTTAAACACTATCCTCGCATCCGATAACATGCGGGCCGTTGGGGTAGCTTGGTATCCTTCGAGCATCGGGTGCTCGGAACCTCGGTTCAAATCCGGGACGGCCCACTTCTCTCACAACTCACCTACCGAGCGTCGCCGAGCGATAGCGAGGCGTATGCGAGTCTCAATCGAGTTGTGAGGAAGTGGTTACTGAGGATTTGAACCCTGCAAGACGAGCGAAGCGAAGCGAGCACGTCTTGCGCTGGTTCACAATCCGGGACGGCCCACGTCTCTCGTGAATCACTTCCTGAGCAGCGCCGCCGGGAGAAACGACGAGATGTGAGTGTCAGAGTACGACGGCGTCGTCGTCGAGCCACTCGTCTTCGGTCTGTCGAGCAATCGGGCTCTCCTCGATAATTTGCGGTTCGGAGATAGTGTCGTCGAAGCGGTCCGGACTCGGATTCACTGCTTCGAGACCGGAGCAGAACTGCGACCCCTGTCGGCCGAAGGCGGTCACGATGCCGCCGAGTCGACGCTCCTCGAACGACGTCTCGCGCGGGTCGGGGAACTGGTCGCGGACGACCTGTGCGCTCTCTCTGATGCGTTCGGCGGCCTGTCGCTGCGAGTACTGACTCTCGCAGTGGTACACCTCGGCGTACTCCTCGTCGAGTTCTTCGGCCGAGTGTTCGGGTGACTCGTACCAGACGACGTTGTCGTTCACACCGCCGCGAGCGAACCGAACGTTGACCGTACAACAGTCGGGGTATCGGAGGACGATTGGGAAGACGACCATGTCCGTGACCGTGAACATCTGCTGGATGCGCCAGATTCCTTCCGAGAGGTACGCCGCCATCGCCGCGACGCCGTCCGCCCGGTCACCAGACGAGTAGGCGAGTGCGGCGCCCTCGAAGTCGTCGCCCGCATCGCGTTCGACGGCGTCGCGGTAACTCTGTGCGATACCGTCGAGTTGTGACTCGTAGACGTCCAACATCGGCACGTCCGGGTCTTCGATGAGGTCGGCTTTCTGCTCTTGGGCGGCGGCCGTCGTCGCCATGTTCAGATGGAGACCGAGTTCGGCCGCCTCGTTCGGGAGCGGGATTCGAATCGCACGGCGATGGAGGAGCCTCGAATCACCGGTGAATCTCGACCTGTGATGGCTCATCTCCTTCGGTTGCGAGGCCGATTGATACAAACATTTGGTTTCGTCTCTGTCAGTTCGACTGCCGAGAGAAATCCGTCGACCGGTAGTCGTCGCGTCGGCGACGAACCCCGCGACGTTTAGTGACGCTCGGCCGAACAGTCGACCATGGCCACCTACACACGGATGGTCCACCGACAGACAGTCGTCAACGACGTTCGCCTCCACTACGTCGAAGCGGGCGATGACGACGACGAGACTATCGTCCTCCTCCACGGCTTCCCCGAGTGCTGGTACTCCTGGCACGAACAGATTCCCGCACTCGCGAAGGAGTACCACGTCGTCGCACCCGACTTGCGCGGCTACAACCGCTCGGAGAAACCACACGGCGTCGACGCCTACCGGATGTCCGAACTCACCGCCGACGTGGTCGAGTTGATTCGGGAGTTCGGTGATAGTGGCCACCTCGTCGCCCACGATTGGGGCGGCGGTATCGCGTGGAACGTCGCCGCTCGCCACTCCGACGTGGTCGATACGCTCTCCATCCTGAACGCGCCGCATCCTGGCGCGTTCGAGCGTGAACTGCGCCGGAACGGCGAGCAACGCCGGAAGTCGTGGTACATGGCCTTCTTCCAACTGCCGTGGCTCCCCGAGTGGTGGCTCACTCGACGCGACTGCGCGGCGTTCGACGAGATTCTCAGAGAGGGGGCGTCGACGCCCGACGCCTTCAGCGACGCCGACGTCGAGCGGTACAAAGAGGCCTTCTCGAAACCCGGTGCGGCCACGTCTGCCATCAACTACTACCGGTCGGTGATTCGCGAGGAGGCGAAGAACCTCGTACCGTTCGTCGACGGCGACGTAGCCGCACGTGACGTCGACGTACCGACGCTCCTCCTGTGGGGTGAAGACGATATGGCACTCGTTCCAGAACTGACCGAGGGCCTCGACCGGTGGGTGTCGGACCTGACGGTCCAGCGCATCCCCGACGCGAGTCACTGGGTCCAGATGGACGCGCCGGAACGCGTGAACGAGGAACTGCTGGCGTTCGTCGGCAAGCGGTCGTAAGTTCGCCCGACGCGGACCGGGAACTTTTCGAGTACACACGAAAACCTCGCCGTATGACTCTTCCATCTCCTGACGGCGGGCGGCGCCCGAGTTCGTGGACTCGCGAGCAAGCCGAGCGAATCGAACGCACCGACGACAACGTCGCGCCAATCATCTATCCCCCGACGAACGACGCCTTTCCCGAACTCCACATCTGGGACACGTGGCTCCTGCGGACCCGCGACGGGTCGATGGCCGACTTCGACGGCTGGCGCGTCGTCGTCTCGCTGACCGCTCCGGCAGACCTCCTCCCCGGCAAGCGCCACGACGTCGCCGCACTCCGATACTTCTACTCCCGAGACGGACAGGAGTGGCACCGCGGCGGGCGCGTCTTCGAGGAAGGCACGACGTTCGGGTCGCGGCAGTGGGCCGGGTCCGCGCTCTACGACGACGGCGACTTGTACTTCTTCTACACCGCTTCTGGTCGGAAGGGAGAGGAAGAACTGACCTACGAACAGCGTCTCGCCGTCGGCCACGGCGGGAGCGTCGAGGCGGACGACGACGGCGTCGACATCTCCGGGCCGTTCGAACACGAGATTATGCTCACCGCCGACGGCGAGCACTACGAGACTGAATCCCAGTCCCGTGGGATGATCTACACTTTCCGCGACCCGTGGTTCTTCGAGGACCCGCAGACTGGAAAGACGCATCTCCTCTTCGAGGGCAACACGCCCGTTCCCGAAGGGAGCGACGCCTGCGGCGGCGACGCGGCCCAACAGGAGTTCAACGGCTGTATCGGCGTCGCTACTTCCGAGAGCGGCGACCCGACGGAGTGGGAGATACAGCCACCGCTGGTCGAAGGGACGTGCGTCAATCAGGAACTCGAACGCCCGCACGTCGTCGTCCGCGACGACCGCTACTACCTCTTCACGCCGAGTCACGAACACACGTTCGCACCGGGTCTCCACGGCTTCGACGGCCTCTACGGCTTCGTCGCCGACTCGCTCGACGGCGAATACGAACCGCTGAACGAGTCGGGTCTCGTCGTCGCCAACCCGGGGAACGCGCCGTTCCAAGCCTACTCGTGGCTCGCGTTCGACCACCGCGACGAGATTCTGGTTCACAGTTTCTTCAACTACTACGACCTACGCGGTCGGTCGCTGGACGACGTGGCCGACTTACCGCCGGAAGAACAGCAGCGTCGCTTCGGCGGCAACTTCGCGCCGACGCTCCGACTCGGCGTCGACGGCGACGAGACGTGGGTCCGCGGGACGCTCGCTCACGGGCACATCCCGACGAGAGACGAGGAGTTGGAGGAACCGTTCGAGCCGCGTCGTGGCCGGCGGTTCGGCGGCTACTGAACGGGTAGCGCCTGAGAGTTATCTGTACATTCTGTCGACGTCTATTACGATTTTGACGATTTGGCCGTGCTGAATAGAGAGCGCGAGTGGGCCAGAAGCAGCGGCGAAGGACCGCTCACTCGGATTGTTCGAGACAGAGTACGACCCAATCGATGCCATCAGGTTCCAAGAACTGCGGCGACAACTGCGGAGTAGAACACAGTGCTCACGATGGCGTAGGTCGCGTAGACGAGCGTCGGGCTGACCAGCGACTCTGTTCTATCGTACGTGTAAGCCGCGAGACCGACGACCGCCGCTCGAGTCAGCACTACGAGACCTCCCTCTGGGGAGCCAGCCTCGGTCATGAGGACGAAAACAGCGAGCACGAGCGTCGCTAGCGTGGCCAGCAATCCCAGCCCGTGCATCCGGCTGGCATCACTCCGCTCGTCCGCATAGACGACGATGCCGAGTGCGAGCACGAACAGTACCGCTACCGCGGCGCGAGCCCCCCAGAGAGATACCCACGGTCCATTAGTGAACGATCCATACGTGACGACGGTCGATGCCACCAGATACCCACCCAGGAGCGTCGTCACGACGACGGTCAGATTACGGTCGTGGTCGAACACACGCTGGAGCGCTCCCTGAATGAGAACGTGATACAGGAGGACCATCCCCGACACGAAATACGCTACCCGTATCAACCTCCGGTTGAAGAAGATGCCGCCCAGTTCGAAGACTGTGGACGCGACGTGACTGACTCCGACATCCACACGCAGGGCGAGCAGCAGGAACGGGAGCGTGGCGAGCACTGCCGTACCGGGTACGACAGCGGCTATCAACCATCCATCCGTCCGGTTGGGGAGTGACACAGGGAGTGAGTAACCCCGCCAGGATGCATACGAGATGGTAATTACACCCATCCCGGCCAGAGCGAGCACGCTTCGTACGACCAACAGCGTGGTGTCGCTGTCGAGGAAATACGGGTCGAGGACGTTGTCCAGAGCGATCGTGAAGGCGTGGAATCCGACGAACAGTGCGACCACGATACCCAACTCGACGACGAACGCGCGCCGAACAAAATTGTCGATGACTGCACGTGTTGGAGGAGTTTGACCGAGGACCATAGAACCACATATTGTTGGGAACTTAATATAAATTTTCCTGAGTATCATGTGGCCGCATAGATGTAGACTTCTGAGTAAGGAGAAACAACGTGCTGTAGAGCGTGTAGTGTCGTTTCGACATCGACAGAGTACATCTCCCAACGATTCGCCGAACGAAGAACCGCAGTCGGGTCACTCGGCGTCGGCGCCGACGAAGTGCTCCTCGTCTCCGTGGTCGACGACACTCGCCATCGCGCCGAGTGCGATACCGACGACTGCACCGACGACCGCTCCCACGGCGGTTCCACCGATGAGAAAGCCGGCGACGGTGAACGTCACCGCGGGAACGACGATTTCGACTGGATGTAGCTCGTCCATATCCTGCCTACGCGTTCTCGATATAAATAATTTCCATTCGTCTGTCATTCTTCGTGGGCGTCGAACTCCGGCCACGTCGCGTCCATCTCCCACACGTCGAGTCGGTCGACGGTGACGCTCCCACCCTTCGCGTAGAGCGACACGCCGTCGCTGTCCTCGCGAGTCGGGTAGACGCGAGTCGTGAGACAGCGGTGGTCGTCGGCGAACAGTTCGAGCGTCGACCCGTCGAGGAAGACGCGGAGTCGGAGCGACCCCGAACCGTCGACGGGCATCCGCTGGGCGTCTGTGGCGACCTGGGTACTCCGACTGGCGTGCGCCCGGTCGACGACGAGTTCGTCGCCCGTGTACCGAATCGGGGTGCGCTCTACGCCGTCGGGCGACTCGCGGACGACGAGACCGAACTCGTCCGCGCCGTTGAGGGTGAGTTCGAGGTCGAACTCCAGGGCAACGCCGCGCACGTCGAGGACGCTCGGGTCGGTTGGGGTGAGCGTCAGGTTCTCGTGTTGGACGTGGTCGCCACGGAGTTGCTGGAGTTCTTCTGCGGGTCGCTGCCGGAGTGTGCCGTCCTCTGCGAGGTCCAACTGGCGCGGAATCGAGAGTAGTCCCGACCACCCGGCGTCCCACTGCGCGGCCTCGTCGCGCGTCTCTTTGACCCACCCCCACGTGAGGTGTCGGCCGTCGTCGCACTGCATCGACTGGGGCGCGTAGAACTCGCCGTAGTCGAGGACACCGGACTGTTCACGGTCGAGTCGCCCGTCGCGGAGTTCGCCGAGGTAGTACGGCACCGTCTCGTAGTTCGAGACGTGCAGTAGCTGTTTCTCGCCGAAGTCGAGGAGTTCGGGGCACTCCCACATGTGGCCTGCTCCTTCCCAGTCGCCGGTCAGCATCGGGCCGAGGTAGGTCCACTCGCGGAGGTCTTCGGAGCGATAGAGTAGTGCCGTCCCGCCGACGTCGCGGATACCCGACCCGACGAGTTGGTACCACGACCCGTCGTCGACCCAGATGCAGTGGTCGCGGAACTCCGCCTCCCAGTGCTCGGTGCCCAAGATGTGGAGTTCGGACGGCGGGGCGTCGATGACGGGGTTGTCGTCGAGTTTCTCCCACGTCCTGAGTTCGGGGTCCGTTGCCGTCGCCAGACACGGCAGTTGGTGGCGGTCACGGCCGCCGGTGTAGAGGAGCGTGACGGTCCCGTCGTCGTCGACGGCACAGCCGGACCAACAGCCGTCGGCGTCGGGGCTGTCGGGCGTCGGCGCGAGTGCGACCGGCTCGTCTCGCCAGTGGAGCAAGTCGTCGCTCACGGCGTGTCCCCAGTGAATCGTGCCGTGGTACGGCCCGCCCGGGTTGTACTGATAGAAGACGTGATACTGGTCGTTCCACTGGATGAGCCCGTTGGGGTCGTTGAGCCAGTTCGCCGGCGGAGAGAGGTGATAGCGCGGTCGGTTTTTGTCGCCTGCGAACGCGTCACGGAGTCGCTGGAACCCCTCGGGCGTCTGTGGGCGGGTCGTCGGTGTCGTCTCCTCCTCACTGGCAAGCGACGAGAGCACGTTGCCGACGAAGCGAGCGCGTCGACCGGCGTGTTCCTCTCCCGGCGGAGCGTCGAACGTGATACCCGACCCGACGCCGACGACGCTCCCCTCGCCGACGGTCCACGAGACAGTCGAGACCTGTCGTGGGTGGTCGGTGTCGCCGCGGACGGTGCTCGCGAGGACGTCACCCGTCGACGGCAGTCGGCGTTCGTAGCGGGCGACCGGTTGCGTGCCGCCGGGGCCGCGCGTGGGGATGCGAAGTCCCTCGAACCCGTCGAACGCGGGGTGGTCGGCGTGGAGGCGTTTGACGAGGAGCCCCGTCGACTCGTGGACGTCTTCGACGCCGTTCACATCGGGGCCGATGGGGTCGATGCCCAGCGCTGGGACGGTGGTGAGCGCGTGGAGTCCGAGGAAGAGTCCGCCGCCGTCTCGCAGGTAGGCACCGAGCGGTCCTTCGAGTGCATTCACACGTTCGTCGTCAGTGGGTTCATCCCGGTGCCACCACAGAACGTCGTACCTGGCGAGTTCACCCGCTCCCTGTACGACGTCGGCGACGGCGAGACGGTCACAGTCCGCACCGGTCTCCGCACACCAGTCGTACGCCGCCTGCTGTTCCGGCGAGCAGTCGTCGAGATAGAGGCAGCCAACTCGCACCGACGAGTCAATCATCACCTCCACACACAGAGCGACTCGGTATATCAACATCGCTCCCGGAGACGACTGACAAAGGAGTGATTCATATTTGAATATACATATCAACTGTTCGCACTCTTCTCACACGATATATAAGTCTTCTCGCCAATCTGCTGCCACTGACTTTATGGTCGTGTTCACTGACCGCACGCATGCAATGGTACGAGACCAATCGGGTCACTACGCGCTGAGCCGGCGGACCCTTCTGGGGTCGGTCGGTCTCGCGTGCCTCTCTGTCGGTGCGGGCGGTTCCGTCGTGGCGGCGGCGGAATCGGACTACGATACGGTCGTAGACATCGAGGAGGCGGGTGCAGACAGCAGTGGTGGCGAACCCATCGACGACGTCTTCGACGACGTCAAAGGCGACGATACCCTCGTGCGGTTCCCGGAAGGGACCTATCGAGCGAACAGGCTCATCATCTATCAGTTGACCAACTTCGCGATGGTCGGCGAGGGGGACGTGAGACTCGTTCCCGGCGACGACTACGACCCCGACCTGTGGTTGGCTGGTGCAGAGACGCGGGACGTCCACATCGAGAACTTCACGTTCGACCATCGCGGCGACGACGTCTCGCCACAGGTCGACATCGGCGTTCACGACGGACTCGTCTTCCGCGACGTCACGAAGATCGGAAGCCACGACGGTGGTGGGCCGGCGGTAGGACTCAACATCTACGACGGCGGGTCGGCACTCGTCGAACGCTACGTCGCCACCGACGGCGGCCAATCGGTCGGCCTCTACGCGAGCGGTGATGGCTCGCTGACCGTCCGTGACTCACGTCTCGAACGGTTCGCAGACAACGGCCTCTACGTGTCGAACCTCGGCGGGTCGGTTACCGTCGACGGCGGCGTCTATCGGAACAACAACGTCGCACAGATTCGTGTCGGGAGTCCGAACAGCGTCGTCAGTGGTGCCGTCGTCGAAGTCGACGAACCACTGCCACTCCCCGAAGACGAACCACGGAACATGCGCGGCATCCGCATCGCCGACGGACCCGGACCGGTCACCATCGAAGACTGTGACATCACGATGAAGGACAGTGACGGGACGGGCGGTATCGTCGGGGCGTACTCCGGCGGGTCGTTCGACGTCACGGACACCCGCATCTACATCGGTGCAGACTACACGACCATCGGGTCCGACGGGGCGCGAACCGGGTACGGCATCTTCGTCGACCAGGCGACGGCAGCAGACCCGGGGACACGGACGTTCGACGGCGTCTCGATTACTGGCGGTGGCACCTACCGGAGTGCGATAGTGCTCAGACGCGACGGCAACACGGTGCGAAACTGCTGTCTCGAACAGTCCGGGACGGGCCGCGACGGTATCGTCTTCGTGGACTCGACGAACAACACGGTTGTCGATTCGACCATCGACGTCACCGACGACGCCATCCGCGAAGTCGGCGAATCGTCTGTCGAGACGAGTGCCATCAGCACGTCCGGCAGTTGCCCCCTCCCATCGGGCAGTGGCGGCGACTCCGGAACCGCCGTCTCGGGCGAGACGGGGACGGTTCGGACGGACCAAGCCGACGCGGGCGAGTGGCACTCGGTGAGCCTCCAAGGGCAGTACAGCAGACCGGTCGCGTTCGCCAACCCGATTACGTACGAGGGACCGCATCCCTGTGACGTTCGCCTGCGAAACGTCGGCAGCGAGCGCTTCGAGTTCCAACTCGAAGAGTGGATGTACCTCGACAGCGGCGAACACTGGACCGAGACGGCCCACTATCTCGTCCTCGACGACGACGTGACCACCGTTGGCGGCCTCGCCGCCGAAGTCGGGACCGTCCAGACGAACAACCAGTTCAGCGGCGTCGACTTCGACCAGTCGTTCGACACCACGCCGGTCGTCCTCTCGCAGGCACAGACCGTCGTCGGCAGCGACCCCATCACCACTCGCCTCCAGAATCTCGACGCGGACGGGTTCACCGTCCGCCTGCAGGAGGAAGACGGCGAGGAGCACGGCGGCTATCACTACATCGAGACGGTTGGCTACGTCGCCATCGAACCGGGGACGGGGTCCTTCGAAGACCAGCAGTTCGAGGCGGGCCGGACGCCCGAAGCCGTCGACGACGGCTGGTACACCATCGAGTTCGAGAACGACTACGACGACCCACGGTTCCTCGCCGACGTCCAGACGTACAACGGCTGGAACTCGGTCGTCGTCCGCTATCGGAACCTGACGAGCGACAGCGTCGAGGTGTTCTTGCAGGAAGACCAAAGCGAGGACGCCGAGACCAGTCACTACGAGGAGCGCGTCGGCTACGTCGTCGTCGAGAGCGCCTGACTGGCACACACGCTGCGCTCGCTCGTCAGCGAGGTTCAGAGACCAGAGACCAGAGACGCGTGGAAACAGCGCCGAGAGTGTGGAGGGCGAGTAGCGTCGTCGACCGTTCGCTCAGACGACGGTGCTGACGGGGAGTTCGGTGAAGTCGTCGCCGTCTTCGACGGATTCGACGAGTACCTCGGCGACCTGCGCGGCGTCTTCGGGGTCACGGAAGGAGTCACCGAGTCCTGCTTCCCGTTTGGTCCACGTCTCCTCTGTGTCGTCGCGGGTGAACACGTCGACCCACCAGTAGACTTGGAGATGCCGAGAGAACTCCGTGATAGAGACGCGAACGGTCGCGTCGTCGTTCTCGTAGACTACCCGACCGTCGTCGACGGCGTAGCTCCAGTCGTTCGGACGGTTGAGGTCGTACGGGTCGTCGGTAGCGTCGGCGGCGGCGTCTGTCTCGTGCGTCATCGGTAGAGTAGCGGGCACGCTTGGTCCCGCGTTTGGCCCGAACGATTAACCGTCTTTCCCTTCCGTCGTCCGTCTGGTGGCTGTTCTCGTGGGTATTCGTACCGTGACTCCTGGAGTCGTAGCTACTCCTCCTCGGTGAGTTTCCGTATCGTCTCGTGCGTGCCGACGACCATCGCGGGGACGACGACCATGAAGATATGCTCCTCGATGGGGATACCGAGGAACTCGACACCTGTCCGGAGTGGAATCGCGAAGACACCTACTTCTAGCGTGTACCAGTCCCAGACGTAGGCGAAGGGGTAGAGGACGGCGACGGTCCGGGCCGCCTCTCGGACGACTCCGGCGTAGACGACGAGTGCCAGCGCGATGGTCCCCCAGACGACTTCGGTCACGAGATAGGTGTACGGGCCGAAGACACCGATGTCGGGTAACATACTCCCGGTTCGGAGGCGACGAGTAAAAAGCTGTCAGCCGGACAGCGAATCAGGAGAGCGGGTGGAACCACACCGCGACGACGAGGACTGCGAGGAAGACGTACGACCCGCGAATGAGGAGCATCGTCGCGAGTTCGTCGTCACCGCGGGCGGCGAAGGCCGCGACGACGGCGAAGGAGAGCGGTGCGAACACTGCACTCGGTGGGAAGGCCCGGACGACCACGAATCCGACGGCGGCGACGAGACCGAGCATCATGACCGCGAACGCCGCCGTCCGCGCTCGTCGTCGGCCGAGGACGACGGCGACGGTGCGCTTGTCGATAGAGCGGTCGTACTCGTAGTCTTTCGAGTCGTCGATGGTCTTGATACCCGAGAGGATGGCGACGAAGACGACGGCGAACGCGAGCACCGTCGCCGAGAGCGACTCCGCCTGCACGTAGTAGCCGCCGAGGAGCGCGAACCCGATGCCGAGTGGGTAGCCCATCGTCGCCGTCACCGGGTTCGTGTCGAGGTAGGGCGCGTGCAGGTAGCCGAAGAGCCACCCCGGGAGGGTGAGAAGCGCCGCGAGAGGACCGACGAGGACGCCGATAGCGACGGTGCCAGCGACGAAAAGTGCCGTCGACCCGACCAGTGCGAGTCGACAGCCGGCGGCCGTCAGGGGGTGGTCGTCGTCTTCACCCCGGTGGTAGAAGTCGACGTACCCGTCTTTCACGTGGGCCGTGTAGAGTGCGACGAACGCCGTCGCGACGTGGAGGAGTGCCAGTCCGGGGTCAGGAAGCCCGGCGAGTACTGCCCCGAACGCCGACGCTGCCACCGGTGGGAGCATGAATACGGGGTGAATCTGCGAAGCGAGTGCTCGAACTGCACCACCGACACCGGACTCGTGGCGCGCGATGTGCATACACGAAACAAGACGGCGAGCACCATCATTGGAGGGGCCGGTGCCGAGACTGCCGGGAGACACTGTGCGGAGATTGCGCTCGCTTTCCGAAAGCTTATCCACGCTACTCGGTACCATTCAGTCGACAAATCGATGGTTTCGAGAGACACTGTAGGGACGGCGTTGGCTGGTGGTGGCGTCGCCCTCTTCGTGGTGATGCTCCTCGTCAGCGCGGCGCTGGCACCGAATCTCGGGTCGGCGACTGGTACCGACGGGTCGAGAGAGACACTCGTCGGGTCACAAGGTGGTGGGCCGGGACTCCACGACTACGGGAGCGTCTATCTCGTCACGGGCAACGAGACGACGTGGCGACTGGCCGACGCCGACAGCTACTTCGACGTGACCCAACTGGAGAACGGCAGCGTGATGGCCGGGTTCATGGACAGCGGCTACACCGACTGTGAACCCTACGACTCGCCGTGTGTCCGCACCGGGTTCCGCATCATCCAGCCCGGACCGGACCCCGAAGTGCTCTCCGAGTACAGTTTCCCCGTCCGTACGCGCGGTAACAGCGAGGTCCACGACGTGGAGAAACTCCCCTCCGGCGAGTACCTCATGACCGACATGGACGCCGAGCGTATCTTCACGGTCGAAGACGGCGAGGTGACGTGGCAGTGGAACGCCAGCAGTTTCTACGAGGCCCCGCCAGACCCGACACGAACCGACTGGCTTCACATCAACGACGTCGACCGAATCGGCGAGAACCGATATCTTGTCTCGGTACGCAACGCGAACCAACTGCTCGTCGTCGAACGTGGCGAGGGGAAGTACGACTCGCAGGTCGTCGAGGTCGTCAACGCGGACCCGACGCCAGAGGAAGGGCCGCGCCGCGGCGACCCCGACGTGCTGGAGAAGCAACACAACCCGCAGTGGTTGGACGACGGGGCGGTGCTCGTCGCCGACAGCGAGAACGGTCGTGTCGTCGAACTCCACCGCTCGAACGAGTCCGGCGAGTGGGAAGTCGCGTGGTCGCTCTCGGAGGCCGATGGCGTCTCACTTCGCTGGCCGCGAGATGCCGACCGCCTCGACAACGGCAACACGCTCGTCACCGACTCGCTGAACAGTCGCATCGTCGAGGTCAACGAATCCGGTGAGACGGTCTGGAGCTACCGGACGCCCCGTGTTCCCTACGAAGCAGAACGCCTTCCCGAGGGCGAGACGGTCGGAGGGCAGCGATACGACGTCGACGAGAACGCAGACGAGTTGAACGAGATTCCCGTCCTCTCGTTGCTGTTGCGCGCGGCCAAGAGTAGCTATCCGCTTCCGTTCTGGCTCTCTGAGATACACGTCCTCTTGACGCTCGTCTCGTTCGGGATGGTTCTGAGCGGTGGGACGCTGTATCTGAGCGAGTTCGTTCGTCGCCGTCGAGCCTGACGACATTATCTCACTAATTTTAGGACAAAATTTAAATTCATCAAGCACCCGTCGTTACTCGGTGTTTCAGTTCATGAGACAGAGTCCCTCTCGACGGACGTTTCTGACAGCGGTAGGAACAGCGGCGACGACTCTCGCGGTACCGACCCTCACGAGTGAGCGGGCGGCCGCGAGCGACGGTGGCGACTTCGCGTGGCCAATCACGGGTACCATCACGTCGACGTACTACGACACCCGAGACGGCGGGACGCGGACGCACCGCGGTATCGACGCCGACCGGTACACCGGCGACCCAATCTACGCCGCTCGCGCGGGAACCGTCTCGACGGCGAGTTACACGAGCGGTTACGGCTATCGCGTCGTCATCGACCACGAATCGGGGTACCAGAGTCGGTACGCTCACTGCCAGTCCGACCTGAAGGTGTCCGTCGGCGACACCGTCGAGAAACACGAGCACATCGCCGACATCGGGTCGAGCGGCGGCGACTACGCCGCACACGTCCACTTCGACATCAAACGCGACGGCGAGTACCAGTACATCCCCGGCGAGTACTACGACTCCATCAGCCACACGGACGCGATTCCGAAGGACTTCCCGGGGTTGAGCGGAAGCGGCGGTGACGGCGGCACCGCGTACAGTTGGCCGACCTACGCCGACGGCGACTCGGGCGAGTCGGTGTACTCCATCCAGTACCTCCTCGAAGACCACGGCTACGCCCTCGACTACCACGACGGTATCTACGGGTCGGAAGTCGAGACGGCCGTCGAGGAGTTCCAAGCGAGTCGGGGACTCGCCGTCGACGGCGTCGTCGGACCGAACACTTGGGAGTCGCTGTACGTCCCCGTCCTCTCCGCGAGCGAGGACCCCTACTGGGCGACCTACGGCGCGCAACACCACCTCCGGGACGGCGAAGGCTACAGTATCAGCGTCGACGGCTACTACGGGTCCGAGACGAAGAGCGCAGTCGAGAGTTTCCAGAGTAGCGCCGGACTCGCCGTCGACGGGAAAGTCGGCCACGACACGTGGCAGGCGCTCGTCGACATCTGAAGCCGTCTCCGCGACTATTCGTTGACCAACAGCAGTTTTCCGACGAAGTCGCCTTCCTCACCGACGCGGTGGGCCTCCGACACCTCGTCGAAACCGAACTGCTGGTCGATGTGTGGCTCTATCGCTCCGTCGTCGACGAGGGCCGCGATGTCGGCGAGTTCCTCGCCGATTCGCTCCTGTCGCTCCCTGAGGATGACCGGGAGGATGACGAGGACGACACCGAGGTCCAGCGAGTTCGCGTGCATCGCCGAGACGTCCTGCGTCGAACTCGACTCGGTCGTGACGACGCTCCCGAACGGGCGAACCGCCTCGAACGACGTCTGGAGGTGGTCGTCGCCGACCGGGTCGAAGACGGTGTCGAATCCGGTCCCGTCGGTGTACGTCTCGACGTACTCCTCGACGTCGGTGGCGGTGTAGTCGACGGTTGCGTCCGCACCGAGTGCGCTCGCCAGCGAACGCTTTCGCTCGTTCGACCCCGTCGCGATGACGTTCCCGCCGAGCCATCGAGCGAGTTGGACGCCGACGTGACCGACGCCGCCGCTCGCGCCGTAGACGAGGACGTCGTCGTCGATATCCACCGCACCCTTGTCGGTGAGCATCTCCCACGCGGTGAGCGCGACCACGGGGAGTGCGGCGGCCTCTTCGAGCGGGAGTCGCTCGGGTGCGTGCGCGAACGTCCCCGCGTGGCCGACGACGAAGTCGGCCAGTGCACCCTGCCGGCCCGCACCGCCGGGCATCCCGTACACCTCGTCGCCGGGTTCGAACTGCTCGACGTCGTCGCCGACGGCGTCGACGACGCCCGAGACGTCACAGTGGAGCGTCGCGGGGAACTCGGGTGCGAAGTCCGGCAGGTCACCGCGTCGAATCTTGTAGTCGACCGGGTTGAGACTCGTCGCCGTCACGGAGACGCGAATCTCGTCGGCCGCGGGTTCGGGAACCTCGACCGTCTCCTCGGTGAAGACGTCCGGGTCGCCGTGCTCTTCGATGACGTAGGCGCTCATCTCCGATGACATCTCACCTCCCTGTTCGGCCACGACGGGTCAAAACCTGACGTCACCGGCGACCCGCGACGGGTGTCGAAGGGTTCTCGGTGGTGGACGAAACCCGTCGAGTTAGTCCGAGAACTCCCCAGCCACGACGTCGGCGACGCGCTGGCGGTCGAACAACTGCTCGTCGCTCGTCACCTCGCCGAAGACGTCCGGGTAGAGCTGTTTCGCCGCTCGCTCGGTCAGGAAGAGGTTGTGAATCGGTCCCTGAAACAGGTAGCCGCCGCGGTAGACGCGGCCGTTCTGGACGGCGGTGAGTTCGCTCCCGACCGGGTGGTCCTGCATGAACGCGAGGACGGTGTCGCGGAACTCGGTCGCGGACTTCCGCTCGTGGGCGCGGAGCATGACGACGTCGGGGTCGATTTCGAGCATCGTCTCGTAGTCGATGCGTCCGCGGTCGGTGGTGCTGATGCCGTGGATACCCGTTCCGGCGAGTGCGTCGCTGACGCCCAAGTCGCGCCACTGTTTCTTGCTGGTTCCCTGGTCGTTGAGGCGGTACGGTGAGAACTCCTCGGGTTCGTCGCTCCCCTCGTAGACGAGCAACACGTTCGGACGCTCGTCCGCCGGCGGGAGTTTCGTCTGAATGTCCGCGATGAACTCGTCGTGAAGTTCCTCGAACGCCTCGTAGCGCGCCCGCTCTTGAAGCACCTCGGCGACCGTCTCGAACGCCTCGTAGAGCGTGTAGTAACGGTAGTCGTGCCACACGTCTTCGCGGCGGAAGATGAGGTTCCCGACGAACGGCCCGACGTTCGTCGCAATCTCCTCTATATCCCCCTCGCTCCAATCGAACCAGTTGACGAGCATCTGTGGGTCCATGAGGTGGACGTCGTTGTCGAGTTCGTAGAAAATCTCCTTGGACATATCCGCGTTGCCCAAGTCGTTGGCTTCGAGCGTACTTCGGTCGACGCTCACGCCGGGTAACTCGTCGTAGACGCCCGTGTAGTAGCGACCCGCACCGCCGATACCCGTCATCGCGTCAGCCTTCCCGAGTGCGACGCCCATGTCGGCGTAGCCACCGTCGTAGGCGACCCACGTCTCGGGAACCGACTCGAAGGTGACGTCGCCGACCGGTTCCATCGAGACGGTGTAGCTCCCGTCTTCGGTCTGCACCGGTTCGGTCGTCGTCGACGTCGCTGCCGACGTCGTCTCGGTGGCGCCCGTCGGTGTGCCCTCCGACTCTGCACTCTCCGTACATCCGGCGAGTAATCCACCGACGACGACGCCGCTCCCGTACTTCAGATAGTCTCGCCGCGTCGGTACCGTCTCGTCTCCAGTATCTCTGACCACGATTTTAGGCTCGCCTAAACATACATAGCTCCATCGAATTTTAGGCGGGCCTAAAACCGGCGAGGGTCTCCGAGGAGAGATTCCACGGCGGTGCGCAGAACCGGCACACGCGGGCACCAACCGGGCTGTTTTTGCCTGCTCGCGCGGACGTCGGACCATGAACGACGACGACCTCACGTGGGAGACGACGGCGACGGACATCGACTACAGTTGTCCCGGGTTCGACGTCCGGAAGGACGACGTACGCCTCCCCGACGGGACGGAGACGGACTACCACTACGTCGACGAACCGCCCGCAGTCGTGGTGCTGCCGTTCACGCCCGACGGCGACGTGGTCGTCATAGAGGAGTGGCGGCAGGCGGTCGGACGGGTCAACCGCGGACTCCCGGCGGGGACGAGCGAACCGGAGGACGACGACCTGGCCGCCGCCGCCTATCGCGAACTCACCGAGGAGACGGGGTACGAAGCGGCCGACGTGGAACCACTCACGACGGCCGAACCGGCCAACGGCATCAGCAACACCGTCCACCACTACTTCGTCGCGCGCGGGTGTGAACCGACGGGTGAACAGGAACTCGACTTCAACGAGAGCATTCGCGTCGACACGACAGACTACGACCGTCTCCTGAGCGACGTCGTCGACGGCGGGAGAGACGGCGTCGTCGACGGCCGGACGGCCATCGGTGTGTTGCAGTACGAACTCGCCGAGCGCTGACTGCTGACCCTGATCACCGACCGACGGTCGTTCGTCCAGACGGAACCGATTTGACGGCGGCGGCCTTGGAGACACGTATGTCGAACATCACGCAGTCGTCCAAACTGCGCGCCCTCGGCGTCGGCGTCGGTGCTGGACTCGCAGGGATTCTCGTCTCGCTGGTCCTCGTCTTCGCTGTCGTCTTGGGGATTCGGTTCCTGGGGATACAGCTCTCGGCGGTGGCGACCATCCTCCTCGCACTGTTTCTCAACCAGTACGTCTCTTTCGGCGGTGTCGCATTCGCCTATCTCCGAATTCGCGGACTGTCGCTCGACTATATCGGCGTCCGGATACCGTCGCTGCGTGACCTCCTCGTCGTCTTCGGTGGGTTCCTCGCCGCGTTCGGTCTCGTCATCGTCGCGAGCATCGTGATACAGGCGCTCGGAACGCAGACGGCACCGAACTCCACGGCGCAGATGGCACAGGAGACGCCTGAAATCCTCCTCGTGCTCATCCCGGCGTCGTTCCTCATCATCGGCCCCGGTGAGGAGATTCTGTTCCGCGGTATCGTCCAGCGACGACTCCGCGAGGCGTTCAGCCCCGCACCGGCAATCGTCATCGCCGCGGCGCTCTTCGCAGCGATTCACTTCCTCGCGCTCTCGGGGCCTTCTGCCGCTCGGTTGAACACCATCGCTATCCTGTTCCTCCCGAGTCTCGTCTTCGGTGTGACGTACGAGTACACGGACAACATCGTCGTCCCGGCGCTCATCCACGGCGCGTACGACGCGATGCTGTTCTCGTTGCTCTACATCGTCATCACGTACGGCCCAAGTATTGAACCGTCTGCGGCGGTGCTTCTCTGACGATGACTGCAACGTATCCACCCAACACTGTGGACAACGACGACGCGCGGACACTCGATGACGTTCCGCTGCACACGGACGTGTACGGTGAAGCGAACGGGAACGAGGAGACACTCGTCCTCGTCCACGGTGGGTGGCTCTCGGGGTCGATGTGGGGTCCACAGATAGACCACTTCGCCGACGACTACCGCGTCGTCGTCGTCGACTTACGCGGCCACGGCGAGACTGGTGCGACGGACAAACGCGACTACACCATCGACCTCTTCGCCGACGACCTTCGGCGCTGTCTCTCCGAACTCGGCGTCGACCAACCGATCATCTGTGGCCTCTCGCTCGGCGGACTCGTCGCCCAGACGTTCGCCACGAATTATCCCGACGAACTCTCCGGACTGGTTCTCGCAGACACCGTCGAGTCGCTGCCACCCGTTCCGATGACGAATCTACAGAAGCAGTTCATGTTCCCGAAGGTCTCGCTCTATCCCACCTTCCGCATGCTCGGGTCCGGCGCGTCCTTCCGGTTGCTCCTCCAGAGCGTCAGAGCCATCGAAGGCTCCTACTGGCTCGCACTCGACGACGACGTGCGCGACTACGCCTTCTCGGAAGTCGACAGCTTCCCGATTCGGGAGTTCATCAAGGTGTTCGACGCACTCTACGAAGCGGACCCGAAAGACGCCGACCACATCACCGCGCCGACACTCGTGCTCTACGGTGACCACGAGGCGAAAGCCGTCGTCGCTCAGAACAAACGACTGGTCCGGTCCATCGACGACTCGACGACGAGTGTCATCCCCGATTCAGGCCATCTCTCGAATCTCGACAATCCGGACGTGTTCAACCGGACCGTCGAGACGTTCCTCGACCGACTCTGACTGTAGAGCTGTCTGGTCGGCTACCTTTTCTCTCTCTCGTGTAGATTCAGCTCTATGGTCGACGTCGTCTTGACGAAACAACGAATCGAACCCAGTGAGACCGACCGACTCCGCGAGTGGTGTACCGAGATTCGAGAGCGCGAAACGGAGGCACTGGCGACGCTCAGAGACGAAGGGATGCGCGAGGAGGCGGCGTTCGTCGAGAGCGACGACGAGGGTGACTATCTCGTCTACTTCATGAAAGCCGACGACATCGACGCCGTCTACGAGGCGTTCGAAGAGTCCGACCACGCTATCGACGAGGCGCACAAAGCGGTCATGCGCGACGTGCTGGTCTCGGGAGAGAACGTCGCTGAGTACGAGTTACTGTATCACCTGACGACGTCGAAGTAGGTCGAAGAAGAAGTTCTGTATAAACCGATAGTTGCGATAGCAAACGTGTCGTTCAGTTCCCTGCGTTCGTCCACCACCGTTCGGACAGTGCCTCGGCGTCGGTCAGGGCGACGCTGAACGACCGGTCGGCCGACGCCGTCTTCTTCCAGTAGTAGCCGTACTTCTTCTCCGTGTACACGACGTCGGAGTAGTACGTTCCGTCGAGTGTCTCGCAGTCGGCGGGCGCGTTCAGCAGAATCCAGTTGTGTCGAGCGCCGGGGAGTACCGACTCACCCGTTCCCGTCGAGAACACCCACCCGAACTTCGACTTGCCCGGTCCGAACATCGTGACCGTCGGGTGGAGTTGCGTGTACGTCGTCTGCCACTCCGCACTGCCGACGCTCGCTTGCACCTCGGCGAACTTCAGCGACGGTTGGAGCGTGTACTTTCGCGTCACTTGCTCACTTCCGTACACGTCCTGTGGACAGAGGTCCATCGCGTCGACGTCGTCCGATTCGTCGAGTTCGATGCCGAACTCGACACGGGAGTACCGTCTGTCGTTCTTGAACGGATAGATGTCTATCGGGAAGTACAACAGGTAGAACGCGCGTTCCGTTGCGTCTTCGAATAGTTCTGGATGTGGGACACGCCAGACGGACCGCCGACCGGGATAGATTTCGACACCCTCCTCGTACGTGCGGCGGACCCGTGGGGCAGTCTGGTCCGAGTGTCGCGAGTCGGGAAGGTAGATGGGAGACTGCTCAGATTTCCCGTCCACGTCGAACTCGGGGCCGTCGCCGCCGAATCCACGGACGTCGTCGTCGGTCGTCTCGAACCAGTCGTCTATCGTCGTCGAGTAGTACTCGAAGCGCTCGTCGACGTCGCCGGTATCAAGGTGGTCGTCGGACAGATTCCACTCGAATGCCATAGCCAGTACACGTCGTCTGAGAGCATAAATCAGAAAGACAGAGTGACCATTCACACATCTTCTTTCATTCGGGTTGGCCCGTATCCATTTGTGTGATTGCCACGTAACCTCTCCTAACTGAGTTCACCGAAATGGTAACAAACACGGACATTTCCACAGATATCGAATCAGCTCTCGGCGGAGACTCACTTCTCGTCGTCTCGAATCGGCAACCGTACAAACACAGCTACGACGACGACGGAACGATCACCGTCGACCGCCCTGCTGGTGGACTGACGGCCGGTATCGACCCCGTCATGCAGAAGACCGACGGGACGTGGGTCGCGTGGGGCGACGGCGACGCCGACGAAGAGATAGTGGACGAGGACGACTGTGTTCGGGTTCCCCCCGAATCCGAGGCGTACACGCTCAAACGAGTGTGGCTCACCGAAGAAGAGGTCGAAGATTACTACTACGGCTACAGCAACCAAGTTCTCTGGCCCGTCTGCCACGGCGGGATGTGGAAGACGAAGTTCGCAAACGAGTTTTGGACCACGTATCGCGACGTCAACGAGACGTTCGCCGACGCAGTCGTCGAACAGTACGACGATGACTCGCTCATCTGGTTCCAAGATTACCACTTCGGACTCGCTCCTCGGATGGTGCGAGAGGAACTCCCCGAGGCGTTCCTCATGCACTTCTGGCACATCCCGTGGCCGTCGTGGGACAGTGTCCGGTCGCTACCGAACCACGAAGAGGTACTCGACGGACTGCTCGGCAACGACCTCCTCGGGTTCCACACCGACTCGTACTGCGAGAACTTTCTCCACTGCGTCGACGAAGCGTTCGAGACGGCGTTCGTCGACTTGGACGGAAAGAAGGTTCGTTACGACGGCCACACCACCTACGTGGAGTCGTTCCCACTGAGCGTCGACTTCGACGACATCGCCTCGAAGAGCGCCGAGGCCGACGACGAGTGGTGGGGCGAGTTCCGAGACTCGTACGGCATCGGCGACGGCGTCCAAGTCGCCGTCGGCATCGACCGTCTCGACTACACCAAAGGGATTCCGGAGCGACTCGACGCCCTCGCGCGACTGTGGGAGGAACACCCCGAGTGGCGCGGCGAACTCACGTTCTTCCAGAAGGGAAGTCCGAGTCGCTCGCGTATCTCCGACTACAAAGAACTACAGGAGGAAGTCGAGGAAGCCGTCGCCAGAATCAACCGTCGCTTCGGGACCGACGACTGGCAACCAGTCATCTACACCGAAGAGATGCTCTCCGAGACAGACCTGTACGGTCTGTGTCGACACAGCGACGTGGCGCTCGTGAGTCCGCTCCGCGACGGGATGAATCTCGTCGCCAAGGAGTACGTCGCCGCCCAACACGACGAAGACGGCGTCCTGATTCTCTCGAATCAGGCGGGCGCACACGAGGAGTTCGGTGACGACGCGGTGACCATCAACCCCCGCGATATCGACGAGTTCGTGGAGCAACTTCAGTACGCGCTGACGATGGAGGACGACGAACGGGGCGAACGGATGCGTCGACTACGAGACACAGTCGAGGAGTACGACCTCTTCGCGTGGTTGGAGGACAGCCTCACCACTGCCCGCGATGTGAAACGACAGCGGGACGCCGAGGCGTCAGAGAACTCCCAGACACGATGAGCGACGACTCCACTTCCGCGGACACACGCGAGTCCGACCTTCGAGAGCTCCAACAGACTGTCGCCGGGCGACTGGAGGACGCGAAGGGTCTCCTGCTCTGTACCGACTTCGACGGAACTCTCACCGGTATCGTCGCCGACCCGGACGCACCGGAGATGCGCCCGCAGAACCGGACCTCGCTCGACCGACTCCACGCTCGTCCGAACGTCGCCGTCGCCGTCGTCAGCGGTCGCGCACTCGACGACCTTCGAGCGCGCGTCGGCCTCGAAAACGTCTCCTACGCCGGAAACCACGGTCTCGAACTCGCCTACCGGGGCGAGACGACCGTCCACCCCGTCGCCGAGAAGCAAGCCTCGGAGATTCGAACCGCCTGCGAGGCGATAACGCAACGCGTCGGCCACATCGACGGCTGTTTCGTCGAGAACAAAGGCGTCACCGCGACGGTCCACCATCGGCAGGCCGACCTGAACGACACACCGGAGATTCGGCGGGCCGTCGAGGACGTCGTCGACGAACTCGCACCGGACCGTATCGAGGTGTCGACGGGAAAAGCCGTCATCGAACTCGCTCCCGCCGTCCCGTGGGACAAAGGACAGGCGGTCTCGTTCTTCAAATCGGACGTTCCGAAGACGTGGACGACGATGTACCTCGGCGACGACACCACGGACGAACACGCCTTCCGGGCCATCGAACCGGCAGGCGTCAGTATCCACGTCGGCGACGACGACGAGACGGCCGCCGTCTATCGGACGCCCGACCCCGACACCGTCGAACGGTTCCTCCAGTGGCTGGCCGACGAAGGTGTAGAGCATCTCGGGTCGTCGACAGCAGTCTGAGAAGCGACTGCTTCGGTGCCGGTCGAACGTAACGCTTCGCCCGGCCGCTCCAGTGCCGGCCGAACGTAACTCTTACCGCCGGCGACTGGAAACTCAGCCCCATGCGCGATTGCTTCGAGGTACGCGACGGCGACGTGGGCGGCCGTATCGGCCAACTCACCGTCCCTCGTGCCGGCGTCACCGTCGAGACACCGGCACTGCTGCCCGTCGTCAACCCGAACCTGCAGACAATCTCACCCGCCCGACTCGAATCCGAGTTCGGCGCGGAGATTCTCATCACGAACTCCTACATCATCCGCCAGACCGAGCGCCTCCACGAGCGGGCGCTCGACGTCGGCCTCCACGAGATGCTCGACTTCTCGGGAGCCATCATGACCGACTCCGGGTCGTTCCAACTCGCCGAGTACGGCGAAATCGAAGTCACGACGGAGGAGATTATCCAGTTCCAGTTGGACATCGGCTCCGACATCGGCACGCCCGTCGACATTCCGACGCCGCCGGACGTCTCCCGCGAACAGGCCGAGGGAGACCTCGAAGTCACACAGGAGGCGCTCGCCGACGCCGAAGCCATCGACACCGGCGACATGCTCGTCAACGCGCCCGTCCAGGGGTCGACCTATCCGGACCTCCGAGAGGAGGCAGGCCGCCACGCCGCGACGACGGACCTCGACGTGTTCCCCGTCGGTGCCGTCGTCCCGCTGATGAACGCCTACCGCTACGACGACATGGTCGACGTCGTCGCCGGTGCGAAACGCGGACTCGGGGCGGACTGTCCGGTGCATCTCTTCGGCGCGGGCCACCCGATGATGTTCGCACTCGCCGTCGCCATGGGCTGTGACCTGTTCGACTCCGCCGCATACGCGCTCTACGCGCGCGACGGACGATATCTGACCGTCCAGAGCACCGAACATCTGGAAGAACTCGACTACTTCCCCTGCTCGTGTCCGGTCTGTGCGGAGCACACCCCCGAGGACGTCCGCGGGTTCGACGAAGAGACGACGGAACGCCTGCTCGCCGAGCACAACCTCCACGTCACCTTCGAGGAGATTCGCCGCATCAAGCAGGCGATTCGCGCAGGCAACCTCCTCGAACTCGTCGAGACGCGCGCTCGCGGGCATCCGGCGATGCTCGACGGCTACCGCGCGCTACTCGAACACGCCGACCAACTCGAACGCGAGGACCGCGTCTCCAAGGGCTCGTTCTTCTATCTCTCGAACGAGAGCGCCCGCCGACCCGAAGTCCTGCGCCACCACGAGCGACTGGATCGACTCTCCATCTCCGGCGACGTGCTACTCACACAGGGCGGCACACCGAAGGAACACGACTACGACGCCGTCTGGCGGGTCGTCCCGCCGTTCGGGCCGTTCCCGCGTGCACTCTCGGAGACGTACCCGCTCACCGCGGAGGTTCCGGAGCGTATCGACACGGACGCCTATCTCGCCGCTGCCGACGGCGTCGCTCGCCTCGTCGACGCGAACCCCGACGTGACGTTCACCTTCGCGCACGACGACTGGCCCGACGTGGCGCTGTCGGCGCTTCCCGAGAGCGTCGCGCTGGACGACCTCACGAGTGCAGGTCACGCCGACGCTGATTCCGATACTGACGACGAGGAGTCTGACGAAATGAGCGAGACGGGCGTCGAAAACGTCTAGCGACACACGAGAGACCGTCTGTCTCCGGTGTGCGACAATTTATATCGCTTCGCCAGAATGTTTGTAAGAGATGACTCGGCAGTTCCGGGTGCTCGTCGTCGACGCCGACACAGACACCCTCACCCGAACCACCTCAGCCCTCCAGCAGGCCGACGAGTTCTCCGTCCTCACCGCATCCGACACCGACGCCGCACTCGACCGACTCGACGAGACCACAGACTCATCTATCGATTGTATCGTCACCGAGCACCGACCACCGAGTGTCGACGCGTTCGCCCTCGCGGACGTAGTCCGGAAAGACGAGACCACGTCAGTCGTCTTCTTCACCGCTCACGGCGACGAACAGTTGGCCGGGGACGCACTCGCCGCCGGCGTCGACGGCTACCTCCCGAATACTGGCACCGAAGACGACTACGACCGACTCCGCGCTCGCGTATCCGACGCCGTCGAAACTCGCTCGCGACAGACCGCCCGAGCGGACCGGTTCGAACACTACCGGGCAATCGTCGAGACGATGCTCGACGGTGCACACATCATCGACGAGACGGGCGAGCGCGTCTACTTCAACAGTCGAAGCTCTGTCGTCCACGACATGGACACCGACCGCCTCGAGTCGGACGCACCCGACGTGTTCGTCGAGATGGGCATCATGTCGCAGTCGGAGTTGGACCACTATCAGACCATGACCCGAGAGATTCTCGACGGTGAGCGCGAGACGGCGCGCGTCGAGATGACGTTGGCACTCCCGAACGACGGGGAGCGAACCGTCGAAGTGAGACTGACGCGACTCGACGAGGACCGACTCTCTGGTGTCGTCGGGACGACACGGGACATCACCGAGCGGGTGGCAGCGGAGCAGGAACTCGCCGCCCGTAACGAGCAACTCACCAACCTCGCACGGTTCTTCTCGCACGACCTGCGCAACCCGCTGAACGTCGCCACCGGGTACGCCGAACTCGCACGGCAGACCGGCGCAGACGAACACTTCGACCGACTCGACGACGCACTCGACCGGATGGACGGCCTCGTCGACGACGTCCTGACGCTGACCACCCAACGGTCGACGAACCTCGACCGAACCCCTCTCTCGCTCGCCTCGCTCGTACGGCGGGCGTGGGAGACAGTCGAGACGGGCGACGCAGCGCTCGTCGTCGAAACCGACCGAACCGTACACGCCGACGAAGGGCTGATTCGGAGATTGTTCGAGAACCTGTTTCGGAACTCGGTGGAGCATGGCTCCACGGGCAGTCGGACGCAGTCCGACGACTCGGTCGAGCACGGTGCTCCGAGTACGACGGTGACCGTTCGCGACGTCGGCGATGGGGTAGCCATCGACGACGACGGAGACGGCTTTCCGGAGGACCACGAAGGACTTCTCGACCTCGGTGTCTCCGGCAACGGGGGAACCGGACTGGGACTCGCCATCGTCGCTGAGAACGCCAACGCGCACGGATGGAACGTCGTGCTCGAAGAGAGCCCCAACGGCGGTGCTCGGGGTCGTCTCGACTTCACGGAGGACGACGGTGTCGAGGCGTTGCCACCGACCAACGAGTCGTCGGAGTCGGTCGCGAGTCGGTGACTCGGCCGGCGTCTCCGCCGAATCTGCACTTTCGCGCTGCGCTGTCCACATCGCGGCGGACGACTCTCAGTCGCTCTCGAAGTCGCGCATTCGCTCGCTGAAGTCCCAACTGTAGAGCTTCTCGGGGGAGATTCGGATGCGGACTTCCGCTCTATCGGGGGAGAGCAACGACTCGGCGAGCGAACTGTCGGTGCCGCCGAGATAGCGGTTCAGCAGGCGCTTCAACTGCGCTTTGTCGTGGTCGGGGCCGAGTGAGGCCGTCCCGCGGCCACGGACGCCGCGGTATGGCGGGTCGTTCGTCGATACCTCGAAGGCCACGTCAGCCGTCGACCGGAGGAACTCGACGATGTCGGCATCCGCTCCTGTCGCACACCGGAACTCGCCGTCGGCGTACTCGTACCACAGCGACAACATCCAGAGGTCGTCGCTGGGCGTCCGACAGGAGACCCGAATCGGCACGGTCGTCTCGGTGAGAAACTGCTCGACCTCGTCGGGGGACCAGACGCCCGAGAACTCGACCGTATCCTGCGGTTCCATGTTACTGCTACGAGTGGCGGACCCAAAAATCCACCAGACCGGGTAGCTGAATCGGTCACTCCCCGCCGAACGCCTGCAAGCCACGGTTCGTCGGGACGACGACAGTACTGTCGGTGACGATGGGGGTCGCTCGGAGCGTCGGGATTCCGGCCAGTTCGACGGACTCCAGTCTATCGCCATCGTCGAAGCCGAGTTGGACGAGTCGCCAGCGGTCACTCTGGTAGTCGAGTTCGGTAGCGTACACGCGGCTTCCTGCCGCAACCGGGCGTGAGAGACGTACCTCGCCGGCCGGGTGGTCGGGGGTGTACGTCCACTGAACCTCACCCGTTTCGGCGTCGAGTGCTTTCATCCGGTCGGAGTAATCGCTGTACACTCGCTCACGGAGTACAAGTAGTTCGCCTATGACAACGCCGACTTCCAGCGTCGGGAGGGCGTACTCTTTGTCTCCCTCAGTTCCGCCGGGGAGATAGTGGGTCGTCTCGTGTGTCCACAGTCTCTCTCCATCTGCCGGGGACAGCGCCGCGAAGATGCCGTCGAACCCTGAGACGTAGAGTCGGTCTTCGGCAGCGGAGAGACGGACTGTGCCAGTGTCGAACGTCGTTCGCCACGCCACCTCGCGAGTCGTTCGCTCGACACCGACCACTGCGTCACCCCACTCGGCGAACGCCGCGAACCCGTCGGCAAAGACGGGCGACGAGAGGTCATCTGTTGGCAACGACATCCGACGACACTCGTCTCCAGTCTGCGGATGGAGAAGTTGGACAAACGTTCGGTCACCGCTCGGTCCGACACCTTCGACGAGGCTGTAGACGTGGCCGTCGAAGACGGTCAGTTCGGGGGCGTATCGGGCGTCACTCTCCAAGAGCGCGTTCAGCCTCGGCGACCGTTGCCAGCGAATCGACCCGTCGCTCATCGCGAGTGCAGCAACCACGTCCGTGCCGTCTACCTCTCGAATCGTGTAGAGACTGTCGCCGAGGGCGACGACTGGCGGGAACCGGTCGAAGTAGTCCGGTGCGAGTCGCTGTCGCCAGCGTTCCTCTCCCGTCTGCAAGTCGTAGGCGCGAAGCATCTGTACCGCATCGTCGCCGCCGAAGTCCGGCGCGAAGCAGACGAAGACGAGGCCGTTGGCGGCGACGGGTTGGCCGATAGCACCCTTCTCCGTCTCGGCGTGCCATCGCTCGGTAAGCGACTCGTCCGGCGCGCTCTCGGCGGGTGCAGCACCCGTTCGATTGGCGTCGTAGCCTGGATAGGGCCACTCCGTCGGTACCGACGTGAGCGGTGCGGGGTCGCAGTCGGCGTCGCGGAGTGGATTTCGTTGTGGGTCGTCGCGGACGGCGTAGCCGTAGCCACCGAGTGCACCGAGACCACCAGAAGCGGCGAGCGCGAGCAGTCGGCGTCGAGACGTGGAGGGCATCGTCGGGAAGATGGACTCGTCCGTCAAGAATCCACACACTCTCGACCCGACAAGGGAAGATAATTCACCCTCCGTCGCCCAGTCCTCGACATGACCGACTATTTCGAGGTTCTCTCGCGGGACGGGGCGGCCCGCATCGGCGAACTCCGCCTCTCGTCGCCGGTGACGACGCCGGCGCTCGCCGACGACCACGTCGAAGACGCCGGCAGTCTCTGGAGCGAAGAGCGCGAGGTTCCGGAGGGTGACGACTCGGTACTGACCGTCCTGCCGCACCGCGCCTTCCCGGCCGGAACCGCAGACGAAGTGAAAGAGTCGTTCCGCGTCGACTACCCGGAGACGGACTACCCGAGCGTCGCCGTCGTCGCCAGCGACGACGCACACGACGCTGGCACCGACGCCTACATCCTCTCGGACGCGCAGGGGTTCGTCGGCCACGCGTCGGCGTTCAAAGACGCGATTATCGAGGCGAAGGAGTCCCTTCCCGCCGACACCGCGCTCTACCTCTCGGGTGTGGCGACGTCGTTGAACGTGGCGACGCTCGTCTACGCCGGTGTGGACCTCGTCGACGCCAAGTTGGCGAAGGTGAAGGGTCTCGAAGGGATGTACCTCACGAGCGAGAACGAGTACTTCCTCGAAGACTTAGACGAACTCCCCTGCTCGTGTCCGGCGTGTCAGACCCCGCGCGAGGAGTTCACGCGCCGCGACTGCGCAGAGCACAACGCCAACGCGCTCCGAACCGAACTCGCCGTGGTCCGTCGACGCATCCGCGACGGCCGACTGCGCGACTACATCGAGGGGCAGGCGCGTCACGACCAGTGGCTGACCGCCGCCTTCCGCGAACTCGACCAGCAGTACGGCTACGTCGAGGAGCGCACGCCCGTCATCCGCGATTCGGAACTTGCCGCCGCGACGTCGGATTCGATTCGCCGCGTCGAGATTCAGCGCTTCGCCGAGCGCGTGACGACGCGATACCAGAACCGATTCAAGAACCCGCTCGTCCTCGTCCCGTGTTCGGCGAAGAAACCCTACAGCGAGTCACAGAGCCACGCGCAGTACCACGACGCCATCCAGTTCCGCGCCCACACCGTCTCGATGACGTCGCCCATCGGCGTCGTGCCGCAGGAACTGGAACTCACCTACCCCGCCCAGCACTACGACTCGGTCGTGACCGGTGAGTGGTCGGAAGACGAGAAGAGGTTCGTCGCCGAAGTACTCAAGCGATATCTCCAGCGTAACGAGTACCCACGCGTCATCGCGCACGTTCCCGAAGACGGCTACCGCGACATCTGTGAGCGCGTCGAAGCCGAGTTAGGCATGGAGTTCGAGTACACCGTCGACGAGCACCCGACGACGACGGAGTCCATCGGTAACCTCATGCGAACCCTCGAAGGGGAACTGAAGTTCACGAAGCGAGAGCGGGAGTACAACACCATCAAAGCCATCGCCGACTACCAGTTCGGCGACGGCGCGGGCGACGCACTCTGGGAGGACAGCGAGATTCAGACCACCTCGCGCTACCCGAAACTCCAAGTCCGCGACACCGAGGGCGAGCAACTCGCGGCGATGGTGCCGCAGTACGGCGTGCTCTCCTTCACGTTGAAAGGCGCAAAACACTGGGTGGAGAGCGACGCCCCGACGAAGCGCGTCGAGATAGACAACTTCGCCCCGCACGGGTCGGTGCTCGCACCCGGTGTCGTCGACGCCGACGCCGACATCCGCACCGGCGACGAAGTCGTCATCGAGGGGCCGAAGGCGTTCGCCGTGGGTCGCGCGGAGATGTCCGGCCCGGAGATGACCGAGTCGACGCGAGGCGTCGCCGCCGAAGTGCGCCACGTCGAAGAGAAGTAAACGGTCCACTCGAAGCACCACCTTCGTACTACTTAATACGACACTAACAGAATTTACACCGTTTATAATATTCCGGCTCTCCAGAATAGCCCCTCGTGTATGTCTGACGACATCAACCGGCGTAGTACACTGAAGCTTCTCGGTGCTGCAGCGGGCACACTGAGTCTCTCTGGTATCGCCGCATCGAGAACGCGCACGAACGGGTCACACTTCGCGGACGTTTCGGACGACCAGATTACCGAATGGCGACGCACGTACGACTTCGGCGGGAACGACGTCGCAACCGACGTCGTCCACACCAGTGGCGGCTACGTCTTCGCCGGGTCGACGGCCACGGAATCGAGCGGGAGCGACGCGTATCTCGCCGCGGTGAACGACGCCGGCGAAGTGCAGTGGCGCACGACGTTCGACGGCGACGGTGTCCAGAAAATCCACGGACTACTCAAAGCCAGCGTCGGCTACATCCTCTGTGGAGAGGGAGACAGCGGCGGAGTGGTCATCAAAGCCGACGACGAAGGGACCGAACAGTGGCGAACGAACCTCGGCACCGAGATCGCCGACATCACGCAGAGTATCAACGGCGGGTACGCAGTCGTGGGCCTCCAGATGGACTCGGATGCGGACGTCTACCCGATGCTGGCGAAACTCACGATGGACGGGGACGTCGAGTGGACGAAGAACTACCGGACGGACGTTGGCCCGAGTTACTTCAACGCAGTCGTCGCGACGCGCGACGCTGGCTACGCACTCGCCGGGTACCTGGACCTCAACGGAAACTGGACCGTGAAGACGGACAGCGAGGGGAACGAAGAGTGGAGCACCGCGCCCCGAGAAGGTGAGGCCGAAGACGTCTATCTCACCGCAGACGGCGACATCCTCAGCACCGGCAGCGTCGTCGGCAGCGGCGGGTTCTCACCGTACCTCACCCGGTACGCGCTGGACGGAACGGTTCGGTTCACGACGCAGTACGACGCTATCGACGCCGACAGTGCGAGCGCCGTCACCGAACTCACGAACGACGACTTCGTCCTCTCGACGGACGAGTTCGGCCTCCTCCAGACGGACAGTGAGGGGGTAAAACAGCGGTTCGAAGACTACGACGGCGAGGCACACGCACTCGTCAGCCTGTACGACGAGAGCGTCGTCATCGCCGGAACGACGGGCGGCGACGATGCCGACGCAGTACTGGCGAAGACGCGTACGCTCGTCGACAGCGGCAGTGAAGACGGCGACGACCAGCGACAGAACGCGACCGAAATCGAATCCGGCGAGCAGGTGACCGACACGCTCACCGGAACCTACGACCAAGACTGGTACACGTTCCCCGTCGAACAGGGAGAGACGGTCAGTATCGACTGGAGTCTCACCTCGCCCGAGGACGCGACGCTGAACTACGACTACAGGCTCCGGACGCCGAGCGGCGAGTCGACTGGCGACGTCGAAGAGTACGCGGGCGAACCCGGACAGTACTACATCTACATCCGACCGGACGACGCCGACATCGCGCCGGACCCGGAGGAACACCAGTACCAGTTCACCGTCACGGTGGCGTCGCAGACCGACGGGGACGACGGAACCGAAGGCGGAGATGAGAGCAACGGAAGCGACGGAAGCGACGGAAGCGACGGAGACGGCGGCGTCGACGTCGACGAAGACGAGTGTTAGGTCGTTCTCCGTGACGTAACACTCGCGTCGCCTCTCTCGATAGCCGCAACCGACTCGGCCGTGACGTGCGACTGCATCGAGAGTAGCGCACGTCGAACCCTTGTTCGCGGCGGGGCGCTCCTCACTGACAGTAACCGAGTGCGTCGAAGCGTGACGCCAAGGAGAGCCACCGAACAGTTGTTAGTCGTACGGGAACGCTATTAGCTCGGACATGAACCGGTGGAAACGAGGAGTAGTCGTCGTGGTCGTGGTGTTGGTTCTCGCGAGCAGTGGTGTCGCGCTCTACTTCTCGATGCCGTATCACGGGTCGTCGTCGATTCAACAGGTCGTAGACGACCCCAGCGTGACCGTGACAACCGAAGACGGAGTCCACGTTCTCGCTCCAGCGAACGCCGACTCGACCGTCGGAGTCGTCTTCTATCCTGGTGCGCGTGTCGCTCCGGACGCCTACTACAGCACGTTCGCACCGGTGGTGAGACAGGCGAACGTCACGGTGTTCGTCCCGGAGATGCCACTCAACCTTGCACTTCTCGACGCCGACGCCGCTGGGAGCGTTCGGTCGCAGCATCCCAGTATTCGGACGTGGTTCGTCGGAGGCCATTCACTCGGTGGTGTCGCTGCCTGTCAGTACGCTGATTCGAACGACGTGCAGGGTCTCGTCTTGTTCGCCTCCTACTGCAACGACGACGTGAGCGACGAGTCGTTCGCCGTCCTCAGCGTCACCGGGAGTGCAGATACCGTCCTCAACCGAGAGAGCTACCAGAAGGCGACGACTCGACTCCCCCCGGATTCGACGACCCACGAAGTGCAAGGGATGAACCACACCCAGTTCGGTTCGTATCGCGGCCAACGCGGTGATTCGCCTGCGCCACTCTCATACGACGAAGCGCATCGGCGACTCGGCGACGTGCTCGTCCCGTGGCTGACGTCTCACGCGACATCCGCCGTTGGTGGCGACGACTCGCCTCTGGAACTGACATCCGCTTCGACGAAGTCGAACCCGGCGGCGACTGCTGACTCGCGAACTGTTTTGACTCCCTCTCGTCTGTGAGCCAGTATGGTTTCGGAGTGTGACGTGGACGCGGTTGGTCGGGACGCAATTCGAGAGGCCACGCAGTGAGCGCACCGCGCGGCCTCCGCCTCGCCCCACATCTCGTCGTCGCGAGCGTCGGCTACGTTCTCTTCGCCTACGCCGCCGTCCCCGGCGTGCTCATGGACGAGTTGGGCGTCGGGTTCGCCGCCTTCGGCCTGTTGATGAGCGCGGCACTCGGCGCGTTCGTCGTCGCGCAAGCGCCGACGAGTCGCCTCCTCGACCGGCGCGGTGCGACGGAGTTGTTGCTCTACGGGACGCTGGTCCACGCCGTCCTCGCCGTCGCCCTCGACTTCGCGACGACGTTCGGGACGCTCCTCGCGCTTCGGTTCCTCTGGGGTCTCACCGGCGGGTTCGTCCTCAGCGTCGGCGCGACGCAGATTTCGCGACTCGCGACGGGCGGGACGGCGACCCGCGAACAGGGCATCTACGGCGGGATGCTCACGCTCGGCGGCGCAATCGGCTTCCTCGCGGCACCGACGCTCGTCACCGTGCCCGTCGGATTGAACGCCCTCGGCGGCGTGCTGGCACTTCCCGGACTCGCCCTCTTGTGGCGTCACCGATCGACCGACGCGACGAGTCCGACTGCGGACCCGGCCGCGACGGACAGCGTTCGGCGCGTCCTCACGCATCCGACCGTCGTCGTCGCCTCGCTGTGCTACGTCGCGGTCATCGCCTCCTACATCACGCTGTCGACGTTCATCACGGCGTACTACGCCGACATCGGCGTCGTCGGTCCGCTGAACGCCGCCGTCCTGCTGATGGCGACGCTGGGACGAGCGTTCGGCGGCACCATCGTCTGGTCGTGGCCCGTCGGCGACGAGGGACTCCTCGCCGGGTCGACGGCGGTGGGTGCTGTTGGATTCGGTGTGCTCGCACTCGGGTCCGGGTCGGCGCTGCTGCTCGCCTTGCCGCTCGTGGCGATGGTCGCCGTCTCGCTCCCCTTCGGCGCGACGTACGCACTCGCCACGAGGGAGACGGACAGAGAAGGGACGGCCATCGCGACGATGGTCGCCGCCGGCAACGTCGCCGCGCTGGTGGTCCCCGCCCTCACGGGTGCACTCCGAGACGCGATGGGGAGTTACACGGGCGGCTTTCTCGTCCTCGCCGCCCTGAACCTCGTCGCACTCGCCGGTGTCGCGGTACTCGTCGTGCCACGGTGGTCGCTGACGGAAGCGAGCGTCTGAACTGCGGCGAACGAACACTCGAACTGCTTCGGTGTCCGAACACCGTCTCTCGCGACGTCGCCTCCCACGGCTTTTTACTCGGGCGGACCAATCTCGCGGACATGGACGACATCTCACTCGGCGTTCCCCGACCGATTCTGGACTCGCTACCGGAAGGCAGCGAAGCCACAGAGCAGGATATGATGCGAGCGGTCGAGGGTATCGAAGCGAGTCTCAACCGCGCCATCGAGCAGGCTGACGACGAGGGTGAGGCCGTCGGTGCCGTCGCCGACGCACTCGAACATCTCGAATCGAACTTCGAGACGTACGACGAGTTCGTCCCCGAACTCCGCGCGTGGGGGCAGTCACCCATCTACGCCATCGCGTGGCGGAACCTCTACGCCGACCTCGTCGCACAACTCTACGAAGTCGACTGGCTGGCAGACCGCCTCGACCGTGAGCGAAACGCCCGTCTCGTCGAGGACGGGATTCGATTCGGCAAGCGCTGAGTCCGCGTACAGTACGCGCTTCGCGTCTCGTTTTCCGTTCTCGTATTGCTGTTCTCACTCCGTTCTCGTGTGTCCGTTCTCACTGGTCGATCCTCGACTCAGTTCTCGACGTCGATTCTCGCTTCTCGATGCTGTACGCCGAGAGCGACGTACTCCGTGCGGCGGCAGTGAGACGAGCAGTCGGACTCATTTTATTCTCGACTGTTCGAGGGCGAGAACAACAGCTATATGATAGGCGTCCAACCGGTTCGTACGGCCCGTTCTCGCGGTAATCGACGTACCGCGGGACGCCAACTCAGGTCAATGGCACACGCATTCGATATCCGACGCACGATGTTCGCCGCCCTCGTGGTCCTCGCTGTCCTCCTCCCCGGTGGTGTCGTCACAGCGGAACCGACCGCCGACGTGGCCGACGCCGACGTACGATTGGACTCCCGACAGACCGCTTGGCAGGGACAGACGCTCTCGTTCGACGGCGCGACGGCCGTCGAAGCGGCGGCCGACGCCGGTCTCAGGCAGGTCGCAGAGAGCGACCGCAGCTTTACGCTCTACACCGTCCGCGAAGACGACACGCTCGGACAGGTCGTCGACACAGTGACACTCGACCCGAGCGGAACGGCCGTCATCGACACCACGCCACTCGACGGGCGGTACGTCCTCGTCTACGAGGAGCGCGTCGTCCACGTCGACGACGGACGGGGGTCGCTCGGTGAGAGCGCCTCCACGGCGAACCTATCGGCGGCCGGATGGACCGTCACGACGGACGACGACGACGTGACCACGCAGTTCGACGACCAAACCGCCGACGGAACGGTGGCTCTCGACCAGCACACGGACGCACAGTTCGCTGGACAGGTGGACCTCCCGGCGGGAACCGAAATCACCCTCCGACTCCACAACGACGGCCCACGGCCCGTACTGTTCTCGGTGCAGACGACGCTCGGAGCGGGTGGTCGGTTCGACGAACGACTCGACCTCTCTGCGGTACGCAGTGGGACGGTGCTGAACGTCTCGGTGTCGCTCAACGAGACGACGTTGGCGACGGCCACTGCCGTCGTCGGCGGGGACGACTCGGCCTCGGAGATGTCACAGGTGGCGAGCGCGACGAGACAGACGGACGAGACGATACGCTCGCGCACGCAAACGACGATTCCCGGGTTCGGTATCACCGTGGGGTCCGTCGCACTCGTCGCGTCGATGCTCGCGCTCTCGGTCCGCGAGAGACGCTGACGGCGCACACCTCCGCGTATCTTTTTACCCGAGCGGACGCATCAGACGGTATGCGACTGGAACTGCGGTTCTTTGCGACCTTTCGCGAAGCGGTCGGCACGAAGACCATAGAGCGAGAGTACGAGGACGGAGCGCTCGTCGGCGACGTGCTCGGTGCACTCGAAGACGAGTTCGACGGGCTTGAGGGACAGATTCTCCAGAACGGGGGGCTCAAACCCCAGATAAACGTCCTGAAGAACGGCCGCGAGGTGCTCCACATGGCCGGTGTCGAGACGGAACTCGAAGACGGCGACACGTTGAGTGTCTTCCCGCCCGTCGCAGGTGGCTGATGACCGACACCGTCACCCGCGAGAAGGCCTTCCGTGGCATCTCTCAGCGACTCGCCATCCACTACCTCGAAAACCTCGGCGGCGAGCAGGTGGGCGACGACACGGTCACGGGCGACGACTGGGAGGCGTCGCTGTCGAACGAGAAGGTGAGCATCGGTCCGACCGTCTCGCTCACGGAGGTCACCGTCGTCTTTCAGGGCGACGAAGCGACGCTGGAACCGCTCATCGAACAGTTCTCGCAGAAGGCGATGCGCGCCGGAGGATGACGTGGAGGAGACCACCGAGATTCCCATCGAGGGACAGATTCTCGTCTTGACGGCGGCGAAGGCGAGCGTTCCACCGAAGGCGCTCCCCTACCTCCTCCGTCGGGTACAGGCCGACCTCGCCCCCCGACTCGACGACTACTACCAGGCGTTCGAACTCGTCGACGAAGACAGCGAGCGAGCGACGTTTCTCGTCTCGCGCGACCACTGGCGGACCATCGGCGACAGACTCGGCTTCGACCGCCGCGAGACCGACGCCGTCGAACGCGCACACACCGAACAGCTTCGACGAGTCGCTTCGCGTCTCGACCGTCGTGACGAGTTCGAGACCGCACTGGAGATTCGGTCTGCGGTCGTCGTCGGTGTCAACGAGTAGTCATGTCAAACGTCGACCGACCGCGGTACCGTCTATAAACGAATTGTGGCCGGACTTTCCGGCGCGCTTCGCTTACGTGACTTTCTCGATATGGTGAAATATTCTCGAAGTGGCTCTTCCCCTCCTCTGACAGATTATAAAATTGTACAGAGTGTACAAACAGAATCGAATTCGAGAAATTTTATCTGACACGGAGAAAGTCGTCTCCCTATCTCGGTTTTGTCTATTACTGTCAGATAGAAGTTGTTCGCTATATTCGCGTTATATTGGTCGTTTATCAAGACTATTTTCGTATATTATACGGCTAAGACGCAGTTAGCTGGTGTGTACCTACATACCCTGTCATGTAACTCAGGCCGAACTCCCGACTCGTCGGTGAGTTGTCTACTATGATACGACAAACTGATAAATTACGCGGGCCACCGTCTGCACCTTATCGCAGATTCGCAGCTGGCGTAGATGCTTTACAGGGACACGAACAGCATCGTGGAGGGACACTATGAGTCGGGCGAAGCGACCCTTCGTCCTCCTGTTGACGCTCCTCCTCGTCACGTCCACCTTCGCAGGAACCGTCGCGTTCGCTGCGGGGACGGCGAGCGCACAGACGGGGACCTTCTATCGAGTGAACGCGGGTGGGTCGACCGTCTCCGCGACCGACGGCGGTCCCGACTGGACGTCGCCCGGATCGACGAGCGGGGTAACCGTCAGCGGAAGTACGAGCACGTACTCGACGTCGGACGCCGTCTCGACTGACGGGACGGTTCCCGGTAGCACACCATCGGCGGTGTTCGAGACGGAGCGCTACGGTGACACGCAGTGGGACTTCGACGTCACCGCGAACCAGCAGTACGAAGTGCGACTGTACTTCGCAGAGATTTTCGCCACATCTAACGGCGCACGTGAGTTCGACGTCTCCGTCGAGGGCCAGCAGGTTCTGAACGACTACGACATCCACGCAGACGTCGGTCACGACGTCGGGACGATGAAGTCCTACACTGTCACGCCCACCGACGGGACGCTCGACGTCGAGTTCACCACCGTCGTCGACAACGCCAAGATATCTGCTATCGAGGTCGTCTCCTCGGAGCCACAAGCAAACGAACTCGGCGGGCAGTCGAGTCTCGACTTCGGGAGCGTTCTCGTCGGTGACTCCGAGACGAACACGGTCACGGTGACCAACCTCGGCGGCGACGGTGACCCGAGTATCGACATCACGGACGTCTCCGTCTCCGGTGACGGGGACTTCTCCGCTGGCTCAGCTTCGACGAACACGCTCGCACCCGGCGAGTCCGCCAGCATCCCCGTCTCGTTCACGCCGTCCGACGCACAGGCGAAGTCGGGGACGCTCGAAGTCAGCCACTCCGGTAGCAACTCGCCGCTCTCCGTCTCACTCTCGGGTGAGGGGGCGAGCACGGCGCAGATCGGCTTCGGTAAGAGCAGTCTCCAAGGTTTCGGTGACGGGTCGCTGACCGCGTTGGAGTTCGGTCCCGACGACCGACTCTACGTCACCAAGCAGAACGGGATGGTCTACGCGCTCGAAATCGAGCGCAACGGCGCGAACTCCTACTCCGTCGTCTACGAGAAGGAGATCGGCCTCGTCCAAGACATCCCGAACCACAACGACGACGGGAGCTACAACTCGGGTGAGAACGACCGTCAGATCACCGGCATCACGGTCGGAGGAACGGCTTCGACGCCCGTGCTCTACGTCTCGTCGAGCGACCCGACCATCAAGGTCGGTGACGACGACGACAGCGTCGATACCAACTCCGGTGCGATTTCGCGGCTCACCCTCGACTGGGGTGGGGACGGCGTCCTCGCCGACAGCGAAATCACGCACGAAGTGTTGGTCCTCGGGCTTCCGCGCTCTGAGGAGAACCACGCGACGAACGGGCTGGACCTGAGCGACGACGGCAACACGCTGTACGTCGCATCGGGTGGCCACGCGAACAAGGGAGCGCCGAGTAACAACTTCGGTCACACGCCCGAGTACGCCCTGTCGGCCGCCGTCCTGACCATCGACCTGCAACAGGTCGAGAGCTTCGGCGCGAAGAATCTCCAGAACTACAACAGCAACTACCCGGACCTGCCGTTCTACTACGGCATCCCGACCATCCAGAACGACGACGCCACGGACGGCGACGACCTGCCGTTCGGTGGCAACAACGGACTGAACCAAGCGAAGTGGCTCGAGAACGGCCCGGTTCAGGTCTACTCGTCGGGTTACCGCAACCCCTACGACCTCGTCCTCTCGGAGGACGACCAGCTCTACGTCATCGACAACGGCCCGAACGGTGGCTGGGGTGGGATACCGGTCGACGAAGGTCCCGCCGGCATCTGTACGAACGCCCCTAACGAGGACGGCAGTTACAGCACCGGCGACCAGCTACACCTCGCCACGCAGGGTTCCTACGGCGGCCACGCGGCCCCGATTCGCGGGAACCCGACCGGCGCAGACATCTACGACAAGGACGGGAACGTGATTCTCGACATCACCGAGAGCAACAGCCCCGTTCCGGCCTCGCTCGTCAACCCGGTCGAGTGTGACTACCAGGACCCGACCGAAGACAACTCCCTCGGGAACACCTTCGGTTGGACCGGCGGTATCGACGAGTACACCGCTTCGAACTTCGGCGGCGCGATGCAGGGCGACCTGCTCGTCGTCGAGAACGGCGGCTCCGTCGAGCGCGTCGAACTCAACGCCGCAGGCGACGGAGTGACGAACCAGGAAGGAAACTTCTTCAGCGACATCAGCGCGCTCGGCATCGCCGCACAGAGTGACGAGGGTCCCTTCCCGGGGACCGTCTGGACCGCTCGTGGCGGCATCACGGTGTTCGAGCCGAACGACTACGACGGAAACACCGGGACGCAGTGTACCGGTGCCGACGACGCGAGCCTCGACGAAGACAACGACGGCTACGACAACGCCGACGAACTCGACAACGGGACCGACCCATGTTCGGCCGCGTCGACGCCGGCCGACTTCGACGACGACGGCACGTCCAACCTGAACGACCCGGACGACGACAACGACGGTATCGACGACACGCAGGACCCGTTCGCACTCGACGCGAACAACGGCGTCGACACGTCGCTCCCGGTGGAGATGGACTTCTCCGAGACGACGCTGTTCGGCGACAACGGACAGGGGTGGACGGGCCTGATGACGAACGGACAGGACGACTACCTCGACCTCTACGACCCCGACCAGATGACGGTCGGTGGGGCGGCACAGGTGCTGTCGGTCGAGAGCGTCCCGGGCGGTGACGCGGTCAACGACCAGAACAGCCAGCAGTTCGCCTTCCAGCGCGGCATCGACGCGCCAGGCGAACCGTTCACCGTCTCGACGACGGTCAACGGGTTCCCGGACAGTCCGCAGAACTACCAAGCGATAGGTATCTACGTCGGAACCGGTGACCAGGACAACTACGCGAAAGTCGTCGTCTCCGCTAACGGCGGAACCGGTGGTGTCCAGTTGGCCAAAGAGGTCGACGGGACCTTCACCGGCGTCGCACAGCCCGACGACAGCACTGTGACGGGTCCGTCGACGAACACCGACCTCTACTTGACGGTCGACCCGACGACCGACCCCGACCCCGACAACGGTATCGACGAAGTCGCACTCACCGCCGAGTACGGTGTCGACGGTGGGGCGAAGACGACGGTCGGCACGACGGCCATCCCGGCCAGTTGGCTCGACAGTACCGACGGTAGCGGTCTCGCAGTCGGCGTCATCGCGACGTCCTACCAGGCCAGTTCGACGTTCGACGCGACCTGGACCGACCTCAACGTCGAGTACGTCGACGCGCCGACGAACGAGCCACCGGTGGCCGACGCCGGTGGCGACGTCACAGTCGACGAAGGGCAGACGGTGACGCTCGATGCGTCCGGCTCCAGCGACCCGAACGGCGACCAACTCGGCTACACGTGGACGCAGACGGCGGGCACGCCCGACGGACTGCTCGACGTGAGCGACAGCGAACAGGTGACGTTCACCGCCCCGGACGTCGACGGCGACACGACGCTCACCTTCCAGGTCAGCGTCTCCGACGGCGAGTTCAGCGACACCGACACGGTCGACGTGACGATTCAGGACACGGACGCTCCGCCGGTCGACGGCGACGTCATCCACCGCGTCAACGTGGGTGGACCTGAAGTCGCGGCGACCGACGACGGTCCCGTGTGGAGCGCCGACACGGATGGCTCACCGAGCCAGTACCTCGTCGCCGGCGGAGCTATCCCCGGCGGCACCTACACCGTCGACGCCGTCGACGCGTCGGTGCCCTCGAGCACGCCGAACGAGGTGTTCCAGAAGGAACGCTACGACCCATCGGCATCCCCCGAGATGGCGTGGGAGTTCGCCGACCAGATCGAGGCCGGACAGACCTACGAGGTCCGTCTGTACTTCTACGACGGCTTCGACGGCACCAGCGCAGTCGGTGACCGCGTCTTCGACGTGAACATCGAGGGAACGACCGAACTGCAGAGCTTCGACCCCATCGCGGCGTACGGCGACCAGACCGCCGGGATGGAGTCGGTCACGGTGACCGCCGGATCCGACGGCGACATCGACATCGAGTTCATCCACGACGTGGAGAACCCGCAGGTCAACGCCATCGAAATCGTCGCCGTGAGTGACGACTCCGCGCCCGGACCGGTCGGGAGCTTCGAGAATGCACCGACCGACCCGGACGGCGACGGCCGCTACGAGGACGTCAACGGCAACGGTGAGTTCAACATCGTCGACGTGCAGGCGCTCTTCCAGAACTACGAGAGCGACGGCGTCCAGAACTACCCAGAGGCGTTCGACTTCAACGGCAACGGCGAGGTCAACATCGTCGACGTGCAGGCGTTGTTCATCGAGACGCAGAGCGAGTAGCACGGCTCACGACCGCCGAGGGTGGCTGATCCCCGCTCTCGGAATCTCGGCAGTGCGACTTCGAGACGAACGACGGAGCGACTCACTCCAGAGGTCCGTCAGACCACCGTCCGGGGAGCGCACACCCAGCGAACCAGCAAACGAACACAGCCAAAGTGAAACCACAGCAACCTCAATGAAACGAAACTCAGCATCAAGACAGAGACTCAACAAGCTCGCCGTCGTCGTGATGGCGGTCCTCCTCGTCGTCTCGGCGGGAGCGTCCGGTGTCGCACTCGCGGCGAGCACACAGATAGCGATTACCCCGGCCAGTCAGTCGGTTAGCCCCGGGAGCACCACAACAGTCGACGTCGTCGCAACGGCGGCATCGGAGGGCGTCGGGTCCTACGAGTTCACCGTCAGCGTCGACGACACGAACGTCGCGACGATTACAGAGATCGACCTCGCCGGTAACCCGTCGACTAGTGTCAGTTCGACCTCGGTGGCGTCCGACGGGTCGTCCGCGTCCGCTGCAGTCGGGTTCTCCGACACCTCCGGCACCGGTGAAGTCGTGCTCGCGACGGTGACCATCGAAGGTCAGTCCGCTGGCGACGCCACGCTCTCGATAGATGGAGAGTCGGTGGACATCGGAACGGACGATGCAGAAGACTACGACATCGCCGGCACGCTCGACGCGACGGTGACGGTCACCGACTCGTCGACCGGTGACCTGACCGTCGAACAGGCGGTTGCCAGCGCCAGTGACGGCGACGACTCGCTCATCGAGTTCCAAGAGATTCAACAGGCGATCAACTGGTGGGCGACCGGTGCAGAAGTGCCCAACACCGGCGGTCAGACCATCGCGTTCCAAGAGATTCAACAGCTCATCAACACGTGGGCCATCGGCGCGACGGTCGACACCGGCTCGGACGACGCGTCAATCCAGATTACCGACACCGCTGTCGACGGCAACAACGTGACCGTCACGTGGCAGGCGACTCCCGCGGAGTCGACGGACCACGTCCACGTCCAACTCGACGAGAACGACTACGTCGGCGGGCAACCCCTCGACGGCTCGTACACCTTCGAGAACGTCGCTGCGGGCGAACACACTGTCTCCGTCGCCGTCGCAGACATGACGCACACGGCGTACGCGAACGCCGAGGCGTCCGACGAGGCCACCGTCACGGTGGAAGCGTCCAGTCTCAGCAGTTCGTCGCTGGTCGAGGTGACCCCCGACAGCGGAAACATCGACCAGACGACCTACGGAATCGGAAGCTACCAAGTGACCAACACCGGCGAGACGGACATCGTGTCGGTCTCGTTCGACCTGAGCACGGCGACCATGCCCGATATGGTCTTCGACCCCGACGGCACGGCGGGCGACCCGACCGGTGAGGGCCTCAACGTCGTCAGCGACGGTGGCACGGGCATCACGACCAGCGGCGGTGGCTCGGACGAAGCGTTCTCACAGCCGCACAACGGTAACGACGGCGCAGACGGCTACGACGTCATGACCGTCGAGTTCAGCGACTTCCAGAACGGCGAGACGGCGACGTTCTGGGCGGACAACGACCCGACCAGCATCAAGGGGTCGACGATTGCTTCGCAGGAGGCCGGTCCGGTCTCCGGTCTGGAACTCGCCCGCTCGACGGTGACGGTCACCTACTCCGACGGGACGGTCCAGACGGCGAACCTGATGGGCGACGGTAGCGTCGGCGGGTCGACGGCCGTCCTCGACGGCGACGAAGCCCCGGCACCGACCATCGGAGCAGCGGGCGTCTCGCTCGACAGCGGCGTTCTCGACGGCTACCACAGCGGCGCGACGGTCTCCGAGGCCAGCCAGACCATCACGGTCTCCGGCGAACCCGGTGAGACGGTCACGCTCGTGCGCGTCGAGGGCGAACTCTCGTTGAGCAACGTCCCGAACGGCGGCTACGACGTCGAAGCGCTCGAAGCGAACAACGCGGTCAACGTCGAGTACTACACGGTCACCCTCGACTCGAACGGCGAGGCGACGGTTCCGGTCACGCTGACCGACGGTGCCGACGACGACGACGAAGCCGGCTTCAACTACTTCGTGGCCGCCCACGGCGAGGCCTCCGGCGATATGGGAGACGCCTCGAACGTGGTCGTCCTGAAGTACGAACCCGGTAGCGGAAGCGGCGCTGAGACCGTCTTCGCGGTGAACGCCGGCGGTCCGGAGTACACGGCGACCGACGGCACGGTCTACGCGGCAGACACGAACTTCGACGGCGGCACCACGTTCACGACCGGCAGTGCCGGAACGCCATCCACCCCGGAGATTACGAACACGGACGACGACACGCTCTACTACACCGAGCGGTACGGGTCCTTCTCGTACGACGTCCCGGTCGACAACGGCGACTACGACGTCGAACTGCTGTTCGCCGAACTCTACCAAGGCGTCGCGAACGACGGTGGCGAAGGCGACCGTCTGTTCGACGTCGCCATCGAGGGACAGCAGGTCCTGAACGACTACGACATCTACGCGACTGCGGGCGGTCCGCAGGCGGCGACGTCCGAGACGTTCACGACCACCGTCGACGACGGCGAACTGAACATCGTCTTCTCGAACGTCGTCGACAACGCGAAGATTTCCGCCATCAAAGTCACCGAAGCCGACGGTAACGGTGGTGGCAGTGGCGGCGACGATATCGGCTCCGCCGACTTCGCCGTCAACGCGAACGGCGGCATCGACGCGAGTACCTTCAGCGGAAGCTCGATAGAGATCACGAACACCGGCGACAAGCAGATTTCGTCGGTCACCTACGACCTGAGCACTGCAGCGTTCCCCGACGTGGTCTTCGACCCCGACGGAACCGCAGGTGACTCGACTGGAAAAGGGTTCAGCGCTGACAGCGGTACGAGCGCGGTCGGCCCCTCCGGGTCGTTCGCGGCACCGCACAACGGTAACGACGGCGCAGACGGCTACGACGAACTGACCATCGACTTCACTGACTTCGATGCGGGCGAGTCGTTCGCCTTCTCGACGGACATCGACCCGACGAGCATCAAAGACGCACAGGGGTCCGGCGCAGCCGGCTCCGTCTCGGGTCTCGAACTCTCGGGCGCGACGGTGACGGTCGAATACGCCGACGGCTCGACGCAGACGACGAACCTGTTCGCTGACGGAAGCAACGGTGGCTCGCAGGCGACGGCGAAAGCCGACCTCGCGGACGCACCGACGCTCGGCGTCGACGGCGTCTCGCTCGACAGCGGCATCCTCCACAGCCAACACAGTGGCGCAGTCGTCACTGACACCGACCAGACCATCACGGTCTCCGGTCCGGCTGGTGCGACGGTGACGTTGCTCCACGTCGAGGGCCAACTCGAACTCGCCAATCAGGCGAACGGATACGAACTCGAAGAGTTCGAAGCAAACACCGCGGAGAACGTCGACTACGTGACGGCTACCCTCGACTCGAACGGCGAGGCGACCGTTCCGGTGACGCTCCTCGACTCGACGGGTACCGGCGCCGAGGGCGGGTTCAACCACTTCATCGCCACCGTCGAGGACGGCAGCGGTGACACCGGCGCGACCTCCAACGTCGTCGTGTTGAAACTCGGTGAAGCGACCAGCGAACCGCAGGTCCTCTACCGTGTGAACGCGGGTGGGTCTGCGGTCACGGCGACCGACGACGGCCCGGACTGGAGCGCCGACACGGGTGGCTCACCGAGCCAGTACCTCGTCGCCGGCGGCACCCAAACCGGGTCGTACGGAAGCGGTCTGAACAGCATCGACGACTCCGTCCCGTCGTCGACGCCGACGACAATCTGGAACAGCGAGCGGTGGGACCAGCCCAGCGGTGACGAGATGGCGTGGGAGTTCGCTGACCAGATCGAGGCCGGACAGACATACGAGGTCCGTCTGTACTTCTACGACGGGTACAGCGGCACCAGCGCAGTCGGTGACCGCGTCTTCGACGTGAACATCGAGGGAACGACCGAACTCTCCGGGTTCAGCCCAATCGCCGCGTACGGTGACCAGAACGCGGGTATGGAGTCGATTACGGTGACCGCCGGGTCCGACGGCGACATCGACATCGAGTTCATCCACGACGTGGAGAACCCCCAGATCAACGCCATCGAAATCGTGGAGGCCAGCGCGTAATCGCGGGACTGGACACAGACCGATGAGACCCCTCTCCACACCCGTCGTCGATGGCCGCCCGCAGTCGACCAGCGTGGTCGACGCGCCGGTGAGTGACGCCACGGGGTGGAGCGGGACCGATGACGGACCAGGATGGCCTGGGACGACGACTACCGACGCCGGGCGGCGGCTTCCGGGGGTAACTTTCCACACGCTGGACCTGCCACACGCGTCGACGTCGAGCACCCGAGGTATCTCTCTTCGGTCGAACGGTTCGGAACCACTCGGTTCCGTAGTCGTACAGTACACTAACTAACACACCGATAGCCGACAACAAAATTACATGAAACACGCAATTCAGAAGCGACTTAGAAAAACAACGGCCGCGCTCGTCGCGCTCGCACTCGTCCTCTCGGTCCTCGGACCGGTAGGCATCGTGGCTGCGGCACCCGACGTCGTCGTCACGCACGGTACTGATAGCATCACAGCGAACCCCGGAGACGAAGTCCAGATTACGGCGACGTTCGTACAGACGGAGACCAACGCACCGGGGATGGAGCCACTCCTGCCCGATGGGTGGACAGTAACGTCCGCGAACGCGGGGGACGGCTGGAACTACTTCGCCCAGCAGAACGCCTTCCTCGGCGGACTCTCTCTGTCTGACAGCGACGGTGTGACCGGGACCTACACGCACACGTACACCGTGCAGGTTCCCGAGAGCGCTGCACCGGGCGAGTACGTTGTCACCTCCGAAGGGTCGGTCATCGTTCCATCGACCAGTGAACGTCTCGTCAACTCCGCTTCGACGACCATCACCGTCGAAGAGGAAGTCGTCGAACCGCCGAACTTCGAGGTGTCGGGTCTCACCCCGACGGACGTGACGGTCACCCAGGGTGACCTCGTCGACGTCAGCGCGACTATCGAAAACACCGGCGACGAAGAAGCGACTCAGAGCGTCTCCTTCCAAGTCGACGGGAGCGTCGTCGCCAGCCAAGACGTGACCCTCGCGGGCGGCGCGAGCACGACGGTCTCCTTCGAGGACATCGACACGAGCAGTCTCGACGCCGGTTCGTACACCCACGGTGTCTACACCGACGACGACGAACAGACCGCGACGCTCACCGTCGAAGAGCCAGTCACGACGACTCCGGCGAACTTCGAGGTCTCTGGTCTCAACCCCACGGACGTGACGGTTACCCAAGGTGACCTCATCGACGTCGGCGCGACCGTCGAGAACACCGGCGACGAGGAAGCGACCCAGAGTGTCGAGTTCCAAGTCGACGGGAACGTCGTCGCGAGTCAAGACGTGACCCTCGCGGGCGGCGCGAGCACGACGGTCTCCTTCGAGGACGTCGACACGAGCAGTCTCGCACCCGGTTCGTACACCCACGGCGTCTACACCGACGACGACTCTCAGACCGCCACCCTCACCGTCGAGGAAGAAGTGGTGACGGGCAAATCGAGCGACGTGAGCCTCTCGCCGACTTCGTCCGAAGTCGTCGTTGGCAACACCGAGACGTTCGACGTGGTCGTCGAGAACGTCGACGGCGGCGTCGGTGCGTACACTGCGACCGTCAGTTCCGACGACCCGTCGGTCACGATTACGAACGTCGAGCTACTCGGCAACCCGAGCGCTCAGACGTCTGACGTCCAGATCAGTGAGGACGGCAGTTCGGTGACCATCAACGCCGCGCTCATGAACACCGCGGACTCCGGCGCAGTCACCATCGCGACCATCGAAGTGACCACGCAGGCCGAAGGCTCGGCCGCAGACGGAGACGATGGCTCGGCCAACCTCTCGCTCGGCGTCGCCGCGCTCGGTGACGAGACCGGTCAGAGCTACACGGTGTCCGGAACCTCCGGAGCGACGGTAACCGTCGTCAGCCTCGGACCCATCGGCAACTTCCAGAACCCGCCGAACGACCTCGACGGGGACGGCATCTACGAGGACATCAACGGTGACGGCACGTTCAACATCGTCGACATCCAGGCCACCTTCGCCAACCTGAACGACCCAGTCGTGACGGAGAACGTCGAGAAGTTCGACTACAACGGTGACGGGAAGATCGACGTCGTCGACGTGCAGGCTCTCTACAATATGCTCATCACTGGGTAGAAAATGAAGCCTTAAATCTTCGATACCGATAGTCAAACATTCGTTACAGAACTCATAACGAAACCAACCAAATCAGTAGGATAACAAACAGGATGAGCACAAATACAGCAAGCAACGTACTCACAACGAAGAGCCTCGTCGCGCTCGCGTTGACGGCAATCGTCGTCGGCGCGCTCGCGGTAGGGGCGGTTCCGCTCGGAGCGCTCGGCGGGGGTGGAGGCTCCTTCGGTGCTGTCGCTGCGCAACAAGCACAGCCCAGTACCGCAGTTAGCCTCTCACCAGCGAGCGACGAAGTCGAACCCGGCGAGACGACGACCTACGACGTCGTCGTCGAAACCGCACAGGGCGGTGCCGCCGCGTACGACTTCACCGTGACGGTGAACGACCCGAGTGTGGCCTCGATAACCGACGTCGCACTCGGCGGTTCACCGCCAGCGTCGACGTCGACCGTAGACATCGCAGCCGACGGCTCCTCCGTGGACGTCGTCGCGGCGCTCGCTGACTCCGACGAGGACGGCGAAGTCGTCATCTCGACCATCACGGTCCAAGGTGACGCGGCCGGAACGACAGACCTGAGCCTCGACGTCGAGGCACTCGGGACGAGCCAGGGACAGAGCTACTCCATCACGGGAGAGAGCGGTGCCTCGCTCACGGTCGCCGGCGACGAACCGGAACCGACCAACCAGCCACCGGTGGCCGACGCCGGTGCCGACCAGACGGTCGACGAGGGTGACGACGTCACGCTCGACGCCTCTGGCTCCAGTGACCCCGACGAAGACAGTCTGAGCTACTCGTGGACGCAGACGAGCGGGGCTGCCGTCGGACTCGACGGTGCCGACGACAGTACGGCGTCGTTCACCGCTCCGGACGTCGCCGAAGACACGACGTTCACCTTCGAGGTCACGGTCGGCGACGGCGAGGAGACGGACACCGACTCCGTCGAGGTCCTCGTCCAAGACGTCGACACCGACGACGACGAAGAACCGGAAGAGCCCGATCTGTCGACGTCGGTGACGCTCAACCCGGCGAACGAAGAGATCGAAGAGAACGACGAGACCGCGTTCGACGTGGTCGTCCAGAACGCCAACGGCGGCGTTGGCGCCTACGACTTCACGGTGACGGTCGACGACCCGAACGTCGCGACCATCACGGACGTCCAGTTGCAGGGGTCGCCCTCCAGCCAGACGTCTGACGTCACCATCGCCGACGACGGCTCCTCCGTGGACGTCGTCGCGGCGCTTGCCGACACCGACGACACTGGCGCGGTCACCATCGCAACCATCACCGTCGAAGGTGAACGCGACGGTGAGACCGACCTGAGCCTCGACGTCGAGGCGGTCGGAACCGAAGCCGGTGCGAGCTACACGGTGACCGAGGCGACCGGCGCTACGCTGACTGTCACGGACGATAGCAGCGCCGGCCCGGCGAACTTCGAGGTCTCGAACCTCCAGCCGTCCGACGTGACGGTCACGCAGGGTGACCTCGTCGACGTCGGCGCGACTGTCGAGAACACCGGCGACAGGTCGGACACCCAGAGCATCGAGTTCCGCGTGGACGGCACGGTCATCGACAGTAAAGAGGTGACCCTCGGAAGCGGTCAGAGTACGCAGGTCGGGTTCGAGGACGTCGACACGAGCGCCCTCGCGCCCGGTTCGTACACGCACGGTATCTACAGCGAAGACGGGTCCGCGACTGCGACCCTCACCGTCGAGGCAGTCGACGAGGAACCAGAGCCGGAACCGGCGAACTTCGAGGTCTCTGGCCTCAACCCCACTGACGTGACGGTCACCCAAGGTGACCTCATCGACGTCAGTGCGACCGTCGAGAACACTGGCGACGAGGAAGCGACCCAGACGGTCGAGTTCCGTGTCGGTAGTACCGTCGTCGCGAGCCAAGACGCGACCCTCGCGGGTGGCGCGAGCCAGATGGTCTCCTTCGAGGACGTCGACACGAGCGCTCTCGCGCCCGGGTCGTACACCCACGGCGTCTACACCGACGACGACTCGCAGACCGCTACCCTCACCGTCGAGGCAGTGAGCGACGGAGACGACGGCGGTGACGCCGACGATGGTGACACCGACGATGGCGATGCCGATGATGGCGACGCCGACGATGGTGACGCTGACGATGGTGACGCTGACGATGGTGACGCTGACGACGGTGATGCCGACGACGGTGATGCTGACGACGGTGATGCCGACGATGGCGACACTGACGACGGTGATGCCGATGACGGCGACGCTGACGATGGTGACGCCGACGATGGTGACGCTGACGACGGCGACGCTGACGATGGTGATGCCGATGACGGCGACGCTGACGATGGCGACGCTGACGACGGCAACGCTGACGACGGTGACAGTGACGCCGACAATGGCGACGCTGACGACGGTGATGCCGATGACGGCGACGCCGACGGAGACGACAGCGACGCCGACGACGGCGAATCATCGACGTACACGCTCGACGAGATCGCACACGCGAAGTACGACCGTGCCTTCGACGAACTGAGCACCGAGACGGCCGGACAGGTGCAGGCGATCTACAACCGCCAGCCGTTCCCGGCCGGCGTCACGCCCGAAGACGTCGAGACCCGCGAGGAGATTGCCGAGCGACTGTACGGTATGAGCCTCGACGAGTCCGACCTGACGAAGGACCTGACGCGCGAACAGCTCATCGAAGTGCAGAACACCTACGACGCGCAGTTCGGCCCGCTCCCGGAGGAGCCGACGTACACGCTCGACGACATCACGCACGAGAAGTACGGGTACGCCTTCGACGAAGTGAGCACCGAAACCGCGGGACAGGTTGTAGCGATATACAACCGCCAACCGTTCGCCGACGACGTGACGAAAGACGAACTCGTCCACGTCAAGACGCGCGAAGAACTGGCGTACCGTCTGTACAAACTCAGTCTCGAAGAGTGCGAACTCTCCTCGGAACTGACGCGAGAGCAGTACCTCGCCGTCCAGAACGCCTACGACGAACAGTTCGAGCACTAGCGAACGACCACCCAGCGTCGAGATAGACGCGGTCCGCTCGGACCCGTCGACGCGGGATTTTTTGCCAAGCTAGTCCGACGAGCGTCGCGACGAATCGACCGTCGCGAAGAGTGTCAGACAGCGTCGAGCCTCGCTCCGCCGTCGTCGGCCACCGAAACAGTCGAGTAATCGTCCCGTTCCCCGCCGCTGAGTACCCTCCAGCGAGGGAACGAAGGGGAGACGACTCTCTCGGGAGGGGAGCGGCACGCTTCGACCGGTAAGTACGCCCAATCGGTCGGTACGGGCACCGAACCGTCTGTTACTGGACGTATAACGAAACAGCCGTATCTCTAGTATTTCCAAAGAGTATGAATTCACAAACCATCGGGAGCGTCCTCACAACGAAGCGCATCGGCGTGCTCGCGCTGATTGCACTCGTCGTCGGCGCGTTCGCCGTCGGGGGCTTCCCGCTCGGAGCACTCGACAGCAGCGACGACTCACTCGGCGCCGTCGCCGCCGAGGAAGAACAGCCACGCACCGTCGTCAGCCTCGTCGCCGCAGACGACGCCGTCCACGCGGGCGACACGACGACGTACGACGTCGTCGTCGAGAACGCGACGGGTGGTGTGGGCGCGTACGCCTTCGCCGTCACCGCCAACGACTCGGCCGTCGCGACCATCGACGACGTCTCGCTCGCTGGCGAACCCTCGCAGAAGCAGGCCAGCATGTCGACGTCCAACGGTGGGTCCACGGCGACTGTCAGCGCGGCAGGTGCCGACACCGACGACAGCGGGAACGTCGTCGTCGCGACCGTGACCGTCCGCGGTGACGGCGTCGGCACGACCGACCTGACGCTCGACGTCGAGACGCTCGACACCGAAGCCGGACAGAACTACACCGTGACCGACGTGCTCGGAACGTCGATTCGCGTCGTCGAGGCCGAACCGGTCGACCAGCCGCTGACGGCCGCCGCCGGCGACGACCTGACGGTCGACGAGGGCGCGAACGTCACGCTCGACGCCTCCGCCTCCAGCGGGGCAGACGGTGACCTCCGATACTCGTGGAACCAGACTGCGGGCCCGAACGTCACACTCGACAGCACGAACAACAGCACGGCGTCGTTCGTCGCGCCGAACGTCGGCGAGAGGACGACGCTCGTCTTCGACGTGACCGTCAGCGACGACGACGAGACGGACACCGACACGGTCGAAGTCCACGTCCGAGACACCGACGACGACGACGAGCGTGAGACGCTCGCCACGTCGGTGACGATGAACCCCGCGACCGACGAAATCGACGAAGGTGACGAGACCACGTTCGACGTCGTCGTCACCAACGCCAGCGGTGGCGTCGGCGCGTACAACGTCACCGTCACGGTGACCGACTCCGACGTCGCCGTCGTCACGGGCGTCGAGCTTTCGGGCACGACCGAGAACTCCACGTCCACCGTCGAAATCGCCGACGACGAGTCGTCGGTGAGATTCGTCGCAACGGGCGTCGACACCGACCAGAATGGTAGCGTCGTCCTCGCCACCGTCACCGTCGAAGGCGACGACGACGGAGAGACCGACCTGACGCTCGCCGTCGAGTCGCTCGAAAACGAACAGGGACAGTCCTACACCGTGACCAACGCGACCGGGTCGTCGCTCACCGTCGAGCGAGACGGCCGCCGAACGTCCAGCAACGACGACTCGACCGAGTACACGGTCGACGACATCGCCCAGATGAAGTACGGACAGAACTTCGCCGAACTCGACACCGAGACGGCTGGACAGGTGCAGGCTATCGCCAACCGTCAACCCCTCCCTGCGGGTGTCACGCCCGGCGACATCGAGACGCGCGAAGAGATTGCGAACCGCCTGTACGGCACGGACTACGACGAGTCGGAACTGGCGGACGAACTGACCCGTGAGCAACTCCTCGAAGTACAGAACAGCTACGACGCCCAGTTCGGCCCACTGCCGACCAACCCGGCCTACACGCTCGACGACATCACCGGAGAGAAGTACTGGGACTACACCTTCGACGAAGTGAGCGCCGAGACGGCGGGGCACGTGCTGGCAATCTACAACCGCCAGCCGTACACCGACGACGTGGCGCGAGAGGACCTCGTCCACATCAAGACCCGGACGGAACTGGCGTTCCGCCTCTACAAACTCGACCTCGACGAGAGTGAACTCGCCTCGGAGTTGACGCGCGAGCAGTACCTCGCCGTCCAGAACGCCTACGACGCGCAGTTCTCGAACGAACAGTAGACGAATAGTAGACGAACCACTCTTTTCGCTGCCGACGACTGTTCACTGCTAGACGATTGGGCAACCGTCGCTGCTGCATCGATAGACGTTTCGGCCCCGGCATCGCCACTCTGTCACATGACACGCGTCGCCTCCGATTTCTCGACCGGAGTACGAGACTCGTTGCCGCTGCTCCTCGGCATCGTCCCGTTCGCCCTCGTTGCCGGCGTCGCCGCGGCCGAGGCGGGACTGTCGACGGCGCAGGCACTCGGAATGTCCGTCTTCGTCTTCGCCGGCGCCTCGCAACTCGCTGCACTCGACTTGCTCGGATCGAACGCGCCGCTCGCCGTCGTCGTCCTCACCGCCGCAATCATCAACCTGCGGATGATGATGTACTCGGCCTCCATCGCCCCGCGGTTTCGGAGCGTCACCGGACGAGTGCGAGCAGTACTCGCGTACTTTCTCACCGACCAAGCGTTCGCGCTCACCGTCGCTCGCTACGACACAGACGAATCCGGACAGCGGTGGTACTACGTCGGCGCGTCGCTGGCGCTGTGGACCGTCTGGCAGGTCGGCACCGTCGTCGGCGTCGTCGTGGGCGCGGGCGTCCCACAGGCGTGGGGACTGGAGTTCGCCGTCCCACTCGTCTTTCTCGCACTCCTCGTACCGACGCTGAAAGACCACGAGTCGCTCGCGGCGGCCGTTGCGGCGGGCGTCGTCGCCGTCGCCGGGGCGGGGTTACCGTTCAACCTCGGGTTGATTCTCGCCGCCATCGTCGGGGTTGGAATCGGAATGCTCGCGGAGTCGTGGCGATGACGACGGCGTACGGCCCACTCTCGATTTGGGTGGTCATCGTCGCTATCGGTGTCATCACGTACGCGATTCGTCTCTCCTTTATCGCGCTGTTCGGCCGCATCGACGACATCCCGCCGCGCGTCGAACAGGCGCTGACGTACGTCCCGGCGGCGGTGCTCGCCGCACTCGTGGCTCCGGCGTTGGTGTCGATTCAGCCGACACTCGTCGGCACGCTCACAGCGGACCGTCTCCTCGCTGGCCTCGTCGCCGCCGCCGTCGCGTGGCGCACCGAGAACGTCTTTGCGACCATCGCCGTCGGCATGGGGACGTTGTGGCTACTTCGGTTCGTCGTGCCCCTGGTCGGGTAGAGTCGAGAATGCCCAGTGGGATGTTCTGTCGTTGGCATGGGACAAGTGCTGAACGTAGAGGGTGTAAGTGTCACTTCACACGACTCGTGGAGTTATCTCAAAGCACGCTAGTACCGGCAGCGGTGTGCTCGATTTGCACCTGTTCGGGCAGAGAACTGTGGATTATGGGGACGAGAACAAGCAGTTCCCCTTCCTGTGTCTCTACCCACTCTGTCATAGAGTCCGAGTTCCAGCAACAGGGGGTCCACGCTTCCGATTCGAGGTGGTACCACACGTCCACATCACCGTAATAACGGCCGTCGCTGCATCGATAAACTGTCCCCCCGCCTTCCGATTGAGTCATTTGTTCTCTCCATCCGCATCCACCTGTGGTCGGCCGAAGTGCTGGTAACAGGCACTCTGTGGTCTAAATGTGATTCTTTGACACGGAGACCCGTCCTCGCATTCCCGATAACAGAGGTAGTTCCCATTCTCGTCTCGTGGATGGGGCGGTCTACCGTTCTCGTCACCATCGAGCAAGTCAGGTTTCTCTGTCACCATTCTCTGAAGTTGCGTAGTCGCTCTTACCTAATGACGACGCAACTGTCACGTTGGTATCTTCAACGAGTTGATTCGAAGGGAAGCCAATGTCACACAGTATCATACATGAATGTGATTCTGTGAAGGGATAACTATTCTCATCATCCAAGAAAACGCCCCCACAATGTACAATTGTCCAAATATGTGGGAATTTAGTAGATTGTGCTTGTTTCAATTATTAGGTGCCAATTCACTGGTCGGACTCCGATACACGTTTGATACTTCAGTGGTATCGGCAGTTCGCATTCCTACCTTCTGGTGAGAAGGTCATCGTATCTGACTGCTCTGACACACACGCACTCTCTATTCGGCACGGCCACAGAAACTCGTCGCTAATTGAGCGATTCCGGCGAAGCCAAAAAAAAACGTCGGCGCTCTCTGCGCTCAGTCGTCGGCCGGTGCCTGCGAGTCGCCGCTCGAACTGACGCCCGTTCCCGGCCCGATGTCGATGCCGAGTTCGTCGAGTTTCTCGTCCGGGACGACGCCGTCGACCCAGCCACGGTGCGTGTAGTACTCCTCTTTCATCTCGGGGAGTTCACAGTACTCGCCCTCGGAGGCACCCTGTCCGGGGATGCCGCCTTCGAGGAAGCGCGCCGGCAGTGAGTCGTCGTCGCCGTCGAAGCCGACGAGGTTGTTGTAGTAGCGTTCGAGGTTGTAGATGCGCTCGCCCGCCTGCATCAGTTCGTCCTCGGACACGTCGAGACCGGTCATCCCGTTGTACTGGAGCACGTACTCCTCGATACCCTCTGCGAAGGCGTTGAACTTGCAGATGTCGAAGGAGTCCGAGATGGCGTGGAGGTCCTGGAAGGTGGCGGTGAGTTCGCCCTTCCCCTCCCACGCGTACGGGTCGACCTTCTCCGGAATGCCGAGAATCTCGGCGGCCGGGGTGTAGCCACGCAGGTGGCAGGCACCGCGGTTGGAGGTGGCGTAGCCGATGCCCATCCCCTTCATGCAGCGCGGGTCGTAGGCCGCGATGGTCTGGCCCTTGACTGCCAGTGAGTTCTCCTCGCCGTCGAACTCCTCGATGAGGTGGTTCGCGCCACCGGCGAGGTGGTCCGCGAGGTCACCGTCGCGGTTGGCAATCTTCGTGAGCATGTCGATCATGGTCTCGGTGTCGCCCCACTCCAGACCGTCGCCGAGGCCGTCGAGTTTGCCTTCCTCGGTCATCTCCATCGCCATGGCCATCACGTTGCCCACTTCGATGGTGTCGAGACCGTGGTCGTTACAGCGCTGAATCATCACGGCGATGGCGTCGCGGTCGGTGTGTCCAGAGTTCGGGCCGAGCGCGTAGGCCGACTCGTACTCGTAGGACTCCGTGCGGACGTTCATGTCCTCACCCTTGTGGGTGTAGTTGACCTCGACTTCCTTCTTACAGGCGACCGGACAGGAGTGGCAGGTCGGTTCGTCGACGAGGATGTTCTCGCGGACGTTCTCCCCGGAGACGCGTTCGGAGTCGATGTCGACGCCTTCGGCGTCACGGTACGCTTCCGTGCTCGTGTACTTCCCGTTTTTCGTCGGAAGACCGTCCATCTCCTCGCCGATGTTCATCAGGACGTTCGTCCCGTAGAGCGAGAGACCGCCCTCGTTCGGGCCGGTGACGTCGGACTCGCGGATGAGTTGACTCGCCTGCTGGTACCCCTCCTTGAACGTCTCGGGGTCGGCAGGCTTCGGCATCTTCGTGCCGGATTTGACGACGACGGCCTTGAGGTTCTTCGACCCCATGACACAGCCAGTGCCGCCGCGACCCGACGCTCGGTCGTCCTCGTTGATGACGCAGGCGTACTTGACCTGGTTCTCGCCACCCTCGCCGATGGCCATCACGCTGAGGTTCTTGCCGACAGACCCGTCGACTTCCTCGCCGAGGATGTCGATTGTCTCGTGGACGCCCTTCCCCCACAGTTCGGAGGCGTCGCGGAGTTCGACCTTCCCGTCTTCGACGAGCGCGTAGACGGGTTTCTCGGATTTGCCGGTGAACAGCAGACCGTCGAACCCGGCCCACTTCAGTCGTGCACCGCTCCATCCGCCGTGGTGGGAGTCGGTGATAGTGTTGGTCAGCGGCGATTTGGTGACGAGTGCGATACGGCCACTCATCGTCACCTGTGTGCCCGTCAGCGGGCCGTTCATGAACGCCAACATGTTGTCGGGTCCGAGTGGGTCGACGTCCGCCCCCTGCTCGAACACGTACTTCACGCCGAGGCCGCGTGCGCCGATATACTTCTTCGCGTCCTCGTCGTCGATACCCTCGTACTGCACGTCCCCATCTGTCAGGTCGACACGTGCGACGTGGTCCTGAAAGCCACCCAGTGAAGTCATTGTAATGTACGTTGGTTATGTAGGGTCCGAATCCTGTTAGTCGTTGTCGCGTCGGCGTAACCACAAATGGTTGCGTGTCGTGACGGGGGTCGAGAGCCGTCCGGGAGAACCTGTTCGCTGAGTGTCGCACTGTTTATGAACGCTGGTTTCGACGTCTCTGACGTGATTCGTCTCCCGACGCCACCGACGTGGCTCCGCTGGAGTGCCGTCGTCGTCGTCGCCAGCGGCCTCTTCGTCGCATCGGTGCTGACGCCGCCGAGCGGCGGCGTCCCCGAACTCGGTCCGCTCGGACTCGTCGGTTTCGACAAGTGGCTCCACACCGTCGCCTACGCTGCACTCGGTGGTACGCTCTTTCTCGCATTGGCCCCTCTACGGCGACCGACACGGGCGTTCGTCGCCGCCGTCGTTTTTGCCGCCCTCTACGGCGTCGGCATCGAACTCGTGCAGGCACCACTTCCCGCGCGGGCCGCCGACCCGACCGACGCACTGGCCAACACACTCGGTGCTCTCCTCGGTGGCGTCACCGCCCACTTCGGTCGTCGACTGGTCGCACCACTCGTCGACGCTCGTTCCCACGACGACTCGACGACACCGAGCGAGTAGGCCCCGCCGACTAGCCTCGTCGTGGCCCACCCTGCTGGAGCGTGACGCTCCCCGTCGCGTCGACGAGCATCGTCGCTGGACCGCGCGGTGGACAGGACCACCACGTCGCAGTCGTGCGTTCTGACTCCGTTTCGACGGTGACTTCGTACGGACCCGACTCGGCGACCGGTGTGAGTCGCTCGTCGGTCTTCGCGGGCAGCGTCACCCGACGAGAGAACACCTCGCGTCCGTCGCGAGCGACGGTCACGGCGAGCGTGTGCTCGACCGAGTCGCGGTTCGAGAGCGTGAGCGTACTGTTCGCCGGACCACAGCCGAACTCGACCGAGTCGTCCAGAGTGACGTGACGTTCCGGCACCTCGGGGACGGGCCACTCGGTGGTCGCCTCCCGGCCGCCGATAGCGACGGTCACGGTGTAGTCGCCGCTTCGGTAACTCACCGGAACCGATATCTGCGTCTCGGCTGGGAGACGAGCACGCGTCGTGAACAGCGTCTCGTCGCCGAGTGCCACGGTGAGGTCGGCCGTCTGCGGCGTCGACGCCGGGTTCTGGACGACGACACCTGCAGGTGCGTACCACCGACCGATACCGTCGCCGACGAGTGGCAGGTCGGTGGAAATCTCGCCGTTCGCCTGGAGACAGTCGTCACGACACCGGACGTGCCGCCAGAACTCGACCCCGTCGACGGTCAGATACGTCGCCAACCCGTCGAGCGTCGGGTCGACCGTCCACCGGAACGTCGCCCGCTCACCCGCCGCCGTCTCGACGACGACGTCTCGCTCGGTGTTCGGCGCGAGGGTCGTGGAGAAGCGAACTTGCTCGCCCGGGAAGAGTTCGAAGCTCTCGGTGAACGCCTCGCCGACGCCGAGCGTGAGATAGACGGCAGTCGGGCGGGTGTTCTTCACCGAGACGAACTGCTCGTTCGTCGGTGTGCCGGGTGTCGTCGCCGACGCTTCCGTCGTTCGTGACGTCGCTGTGTGCTCGCCGGACTCCGGTAGCAGCCCACCACATCCCGAGAGTCCGACGGCAGTAGAGCACGCCGCCAGCAGTCGACGTCGGCGCATTGGTGTCTCCTCGGCGGCAGGTCACAAAAGCGTCGCGCCGAGGGGAGCCTGTGCGGGCTTCCGCTCTTACGAGTGTGTACAGGAGTCCAACAAAACTCCTGCTCTCTCTGTCGCGTGAGACATGGGAGCGGAGTTGCTATCGTCGTATAGGGTTTGTGAGCACCAAGTTACCGCTTCGTCGCGTCCGAGTGTCACTGCGGCGTCGTGGTGCCAATTCGGTCGGGCGCACTCGTGAGCACGGTGTGTCGGCCCCGAAGCAGTCGTATCTCGCCCGCTTCGACGTCGAGACTCAGTTTCCCGACGTCGGGACAGACGCCCCACGTACCGTCGAGGCGCGCGCCGGAGTCGAGTTCGACGACGAGGTGGAGTCGTTCGTCGGCGGAGACGTCGAGGTCGAGATACGTCTCGCGGTGTGGCTTGGCAGTCACCGTCTCGTCGACGACGCGTTCACCGTCGGCGTCGATACGAACCGTCACGTCACGGGGGCGGTCGCCGAAGTTGCGTATCTCGTCCAGTTGCAACCCTTCGCTGTCCGCTTCGCGCCGGGAGGCGACGGTCGTACAGTTCGGGCGGATAGCCCCCATTTCGTCGATTTCGAACCGTGCAGTGCGTTCTTCGGGCGTGTGCCACTCGTAGTGTCGCTCGCTCTCGGCCGACGCGACGGTGAGGTCGTAAGCGCCCGAGAGCGTCGAGACGGGAACGACTGCCGCGATTCCCGCGGGGAGGTCGTACGCGTAGTCGACGAGTGTCTCGTCGTCGAACCCGACAGAGAGGTCGACCTGTCTCGACTCGGTGCCGACGTTCTTGAGGACGACGCGCGACGCCGATTCGGTCGCGTCGCCGCGCTCCGTGTACGGTAACTCGGCCGACTCACCGGACGCATCGAGTGCGGTGCAGTTCGGGTCACAAGTGACGTGTTGTCGACTCTGGAGGCCGTCGGATGTGAGTTCGAGACGCAGCGAACTCGCTCCACGTCGGACGAGCCACGTGTGTTCGAGGTGGCCGCCGTCGGGCGTCTCGACGGTGATGTGGAACGTACCGAGACTGGCGACGACGTTCTCGAACGGTGTCCACTCCTGGCTGGGGAGCGTCAAGTTTCGGTAGAGAACCGTCTCACTTCCGTGCTCGACGACGATAGTGACGTACTGGTCGCGCTCTGTCGTGTTCACGAACCCGAACCCCACAGGTTCGATACGCTCTGCTCCCTCGACGGTGTAGGGTTCCTCGGGAGTGCCGACGTTCTCGGCTGGCGACGGTGACGGCTGTTCGGTCGTCGAATGCGAGGTTCGGGTTTCGGGGCCAGAACTGGGCGAGAGCCCAGAGCACCCGGACAGAAGCGGGAGGCTCGCGAGGAGGGCACGGCGGCGCATACCGACACTCGGAGTGGTCGACACAAATAACCCCGTCCCGACGAGACGAAGGCGCTTTACCCGCCGACTGGATAATCCTCGTCAATGAGTAAACCGAGTCCCGAAGTCTACGAACAGGGGCGCGGGATGGACGCGCACAACAAGGTGATGCGCGACATCCGAGCGAAGAAGGACAAGACGTACGACCCGCACGAACCCACCCGCGTCTGGTTGGACGAAGACAACACACCCGACGGCGTCTACCAGTCGCTGACCATCATCCTCAACACCGGTGGCTGTCGCTGGGCGCGTGCCGGTGGCTGTACGATGTGCGGCTACGTCTCCGAATCTGTCGAGGGCGGCAGCGTCACCCACGAGCAGTTGATGGACCAGATTCAGGTCTGTCTGGACCACGAAGACGAGAACGCCGACGAGCAGTCGGGACTCATCAAAATCTACACCTCCGGAAGCTTCCTCGACGAGCGAGAAGTCGGTGCCGAGTCGCGGCAGGCCATCGCCGAGACGTTCGGCGACCGCGACCGAATCGTCGTCGAGTCGCTACCGGACTTCGTCAGCGAAGAGAAACTGGAGGACTTCACGTCGCAGGGGCTGAAGACGGACGTCGCCATCGGTCTCGAAACCGCGACCGACCGCGTTCGGAAGGACTGCGTGAACAAGTACTTCGCCTTCGAGGACTTCATCGCGGCGAGCGAGGAGGCCGACGCCGCCGGTGCGGGTATCAAGGCGTATCTGCTCATGAAGCCGCCGTTCCTCTCGGAACCGGAGGCCGTCGAGGACATGAAGCGCTCGGTCCGCCGCTGTGCGGAGTACGCCCACACGGTGTCGATGAACCCGTGTAACGTCCAGCGCTACACGATGGTCGACGACCTGTTCTTCCGTGGCGGCTACCGACCGCCGTGGCTGTGGTCGGTCGCCGAAGTCCTCGAAGACACCGCCGACGCCGACGCCATCGTCGTCTCGGACCCCGTCGGTCACGGCTCCGAGCGCGGTCCGCACAACTGCGGCGAGTGCGACGACTTAGTCCAGAAGGCCATCAAGGACTTCGACCTCAGACAGGACCCGTCGGTGTTCGAACAGGTCTCCTGTGAGTGCGAGGCGACGTGGGAGTTCGTGATGGACGAAGAGGCCAGTTTCAGCGCGCCGCTGACCCGGTAGGCACAGCATACCGCGAAATTCGCCCGAGATTGGAGGAAAGAGGGAGCGCTGTCGAGAGCCGTAAGCAGACCTTATGGTTCGACGCCCGTAATCGACGGCTTCCCTTCGATTCGGCAGGGTGTGCGTAGTCACAAGGGTTGCCATCGTCCGTCTGAGTGGACATACCCAACTACGAGGAGTAGTACGGTGTGCCGAGAAACCTCCAATGACGCGAAATACGATTCGGTGTAAAGCGGTCTACTGTTCGGGCGGTTGGCTCGAAATCCGCGAAGAGTCGAACCCGGAAGCGTGGATTGCAACAGACACCCCACACGATATCGCGGTGTGACGCCGCTCAGGAACCAGTTCCGCGGTCCTGTAGTGGCAACCCCCCACGGACCCGCTTCCGCCTCCTCCGCTCAGCGGACGGTTCCCGACTCTCCGACTCCGCATCCAGCGGTAACCCGACCGAGAGTAGTTTCAGAGAACTAGAACCAATGGTCAACCGACAACAGAACGGCACAGATGTCAGATAAAAATACAGATATGGACCGCGAAGCCATTCGGGTGGTGACACAACGGGTCGACTTTCTCGAACTACTCACCACGTCGCCGCTGAGTAAACGGGAAGTCATCGACGAACTCCCCTACTCGCGGTCGACCGTCGACCGGGCGATCCGTGACCTCCAGATTGCCGGACTCATCGACAAAGAAGAGCGTGGATACGTCGTCACGCTGTCCGGCCGGGTGAGCGCAGAGCAGTACCAAAACTTCGTAGAGACGGCGCTCGACACGATTGCAGCACAGGACGTCGCCGATACGATTCCGGCAGACGTACCACTGGACGGGCGACTGTTTCGCGGGTCGACGGTCCACCGGTCAGACGACGTCGCACCGTACGAGTTGGTCGACCACCTCGTCGAGAGCCTCGACGGCGCGACTCACCTGCGGACGCTCTCGGAGGCGATTCCACATCCACGATACTTCGAGGCTGTCGTCGACCGGTGTCGACGGGGGTCGTTGACCGTCGACGGCGTTCTCACCTCGTCTCTCTGGGAGGCGCTCGTCGACCACCATCCGGAGACTCTCGAACAGATCTTCGACGTCGGGATGGACATCTCCGTCGGCGACGTCCCGGCGTTCACGCTACACCTCATCGACCGCGACGACGGAACCACGGTGCAGGTACTCATCCACACGGATACCGGTTCGATACGGGGAATACTGACCAACGAGAGCACCGAAGCCCTCGAGTGGGGAAACGACCTCTTCGCCCGAGTGAGCGAGGAGGCAGACGCTGTCGACGGGTCGTCGCTGGACGACGCGGTAACGGGCGAGGCCGACGAAGAGTGACCGACGCGCGAAGTCGGGGGCTGAAAACTGAGGCAGGCGGGCCAGTTATTCGATGGACGTAAATCCGCGGAGGATACCCTGTCCGTCGGTGCCGCCGACGTCGGGGAGCGTCGCACGTTCGGGGTGCGGCATCAACACGGCGACGGTCTCGCGTGCGCCGAGGATACCGGCGACGTTGCCGGTCGACCCGTTCGGGTTCGCGTCGTCGGTGACGTTCCCCTCGGCGTCGCAGTAGCGAAAGAGCACTCGGTCGTCGTCGACGAGTGCGTCGTACTTCTCGTCGGTAATCTCGAAGCGACCCTCGCCGTGGGCGATGGGAATCTCGATGACGTCGCCCTCGTCGTAGGCGCGGGTCCACGGCGTCTCGGCGTTCTCGACGCGGAGGAAGACGTGTTCACACTGGAAGCGGGCGCTCTCGTTCGTGGTGAAGACGCCGTCGGTGAGGCCCGACTCACAGCCGACCTGTGCACCGTTGCAGACGCCGAGGAGGGGGACGCCGTCGTCGGCCGCCTCGCGTACCTCGTTCATGATTGGCGAGCGAGCGGCCATCGCACCGGCGCGGAGGTAGTCTCCGTAGGAGAACCCGCCGGGGAGCATGATTCCCGAAACCTCCTCGGGGAGACCGTCTTCGTGCCAGACGCGTTCGGCGTCGATGCCGAGGTGGGCGAGTGCGCGGACGGCGTCGCGGTCGCAGTTCGACCCGCCGAACTGTATAACGGCAATCGTCATTCTTCGGCTTCCTCGACCTCGACCTCGTAGTCGTGGATGGTCGGGTTCGCCAGGAGGCGGTCGGCCATCTCACTCGCGCGCTCTTCGGCCGCGTCGGCGTCGGCGGCGTCGAGGTCGATCTCGTAGCGGTCGGTCGCTCGTAACCCCTGGAGTTCGAAGCCCAGGCGGTCGAGCGCGCGCTTCGTCGTCTCCGCTTCCGGGTCGAGGACGCCACGCTTCAGGCGGACAGTCACCGTCGCGGTGTAGGCGGTCATCGGTCGACGGTGCGTGGTCATGCATCATAGGGCTTTTGGATGCCTGTTGTTGTACACGTTCGTGTTGTGTGCGGTTACGCAGTCCGAGAGTCGCGAACCTCGACGACCTCGAGTGTGTCGTCGACGACGAGCGTGAGGGTATCACCGTCGAGGGTGATGTCGACGCGCGCACGGAGCGGGTCACGTGATTCGGTGACGGCAGCACCGCGGCGTGCCCAATCGAGCGACCACGTCCGGGCAGTCCGAAGGTCGACGCCGTGGTCGTAGTGGAAGCCGACGACGGCGGGGTGGCTCAAGAGTGCGGAGCCGAGTGCGAGCGAGACGATCTCCGGACAGCGCTGACAGGAGTACTTGACGTGCGGTTCGTCTATCTGACCCAAGTGTTCGTCCTCACAGTCGACGAGCACTTCGGGGACGATGCGACCCGAGCAACTGATGCAGAAACCGCGCTCTGCTTGGTCGATGAGTGCACGCATCCACTGCTCGAAGACGTAGGGAATCTCCTCGCGGTCGTACCCTTCGATGACTCCCGGTGGGACGCCTGCCGACGAGAGTTGTGTGTCACAGTCGACACAGGCGACGGTCGCCCGTTCGTCCTCGTACGTGAGACGGGTCGTTCCAGCACACTCCGGACACGCGACGTCGAGGTCGATGGGGTCGATAGCACCCGAATCCGTGTAGGTCCCCGCGAGAATGGCGCCGACGATTTGCCACCCTGCGAGCGTGAGTTCGTAGCCCTCGTCGGTCTTGCGGACGAACCGGTCGACTAACTTGCCGAGGTGGTAGTTGAACTTCCCGCTGTCGCGTTCGTCGACGCGTTCGCGGAGCGTCGAGAAGGAGAGCGGTTCGTAGGGGTTCTCGAACAGTGCCTGGAGAATACGCATCCGAAGGTCGTTGCCGAGAAGCGCGAACACCTCCTCCGGGGCGGTTGTCGTGTCGAGTGTCATACGAGTGGTACGAGAGACGACGTATTAACCGGTGTGCGCTGGTGACTCTCATGCATTCTCTGTCCTCTCACATCTCGACTGCAGCGACGACGTGGACGACGCCGAACGCCACGCCGACGAGGAGTGCAACGGCGAGGAACCACACGCAGACCAGTGCGAGGACGTGTGCGGCGACGGCGAGTTGTCCTGCGTTCGCGATGGCGACCAGGAACGCCCCGAGGACGGCGGCGACGAGGACTGATTCGACGGAGGCGACGGGCGGGAGGCGGTTCGATTCGTGGCGGTGAGCGTCGTGGTGAGCGTTCATCGTTCTTCGTCCAGAGGAACACCCTCCGAAGCAATAAGCATCAGCAGAGTGATATTTCTGTAACTTCGTGGACCGAATCCAGTTTCTGTCTGGTTTCGGAGCGTTCGCCGCGCGAATCATGTAGCGAACGACAGCGGTTTATCCCTCCCCCGACTCCAGCCGAGATATGTCCAGGCTCGAACAGCCGGAGGTGATGGCATGACGCGCGAACTAACCGAGATTACGGTCATCGGAGGAGACAAGACCGGAATCGTCGCGGAAGTCACCAGTCTCCTGTTCGAGCGCGGAATCAACATCGAGGACATCGACCAGGCGGTTCGGGAGGGACTCTTCCGGATGACGATGCACGTCGACACCGCCGAGATGGTCTGTACGGAAGGTACGCTGAAGGACGCGCTCTCTGACCTCGCCGACGAACTCGGCGTCGAGATTCAGGTGCGGTTTCCTGCGGACCGCGAGACGAAACAGATTGCCGTCCTCGTGACGAAGGAGTCGCACTGTCTCGAAGCCCTCTTCGAGGCGTGGGCGAACGGTGACCTCGGCGCAGATATCGGCGTCGTCATCGGCAACCACGACCACCTCGAACCGCTCGCCGAGCACTACGGCGTCCCGTTCCACGACGTCGGCGACGAGAAGGGGTCGCCCGACGAGGACCAGTTGCTCGGACTCCTCGAAGAGTACGACGTGGACCTCATCGTCCTCGCGCGTTACATCCGTATCCTCGGCCCGAGCGTCGTCTTCCGATACGAGGACCGCATCATCAACGTCCACCCGTCGCTCCTGCCGTCGTTCCCCGGTGCCGCGGCCTACCGGCAAGCGCTGGAGGAAGGCGTCCGCGTCACGGGCGTCACCGCCCACTACGTGACGACGGACCTCGACCAAGGCCCGATAATCACTCAGCGGGCGCTCGACGTACCGGACGATATCGAGCGCGACGAACTGAAACAGCGCGGACAACCGCTCGAAGCCGAGGCACTGTTGGAGGCGGTCAAACTCCACCTCAACGACGACGTCACGGTCCACCGCGGGCGGACCAGCCTCCGCGACGACAGCGACCCCGAACAGTATCAACTCGGGCTCTCCCGCGAGGCAATCGACGCGACGCCGGACCGGCCCATCGACGGCAAGGCGGACGTGCTTCGGAGCGACGACAGCGAAGAGAGTGGGAACGCCGACGAAACTGAAGAAGCCGAAGAAGCCGAAGACGCTGAAGAAACCGTTCCGACCGACGACTGACGTCTGTCCGACGTAACGTTATTATTCGGCAGACTATCGTACAGACGTGCATCCGACCGAGAGGCGTATTCGGCAGGTGAAGTGGGTCAACGAAGTCGCGTTAGTGCTCGTTCTCCTCGTCGGTGCGGCACTGTTCGCCTATCTCGCAATCGGGTTCGGTCTCGTGCTCTCGGAGTGGTTCGACCAACTGCCGTGGCTGGTCGCCTGACTCGGACAGTTTCGAGACCGATTGTGGCTTTTCGTCTCCGAGGAGGAACCGAGCGCACTCGTCGCGGTTCGTACTGACGTAGTTCGACCGGGGTGCGAGGCGTTCGAACAGTCCGAGAGAGCGTCCCTGCCGACGGCCGAGAGACGGGTATGGTCAGTATACTCAGGTTCCTACGTCGCCTCTGATTGCCTCATGAACCCGGTAGCGAGGCGCATTCGGCAAGTAGAGAACGTCAACGAGATATCGGTACTCGTCATCGCCCTCGTCGGCGCGGCGCTCTTCGCCTATCTCGCGTACGGGTTCGGACTCGCGCTGACAGAGTGGTTCGACCAACTGCCGTGGCTGCTCTCCTAACTTCCTGACTTCGAATCGACGACCCAGCAGCGTTCGCGCTAGCGCTCGCCGTCGACACTCGCCGCGCCGACGTAGATGGCGTCGTCGCCTTCCTCAGTCGCTCACCGCAGCGAGAGGTTGAGCGTCTTCGTCTGCGTGTAGTGTTCGACCGCCTCGAAGGCCGTCTCGCGGCCGAACGGACGTGTAACGAACCGGTCGGAAAAACGGGTCTGGGGGACTACAGGTTTCGGACGGCGTCGACGGCGTCGTCCATCTCGGGTGCGTCGAACCACTCGTCACCCGTGTAGGCGTTCGCACCGGCGGCGTAGAGGTCTGCGACCGTCTGAATCACGTCGTCGGGGAGCGGATTCGGGTCGACGTCGCAGAGTTCACGCCAGTCGGCGATGTCGTGGTCTTCGACGTCGACCTTCGCCTCACCGACAGCCTCGACCCACTCGGGGTGTTCGCGTTTGTAGTACTGTCGAACGACTTCCTTCGAGACTTCTTGGCCGTCGTAGCTGAATCGGTTCTCGTCGAACGTGCCGAGCACGTCGGCGACTTTGATGGTGCCGTCGTGGTAGCAACACTCGATTTTGCCGTCTTCGTGGACGAACCCAGCGCGTTCGGCGCGGTCGGTGACGATGTGGTTGACCGCGAGTGCGAGTTCTTCGAGTTGGTCGATAGAGGCCGGTCCCGAAATCTCGTCGGCTTCCGTGCGACTCAGGTAGCGGTCCTGCTCTTCGTACTTCGTGGAGAACTCGACGATTGGCTCGGAGAGGTCGACGACCTCGTCGGGCCACTCGTCGTAGTCGAGACCGTAGTCGGCGGGCGACCCACGTTTCCGGAGGCTGGACCCGATGGGGACCGTGTTCCGAAAGACGATTTCGAGCGGAATGAGGTAGTTGGTCCCGATTTCGTCGTAGAAGGCGTCGTAGTCGTAGCCGCCGTCGACGTAGCGGAGGTTCGGCACCTGCACGAGGTCGATAGCCATCTCGCGCGGCGCGCTGTGACACTCGCCGAGGTCTTTGACTGTCCCCGCCTCGCTATCCTCCACCACACCCCGATAGTGCGTCGGGATGTGGTTGACGTCGAGCAGTTCGAAGTTGAACGCGCCCATCGTACAGAGCGACGCCCCTTTGCCCGGAATCTGGTCGGGCATCGGCCCCCAGTCGAACACGGAGTAGTCGTCGGTGAAGACGAAACTGCCGCGCCCGAGTGAGTCCGCGGTCGGTTCCTCCTCGATTCGGAACTCCTTGACGCTGGTCATAGTTCGACTGCCGTAGCGGGGAACCAAGAACCTTTCACTCTCGTGCGTATCTCTGCGTGAGACCGCATCGAGGTGTACACGTTCGTGTATCGTCTTCACACACTCTCACATCTCGGTTGCTGCTCGCTCAGCCGTCTCCCTCGTTGAGGTACATCTCGATCAGTTCGTACTGAGCGCGCCGGAGGTGATAGTGGAGCGTCGCCGACGAGATATCCATGGCAGTCGCGACTTCTTCGGCCGTGCTCCCACGCGGCCAGTCGAAGTAGCCAGCGAGATACGCCGTTCGCAGTGCGGCCCGTTGTCGGTCAGTCAGGTTGCCGGCGAGTTGTTGGCGGAACTCGGAGACCGTGTGCGTCGGCCGGTCGTAGTCGCGTTTGCTGACCAGCGTCGAGTCGGGATAGACCGACTGGAACGCCCGGACGACCGACCGGACGTTCTGGCCTTTGGCGATGTCGGCGACGATGGTGGCGACGCCGTCCTCGATGACCGCCGACCGAACGTACGCGCCCACATCGAGGAGGCGCTTCAACCCCGATATCGAGACGGCGATCTCGAGGAGACAGGAGTCTTCCTCTGCTGTGACGAGACGGACTGCCTGAAACTCCTCGCGTGCCTCGGCGAGTTCGAGTACCGTGGTCGGGTCGACGCCGGTCACCGTCACGTACTGGAGGAGGCGGTCGTCGGCCGCGAGCACCTGTCCGTCGAGACGGCAGGTGCAGGCGTAGCGTATCGAGAGGTCGACGAAGAACGACGAGCGGTCGGTCGAGCGGAACTCCAACTCGACGAGCGAGTCGGCGAACAGCAGTGCGAGGTTCTGACTCGCGTTCATCGCGAACCCGACGGTGCGGCCGAGCACTTCGAACCCACTCTGCTCGCGTTCGGTGAACGCCATCGAGTCTGCACTGTAGACGACGAGTACCGCATAGACGGTGTCGCCGAACGAGAGGGGGACGGCGAGCGCCGCAGACACCCCGTAGTCGGCGGCGACCCGTCGAACGGAGTCTGGAACTTCGCTGTCCGTCGAGAACGCCACGGGCGCGAGCGAGTGGTTCGTCCGGAACACTTCGCCGGTAGACATCGCCAATCCGCTGTCGCGTGCGGCCTGCGTAATCGCGTCGTGCGCTCCGTCGTCGCCGGCAGACACTCGGGACGTGAGTCGTTCGCCGTCGAGTTCGAGTTCGACGACGACGGCGGACAGATAGCGGTCGGCGCCGGCGAGTCGCTGGCAGACGACCTGTTCGATACTCTCCTGTGTCGACCCCTCGGCGACGTGTCTGACGAGCGTTCGAACGAGATCAGAGAGCAGGTTCAGTGCCTCCAGTTCGTCCTGTTGGCGACGGAGTCGTATCGCCTGTTCGTGCTGGAACGTCGAGTCGCGAAGCAGTAGCGTGAACCCGCCGTGTCGGCCCTGGTCGTCTGACACGGGAGTCAGGCCGACGGTGGCCCAGAACGACGACCCGTCTTTGCGGACGCACCACCCTTCGGCCTCGGCGTGACCGTCCGTCTCGGCCTCCGCAAGCAGGCGGTCGGGTACGCCCGCGTCGACGTCGTCGGGAGTGTACAGCACCGAGACGTGCTGGCCGAGAATCTCGTCGGGTCGGTAGCCGTGCAGTCTCCGGGCACCCTCGTTCCACGTGAGAATCCCGCCGGTCGACGTGAGATGGACGAGCGCAACGTCGGGAATCGACGCGACGGCGGACTCGAACCCTCGAGTGCCGTCGTGTTGGGTCGATGGAGCACTCTCGCTAGGGACGTCGAGAGGGTGAACGACTCCACACCGACCGACGACGATGCCAGCCTCGTCCGTCAACTGACGTTCGGTGTACTCACAGGAAACCTCCTCACCCGATGCCGTCCGAACCGTGCCGTGGACGGTGGTCTCGTCTCCGTCCGCATGGTCGGCCGTCGTCGACCTGAGTACGTCCGAACGTTCCATCGACGCTAGCGCGTCGTCGTCGTAGCCGGTGAAGGCGGCAAAGCCGTCGTTCCACGCCAGTAGCCGGTCTGCTGTGTCGGTCACATAGACGACGCCAGGGAGCCTCTCGAACACCACCTCGGGAGAGAGCAATCCACGTTCGCGTGTCTCCGAGTGCCCGTTTGACGGCATAACTCGCTACGGATACGGGAGACAACTACTTGTGTGCGCCGGTGGTCCCGAACTACCCTCTAACGAGAGAACACGACGACTGAAGCGAGAGAGTCGGTGGACCCTGAACAGTCATGGCCGTGGCTATTTGTCGTCGGGGTGTGTGGAAACGACACATGACACACGGCGTACTCCTCCCCGGCGTCACCGACGTAGTCACCCCCGACTTCGCGAAGCGACTGGAATCGCTCGGCTACGACACCGTCTGGACGGGCGAACTCTGGGGGACCGACGCGTTCGTCCACCTCTCGCACGTGGCGCACCACACCGACGACATCGGACTCGGGACGGCCATCGTCAACGTCTTCTCGCGCTCGCCCGCAGTGCTCGCCTCGGCCGCCGCGACGCTGCAGTCGACGACGGACCGAGAGCTTCGACTCGGCGTCGGGACGAGCACGCCGAAAGCTATCGAGGACCTCCACGGCGAGTCGTTCGACCGCCCGGCACGGCGCATCCACGAGACGGTCGAACTCGTGAAGGCCTACACGTCGGGGGGAGACGAGCGCGTCGAGTACGACGGCGAGTTGTTCGACGTCGCCGACTTCCCGCCGCTCGACGCCGACGTCCCGCTCTACGTCGCCGCCCTCGGCCCGGCAAATAGACGAGCGACCGGGCACGTCGCCGACGGCTGGATTCCACACATGATTCCGTTCTCACAGCTCTCGGAGGCGTTCGAAGTCGTCGCCGACGCGGCCCGCGAGGCCGGACGCGACCCAGACGACATCTCGGTCGCCCCGTACGTCCCCTCGGCCGTCAGCGACGACGCCGCGGCGGCGACGAAAGCCGTGAAGGGCCACATCGCCTACTACGTCGGTAGCGGCGAAGGCTACCGGAAGTCGGTCGCACAGACGTTCCCGGAGGAGGCAGACGCCGTCGCCGAGGCGTGGCGCGACGGCAACCGTGGCGACGCGCGAGACGCCGTCACCGACGAGATGGTCTCTGAACTCGGTGTGGCCGGAACCCCAGAGGACGCCCGCGAGCAGTTCCGCGAGGTTGCGGCGCTGGAGACCATCGACGAACCCATCGTCGTCATCCCCGCGCAGGCGGACGAGGAGTTGACGAAAGGGACGGTCGAAGAGTTGTCGCCGGAGCAGATGGGATGAGTGCGGGTTTCCGCTGTAGCGAGCAGCAACTCTCAGTTCCAGAACACTTTTTCGCCAACCCAGATATCGACTGACTGATGCCCTCCAGACGACAGTTCCTCACCACGAGTGCTGCTGGTCTCTCCGGACTGCTTGCTGGATGTGCCGGGTTCGGGAGCCTCACGAGCGGTCCGGAGCACTACAGTGACCTCACATTACCCGCCGAGCAACAGTTCATCGCGAGCGGCCCGACAGTCGGTGACGGCCCCTCAGATACGCACGACGGTCCGGCGTTCGCCGCACAGGTGTTCTCGGACCCCGACAGCGTCGAGGAGCAGATAGAATGGAACGCGATTTCGATGCCGATTGCCCAGTCAGCGGTGGAAGAGTATGCGACTATCGATTACGACGAGCAGTTCCTCGCCGTCTTCGTGACAACACAAGCGGTGACCGAACCGAACGAGAACATCGGCTGGTGTCCGGACACGAGCGTCGACGGCGACGAGTTCACCTTCGCGTTCCGACTAGAGGAGTACCCCGAAGAGATTCGTGGCGACCGCCTCCTCGTCTTCCTCGAACGGTGGGACCTGAACGGTCACGATGCCCCGACGGACGCCGTCACCGACCTTCGAATCGAACCCGACCCCGGGAAGTCGGTGTTAACCTGTGACGACTGACGACCCCCACATCCCACAATCGCGCCATTTTTCTCACTACCGCATCATCCGCCAGTATGGCCAAACAACCCCACCTGCTCGTCGAAGAGGGTGACGTCGAGGACATCGCGCTCATCCCCGGTGACCCGGGTCGCGTCGACCGAATCGCCAAACAGTGTGAGAACGTCGAGGAAGTCGCCGCCAACCGCGAGTACAAGGTCGTCAACGCCGAGTACGAAGGCGTTCCGCTCACCATCTGTTCGACCGGTATCGGCTGTCCCTCCGCCGCCATCGCCGTCGAAGAACTCTCGCGCGTCGGCGTCGAGACGTTCATCCGCGTCGGCACCATCGGCGCACTGCAGGAACACGTCGAAATCGGCGACATGATCGTCGCGACGGGCGCAGCCAAAGAGGAGGGAACCTCGAAGCGCTACGAGTCGGAAGTGTATCCGGCCGTCCCGGACTACGACGTGCTCACGGCGCTCGTCGACTCGGCCGAGGACAACGGCGAAGACGTCCACGTCGGCCCCATCGTCTCCGACGACGCGTTCTACAACGAAGACGACGACTACGTGAAAGACTGGAACGAGGCCGGACTGCTCGCCATCGAGATGGAGGCGGCCACCGTGTTCTCGCTCGCTCGACGCAAGGGTCTGCACGCCGGTGCCATCTGTACCGTCGACGGCAACCTCGTGAAGGGGACGCAGAAAGGTGCCGACAGCGACGAGGAGTTACCCGAGAAGGCGAAGAACAACGTCGAGCGTGCAATCACTCTGACGCTCGACGCTGTGACGACGCTCGCGTAGATGCGCGACCGAGTTCGTGCGCGCCTCGTCGGGTCTGCCCGTCGTCTCCGGCGGCTAGAGCGCCGCGAACTCGCCGAGTTCGGTCGATGGATCGAGAACACGGACAACCTCATCCACCTCACGATTCTGTTCGTCGTGCCGGCGCTCCTCGCGCTGGTGACGCTCCTCTCGAACGCGACGACTGAGCTCTCGTTCCTGCTCTTTCCGCCGCTCGCGTCGGGAACCTACACCCTGTTCGCGGACCCCGAAGGGCGCTACGCCTCGCCGACGAAGTTCGTCGTCGGCCTCACCGTCGGCGCACTCTGTGGATGGGCGGCGCTGTCGATATTCTCTGCCGCCTACGGCGTGACGATCGCCGAACTCGGCCTCCGACCCGAGAGCGCCGCCCTCTCCGTCTTCATGACTGGGGGCGTGACGTGGCTGCTCGACGTGGAGGAACCGTCGTCGTTCTCGACGGCCCTGCTCATTCTCGTCACCGACCAAGCCAGACCCTCGGAGTACGTCATCACCGTCGTCCTCGGGAGCGTCATCGTCGCCACCGCCTTCGCCATCTGGCGCGACGAGTTCTACGAAGAGCGCGCACACTACCTCTACGGAACGACCTACGGCGACGACCACGTGCTCGTCCCGATGCGGGGCGACACCGCCGAGGCGACAGCGATGTTCGGCGCGCGACTCGCGGCCGCCCACGACGCAGGAAAGGTCGTCCTCCTCGACATCGTCGACGACGATAGAGTCGCGGCGGCCGAACGGGCCATCCTCGAAGGCGAGACACCGCCGGAGTCGGTGGCGTCTATCGAAGACCAGATCGCCGGACGCGACGATTCCGAGGACGCCGCAGACAACGGAGCGGGTGACGTGAACACCGTCGACGCCGCCGACGTCGAGAACGACGGCGAAGGCCTCACCGACGAGGCGGCACGGCGGGCGACTGCGGAGTCCGCATCTCGACTGGAGGCACACGCCGCGACCATCCGGACTCGCGTCGGCGTCCCGTGTGAAGTCGTCGTCGCCAGCGGTGACCCCGGACAGGCCACCATCGACACGGCACGGACGACGAACTGCGACCTCATCGTCACGCCGTACGAGGCAGACCACGGGTCGCTGTCGCCGTTCGTCCGGACGGTCTTTCGCGGCCCCTACGACGCCATCACCTTCCGGTCGACGACCGGCACGCAACGCTGGAAACGCATCCTCGTCACCGTCTCCCGGCCGGGCGACACCGCTCACGCGATGATCGACTTCGCCTCGCGGCTGGCCGGACGCTCGGGCAACGTGAGCGTCTGTACCTGTATCAGCGACGAAGTCGAGCGCCGCCCGGCGGAGACGCGGTTGGCGAACCTCGTCGAGACGGTGGACTGTTCGATAGAGACGCGCGTCGCCAGAGCAGACATTCGCGACTTCATCCAGTCGAACGCCGGCGCCTACGACCTCGTCGTTCTCGGGTCGAGCGGGGAGCGAAGTACCGCCTCGCGGTTCATCGCCCCGCCGACGTTCGAGCGACTCCGAGACGTCGACTGCGACGTCGCCGTCGTCGACCGCGGCAGTCTCTGACGCGACTCGCTGGTGTTCTACCGCTACCGCTGACGGTTTCGCTCGTCGTCTTCGCCCAGAATTCGGTCGGCGATGGCCTCCGAATCCTCACCGCCGAGTGCCGACTCGACGAGGAGATGGCCGCCGATGGTGGTCGGACTGATGACGGTGTCCGCCCCGGCGCGTTTCATCTTGTTCACGTTCTCGCGGTGCGTCGCCGCGGCGACGATGCGAATCTCGGGGTTGAGTTGTCGGGCCGTGAGGATAGCGAGTGCGTCCTGTGCGTCCTCGTTGGTGGCGACGACGACGGCGCGAGCGAGCGAAATCTTCGCCTTCTCCAGCATCTCTTCGTCGCTCGGGTCGCCCGTGAGGACGCTGTAGCCACGTTCCGAAAGCGTGCGTGCGCGTTCGGACTCGGGCGTGACGATGAGGAACTGCGTCTTCTCGTCGAGTTCTTCGAGAATCGGTTCTGTGAGTTCCCCGTAACCGAGAACGAGGATGTGGTCGTCCAAGAGGTCGAGTTGTGATTCGTTCATTTTACCGAGTGCTTTCGAGAGGCGGGCTTCGATTGCGGGCGTGAGCAGGACACCGAGTGCGACGGCGAAGGCGGCGACGTTGACGAGGAGGACGGAGATGGCGAACAGCGACGCGCGGTCGCTCGCGGGCGTGATGTCGCCGTAGCCGACCGTGCTGCCGGTGACGATGGTGTACCAGTAGGCGTCGGTCAGTGACTGGACGCCGTTGAACTCCTCGCGGAGCGCGTAGGTGCCGGCGGTTCCATAAAGCTGTGCGCCGACGAGTGAGACGATAGCGGCGAGTTGCGTCGCCGTGAGGTCGAGTTCACGGGTGAACCGCCCGTGGTTGAGAAGGATGACGGGAAGCGAGATAGCCGAGAGGGCGACGAGCGGATAGGAGTAGACGCTCGCCTGGAGGAGCCCCTGTGCGGCGGTGACGGGCAGGAGGACAATCGTCGAGACCCACGCCGAACGCAGGCCGCTACGCAGGCCGAACGCACTCCCCAACATGAGAAAGCCGGTGAGTGCGCCGGTGAAGCCGACCGTCTGCTGAACGAGTTCGGGGACGTACTGGACGAGTGGGCCGCTCGGTGCCGCGGAGATGTTGGCGATACCCGTCGCGACGGAGAGGACGGCGACGAGAAACGTAAACGTGACCGACGCGCGTGCGCCAATCCACTCGCGGTCGACGTGAACTCCTCCCAGTGCCATACCGGACTCGAAACGCCGTCTACGTATAAAGCCTCACGGCTCCACGACGATGTCGTACAGCGGTACTGGTTTAATCGAGCGGCGAGAGGCACCGCTCATGGCTGCACTTCCGGTCGAAATCCTCTACGGCATCTATCTCGGTGTCCTCGCAGGTATCATCCCCGCACTCATCGCGGGCGGGTTGGGTTTCGTGTTCAAGTACTTCACGGACGTCACCATCCCCGGGTTCGGTGTCGTCGTCCTCGCACTCGCCATCGCAGGTGTCAACGGTGGTCTCCTGGCACTGAGCGACGAAGCGGTCATCAACGCCGAACACAACGTCGCCATCGTCGTCGCTATCATCGTCGTGCTGATGATTACGCTCTATGCGCACGCCCAGGGTGACAAACTCGGGGCGGCGCTTCCGAAACGACTCACGCTGAAGAAGATCACCGACCGAACGCTCTCGACGGACGTGGTCGAACTCGTCGGCGGGCGCGGCCAAGTCCGTATTACCGTCGCCGGTGAAATCGCCGACGTCGAAGGCTACCCGCCGATGCCTGCGGCGTTGCGTACAGAGCTCCAGAACGGCGAGTGGACGTTCCCCGCCGACGTGCCACTCACCGAACTGGAGACACGACTCGCCGACCGCCTGCGGAACGACCACGACCTCGCGGAGGTGTCGGTCCACCTCGACGAGCGAGCGCGAGCGACCATCGCCGCCGCCCCGCCGGTCGGTGCGCTCTCGAAACGCGTTCCATCGGGCAAGCGCGCCGTCTCCGTCGAGGCGCTCGTCCCGACCGGGTTGGCCCGAGGCGACATCGTCGACCTCGTCACGTCGGAGACGACGGTGACGGGGACGGTTCTTGCAGTGCGTTCGACTGGCTCCGAGGCGACCGAAAAGGCGGCGAGCAGTGACGCGACCAAGCAAGCGACCGCTACCGACGGCGGCACAGACGAGACGACCGAGACGGTCGAGACGCCCCCGCCGCCGATAACGGCCGGTGGAGACGGGCGAGTGACCGTCGCCGTTCCGCGAACCGAAGCCAAGACACTCCTCTCGTCACCGTCGCCGCGACTGGTCGTGCAGGCACGCGGGACGCGCCGCGAGTTCGAACTCACGACGTTGTTACGTCGTGCGGGACGTCGGTTCCGCCGCGTCTCGGTGAAGACCGGCGGGGCACTCGACGGCGTCACTATCGGCGACGCGAGCGTCCGTGACACCTACGAGGTAGGCATCCTCGCAGTGAGACACGAGACGTGGCAGTTCGCTCCCCGCGGATCGACCGAGTTGACCGCTGGTGACGAGTTGTTCGTCGTCGGGACGCGCAGCGCGCTCGACGCGTTCGCGGAGGTGGCCGCGTGAGTCTCGTGTTGCAGGTCGGCGCTCCGTTCGCTCAGTTCGCAACAGACGCTGTCGGGTTCGTCGGCGACCTCCTCGGCTACGCGCTTGCCGCGGCCGTCGCAGCAGGGGTAACCGCGCTGGTCTTTCGGTGGTACTTCAAGGAGCAAGTCTCGAAGGGAGTTGCTGCACTCGTCGGCGTCGCCGCCGTCGTCGCAGCGTTGCAGTTCGTAGAACTCGGACTCGTCATCGAGGGCAACGAGACCGATATTTTCCAGCTACAGGCGGTGTTGGAGAACGTCGCCGCAATCTCTATTGGCATCGCCATCTCGCTGGTCGGGTGGCGCGTCGGCGACGCCTTCGCGACGAACGTCTTCGCCGTCACGGGCGTCCGAGAACTCGAAGGCGAAGTGAGTCGAGTCGTCCGCTCGGTCGGTCGGGTGACGGCCATCACGCTTCCCGAAGAGGTTGGCGACATAGACGAACACGACGCCGTCTCGGCCGAGCGAAAGGCCGAGATGGCCGGCAAGACGCTGTTGTTCCCGCGGAAGTTGACCGTCGAGGAGCTTCGAGGCCGACTGGCGACGCGGCTGAAAGACGACTACGGCGTCGGCTACGTCGACGTCGAAATCGACGAGGACGGCGACGTCGAGTATCTCGCCGTCGGGAGTCGGATGACCGGAATCGGTCCGACGCTGACTCCCGGTGCGGCGGCCGTCGCCATCGAGGCCGACCCCGCCGCCACGGCCAGTCCCGGCGACATCGTACAGGTGTGGACCGACACCGAGTCGCCCGAACGCGTCGTCACAGCGGAGTTGCGTGCAGCGACCGACGACGTCACGACACTCGCTGTCGACGCCGCCGACGCGACGACGCTCGACACGACCCGGTCGTATCGCGTGGTGACACTCCCGTCCGAGCCAAAGACCGAACACGAGTTCGCCTCGCTCCTGCGGGCCGCCGAGGAGACGATGGGCGTGGTGACGGTTCGTGCAGAGAGTCCACTCGACGGCAAAGCCGTCTCCGACGTCGGCGAAATCGTCGCGGCAGTCCGCCCCGAACGAGGGACCGTCGAGGCGATTCCACACCGGAGTCGGACGCTCACCGCGGGCGACACGCTCTACGTCATCGCTCGGCCCGACGGCGTGCGACGACTGGAGGCGGAGGCACAGCCACAGACGCAACCCTCTTCACCCGCCGCCGGGGAGTGACTGATATGGAGTGGAAGCTGTTTGCGGACCTCGCAGAACTCGCCGGCGACCGGCACGTCTCTGTCGACGCCGACGCGGGCGACACCGTCGGCGACGCCCTCGACGAACTGTTGTCGGCACATCCGCCGCTCGCCGACCGCGTCCTCGACGACGACGGAGACCTCCGAGACCACATCAACGTCCTCCGAAACGGCGAGAACGTGTTCGCCGACGACGGACTGGAGACGGTCCTCGACGGCGGGGACGAACTCGCGCTGTTCCCGCCGGTCAGCGGCGGGTGAGGGAGAGTCACCCGTCGTCGTCGTGAAAAGAGTTAGTGTCCGCTGTCGTGAAGACGGCCGTATCGGCTGTATGGCTCTGCGAACGTCCTCGACTGTGGTTACTCCCGTTCTCCGGTCTCGTCGGTCGGTGCTTCTTCGACCTGTGTCGCGAGCGTCACCGCGTCGGTAGCCACGGTTTCGTAGTCGACACCGGCCTCGTCGGCGACAATGCGGAGGTGGGTGGCGAGAAGCGAGAGCGCCTGCAACCCTTCGTGTTCTCCATCGCCGTCACTGTCGTCGGTTCTGTAAGAGTACGTGGTGTCTATCTCCACGCCGTCGCGGACCACACCGACGTGGAAGGCGGTCAGACTGTCGTCGTCGAGTAGGTCACGTGCAGCATCGAGTTCGGTCTGGAAGGCGTCGTCCATACGTCTACTACCGGGCGACGCGGTGAAAAACGATGTCGTCTCTTCGGTCCGGTCGTCTACTCTTCGGGGCGCGGACGGGCGACGAAGAGCGTCTCGACGACGCTGAACGGGTTGTACACCGACTGGTGACACTGACAGTAGACGTCGTTCTCGGCGTTGAACTTCGCGGCGTCTGCGGCCTGTTTGTAGCCGGGAACACAGCAGAAGTGGGTACACTTGTTGAGCCACGCGATGACGCCCTGTGACGTCGACGCTTGGAGCCACGGGTCGTTCTGCGCGGCCTCTTCGATGAGCGGACTTCGGATGACCTGAATCGGGATGGTGTCTTCGGAGTCCTGCGAGCGCCACGTCCCGGTTGCTGGCTTGCCGAGGCCGGACTCACCGATACCGTTACCCCAACTTCGGTAGTCCTCGAAGTCCGAGATGTTGAGCGTGTCGCCCTCGCTGTAGGTGTCCTGTTGCCACGTGTAGGCCGGGTTCGCGCCAGAGTGGAAGAAGTTCTCGCTCTCGTAGTCAGGCTTGATTCCCTCGTACGATTCGACACCGCAGTACTGGAACCACTCGGAGGAGTAGGTGACGTCGCTGCCGTTGTAGTTCTCGGTCTCGGCGACTTGGAACGTGACCCCACTCTCGGTCACCTCTTGGACCTCGGGCCAGACGCCCTTGATGTTGCCGTCGGAGTCGATTTCGACGGGGATTTGCGGCATGCCACGCGGTGCGGGCCCACCGGTGTTCTCGATAGCCATCGCCTGCGTCGACCCACCACCGGCACCGGAGGAGGTGGTCGCGCTGTTGACGGCGACCGCGCCAGTGGTGCCGACGCCAGCGAGCGCCGCGCCCCCGACGACGCCCTTGACGAACCGCCGCCGACCAGATTCGGTCGGGTACTTGTCGTCGTTGCTCATGACTGATGCTTGGAGCGACTGGTAAAAAGAGTGACGAAGTGAGCGGTCGTTCGCCGGGTCGAAATTCCCTGCTAGCGGTACGCTTACGGGGTATCTTCGTCTGTGGAACGCCCGCCCGAGCGAGCGGACCGGAGTGCTATATAGTTCACTTAGCGAGCTATTTATCAGTCCGCCGAGAGCGACCAACTGGCGTCGGAAGGGAGTCGCCACCACCCGCGAGACTACCGTTCCGCTACGCTACACAGCCTGTCATCCAACGAGCCATCGTCTGCAGTCACAGCCGTGGCCGCGACAGTTACCCCCCTGTCGCGGCCCCTTCTCTGTCTCTCCGACCCAGTGGGCCGCCGCGTCGTGCCGAGCGCGACGAACGTTCATTAACGATTTACTCGCCTCAGAGGCAATTTTTCGAAACGAGTCGTGTCCTTTTATCACATGCCAACAGTAGTCACGAGTATGAAGCTCCACAACCGGAACGTCAGACAAGACGTCCGCGAACTAGGGGCGCTTCTGGGTACCGTCCTCGAATCGCAGACGTCGACTGCCGACTTCGAGACAGTAGAGGACCTGCGGACGGCAGCGATCGCCTACCGCGACGGGTCCGCACCCAGTCGACAGCCACTACACGACGTTCTCGAATCGATTCAACCCGAGCGCGAGAGCGTCGTCGCTCGCGCGTTCACGACCTACTTCGAACTCATCAATCTCGCCGAAGAGCGCGAGCGCGTCCGGGCCGTCCGCACGAGTTCCCAGGAGGGAACCCTCGAAGACAGCCTCGACGAGACCATCGCCGAGTTGGCAGCGGACGACGCCGACAGCGAGACCGTACAGGGGGTCCTCGACGACGTGCTCATCGAGCCAACGTTCACCGCACACCCGACGGAGGCCCGTCGGAAGACGGTGAAGGCGAAGCTTCGCTCCATCGCCGACGACCTGGAAACGCTCGACGAGCGGCGGATGACCGACCGCGAGGAGGGACACGTCTGGACCCGCGTCGACGCCGAAGTCACGAGTCTCTGGCAGACCCCGCAGGTCCGCAATCGCCGACCGGAACCGACCGACGAGGCTCGAAACGTCCAGTGGTACCTCGAGAACACGCTGTTCGACGTCGTCGGCGAAGTCTACAGCGAGTTAGAGGAGATCGTCTCCGAGGAGTATCCGAACGTCGACGTCCCGAAACTGTTCGAGTTCCGGTCGTGGGCCGGCAGTGACCGCGACGGCAACCCGTTCGTCACACCCGAGGTGACGACGGAGACGCTCGAACGACAGCGTGCGGTGGTGCTCGGGAAGTACCGGACGGCTCTCAAGCGACTCTCCGGTGTGCTGAGTCAAGACGGTAGCCGAATCGAGACCGGCAAGGCGTTCGCCGAGTCGTTGGCGGACGACCGCGAGCGACTTCCGGTCGTCGCCGACGAGGCCGAGGAGCGCTACCCCGACGAGCCGTATCGCCAGAAACTGAAGCTGATGCGTGAACGACTCGACCGCATCGAGGACGTGCGTCCGGGTGGCTACGAAGACCACGAGAGACTCATCGACGACCTCGAAGCCATCGCAGAGAGTCTGGAACGCAACGGCGCAGGCAAGGTCGCAGACGCGTTCGTCGAACCGCTGATTCGACAGGTCGACACCTTCGGCTTCTCGCTCGCGAGTCTCGACCTCCGAGACCACCGCGAGATGCACACGCAGGCGATTCACGAGGCGCTCGAACAGGAGGGGTTCGACTACCAGAGCCTCGACGAGGACGAGCGCGTCGACCTCCTGACCGACGCCGTACTGCAAGAAGAGCCAGTTCTCGACCTCGAATCGCCCGGTGACGTCTCCGACGACACGAAACGCGTCCTCACGCGGTTCGCCAAACTCGCCGACTGGCAGCGCGAGTACGGTGTCGGTGCTATCGACACCTACGCCATCTCGATGACCGAGGAGCCGAGTCACGTCCTCGAAGTGCTGTTCCTCGCCGACCAGGCGGGCGTCGTCTCCCTTCCCGACCACTGTGGACTGGACATCGTCCCGCTGCTCGAAACCGAGTCGGCGCTCAACGGCGCGCGCCGCATCATGGGGACGCTGTTCGAGAACGAGGCCTACTCGCAGGTGCTCGAAGTCCGCAACGGCGTCCAGGAGATCATGCTCGGCTACTCCGACTCGAACAAGGAGAACGGCGTGCTCGCCGCCAACTGGGACCTCTACAAGAACCAGCGTCGACTCGCGGACATCACCGACGACCACGACGTGACGATGCGTCTGTTCCACGGGCGTGGCGGGTCCATCTCACGCGGTGGCGGCCCGATGAATCAGGCGATGCTCGCGCTCCCGAACGAGACAGTGACGGGGCAGATCAAGTTCACCGAACAGGGTGAGGCCATCGCCGAGAAGTACGGCAACACGCGAATCGCCGAGCGCAACCTCGAACAGATGCTCGACGCGCAGATTCGCTCGCGGCACAACGCGCTGCTCGAACCCGAAGAACACGTCCCCGAGGAGTGGGTCGACGCGATGGACACGATGTGCGCGGCGGCGCGCGAGGAGTATCGTGACCTGCTCAACACCGACGGCTTCGTCTCCTACTTCGAGCAGGCGACACCTATCACGGTCATCGAGAACCTCAACCTCGGGTCGCGGCCCGCCTCCCGAAGCGGCGAGCGAACCGTCGAGGACCTGCGTGCCATCCCGTGGGTGTTCTCGTGGACGCAGTCGCGGTGTATCCTCCCCGGCTGGTACTCGCTGGCCTCGGGGATGGAGGCGTACCTCGACGACGGCGGCGACCGCGAACTGCTGAAGGAGATGTATCAGGAGTGGCCGTTCTTCCGAACGACGCTCGACAACGCGGCGCTGTCGCTGGCGCGGACCGACCTCGAAATCACCGCGGAGTACGCGGACCTCGCAGACGAGGACCTCCGCGAGCAGTTCTTCCCTCGCGTCTCCGAAGAGTACGAGAGCGGGGTCGAACTCGTGTTGGACGTGTCGGACCGTAACCGCCTCTTGAAGCGCGATTGGCTCGGTGACAGTCTGCGCCGACGTAACCCCTACGTCGACCCGCTGAACCTGCTACAGACGCATCTGCTCGCCCAGACCCACCGGACGCCCGCCGAGGAGAAGACGCTTCGGCTGACGGTGAAAGGAATCGCGGCCGGGATGAAGAACACCGGCTAATCTCGGCGGCGCATTAGAGCGGAAACACGCTCTCGACGTGGTCTCTCTTCGATTCATTTTCGCGGCGCAGTCTGCTGGTTTCTGACCGTCGGCTACTTCGGAGTAGTGGTCACCGTCGTCGTCGCGGTTCCGTTCGCTGCGGCGTCGGTACCCGTGTCGTCACACGACGCTTCGGGGTCGTGTTCGACCACGCGAATCGATTCCGACTCGGGGACGTAGACGTTGGTTATCGACGAGGTGCAGGTGAACGAGTCTTCCGTGACCTCGACCGTCTTCGACCGACCCTCGGTCGCTTGGACCATCACCGTGTAGTCGGCCGGGACAAAGACGTCGAGTCTGAAGTTCGTGTTCGCCGGGACGTCGTAGCGTTCCTCGAATTCGTCGCTATCGGCCTTCGAGACGACGATGGTGACCGCGTCTTTGGACCCGAAGAGCTGTATCGTCCGGTCGTTGACGTTCTCCGGGAGGTCGGACTCCGACCCGATGGCGGCCGTCTTCAGCGACTGGGCTGACGTCGACGCGCCGGTTTGCGTCGAGTTCGTCGAAGTCGTCGAGTTCCTCGTCGACGTATTCGAAGACGCGTCGGTCGGACTCGACCCTGTACAGCCAGCAGTGAGGAGGGACCCGGCGAGAACGACGTACGAACGGCGGTTCATACGGGCAGGTGTCCCGTTGCTGATAAGTATTTTGTGTCTTCATCTCGGTGTGAAACTATCGCCCCCGTCTCAGGGGTTACTCTCTCGTCGCCAACCACTCGCTCGCGCTCGACTGCTGTGTCGTACCTTGCTGATGGCGAACAGGAACCCCGAGAGGAACAGCAGTTCGTTACCCGTGTAGATGTCGACCACTGGTTCGAGCAAGTCGAAGAAGGATGCCGGGGCGGCAAGCCCCAAGATGGCCAACAGAAGTGCGGCGACGGCCGCGAGTCCCGCGAACCAGCGGGTGACGGTGCCACTCACGTAGCCGACGACGAAGACGAAAACCGCTTCGAGGAGAGTCATAGTCTGCCTACGAGACGTCGCCCGATAACCGTGGCGTTCAGGTTCTTACGCTTGGTTCCACGGCGCGTCGTCGGGGTCGACGATACGCTCGCGCTCGCCGATGTTGTCGATGGTCGCCAGGTCGTCCTCGGAGAGCGTGAGGTCGAGTGCGCCGAAGTTGTCGCGGATGTGCTCTTCGCCCGTCGCCTTCGGGATGGCGGCGACGTTGTCCTTCGAGAGCAACCACGCGAGACTCACCTGATACGGCGAGGCGTCGTGTCGCTCGGCTATCTCCTGAATCCGGTCGCTGTCGGCGACGTCGCCACGAGCGATGGGACAGTAGGCGACGAGGTAGTGGTCGTGCTCCTGCGCGTAGGAGACGAGTTCGCGCTGCGGGAGCATCGGGTGCATCTCGACCTGGTGGGCGAAGAGGTCGGTGTCGAGTATCTCGCGGGCCTCGTCCAACTGGTCCGGGCGGAAGTTCGAGAGACCGACGTGGTCGACGAGTCCCTCGTCGACGACTTCGTCGAGCGCGGGCAGGGTCTCCTCGGGGTCGTAGGCGTTCGTCGGCCAGTGGACGTACATCAGGTCGACGTAGTCGAGGCCGAGTCGGTCGAGACTCTCTTTCGTCGTCTCGACGACGTCGTCGTGGCCGGTGTTGTCGGTGTCGAGTTTCGTCGCGACGAAGAGTTCGTCACGGTCGATACCTGCGGCCTCCAGCCCTTGCTCGATACCCTCGCCGACGTACTCCTCGTTGTCGTACATCTGCGCGGTGTCGACGTGGCGATAGCCCATCTCGATGGCCGTCTTCACGCTCTCGATACACTGCTCTCGGTCGGTGTTGTCGTACGTTCCCAGACCGAGTCGTGGCATGTCGTCCATACCTGCTCGTTCTCGGGGGAGCACCTGAAAGGCTGTGGCCGCGGCAGGAGCGTGGAGTAGTCGGAGATGAGAGAGGTTTCGGAGTACGTCGAGACGAAACTACCGCCCCGGCGCGTGGCTTCGCGGCGTGTCTCGGCGTCTCCGTGAGTAAAACGAACGGAGGACAGCGAGAGCTTGCTCTCGCGAGGCGAGTCACTCGTGCGAGAGAGCCATCGGGTCTTGTCCCGACGGCGAGGTTGGGGAGGACTGAGGCTGTCGGGTGTCCTCGTGAGCGGAGTGAACGAGGGCTTGGAAGAGCTTGCTCTTCCAGTGGGACTGAAAGGGGACGCGCTCTCGACGAACCCGGACGAAGTAAGCACCGGAACGAACGAAGTGAGTGAGGAGCACAGCGAGACCCGGGAGTCGAGAGTGCGTGGGCCTTCGAGAAGCTTGACGCAGTATCGTTCCCGGAAGTAAACGCACATCCACCTCATAGCTCACTCGTGACTCGAAGAAGGAACCCACTCACGACCCAGACCGGCAGGGTTTACCGACTCGCCGCCGGACACATCGATTAACCACCATGTCGGAGGTCCTCATCTACGGGTCGTACGGCTACACCGGCGACCGCATCGCTCGCGCGGCGGTCGAACGGGGCTGGAACCCCATCCTCGCCGGACGAACCGCATCGAAAGTGACCGAACAGACCGACGAACTCGGCTGCCGAGCGCGCATCTTCGAGGCCGACGATGCCGCAGACCGCCTCCACGACGTCGACCTCGTGCTCAACTGCGCCGGGCCGTTCTCCCAGACGGCCGCACCGCTCGCACAGGCGTGTCTCCAGACGGACACCCACTATCTCGACATCACCGGCGAAGTGGGCGTGTTCACCCGCCTCAACGGGATGGACGAGGCTGCCGCCGAGAAGGGCGTGACGCTCATGCCCGGCGTCGGCTTCGACGTCGTCCCGACCGACTGTCTCGCCGCCCACCTCCACGACCGGCTACCCGAGGCCAAGACGCTCTCGCTCGGCTTCGACGCCGTCGGGTCGTTCTCGCCGGGAACGTTGAAGACGGCCGTCGAAGGACTCGGCCAGGGTTGTGTCGTGCGCCGCGAAGGCCATCTCAAGCAGGTGCCCGCGGCGTGGAAGACGCGGACCGTCGACTTCGGACGCGGGCGAAAGAAGGCGACTACCGTCCCGTGGGGTGACGTCGCCACCGCCTACTACACGACCGGTATCCCTAACATCGAGGTGTACGCCGCGCTTCCGCGCATCGCTCGGACGCTCCTCAAAGCCGAGCGGACGTTCGGCGGCGTCCTCGACAGCGACGTCGCCCAGTCGGGGCTGAAGTGGCTCGTCGACCGCACTGTCGACGGCCCGGACGACGAGGAACTCGAAGACGGGTTCGTCTGGGTGTGGGGCGAGGCGGCCGACGGCTACGACTCGGCGGTCAGCCGTCTCCGGACGCCACACACCTACAAACTCACCGTCGAGACGGCGATACTCGCTACCCAGCGTGTCCTCGACGGCGACGCACCGGTCGGCTATCAGACGCCTGCTGGGGCGTTCGGTCCCGACTTCGTCCTCGAAATCGACGGCGTCCGTCGCATCGACGACTAGTTAGGAAACGACTCGAACCGGGTCCTCTCTCTTCTCCTCGAAGAACTCTGTGAGCACCGGCGTACAGTTCTTCAGCGCCGCCGGGTCGTGTGAGTCCGACCCGACGGTGTATGCCACGTCGTGGGCGGCGAGTACGTCGCGGAACGACGGCGCAGGATGGAACTCGCCGTAGTCTCGGAGGATACGCCCGCCGTTTATCTCGGGAATCGTCCGCGACTCGGTGAACGCCGCGGCGACGCGCTCGTAGTGGTCTTCGGTCGCGTAGCCTCGAAGCACAGGGTTCCGTTCGAGCAGGTCGATGTGTGCGGCGACGTCGAACAGTTCGGACTCGACGAGCGAGACGAGCGTGTCGTAGTACTCGTCGACGAGCGCACGCCGTTCGTCCTCGTCTTTCTTCGCGAAGTAGCCCTCGAAGTGGACGTTCACGTCTTCGAGGTGGTGGACGCTCCCGATGGTGTAGTCGAAGTCGGCCTCGTCGAGAAAGTCGGCTATCTCCGCTTCATCCCGTGGGTCGTAGTCCATCTCGACGGCGTCGAAGATGGCGACGTCGAATCGGTCCTGCAGGGAGTCGATTGCCTCCCGTCGTCGCTCGTACGTCTGGTCGAGGTTGAATCCGAGATGCCGCTTCGCCTCCTGCATCGCCTCGCGCGAGGAGACGTTACAGTGGTCGGCGAAACCGACGCCGTCGAGGCCTGCTTCTTCGGCCGCCCGAAGCATCTGGAAGAGAAACCGCCCGTCGGAGTAGTTCGAGTGAACGTGATAGTCGTAGGCGTGGGACACAAAGGGTGGTTCAGGGTGGAGGAGATAGTAGTTGTCGGTGGGTAAGACGCGAACAGTTATCTGTCGAGTGGGCGACAGTCGCGTCATGACTGGTCCCTCCTCTCGTCGTCGGTTTCTGCGTCGTGTCGGTGCGACGCTCTCGGCTGGGTCGCTCGCGTCGCTATCGGGGTGTACTGGTGGCTACAACGGTCCCGGAATGTCGACGCATGCTGGGTTTCGCATCGCCAACTACGACGAGGAGGAGCGACGCTCTCACGAGTGGTACGTCGAGTTCGCCGACTATCTGCGAGAGTCGTTTGGCGAGCACGCTCCGTGGAGCGGAACCGGTCGGTCGCCGTTTCCTGATACCGCGACGTTCCAGTGGGCGCTTGCCAAGCCAGGGCGTGTCCGCAACCAGTTCGTCTACACTCGGCATATCGCGGTGGTGTACCGTGATTCGGAGGCACCAACGCGGTACTATCTCTATCTCTGGAGTGGCGGGAGGCCGAACGACGACCGAGAGATGCTGGCAGACGAACCGAACCTTCGGCACCTCGGCCACAACATCGCGTACAATCCAGAGTGGGGAACGATGACCGAGTGGCAACCGCGCCCGCCGGTGGACTCCGGTCCGGCGTCCGTCTCGCTAGGCGGGGAAGTGATACAGTATCCGCTCGGAACTGGACGTATCGAGCGCGCAAGCATGATGGGGTACGATGGACAGTCGTGGGAGGACGTCCACAGTGCGAGGTGGAGCGGGTCCACAGAACGCAGCCAGTCGTTCCACAGCGTCGCCTCGTTCGAGGTAACGAGTGGCGAGTTCAACCCCGCAATCGACGTCACGTTCGGCGGGTCAGAACGCGGTGGTCCTCTGTTCTGACAATCGGCGTGAAAAACACCCTAATGTCCATGAACTTGCGGCTCCTTCCCACAGGATTGACCGCTCCGAAACCGTTTTCAGCGCCCCTCGCACACACTCGGTATGCCGACGGAACCTGACACAGGTTACGACCCCGATTTGGGGAGGAAGTTCATTTTCGTCACGGGGGGTGTGATGTCCGGGCTCGGGAAAGGCATCACGGCCGCCAGTACCGGCCGACTGCTCGCGAACGCCGGGTTCGACGTCACGGCCGTCAAGGTCGACCCGTATCTGAACGTCGACGCAGGGACGATGAACCCCTACGAGCACGGCGAGGTGTACGTGCTCAAAGACGGCGGCGAAGTCGACCTCGACTTGGGGAACTACGAGCGGTTCCTCGGGGTCGACATGACCTCCGACCACAACATCACGACGGGCAAGACCTACCAGCACGTCATCGAGAAGGAACGCGCCGGTGACTACCTCGGAAAGACGGTCCAGATTATCCCGCACGTCACCGACGACATCAAACGCCGCATCCGCGAGGCGGCCGACGGCTCCGACGTCTGTATCGTCGAAATAGGCGGGACGGTCGGCGACATCGAGTCGATGCCGTTCCTCGAATCGCTCCGCCAGTTCGCCCACGAAGAGGACGACGACGACTTCCTGCTCACCCACGTCACGCTCGTCCCGAACTCGAAGAACGGCGAGCAGAAGACGAAGCCCACGCAGCACAGCGTGAAGGAACTGCGTTCTATCGGCCTCCAACCGGACATCCTCGTCGGCCGCAACGAGGAGCATCTGGAGCAGGCGACGAAGGCCAAAATCGCGCAGTTCTGTGACGTTCCCACCGAGGCCGTCTTCTCGAACCCCGACGTCGAGGACATCTACCACGTCCCCCTGATGGTCGAAGACGAGGGCCTCGACGAGTACGTGATGGCTCGACTCGGCCTCATTGGCGAGGCGCTCCCGAAGAGCGAACGCGACAACAGTTGGCGCGAACTGGTCACCCGCGAGCGTGACGGGTCCGTCGACATCGCGCTCGTCGGCAAGTACGCCTTAGAAGACGCCTACATGTCCATCTACGAGGCGCTGAAACACGCTGGCCTCGAACAGGGCGTCGACGTCAACGTGCTGTGGGTCGACTCCGACGAGATGCGCGACACCCACACCGAACGACTCCGCGAGGCGGACGGCATCGTCGTCCCCGGCGGATTCGGCTCTCGGGGAACCGGGGGCAAGATAGAGGCAATCCGCTACGCTCGCGAGCACGACGTTCCGTTCTTGGGACTCTGTCTCGGCTTCCAGATGGCCGTCGTCGAACACGCCCGCAACATCCTCGGCTGGGAGGGCGCACACTCCGCGGAAATCGACCCCGAGACGCCGTACCCCGTCATCGACCTCCTGCCCGAACAGTACGACCTGCAGGACCTCGGCGGCACGATGCGACTCGGCGCACACGACACGGACATCCAGGCCGACTCGCTCGCCGCCGACGTGTACGGCGCGGACTCCTGTACCGAACGACACCGCCACCGCTACGAAGTGAACCCCGAGTACATCGACGAACTCGAAGCCGGAGACATGGTGTTCTCCGGGAAGGCCGGAAACCGGATGGAGATCGTCGAACGAACCGACCACCCGTTCTTCCTCGGGACGCAGTTCCACCCCGAGTTCCGCTCGCGACCAGACCGAGCGAGTCCGCCGTTCGTCGGACTCGTCGACGCCGTCCTCGAACAAGTTGCGAAGAAAGAGATTCAAGCATAAATGGTAGACGTAGACAGCTTCATCGACGAGGCGACAGCAGAGATTCGAGAACAGGTCGGCGACGAACACGCCATCATCGCCCTCTCGGGCGGGGTGGACTCCTCCGTCGCTGCCGCACTGGCCTACGAGGCCATCGGCGACCAACTCACCCCGGTCTACGTGGACACGGGACTGATGCGGAAAGGCGAGACCGAGGGAATCAGAGAGACGTTCGCGTTCATGGAGAGCCTCCGAGTCGTGGAGGCTCAAGACCGATTCTTCGACGCCCTCTCCGGCGTCACCGACCCCGAGGAGAAGCGGAAGGTCATCGGCGAGCAGTTCATCCGCGAGTTCGAGCGTGAGGCGAAAGACACCGACGCCGAGTACCTCGTACAGGGGACCATCTACCCCGACCGCATCGAGTCGGAGGGGAACATCAAATCCCACCACAACGTCGGTGGACTCCCCGACGTCGTCGACTTCGAGGGCATCGTCGAACCCGTCCGCGACCTCTACAAAGACGAAGTTCGCGAGGTCGCTCGTGCGCTGGACCTCGAAGAGGTCGTCGCCGAGCGGATGCCGTTCCCCGGCCCCGGTCTCGCCGTGCGCGTCATCGGCGAAGTCACGCCGGAGAAGGTCGAGGTGGCCCGCGACGCGTGTCACGTCGTCGAAGAAGAGACGGAGGAACACGAACCGTGGCAGGCGTTCGCCGCCGTCGTCGGCAAGGCGACCGGCGTGAAGGGCGACAACCGCGTCCACGGTTGGATCGTCTCAGTTCGCTCCGTCGAGTCGCGTGACGGGATGACCGCCCGCGCACAGGAACTCCCGTGGGAGACGCTCCAACGTATCCAGTCCCGTATCACCGGACAGAACGAGAACGTCGCTCGCGTCGTCTACGACGTGACGCACAAACCCCCGGCGACCATCGAGTACGAGTGATGACGGTGACGACAGCCATCGTCGCCGGCGACGACGCCGACGGACTCGGCAGTGCCCTCGAAGCCGAAGGCGTCGAGACGACGTACATCGACACACCCGCGTCCGCAGACAGCATGGACGAAGCAGGGCTGGCGAGCGCCGACCTGTTCGTCCTCACCAACCTCGACGACGCGACGGCGATTCCGCTCGCGAAGGAACTGAACCCCGACGTCCGCGTCGTCGTCTACGCACACGACACCCTCCCGGAGTTCGCGAAGGGACAGGCCGACTTGGCCGTCGACCCGAACCTGCTCGGGCCGGACGTCGTCGCCGAAGAACTCGTCGCGTAGTCGACGCTCGCTTTTCTCTCCGAATCGCTCCGACTCAGTTCGTCGTTCTCGTCGTTCGCATGAACCCGTGTGCGTAGCGGAGCGCCTCGTCCCGAGGTGCCTTCCGAACGACCGGCGTCCAATCGCCGTCACAGAGTCTGTCGACGCGGTATTCCGGGCCGTCGTCGTCGAGCGTCACTGCGACTGCCAACCCGGCATTCGGGCTGACGAATCGTACTCGTTGGGCGGCGCTGTATCTCGAACCACGTTCGGTGGAGAGTGACTGCCAGCCGTCGGGTGGGTTCGCCGGTAGAGAGACGATAGAACGGTTCACACGAGCATCACGGATACGCACGATGCCTGTATATGCCGCACCGGTCACACCGACGGTGACCGTACGCTCGATCGACCGTACGCTTAACCGCCCCGCGAGCGACGACTGTCCCGTGACACTCGATCGCTTGACAGACCTCTCGCCCGACCCGGGCGACGTCGAGACCGCAGAACTGGTCGTCACCGACGACGTGCTCGTGAAGACGTTCGCGCTCGGTCCCGGTGCCGAACTCTCGCCGCACGAACACGACGACAGTACGAACGTCTTTCACGTGCTGCAGGGGACGGTGACCGTGATTCAAGACGAGGAGGAAGAAGAGATAGAGGCACCCGGCGTGGTCCTCCACGAACGCGGCGTCGTCCACGGCGCACGCAACGACACCGACGAGGTAGTCGTCTTCACGGCGAGTCTCTGTCCGCTTCCGTCCTGAATCGGTCTCGAACCCGTCCCGAATCAGCCGACGACGGGGAACTCCGTCTCGTACAGCACCGTCGCCAGCGACGAGAGTTCCTCGCGTTCCGGAATCGTCTCCAACCACCGTTCCGGGAGTGCGGACGCACCGAAGCGTGCACCGGCGATAGCCCCCGTCACCGCGCCGACGGTGTCGGTGTCCTCGCCGAGTGCGACGGCGTCGACGACGGCTTCCTCGGCCGAGTCGGCCGTGAGTCCGAGCCACAGCGCCGCCTGCAGCGTGTGGACGACGTAGCCCGACGAACGGAGCGGGCTTGGCCGCTGGCTCTCCGAGACGGGTCGGAGCGCAGCCTCCAACTCGTCGGGAAGATCCGTCGCGTCGAGCGCCCGCGCGAGCGGGTCGTCACCGCCGCGAATCAACCCTGCCACGGTCCGGTTCAGGAGGGCACAGCCCGCGGTACAGCGCGGGTCGGCGTGGGTGATGGCCGAGGACTGCCTGCTCGCCCGGTCTAAGCTCTCCTCGTCGTCGACGAAGGCCAGCGCGTAGGGGACACAGCGCATCACGCTCCCGTTTCCGGCGTTCGACCCTTCAGGGCGGGCTTGCCAGACGCGCTGGCCGGCCTCGTCCCACGCGAGGCCGTCTTGCAGGTTGCGGACGGCGTCGGCGGTCATGAGACCGATGTCGAACGGTCCCGACTCGTACCACTCGACGAAGCGAGCGGCGACGTCGGTCGGGGCGAACGCCTCGCGTTCGGCGAGACTGCGGGCGATGCAGAGCGCCATCTCGGTGTCGTCCGTAACCGTTCCCGCCGGCTGACCGTGCGTCCCGTTCGACAGCATCTCCTCGACGCGGCCGTGGGTGGTCCGAATCTGTTCTGCCGACTGGAACTCCACGGGTCGGCCGAGGGCGTCGCCGCAGGCGAGTCCGAGAAGCGCGCCGCGGGCGTTATCGAGCGCAGTCATGTCGCCGAAGACACAGCCCGGGGAGAAAAGCGTCCCTCCGAGGCGTCGACACAGGACGTCGTTGCCACCGTCGAAACCACCTTACTCGGCGGGCTAGTAGCGAGGGGTATGGTTCGAGTCGCCGCCGGAGCACGCCTCCACTTCGGCTTCGGAAACCTCAGTCTCTCCCACGAGCGACTCTACGGTGCGCTCGGCGTCGGACTCGACACGCCGGAGGTGGTCGTCGAGGCACGACAGGCCGACGCCGTCGACTGCGACGACCCTACGGTTCGCGAGTACGCGACCCGCGCGACGGACCTCCTCGGCGTCGACGGCGCAGACGTAACAGTCCACGAGCGACTGCCTCGACACGCCGGACTCGGGAGTGGGACGCAACTCGCGTTGGCGACGCTCGACGCGGTCGCTCGCGCATACGGCCGAGACGTGTCCGTTCGCGAGTGCGCCCCTCAACTGGGTCGCGGCGGTCGCTCGGGTATCGGCGTCGCGACGTTCGAAGAGGGTGGGTTCGTCTTCGACGCCGGCCACCCGACGACGCGGTTCACCACGGACCGGCCGATGGACGGCGAGTGGACGGTTCCGCCCGTCGCCGTCCGCCACGCCGTCCCCGACGACTGGCGGTTTCTCGTCTGCGTGCCGGACGCCGACCCCGGCCGGAGCGGCGACGACGAGGACGCCAGCATGCGCTCCGTCGTCGAACGCGCCGACCCCGCTATCGCCGACCGAATCGCTGGCATCCTCGCGCGGCGACTCCTCCCCGCCGTCGCGACGGGGTCGGCCGAGCGGTTCGGCGAGGCCGTCGCCGAAGTCGGACGACTCAACGGCGCGTGGTACGCCGACGAACAGGGTGGCGTCTACCGCCCACCAGTCGGTGAACTGGTCGAACGACTCGCCGAGTCGCCTGCGGTGTACGGAGCGGGGCAGTCATCGTGGGGCCCGGCGGTCTACGGCGTGACGGACGAGACGCACGCCGACGCTGCCGTGGAGGTGGGTGAAGACGCACTGGACGCCGTCGGTGGCGGCCGCGCGTTCGTCGCCCGTGGCCGGAACGTCGGCGCACGTGTGGAGTGAGGAGAACTGCTCGAGTGGCTTAGGTGGTCGAGTGGCAACGAGAGACAGTTGCGTTCGGACGAACAACCCTAACTACCCGAACGACCACTCGACAAGCAGAAGCACTTACTCCACGGGGGGCGACCGCCTGCTACGTGATTGACTTCTCAGAGGCGGGACCGGGGGTCTTCTTCGGGGCGATTACGATGGTCGCGTGGGGTATCTGGCTGGTCCTCGGGGACGCTGCATCCGATTCGATCGACCCGAGGACTGCCGCTGCTATCTCGTACGTCGTTGCGACGACACTCACCGTGGTTTACGTCTTCCTCTCCGACGCGTCGCTCGCCGTCACCCCGCGGGGTGGACTGCTCGCGGCCGTTGCCGGGGTGTTCGTCTCGATTGGCCTCATCTCGACCTACGTGGGTCTCTCCGTGGGAACGGCGACGACTGTGTCGACGGTCAGCGCGATGTACTTCGTCGTGGCGGCGCTCATCGGGATGACAATCCTCGGGGACGACGTCACGGCGAGCAAAATCCTCGGTCTCGTATTCGCTGCTGTCGGAGTGTTACTCATCGCCCGGTAAGTGTACAGATTCCCAGGTTCCCCCGAGTTCGACTCGTCGCTCGGTCGTGACTCTGTAGCGTCCGTGACGCCACCAGCGGCGCAACCACTATACGGTCTGCCCGAACAGACAGTTCCATGACTACCATCCCCTTCGGCGTCCCACGACTCGACTCCATCATCGGTGGGGGAGTTCCCTCCGGAAACGTCGTGTTGCTCGTCGGCGAAGCGGGCGCGGGGGCACGCGAGTTCATGTACACGAGCGCCGCGATGAACGCCCTCGCACACGCCGACCCGGAGCGCTTCGACTTGCACTACGGTGACCTCGCGGACGACGCCCGGATTCCACCGGAGATACACTACCTCTCGTTCACCGCCGACCGCGACTACATCGAGCAGGAACTGGCCTACACGATGACCGACGAAATCGTCGACGCCGCCGTCGACCGAATCCAGTTCCGCGACTTCTCGCCCGAGTACTTCCAGTTGAGTCCGATTCCGCGCGACTGGTACATGGACGAGACGACGTCGTTGCAGGACCTCGGCTCGCAGCAGAACCGCGACGGCGTCGTCTCGGCGCTCGGTGACTATCTCTCCGAACACGCCGCGGGGAACCTCGTACTCATCGACTCTATCACCGAACTCATCGGGACCATCGGCGACGACGTGACGTGGACGGAAGTCGCGACGGTGATGCGGGGGCTGATGAAAGCGTCCCACCAGTGGGACGGCCTCATCATCGCGCTGGTGAACCTCGAGACGCTCGACGCGAGAGAACTCGGTCACTTGATGGACGCCGCGGGTGGAACGCTCCAGTTCGAGTGGGAGTCCGGCGGGTCACAGCGGGCGCGAACGATGGTCGTCCGGTCGTTCCGCGGTGTGCTCTCGCGTCTCGAGTCGGAGAACATCGTTCGCTTCGAGACGGAGATAAACGAAGGCGGCTTCGACGTGAGCGACGTCCGAAAGATTCGGTGATGCGTTGATTCGCTAACTCGCTGATTCGGTGAGTGACCGACCCGTCCCTAAACGGAGCCGACAGTCTCTCTTCGCAGACAATGTTTAAGTCTACAGAGAGATAGCTGTTCACAGATGTCAGGAGAGCAGGCCGAGACGCTACCCGAGGACCTCGACACGTGGCTCGACCAGCAGGCCAGCGAAGACGGGGTCGACCGCGACGACCTCTTGGTCCGTGCCGTGGCCGCGTATCGCATCCTCGAAGGGGAGCGCGAGACGCTCGACGACGCCGACGGGACACGGGAGCAGTTGACCGAAGAGGTCGACCGCCTCGACACCCGCCTCGCGGCAGTCGAAGACGACGTCGACACGAAGATCGACGACGTTCGCTCTCGTCTCGTCCAAGTGAAACGCGAGGTCGACACCAAAGCACCGACGGAACACGGTCACCCGGGCCTCGCCGACCGCGTCGACACGGCAGGTGCGACGGCGACGGAGGCACTCGACCGCATCGGTGGTCTCGGGGACCGTCTCGACCGAGGGTTCGAGAACTACGAAGAGGTGCTGACCTACCTCCGCGACACGACAGACGACCTCGACGACGACGTGACTCGACTCGCCTACACGCTCGTCGACCTCCGCGACCGAACGGCAGCACTCGAAGCGACGATGGAACGACACACCGCTGCTGTCGACCTCAAACGCGAGGCAAACCGACAGAGTATCACCGACGCGACGTGCGCCGGGTGTGACTCGACGGTCCACCTCGGCTTGCTCTCCGTCCCCCAATGTCCGCACTGTGAGCGCGGATTCGTCGACGTCGAACCCGCGCGTGGGTTCTTCGGTTCCGCCACCCTCACGGTCGGCGACCCGCCCGCCCTCGACGGAGAGACCACGTCGCCACCGAGCGAACACACTCACTCGGAGAACGGCGATGACTGAAGACAGCGAAAAAGAATCAGCGCCGACCGACGACGCAGCGCCGTTAGACGAGTTGGCACGAGAGGTACGCGAACGGAACGCGAATCGGGAGAACGGCACGGCCAGCGAGCGAGAGGCCGTGTTCGAACAGGTCGACGTCGACAGTGTCGACCGAGAGCGACTGTGGGAAGACCTACTGACCGACAGCGCAGACGACGATGACGATGCTGTGGCGTCGGTCGGGCAGGTCGAACGGACCGGACGCGCCGAGACGGCCCAGAACGCCGACGCCGAGACGACTCGGAGCGCCGACGCCGAGACGCCATCGATGGTCGAAGAGGTGGAGTCACCGAGCGACGTCACAGAACACGTGGTCCCGAAGCGCGAGTACTGCCAGCGATGTCCACACTTCAGCGCGCCGCCGGACGCCACCTGCACTCACGACGGAACGGACATCGTCGAAGTCGTCTCCGTCGGTGAGTTCCGTGTGCGGAACTGTCCGATGGTCGACGACTGAGACGACGACGCCGAGTGACCTTTGTGGCTGGAAGGCAAATTCCCGAGGACATGCAGTTTTGCGACGAGTGTGGCACCATGATGGTCTCTCAGGACGGAGCGATGGTGTGCACAAACGACGACTGTGACGGCACCAGCGACCGCGACGACGACTTGGCCGCGCAGTTCGTCTCGACCGAGGAACAGTCAGGCGACGAACTCATCGAAACCGAGGAGGGCGCAGACTTCGAAGGGAAACCGACGGCGAGCGACGTCGTCTGTGACGACTGTGGCCACGGGAAGGCGTGGTACACAATCAAGCAGACCGGGGCCGCCGACGAACCGCCGACGCGGTTCTTCAAGTGCCAAGAGTGTGGGAAGCGCTGGCGCGGATACAACTGAGTTCTCCCCCCACGTGCACAGTTTGTCGTCGACACCAGTGAGCACCGCCGAATTCGCCCGTGAGTGGGAAGGTCTTTCCCGGGCGTACTCCCTTCGGAAGGGTTATCCGGTGGGAGCAGTTGTGTTCAAGAGCAATGGCAAAAGGTAAAGTTGATTTCTTCAACGACACCGGCGGCTACGGTTTCATCTCGACGGACGACGCAGACGACGACGTGTTCTTCCACATGGAAGACATCGGCGGCCCGGACCTCGAAGAGGGCCAGGAAGTCGAATTCGAGATCGAGCAGGCCGCAAAGGGTCCGCGCGCGAAGAACCTGACCCGACTTTAAACTCGGATTTCAGCTGTTCTCTAACGGTATCGGCATACGAACGCAACTATTCATAAGCGATAGCGCTCGTCTCGGCTGACCGGGTCCGCCGGTCAGTCGAGGTGGTGCGACAGAAACTCTGTGACGTGAGTGGCGACTTTCGGCGCTTGGCCGACGAAGAAGTGGTCGGCGCTCAGTTCGACCGTCTCGTAGCCGTGGCTCCGCGCGCGCTCGACGAGTGCTTCCCACTCGGCCGTGTCGTCGCGGGTCGCGTAGACGATTTGGACTGGCACGTCGAGATGGTCTAACGCCCAGAGCGCGTCGTCGCCGTCGACGACGAGTTGTCCGGCGGGAGCGAGCGCACTGACCGCCGCCACGTCGTCACCCACGTCGGCGGCCGTGAGCAGCGCGATGGCTCCGCCGAAACTGAACCCGAACAGTGCGACGTGTTCGTACCGTTCGTGTGCCCACTCGACGGCGTGTCTCGCGTCGGTTCGTTCGCCTCGACCTTCGTCCCACGCCCCGTAGTCGAAGCGCAGACAGTCGATACCGTGCTCGCCGAGGGCGTCGCTGACGGCGACGAGTCGTTCGTCGCCGCGGTGGCCGCGATGTTGGGGGTGCGGTGGACACGCGACGACGACGGCGTCGGGGCCGTCGCTCTCGGCGACGTCGAGGGTCGCTTTGGTCTCGCGCGTGCCGGGGAGGAGGATGGTTTCACTCACATCGACAGCTTCCTCGCGTGAGGTTTTAAGGTCGGCGTGCACAAGTACGGGGTATGGGAATCCTCTCGCGTACGTCCTACGTCATCCGCTCCAAAATCAACGCCATCCTCAACCGAGCGGAGGACCCGACAGAGACGTTGGACTACTCCTACGAGAAGATGCGCGACGAACTCCAGCAGGTCAAACAGGGTATCGCAGACCTCACGACCCAGAAGAAGCGCCTCGAGATTCAGAAGCGCCGACTGGAGGAGAACGTCGAAAAACACAACGAACAGGCACGTGAGGCTGTCCGGCAAGATAGAGAAGACCTCGCCCGACAGGCCTTAGAGAAGAAGAACTCGAAGATGAACCAAATCGAGGAGTTGGACTCACAGATAGCGCAACTCCAGTCCACGCAGGACGATTTGGTCGACAAGAAGAACCAACTACAGGGCCGTATCGAGGAGTTCCGCACGAAGAAAGAGACGATGAAGGCCCGCTACGAGGCCGCCGAAGCCTCTTCACGTGTCTCCGAAGCCATGTCCGGCGTCGGCGACGAGATGGCCGACGTCGGCAGTGCAATCGAGCGTGCCGAAGAACGCACCGACGAGATGGAGGCCCGTTCGGCCGCGATGGACGAACTCCAAGACACCGGGGCGTTCGACGACGCACTCTCCGACAAGGACTCCATCGACCGCGAACTCGATGCGGGCCGGAGTGCCAGCGAAGTCGACTCCGAACTGGAGACGTTGAAAGCCGAGATGGGGAAAGGTACCGCTCCCGAGGAGACGGCAGACGCCGACACAGAGAGTGCCGACGCAAGCGCCGACGCCGACCTCGAAGACATCGAAGCCGACGTCGACGACGAGGAGGTAGAGGCCGAACTCGAAGAACTCCGCGAGGCCGAAGAAGAGAAGAGCGCCGAGTAACGGCGGTTACAGTCCGTCTTCTCGGTCTCGGTCCGTCTCGTCGCTACCGTTTCTGCGCACCCGTTCCGCTTCGACCGAGCGCGTCCAGTCGAATCTCACCGCCCGTGAGGTCGATACCGTCGTACTCGTCGTCGTCGAGCAAGAGCGCGCCGTCGAGGTCGGCGTAGTCGAGCAGCGGTGCGAGGTGACACGCACCGGCGATGGCGGCGTTCGTCTCGACCATACAGCCGAGCATCACTTCGAGCCCGTGAGCTTTCGCGGTGTGCGCCATCCGAGTCGCTTCGCGGAGACCACCGCACTTCATCAGTTTCAGGTTCGCGATGTCGACGCGGTCGGCGATGGCCGGGACGTCTTCGAGCGTCACACAGGACTCGTCGGCCGCGATGGGGAGTGGAGAACGCTCGTAGACGAACTTCAGCCCCTCCGGGTCTTCGGCGGGGACGGGTTGTTCGACGAACTCGACGTCGTAGTCGGTGAGCATCTCGCACTTCCGGACCGCCTCACGCGGCGTCCACGCCTCGTTGGCGTCGACGCGGAGCGTCGCGTCGGGAGCGGCGTCGCGGACGGCCTCCAACAACTCCTCGTCGCGGTCGGTTCCGAGTTTGATCTTCAAGATCGGATAGCCCGCTTCGACGGCTTCGGCCGTCTTCTCGTGGACGCGTTCGACGGTGTCCAGACCGATGGTGAAAGAGGTCTTCGGCGACTGCTCGGCGTCGAGACCCCACATCCGATAGAGAGGGACACCGAGTCGTTTCGCGGCGAGGTCGTGCAGTGCGATACTGACGGCGGCGCGGGCGGCCGGGTTGTCGTTGACCGTCTCGCGCAGGCGACGCTCGACGTGCGCCAGTGCGTGTGGGTCGTCGACGGCTTCGACGACGGCGAGCAGTCGGGGGAGCACCGCCTCGACGGTGTCTGCCGTCTCACCGTAGTGGACGGAGGGTGCGGCCGCACCGACGCCGGTCATTCCGGCCTCGTCGGAGATTCGGACGACGACGTTCTCGGCCGTCTCTTGGGTCCCGCGGGAGATGGTGAACGCGTCCGCTAAGGGCAGTTCGACGCACTCGAACTCGGTCGTCAGCGTCATCAGTAGCCCAACCCGTCGAGGATTTCCTCGGCCCCGAACCGGATGGGGTCGGTCGCCGGCACGCCGATGGCGTCGCTGTAGTCGTCGACAGCGGCGGCCGCCTCCACGTCGTCGTCCACGCTGGACGTGTTGATGGCACCCGCGAAGATGCCCGTCTCGTGGACCGGCGCGGCCAGTCGCTCGTAGAGGTCGATGTAGTCCGACAGCGGCGGGATGGCGGTGTCCTCGTAGCCGTGGATGGCCTCGCGGCCGGCGACGTGACAGAGGACGAGTTTGTCAGGCATCGCGCCGTGGAGGATACCGCAGGTGACGGCGGAGTACGCCGGGTGGACGATACTGCCCTGTCCCTCGACGAACAGCACGTCGTGGTCGTCACCCTTCTCCAGAATCATCTCTTCGACGGCACCGGCCGTGAAGTCCGAGACGACCCGGTCGATGGGGTTGCCCCACCCGGCAATCATGATGCCCGTCTGGCCGGTCGGGATGAACTCCGCGTCGATGCCGCGGTCCCTCGCGGCCTGCATCAGTTCGAGTGAGACGGTCATCTTGCCGACCGAGCAGTCGGTGCCGACCGTGAGAACCACGTCAGCGTCGACTTCGTCGGCGATACCTTGACTCACCGTGAGGTCGTCGCTCGGCTTGCGGACGTCGACGAGTTCCGCGCCGTTCTCGTTCGCTAGCTCGACGAACTCCTCGTCGTCGTTCAGGAAGTAGTGGAGGCCCGCGACGACGTCGACGCCGCGTTCGAGCGCCGCGCGGACGTCGGCGCGCCACGAGTCCTCGAAGCCGCCACCGATGGGCGCGATGCCGATGACGAGTGCGTCGACCTCCTCGTCGACGTCCTCGAAGGAGTCGACGATGGGCGCGTCCTGCACGCCCGAGAGATGGTCCGAGACGTGGTCTCCTGCGCTTTCGCGGTCGAGGACGGCGACGACATCGTCGTCGCTGTAGCGGATGATGCCCGTCGCAGTCTTCGCGCGCTCGGGGAACTTCTCGTGGGCGAGAATCGCGATTCGTCGGCTGGATTCGCTCATACTCGGGGCAACGCAAAGCGGGGATAAAAAACCGAACCGATGCGGCCGGGTGTCGTGCTTTCGTATCGTGATAACCGACTGAAGAGAGCCGCATTTAACGTGGTCGTTCTCCAACAGATACGTGACGTATGGACCTACATCCGCTCCCCGCCGACGAGGCTGCCGTTCGTCGCTTTTCCGAAGAACTGTGGCTCCCGTTCCACCGTGCTCTCGAAGCGGTCGTCGAGAGCCACGCGCTCGTCGACGCCCCCGACGAGGAGATCGTCGACGCGGAGGTCGAGTTCCGCCTCGGCCGACTCGCAGACGACCACTATCGGCTGTGGGTCGCCGTCGACGGCGCGTCGGAGAGTTCCGACCTCGCTGCCGGTAACGGCGAACTCGCCGGATTCGTCGCGACCGGCGTCGACGAGACACCGTCGGTCTTCGACCGACCGACACGGCTCGTCGTCGGCGACATCTACGTCCGAGAAGCGTATCGCGGCACGGGACTCGCCCGCGAGTTGATGGCCCGCGCCGCCGAGCGAGCGCGCGACGTCGGCTGTGCGGAGATGACGCTCGACGTCGACGTCGACAACGAGCGCGCACTCGCCTTCTACGAGAAGTTCGGCTTCGAGCCACTCCGTCACCAACTAGTGGTCGACACAGACCGGCTCTGACGTCTCAGAGCTTGTACAGCCGAGTCGTCCAGAACTCGTGAAACGCTTGTGCCAACGCCTCGTCGGGGTCGCCGCTGGCGTCGACGGTGGCGAGGTGGTCGGCCGTCTCGCGGAACCGAGAGAGGACGGTGCGCTCACCGACGACGATGAGCGTGTCCACGTCGTGTTCGGCGATGCGCTCTTCGGCCTCGTCGAGGTGGTCGTCGACCTGCTGGTCGCGGCGGCGCTCGAAGCGTGCCTGCGAGAACCCGCCTTTGGAGTGTTTGTTCATCACGTCCGTCTCGAACGTCTCGGAACTCTGCAGGTCGCTCCCGTCGTAGACGCCGAGTGCGAACAGGTCCGAGCGAACGAGTGCGAAGCCGAAGGTCCCGGTGGGGCGGAACCACGACTCCTCGATACTGAACCCTTGGTCCCACTCGACGAACGGGTCGGGTGCCAGCGGGGGGGCGAGTGCGGCGCTCACGAGGCCAGCGTCGTCCGTGTAGACGAGACACGGGGCCGCCCGCCCGACGAGTGGCGCGTGGTCGCCGAGAGCGGCACGGACGGCGTCGGGGACGTCGTTAGCGTCGTCGTCGACCATCGCGGTCAGTGCGCCTTCGGGACCGGTCTCGACGCTATCGAGACGAGCGAGCACGTCGTCGAGGCGTTCTCCACGAACCGTCTCGACGCCGCGAAAGTCGACTGCTTCCTCTTCAGTTCCGAGACGGTCGACTCGGTCCTGTAGCTCCTCGATGCGGTCTTCGAGTCGGTTGACCCGCTCTTCGGCGTCTTGCCGGGCGCTGACGGCGTCGGCGCGGCGTTCCTCTTCGGCTTCGGCACGGCGTTCGAGGTGGTGTTTCTCCTCCTCTAACTCCTCGATGCGGGCTTTCAACTCCGCACGGCCGAGCAACTCGTCGAGCATGGTCGTACGCTCACCGCCGGGGACCTTTACTCTCCTGTCTAGGCGGCGTCACCGACTTCGTATCCTGCATAGCGCAGGAGTTCGGAGGCGCGTTCGGCTTTCGCGAGGAACACCTCTCGGCGGGTCGGCAGGCTGTCGTCGGAGGCGACGGTGCGCGGGACGACGAGTGTGCCCGCGGGGATACCGTCGTCGCCGAGGACGGGGAAGTGTGTCCCGCCGAGTTTCATGACGAGCGGAGTGTCGAGGCGTTCGACACCCTCGCCGGAGGCGTACAGCTGTTTGTTGACCAACTCGTGGTCCGCGCGGTGCATGAACGCACCCTCGCAGTCGTGCGGTTCGACGAACATCTCGCCGAGATAGTAGCCGCTTGAGAACTGTTCGAACATCTATGCGTGTGACTATCTGACACACACGAGGATAAGCGTTGTCGCGGTCGTTTATATCGAACCGCAACACCACCGAACCGAACGGTCGGTACAGAAAACGTGATTGTGGGAGAGCTATCGAACGGTTGTCGGGCAGTCGTCGAGCGGTTATCGCTCGATGTCGATAGACTCGATGACGATGTCCTTCATCGGCTTGTCGTTACGGTCCGTCGGGACCGAGCCGATCTCTTCGACGACGTCCATCCCGTCGATGACGCGACCGAAGACGGAGTGCTTCCCGTCGAGGTGCGGCGTCGCGCCGAGCGTGATGAAGAACTGCGAGCCGTTTGTGTTCGGGCCGGCGTTCGCCATCGAGAGGGTACCTGCACCCTCGTGGCTGAGGTCCGCGTGGAACTCGTCGTCGAACTCGTAGCCGGGGCCGCCGCGGCCGGTGCCGGTCGGGTCCCCACCCTGAATCATGAAGTCGTCGATGATGCGGTGGAAGATGACGTCCTCGTAGAGCGGTTCGTCCTCTACTTTCTCGTTCGTCTCGGGGTCGGTCCACGACTTCTCGCCCGTCGCGAGGCCGACGAAGTTCTCGACGGTGCGCGGTGCGCGCTCCTCGAACAGTTCGAGCGTGATGTCGCCTTTGTTGGTGTGAACGACCGCCGTCGGGTTGTCGGGGTTCTCTTTGTCTGCCATGTGCGGTCACTGGTGGCCCGGGGTGAAAACCTTGCTGACGTGCGCCGAGTGTCGTCGACTCGCCGCCGGTGAGAAGCGGTTGTGAGAGACGAGAGAGTTGCTGAATCAGCAAGACTCACTAGTTCGTTCGACGAGTGCATTCGACACAGATGATCGGACTCGACACAGTGGAACTCCGCGACGGAGGGACACGATGAGTGGAACCAGCATCGTCAGCAGAGTGAGCCAGTACGCCAGTCGGTACTTCGTCGTCTGGGTGCTACTCTTCGCCGGTTTCGCGCTCGTCCGACCGAGTCTGTTCACGTGGATTGCCGACCGTGGACTCATCTCGCCGGGCCTCGGTCTCATCATGCTCGGTATGGGGCTGACGCTCCAACCGGTCGACTTCCAGCGACTGGCCGCGAACCCGCGTGACGTCGCCATCGGCGCGGTGGCGCAGTGGGTCGTGATGCCGCTCGCGGCCTACGGACTGACCGTCGTGCTCTCGCTCCCGCCGCAACTCGCCATCGGCGTCATCCTCGTCGGTGCCGCACCCGGCGGGACAGCGTCCAACGTGATGGCCTACCTCGGGAAAGGCGACGTCGCGCTCTCCGTTGCAATCACGACGGTGACGACGCTCGCCGCACCGCTCGTCATGCCCGCGTGGGTCGTCCTCCTCGCCGGCGAGACGCTCGAAGTGACGTTTCTGAGTCTGTTCACCAGTATCGTCCAAATCGTCTTCATCCCGGTCGTCCTCGGGTTCGTGCTCCGATATATCCTCGACCAGTACGCCCCGACCCTCGCGGAAGTCGGTCTCGACCTGTTTCCCGTCATCAGCGTCGCCACCATCGTCGCCATCGTCGCCGCCGTCGTCGGCCTCAACGTCGACAACATCCTGAGCGCCGCCGCGGCCGTCCTCGTGGCCGTCGTCGCGCACAACGCCATCGGCCTCGGTGCGGGCTACGGCGTCGGGAGACTCGCCGGGATGCCCGAGGACCGCGTCCGAACCTGCACGTTCGAAGTCGGCCTCCAGAACAGCGGTCTGGCCGTCGCGCTCGCGACAGCCTTCTTCAGTCCGACGGCGGCGCTCGCACCGGCACTCTTCAGCGTCTGGCACAACGTCACCGGCCCGGCACTGGCGAGTTACTTCTCTCGGTCGGATTCGGCGTCGAAGGCGACGGAGGCGCCTGCAGACGACTGATTCCGTTCGCTTCGTCTCCTCGGTGAACACGTACAAGACAGGCGCGCACAACGAGTGCACTATGCACACTGCCGAACGAATCGCACTCGCTGGTCTCCCGTCTGGCGTCTCCATCGAGACGACGATTCACACCTACGAGGGGGACGACCCCGGACCGACGCTCTACGTGCAGGCCGCACAGCACGGCCGAGAGGTGAACGGAACCGAGACGCTTCGGCGGTTTCACGACCGACTCGACCACGACGAACTCGCTGGGCGCGTCGTCGCCGTCCCCGTCGCCGACCCGCTGACGTTCGACCGCGTCTCCTACACGACTCCGGAGTCGCTCGACTCGGCCAACTCGAACATGAACCGCGTCTGGCCGGGCGATGCAGACGGGACCCTCCACGAGCGAATGGCTGCCAAACTCTGGGAGTTCGCCAGCGACGCTGACGCAATCGTCGACCTCCACACGGGCAGTCCGGAGATGCTCACCCACACCGTCTATCTCGCGGGCGACGAGGACTCTCGACGGTTGGCGCAGGCGTTCGGGACGGACCTGCTCTTGGCCGAACGCGCCGGCGACGACGCCGACGTGGAGTGGGAGGAGCGCAACTTCGGCGGGAAGTTCCGCGTCGCCGCGACGCGTGCGGGGATTCCGTCGATAACGCCGGAACTCGCCCACAACAAGCAACTCGTCGAACCGGCCATCGAAACCGGCGTCCGCGGACTGCTCGACGTGCTCCGCGAACTCGATATGCTCCCCGGCGACCCCGACGTACCCGCCGAGCAGACGACTGCGCGGAACCATCTCGGTCGAGTGAAAGCGGAGCGTTCGGGGCTGTTTCACTCCTCCTCGGACGCGAAACTCGGTCGAACTGTCGAACCGGGTGACCACCTCGGGCGTGTCTACGACCCGACGACGTACGAAGTGCTGCAGGAGGTCGAAGCCGACGACGACGGGATTCTCTACTCGGTGGCGCGCGAGGCGACGGTGACGGCAGGGCAGTCGCTCGTCGGCGTGGCGATGCCGACAGACGAGTATTGACCACCGACGACTGACTAACTGACCGTCTCGCTGACGACGTCGAGCAGTCGAACGAGATGTTCGGCAGTGTCGTCGAAGTGTGCCTCCCAGCCGTCGGTCGTCAGGTGGTCGCTGACGGTGAACAACGCACCGGCCTCGACGCCGTGGAACTGTGCGATGGCGAAGACGGCCGCCGCCTCCATGTCGACGGCGAGCACCCCCTCGTCGCGGTAGTGTTCGATTTCGACCGCTGTCTCTCGATAGAGCGCGTCGGTCGTCCACGTCGGGCCGACGCGTGTCTCTTCTCCCGCTCGCTCGGCCGCGTCGACCAACTGGTCTCGGACGGCGGGCGTCGCACGCGCTGGTTCGTCGTCGGGGAGGTAGTGATACGAGGTCCCCTCGTCGCGAATCGCGCCGTCGGCGACGATGGCACTGCCGAGACGGACGTCGGGTTGGAGGCTGCCGACGTGGCCGACGACGACGAACCGCTCTGTCCCGTGGGCGAGGAGTCGCTCCATCACGATTGCTGTCATCGGCGCGCCGATACCGAACCCCTCGGCGACGGCGACTCGGCCGTCGGTGTCGTCGAGTGCGTGGAGGTCCCACGACGAACCAGCGTGTGGTTGTGTCGTCGTATCGGTACTCACTCGGACGTGTTCGGCGACTGCGCGCTGATACGAGAGGACGACCGTCTCGGGTGCGGGGTCGAGGTCGGTCTGGTCTCTGTAGTCGAGGACTGTCGCAGGTGACGTGACCGACTGATGGTCGACCTTCTCCCGGAGGTTCGGAACGGGCATCAGCCGAGATTCCGCTGGACCGCACAAGTACGTTCTGACGGTGTGGGTGTCACTCACACGGCTGTCGGGTGAGAACAGATGACCGCCACACCAACGCTGATTGTGCCGGCGACCGTCTCTCTGACGAGTCATGAAAGCAGCACGCATCACCGAATCAGGTGGCGAGTTCGAAGTCGTCGACGTCGACGTCCCGGAACCAGCGGCCGACGAGGTTCGCGTGGAAGTCGACGCCTGCGGCATCTGTCACAGCGACGCCTTCGTCGTACAGGGCCAGTGGCCGGGACTGGAGTTTCCGCGGATTCCGGGCCACGAAATCGCCGGACACGTCGACGCCGTCGGCGAGGACGTCGAAGCGTGGTCGGAAGGCGACCGCGTCGGTGTCGGCTGGCACGGCGGTCACTGCTTCACCTGCGAACCGTGTCGCCGCGGCGACTTCATCAGCTGTGAGAACGCCAAAGTAACGGGCATCTCCTACGACGGCGGCTACGCCGAGTACATGACCGCCCCGCAGGAGGCGCTGGCGGCGATTCCCGACGACCTCGACGCCGTCGACGCCGCACCACTGCTCTGTGCGGGTATCACGACGTTCAACGCACTCCGGAACAGCGACGCTCGACCGGGCGACCTCGTCGCCGTGCTGGGTGTCGGCGGGTTGGGGCACCTCGGTCTCCAGTACGCCCACGCCGCCGGGTTCGAGACGGTCGCCGTCTCTCGCGGAACCGAGAAGAAGGACCTCGCGCTCGAACTCGGTGCGGACCACTACGTCGACTCGGAGGCGACGGACCCCGCCGAGGAGTTACAGGAACTCGGCGGCGCCAAAGTCATCCTCGGTACCGCACCGAACGCCGACGCCGTCGAGTCGGTGCTCGACGGTCTCGGTATCGACGGCGAGTTCGTCGCCGTCGGCATCCCCGGCGAGCCAATCGACGTCTCGCTGCAGAGTCTCGTGATGGGCCGAAACGGCGTGAGTGGATGGCCCTCGGGTCACGCCCGTGACTCGCAGGACACACTGGAGTTCAGCGCGCTTCGAGACATCGCTCCCGAAATCGAGACCTACTCGCTGGACGATACCCAAGAAGCGTACGACAGAATGATAGAGGGTGACGCGCGGTTCCGCGTCGTGTTGGAACCGTAGTCGCGTAGTCGGAGTTCGGGAAATCCGAACTCAACAGTCGAGTTAGAACGACTGGAGGTCTTCGAGGACGGCTTCGGCGCTGCCGTCGGCGATGACTTCTCTGGCTTTTTCGAGACCGGTTTCGAGGTCGTCGACGTCTTCGCGGGCGTAGATACGGAACGCCGCGTTCAGTGCGACGGCGTCGGCGAAGTGGTCCTCACGGTCGCCCGCGAGCACCTCTCTCGTAATCTTCGCCGAGTCGCCGGCGACGTCGTCGGGGTTCACTTCGAGGTCTTCGGTCTCGAAGTCCATCCCGTAGTTCGGCGTCTCTATCTCGTAGTCGGTGAACTCGCCGTCCGTCCATTCAGCCACTTTGGTGTAGCCGGGGCGGATGTCGTCGTAGCCCTCCATCCCCTGGAACATGATGATGCGGTGTAGGTCGTGGTGTTCGGATTCGGTGAACGTGTCCGTCACCTTCTTCGCGAACGCGAGGTGGTAGAACGACCCGAGGTGGACGTCGGCGTTGGCGGGGTTCGCCAGCGTCTCGATGGTGTTGAGGAAGGTTCGGACGCCCATGTTGTCGCGGCGTTCCCACAGGTCGTCGACGACGGGGTTGAACGCCGGTTGGTAGTAGAAGCCGAACCCGGTCTCGTCGACCATCTCGGCAGAGTCCGAGGGTGTCAGTTCGGTGGCGACGCCGAGTTCGTCGAGGACGTGCTTGTACGAGTCCTGTTTCTGCGTCGGGACGCGGTCACCGGAGTGGACAACGACGGGCGTCCCGGCCGCGGCGGCGACGATGCCCGCGGCGGCACCCAGAATCGCCGTCTCGCCCTTCCCGTCGTAGTTGGCCCCGCAGTCGACGGGGTCGCAGTCGGGTTCGGCGTAGTCGACGTGTTCGCACATCACGTCGGTGTAGGCGGCGAGTTCCTCGGCGTTGTTGTGCTTCCAGCGGTTCGCAAGGAAGAACGCGCCGAGCGTCGTGTGGTCGGGTTCGCCGGCGAAGATGCGACGAATCGCCTCCTGTGCTTGCTCGCGCGTCAGGTCCTCGGCCGACTTCGGTCCCGTCCCACAGACCTCCGTCATCAGGCGCTTCAGCGGCCACTCTCCGAACTCGTCGGTCGTCTTCGACATACCTGCGCGTTGGAGAGGACGACGCAAAAGCGTCCCGTTTGCGAGACCACCGCGCGCACGAACCGAGTTCGCGGGAGCGTCGATTTCGAGGGAGTACCGATTTGTACGGCGGCGAATCGTCAACTCGGCCGTGTCGACCCGAAAAGGGTACCTTCGGCCGTTCCTTAGGACAGACAATGAGTGCGCTGGACGACGACTGGCGAGCGGGGCTGGACGACGTGGACGCCACACTCATCGACGAGTACCAGAGCGGGTTTCCGGTCGTCGAGCGACCGTTTCGGGTCGTCGCAGAGGGGTTAGGGGTCGACGAATCGGAGGCGCTCGAACGCGTCCGTCGACTGCGAGAGTACGGCGTGTTTCGCCGATTCGGCGCGGTGTTGAACCCACCGGTCATCGGCAGTTCGACACTCGCGGCCGTGAGAGCGCCCGAAGACCGCTTCGAGGAGGTTGCCGCGGTAATCAACGACTACCGACAGGTCAACCACAACTACCGCCGCGACCACGAGTGGAACATGTGGTTCGTCGTCACCGCCGGGTCGCGAGAGACGCGCGACCGAATCCTCGACGAGATCGAAGAGCGAACCGGGTGTGCGGTGCTCAACCTTCCGATGCTGACGGACTACTACATCGACTTGGAGTTCCCCGTCGTCAACGCCGACCGATTTGCTCGGGAGAGCCTCGAACACACCGACGTGAGTGCGACGCGTATCAGCGAGGACGCGAAAGGGAGTCTCTCGACGCTGGAAGCCGAATTACTAGTCGAGATTCAAGACGGCTTTCCGCTGTCGCTGACGCCCTATCACGACATCGCCGAGACGCTCGACGCCGACGTCGACGACGTGCTCGTGGCGGTGCGCCGCCTCCTCGACGACGGGAGCATCAAGCGCATCGGCTGTGTCGTCAACCACGTCGTCACCGGCTTCCACAACAACTGCATGGTCGTCTGGAACGTCCCAGACGACGAACTCGACGAACGCGGTGTGTCGGTCGGCGAACTGCCGTACGTGACACTTTGTTACCACCGCCCGCGACGGCCCGAGCAGGACTGGCCGTACAACCTCTTTACGATGATACACGGCCGAGAGGCCGAGGCAGTCGACGAGAAGATAGACGAGTTGGCGAGCGACTATCTTCCCTTCGAACACGAGCGTCTCTACTCGACGGCGACGCTGAAACAGACCGGCGCGCAGTACGAGGAACTCGTCGCGAGCGACGAGTAGCGCAGACCGACAGAGGAAAGTTCGACCACCCCCTTCGCTCGGACAATGAGCGACGACGGCGTCAAGAAACCGAGCGACTTCGGCTCCGCGGACGCCCCACCGGTCGAAGAGAAGCCTTACAAGATCATCTTCGAGGCCAACAAATGCTTCGGCGCGGGCAAGTGCGCCGAGGTGGCCGACAACTGGGAGATGGACCTCGCGAGCGGATTGGCGAAGCCCAAGAGCTACTTCTTCGGTGAGGACGAACTGGAAGAGAACGTTCGAGCGGCCGAAGTCTGCCCGGCGAAGAAAGACAGAGGCGTCATCCACGTCATCGACCGGCGGACCGACGAGGAGATTGCTCCGAACCCCCACGGCGACGGAACACTGAGCGTCGACTGGTAAGTTCCCGGCGAGCTATCGAAAACCACTTGCGTCGGTGTGGAAAACGGACACGTGCGGCTCGCGAGGGTGGCTGAGCTAGGCCAAAAGCGGCGGGCTTAAGACCCGCTTCCGTAGGGATTCGAGGGTTCAAATCCCTTCCCTCGCACTTTCTGACGACGAGCAACGTGAGGAGCCGGAAGTGCAGACAGAGTGAAAGAACGAAACTCCGCCGACACCGCAGAAAACGGGTGACAGCGCCGACCCGACGTCGGAACAAGACGGAAGAGTCGGCTCGTGGACATCGAGATATGCAGAGAAACGCCACGGCGACGCCTCGCCTCTAAGGAGGGTCCGTATAGGAGCTCATCCATCCCTCCTTGGCGCCCACCGGACGGTAGGCAGGTAAAGAAACATTCTGTCGTTGCAAAAACGTTGCGAACCTACGACTGTCCCCGAGAAAGACGAAGGGCAGTGCGTCTGTTATCGAGCCAATAACTTACTGGCCAACCAGCGAAAGAACAGTGTCGTGGTGACCCGCCGATTAGGGTCGTCGACAGAGATTCACCGATGCACCTCACCACCTACGAGTGTACGTCCTGTACCGTGAGCGTCTCCCGAGCGGATGCCTTCGAAGGACCACCGACGTGTCTGCGCTGTCGGGTACAGATGCAACGTGTCGCCGCCGATTAGGCGGATAACTGGTTCGCCGTGGTTCGTATCGACGAACGGGTTAACGAACCGTTTCGGCTGTGACAGTGAGAGATGGCTACGCTTACGTGTCGTTTTCCGATAACGACGGCGACGACTGCTCGTCGTCGACGGCGGCGAACCGTGGCGATGCCACAAGATACACATTCCTGGCGTAATTACATCTCATTAGAAACGATGAGTCTGATTCCGCCGGCAGCACCCACGCGGTTCGACTTGATTTTGTTCGTCGTCGGAGCGACACTGTTGACTGGCGGTGTCGCCGGTGTACTCTCGACGATTCCACTCTATCTCGCGAGTGGCGTCAGTTCGCTCGTCGCGAGCGTCGCGCTGTTCGACGGGATGGTCCGCAACCCACCGACCGAGTAACGCGAGGGTAAACCCACCGAGAGTCGAGGGCCGGGAGAGACACTCTGCAGTGGGAGCGATAGTGAGGGGTGTCGACGAAAACACAGACTCGGGCGTACGAGTCAGTCGAGTTGTAGTGTACGAAAGGGATAGGCAGGCCACGCGGGAAAGAGAATCGCGTAGCCGTTGCCGCCCTGAATTGGTCCCCGCTGACGCTTCGGCCCTCCAAAGCGAAGCGTCACTTACAACCAGTCGCCAAGGATACTTAAGCATGCCGCAAAGTTGGGGCGACAGTCCGTCTTACCTGGGAGTGCGGCCCAATTCGGGGTAGTTTCAGCTGGCAGACGAGTCACGTCTCGAGTTCCTGTGGGTACGACTCGCCGTTCAGGAGGAGTAGCTACGAACCGCGCGAGCGAACTGCGGATGCAGCACGGGGTTGTCGTCGTCGTCGCGACGAAGGAGCGTTCCGCCGTGGAGTTGGTCTTCGAGCGTACCGACACGCTTCTTGACTGTTCGTTCGGTGTATCCGGTTTCTTCGGCCAGTTCGTCGATGGTGAGCGGTCCGTCCGCAGCGGCCAGCGTCGTCAGAATTTCCCACTCAGACTGCTTCAGGCGGCCATCGAGGAGTTCGACGAGACGGCTAACACTGCTTTGTTCGGTCTGTACCATACTCCCGAGAAGTGCAGAGGGCGGTAAATGCGTTCCGTGTCGGAACTCTCACGCGACCACGGGAGCGAGTGCTGGCTACCCACCGACTCGAACACAGCGCGCTTTTGGTCGGCGAACACCTGCATCGAGGTATGTCCGAACTGCCCGACCGGGTGGGTCGCGCCTTCCGCGACCACAACGCGTTCGAAGAAGTCGAAAAAGGTCGCTACGAGTCAATCGCGACGCCGTTCGAGGGCGTCGTCGACGTCGACGCAGTCGACGACGGGCGAGTCCAGTTTCACGTCACCGTCCGTGTCCCACTACTCGACGAAGTGACCGAGGACCACGTCGCCGACGTCGTCGAAGACGGCTGGTACGAGACGTTCGCTCTCCGAATCGAAGATATCGGTGACGTCACCGCCGCCGGTCACGATCTCGACCCGACCGTCGAACGAACTGGCCGACACGCCGTCGTCACCGTCTCCTTTGCCGACATCAACGAACGCCGCGGTGCCGACGATGCCGGTGCCGTCATCGACTACGTCGAAGGGACGTTCGTCCAAGGAATCATCCCTGGCTACGAGTACACCGACCCCGTGACGTCCATCATCGACACTGCTCGGCAGTCAGGCGGCAGCGGCACGAGTCGACCGTAGCGACTTAGGGTGATCTGAGTTACCGGTGTCAATCGAGTTACCGGCGTCGACTGAGTTGCTGGATTCGAACGATAATACGACAGAGACGAAGAGCGGTGACGCGGGCGACCGACTCAGTCCATCGAGATGTACGTCTGGGTGTCTTCGACGCCGCTGATCGCTTGGATGTGGTCCGCGACGATGTTCTTCACCTCTGCGGGCGTCTCGACGGAGACTTTCACGATGAAGTCGACGTCGCCGGCGACGATGTGTGCAGAGGTGACGCCGTCGAGCGCCTCTATCTCGCCTTTCAGACGGTCTGCTTCGCCGGTGTTCGCCTTGACCATGATGTACGCTGTGACCATGTTCACTCACCTCCCATCGCCACTGCTGCACTCTCTTGGCCGACCAGGAGTTGACGGACCTCGTCGAGGACCGAGAAGTCCGCGAGGACGGCGAGTCTGTCGCCCGTTTCGAGCGAGTCGTCGGGGAGCGGAATCCCCATGGGAACGTCCTCCTTACCGAACGCGAGGATGCGGGCCTGTGCCGGCAGTGCGACTTCACTGATGGTGTAGCCGTTCATCGGCGACTCCTCGGTGACGGTGAAGAGGATGACCTGCAGATGTTGAGCGATGTCGGCGATTGCACGAATCGACCCGCCGAGTAGTGCGTTCTTCGCACCGATGGCACCGAGTCGCTCGGGGTAGACGATTTCGTCGACTTCGTCGGCGTACTTCTGGTAAATCTCCTCGCGGTAGTCTTCGTCGATGCGCATCACGGTCCGACAGCCGTGGTGTTTCGCAATCATGCAGGCTGCGAAGTTGACGTTCAGGTCTGCCGTGAGTGCGCCGACGGCGTCCGCTTCGTCGACACCAGCCTGTTCGAGCGTCGCTTCGTGCGCGCCGTCGCCTTCGATGACCTCGAAACCGGCGGTTCGGGCGCGTTCTGCGATGTCCGTGTTCGATTCGATGAGCGTTACCTCGTGGCCCTCTTCACGCAAGACACGTGCCGTACGAAGACCCACCCGTCCCGCGCCTATGATAACGAACCGCATGGCACACCGTACGACAGGGGAGGTGAATAACTTTACCCCGATAGCTATGGACACCATCTCTACGCTGGAGCAAGGTTTTTGCCATGCTGGAGTGTACCACACTGTCATGGTTCACTCGTTCATCATGGTGAAGACCGCCGCCGGAGAGTCCGAACGACTGGTCGACGCCATCCGTGGCCTCTCACAGATTTCGGAAGCCCACATCGTCGCGGGCGACTGGGACATCATCGCCGAACTCGACACCGACGAGGTGTACGACGTGTTGAAGACGTCTTCGAGCGACGTCCAAGGGCTGAAAGGCGTCGACGACGCCAAGACCTACATCTCGCTCGACGACTGAGTGAGGTGGTGGGAAGTGAAGCCCGTCCGAGCGACCACGTCACTTATCCGACATCCCGCTCTCTCGAACGGTAGATGCCCTCCACACAGTCCAACCGTTCTCACCCACGAGTCAGACGCGAACTTCTGTTCTACGCGGGCAGCGTCGTGCTTATCGGTGTTGTCACTCCCATCGTCACGGCGTGGGATGTGCTACTGAGCGTCGAGGGGGCACTCTTCGGTGCTCTCGGGTCGCTGTTCGGCGTCGTCGGGATGTGGAGCGACGGACTCACGCGTGTCCGTGGTCGGTCGACGCCGTCGAGAGCCCAGTTTGTAGCTATCTTCGTCGCCAGTCTACTCGGTCAAGCGTTGTTCGCTCTCGTCCCGACACCGACGATTGCCGGAATCTTCGGATTTCTCGGCGCGATGGCGACGATTCGGGTCGGACAGGTCGTCACGGGACAGTATCCCTGAACGCCGGCGTTAACTCAAGTCGAGTTCCTGCGGGTCGTGTCGCGTGAGGAAGTCCTGTAGTTCCGCCTCTTGCTTCCGAAGGCTCGGTGGCGCGTCTGCGAAGACGGAGTCGAACAGTTCCGCGGGGTCCGGGTCGTCGACGGACTCCGCTTTCTTCACTGCGGCGGCGAGTTCCTCGTCGGCCTCTTCGTACACGGACTCCACGAACTCGTCGTCGACGACACCCTGCTCGCGGAGGTACTCCTCGTACCGGTCCAGCGGGTCACGCTTGCGCCACTCGGGGACGTCCGGGTCTTCGTCGCGATAGCGACTCGGGTCGTCGGCGGTGGTGTGTGCACCCTGCCGGTAGGTCAGACTCTCGACGAGCACCGGATTTCCTTCGCGAGCACTCCGGAGACAGTCTTCGACCATCTTGTAGACGGCCAGCGGGTCGTTGCCGTCGACTTGGACGCCTTCCATCCCGTAGGCTTCGGCTTTGACCGCGATGGAGTCGCTGGCAGTCTGTCGGTTCTGTGGAAGCGAGATAGCCCACCCGTTGTTCTCACAGAAGAAGACGGCTGGGGCGTCGAAGACGCCCGCGAAGTTCAGCCCTTCGTGGAAGTCGCCCTCGCTCGTCGCGCCGTCGCCGAAGCAGACGAGCATCGCCTCGTCGTTGTCCGTGTAGTTGCGAGCCATCCCCGCGCCGGTGGCGTGCGGAATCTGCGTCGCGATGGGGACGGCCTGCGGGAACACCGGAACGTCGTGCTCGGAGTGATACTCCGCGTGGCCACGTCGGAAGAGGAAGATGTCGGAGGGCGGGACACCGCGCGCCAGTTGGAGCGCGTTCGAACGGTACGTCGGAAAGAGCCAGTCGTCGTCGGCCATCGCGTGGGCGGCACCGACCTGCGAGGCTTCCTGTCCCTTGAACGGGGGATAACCGCTCATCCATCCACGGCGCTGGAGGGCCAACGACCGCTCGTCGAACCGACGGACGCGGACCATATCCCGAAAGAGCGCGCGTGCCTCGTCGACGGAGACGCCCGTCTCGTCGAGAGACCGCTCGCCGATACATCGGTACATGGCCGATGCGTCACGGTCGACAGTGATAAATCAGGCGGGAACGCGACGACGGGAGAGAGGTCACGGACGGACGAGATATCCGTTCGGCTTCCGACAGGGCAAAGTCGACCGGTCGCTTAACACGCCTATGGTCTCGGTCATCAGCCTCGTCCTCCTCGGGGTTGTCCTCGCGATTCACACGCTCATCGCCGCCGTGATGACACGGTTCTTTCGCATCCGCCTGAAGACGCAGTGGGGGTCGGTCATCTACGCGTTGCTCCTCATCCCGCTCGTACTGGGGGTGACGACGCTGGTGTTCTTCGGCGTACTCGGCATCAGCGGCGGACTCACGCTCGGGACACCGTCACTCCTCGGGTTGGCTATCGGGATGCCGCTCGCACTCGGCTTCACCATCGACGTGCTGTACATTCCGTCGCCCGACGAGTACGAGTTGCCGGAGACGCGGTGACAGCAGCGCTCGCTCACCTGCTTGGCTCTCGTCGCTCGCTAACTCGCTCGGTTCTCCAGTGGCCTACTCTCTCTTCTGCATCCGTCTCTCACTCACGTAGCTTCCGACGCTGAATCTTTCCGGTCGTCGTCTGCGGGAGTTCGTCGACGAACTCGATTTCGCGCGGGTACTCGTACTTCGCGAGGCGCGACCGAACGAGGTCACGCAGTTCGTCGCGTATCGCGTCGGCGGCGGTCACACTGCCGGTCGGTCGAACGAGTTGAACGAACGCCTTGACAACCTCTCCGCGCATCTCGTCCGGAACTCCGACGACGCCGACCTGCTCGACTGCCTCGTGTTCGAGCAGTACCTGTTCGACCTCGCCCGGACCGACCCGGTAGCCGCTGGTGATGATGAGGTCGTCGTCTCGGGACTTGAACCAGAGATAGCCGTCGTCGTCTTCGACGCCGAGGTCACCGGTGAGATGCCAGTCGCCGACCGTCGTGGCGGCCGTCTTCTCCGGGTCGTCGAGGTACTCCCGAAACACGACCGGGTCGCCGTCGCGTCGGACCGCAATCTCTCCGACGTCGCTCGTCGGTCGTCGCTCGCCCGTCTCCGGGTCGACGACGGCGACGTCGTGGCCAGGGACGGGCTTTCCCATGCTTCCCGGTTGCGCCTCGAACCACTGTTGGCAGTTGGTCACGAGGAGGTTCGCCTCCGTCTGGCCGTAGAGTTCGTTGACAGCGACGCCGCCGAGTGACTCCGCCGCCCAGTCGAGAATCTCGGGTGTCAGCGGTTCGCCACCGGAGCAGATGGCTCGCAGCGACAGGTCGAACCGGCCGGTCGGGTCGTCGACGCTCATCATCATCCGGATGGCCGTCGGCGGGAGAAACGTGTGGGTCACGTCGAACTCGGCGAGAATCTCGAAGGCGCGCTCGGGGTCGAACTTCCCCATCGGGTGGCCGACGACCGGTTGGCCGTAGTGCCACGCGGGAAAGACGAGATCGCCGAGTGCGCCGATCCACGCCCAATCTGCGGGCGTCCAGAACACCGCGTCGTCGGCGTGGACCTCGTGTTCGAAGTACATCGAGAACGCCGGACAGTGGCCGGCCCAGAGGCCGTGACCGTGGAGGACAGCTTTCGGCGGTCCGGTGCTTCCGCTCGTGTACATCACGATTGCGGGTGTCTCGTGGTCGGTGTCGGCGACGTCGAACGCGGATGGGGCGTCGTCGACGACGGCGGCGAATCGGTCCCACGTCGTCGAGTCGTCGGTGTCGCGGTCGGACGGCGCGGGAGTGCCGTCAGCGTCAGCGTCGACCGTCAGCACGTGCGTCAGGTCGGGACAGTCGGGGGCGGCGGCCACGACGGTGTCGAGGACGCTCTCGTCGGCGACGACGACGGTGGTCTCGCTGTCTCGAAGTCGGTAGCGGAGTGCCTCCTCGCCGAAGAGAATCGAGAGCGGAAGCGAGACGGCACCTAACTTCCAGCAGGCGAGGTGGGTGAGGACGTTCGCGGGTTTCTGCGGGACGAAGACGGCGACCCGGTCGCCGCGGTCGACGCCACGAGCACGGAGTGCGTTGGCGACTCGGTCCGACCGTCGGTCGAGGTCGGCAAACGTGTACGCCTCGCGGGTGCCGTCCGAGGCGAGTTGCGAGAGCGCGGTCCGGTCGTCGGCGTGGTCGTGCTTACGGAGGAAGTCGGTCGCCGCGTTGTAGCCGTCGGGGAACGCCCACGAGAACTCGTCGCGAGCGACCTCGTAGGACTCGGTCGGAACGGAGACGTACCACGTCATGTGTCCTCGGTTCTCACGACCGACACAAATATCTCCGGTGTGCGGTAGTCGTCAGTGTACGCTAAACGCGTGAGACAGCGGTATCAGAGCCCGCGAAATACGCGAACCGTGTCTCGCTTCCCCGGTTCACAGAGCAGTTGGGCGAGACCGATATCCGAGAACACGTCTTTCCAGTTGCGGTGAAAGAGCGGGAAGTCGTCGTTGACGTAACTCACTTCTGCGCCTTTCCGCCCGCGCTGGGGACTGTTACCTTCGTTCTCTGCGGTGATGACGATGTCCGAGGAGACGCGAGCGACTTCTTCGAACACCCACTCGTCGTCGGGGTGAACGTGCTGGAGCGTCTCCACCGAGTAGACGACGTCGAACTTGTCGTCGGGGAACTCCGGGAGTAAGTCTTCGATGGCACCCGCGAGGAACGTTCCCGTCTCGGCCAGTTGCGGGTGGTACTCGGCCATCACCTCGAACGACTCGTCGTTGAGGTCGATGCCGGTGAGGTCCTCGTATCCGTGGTCCAGCAGGTGGGCGAGGTGTCGGCCGGAGCTACAGCCGATTTCGAGAATAGCGGGGTCGTCAGGAGCGAAATGCTCGAACACGGTGACGAGCGTCTCGCTCACCTCGTTCGGGCCGATTTCCGCGTAGTAGGCGGGCGAGAAGTCGCCGGAGCGGTTCGCCCATCCGTGATGGTTGTCGTCCGGGTTCATGGGCGAGAGAAAGAGGTGGGTGAATAAAGGCCCGTGGAGTTGGAGCCGAGAGAGTTGAGAGAGTCGAGGAAAGGACAAATCGAGCGAAGGAAAAACGGCGTTACCGACCGTCGGACTCGATGGCGTCGCAGGCGTCGATAACGATTTCCGGGGCGTCGAGCAGATGCGTCTCCATGTAGCCACCCTCGCCGCGGCCCGCGCCTTTCCGCTTGCGTTCGATGATTTCGAGGAACTCCAGTTCGTGCAGGAGGTCACGCACGCGACGCCACGAGAGGGGGTCAGAGCTGTACTGTTCGGTACAGATTTGGCGGTACAGTTGGTTGACGTCGCTCGATTTGACCGCCCGGTCGTCCATCTGCTGGTCGAGGAGCGCGACGGACTTCAGGACGTAGCGAGAGTGTGGTGGCTGTTCCGCTAGTACCTCGATGAGGTGGTCGCGTTCGGTCTGCACTTGTGCGGCGTCAACGTGACCTTCGCGGACCGTGTCTGCTTGCTCCTCCTGTGCCATTTCACCCGCGGTGCGCAGGATGTCGATTGCCTTCCGCGCGTCGCCGTGTTCCCGGGCGGCGAGGGCGGCGGCGCGGGGGATGACGCCCGGTTCGAGCACGTCGTCTTTGAACGCGCCGTCACGCGCTTCGAGAATCTTCTCGATCTGGTTCGCGTCGTACGGCGGGAAGACGAAGTCACGCTGGCAGAGACTGGAGCGAGCACGCTCGTTCAGTCGGTCCTTGAACCGCGGTTTGTTGCTGATACCGATGATGCCGAGTTTGCAGGACTGAATCTTCTCGGCTTCGGCGGCCCGCGAGAGGTTCATCAGCGCCGAGTTTGGGTCGTCCATCTTGTCGAGTTCGTCGAGGACGACGACGACGACGTCGTACAGATCGTCCATGACGCGCCAGGCACGCTTGTAGCACTCCGACGTGGAGACACCGCTGGCGGGGAACGTCTCGTCCGTGACTTCCTGGTCGTTGATAGTCGACCCGAGCGAGCGGATGACCTGCGACTCCGTGGAGTCTTGAAAGCAGTCGACGTAGGCGACGCCGACGGAGACGTCGTTCTCGGAGGCGGCGGAGACCAATTGGCGAGCCATGAACTTCGAGCAGAGAGACTTGCCCGTCCCCGTCTTCCCGTAGATGAGGACGTTGTTCGGCTTCTGCCCCTCGACGGCCGGTTGCAGACCAGTGGCGAGCGCGTTCAACTGACTCTCCCGGCCGATGATGAGACGCTCGTTGTCGGGGACGTGGTCGATTTGGAGGAGGTCTTTGTTCCGGAAGACCGTCGTGACCCCCTCGAAATAGTTGGAGATATCGCCCATCAGTTCTCTCAGCCTCAGCCGATACTCTTGAGTGTTTATATGCGCCCTTCCGCTGTAACTCGTCTGTTCAATCGTACAGTGGCGTCCGGTACGGGACGTTAGAACGGAAAGACGCGCACTACCCCTGTCGACGTTTCCGCTCTATCGTCGGCGTCTGTGAAGTTACGGTATCGAGTGTGGACGCGCGTGTTTCCGCTCTAAGGAGTGGTGGCGTGAGGGGTGTCGGGTCCGTCTCTGAACACGACAGATGTCCCTCGCTAGGAGCGACGTCGAGTTGGTGATAGTGAACGACGGCGGGTGGTGGCAGGTCGGTGACGACGGGCGAGTGACGGTGAATAAGCGGCGGTAGAAGTGAGCGAGTGCGCGTTTCCGTTGTAAGACCGACGTACGTCTCTCGGTTACATCGAGAGCGTGCGTGCACGTTTCCGCTCTAATCGGAGCGAACAGACCGGTCGGCATGGCACGCCGGGAGTTGGGTGTCGAGCATCCTCGACAGAGACCAACGAGACAGTTCCCGAAAGAGACTCATCCACGCCACTCTCGGCCCGTAGACCACTCTGTTCACTCGTTATCAGTCTCCTCTCGAATTGTACCTTCACCCTCGTTTCCCTACTGGCTTCACTTCATCACTGTCTCATTCTTCTACTCTTTACTCTCTACCTTCTCTTCTCTACTTTCTCTACTAGTCGTACTCTAGTTCTAGTCCATCTGTATTTGTATGATATACTTTTCGAATTTCTTTTCACGCTAGAGACTGAATGCCATCTAGAACAGCGTACGATAAAGTTTTACAGCGGAAACGCCCACCGAAATTGGCTGTTTATATACTCTTTTCCTTGGCCGTTCGAGCTGTCGTCCTCCACTCGCCAGTTACAGCGGAAACCCGCACTCACACTCTCCCTTAACCACGACAGATTACTGTGGTTCTCTTTGACGACGTTGGCACGTCGTCTACTGGTTTCTCGGTGGTTCTCGGCTACGTTTCTCTCTTTTTCTTCTTCTTTTTCAACCGGACCGAAGATGTCGTATACTCACGTCACCCTACCTCGTTGCACTCGTCTCTCGACTTACAGCGGAAACGTGCACTTGGACTCTTCACTCTCGTCTCGACTCGTTGGCGTGCTCGAAAATGCCACCTCACTCTCGCCCGATTTACAGCGGAAACCCGCACTCACACACTCGTACACTCGCACAGTTCGTTCGTTACTCGTTGTCCCTCGTCCATCGACCGTTGCGTTCCCCGATTCCACGCGACTGCTCATCGTGGGATACAGGAGCGCCGAATCGACCGAGGACTCGTTACTCGCCCGACGTGTCGCTGTCGAGTAGCCGTTCGAGCGCCAGTTCCACGGCGTCGATGACTTCTTCGGGTGACTGGGTGGCGTCGATGCGGACGAACCGTTCGGGTTCGGCCTCGATGAGTCGCTCGTAGTTCGAACGGACCTGTGCGAGATAGCCAGCCTGTTCGAACTTGTTGGTCGCACCGCTCCGGGCCGCGGCCGTCTCGGGGTCGATATCGAGGTAGATGGTCGCATCGGGGGAGCGAGAGAAGGCAGTGTGAATCCCTCGGATGTACTCCAGCGGGCGTCTAAGGTCGGAGTCGGTGAGACTCGCCGCCTGATACGCGAACCGCGAGTCGGAGTACCTATCGGAGATGACGAGTTCGCCGTCGTCGAGGGCCGGTCGAACCACGCTGGAGAGATGGTCGGCGTGGTCGGCGGTGAAGAGAAAGAGTGTCGCCAGCGGGTCGGCGTCGTCGTCTTCGATAGCCCGGTTGACGGCGTCACCGTACCACGACTCCGTCGGTTCGTGGGTGAAGACGGCGTCGGGGTAGGTGTCGTGAAGCGCCTCCCAGACAGTCGATTTACCGCTGCCGTCGAGTCCTTCGAGCGTGACAAGCATACGGTGAACACCCGGGGGCGACGGCTTAAACCTTGATAGCCCCCGTCACCGGACACGACCCCTATACCGACCGAAACCGGCAGACTCCGCCGCATCACCGCGGTAGCTTTACGTCCGTTCCCCGAGATATCTTTAGTATGAAAGTTCTGGTCATCGGTGGCAGTGGTTTCATCGGGACGAACCTGAGCCGTGAACTCGTCGACCGGGGCCACGACGTGACGGTTCTCGCGCGCAATCCGGAGGACGACGAACTCCCGGACAGTGTGAAGACCGTCTCCGGCGACGTGACCGACTACGACAGCATCGAAGGCGCGTTCGAAGGGCAGCACGCCGTCATCTTCCTCGTCGCGTTGTCGCCGCTCTTCAAACCGAAAGGTGGCGACCAGAAGCATCTCGAAATCCACCTCGGCGGGACCGAGAACGCGGTCAAAGCCGCCGAAGCACACGACGTGAAGCGGTTTATTCAGATGAGTGCGCTCGGCGCCGACCCCGACGGACCGACGGCGTACATCCGTGCGAAGGGGCAAGCCGAGAACGTCGTGCAGGCGTCGGAGTTGAAGTGGACCATCTTCCGCCCCTCCGTCGTCTTCGGCGAGGGTGGGGAGTTCGTCTCCTTCACGAAGAAACTCGCACCGCCATACGTCACGCCGTTACCGGGCGGCGGGAAGACGCGCTTCCAACCCATCTGGGTCGGTGACCTCGTCCCGATGCTGGCAGATGCACTCGACGACGACGCGCACGTCGGCAAGACCTACGAGGTGGGTGGTCCCGAGAGACTCACACTCGCCGAAGTGGCGAAACTCGCACACGGTGCCGACGGACGGTCCGTGACGGTCGTTCCTGTCCCGATGGGTCTCGCCGGCGTCGGCCTCTCTATCGGGGGGATGCTACCGGGGTTCCCGATGGGTTCAGACCAGTACCGGTCGCTGAAGTTCGACAACACGACGAGCGACAACGACGTCGGCGCGTTCGACCGCGCGGAAGCCGACCTCAAAACGCTCTCGGCCTATCTAAACTAATAAACAAGTTTGCCGTTTTAACTAGCTAATTGCGCCTCAGTCTTGCGATTTTGCCAACTCACACCGTACCCCTAGTAACTGCCTGGTTAGCGCCGACGCTAACCCACAAGAAACGAGAAATAACGCGTGTGACGGGTCTCACATTTCGACCAGTTTTGCAGGCTCCTAAACTCATCGCCGTCTATTGATTTTGAACCCAATATTCAGGACATCAAGACTTTCTCCCATCACAAAATTTATCTTCCCCATCCACTTGGGGTTCACCCAATGACGAGGGGAATACAACAATGAAGCTGGCGATGATCGGATTCGGCCAAGCCGGTGGGAAGATCGTCGACAAGTTCGTCGAGTACGACAAGCGGCACAACTCGGGTATCGTGAAGGCCGCCGTCGCGGTCAACACGGCGAAAGCCGACCTGATGGGACTTTCGCACATCCCCGAGGAGAAGCGAGTTCTCATCGGACAGTCGCGAGTCAAAGGCCACGGCGTCGGTGCCGACAACGAACTCGGTGCCGAAGTCGCCGAGGAAGACGTCGACGAGGTACAGGGCGCAATCGACTCCGTCCCCGTCCACGAAGTCGACGCGTTCCTCGTCGTCTCCGGACTCGGTGGCGGCACTGGCTCCGGCGGCGCACCCGTTCTCGCGAAACACCTGAAACGCATCTACACCGAACCCGTCTACGGTCTCGGCGTCCTGCCAGGTAGCGACGAGGGTGGTATCTACACCCTGAACGCGGCGCGGTCGTTCCAGACGTTCGTCCGCGAGGTGGACAACCTCCTCGTGTTCGACAACGACTCGTGGCGAAAGACCGGCGAGTCGGTCCAAGGCGGCTACGACGAGATCAACGAAGAGATTGTCAAGCGCTTCGGTATCCTCTTCGGGGCCGGTGAGGTCACCGGCGGGGAAGTCGCAGAGAGCGTCGTCGACTCCAGTGAGATCATCAACACGCTCGCCGGCGGCGGTGTCTCTACCGTCGGCTACGCCCGCGAAGAGGTCGAGGAGGTGCAGAACTCCGGTGGACTCCTCTCGCGGTTGACTGGGAGTAAGAAGGAAGACGACGGACTCGACACGGCGCGGACGACGAACCGCATCACGAGTCTCGTCCGGAAGGCGGCACTGGGTCGTCTCACCCTCCCGTGCGAAATCGAGGGTGCAGAGCGTGCGTTGCTCGTCATGGCCGGTCCGCCGGCCTACCTCAATCGAAAAGGGATAGAGCGCGGGCGGAAGTGGCTCGAGGAGCAGACCGGGAGCATGGAAGTCCGTGGTGGCGACTACCCCGTCACCGGGAGTGGGTTCGTCGCAGGTGTCATCCTCCTGTCGGGCGTGACGAACGTCCCCCGCATCAAAGAGCTCCAGCAGGTAGCCATCGAGGCCCAGGAGAACATCGACGAAATCAACGAAGAGAGCGAGACGAATCTCGACAATCTCATCCACGATGACGAGGACGAACTTGAATCACTCTTCTAAACTCCTTGTCGCCTGCCTCGTCCTCCTCACCGCGGTGGCGGCCCCAGCGGCCGCCGTCTCGGTCGCGGATTCGGACGTTCCCGAGGAGGCCGAAGTCGGCAGTCAGGTGAGCGCGACGGTGACGCTGGACGAACTGTACAAGAACCCGCAGTTGGAGTCGTGGACGCTCCAAGGTGAGACGAACCTCACCGACGTCACGTGGACCGTGACGAGCTACGACCAGACCGGGTCGAAACTCGACCAACAGTCCGCAGACGGCACGAACATGTCCGTCGACGTCGCCGCCGAAGACGACGTGAACGAGGTGAAGGTGAAGGTCACGGGGACGGTCCCCAAAGTGGACAACTACAGCTACGACCCCGCCCAACAGTTCCTGCTGATGTCACTGACGCAGGCCCGTGACGGTGGGTCGAGTACAGAACTGGAGACGTGGCGGGCGCACCACTACACGGAAGAGAGTGCGTCGGCCCGTGAGACGCTCGACTCGGCCGCTACGGCCGTCGACAGCGCGAACAGCCAGCAGGCGGAGAAGACCTTCGACAACGCCGTCAGCGCGTACAACAACGCGAACGGTCCTGAGGACTTCGAACTCGCGACCGAACTCGGAAACGAGGCACAGTCGCAGGCCGACTCGGCTAAACAGTCCGACGAGACGATGCAGCTCGCCCTCTACGCGGTGGGCGGTCTGCTCGTCGTCGGTGTCCTCGTCGGCGGTGTCCTCTGGTACCGCTCTCAGCAGGACTCCTACGACAAACTCGGCTGAGTCGAGATACCAACTCCTTATCTTCTACTCTTCGTAGCGCCAGTATGCGCGTCGTCGTCCCCTTCGCCGCCGAGCAGCCGAAGACACGGCTCTCGTCCGTTCTCTCTCCCGACGAGCGCCGAACGTTCGCCCGAGCGATGCTCGACGACGTCCTCGCCGTCGTCCACGACGCGGGCCACGACCCCGTCGTGCTGGCGACGGCCCCGTTCGAAAGTGACTCAACCGGCAACGAGATTCTCCGTGACACACCGGTCGTCGTCGACGACAGGCCACTCTCTCTTGCAGTCAACAGCGTTCTCAGCGAAACCGACGTCCCAGTCGCCGTCGTGATGAGTGACCTCCCGCTCGCGACACGCGAATCGCTGCAGCGGTTGACAGCCGTCGATTCGGAAATCGTCATCGCGCCTGGCCGCGGCGGCGGAACGAACGCACTCGTCGTGCGTCACGCCGACTTCCGCGTGGACTACCACGGCGTCTCGTACCGTGACCATCTCCACGTCGCTCGCGACGTCGGTGCGTCCGTCGAGACGGTCGACTCGTTTCGACTCGCCACGGACGTCGACGAACCCACAGACCTCGTCGAAGTACTGCTCCACAGCGACGGCGACACGACGCAGTGGCTCGTCGACGCTGGCTTCGACCTCGACTCGACCGGCGGTCGTGTCGGCGTCCGGCGCGACTGACGCTCGTGGCGTCCAGATGTGAGAGCCGAGAGCTGAGAGTTAAGAGCTGAGAGTCGAGAACTGAGTGCCGAAAACCGACAGCGGTCGCTGTCTACGGAGTGTTCGACAGCTCGAAAAAGTGCTGGACGGGTCGACCGATGAAGGTAGTGGCTCGCAACCACAGTTGTATGGCGTCGATTCGGCTGTTCGTCGTCGAGCGATGGCCGCCCTCCCAGACGACCGGTTGTCCCCCTTGCCCGGAGTCGTTCGCTCACTCGGAGACGATGAACTGGCTCGCGATTTCGACGACCTCTTCCATCCCCTTCGGCTGGTCGAAGGCGTCCGGGAACGGCGACGCTCCGCTGTAGAGGTTCACCGTTCCGGCGTGGCGTGCTTCGACGCTGTGGATCGAGAGCGCGGCACTGAGAATCTCCTTATTGTCGATTGCTGGTGCGGCACCGGCGTAGGCGGCGACGCCGGTGTTCTCCAGCGCCGACGCCGTCTCGTAGAAGCCGCTGGCGTCCTCGTAGCCGAAGTCGTACTCGGCTGCTTCGACGGGCGTTCCTCCCAACTGCTCGACGACTGCGGTCAGCTGTTCGACGTGTGTGGCCTCGTGTTCGCCGACCGTTCGGACGTAGTCGGGAAGCTTCTCGCGAGCCTCCATACAGAAGCGGTCACAGAGGATGTCGGCGTTCATCAGTTCCTCGTCACTGAAGTCTTCCAGCCCCTGCGCGTAGAACTCTGCTTCGAGGTGTTCGAGCGTCAGCGCGTAGTTCAGGATGTCGAGGTCCGAGGGACCCTCTTTCTCTTCCATCCCGCCGCTCGACCCGTCGCCGTCGCCGGACCCCTCGGACTCTCCGGACTCTCCGGACTCTCCTTCGTGGTCAGCGAGGACGGTTCCCGTCGACCCCACGAGCGATGCGCCGCCGACTGCGGCGGTTCCCGCGAGGAACGTTCGACGCGACGAGAGGTGGTCGCGTGCGGTCTCGGTGATGGTTCGGACGGTCTCGTCGGCTGTCTTGCCGGTCGTGTCGGTGTTGTCGTTCTCAGGCATTGGTGTCGACCGTGCCCCGTGGGACACGATTCAATCGAGTCCGTGACTATCAAAATGCGTTTTCCGAACTGAGACCCAAATTCCTCCGAAGTTGCTGCAAGACAGTCTGGAAATGCAGAATTTGTACAAATAGCTGTTGGCCGATGCCTGCGGAGCGACGGCGCTGATGGAGGTGTGCGCACTGTGTCGAGGGGACGAAGAATCTGGTTACGTCTCGTCGACCTGCACCAACTCTTCGGTGGCCATGGTGAACCCGGCGTCCGGGTCGGCGAAGTTCGGGATGTCTTCGAGTGCTGCTCCGGCCGCCTCCGAGTCCATCCCCTCTCGCATCGCGGCGACGTCGTCGAAGTAGAGTTCGGCGACGGCGTCGTACTCGCTCTTGTCGGGGCTCAACGCGAACGCGACGGTGTACTTCTGGAGGTTCGTGATGTCTTCGGCGATGGGAACGTGTTCGTCGAGGTAGTACTCTTTGAACTCCTCGAAGCTACTGCCCGCTTTCCGTTCGAGCGTGATGACGAGTTTGATCATCGTTCGATGTGGCTTCGGTTGCACCCGTGATAACCGTACCGCGGGCCCGGTCGCTGAAGTCGTCGACGAACCAGTTGCCACCCGACAGTCGCTCGACGGGAGTGCTTTTGCCACTCCAGTGAGGAGCAGTGGTATGTTCCCGGCGGCAGACGAGTACGACATCGACATCCAGTTCTCCGAATCCGACGTCGAGCCGCTGCTGTCGGTTACGCCGGACGACGTCGAGGCGGCCCCCGCACTCACCTTCTCGCGGAACATCTTCCTGCCGCTGACGACGGCCTGCCGCTACACGTGTACGTACTGCACCTACTACGACGTCCCCGGACAGGCGTCGCTCATGTCGCCCGAGCAGGTTCGCCAGCAGCTACAGTTGGGTGCGGACGCTGGCTGTACGGAGGCGTTGTTCACCTTCGGCGACAAGCCCGACGCGCGCTACACCGAGATTCACGACCAACTCGACGAGTGGGGCCACGACTCCATCGTCGACTACCTGTGCGAAGTCTGTGAGATGGCGCTGGAGGTGGGAATCCTCCCGCACAGCAACCCCGGCGACCTCGAAGAATCCGAGTTCGAGCGTCTCCGCGAGGTGAACGCGAGCATGGGCGTGATGCTGGAGACGACGGCGGACGTGGCCGCCCACTCCGGGAACCGCCGAAAGACGCCCGGCCAGCGACTGAACACCATCCGCGCGGCGGGTCGCGCAAGCGTACCGTTCACCACCGGTATCCTCGTCGGCATCGGCGAGGACTGGCGTGACCGCGCCGAGAGCCTCCTCGCCATCCGCGAACTCCACGAACGGTACGGCCACATTCAAGAAGTCATCGTCCAGAACGTCGTCCCGAACGAACGCTCGGACTACGAGAGCCCCTCCTTGGAGACGATGCGCCGTGTCGTCGCCATGGCCCGTGTCTGTCTCCCCGAGGAGATTTCGGTGCAGGTGCCGCCGAACCTCGCGCCCGCGCGAGACCTACTCGACTGCGGTATCGACGACTTAGGCGGTGTCTCGCCGGTGACGGACGACTACATCAACCCCGACTACGAGTGGCCTGCCCTACAAGAACTACACGACATCGCCGACGAGGCGGGCGTTCCGCTCGGTGAACGTCTCCCTGTGTACGACCGATTCCTCCCCGACTCGCCCGACGCGAGCGACGACGACTGGGTGTGGTCGTCGGACCGCATCCGAGCGGCACTCACGGCGGACGACGAGGCGGGCCGCCGCTACCGTTCGCTGGTCGACGGCTGGTAGCCGGGGAACCCGGCAACTTCTTCCGAAACCGGAGGTGTAGGTCGCCGCCGCCCCCGTGTTCAGGCCGGTGCATTCAAGCGACGGGTGTCCTAAGAAGGGGACAGCCATGTCGTCGTCTCTCACACCGGAGAGTGTCGTTCCACTCCAAGTCATCCCCGAACAGGGAGTACTCGTTCAGGAGTTCGTCATCCCGGCGGTCACGTTCCTCGTCGGGTTCATCGCCGTGTTCCTCGTCGGGAAAGTCGTCCTCACGCCGGTCGTAAAGCGCGTCCTCGCCACGCGGGGACACGACCCGAGCGTGCAGAGTCTGGCCGACAGTCTCATGAGCGTCGTCGTCTGGGTGCTGGCGCTGACCATCGCGCTGACGCTCGCCGGATTCGGCGGCTTCATCGCTGCACTCGGCGTCTTCGGCGGGGCCGTCGCCCTCGCCGTCGGGTTCGCCGCACAGGACCTCCTCGGTAACTTCGTCGCCGGCATCTTCATCCTGAAGGACCGCCCGTTCGAGGTGGGCGATTGGATCGAGGTCGGCGACATCACCGGTCGCGTCCAAGACATCGACCTGCGGGTGACGCGACTCAAGACGTTCGACAACGAACTCATCACCGTCCCCAACGGTGACCTCGCCAACAACGCGCTGAAGAACCCGGTCGCCTTCGACAAACTCCGCCAGAAGTTCGTCTTCGGTATCGGCTACGACGACGACATCGACCACGCGAAGGAGGTCATCCTCGACGAAGCGGCCAAACACCCCGACATCCTCGACGACCCAGGGACGTCCATCCGGGTGTCCGAACTCGCCGACTCCTACGTCGGCCTGCAGACGCGATTCTGGATTGCGAACCCGAACCGCGCAGACTTCGTCAAGACGCGTTCGGAACTCGTTCAGGCCGTCAAGGAACGCTGTGACGCCGAGGCAATCGACATGCCGTACCCGCACACGCAACTCACCGGCGGTATCGAAGTCGATGGTCTCAAAGCCGACCAGGCGACGACCACTTCCGACGACTGACCACATCTCGCGAGTCTCGCGTTTCGACTCTCGCCTCTCGTCTTTCGTTTTTTTACACTCGCCAGCGACGGCGACGAGGAGTCAGAACACGCTGTCGGCCGTCGCCGCGCCGACGACGCTGAACACCGACCCGATGCTGACCGCCTTGAACGTCGTCGTCGTGGGCGAACTATCGGTGAACACCGTCGATGCGGAGAAGGCGAACGCGAGGACGACGACGGAGAGATACGAGACGGCGACGAGCGAGACGAACCGTGCGGGGATGCCCGCGACGTGGCCCTCTTCATCGGCGTCTCGGTCCTCGTCCGCGCGGTACAGCGTCCCGTAGCCGATTGCGAGGACGAGACAGACCGTGACCCCGGCTTGGAGCCAGTTCATCGACTTCGCGAGATTCCACACCTCTTCGGTGACGACGAACGGCCCAGCGAGCAGAAAGCCGCCGACGACCTGCTGGGCGAGGTCTTCGAGACTGAAACGTCCGCGGAACATGGCTCGACTTCGAGGGGCCTCCGAAAGGCTCTGACGGCTTGGGGTCACCGCCGGAAGCGACACGGGAGCGACTCAGATGTCGACGTAGTCGGGGACGCGCTTCCGGACCACCGTGTAGACGACGCCGACGACGAGGCCGACGACGGTGAGCGTCCGAACCGTCCCGTCGAAGACGAGAAGGCCGGGCACCGAGAGGACGCCCGCGAGCAGCAGGTCTTCGGGCGCGCCGTCGTACCGAATCCACCGTTTGGGTGCGAGCCATCGGCCACTCGGATGGAGATACACCGCCTGATTCGACGGGTCGGCCCACGGCCGCGGTTCGGGACCGGCGCCGAACCAGTCGACGACGGAGTGAACCGCCGCCGAGAGCGCGAACAGTGCGAGCGCGACGGTGAGGGTGGTCGGTTGGACGGCGGCGACGACGGACACAGGGAGCGCGAAGAGCCAGTAGTAGACCGGAAAGTGGAGGGTTCGGCGGTGTTCGCCGACGAAGAGGTCGAGGTCGGGGAAGATGCCACCCGCGATACCCGCCAGCGCGCCGACGACGGCGAACTCCGGGGCGACGGCGAGCAGTGGGACGGCGAGAACGACACCCATCGCCGTGTGAGTCGGACTCATCATCGGTCGTCACTCGGGGCGGGACGAATTTGGCTCTGTTGGCGGGAAGGAGGTGCCAAAATCAGTCGTCTGCGTGCGCGGAGTCGCTCCCGCCGTCGCGGTGGCCCGTTCGGAGCATCGGCGACCCGTCGGCACGAGGGCCGAGCGTCGGCCCGTGTGGCCCGTCGTCCGGGTCGATTCGGCGGCGCTGTCGGTAGTCGGTCGACCGTTCGACGGCCGGGCGGCCGATGGCCGAAATCATGTCGACGTACTCGTCGAACGTGCGGTACTCGCCGTATTGGCCGCCAGCACGCTTCGTAATCTCCTCGGAGAGGATGGTGCCCATGAAGTCGTCGGCTCCGCAGTTGAGCAGTTTGAGTCCCTTCGCGTTGCCGTACTTCACCCACGACGACTGGACGTGGTCGACGTTGTCGAGGAAGAGCCGTGCCACGGCAATCATCAACTCGTCTTCGTCGTCGCTGGCCCCGCCGTCGACGACGCCGTGTTCGAAGAGCGGCGTGTTCTGGTGGATGAAGGAGAGCGGAACGAACTCGGTGATTCCGCCCGTTCTATCTTGCAGGTCGCGGACGACCTTCAGATGCATCACGCGGTGCATCTCGTTTTCGACGTGGCCGTACATGATGGTCGCCGTCGTGTCGAGACCGGCGGCCATCGCCCCCTCCATCGCCTCGACCCAATCGTTCGTGTCTATCTTTCCGGGGCAGATGACGTCGCGCACTTCGTCGACGAGAATCTCCGCCGCCGTGCCCGGCGCGCTGGCGAGGCCCGCCTCTCTCAACTCTCGGTAGACCGACTCGTAGGACCAGTCGGTGCCGCGCTTGGCGTGGTAGGCCTCTTCGGGCGTCATCGAGTGGAGGTGGACGCCGTCGACGCTCATCGCGTCCATCTGTTCGACGTAGGTGCCGGGGTCGGTCGTGTACTGCTCGGGCGGTTTGTAGTTCAGGTCTCTGTCGCCGTCGTCGACGCCCGTTCGGAGAATCTCGTGATGTTCCTCGTTCAGCGCGAAGGCGGGGTGCAGCCCCGAGACCGAACAGACCTCGTAGATGCCGAAGTCGAGCGCTTCGGTGACGATTTGTCGAGACTCGTCGGGCGTCTTCGTGAACCCGGCGTGTTCTGCCTCGTAGCCGGTCTCGAACTGGTGGGCGGTGTCTTTGAAGTTGCAGAACAGACAGCCGACGTTGCAGGCGGTGGTGACGTTGTTGTTCAGGTTAGCGACGAACGTCACCTCGTCGCCGACTACCTCGGCGCGGCGGCGGTCGGCGGCTTCGAGGACGAGTTCTTTGCGACGCTGGTCGATTCCCTCGCGGTCGGTACCGGTCGTGATGAGTTCGACGCCGTCGGCGACCGTCAATCGCTCGCCCGTGCGGGCCTTCTCGAGTACGTTCTCGAACGACTGGTCCGACTCCGGCACGTGGTCGAAGTCGAGGTCGAGGTCGGTCACAGACGGGTCGGTCATGGCCCGTACTGAGACGCCAATTGCTCAAAAGTGGGTCGGTCCCGGAAACGGAGCCTGAGACTTCAGACCGCGAGCGAGACCAGGCCGGGGCCGACGACGACGAGGACGGCCCCGAACACGAGCGACGAGCGGAGCCACTGCCCGCGAACGGCCGTCGCCTGTTCCTCGTAAATCCGGCCGCCCGCCCGTGGGAGGACGATGTGCGCGAAGAAGCCGTAGATGAACAGGACGACGAGTATCACCGAGACGAGATGCGGGACGAGTCCGATACCCTCCATCCGAACGACGGTGGGGAACAGCGCACTCGACAAGGCGAGGACGGTCGCGTAGAGCGCTCCCGCCAGGACACCGACAGTGTAGTGCGTGACGTTGGCGTCGACGAACCGCACGTCGTCCGGTTCGGTCCGTCGGAGGACCGACGCGGCGATGTACGCCGGCGTGAACCCCTCTGGTTGTCGACTCATCGGGAGAATCATCGCGACGGCCGCGGCCAGTCCAGCGAGTGCACCTGCCGCTATCTGTGTGAGAAACGAAAGCTGTGGCAGTGCCACCTGCACGAGGCTGCCCGGACCCATTACACCGGAACAATCGTCCAGCGCGTATAAGCGTACGGGACTCTCGGTCGGCCAGAGACGCCAAGACGTAGCATAGGTGGCTCGGCGGCGAACAGCAACTCAGTGGCCGAGTAACTCGGCGACGGCCGTCCACGAGACGTCGACGCGAGCACCGGGCGAGCGAGCGGCGAGCGCACCGCAGGCGTTGGCGACGGCCAGCGCCTCGTCGTCGTCGTCGCCCTGCACACGACTGGCGAGGAAACCTGCAGCGAAAGCGTCGCCCGCGCCGGTCGTATCGACCGTCTGGACGGGAAACCCGGGGTGCGTGAGCGTCTCGTCACCGGCACGGACCTCGGCCCCTCGCGGCCCGTGTTTCAACACGACCGTCTCCGCTCCGTGGTCGGTGACGTCGTCGAGCGCCATCGCAGCCTCACGGTCGTTGAGAAAGAGGACGTCCGCGAGTGCCAGCGTCGCGGTGTAGTCACGCTGACCGAGACGACGGCCGGGGTCGAAGCTCACGAGAACACCGGCCTCACGCGCTCGCTCGGCGAGTCGAGCGGCCGTCTCGGGATGTTGACTCGTGAGATGGAGCACGTCGGCGGCCGCGAGCGTCTCGTCTGCGAGATGTCCCGACCGGAACGCTTCGTTCACGCCTGTCTGTCCCAGCACCATCACCTCGCCGTCGCCGTCGACGATGAGGTACTTGACGGCCGTCTCGCCGTCGGTGACGGTCTGGACCGGGTCGCAGTCGACGCCGGTCTGTGCGAGTTCGCGCCGCGTCGCTCGTCCGTGGTCGTCGTCGCCGACGCTCCCGAGCAGTGAGACAGGTATTCCAAGCCCAGCGAGCGCGACGGCGACGTTGGCTGCACTCCCGCCACCCGCGCCGGTCTGGTGTTGAATCGCCGCCTCGCCGTCGGCCACCGGGAGGTGGTCCACCCGAAGCGTGATATCCCAGTTGACGTGACCGGCGCAGATGACACGGGGCATACCCTCCTCTCAGGAGCGGCGTGGTCGTAAAACCACCCCCAATTTCGAGCGACGGCTCGACCGCCCGACGGTCCACTGGCCCACCGACGAGTTCGACCCGACCCAGTCAGGCGATAGAGAACAGGACGAGGTTGTGGACGCCGGGGCCGAAGCCGACGGCAGCGACGAGGCCGAGGAGGAGATAACCCTCGGCGGGTTCCTCGCGGACGTAGTCGACGAGGAGCGTGACGACACCGGCGGCGACGAGCAGTTTGACGAGGACGAACAGCCACGCTCCGCCGATATACGGTGCCGTCGGGAGCGCCTGTCCGAGTTCGATGATGACCCGTGAGAGCGGCGTCCGCTCGCTGAACCCCAGCACTTCGAGACCGACGGCCGTCGAGACGCCGTCGAGTGTGTGACCGAAGAGTGCGAGGACGCCGACACTACCGGTCAGTGCGACTTCGGGACGAACCTGCCGTAAGACGACCCACACGACGCCGGTGAGGACGACGGCGACGACGAGCGCGATAGCGGGCCACGTCACTGCCAGCGACCCTCTGCCTTGTCCGACCAGCAGGGCAGCCACGAGCGATGGGACGAGCGCGAGAAGGCCCGTCGCGGCGAGGACGACGGGAACGGTCTCCGAGTCGGTAAGCGCGTCAGCAGCTAGCCACACCACGCCGACGAGGAGCGCGACGGTGATGTAGACGCTCGGCGTCCCCGCGAGCGGGTCGAGTATCGACGGAAGCGCGTCGACGACGTGAAGAACGTGGAGTACCGACCCGACGGCCATCCACGGTGCGAGTGCGACGACGTGGTCACCGGTCACGGCCGGCCGTCGTGTACGAACGCCGACGGCGACGCCGACGCCGACGACGAGGAGGACGAGGAGATACGGGAGCGGTGGCAGTGCGAACCCCTCCGGAAGAATCTGCATGGGAAAACGCGCGTCGCGTCACAGTGAAAGCCTTACGGGACGCGCGGACCGGCGACAGGGGCCGAGAACGGCGGAGACGGACGGACCGAGGAACCTTTCACGGCCCACTTCATCCCCCCGTGCATGAACAGAGACGAGTTCGCCGCCAGCATCGACCACACCGTCCTCGGGCCGGAGACGACGTTCTCCGACGTGAAGGAGGTCCTCGACGAAGCCGACGAGTACGGCATGAACGCCTGTATCCCACCGTGTTACGTCGCCGAGGCCAGCGAGTACGCTCCCGACGTCACGCTCGCCACCGTCGTCGGCTTCCCGCACGGCCAGAACACGCCCGAGACGAAACGCGAGGAGTCTGTCGACGCGTGGAACGAAGGCGCGGACGAACTCGACGTCGTCATCAACATCGGCCACCTGAAAGCCGGTGACGACGACACCGTCACCGCCGAAATCTCCGAAATCGTCGCCACCGTCCCTATCCCGGTGAAGGTCATCATCGAGACGGCGCTCCTGACCGACGACGAGAAACATCGCGCCTGCAAGGCCGCCGAAAAAGCGGATGCCGACATGGTCAAGACCTCGACTGGCTTCGCCGACGGCGGCGCGACGGTCGAAGACGTCGAACTGATGGCCGAGTACCTGCCCGTCAAAGCGAGCGGCGGCGTCGGAAGCTACGAGGAGGCGATGGCGATGTTCGACGTCGGCGCGGTCCGAATCGGTGCGTCTAGCGGTGTGGACATCGTCGAAGGCTACCCCGAGGAGTAGCCAAGTTCAACAACAGCGTTTGGGCTCAGTACGCACCTCTATCTGGGCTCGGTGCGTGTCTCAGATTCGTGACCACTACTGGACAGTTTCTGTGGAACATTGCCAGCAGTCTACTACCGCTAATCGGTGTCCATCTGGTACCAGTGTACTTTTTCGCGCGATATACACGTCGGGGACGTCCGACCGACCTAAAGTTCGCCGTCTACGGCACTATCTCGACGCATCTGTTCCTCCTGCTGTCTACTCCTGTCGTGTCCAACGCGGTAAACGCGTGGTACCTCTGGGACTTTTTACCGGGACAGTCTCGTTTCGCCGATTACGTCTACGACCAACTATTCGTTCTCGTCCCCCTGTTCGTAATTCTCGCGTACGGGCTGTCTCGTGAGAAACCTGTGCTGTTGGTGTGCTGGTCCGTACTCTTTGGTCTAATCGCCGCCTTCGCTCCGATGGAGTTCTGGTACTGGTATCTCTTCCCGATTGAACTAGGTGCCGTGCTCTACTACGTCAGTCGAACGTGGTCCTCGGGCAAGCCTATCGAAGAACAAACGGTATAGTATACCTCCTCACTCGAAGGCGACGACGTAGTGGTCGTCCTGGTTCTCGCTGACGCCAGCGACGAGTAGACCACCACCGCCAGCGACGTGGCTGACTCCGCCCCCGAACGACCGACTGAATCGACGTTCGCCGACGCGCGCCAGACTGACGCCGACACCGCCGCCCGTCTTCAACCCGTAGAGACTCTTGCCGCCGACGTAGACTGTGTCGTCGACGACGACGGGTGTCTCGTAGCCGTCCTCACCGACCATCGCGGACCACCGCTTGTCGCCGCTCTCGGCGTCGAGGACGCTGAGTCCGACTCCGTCGGTAGCGAAGACTCGACCGTCGGCGACGGCGACGCCGCCCCGTGCGAACCCACCGACGTCGGTCGACCACTGGATTGCGCCCTGGTCCAGCGCGTACAGTCTGCCGTCGTGACACCCGACGTAGCATCGACCCTCGACGACTGCAGGGGTCGCCGTGGAGATACCGGGGAGCGCGACGTGCCAGTAGCCACGGCCACCACTGCCGAACGTGTAGACGTCGCCACCGCTCGTGACGGCGTAGAGGAGTGGTGGGTCCCACGCCAGTGTCGACTCGATACGGCCGAACACCGACGTCTCCCACACCGTCTCGCCGGTCGCCGGGTCGACGGTGTAGACGTTCCCACCCGCGGTTCCGACGGTGATTCCTCGGAGCGTGACCGTCGGTGCGCCGTAGATGGCCTCGAACGCCTCGTCGTCGAACGTACGCTCCCACAGTATCTCGCCCGTCTCCGCGTCGAGTGCGCGGAGTCGCTCGTTCCCGTCGCCGAGGTAGACGACTCCCTCGTGAACCGTCGGCGGTGCCCAGTAAATCGCCCCACGGTTCTCGGGGTCGGCCGACCACTTCACCTCGCCAGACTTGGCGTCGATTGCCAGCACGTCTGCAGCGACCGGTGCGTAGACCGTTCCGTCGGCGACGACGGGTTGTGCGGTCGTTCGATAGCTCTCGACGCGCCAGCGTTCGCTCGGCGAGTCGGTCGGGGCCGTCCCCTGCGGGTTGTAGTTCGTGTTGCGCCCGTCGTGGCCGAAGGTCGGCCAGTCGGTGTCGCCGCCGGCCGCGTCCGCGGCGGCGTCGTAGTCGGTGCCGCCGAGACAGCCTGCGAAACTCGCAATGCCGACACTCGTTGACTTGCCCGCCGCTGCGAGGAACCGTCGTCGGTTCACTGACCCTCGGCCTCCAACGCGACGTACTCGTAGGTGCCTCCCCCCAGTTGGACTCCAGCGTAGAGCGTGTCGCCATCGCGGTCCAGCGAGACGTGCCCGACCGCCCCGCCGAGCGACTGCTCGAACTGCACCCCGCCGAATCGAACGTCGCCGACGCCCGTGCCCCCGTTCGGTTCGACGGCGTGGAGGGCGTCGCCGCCGACGTAGACGGCCTCGTCGCCGACAGCAGGTGCCGAGAGACCGGTCACGAAGTTGTCGCCGTGCTCGACCGACCACCGCTCGTCGCCGGAGGAGAGCCTGATTCCGTGCGTCTCGGCCGTGCTGTTTACGTAAATTCGCTCGTCGTCCGCGGCGAGGCCGTGGGCGAGTCCGGCGTCCGTCGACCACACCTCGCTCCCGTGGTCGTCGAAACAGTAGAGTACGCCGTCCCAACACCCGACGAACACGAGTTGTTCGTGGACGAGGGGCGCGCACTCGACGGTGTCTGGAAGCGACACACGCCACTTACCGGTGCCGTCGTCGGTGTCGAGCGAGTACGCTTCGCCGCTGAGTGTCGTCACGGCTAGTTGGTTCCAGTTGCGTGCGAGACCAGCAACTTCGCCGAACAGTCGCCGTGACCACTCCATCTCGCCGGTGTCGGCGTCGAGTTCGTAGACGTACTCGCCACCGGCGACGTAGAGGTTGCTTCCACTGAGTACCGGCGCGGCGTAGCTCTGGTCCGCCATCTCGAACGCCCACCGCACCGACCGGTCGTCGATGTCGAGCGCTCGGACTACGTTGTCGCCCCCGGCGACGTAGAGGGTGTAGGCGTCCGCGGCGGGAGTGGTGTCGTAATTCAATCGGTCGCCGGGGTTTGTGAGTCGATTGACCGACCACAGACGCTCGCCCGTCTGGCGGTTCAGTGCGAGGACGTCCGAGTGGACAGGAACGAACAGCGTCTCGCCGGAGACGACGGCCTGCGCCGACGCCGGGCCGACCGCCGTCCGCCACTTCTCGGTCAGTTTATCGGCGCTGGCACCGCCGCTACTGTCGGTCGTACAACCTGCAAATGTGGCGCTCGCGGCGCTCCCAATTCCGGCGAGAACCTGTCGTCTGGAGGGCATTTATACCGGGTTTCAGCGGCTCAATAATGAGTCTTCAGGTTACGCGGACTCGACAGCGTAGATGGCAGTCCGACCGTCCGAGCCCTCGTCGGAGGCGGCGAACACCGCGCCGTCGGCGACGGTCACCTGGTGAATCGCCCCGTCTAACTCCGTCGTCCATCGCGTCGGAGCGAACCGCACGTCGTCGACGCCGAGTCCGCCGCCGAGTTTGTAGGCGTAGAGCGTCGTGCCACCGCCGACGTAGAACGTGTCACCGGCCGCGGCGGGAGTACAGAACAGGTCGTCGCCCGCGGTCCACTCTGTCTCACCGGTTCGGTAGTTGGCTGCGACGAGGCTAGTGCCGTCGTTGGCGTAGACCGTCTGCCCGGTGTAGACCAGTGCACTCTGTGCAGAGACCGACGCCGACTCCCAGCGGGTCGTCCCGGCGTGGAGGCCCCCGCCGAGTTTTCGGATTGCGCCTCCGAACGTTCCGGCGTACACGCTGCCGCCCTGACTGCAACTGAGCGCCTCTATCGCGGCACCGAGCTTTCGCCGCCAGCGTCCGCGTCCGTCCTGTTCGTCGAGGGCGTACACCTCTCCTCCCGCTGTTCCGACGAACAGGCCACCTTTCACCGCGAGCGTTCGAATCGCACTGAAGAGGTCACGAGTCCAGACGATTTTACCCGACTGGCGGTCGACGGCGTAGACGGTCCCCCACGCGTCACCGGTGAAAATGAGTCGAGGGTCGCTCCCGAGATAGCTGACCGCCGGTGGTGTCCACACCGAGTCTCGAAGTTCGACGCGCCACTGCTCGTCGCCGGTCTCGGCGTCGAGTGCCCGGAGACTGGGTTCGGTTTCGCCGTCGGAACCGGCGTTGACGTAAACAGTACCGTCGACGACGGCCGCCGCCGAGAACAACGGTCTGTTTCCCTCTTCGCCGCCGAGTTTCCACTGCACCGTTCCATCTCCCGCGTCGAGTGCAAGTAGCGACTGCCACGTCGGGACGAACACCGTGCCGTCGGCGACGACCGGCCGGCCGTTCACTGCCGGGACGTCGCGGTCCCAGCGCCGCGTCACTGGACCGGTAGGACCTGCGTCCGGGTTCGGATTGTAGCCCGTCGCCCAGTGGTCGAAGTCCGGAAGGGGCCAGTCGGTCGTCGTGTCCTCGTCCGTGTGGTGTGCAGGCTGGTCGACCGAGGCGAGACATCCCGCCGCCGAACCGACACCGACCGCACCGAGACTCGCGAGTACCTGTCGTCTGGAGGGCATCTACTCTCTCGCTACCGACGGTCCGAATAAATGTCTTGTTACCCTCTCGCGTGCGAAACTGGCCCGTACGAGACGGCCGAGACCGTCGTGCTTTTTGCCACGCATCCGAAATTCACGGTAACTGAATGGCCCGATACCACATCGAAACCTACGGCTGTACGTCGAACCGGGGTGAGAGCCGCCACATCGAGCAGGCCCTGCGGGACGGTGGACACCACCCCGCAAGCGGGCCGGGGGACGCCGACGTGGCCATCCTCAACACCTGCACCGTCGTCGAGAAGACGGAGCGGAACATGCTCACCCGAGCGAAGGAACTGGAAGAAGAGACGGCGGACCTCATCATCACCGGCTGTATGGCACTCGCACAGGGCGAGGAGTTCCGCGAGGCCGGCGTCGACGCCGACGTGCTGCACTGGGACGACGTGCCGCAGGCGGCGATGAACGGCGAGTGTCCGACCGTCACGCCCGACACCGAACCCGTCCTCGACGGTACCGTCGGAATCCTCCCCATCGCTCGCGGCTGTATGTCGAACTGCTCGTACTGCATCACGAAGTTCGCCACCGGTCGCATCGACTCGCCGTCTGTCGAGGAGAACGTCCGGAAAGCACGCGCACTCGTCCACGCCGGGGCGAAGGAACTACGTATCACTGGGCAGGACACCGGTGTCTACGGCTGGGACAAGGGCGACCGGAAGTTGCCGGAACTGCTCGACCGCATCTGCGACATCGAGGGCGACTTCCGCGTTCGTGTCGGGATGGCCAACCCCGGCGGCATCCACGGGATTCAAGAGGAGTTGGTGGAGGTCTTCGCCGAGAACGAGAAGCTCTACAACTTCATCCACCTCCCCGTGCAGTCTGGCAGCGACGACGTGCTCGAAGACATGCGTCGCCAGCACCGCGTCGACAAGTTCCTGGACATCGTCGAGGTGTTCGACGACCGACTCGACTACTGGACGCTCTCCACTGATTTCATCGTCGGGTTCCCCACCGAGACGGACGAGGACCACGCCATGTCGATGGCGCTCATGAAGGAGGTTCGTCCGGAGAAGATCAACGTCACGCGCTTCTCGAAGCGACCCGGTACCGACGCCGCCGACATGAAGGGCCTCGGCGGGACGCTCAAGAAGGAGCGCTCGAAGGAGATGAGTTCGGCCAAGATGGACATCGTCGCCGACGCCTACGAGTCGATGGTTGGAACCACACAGAACGTCCTCGTCGTCGAGGAGGGAACCGGTGACTCGGTGAAGTGTCGCGACGGCGCGTATCGGCAAATCATCGTGCAGAACGCGTCGGAACACGGCGTCGAACCCGGCGACTTCCTCGACGTCGAAGTGACCTCTCATCAGACCGTCTACGCGTTCGGAAAGCCTGTTTGAGCTTTTGGCCTCGAACACTCGACTCGAAGATTCGTCTCGAACACTCGACGCTGCAAAATCTACACTCGCTTTCTGTGGCGCTTCGACGTTTCTACGCTCTCGACTCGATTACGCCTCGTCGGCAGTCTCGACGGCGGTGCGAGTCGCTTGCAGGAGTTCGTCTTTCAGTATCGGCTCGACGAGTTCGACCGCTCGGCCGTGGGTCCGCGTACTCGACCGTCTGTGGGCAGTCACGTGGATGACGCCGACGTCGAGCGACCCGTCTTGAATCCGGTCGACGAGACGTGACTCGTCGGCGAGAAGTGGGTCGTGGTGATAGAGAACCACGTCGGCGCGGTGGAGATGGTCGTCGTCGAGATGGGCGGTGTCGGTGACTCGTTCGACGGTGTAGTCCTCGGAGAGCCACTCCGAGAAGCGGATGTTCGTCGAGACGACGGCGTCGACGACGAGTATCGTCGGCGTGGTGTCGGGGTCGTCCGTCCACGCGGCCATCTCCGCGGCGATTCGTTGGAGTTCGTACCCCCGTTCGGCGAGTCCGTACTCCACGTGCGGGGGCGATTCACTGTAGACGGTCCGGTCGACCAGCCCTCGCTGGGTGAGTTCGCTGAGGCAGTCGGTGAGGACTTTCGGGGTGACGCCGAGTTCGCGCTTGAGTTCGTTGAATCGATACGGACCGTCCTGCTGGAGTTGTGTGAGGACGTCCAGATACCACTTCCGTGCGAGAATCTCTGCGACCTCCCGAACGTCCTCACGCTCGGTGTCGGTCGCCAAGGCCGGTCGTGGTGGTCCGCCCTTTGAGTCGATTGCCATGTCCGACACAAGGATATCTCAGGGGATAGTAATGCTCGACGTAAGGTTTCGTTCACACTGTTTCAGCAGCACAACAACAGTTGCAGACCCTGAGATGCCAGATATCTCCCTTTTCCAGTATTTCCTGTTAACATATTTGTGAGCGTGGGTGAGACCACGTCTGTACGACGTTCGGTGACCGAATCACGGCGTTCGAACGACAGGTGAGAACCCTTATCTTCCTGACCCGAGTGCAGCCCCTATGGACATTTTCGTCGGTCGCCTGATGTCGTCTCCAGTTCAGACAGTCACCCGAAGCACACCGATTCAGGAGGCTGCCGACCTGATGCTCAGACACGGTATCGGCTCCGTCGTCGTCGTCGACGACGTTGGCCATCTCGACGGTATTCTCACAGCGACGGACTTCGTCACGCTCGCCGCCGACGGCCAACCGGCCGAAGAGACGGAGGTCAACGAGTACATGACGACGGACGTCGTCACCACCACCGCCAACGACTCCGTCTACGAGGTGGCACAGACGATGCTCGACCACGGGTTCCACCACGTCCCCGTCGTCGACGACACCGAAGGCGTCGTCGGCATCATCACCACGACGGACTTCACCGCCTACCTCTCGGAGACGGGTGCGGCGGACGCGGCCTGAAAAGGGGCCTCTCTGAACGACTCCGACACCCACTGGGTCTCGTGTACTGAGTCGGAATTACCGATTCTTCTGCGTCGGCCGTTCGACCGGTGACTCGCCGATACCGAAGTTCGCCAGTCGGTCCGTCTCTTTGTCCGTCTTCCACTCGCCGAGTTCCTTCGGGTCGACGTGGACGAACACGTCGTCGACGGCGTCCAACTCTCGAATGGACGTAACGACGTCCGTCTCGATACGGTGTGCTTCGAGCAGCGTCAGGTCACCTTCGACTTCGATGTGGAGGCTGACGTCGATTTCGGGGCCGACGTAGTGGGCGATGACCTCGTGTGCACCCTGTACTTGCGGATGCGACAGCGCTCGCTGGACGATTTTAGCGCGGAGTTCCTCTGGCGGGGCGGCCCCGACGAGGTAGTTGACGTTGTCGCGGACGATTTCAACGCCCGTGTAGAGGATGCCGAACGAGACGACCCCCGCCGCCAGCGGGTCGAGTACCGGGTAGCCGAGACCTGCGCCGACGACGCCGACGAGCGCCGCAGTCGCAGTCAGGATGTCGTTGCGGTTGTCCAGAGCGGTGGCGACGAGGGCCGGAGACTGCTGTTCTTGGCCGACGTCGAGACAGTACCGGTAGAGCAGATACTTCGCGACGGCTCCGAAGACGAGCACGCCGACGGCGAGGAGGTTGTCTGACCCCGTGTACGTGCCCGAGAGCACCGTCGTCGCCGACTGCCAGAGTACCGCCCCACCAGCGGCAAACACGCCGACGGCGACGAACAGCGAGACGAACGGTTCGATGCGTTCGTGGCCGTGCGGATGCTCGAAGTCCGGCGGTTGGGTAGTGAGGTAGAGACCGGCGAAGACGACGAGACTGTACACCGTATCGGCGAGGCTGTTGACAGCCTCTGATTGGACGGCGAGACTCCCGGTTGAGAGCCACGCCACGCCCTTGACGGCGGCGAGGAGCGCGTTAGCTACGAGGACGAGCAGCCCCACGCGTCTGACCGTCGCCTTTCGGTCCATCGTCACGTGATTCGACCGGGGAACTCAAAGACGCTTCGGGGTTCGGTCGAGGTTCCTTCGAGACGACGACGAGTCAGTCGACGTGAACGGCGCTCGTCTCGTCGGGGACGCTCGTCTCCGACTGGTCGGCAAAGGCCGCATGCAGTCGCTCGTACGTGTCGTCGAGCGCTTCGACGATGACCTTCGTGTCACCGAGGACGGGCATGAAGTTCGTGTCACCGTCCCACCGAGGGACGATGTGGGTGTGCAGGTGGTCGCCGATAGAGCCACCAGCGGCGGCGTCACCGAGGTTCTCGCCAACGTTGAAACCGGCGGGACCCATCGCCTCGCGCAGTGCGTCGAGTGTTCGCTGCTTGAGTCGCGCGTGGTCGAGCAGTTCGTCGTCGGAGAGGTCGGTGAAGTCACCGGTGTGTCGACGCGGGATGACCATCGCGTGGCCGGGGTTGTAGGGGTAGTTGTTCAACAGGACGAAGCTGTGTTCGCTGCGAGCGACGAGACGTGACTGGTGGTCGTCGTCACGTTCGGGGAGGACGCAGAACGGACAACCGTCGATAGTCTCCTCGTCGTCGTCGCGTTCGACCCACTGGATACGCCACGGAGCGAATATCTGGTCCATAGTTCAGTCACTTCGAGTGACCGTTTCAACCTGTCCACTGGGGGTGTTTGTGCCGATTATTACCCTGCTAAGTGATAGATATACTGTCGTTGCGCCACCAGGGACGTTCGTAAACCCTCTACGCGATTCTCAGCGAGTTTGCGCAATCGAGGTCGCCGCCGTCTTGCGATGAACGGTTGAAATCTTCCGGGACGGAGGTTTCCCTTTATTCGGTCTCCGCGAGTCCCACAGAATGCTATGGCAACGCAACCATCCGACCTTGACGGAGTTACAGAAGGCTGCTCGGAATGCGCACGCGATACGCTCCACAAAGTGAGGGTGGAGCTCCGAACAGAGAGCTCGAAACCGGAGAACGCAGAGTTCTCACGCGAACCGTACCGCGTGTCGACCTGCATGGAATGTCAGACGGAGACGACGCAGCGGATGAACAACGCCTGAGTCGTCGTCGACGAACTACTACACGAGAGCGACGGCCGCGATCTCGACGTGGCCGACGCGTCATCAGCGATGGAGTGACTGATAAACGGTTACAGTAGTAATTTTACTCCGTCGTGATTTCACACCCATCTTCAGTGACGATGACGGTGTGTTCTGCCTGACTGATGAGTCGGCCGTCCTCTTCTTTGAGTACCGGATACCCGCGGACGACACCTGCCTGCTTCAGTCGACGGAGTGCCATCTCCGCACGCGGGGAGTCGACCCACCGCGACGCGAAGGGCAGGCCGTCGAACTCGCTCGTAACCTGGTCGAGCACCTTCCGTGCGGCACGGTTCCGCACAGACCGCTCCTGTTGGAGTTCGAAAATCTCCTCTTTGGCACCCTCGGTCACCTTTCCGCGGCCGTCCGTCGCGAACGGTTCGATGGCGACGACGTCGCCGACCTGTAACTCGGTTCCCCGGTCGACGCCGCGGTTCGGGATGTTCGGCCCGGTGTGGGCGTCGTACTGCTCGACGCCGTGTCCCGAGAGGTTGAGCACGGGCGTGTAGCCGTAGCCGCGGATGACGTCCTCGATTTCGGCACCGACGGTGCCAGTGTCGACACCGGCGGCGACGGCGTCGAGAGCGGCCTCCAATGCTTGTTCTGCGGCCTCGACGAGTTCGTCGTTGCCGGTGAAGTCGATGGTCGTCGCCGCGTCAGCGATGTAGCCGTCGACGTGGACACCGATATCCAGACAGACCATGTCGTCTTCGGTGAACTCGATATCGTCGTCTCTCGCGGGCGTCGCGTGCGAGGCTTCCTCGTTGATGCTGATGTTGACGGGGAACGCACAGCCGTCTGCGAGTTCCTCGATTCTCGATTCGGCGTACTCGGCGACTTCGAGATGCGTCACGCCCGGTTCGACCATCTCGGCGGTTTCGTCCATCACGGTGCGGAGTACGTCGCCGGCCTGTCGATGCTTATCGACCGTCTCGTCGTCGAGGGGTCCGATGCTCATGGCTCCTGTTACCGTCGAAGGCGGCAAAGAGGTTCCGGCATCGACCCCTCTCGACGCCGCTGTGTCCTCGTATTTGTCGGCGGCGATGCGGGTCGGTGGCGACCGTTTCGATATCCGGTCGTGTCTATATAGCACGTGGGAGTTATCCTAGCAACGTTTTATCCGTCTGAGCGACTTGATGGAGTGAGAACAGCCCTATGTCCGGACTACCTCGATTCAACGCGTCCATCGAAGCACAACACCAGCGCGTGAACGTCAACGAGTGGGACGACATCTACGTCGTCGGCGACGTCCACGGCTGTCTGTCGGAACTCGAGACGCTCCTTGACGAACTCGACCCCAGCGACGAGGACCTCGTCGTGTTCGTCGGCGACCTCATCCGGAAGGGACCGGACAACCACGGCGTCGTCGACCTCGTTCGGTCGTCGCCGAACATGATCTCGATTCGCGGTAACAACGAGGAGAAGATCATCAAGGGCACCAAAGAAGTCGACGACCTCACAGAGGAGGACGTCGACTGGATTCGCAACCTCCCGGTCGCTATCTCGTGGGAGGGCGCACTGGTCGTCCACGGCGGTGTAGACCCCCGGATGGACCTCGACGACCACACGGTCGACGACCTGCAGAACACCCGCTCGCTCGCCGACGGCGGGAGCTACGACCGCCCGTTCTGGTGGGAGGAGTACGAGGGGCCCGCCCACGTCTTCTTCGGCCACACCGTGATGCGCGAACCCGCCATCGCCGACTACGCACTCGGTCTCGACACCGGATGTGTCTACGGCGGCGAACTGACCGCCTACGACTGGCACGCCGAGGAACTCGTCGCCGTCGACCTCGGGCGGACCGTCCAAGAGCGGAAAGACTCGAAGTTCGTCGAACCGAACTCGATGCTCGTCCAGCACTGAGAGAACGAGACAGGAATGACTGACGACGAGATTCCGACAGACGAGGAGACTGCATCGACGCCGACCGACTCGAACGCAGAGGCGACCGACTCGTCTCGAACCGCTCTCACCGACGGAACCGGAGTCGAGCGCGAAGAACAGAACGACTCGACCGTCGACGACGCTGAGACCGTCGAAGCCGACACCGTCGACGACGACGCCGAACCGGTCGACCTCCACGCACCCGAGTTCTATCTCAACCGCGAACTGAGCGAACTGGCCTTCCAGCGACGCGTCCTCCACGAGGCTATCGACGACCGGAACCCGCTCTTAGAGCGCGTGAAGTTCCTCGCCATCTTCACCCAGAACATGGACGAGTTCTTCATGAAACGTGTCGGGGGGCTCAAACAACAGATGGACGCGGGCGTGACGGAACTCACACCCGACGGACGCACGCCCGAACAACAGTGGGACGAGATTCTCTCGACTGCCCACGACATGTTCGAGACGCAGAACCAGTGTTACCACGAGGACGTGAAACCCGCACTCGACGAGGCGGGAATACACATCGTCGACCACGAGAAACTCGACGGTGACGAGCAAACGGCGCTCCGTGAGTACTTCGAGAGTTCCGTCCTCCCGACGTTGACGCCGCTGACGTTCGACCCAGCCCACCCGTTCCCGTTCATCTCGAATCTCAGTCTCTCGCTGGCCGTCGTCACGCGAGACGAGGAGACGGACGACGACCTGAAGTTCTCGCGGGTGAAGATTCCGCAGAACCGACCGCGGTTCGTCAAAATCGACGACGTCGTGCAGCGCTATCTCGACGACGCTGGTACCGACGACAACGAGACGACGTACGTCCCACTCGAACAGGTCGTCGAGGCGAACCTCGACCTCCTCTTTCCGAACGTCGACGTCGTCGACACCTCCCTCTTTCGTGTCACGCGGAACGCGGAGGTCAGGCGGAACGAGGAGATTGCGGAGGGACTCATCGAGGTCATCGAAGACGTCCTCCGACAGCGTCGGTTCGCGACGGTCGTTCGCCTCGAAGTCGCCTCCGACATGCCCGACGAGGCGCGACAACTCCTCGTCGACCAACTTGGCGTCGACGAGCGCGAGGTGTTCGAACTCGACGGCCACCTCGACTACCGGGACTTCTTCGACCTGATGACACTCGACCGACCCGAGTTGAAACTCGACTCGTGGACACCGCAAGTCCATCCGCGATTCGCTCGCGCCGACCGAGAGAGTCCCGAAGACCTCTTCGCGGAGATCAAACGCGACGACGTGCTGGTCCACCACCCGTACCAGTCGTTCGACGAGACGGTTCATCGGTTCTTGGACGCCGCCGCCAACGACCCGGACGTCCTCGCCATCAAGGCCTCCATCTACCGGACAGCGGCGGACTCAAAAGTTATCGAGAGCCTCATCGACGCCGCGAAGAACGGGAAACAGGTCGCCGTGATGGTCGAACTGAAGGCACGTTTCGACGAGGAGAACAACCTTCGGTGGGTCAAACGCTTAGAGGAAGAGGGCATCCACGTCGCCTACGGAACCATCGGACTGAAGACGCACTCGAAGACGGCGCTCGTCGTCCGCGAAGAGGACGACGGCGTCCAGTTGTACTCGCACATCGCCACCGGGAACTACCACTCGGAGACGGCGAAGACCTACGTCGATTTGGGTCTCATCACGTCCGACCGCGACATCGGACAGGACCTCGTCAAACTGTTCAACTTCTTCACTGGGCACTCGCTCCACGAGCAGTACCGAAAACTGCTCGTCGCCCCGGAGAACCTGCGTGAGAACTTCGTCCGTCTCATCCAACGGGAAGTCGAGCACGCTCGCGAGGGACGAGACGCTCGTATCGTCGCCAAGATGAACTCGCTGGAGGACCCACGGATGGTTCGCGAGTTGTACGAGGCGTCGATGGCCGGCGTCGACATCGACCTGATCGTCCGCGGCATCTGTCGACTTCGCCCCGGCATCGAAGGTGTGAGCGAGAACATCGACGTCTACAGCATCGTCGGCCGATTCCTCGAACACTCGCGTATCTTCTACTTCCACAACCAGGGCGACTCCGAGTACTACATCGGGTCGGCCGACTGGATGACTCGGAACCTCGACCGGCGGGTCGAAGCCGTCGCCCCCGTCGAGGATTCGGACATCCGCGAGGAGTTAGAGACGGTTCTCGACATCATGCTCACGGACAACTGCAAACGCTGGCAGATGGACGCCGACGGCAACTACGAGCAACTCCGTCCCGACGACGACGAACCGGTCCGCAACACGCACCGGCGACTGATGCATCGGGCAAAAGACTCGGTGCCCGAAGAGGAGCCAACTCGGGTGTCACGTGACCGCCGACGCGAGTCGGGCGTCGACCTTCGGGACACGTTCACCGACGGCCAGCCCTGAACGGTTCGGTCTGTCTCTCCTCTCTTCGCTCTTCGCTCTTCACCGGTCGACTTCGCCCATGATGGTGTCGAGACTCCCGAGCGACGCGATTAAGTCCGGGACGTACCCGCCCTCGGCCATCTCCGGGAGCGCTTGGAGATTCGAGAAGGAGGGGCCGCGAATCTTGAACCGCGCGGGCGAGTCAGTGCCGTCCGAACGGATGTAGATGCCGAGTTCACCCTTCGCCGCCTCAACGGCGCGGTAGACTTCGGTGTCGTCCTCGGGCTTGAGCGTCCGAGGAACGTTCGCCTGAATCGTCCGGTCCTCCTCGGGCCAGTCTTCGAGCAGGTCCGCACACTGTTTGACGATTTTCCCCGACTCCTCGATTTCGCGGAGGCGAACGAGGAGACGCGCGAAGTTGTCACAGCCGTCTGCGACGGCGACGTTCCAGTCGAGTTCGCCGTAGTAGCCGTAGGGGTCGTCACGGCGCAGGTCGTAGTCGATGCCGGACCCGCGAGCGACCGGGCCGGTACAGCCGTAACTCTTCGCGACGTCTTCGGGTAAGACGCCGGTTTCGACGGTGCGAATCTGGAGAATCTCGTTGTTCGACAGCAGGTCGTGGTACTCTTCCAGTCGCCGCAGCAGGTCGTCAGTGAACGCGCGTACCTTGTCGAGAAACTCCGTCCGTGGAACCGGGAGGTCCCAGACGACACCGCCGAGGCGGAAGTAGTTGAACATCAGACGCTGACCGGTGAGGTCTTCGAGGAGGTTCTGGACCCGTTCGCGGTCACGAATCGCGTACATGAACGTCGCCGTGAAGTCGCCGATGACGTCGAGGGCGTACGCACCGACCGCGAGGAAGTGCGAGAGAATTCGACTGAGTTCCGCGCTCATCGTTCGAATCACCCGTGCGTACTCGGGCACGTCGATTCCGGCGAGCGTCTCGGCGGTTCGGGCGTAGGCCCACTCGTTCAGCAGGCCCCCGCCTCCCCAGTCCCAGCGGTCGGGATACGGCATAATCTGGTGGCGGTACGTCCCTTGCTGGCACATCTGCTCTTCACAGCGGTGGATGTAGCCGATGTCGGGGTCGCAGTCGACGACCTGTTCGCCGTCCAGCGTCACCTCGACGTGGAGCACGCCGTGAGTCGCCGGGTGGTGCGGCCCGATGTTGAGGAACATCGTGTCTCCCCCGTCGCCCGAGTGGTCGTCTTCCAGCGGATTGGCGTTCTCGCGGAACGGGACGACCTGCGGGCGGTCCTGCTCGTAGTCCATCGAGAGAGGATGGCCCTGCCACGTCTCCGGGAGGAGGATGCGCCGGAGGTCCGGGTGGTCGGCGTACTCGATACCGACGAGGTCGTAGGCTTCCCGCTCGTGCCAGTCTGCGGTCCGGAACACTGCCTCTGCAGACTGGCTCACTGGGTCGTCTTTGGCCGTCGGGACGACGACGCTCACCTCCTCGGTGGGGTCGTCGTACTGCTTGAGGTGATAGACCGTCTCGTAGTGTGTCTCGTACTCTTGAGCCGTGACGCAGGAGAGGTGGTCGAACCCCGCCTCGTCGCGGAGTTCGAAGAGGACGTCCTGCACGTCGTCCGGTCGGATCACGAACCCGGGAGCGTGAAGGTGGTCGTCGCGAGAGAGTACGTACTCGTCGAGGAGGGCCGAAAGGCCGTCGGAGACTGTCGAACCTGTGTCGGCTGAGAGCTGTGGGTGGGCCATGATGTCGTCGGACGCTCGGGAGTGCGCCACGTGGTGATTCACACGAGAAACTGGTGGTCGTTTTGCCACACAAGTGAGCGTCTTTTATGTCAGCACGTGAATGTTCACTCGATGAAATCACTTCGTCTCCGCCTCGAACTGGACGAAGCAGCGATTCACCCGATGCACGAGTTCGTCTGTCGACGCGACGGTTTCACCCGGACTCGACTGCTCCACTGGAACCCCGACGTCGGTCAGTCGAACTCGATGATATTCCACGTCGAAGGTGACGACCCCGACGCGTACGGCGAAGCCCTCGCCGCCGCCGAGACGGTCGACGCGTATCATCTCTCGGTTCTGGACGAAGGCTCGTTTTACGTCTACGTTCGTGAGACACAGAGCGACGACGACGCGCAACTCATCGCCGCGTACATGGCCGGAGACCTCGTCGTCGTCCCACCGGTCGAGTACCGGAGCGACCGCTCGATGGTGTTCTCTCTCGTGGGAACGGCCGCGGCCGTCCAGGCGGCGGTCGACCGAACACCCACAGACATCCGTGTCGACGTTCTCCGGGCCACCGAGTACGACGCCGGAGCCATCGACCCGATGCTTCGGGTGACGCCCAGACAGCGCGAAGCAGTCGCTGCCGCCGTCGACGTCGGCTACTACGGTGCAACGCGTGACGGTTCTGTCGCCGACGTCGCTGACACGCTCGGATGTTCGACGGCGACGGCAGCGGAACATCTCAGAAAGGCCGAAGCCGAGATTATGACCCGGGCAGTCGCCCGGCAACTGTAAGACGTGGACGCTTACCGTCGGGCCACACTCGTCTGCATCCCGTCGCTGTTGAACGCGCTACCCGCGCCTTCGTCGTCAAGGACGATGACCCCGGCCGACGACCCGGTCAACTCGCCGAACTCGTCGATGGCCGTCTCGGCCGCTCGCTGTGCGCTCATCCCGTCTTCGAGATGTCGAACCGCACGTCGCGAGAGCGTCACTTTCGCGATGTCCTCACCCGCCCCTGTCGCCGACGCGGCACCGGCGGGTGCAGCGTAGAATCCGGAGCCAATCTGCGGAACGTCGCCGACGCGGCCGGCCAGTGCGAACCATCGCCCACCCGTGGACGTCGCGGCCGCGAACTGCTCGCCGTCGAAGGCGACGGCTCCCACGGTATCGTGGTCCGAGAGGTCCGCACCGTTCGTGACTGCACCCTCGTCGCCTCCAGCGTCGGCGGTCGGGTCGCTCGTTGACCCGCCGAACCGCGATTCGAGCCACTGGAGGTGTTCTCTCGGACTCCCCTGTGGTGGGTCGGCGTCGGCCCACCGAGTGCGCGTATCCGCTGTAAACAGGTCGACGTCGGTGTCGACACCGAACTCTGCGGCGAGGTCGACGGCGTGGTCGCCAGCGACGAAGACGTGCGGTGTCTCCTCGGCGACGACGCGGGCGACCGAGACGGCGTGTTCGACGCCGTCCATCCCGGCGACGGCACCAGCCTCGCGGTCGGAGGTCATCACGCCCGCGTCGGTGCGGACGACGCCGTCCGACTGGACCGCACCGCCGACACCGGCGTTGAATCGGACGTCCGATTCGAGGACCTTCACCGCGGCTTCGACGGCGTCGAGCGGCGTCTTCGCTGTCGTACCGGCCTCGGCCGCGTCGTCGAGGACTGCCTGTCGGGGTTCGGGTTCGTCGGGAACGCCGCCTGCGCCGCCGTGGACGATAACGTGCATGGTTCCGCCGTCGGGCGTGTGGGTGATGGTCGTGTCGGTTCACGGGGTTTCACACCTCAACGAAGATTCACTCTCGTCCGAAGTTGCTGACCGAGTGTGAACGGGCGACGAGTGTCCACGCAACGACGGTCGAAAGCACGTATGGTTCGAGCGCGACGAAAAAGAAGCCGGACGCTATCACTTGGAGGAGCCAGTGCGATACTGACGGCGACGATACGAGTCTCGTTGGAGAACGAGAGTGGCGGTCATACCACGTCGTCGAAACCCTCTTTCCGGTACCTTTTCGTCTGCTACTTAGCACCATCTATGATCCATGCAAACACACCGTTAACCCGTCAATTCTTGCCGCTCGCGGCGGAGAACGGCAGGCCTTTTACACCGCGCCAGAAATCCCTGAACGTTCATGAGCTACGAGTACGACAAGGTCGAAGTCCCCGAGGATGGGGAGCAGATTACGGTCGACGACAACGACGAACTCAACGTCCCCGAGAAGCCGATTATTCCGATCATCCACGGCGACGGTATCGGGACGGACGTCGGCCCTGCCGCACAGAAGGTCCTCGAAGCAGCAGCAGACGCGACGGGTCGCTCCATCTCGTGGATGCGTGTCTACGCCGGGCAGTCCGCACGCGACAAGTACGACGAGAACCTGCCGGACGACACCGTCGAGGCCATCAAAGAGTTCAACGTCGCCATCAAGGGTCCGCTCACGACCCCCGTCGGCGCAGGGTTCCGCTCGCTGAACGTCGCGCTCCGCCAGAAGCTCGACATGTACGCGAACGTTCGCCCGACGTACCACCTCGACGGCGTCCCGTCGCCGGTCAAGTCGCCGGAGAAGATGGACATGGTCACCTTCCGTGAGAACACCGAAGACGTCTACGCCGGCATCGAGTGGGAAGCCGGTACCGACGAAGTCCAGCAGGTCAAGGAGTTCGTCGAAGACGAGATGGGTCAAGACGACGTCATGCACGACGGTCCCATCGGCATCGGCATCAAGCCGATCACGGAGTTCGGTTCGAAACGTCTCGTCCGCGAGGCCATCGACTACGCCATCGAGAACGACCGACCGTCCGTCACCCTCGTCCACAAGGGGAACATCATGAAGTTCACCGAGGCGGCGTTCCGTGACTGGGGCTACGAGGTCGCAGAAGAGGAGTACGACCAGACCATCACCGAGGACGAACTCTGGGAGGAGTACGACGGTGAGCGTCCCGAGGACAAGATCGTCGTCAAGGACCGCATCGCGGACAACATGCTCCAGCAGCTCCTGACGCGAACCGACGACTACGACGTCATCGCGACGATGAACCTCAACGGCGACTACATGTCCGACGCCGCCGGCGCACAGATCGGTGGTCTCGGCATCGCTCCCGGTGCCAACTTCGGTACCGCCCGCTGTCTCGCAGAGCCGGTTCACGGCTCCGCACCCAAGTACGCCGGTCAGGACAAGGTCAACCCGACCGCGATGATCCTCTCTGGTCGCCTCATGCTCGAATACATGGGCTGGAAGGACGCCGGTCAGCTCGTCAAGGACGCCGTCGAGGAGACCATCTCCTCGGGCGACGTCACGTACGACCTGCACCGTCAGATCGAAGGCGGCAACAAACTCGCGACCAGCGAGTTCGCCGACGCCGTCGTCGAGAACATCGAGAAGCTCTCGTAGACCGCTTTTCTACCCTTCGCGGCAGAGCCGCGAAGACATCGAGAAGTTGGCTTAAACCCAACTTCTCGAACGCCCAGAAACTGCAAACTGCTCTCTGCCGTTTTCTTCTTTCGAAAAACAGACTCGAAGCCCGTGAGCGGATGCTCGAAGCGCGTTCAGAACTCGCCGTTGACGACGTTCGCCAGTCGCTCACGGTCGAACAGCTGTTCTTCGGCCGGAATCTCCGGGTACGGCTCTTCGGGGACGTAGCCCGGCCACTCGCCGAACTGGTCGGGGTAGAGCTGTTTCGCGCCCATCTCTAACTGGAACAGGTTCATGATGGGGCCCTGATAGCGCATCCCGGCGGCGAAGACCCGGTCGTTCTTCACGGCCGAGAGTTCGCTGCCGACTGGGTGATTCTGCAGTTTCTCGCGGACGCCGTCGATGTAGTAGTCCGGTGCGACACCCCAGAGATGGAGAATCACGTCGGGGTCGGCTTCGAGCATCGTCTCGTAGTCGACGGTTCCCCACAGCGATGGCCACTCCTCCTCGGAGAACGCGTCGTTCGCGCCGAGCGGCCGAGTGTCGGCCAGCCAGTAGCCGGGTTTGTTGAGGTGGTAGGTGTAGAACTGCTCTTCACCCATCGTCACCCGAACTGCCGTCGGGCGCTCCTCTTTCGGCGGGAGGTTCTCTTCGATGGTGGAGATGGCGTTCGCGTGAATCTCCTGCAGCGCCTGATAGCGCTCTCGCTCTTGGAACACGTCGGCGACTTTCCCGAACATGTCCCACAGGGAGTAGAACTCGTAGTTCTCGCTGTACCCCTCGGGGACGCCGTTGTTCGTCCCGCTGTAGAAGTTTCCGAACCACGGACCGACGCTGGACGAGATGTCGTCGAGGTCCGACTGGTCCCAGTTGTCCTGCGTGGAGACGTACGCCGGGTCGACGAAGTGGACGTCGCTGTCGAGACTGTAGAGTTGCTCTTTGCTCATCCCCTCGGCGAGCGGGTCGGGCAGTCCCTCCCACTCGAAGGAGACGCCGTCGAGTCGGTCGTAGTAGGTGTTCATCGTCTTCCCGGACATCTCGGGGACGTAGACGCTGTTGACCGCGTCTCCGTGGCCGAGTGCGACGGCCATGTCGGCGTACTGCGGGAAGACGACGAAGGCGTCCTCGGGGACGGCGTCGAACTCGACGTCACCCATCGGCGACATCGTCACCGAGTACGGCGACGACGCACCGCTCTCGGTCGACTCGGACGTCTCGGACGTTCCGTTCGTGGTGTCCGCCGTCGACTCAGCCTCGGTTGTCGACGAGTCACCCTGACTCCCGCCGAGACAACCGGCCAGTACACTGCCCGCGAGGAGCGCGCTCCCTCCTTTCAGATAGTCGCGCCGCGTCGGCGTGGTCCGTTCCTCGTTCATGGGGTTTAGGCAGGCCGAAACGCACAAAGACGTTCCGATGTGTCGTACGACGACCGCCTACTGTCCGAAGAGACGTTACTCCTGCCAGTCAGGATTCGTTCGTGGCGGACTGAAGATGTCGACACCCTTCACGTCGACGTCGCCGCGATTCTCCGCACCGTGGACTTCGTCGGCGGCGATAGCGTAGGAGTCACCGGGTCCGACGACGACTTCCTCGCCGTCGTCGCCGACGAGGAACGTCAGTTCACCTTCGACGATGTAGCCCGTCTGCTCGTGGTGGTGGCTGTGGACTGGGACGTCTTCGCCAGCCTCGATGTGGAAGTGCTGGACGCTCATCTGTTCACCGGCAGCAAGCTGTGCGAGATGGACGCCGGGCACTGCCTCTGTCGATTCGACTGCGTCGAGTGGAACTCTCTCCATGTGACGAAGTTCCCTACTCTACGTAATCAACGTATCCCCCGGCCAGGGGGATCGGTCAACGCAGCCAAATCTGTCGAACTAATCGGCTCAGTCGACTCAATCGACTCAATCGAGTTCGTCGGCGAACAGCGCGAATCTGCTCCGTACCGTCGTCGTGAGATACTGAATCGCGAGGTGAGCGAACCCGACCGGGTTTCGCGAAAACCGTCCGAGATAGTGGGCGATTCGTTGCCCGACGGAGTAGTATGTCTCGGTAGGCACTTTGGTGTACTCGGTGGTGGCGTCGACCATCCCGTTCGTCTCGATGCAGTAGACGAGTTGGCCGGTCAGACGTGCAATCTCCGTCGCCTGCTTCGCCGAACTCTCGATGAACAACTCTGCGCCGGTGTCCTCGTACACGGCCGCTTTGTACTCGCTTCGGTTACTCAACTCGTGGCGCGTCTCCTTGTCGGGGAGGTCCATCATCACCAGATGGTCGTACTCGATACCGTGTTTCTGAAGCCACGCTTCGGTCTCTTCGCGGTACTTCTCCAAGCGGCACGTCACCAACCAGCCGATTCGCTTCGTCGGCACGTACTCCGGGTCGACGGTTTCCAGGAACGTCCGATATCTCGCGCCATCGTCGTTCTCTTCCGGAAATGGGTCCCGGCAGAGGACGCCGTCGATGTCGACACAGAAGTTTCGAAGTTTCGGGTGATGAAGGATGTTCCACTCGAAGACCCGTGGCATGTCGACGACTTCCCACCAGTAGTCGACGAACTTCACTCCAGTCGGAGTGACGAAGACGGCCGCGTAGTCGACATTGATGTCAGCGAGGTTCATCTCCTCGATGCGGGCTTTGGTCTCTCGCATCTGGCGACCCGAGTTGACACTGTCGTCGACGACGAGCACGCGTCGAATCTCTTCGAAGTCGACGTTACCGTCGTAGCGTTTTCCAGTCTGCATTATGCGTCGTTCCGTTAACCCCTCGACGTCCGAGAGGGGGAGGTCGAGATACAGTGAGAGGAGACTGGCCGGTTGGATACCACTTCGAGGAATACCCACGACGAGGTCGTACGTGTTACACACCTCTCTGGCCAAACGCTTGCACCCTTCGTTCAGTTCGACCTGACTTCGGTATCTCATCGCGCTGTTCTTTCAAATGAGTTTCTGACACATAAGCGTATAGACAAAAATCATACCTTAGTAGGTAGTTATGGGAATGCAGAACATATTTTTCACGGTTCTGAGCCGCCTGAAAACCATGGTTCTGTTATACTGTATCGATAACGTTGTTTAGACAAATCCAATCAGTTATAGATAAGAAAGTGACTGTCTCTCCCTACTTATCTTCTTCATAATAAACACCATCCCCCGTTACATCCAAGTATGGAAGAATCATCGTCTTCACGATATGTCTCGCGGCGAGCACTGTTGAAAGGACTCTCTGCTGCCACTGTAGTGGGAGGAACTACGGGTGCCGTCAGTGCGGCCAGTGATGGAGACGAGCGTGAACTCGTCGTCGAAGGAACCGGTCCGGTGACGCGCTTCGAGTTCGAAGCGAGTAGCGAGGTTTGGGGGTCCGACCTCGAGTCGACCGACACCATCTACGGCTACGCCGTCGAGGGACAGGTCTCGACGCAGGACGACGTCTACACCTTCACGGGTGAACTCGACTCGTTCACCGTCACGATGGGGAGCGCCGACGACATCCGTGTCACCCTCGACGGCGAAGAGGTAGCCGTCACCGAAGAGGAGACGCACGTCCTCGAAGTTCGCGGGACGGGGCCAGTGACGCGCTTCGAGTTCGCGGTCAGCGGGTCGGTCTGGGCCTCGGACCTCGAAGACACCGACACCGTTCGCCTCCACTCGGTCGAAGGACAGGTGTCGACGCTGGACGACACCTACCACTACAGCGGGCGAATGAACAACTTCGAGATAACCGAGGGCAGCGAAGACGACATCGTCCTGGTCCTCGACGGTGAGGAGACGACGGCCGCCGAACTCGACGGCTAGTCGCCTCCCAACCACTCACACGACAGTTCGGCGGTTGAGCACCGCGTTGATGACTCCGCCGACGAGCATGAGTATCGACCCGAAGTAGAGCCACGTCACGAAGAGAAGGATAGCGCCGAGAAAACCGTACGCCGCGTACTTGCTCGCTCCCTGCGTGTAGACTAGGAACGTTACCTGCAGGAGAATCATTCCGACGGCGGCGAACACCGTCCCGGGGAGTATCTCTCTGACGTCCACCGACACCGGTGGCAGGACGTAGTAGAAGGGGATGAAGACGACCACGAGCGTCACGAGCAAGACGAGTGCACCCGCGAGTCGCGGATAGCCGAACGGGAGGTCGACGTAGGTAATAACGACGCCGACGGCGACCATGAGTGCGAAGGCGACGACGACGAGCGCCATGACGAGCAGTCCGTCGCGGACCTGTTCGAGCAGCGAGGGCGACGTGTGTTCACCGTACACCTCCGAGAAGGCGACCGAGAGGCCTCGAAAGACCTTGAGTCCGCTCCAGAGCGTCAAGAGCAGACTGATCACACTCGCCCCGACGCGACCGGTGCTCCCCGACAGTGCCCGCCGGAGTACCGTCTGTCCGCTCTCTGAGAGGACGTCCCCCAACCGCTGGATAATCGTGTCGACGAGTGCTTCGCCGCCGAAGTACGTCGCCAGCGCCACGGAGAGGACGAGAATCGGCAGGAGAGAAGCGAGCGCATAGTGTGCTACCCCTGCGGCCATGAGCGTCACGTCTCGTTTTCGAACCACGTCGACGACCGACCGACCGGTCTGTATCAGACTCACAACTATATTCCTCGTCCATCGGTTCGGCTATCAGCCTCAAGACAGTTGTTGCCGAGAAACCGACGGGTTCGACGGCGTGGGCCGGAGGTTCAAAGGCACGGACGACGAACAGTGAGGTATGTACGCGGTCGTCGGATGCAACAACTGCAGCAACCTCTGGCTCCTCTCGGACGCAGACACGGCACAGACGGCGAACTGCTCTCGATGCGGAAAGACCCATCAGACGCGGAAGCTCCGGCGGTTCTTCGAGTCCGACGACCACGCCGAGGCACGACAGGCCCGCGCTGCCCTCCTCGCGGGGAAACAGGGCGCAAACGAGGCTTTCCAGAAAGTCGACTCCGTCGCCGAGATGGAGCGCCAGTTGGAGGACGCCGATGTCGGCGTCGGCGACCGAGAGTATCTCGAACGCTCGGGGTTCGACACGGCCACTATCGACGACGCCGAGGCCGCAGGCGACGTCTCTTCTCGAGGCTCGAAGAGCAGACGCGACGTCGTCACTGACGCCCTCCGGGAGCAGGAGCGACCGACGGAGAGAGAGGTACTCGACTACGCGACTGACCGCGGTGTTCCGGCCGAGGCGGCGCGAGACCTCCTGAAAAAACTGACACAGCGTGGCGAGGCCAGCGAGAGTCGCGGCCGGTATCGGCTACTCTGACTCTCAGAGTGCGCTGACGCCGCCGTCAGAGCACGCCGAGCAACTTCAGTGCCGTCAGCAACGACACGAGCACGCCGAGTGCCACCTTGAGTAGGCGAAGCCACTGATACGCGGACGATTCGGTCACGTCGGGCGAATCTGGCTGGTTGCAGGACATAGCGAGTGGGTACGCCCGCCGGTGCTCACCGACGAGCGCATTTTACAGTTCGAGTGTGTGAGAATTAAAATCGAGCCACGCGTGTGCGCCGGAAGTAGAGCGTCACTCAGGCGAGCAGAAACGCCACAGTCGCCCCACCGACGACGGTCAAACCGACGAAGTAGCAGACGACTCCGAGGCGATTCGGTACCGGAAGTGAATCCGGTTGAAAGTCCATCGGGTTCGACGACCCGAACCCGACCTCCGCGCCGTGGGCCGCGCTCTCGATTCCTTGGTCGGAGACGGTCAGAAGCATCGAGACGACGACGAGCGACCCGAGAAAGAGGACGGTTGCGACGAGTCCGACGTCGACGTCGACGAGCGTCGCCAATCCGTACAACACCGCTGCGGTGACGACGCCACCCACTCCAGTGTACCAGAGGAGGTACGGACGGAGGGTTTCGAAGTCCATATTTCGGCTACCGACGGCGTGGGTAAAAGTGTTGTCTGAAGTGAGCGTGGGGAACGACTCTACCGGCCTAGACTCTCGTGAGCGCTGGAGAGATGTCGCGACCCGAGGGCGGCGAGCAGAGAGAGTTCACCGGCGAGTGCGCCGGTAGCGATGCACTCGGCCAGTGCGTCGGCGTTCGCACCTGCCGGGTCGCCGCCGCCGCGGACGCCGAGGATGTCGAGTCCTTCGGCCTGCGTCGGCAGTTTCGTGCCGCCGCCGACGGTGCCGACTTCGAGGCTGGCAAGTGAGACGGAGAAGTAGAGATTTCCGTCCTTCACCTCGGCCGTCGTGATGGCGTTCGACCCTTCGACGACCTGTGCGGCGTCCTGCCCCGTCGCGAGGAACATCGCGGCGACGACGTTGGCGACGTGGGCGTTGAACCCCAACCCGCCGGCTTTCGCGCTTCCGACGAGGTTCTTTCGGGTGTTGATTTCGGCGATGGCCTCCGGCGTCGTGTGGAGTCGCTCCTCGACGACGTCGCGCGGAATCAGCACGTCGGCCGTGACGCTCCGACCGCGCCCCTCGACGGCGTTGATGGCGGCGGGTTTCTTGTCCGAACAGAGGTTCCCCGAGAGCGCGACGAGCGAGGCGGCCGTCTCTGCTTCGACGACGTCGGCGGCCGCGCGGGTGGCGATTGTGGCCATGTTCATCCCCATCGCGTCTTTCGTGTCGTAGCGGAACCGCAGATAGACGTTGTCGCCGACGACGTACGGCGTCACGTCCAGGAGTTCGCCGTGGTTCGTCGTCTCCTCGGCCGCCTCCTTCAGCATCGCTTCGTTGTCGCGGACCCACGAGACGAGTGCCTCTGCTTCGGCGACGTCGGCGACGCGGAAGACCGGCGCGCGAGTCATCCCGGACTTCGTGACGCGCGCCGTCGCGCCGCCCGCTCGGTCGATGACCGAACAGCCACGGTTGACGCTGGCGAGGAGGGCCCCCTCCGTCGTCGCCAGCGGCAGGTACGTCTCACCCGAGGTGGCCGCGCCGTTCACCTCGACGGGGCCGACGACGCCCAACGGTACCTGAATCGCGCCGATCATGTTCTCGATGGCCGAGTCCGCCTGCTCGGCGGGGAAGCCGTAGTCACCGACGGTGTCGAGGCTGGCACCGGACTGTTCTTCGACGAGGAGGCGTCTGGCCGCCGCCGCGGTGTCGGCGTCGGCGTGCTCTTCGAGTTCGTGAAAGCGCAGGTCGCCGCTCTCGACCTTCGCCGCGAGGTCTTTTGGGTCGCTCGTGCCGCTCATACCGACTCGTCGTCGCGGCGCTTGCTAAGGACTGTCGGTTCTGTGGCCCCTTCCCGAACCGCTTTTGCCTCTCCCGTACCCTGCGAGAGTATGACACTGGCCGCAGACCTCCTCCTCACCAACGCGGAGGTCCACACGCTCACCGACTCCGACGAGACCCACGAGGCAGTCGCCGTCCGCGACGGGCGAATCGTCCGCGTCGGCCCCGAGTACGAGGTTCGGTTCCTCGAAGGCGTCGGCACGCGAACCGTCGACCTCGACGGGCGAGTGCTCCTGCCGGGGTTCATCGACGCTCACACGCATCTGACGGCGACGGGACGCTACCTCGTCCACGCCGACCTCTCGAAGGCCGACAGCCCCGACGACGCACTCGACCGACTTCGGGCGCGTGCCGACGAGACGAACAGCACGAGCGACGAGACAGGTAACGCGACCGAGGAGGCGGAAGCGTGGGTGCTCGGCTTCGGCTACGACGAGAGTACGTGGGACGAGTCACGCTATCTCACTCGGGAGGACCTCGACAGCGTCAGCGACACTCGACCGGTCGTCGCCTTCCGCGAGGACATGCACGTCGCCTCCCTCAACGGCGTCGCACTGGACCGACTCGTCGACGAGATGCCCGCCGAGGACGTCCACCGCCAGGACGGCGACCCGACCGGCGTCGTCGTCGAGGAGGCGGTCGACCCGGTGTACGAAGCCATCGAACCGGACGCCGAGCAAGCCGAGAAACTGGTTCGGGCGGCCCAACAGTACGCCAACGAACGCGGCGTTACCGGCATCCACGACATGGTCCGGAAGTCCCGCGCACCAGAGGTCTACCGCACGCTCGACATGGCCGGAGAGCTCTCGATTCGGGTCCGCATCAACTACTGGGCGGACCACCTCGACGCCCTCGTCGAGACGGGCGAGCGGACGAACTACGGGAGCGAGTTCGTCAAGACGGGAGCCATCAAGTCCTACACCGACGGTAGTTTCGGCGGTCGGACGGCGAAACTCTCGGAACCCTACGCCGACGACGAGGACGAGACGGGCCAGTGGGTCGTCGACCCCGACGAGTTGGGTGACATCGTCTCACGTGCCGACGAGGCAGGCTTTCAGGTGACGGCCCACGCCATCGGCGACGAGGCCATCGACGCCGTGCTGGACGCGTACGAAGACTGTGACACCCCCGGCGAATCACGACACCGCGTCGAACACGTCGAACTCGCCAGCGACGAGGCTATCGAGCGCTTCGGGGAACTCGGTGTCGTCGCGTCCGTCCAACCGAACTTCCTGAAGTGGGCCGGCGAAGACGGCCTCTACGACTCCCGTCTCGGGGACCGCCGGACAGAGACGAATCAGTATCCGGCCCTCCTCGACGCCGGAGCACCGCTCGCGTTCGGCAGCGACTGTATGCCGCTGGACCCCCTCCTCGGGATTCACCACGCCGTCAACGCGCCCGACGAGAGCCAGCAACTCGGCGTGACCGAGGCCCTTCGGGCGTACACGCTCGGCGCGGCCTACGCCGGGTTCGACGAGGAGCGATTGGGTACTATCGAGGTCGGAAAGCGAGCGGACTTCGTCGCACTCGACCGCTCACCGTGGGACCACGAGGAGTCGATTTCTGACATCGGCGTCGCGTTGACCGTCGTCGACGGCGACGTCGTCTACGACGGTCGAAAGAAGTAGACAGATGCGAGGTTAGCTGCCACCTCGGACGACGTGGCCATACTTCAACAGGGCGACGAACACTGTCCCACCGACGACGTTTCCGGCCGTCGAAGTGACGAGGAAGCGGCCGTAGTCGGCCAGCGTCACTTCGTTCGTGGCGAGGAAGCCACCGAGTACCTCGACGTTACCGGCGATGCTGTGCGGGAGATGCATGAAGCCGATGGCTCCTGTGACGATGAAGATGACCGCCACGGTGCTGATGGTGTCGCTCGCTGCGGTGACGAGCCACGAAAGCAGTCCCATCAGCCAGCCCGCGAGGATGCCCGCGCCGAAGAGGGTGAAGGCGTCGTGGTCTGTCAGTTTCGTGGCAACTTCCCCGAACGCACTTGGTTCTGCGATACCGAGCGAGATGGAGATGGGAATCACGAAGACCGCAAAGAGGGTCCCGCCGACGATGTTGCCGCCGTAGACCAGTCCCCACAGTCGTCCGAGGTCGACGACCGAGGCCTGTTTGTCGAGCACCGGGAGAACAGCGAGCGTCGTGTGTTCGGTGAACAGTTCGGTCTGTCCGAGGATGACGAACAGGAACCCCAACGAGTACGCGCTCGCCATCAGCAGTTCCATCGTCGGTGGAGAGAGTTCCCCCGTCGAGACCGTCACCACGACGGCGATGAGCAGCGGCCCGAATCCGATATCTAACCCCGCGGAGAGTGCCGAGAGAAAGAGCCCGGCAGACTCGCGGTTCAGTTCGTTCAGCCCCTCCTCGATTTGCGTGTCGAGGATGTCGTGCGACTGGGCCTGCGACTGTACGCCCGACTCGCTGTTGGCGTCTTCCGACACGTCACTCCCACCTCTGACAGCACACCAGCGGGGAGTTTGACTTCGTAACCCGACTTCTCATGTTCCCGGATTCTCGGGGGAGAAAGGTAGGTGTTTCCGCCGTTAGGGGGACTCGACGTCGAGGACGGTGAGCGTGTCGTCGAGCGTCACCGAGAGGATGTCCCCCTCACAGGGGATGTCGAGACGGACGCGAAGCGGGTCCTCGGACAGAATCGTCGTCCGCCGGTCGCTGACACACCAGTCGAACGTCCAGAACGGACACGTACTCAGGTCGACGCCGCGGTTGGCGTGGAAGGTCAACACGTCGGCGTTGTCCAGCAGGTTCACGCCCACCGCGGAGTAAAGGTGGGTCCGACAGCGCTGACAGACGTGGTCGACACGAATCTCCAGTCCCGGCAGTTCACAGTCGCGAGCGAGTGTCGTCTCCATCTTCCCCATACACTCCGGACAGACGCCGTCGGCGGCGAGACAGTAGTGGTGTCGGACGTGGTGGTGGAAGGCGTCGAGCAGTTCGTCGGGCGTTCGGTCGTCGAGGCCACCTGGCGGGAACGAGTAACTCAGATGCGTCCGACTGCAGTCGACACACTCGACGGTGAGATGTTCGGCGGCGTACCACGCCTGGAGGTCGCCGCCACAGTCGTAACACGACCCCGGTGCGTCGAAGGGGTCTAACTCGGCGTGGTCGGTGAACGTCCCGGCGAAGACGGCGCGGACGACTTTCCGACCGGGGTACTGGAAGAGATAGCCGTCGTCGGTCTTGCGGACGAAGTGGTCGGTGAGTTTCTTGAGGTGGTAGTTGAAGTGGGCGCTGTCGTCGATGTCGACGCGGGCATAGAGGTCCGAGAAGGCGACGGGAGTGTCGTCGCCGCCGGCGTCGAGGAGCGCCTGCAGAATCTCGATGCGGGTGTCGTTGCCGAGGAGGGCGAACGCGTCCGCCGGTGCGAGATTCGACTGCTCGGTCGGGGCGTCCTGTAGGTCGCTCTCGGCCGGATGACTCATGACTCGGTGGTTCTGTGTCGAGTGACTAAATCGTTCCGTCGGGGTGACTCGGTCCTGAAATTCGCTTCAGGAAGAGGCTTTGTGCTCCCACGGTGACGCTCCGGTACGAACTGATGCGCCGTCTCTCGACACTCTCTTCGGCCTCTCGTCTCCCACTGCTGACGTACTACGCCTACACGGCGACGACCTACGCGAGTTTCACCGCCGCCATCTGGATTCTCTTCGTCCGAGCGCAGGGGCTCTCGTTCACCGAAGTCGGCGCGCTCAACAGCATCTGGTGGGTCGCGCTCGTCGTCAGCGAGGTTCCGACCGGCTACGTCGGTGACCGACTGGGTCGGCGCAACGGGATGCTCCTCGGCACGACGATTATCGCGCTCTCGACGGTCGGGATGGGGCTGTCGACGACGTTCCCCGAGTTCGCCGTCGTCTACGGGACGTGGGCCGTCGGCCAGACGTTCCGGTCGGGAAGCGACGACGCGTGGCTCTACGACCTCTTGGGCGAGCGGAGCCAGACCGGAGACTTCGCCACGATTCGGGGGCGAGCGACGGCTATCGGTCTCGCGATGGGTGCAGTCACTGCACCGCTGGGTGGGGCACTGGCAGATATCGACTTCCGTCTCCCGTTCTTCGCGACGGCGGCGGTGACGGCACTCGGCATCCCTATCCTCTTGACCGTCTCAGAGCACGGGAACCGGGAGCCAGAGGCGGAAGCAGAGACCTACACCGTCGCCACGGCGGTTCGCGTGATTCGTACGCAACTCGCCCGGCCACCGCTTCGAGCGTTCGTCCTCTACTTCGCGCTCCTGTTCGGCGTCCTCCAGATGACGTACATCTTCGACCAACCCGTCGCACAGGTGACGGCGCTCCGCCTCGGCGTCCCCGAATCGTCCAGTCGGACGGCCGTGGGTCTCGTCTACAGCGGATTCACGCTGGTCGCTGCACTCGTGAGCTACAACACGGGCGTCATCGAGGAGCGTATCGGAGTCGCCAGATGGTTCACCGTCGTCCCCGTCGTCGTCGGCGTCCTCTTTGCGACACTGTGGGTCGCGCCACTGCTCGCTGTCCCGGTGTTCTTCGTCGCCCGCGCGGTCAACACCGCGTCGGTGACGCTCGGCAATCAGTACGTCAACGACCGCGTCGAGTCGGTGGGTCGGGCGACAGTACTGTCGGCGGCGTCGATGGTCTACTCGCTGGCAGTCATCCCGTTCGAGTTGGCCGGTGGCGTCGCCGCCGACGTGGCCGACCCGACGGGTGCACTCGCCGTCTTCGGTGTCGTGCTCCTCGTCGGCGCGGGCGCTGTCTGGGTGTGGGAACGCCCCGTACAACGACAGAGAGAACAGTCGGCCTGAGACGACCAAGCGACCGAGTGACCGAACGGCTCACTCTCGAATCTCGAACCGTGCACCCGAGGTAGTCGCTCCGTCGGTGGCGTCGACGACGTCGACGTCCCACCCGTGTGCCTCGGCGACGCGTTGGACGATTGCGAGTCCGAATCCCGTCCCGTCGGGAGTGGTGGTCACCCCTTGCTCGAACAGTCGCTCACGGACGTCGTCGGGAATCCCCGGTCCGTCGTCCTCGACGTAGAAACCGTTCGGAAGGCGGCCTACGCGAACGTTGACGTGTGCGTCGCCAGTCGTCGCTGCGGTGTCTCTCACACCGTGCTCGACTGCGTTCGAAAACAGGTTCTCCAAGAGTGCCAGCATCCGTGTCTTGTCGGCACGTATCGAACCCAGCGGGCCGTCTATACTGAGCGTCGCCGCCTGCGTCTCGGAATCGACCGTCTCCCACGCTTCTGTGACGAGTGCGTCGAGCGAGACGAGAGAGACCTGTTTGATGTCGTTTCCGCCACGCGCCAGCGTCAGGACGTCGTCGACGAGGTCGGCGATTCGTCCGTGCGCGGCGACGACACGCTGGAGATGGTCGAGGTTGCCGGTCTCTCGCGTCAACTCGATGTATCCCGCCGCGACGTTCAGCGGGTTCCTGATGTCGTGTGCGACGACGCTCGCGAACTCCTCCAACCGGGTGTTCTGCCGTTCGAGGAGTCGTCGATAGGCCTCCTGTTGGCTCACGTCGATAGTGACGCCGATGAGTCCGACGACGTCGCCGTCGACGTCTCGCCACGGAACCTTCGAAGTGAGTACCCAACCCTCGTACCGCTCGTCGTCTACCGTCTCCCCGTTCAGCGCCTCCACGTCCGGTCGCGTCTCACTGTAGTGGCGCTGTAAGTCGTCGACCGAGAACCGGTCACCGACTTCTCTGACGAGGGGCTCACGTTTGTACAGAATCGGTTCGTTCTCCTCGATGACGCGCATGTCGTCGGCGTAGGTCTGTCGACTCTCCTCGCTCCCGGCCAGTTCGACGTCCGTCTTGCCGACGTACTGCTCGGGGTCGTCGGTGTACGCGCGACTGACTCGAAGGTGTCGCCCGTCGGTGTCTTTGACGTACAGATGGAGGGGTATCTGCTCGAACAGCGTATCGAGCAGGTTCGCCGTCTCCGCGTGTTCACGCTCGCGACGGCGGTGGGAGACTTCGCGCTCGACACGTCGAACGAGGAGTCGCGTCGCGTCCGGCCCGTCTGACGGAACGACGTCCGTCACTCCCGCGTCGAGAGCGGCACCCGGCGGTGTGGTCGTGGCTGGTCGAAAGGCGACGAGTGGGACGTCGGCAGCGACGTCTCGAACGTCGTCGACGACTGTCGAGAGGGCCGTCGTCCCGTCCCCGACGACGACACAGTCGACAGCCTCGTCGCTCGATTCGACGAATGTGGCGAACGCCGACGACTCCGACACCGACTCGACACGGGCGTCGTCTGCCAGCTCTGTGAGGGCCTCTGCGGCGCTCTCACGCTCACGCTCTATCACGACTACGACTCCCGCAGTAGATTCGAACATTCAGTCCGCTTTGACTGAAAAGACAGACAATCTTGATTAAGTTTTCGCCGCAGTGTGAATTTGGCCGCGTGGCGTGGGTGAGTAGGGGTTCGGAGGACGCCAGACGCGCGAAAGGAGAACACTTAGTCTCCCCGACCGAGAGTCCTCGGTAAATGGCCGCGAACGTGAACTTCTTCGAGCGTCTCGGCGAGCGCATCGAGCGTGTCGACAGCGTCGTCTCCGTCGGTCTCGACGCCGACCCGAAGCGCATCCCCGAACATCTGCAAGACAAAGACCTCCCGCAGTGGGCGTTCAACCGCCGCATCATCGACGCAACCCACGAACACGCCGCCTGCTACAAGCCGAACGCGGCGTTCTACGAGGACGCCGACGGCTGGCGGTCGCTCCGGGAGACCATCGCCTACGCACACGGGAAGGACGTGCCCGTCCTCCTCGACGCCAAGCGCGCCGACATCGGCAACACGACGCGACAGTACGCCAAACTGCTCGACCACGTCGACGCCATCACGGTCAACCCCTACATGGGCCGCGACTCGTTGCAACCGTTCATCGACCGGGCCGGTAAGGGCGTGTTTGTCCTCTGTCGAACCTCGAACCCCGGTGGAGAGGACCTGCAAGACCTCGAACTCGCCTCGGGCGAGCGAGTCTACGAGCGAGTGGCGGCACTCGCAGACCTCTGGAACCAACACGGCAACGTCGGACTCGTCGTCGGCGCGACTGCACCCGACGAACTCGAAGCGATTCGCGAACAGGTCCCGCACCTACCGTTTCTCGTCCCCGGTGTCGGCGCACAGGGTGGCGACGCCGAGGCGGCCGTCGAGTTCGGTCTCGCCGAGGGTGTTGGTCTCGTCAACTCCTCGCGCGGCATCATCTTCGCTGGCGAGGGCGAGGCGTTCGACAAGGCGGCGGGCGACGCGGCCCGTCGCCTCAAGCGTCGACTGAACCAGTTTCGGTGAGGCGAGCGGTCAGTAGACCAGTCCGACCGAGTTGACGTGGTCGTCGAGCGCGGCGAGCGTTCGGAACTCCCGTCCGCACGCGTCACAGCGATGGAGAACGTTCTCTCCGGTGTGTGTCGAGTCGTGTACGCTGGTCGTCGTGTTCATCAGTTACGGTACGTGTCCGGGAGAGATAGCGTTAGTGTTGCGTGCTATCACGCACCAGCAATCACCGCATTTCTGTGCCGGGACCGGTGTCGTCGTGGCCCGTTCCGGTGGGCCTGTCGGGGTCGACACCGACGCCGTCCTGCTCCAGTTCGGTGGCACAGCGGACACAGACGCCTCGCATCTGGTCGAAATGCTCGTCACACACCTGCGTTCCACACTGGTCGCAGCTGTGTTCGGCAGTCGTGGATTCACACACTTGACAGAGGCCACTGAGACTCATACCGGGGCTTCGAGACTCAGACCCTTGAGCGCTGAGGCCGACGCGCCGTCGACGAGAGTCTTACAATCGTTGACTCCATAGCGACGATGTGGACCGCGACCAGCTCGTGATGGCGCTCGCCTCGGTGTTCGCAGGGATAACCGTGCTCGTGGCGGTGCTCGGACTCGTCTACCAGCCGTTCCTCATCGCACTCTCCCTGCCGTTCGGAGCGACGGCGTACTTCATGTGGTTCCAAGCTAGCGGTCGCCTCAAGAGTCGGAGCCGACGCCGCGTCCAACGGGGCGACCCACGCGAACGGGAGCGATTCGGCGGGTTCGGCGCGGGTGCCCGACGAGAGAACGTCCGCGAGAACTACCGGCGCGCGACGGCGAGCGGAGCACGAGCGGGTGGAACCGGTCGAACCGACCGTGCACCGAGTGCGCGTAGCGGCCCCTCTCGGGCGGAAGCGTACCGAACACTCGGAGTGGACGCCAGCGCGACGGCCGACGAGGTCAAACGAGCCTACCGCTCGAAGGTCAAGGAGGTACATCCCGACACCGAAAACGGGAGCGAAGAGGCGTTCAAGCGTGTCAATCAGGCGTACGAGACGCTGACCGACTGACGCCCGTTCTCGGTGTGTTCGGTTTCTCGACGTGGCCCAGTCTCAGTCGAATCGACCGTCTACGAGTCGGTGAGGGTTGAATACGCTCTGGAGCACTATTGTGGTATGGGTACCCACAACACGAAAAGGGCTATATGAAGGGGTTGCCTATCCCCGGCCATGAGCGCGGACCGGGCCGTTCTGAACGAGGCCCTCGAACGCGGCGAAGAGGAAGGCGGGAACATCGAGTTCAAAGAACGTCTCTCTCGTGACCTCCACCTCGCCGACGGCAGAATGGAGAGCCTCGCCGCCCAACTGCGACACCGTGTACTGTCCGGCGACGGCGAAGCGACCTACGTGGTCGGTGTCACCGACGACGGCGGCATCGCCGGTATCTCGCCTGCTGCCTTCTCCGAGACGATGGACGTACTCTCGCTCCTCGCCGAGGAAGCCGGTGCCCACATCGACACCGTCGAGACGTGGGGCGTCGGCGACGCTGGCGAACGCGGACTCGTCGGCATCGCCACCGTCCGTGAAGGTGCGTACCTCGAATCCGACGACAACCACATCATCGTCGGCACCGCCGGTCACGTCGACCACGGCAAGAGCACGCTCGTCGGGTCGCTCGTCACCGGACAGGCCGACGACGGTAACGGCGGCACTCGCGGGTTCCTGGACGTACAACCGCACGAAGTCGAGCGCGGCCTCTCGGCGGACCTCTCCTACGCCGTCTACGGCTTCGACGAGGACGGTCCGGTCCACATGGACAACCCGCACCGCCGTACCGACCGAGCGAGAGTCGTCGAGACGGCGGACCGTCTCGTCTCGTTCGTCGACACCGTCGGCCACGAACCGTGGCTCCGGACGACCATCCGGGGACTCGTCGGCCAGAAACTCGACTACGGTCTGCTCGTCGTCGCCGCCGACGACGGTCCGACGCGGACGACTCGCGAACATCTCGGTATCCTCTTGGCGACCGAGTTGCCGACCGTCGTCGCGCTGACGAAAGTCGACGCCGTGAGCGAGGAGCGAATCTCCGAGGTCGAACGCGAGGTCGAACGACTGCTCCGCGACGTGGGGAAGACGCCGCTGCTCGTCGAACGTCACGGCGTCGACGCCGCCGTCGAGGAGATCAGTTCGTCGGTCGTGCCAATCGTCCAGACGAGCGCCGTCACGATGCAGGGACTCGACACACTCGACCAGTTGTTCGAGCGTCTACCGAAGACCAGCGCCGAGGGCGGCCAGTTCCGGATGTACATCGACCGCACCTACAGCGTGACTGGTGTCGGTGCCGTCGCGTCGGGGACAGTCACCGCCGGAAGCGTCGAAGCGGGCGACACCCTCCTGCTCGGACCGATGGCCGACGGCCAGTTCAGAGAGGTGGAAGTCCGCTCCATCGAGATGCACTACCACCGCGTCGACAGGGCGAAAGCCGGGCGAATCGTCGGCATCGCACTCAAAGGCGTCAAAGAACACGAGATAGACCGCGGGATGGTACTCGTCGACCCCGAGATGGAGCCAATCGCAGCCAAATCGTTCGAGGCAGACGTGATGGTGCTCAACCATCCGACCCGAATCGGGGCGGGCTACGAACCCGTCATCCACCTCGAAACCGTCAGCGAGGCGGCCGTCTTCTACCCGGAAGGTGGGCAACTCCTCCCTGGCGATACGGGCCACGCTCGCGTCGAGTTCAAGTTCCGTCCGTACTGTGTCGAGGAAGGCCAACGCTTCGTCTTCCGCGAGGGCCAGAGCAAAGGTGTCGGGACCGTGACGAAGGTCTACCGGGACTGAGACGGACGAAAGCCGCCGCTGACTCCGTCGACATCTTGGACTTCTTCGGTTTCTTCGACCTGCTCCGCGAGGTCCAGAAGCACTAGCCACTCGAGCAGGTCGCCGACTCGCTCAGTCCACAGCTCCTCCCACGTCTGGGGGTTCTTGTGGTGCTCCCAGACCGGAACGCGCTCTCGGAACTGCTCGAACGCCTCCTCGGCGGTGAGCGGTCCGTCCGCCTCACCGAGCGCCGCTAACACCTCTTCGGCACCGAACACCCGCCGCCGAAACGCTTCGCGGAGGTGGGAGTCGGTCGGGTCGACACGTCGTCGTTTGAACCCCGACGGCGTCTCCTCGACGAGTTCGAGCGCCCGAAGGAAGGTGAGCCACGTCCGGGCGACGTCTCTGCTGGGGAGGTCCAGTCGGCGCATCAGTCGCGCACAGCAGTCGTCCTCCGACCCCGGAACCAGCGGCACGGCGCGCTGCGCGTCCGCGACGAACGAGAGGTCGGCCGGCGCGGCGGGGACGAGTTTGAACCTCACAGACCGAACGAGTCGGCGACGAGGGCCTCGTCCGTCTCGCCGTGGACGTACGTCGGACCGTTGGCGACGTCGATGGTGACCTGTGCGGGGGCGAACACCGTCTCCGGCACGTCGTAGAAGTCCCAGTCGGCGTCCTCGAAGATGTCGTAGAACCGCGTGCCGTACTCGTCGGCGGCCGTCGAGACGACTTCGTCGAAGCGGTCGAAATCCTCGCGGACGTGCAGATAGACCTGCCCAGCGTAGGCGAGCGCGTCGTTCGTTCGGCCCATGGCGACGCCCTCGTCGTAGCTGACGGGGGCGACGGGAGCGCTCGCGGAAGCGGAGACGACGTCCAAGGGGTCGTACCCGAGTTCCATCAGTCGGAAGACGGCGAGTTCCGCGGCGCGGGCCGCCGTGGTGACACTGCCGACCATACTGCCGACGGGGAACGTCGGGAGGAAGACGGCCGAGGGGTTGACGCCCGCGAGGTCGGCGACGTGTTCTGCAACCTCGTCGTCTGGGAGCGTGACGCTCTCGACGGCGAGGACGGTCAGGTCGAACTCGTCGTAGTAGCCGAGTCGCTCGAAGTCGGTCTCTTGGCCGACGAGTGCGCGGGCCGGACCGCTCCCGAGTCCCTCGAAGTGCTCGAACTCCAACTCCCAGCCGGCTTTCTGCGAGCCGAGCAGTGCGATTCCGGGGTGGTCCGTCGACAGTTCGACGTAGGGGAGCGGTGCGCCGCCGAGTTCGTCCATCCGGGTCTGTACCGTCGCCAGTCCGGCCGTCTGAATCTCTGCGAGGAGCAGTCCCGCTTCCATACCACCGTCGGCTTCGACACCGAAGTCGAGTACCGTCGCCTCCGAGTCGAGTTCGTACGCCGCGATGTTGAGCTCGTCGGCGAAGTCGATTGCCTCGTCGACGAGTTCGATAGCCATCCGGTTGATGCTGTCCATACTGTCGGATTCGGCGGTTTCGCCCTTAGGGTTTGTCAGTCGGCGAGCCGCCACGACGACCGTTCACAGAGTAGACGGCTCTTTGTCCTCTCCCACCAAACTATAGCTCATCCTAGAGCTTCCTGATGATTCCCATCGTCGACATCACCGTCCCGGCAAGCGCGTTCGAACTCGGTCGGCTACTGGAGCAGCTTCCGGGCGTCAGAATCGAACTCGAACAGCTGGTTCCCATAGAGAACTCTATCATCCCACTGTTCTGGGTCTCGGAGGGTGACCCCGAAGAGATAGAGGCTATCCTCCGAGAGTCGCCACTCACAGAACACGTCGAGTTCCTCGCCGAAGACGGTCAGCGAAAGCTGTTCAAGGTCATCTGGAACCGCGAAGTCAACGGACTCATCCACCCCCTCATCGACACGAACGCCAAGGTCCTCGAAGCCGAGAACGTCGGCGAAGGGTGGGATTTCCGAATTCAGTTCCCCAGTCACGATGCGCTGTCGACGTTCCGTGACTGCTGTGAATCCGAGAACATCCCTATCATCCTCCGTCAGCTCTACAACCCGCAGTATCCCGACGGTGGCGATGCACTCACCGACGAGCAACACGAAGCAATCGTCGTCGCTTACGAACAGGGCTACTTCGACGTCCCCCGTGGAACGACCGTGAGCGAACTCGCAGCACAGTTCGACATCAGTGACAACGCGTTCTCCCAGCGGTTGCGACGGGGACTCGGCACGCTCGTTCGCGAGACGATGGTCGAATCGTGACGACGCGCGACAGAACCGACGATTAATAAACACGTTCGGCATCGAAGAACGAACCTGCATGCACCCAAATACGTCCTTCGACATCGAAGGGAATCTTTCTATGGCTCGCTCGTCATTGACTAGGTAACCGTGAGATGTCCTAGTCTTTGGTCTATCCCCTTTGCTCGCATCGACGAGTTTCGAATAGTCACCGGTTTGTATTCCCACTAACGATGGCGATTCTGGTCGAACTCGACGTCCCGATAAAAAGCCTCGAAATCGGGCAAGCGACCGAGTCGGTTCCCGAGAGCCACATCGAACTCGAACAGGTCGTCCCGATTGGTGACGGAATCATCCCGTACTTTTGGGCGACGACAGCAGACTTCGACACGTTCGAATCGTCGGTGAGAGCCCACGAGACGGTCGACCGACTCGAACTAGTCGCCGCCGTCGAGGACCGTCGGCTGTACCGCGTGTACTGGGAAACGATGGGTGGATTCGTCTCGGCACTCTCGGCGTCGGACGCCACCGTCCTCGAAGGCTACGGGAGCAACCCGTGGAGCTTTCAACTGCTGTTTCCGACGCGAGCGCACGCGACGAAGTTCCGCGAGCGATGTGTGGACGAAGACATCTCGTTCGACGTCCGTCGTATCTCGGAACTCACCAACCGCGTCGCGGAGTCCGCGTTCAACCTCACCGACGAACAGCACGAGGCACTCCGCCTCGCAATCGGGCGCGGGTACTACTCGATTCCTCGCGAGGTGACGCTCGCCGAACTCGCCGCCGACGTCGGCATCTCCCAACAGGCCATGTCGGAGCGCCTCCGTCGCGGGACGGCGAAGGTCCTCATGCAAGTCATCGAAGACGGCTCACGATTTACTCACTGAGAGACTCTCGTTCCCGCTTCGCTTCCCGGCCAAGATGTGACTCGACGGCGTCGACTTTGTCACGAGCCGTCTGGTCGACCGTTCGCTTGTCGTCTATCTTCAGGAACGTACTGACCCGGTCGCCGTCGACGGCTTTGTGCGCCGCTGCGACGGCCGAGAGCAAGGTGTCGACGTCGTCTGCTTCGATGACCGTCCCCATCGGGTTCGTCTCGTAGGAGACGTCGAAGTCGTCGAGTGCGGCCACTGCCTTGGCGACTTCGCCCGACATACTGCCTTCGACGACCGGTGCGACACTCAAGAGTGCGATGACTGTCATGTCTCTTCTCTCGCTCTCGGACAACCTAACTGTCCGGGTCGGTTGCTCCCGCACGCTTTTCTCGTCAGCCGTGTTACCTCTCGTTCAATGGATTCTCGTATCGAGCGTGGGCTGACCGTGGGGCGTGCCATCGTCACGGAGATTCGTGTCGAGAAAGTCACGTTCCTCGCCGGTAGTATCGCCTACCACGCGTTCATCTCGCTTTTACCGCTTCTCTTGCTCGTCTTGGCGGCGATTTCCGCCGTCGGCAACCGCTCGCTCGAAGACGGCTTTATCGCCCTCATCGAGGCGGTGTTGACACCGGGCGCTCAGCAGTTGCTCCTCGACGAACTCCAAACCGCCGGGGGGTCGACGGGGTTGACCATCGTCGGTGGACTCGTGCTCGTCTGGGGGACGCTCCGTATCTTCCGCGGCCTCGACACCGCGTTCTCGGACATCTACGAGACGGAGACGGCCAACACCCTCGGCGACCAACTCTCCGACGGCGTCATCGTCCTCGTCACCTTCGGCATCGCCATCGTCACCGCCATCGTCGTCCAGTCGGTCCTCCCCGTCGGCAACGACGGCATCCTCGTGTGGGTGCTCTCTCGACTCCTCCTCGTCGTCGGTCTCTCGGTCACGTTCTTTCCGATGTACTACATCTTCCCCGACACCGACGTGAGTGTCGCCGAGGTGCTGCCCGGAACTGCCTTCGCCGCCGTCGGACTCGTCACCTTCGAGACGTTGTTCAACATCTACTCACAGAGCGGCGACAAGAGCGTCGTCGGCGGTATCCTCGTCCTCTTGACGTGGCTCTACTTCAGTGGCCTCGTCATCCTCCTCGGTGCCGTCGTCAACGCCGTCCTCTCGAACCGCAGTGCCGACGTCAACATCGAACCCGTCATCGGCGGTATCAGGCCATCCGACAAGCGAGACCGCCCGACGCGACAGGAAGTCGTCGCCTCGCTCACGGAGTTGAAACGACTGCTCGACCGAGACGAGGAGGTGGTCATCTCCGTCGGAGGCAGGTCGGTGACGCTCCCGTCCCCACAACGCTACGAGACGGACACCGAGTCCTCACGACTGGGCTTCGTCGACGGAACGGTGGGCTTGGAACTCCGATGGTCGCCCCGCGACATCGACCAGTCCGGCGAACAGGCGACGAACGACGCCACGGACTGACCCGCTCCGTCGAAGACAGCGCACTTTTGCCGCTCGGCGGGCACTCTTCGGTATGTCCGACCTGTATCTCTCGCATCCCGTCCGACGGATTCGTGAAGACCCAGTGGCGGGCGAGTCCGTCTCGCTCGTGGTCGAACTCGACGACGACGACCGACTCGACGAACTCGCGGCGACGGTCACCGACCTCGATGGCTCCGTCGACCGTGACCTCGGGTTCTCCGCTCATCTCGTAGTGCTTCCCCAACCCGCTGTCGACGACCTCTGTGAACTCGACGGGGTCGTCCGCATCGAGACGGCCGAGACGCTCTCGCTCGGCATCGAACCCGAGGCGGCGGACGGCGTCGGCGACGAGTAACTGGAACTGGTTCTGTTCAGTCCTCTCTTCGCGCGACGAGCGCCAAGGCCGTCCACGAGATTACCGTCTCGTCGTGTTGGTTGACGCCGGTGATGTGGACGTCGACGTAGCCTCGCTCTGGAGTCGACTCCGAGACACGCATCTCGCCGAGTTCGACCCACCCCGAGAGGGTGTCTCCGGGGTAGACGGGTCGGTGCCACCGGAAGTCGTCGAGGCCGCGGCCGCAGAGGAACGCCACCTCCTGGAAAAACGCCCGCGTCGCCATCCCGTTGCAGACGCAATACGTGTGCAGACCGCTGGCGACGAGTTCGCCGAACATCGACCGCTCGGCAGCCTCGTCGTCGACGTGGAACGGTTGTGGGTCGTACTGCTCGGCGAAGTCGACGATTGCCTCACGAGTCAGTGTCTCCTCGCCGAACGTCCAGACGGCGTCGGAATCGAGGTCCTCGAAGTACAGCAAATCGTCGGCGACAGCCTGTGAGTCCATTGGCGAGTTTGCGTCGTCGTCGCCGAAAGTGGTTGCGTTACGACCTTTGCGCGTGCGTCGCGCGTCGCGTGCGCGGGGGACAAACTGGTAACGACGTCACTGCGGAGAAGTCACCGATACTAACGGGATTTGAACCACGGTCGGACGCTTCCTCGCTCACTGACGTTCGCGAGACTGCGACCTCCCTGATTCAAATCCCAGCGTACCGCACACACCGCATTAGCACGTCGCAGCGCGCCAAGACGCGCTGCTCGGTGTGTGAAATTCGGAGAAGTGCACTGACTGGGATTTGAACCACGGTCACTCTGCTCGCTGCGCTCGCGACGTTCCCTGATTCAAATCCCAGCGTCGAGATTTTCACTGATTCACGAAGTTTCGGCGCGACGAGACGCGCCGCTTGTGCGTTAGAATCAGGAAAATGCACTGACTGGGATTTGAACCCAGGTTGTGACCATGGCAAGGTCACGTGATACCACTACACTATCAGTGCGAGCAAGCGGTGTTGGAGTGCACTGACTGGGATTTGAACCCAGGTTGTGACCATGGCAAGGTCACGTGATACCACTACACTATCAGTGCACGTCCGTACCGCGTCGTGCTACAACTAATCCTAACTGGAGATTACTTATTAAGGGTTCCGAAATCACCTAGAATCGACCGCCGACGTGCGGGTTCATCGCACGAGAGTCTGTCACACGAAACCCCTACGAACGCGCATGTGACGGCCTCACAAGTGCGAATTACATTCGCTACTCTTTTAGGTGAGGCTCCGGTACAATCGCTACAGTCTAGTGGCGAGACGCCAAAAGACGGCCATGACGCAGACCATATGCGTGCCGTCTTCACTCGTCCGGGAAGCCGAGGACAAACGCGAGGCAACTCGCAAGCTCGGCTACGTCGCCCGCGCGGCGACGGTGTTCCGGGCGGACAGACTCGTCGTCTTCCCCGACCGGGAAGGCGAGAGCCGCTGGGGTGGTGAGTTCGTCACCACCGTACTCGAATACGCCGTGACGCCCCCCTACCTCCGTCAGGAGGCCTGGGACGTTCGCGACGAACTCGAGTACGTGGGTGTACTCCCGCCCCTGCGCGTCTCCCCACAGACCGGCTCCGAATCAGACGGTTCGGGGTCGTTAACACAGGGAATCGTGACCGAGGTCGGACCTGAAGGCCGCGTCCGGGTCAATTGCGGAATGCAACACCCGATCTCCCTCATCACCCCCGACGGAATGTCGGTGGGCGAGGGAGAGCGCGTCACCGTCAGGATCTCTTCGCGAGAACCGGTCCGCGCGCGAATCGTCGACGAAGCCCCGTCGGGGTACGTCGTCGAACGCACGGACCTCGCCGAAGCGCTCACCCGGGACGACGCCGGCGTACGCATCGCGACGTCGCGCCACGGAGAGAAGCTCTCCGTCTCGCGACTGTCGTCGCTCGTCGGGCGTCTCGACGACGGGATGACCGTCGTCTTCGGATCCCCCGGACGAGGGCTTCCGGACATCCTCGACATCGCCGTCGAGGACCTCCCCACCAGTACCGGTGGGGCGAGCGTCGGACCCGACAGCGGGTTCGACCTCTGGCTAAATACGATTCCGCGACAGGGCAGCGAGGTGGTGCGAACGGAAGAAGCGATGTTCGCCTCACTCGCCTGCCTGACACTCACGGAGTGAAACAATGCCACAACCAAGCAGACCACGAAAAGGTTCAATGGGCTTCGGCCCGCGCAAGCGCGCGGCGAGTGAAGTCCCTCGTATCCGGTCTTGGCCGGACGATGAGGGCTCGCCTGCGCTGCAGGGCTTCGCCGGTTACAAGGCCGGCATGACCCACGTCGTGATGGTGAACGACGAATCCAACTCCCCGCGAGAGGGAATGGAGGAGTCGGTTCCCGTCACGGTCGTCGAGACGCCCCCGATGCGGGCGGTCGCTCTGCGAGCCTACAAAGACACGGCGTACGGTAAGAAGCCGGTGACCGAGGTTTGGACCACCGAGTTCCACGAGGAACTCGACCGGACCCTCGACCTCCCGGCGGAGAGTACCTTCGACGAGGACGCAGACGAACTGCGTGCACTCCTCGACGACGGCAAAGTGGACGATCTGCGGATGATCACCCACACCGTCCCGAGTGCACTCAAGAACGTCCCGAAGAAGAAGCCCGACGTGATGGAGACTCGCGTCGGTGGCGGTTCTCTCGACGAGCGTGCGGACTACGCACTCGAACTCGTCGAGGCAGGCGGCGAACACTCGATGGACGACGTGTTCCGTCCCGGCGAGTACCTCGACGTGAGCGGTGTCACGAAAGGGAAAGGGACCCAGGGTCCCGTCAAACGCTGGGGCGTCCAGAAGCGGAAGGGGAAGCACGCCCGCCAGGGATGGCGGCGTCGCATCGGTAACCTCGGCCCGTGGAACCCGAGCCGCGTTCGCTCGACGGTTCCGCAGCAGGGTCAGATGGGCTACCACCAGCGGACGGAACTCAACAAGCGCCTCATCGACGTCGGCGAAGGCGACGACGCCTCCGTCGACGGCGGCTTCGTCAACTACGGCGAAGTCACCGGCAACTACGCGCTGATCAAAGGGTCGCTTCCGGGCCCGAACAAGCGGCTCATCCGCTTCCGCCCGGCAGTCCGACCGAACGACCAGCCGCGCCTCGACCCCGAGGTGCGCTACGTTTCAACCGCATCGAACCAGGGATAAATCATGCAGGCAACAATTCGTGACCTGAACGGCGACGACGCTGGCACGCTTGAGCTGCCCGAGGTCTTCGAGACGCACTACCGTCCGGACCTCATCAAGCGCGCCGTGCTCGCCGCACAGGCAAACCGGAAACAGGCCTACGGTGCAGACAAACTCGCTGGGATGCGAACCCCCGCCGAGTCGCTCGGTAGCGGCCGCGGGATGTCGCACGACCCACGTGAGAACGGTGTCGCCCGACGTGTCCCGCACGCAGTCAGCGGGCGCAAGGCACACCCGCCGAAGGTCGAGAAGGAACTGGGCAAGAAGATCAACGACAAGGAGCGCAAACTCGCTGTCCGCTCGGCACTCGCCGCGACGGCGAACCCCGAACTCGTCAGCGAACGCGGACACCAGTTCGACGACGACCTCGAACTGCCGCTCGTCGTCTCCGACGACTTCGAAGACCTGCTGAAGACGCAGGAAGTCGTCGACCTGCTCCAGACGCTCGGCGTCTACGCCGACGTCGAGCGATCCGACGAGAACAAGAAGGTCAAGGCTGGCCGCGGGAAGACGCGTGGTCGCAAGTACAAGCGACCCAAGTCGATCCTGTTCGTCACCAGCGAGAAACCGTCGCGCGCAGCGCGGAACCTCGCCGGTGCCGACGTCGCCACGGCGGCGGACGTCAGCGCAGAGGACCTCGCGCCCGGTACGCACGCCGGTCGCCTGACGATCTTCACCGAGAGCGCACTCGAAGAGGTGGCTGACCGATGAGCGTCATCGAGCATCCCCTCGTGACCGAGAAGGCGATGAACCAGATGGACTTCGACAACAAGCTCCAGTTCATCGTCCACATCGACGCGCACAAGGGCGAAATCGTCGACGAGATCGAATCCCGCTACGAAGTGGCCGTCCAGAAGGTCAACACACAGGTCACTCCGAAGGGGAAGAAGAAAGCAACCGTCACGCTGGGCGAGGACGACGACGCACAGGAAGTCGCCTCGCGAATCGGGGTGTTCTAATCTATGGGACGTCGCATTCAAGGTCAGCGTCGTGGTCGCGGTACGCCCACCTTCCGGGCACCGTCGCACCGCTACAAGGCCGAACTATCGCACAAGAAGTCCGAAGAAGAAGACACCGTCTCCGGTACGGTCGTCGACATCGAGCACGACCCGGCACGGAGCGCACCCATCGCCGCCGTCGAGTTCGACGACGGTGACCAGCGGCTCATCCTCATCCCCGAGGGTGTGACCGTCGGCGAGACCATCCAGGTCGGTGTCACAGCAGAGATCAAACCCGGGAACACGCTCCCGCTCTCGGAAATCCCGGAAGGGGTTCCCGTCTGCAACGTCGAGCGTCAGCCCGGTGACGGCGGCAAGTTCGCCCGTTCCTCGGGCGTCTCCGCACAGCTTCTCAGCCACGACCGCCACGTCGCGGTCGTCAAGCTGCCGAGTGGCCAGGTCAAGCGGCTCAACCCCGACTGCCGCGCGACCATCGGTGTCGTGGCCGGCGGTGGCCGCACCGAAAAGCCGTTCGTCAAGGCAGGAAACAAACATCACAAGATGAAGGCCCGTGGGACGAAGTGGCCTCGCGTCCGTGGTGTGGCGATGAACGCCGTCGACCACCCGTTCGGTGGCGGCGGCCGCCAGCACCCCGGCAAGCCGAAGTCCGTCTCGCGAAACGCACCCCCAGGCCGCAAGGTCGGTGACATCGCATCGAAGCGCACCGGTCGAGGCGGTAAGGCAGGGAACAAATAATGAGCTCGGAATACCGAACCGGCCGTGAAGGTGAGTTCACCTACCGCGGTCACACGCTCGACGAGCTGCAGGATATGGAGCTTGACGAGGTCGCAGAACTGCTCCCCGCGCGGATGCGGCGAACTATCAAACGAGGACTCGGCGTCGAGCACGAGAAACTGCTCGAGAAGGTCCGCGACAAGTCCGAGGAGGAGACGGCAAACAACCCGGTGCGCACGCACCTGCGTGACATGCCGATTCTTCCCTCGTTCGTCGGCCTGACCTTCGCCGTCTACACCGGACAGGAGTTCGAACGCGTCAAGATTCAGCCCGAGATGATCGGCCACTACCTTGGCGAGTTCCAGCTCACCCGAAACTCGGTCACCCACGGCCAGGCCGGTATCGGCGCGACCCGGTCCTCGAAGTTCGTGCCACTCAAGTAAGCCATGGGTATCAACTACAGCGTCGAGGCCGACCCGGAGACCACGGCCAAAGGTATGCTCCGAGATCGGCCCATCAGTATCAAGCACAGCAAGGCCATCGCCCGCGAGATCAAGGGCATGACCGTCGCCGATGCCGAGGAGTACCTGCACGCCGTCGTCGACGGCGAGCGCTCCGTCCCGTTCAAGCAGCACAACTCCGGTGTCGGACACCGTTCCGACATCGACGGATGGGACGCGGGTCGCTACCCGAACAAGGCCAGCAAGGACTTCCTCAAACTGCTCGAAAACGTTCGCAACAACGCGACCGAGCAGGGCTTCGACGGCGAGGCCATGACAATCATGCACGTCGCAGCACACAAGACCGGCGAGCGAATGGGTCGCAAGCCCCGCGCCATGGGTCGTGCCGACCCGTGGAACACGCCGATCTGTGACGTCGAACTCATCATCGAGGAGTCTGAATAATGGCAGACGAACACCAATTCATCGAAGACGGACTGCAGAAGTCCCAGATCGACGAGTTCTTCGCAGACGAACTCGGTCGAGCGGGCTACGGCGGCATGGACGTCGCCAAGACCCCGATGGGAACTCAGATCGTCCTGAAAGCCGAGAAGCCCGGTATGGTCATCGGCAAGGGCGGGAAGAACATCCGCAAGATCACGCGCGAACTGCAGGAACGGTTCAACCTCGACGACCCACAGATCGACGTGCAGGAAGTCGACGAACCCGACCTCAACGCGCGAATCGTCGCGGACCGACTGGCCAACGCACTCGAGCGTGGCTGGTACTTCCGTAAAGCGGGTCACACGACCATCGACCGCATCATGGACGCCGGCGCACTCGGCGCCGAAATCGTCCTCGCGGGGAAGGTCACCGGTGCCCGTTCGCGTATCGAGAAGTTCAACCGCGGCTACATCAAGCACAACGGCGAACCCGCCGACACCGTCGTCGACGAGGGTCAAGGCGTCGCCGTCATGAAGCTCGGCACCATCGGTGTCACGGTGAAGATCATCCCGCCGGGAGCACAGCTTCCGGACGACTTCGCCATCGCAGAGGACGCCGAAGTCGAAGCCGTCGAACAGATCGAAGCGGACGAGGGCGTCGAAGGCCTCCTCGAAGAGCCGGAAGACGAGAAGATTCCGGACGTCGACGAAGACGCAGACGAAGTGCCCGACGAGGGTGCCGCAGAGGACCCCGAAGCCGCAATCGACGAGGAAGTCGTCGAAGAGGTCGTCGAGGAGACCGACGAAGAGCCGGTCGCCACGGGCGACGTCGACGACGACGACGAAGACGTCGAAGAAGAGCTCGACGAACTCGACGAAGAGGTCGAACAGGAAGCTGCCGACCTCGTCGCCGAGATGGAAGCCGACGAAGACGAGGAGGAGGATAACTAATGGCTATCCTCTACCCCGACGAGATCCGCGACATGACGCCCGCAGAGCGTGAGGCAGAGCTCGAAGAGCTCGAGACCGAACTGCTCAACACCAAGGCCGTCCAGGCCGCGGGTGGTGCACCGGATAACCCCGGTCGCGTCAAGGAACTCAAGAAGACGATCGCACGGATCAAGACGATCCAGCACGAAGAGAGCGACGACGAGTAATCATTCACGATGGCACTGACACCCGAAACCCTCACACGACACGAACTCAACGGCCTCTCGGTGCGGGTCGTCGACGCCGGCAACCCCGACCTCGTCGGGATCGCCGGCCGTGTCGTCATCGAGACCATGCAGACGCTGCATATCGATGACGGGGACCGGGTTCGTCAGGTGCCGAAGCGAGGGGCGACTCTCGAATTCGCGCTCACCGCGGGTGAGCCGGAGTTCACCGACGGCGGCTATCCGTCGCCGTCGATGAATCGGTCGCGTACAGATGAAGCCGCTGGGCGCCGCAAGGCCTCAGGGTCCACGTTCAAACGGGAGTCGGAAACTGCCGGGGTATTACCCGGTCAGTCTGGTTCGACCCGGAAGGGCTCGCCGGACGGAGACGGACGAACTCCGTCACGTACCGGTGACTGCGAGGACGTGGTCTACGTTACGGTGGATGGCGCACAACTGCTCTCACGACCCGCCCACCGCACCGAGAACGCAGGTGATTCGAAATGGCGTTAGGATTGAACGTACCAGAACCGGAGGAAGCATGCTCCGACGTGAACTGCCCGTTCCACGGAACTCTTTCCGTGCGCGGCCAGACACTCGAGGGCACCGTTGCCTCCACAGACATGGACAAAACCGTCGTTGTTGAACGCGAGTACGACGTTCGCGTTCCCAAGTACGACCGCTACATGAAGCGGCGTAGTCGCGTTCCTGCCCACGCACCCCCGTGCATGGATCTTCAGGAAGGCGACACGGTTCGTATCGCAGAAACACGACCACTCTCGAAGACGAAGTCGCACGTGGTCGTCGCAACGCTCACCGGTGAGGGTGATGCCTGATGGAAGCACTGAAGGCTGACGTCACGCAGGGCCTGGAGAAAGGCTCCCTCATCACGTGTGCGGACAACACCGGAGCCCGACAGCTGAAGGTTATCAGCGTCTCGGGCTACTCCGGAACGAAGAATCGACACCCCAAAGCGGGAATCGCCGACAAGGTGACCGTCTCGGTCACCAAGGGGACGCCGGAGATGCGGCGTCAGGTGCTGGAGGCCGTCGTGGTCCGTCAGCGCAAGCCCATTCGGCGACCCGACGGAACGCGCCTGAAGTTCGAGGACAACGCCGCCGTCATCATCGACGAGATGGAAGAGCCTCGTGGGACCGAAATCAAGGGTCCTATCGCGCGTGAAGTCGCCGAGCGCTTCGGGAGCATCGCAAGCACGGCAACTATGATCGTATAGTATGAGCCGACAACCACGCAAACAGCGAACCCAGAAGCGAGACGCACCGCTCCACGAGCGGCAGAAGCAGGTTCGTGCGACGCTGTCCGGTGACCTCCGCGAGGAGTACGGCCAGCGAAACGTCCGAGTCAACGTCGGAGACACCGTCGAGGTGCTCCGCGGTGACTACGCAGGGACGGAAGGTGAAGTCCTCAAGGTCGACCTCAAGAGCGAGGTCATCCACGTCGAGGACGTCACCGTCGCCAAGGCCGACGGCGAGGATACGCCGCGGCCGCTCGACGCCTCGAACGTTCGAGTCGTCGAACTCGACCTGGAAGACGACCGCCGAGAGGCGCGTCTCGAGGAGGGTAACGAATGAGTAACCACCAGAAGCGACTCTCGGTTCCGAACTCTTGGCCGATCGAGCGAAAGGAATCGACGTTTACCATCAAAGCCGGTGCTGGACCGCACGGCGAAGCGGGCGTTCCGCTCGTCATCGTCCTGCGCGACGTGCTCGGCTACGTCGACTCCGTGAAAGAAGCGCGTTACGCACTGAACGAGGGTACGGTGCTCGTCAACGGACACAAGTCCGTCGACCACCGCCGACCCATCGGGATGTTCGACATCCTCGCGTTCACGCAGCGTGACGAGTACTACCGCGTCTTCCCCGACGAGGGTGGCCGCCTCGCGCTCACCCCCATCGACGCCGACTCGGCAGCGAGCCGTCTCGGTAAGATCGCGGGCAAGCGTCAGGTCTCTGGCGGTGCCTTCCAGCTGCAGCTGCACGACGGGACGAACGTCCGCGTCGAAGAGGGCAGCGAGTACGGCACCAACGACTCGGTCGTCGTCGACAACGAGTCCAAAGAGATCGTCGCCCACTTCGCCTACGAAGAGGGTGCACTCGTGACCGCCATCGCCGGCAGCCACGCCGGCGAAATCGGCACGCTCGCCGAGATCACCGTCACTGCTGGGAGCGGCCCGAACACGGTCCGCGTCGAGCAGGACGACGGCGAGTTCGAGACGGTCGAAGACTACGTCGTCGTCATCGACGAGAACTTCACCGGTGACGACGAGGACGCCGTCACCACGACGGGTGATGACGAATGAGCGAGAGTGAAGGCGAGTTCCACGCGATGCGCCAGCCGCGTATCGAGAAAGTCGTCGTCCACATGGGCGTCGGCGAAGGTGGTCGCCCCCTCGCGAAAGCCGAGGACATCCTCGAAGCGATCACGGGTCAACAGAGCGTCCGGACGCAGTCCGGTCGCGCTGGCCAGGACTTCGGTGTCCGCCGTGGGACGCCTGTCGGCGCGAAGGTCACCCTTCGCGACGAGGCCGCCCACGAGTTCCTCGAGACGGCACTGCCGATCACCGACCTGAAGTCGAAGCAGTTCGACGAGAACGGCAACTTCAGCTTCGGTGTCGAGGAGCACACCGACTTCCCGAGTCAGGAGTACGACCCGCAGATCGGTATCTTCGGGCTGGACGTCACGGTCAACATGGTCCGTCCCGGCTACCGTATCAACAAGCGTGACAAGGTGACGCGCTCGATTCCGTCGAGCCACCGCCTGACGCCCGAGGACGCAATCGCGTTCCTCGAGCAGACGTTCGACGTTGAGGTCTCAGAATGAGCGAAACCGAAAGTACACCCACGGGCGAGCACGCGACGCGCCGCACGGGGCAGGAGAACGAGTGCCGTCGATGTGGCCGTAAACAGGGCCTCGTCGGCAAGTACGACATCAACCTGTGCCGGCAGTGCTTCCGCGAGGTCGCTCGCAGCATGGGCTTCAAGAAGTATCGATAACAATGGCAGGCAACGACCCACTCAGCAACGCCCTCTCCGGTGTGGACAACGCCGAGAGTGTTGGGCATCTGTCGCACACGGTTGAGCCCGCCTCGAACATGATCGGTTCCGTCCTCGAGGTCTTCTACGACCGCGGGTACGTCGACGGCTTCGAGTTCGTCGACGACGGCAAATCCGGTCGATTCGAGGTTGAACTGAAAGGCGCTATCAACGAATGTGGTGCCGTCAAGCCCCGCTACTCCGCGGGTGCAGGTGAGTTCGAAAAGTGGGAGAAGCGGTTCCTCCCCGCCCGTGACTACGGGACACTCATCGTCACGACGAGCCACGGCGTCATGAGCCACTACGACGCCCGCGAACAGGGCATCGGTGGCCAAGTCATCGCATACGTCTACTAACATGAGTCGAGTCGAAATCGAAATCCCAGAAGACGTCTCGGCCGAGGTCGACCACCTCGACCTGACCGTGGAGGGACCGAACGGAAGCGTCACGCGACGCCTCTGGTACCCCGCGGTTTCGGTGGCCGTCGAAGACGACCACGTCGTCATCACCGCCGACAACGAGAAGGCGAAGACGAACGCCACCATCGGAACGTTCGAGAGTCATATCACGAATATGATTCACGGCGTCACCGACGGGTGGGAGTACAAGATGGAAGTCTTCTACGCTCACTTCCCGATGCAGGTCAAAGTCGAGGGCGACGAAGTCGTCATCTCGAACTTCCTCGGCGAGAAGGCGCCGCGACGCGCGCAAGTTCGCGGCGACACACAAGTACAGGTCGACGGCGAGGAACTGACGCTCTCCGGTCCGAACAAGGAGGACGTCGGCCAGACCGCCGCCGATATCGAACAGCTGACGCGCGTCTCGGACAAAGACACTCGTGTCTTCCAAGACGGCGTCTACATCGTAGAGAAACCCACCGCAGGAGGTGCCTAAATGGCTGAAGACGACATTCAGGAACTCGAAGACATCAGTGGTGTCGGTCCCTCGAAGGCCGAGGCACTGCGTGCGGCCGGCTACGAGACGGTCGAGGACGTGAAGGCCGCGAGCCAGTCGGAACTGGCCGAGGTCGAAGGTATCGGTAACGCCCTCGCCGCTCGTATCAAGGCCGACGTCGGTGGCCTCGAAGTCAAAGAGGAAGAAGAGACCGAGGCAGAGGTCGAAGACGAGACCGAAGCCGAGGAAGAGCCGGAAGACGACGTCGAGACGGAGCTTCGCCCCCGCGGTCACGCGGACAAGAAGCCCCAGCTCGACGACGACACGGCGCGTGCGCTCGCACAGAAGCACCGCGAGGGCATGCCGCAGTTCAACCGGCAGGACTACCACAAGAAGAAGCGCACCCCGACCTCGTGGCGTAAGCCCCGCGGCAACCTCTCGAAGCAGCGCCGTGGTATCAAGGGCAAGGGCCCGATGGTCGAGGCCGGCTACCGCACGCCCAAGCGTGCTCGTGGGCTGCACCCGAGCGGCTTCGAGGAAGTCTACGTGAACAACGTCGACGACCTCGAAGGCGTCGACGGTGACACCCAGGCTGTCCGCATCGCCAGCAAGGTTGGCGGTCGCAAGCGCGAGCAGATCGAAGAGGTCGCCGAGGACCGAGAGATTCGCGTCCTCAACCCGACCTACGTCGAAGTGGAGGTTGACGAATGAGCAACCTGAGAGCACAGAAGCGACTCGCTGCGGACGAACTCGACGTCGGCAAGAGCCGCGTCTGGTTCGACCCCGAAGCACAGAGCGAGATCGCCGACGCCATCACGCGTGAGGACATCCGCGAACTCATCGAGCAGGGCACCATCAGTGCCAAAGAGGCCAAGGGCAACTCCCACGGCCGCGCTCGAGAGCGAGCAGACAAGCGCGCGTACGGCCACCGTAAGGGCCCGGGCTCCCGCAAAGGGAAGAAGGGCGGTCGGCGCAACTCGAAGGACGAATGGGTCAGTCGGATTCGCGCACAGCGACGCCGACTGAAGGAACTCCGCGACGACGGTCCGCTGAACCGAACGCAGTACCGCACGCTCTACAACAAGGCGAGCGGTGGCGAGTTCGACAGCGTCGACCGTCTCGAGGCGTTCATCCAGAACAACTACGACATCGAACTGGAGGACAACTAAATGGCAACTGGACCACGATACAAGGTGCCGATGCGGCGCCGCCGTGAGGTCCGAACGGATTACCACCAGAGGTTGCGCCTGTTGAAATCGGGCAAGCCCCGCCTCGTTGCTCGCGTGAGCAACAAGCACATCAGGGCGCAGCTGGCTACCCCCGGACCGCAGGGTGACGAAATCCACGCCGCCGCTTCCAGCGAGGACCTCGCAGAGCACGGTTGGGAAGCCCCGACGGGCAACCTCCCGAGCGCGTACCTGACAGGCTACCTCGCCGGCAAGCGCGCGCTGGACGCTGGTCTCGAGGAAGCGGTCCTCGACATCGGTCTGAACACGGCGACGCCCGGCAACAAGGTGTTCGCAGTACAGGAAGGAGCAATCGACGCAGGGCTCGACGTCCCGCACAACGAGAGCGTGCTGGCAGACTGGTCGCGTAACCGCGGCGAGCACATCGCCGAGTACGCAGAGCAGCTCGACGAGCCGCTCTACAGTGGGGACTTCGACGCCGCTGACCTGCCCGAGCACTTCGACGAAGTACTCGAGCGACTTCAGGAGGACGCATGAGCAGACGAAACAACAACGACGGCTGGGAACCGCGCACACGACTCGGCCGCAAGGTACAGAACGGCGATATCAGCTCGATGGACCAAGCACTCGAATCCGGTCTTCCCCTCAAGGAACCGGAGATCATCGACCAGCTCCTCGGTGGACTGGACGACGAAGTGCTCGACATCAACATGGTCCAGCGTATGACCGACTCCGGTCGGCGTGTCAAGTTCCGCTGCGTCTGTGCAGTCGGAAACCGCGACGGCTACCTCGGCTACGCGGAAGCACGCGACGACCAGGTCGGTGGCGCTATCCAGAAGGCCATCGAAGTGGCGAAGCTGAACATCATCAAGGTCGACCGTGGCTCGGGTTCGTGGGAGGACCGCCCCGGCGGTACTCACTCGCTGACCCGGAAGGCAAACGGTAAGGCCGGTTCGGTCACCGTCGAGATCATCCCGGCCCCGATGGGCCTCGGTCTCGCCGCCGCAGAGACCGTCCGGAAGATCCTCGAACTCGCCGGCGTGCAGGACGCCTGGACGAAGTCCGACGGCAACACCCGGACGACGGTCAACCTCGCGAAGGCGACCTACAACGCACTCCAGAACGCGTCGCAGTCGCGGACGCCACAGCGCGCCCGCGAGAAGCAGCGTGAGGTGAGCGACTGATGAAGGCAGTCGTTCAGATCCGTGGTGAGGTCGACCAGAGCGCCGACGTGCGCGACACGCTCGGTATGCTCAACCTCCACCGCGTCAACCACTGTACGCTCGTCCCGTGGACGGACACGTACCGTGGTATGGTGACGAAGGTCAACGACTGGGTCGCCTACGGCGAACCCAGCGTCGACGTCGTCGAGACGCTCCTCGTCAAGCGCGCCGAGCCCTTCCAGGGCAAGGAAGACGTCGACGAGGAGTGGCTTTCGGAGAACGCCGACTACGACGACTTCGGCGCACTCGCCGAAGCACTCGTCGACGAAGAGACCACGCTCAAAGAGCAGGGTCTCTCGCCGGTGCTCCGTCTCCACCCGCCACGTGGCGGCCACGACGGCATCAAGCACCCGACGAAGGAAGGCGGCCAACTCGGTAAGCACACCTCTGAAGGAATCGACGAACTCCTGGAGGCGATGCGATAATGACGAACAAGAAACGACGTCAGCGTGGCTCCCGCACGCACGGCGGCGGTACCCACAAGAACCGGCGCGGTGCCGGTCACCGTGGTGGCCGTGGCCGCGCCGGCCGCGCCAAACACGAGTTCCACAACTACGAACCGCTCGGCAAGTACGGCTTCAAGCGACCCGAGGACGCACAGACGACCGTCCTCGAAGTCACCGTCCAGAAGATCGACGAAGACGCCGCACTGCTCGCCGCAGACGGCCTCGCCGAGAAGGACGGCGACGCCTACCACGTCGACGCACGTGACCTCGTCGAGGACGGTTACGAGGCCGACGCCGTGAAGGTGCTCGGCAGCGGGCAGGTCCGTCAGGAACTGCACGTCGTCGCCGACGCGTTCACCGCAGGTGCGGTCGAACTCATCGAAGAGGCCGGCGGCAGTGCCGACCTCTCGGAGCGTGCCGAAGAAGAGGCCGAGGCCGACGAGGCCGACGCCGAAGACGACGAGTAAGTCGTCTCGTCTCACGCCGAACGATATCGTTTCGCACACTTTCTGCTTTTTCGAAGATTAAGCCGTGAGCACGCTCGTCAGCCGCCATAGAGACGTGTCAGCGGTTTGTTCTTCTTTCGCGTCGTCGCCACGTTCGGCCGCCTAAAAGGCGCTAAAGCGAAGCACCTACAAACCATGGTGATGAGTATATCCGTATATGGGATGGAAAGAAGCCGCTGAACCAGTGCTGACGCGCATGCCGTCAGTCGTCCGTCCGGAGGGTCACGTTCCCTTCAGACGGAAACTCGGCTGGACAGCGGGAATCCTCGTGCTGTATTTCTTCCTGACGAACGTCACCCTGTTCGGACTCGGAACCGAGACTGGTGACTTCTACGGACAGTTCAGATCGATTCTCGCCGGATCGCAGGGTTCGATTCTTCAGTTAGGAATCGGTCCCATCGTCACGGCGAGCATTGTCTTGCAGTTGCTCGGTGGGGCAGACCTCCTCGGACTCGACACCAACGACCCCCGAGACCAGATCCTGTACCAAGGCCTCCAGAAGGTGCTGGTGCTCGTCATGATCTGTCTGACGGGGATTCCGATGGTCTTCGCCAGCAACTTCCTGCCCGCGAGCCAGCAGCTCGCGAACACACTCCCCGGTGGGACGTTCGGCGTCCAGTCGCTCATCTTCGCCCAGATTGCGATGGGTGCGATTCTCATCCTCTTCATGGACGAAATCGTGAGCAAGTGGGGCGTCGGCTCCGGTATCGGGCTGTTCATCATCGCCGGTGTGAGCCAACAGCTCGTCGCCGGGCTGTTCGCGTGGCAGGGGCTCGGTAACGTCTCCGGGTTCTTCCCGACGTGGTTCGGTATCCTCACCGGAAGCGTCGAGATGCCCTCGCTGCTCACCGCCGAGGGGATTCAGGCGCTGTTCATGGGTCCCGGACAACTGCTCGCGCTCGTCACGACGGTGCTCATCTTCGCCGTCGTCGTCTACGCCGAGTCGGTGCGCGTGGAGATTCCGCTCAGCCACGCTCGCGTGAAGGGCGCTCGTGGTCGCTTCCCCGTGAAGCTCATCTACGCGTCCGTCCTGCCGATGATCCTCGTCCGCGCGCTGCAGGCGAACATCCAGTTCCTCGGACGCATCCTCGCGAGCCAACTGGAGAACATGCCCGCGTGGCTCGGCACGTACGGTCAGAACGGCAACCCGACCGGCGGGCTGTTCTACTACTTCGCGCCCATCCAGTCGCCCGGTGACTGGATGTGGTGGACCGCACAGACGACGGCCGAAGCGTGGCAGGTGCTCATCCGCGTCGGTATCGACCTGACGTTCATGGTCATCGGCGGTGCCATCTTCGCCGTGTTCTGGGTCGAGACGACGGGGATGGGTCCCGAAGCGACCGCCCGCCAGATTCAGAACTCCGGGATGCAGATTCCCGGCTTCCGTCGGAATCCACAGGTCATAGAGAAGGTCATGGAGCGCTACATCCCGCAGGTGACGGTCATCGGCGGCGCGCTCGTCGGTGTCCTCGCTGTCGCGGCGAACATGCTCGGTACCATCGGTGCCGTCTCCGGAACCGGGTTGCTGCTGACGGTCTCCATCACGTACAAGCTGTACGAGGAGATCGCAGAAGAGCAACTCATGGAGATGCATCCGATGATGCGCCAGATGTTCGGCGGTGGCGGCAACTAACTTTTTACACAGACGTTCCGTTTTCACACGACCTCCCGACGAGAGGCGTCACTCACCAACGACCGCTCCGTCGAAACTACCAGATGTCAGAATCTCTCGGACCGCATCCGGTCTAGCCGGAAGAGTTGCCGCCCCTATTTAGTCTCCTTGCTCGATAAAGCGGAACGGTATAGGTAGTAGACCGTCTGACGACTCATAGCCCACGCAGTCAGCGACTGTGGTCTCCGTGGTCGTTTCGTGTCGACGACGAGGACTCGCTGTAAAACTGTCGTGCGGAACACTCCGATGGTCAGACGAAAGACGCTCTCTCCGACAGGTACGAAAGATGGCGACGGCAAATATCGTAACGTTACGATCAATCTCCACGACGACGAACTCACCGTCGCCGGGATGGACGTCGGCGAAGAGGTGTTCGTGCGAGTGCGGGACAACAAGATAATCATCCAGAAGGCGTCGAAACCGGTAGTCGAACACGACTTCTGAGCGGTCGGTCCGTCTGCCGCAGGCGCTCGACTACGTTTGCCGCGTCTCACTACGTGACACCTATTCTCAGTCGTGATAGCTGGTAGCATACTATTTTATACACTCGTGAGAAAGAGACAGATAGGATGATTGACTCGATGGATGGATTCGACGTGACGACACAGCAGGACTCGACCCGTGCGACGATGCAGTCTCGTACCGGGGTCCGCTCGACGGCTCGGCGTGTCCGTCCGTCTGCCGCTCCCTTTGGTCTACGATGAGTGTTACCGACCGTGCAGAGACGACTGACAGTGCTGTACTCGACGAACTTCCCGAGTTCGAGTTAACCTACCGCTACGACGACGACGAGACGCCGACAGAGGTGACGATATTCGAAGGCACCGCCGACGAAGAACTGACGACACGATGGCTTACGATGGACTATCGGCACACCGTCGCGCTCGACGCCGTTCAGTAACTGGTCGACTACCACCTCGATTCGTTCTTCACACGTGTCCTTCAGTTGCCATCTTCCATCTGCACTCGCATCGCGATGTCGGTGTCGTCCGCGGTAAGGGTTTAGCCCCCGGCGAGTGTACCGGATGGTATGACAGACGACATAACGGGGTTGGAAGCCGAACTCCGGAGCAACGGAATCAGTGTCGAGCGAGTCGACCGCGGCGAGACAGTCGACCTCGTCTATATGACCGCCTTCCCCGGCGACAGCGTCCACCACATGGAGATGGGCCGCGCGCTCAACGTGTTCATCGACCTGGCAGAGGACGGTCGCTGGGACCCGGTGCCTATCGAGGCAACCGTCGTCCGTGCCGACGACGACGTACAGGGGACGTGGCGTGCCGAACCCGAGTGGTTCGAGGGACTACTCGGCTATCGGCTGAGCGAAGAGGACTTCTCGGAGCACGTCCTGTCGACGCTGTCAGAACCGACCGAGACGGCCGACACCGTGGAGGAGTCCGCATGAGTCACACACGGAGTCTCGTCGACGATGCAGAAGACACAGACGACGTGTCGCCGCGACGCCCCTCTCGTGAGTCCTTCTCGAAGGTTCGCGTCCGGTTCGACAGCGACGGCGAGGAGTGTGTCGGATGGCTCTACCGGCCGGACAGACCGGAGAACCCACCGATCGTCGTCATGGCTCCCGGCTTCGGTGCCGAGCGGACGTTCGGCTACCCACTCGTCGCCGAACGACTCGCCGAACACGGCTACGCCGTCTTACTCTTCGACTACCGACACTTCGGCGACAGCGAGGGTGAACCACGGAACCTCGTCAGTCCGAGTCGGCAGGTGGCCGACTGGCGTGAAGCCGTCGCTGCCGCCCGTGACTTCGACGACGTCGACGGGTCGACCGTCGTCCTCTGGGGCTACTCGTTCGCCGGCGGCCACGCGTTGAGTGTCGCCGCCGAAGACCCGCGTATCAGCGCCGTCGTCGCCATCGCCCCCTTCGTCGACGGGCGAGCGGCGCTCAAGAGCAACGGCATCAAGTACTCGCTCAAGGCGGTAGCGCTCGGTCTCCGCGACAAAATCCAGTCGCTCGTCCTCGGGCCGTACACCGTCCCCATCGTCGGCGATCCGGACGAGTTCGCCGTCATCAACCAACCCGGAGCGAAGGCGGGCGTCTTCGACCTCGTCCCGACCGGCAGCGACTGGGACAACGAGTGTCCTGCCCGGTCACTGCTCGCACTCCCCGGCTATCGACCGGCGACGACGGCCGAGGACATTCGGTGTCCGACGCTTCTCGTCGGCGGAACCGACGACGACGTCGTCTCGCTGTCGACTATCGAGTCCGTCGCCGACAGCGTCCCGGACGTGACGTACCTCCGACTCCAATCGGACCACTTCGGCTACATCGACGACCAGTTCGAGGAGTGTCTGAGCCATCAGTTGGCGTTCCTCGACGCGAATCTGTAGCACTCGGCCCGTTCTCCTTCTCGCTCTTCCTATCTATAGTTGACAACTCTGCGGAGCAGACTTTCGTATATATTTATAGTTCTTGCGGCCGTACAGTACTTCCATGACTTCGATTTCCCGGTCAGGTTTCACGTCGCTTGCACTCGTTCTCCTCCTTCTCGTCGGTGGCGTCGGGAGTGTCACCGCACAGAACGGCGCACAGACGAACCCCGAGTGGGGCGTCGACCTCTTCGAGTCTATGGAGTCGATGGTCGACGACTACAACGCTAACGCCGACAGCGTCGACCTCGGCCCGGTCAGCCTCGCCGGAGCGACGAACGTCTACGTCACCGACGGCGACGAGCGGGCGACGTACACCATCTACATGGACGGCGACCACCGTATCACCGACGTCCAGCAGGGCACCGACCCCGACGCGGTACGCAAGATGACGATGAGTCGGGCGACCATCGACCGCATCGCGAGTGCCGACAACCCGGCGGCGGCGTTCCGGTCGGCCGTCGAGTCCAACGACATCGTCATCAAGGGAGAGCCCGGCGAAGTCGTCGAGCAGATCAAGTGGACCGTCATCAACCTCGTGAAAGGCTTCCTGCTCTGAGTCGGTCCGTTCCGAACGACGACTAGCTGTCGCATTCTTCGACGAGTCCACAACCCTCATACGCTGTACCCTCCTCGTCTCGGCAATGACGCACTCTCGAACCGTCGAACTTGAGGGTCACATCATCGACTCCGGGATGTTGCAGCAAGTGATGGGGACCGTGATGGACCTCGGTGGAAACTTCAACGTCGAGCAGTTCGACGTCGGGGTCCACAAAGAAGAAGAGACCTACTGCCGAATGGATGTCTTCGCGGACGACGAGGGGACGCTCAAAGAGATCGTCCACGAACTCCACCAACTCGGCGCGAACCTCACCGACCCTGTCGACGCCAAACTGGTGGCTGCGCCGGCAGACCAAGTCGTGCCGACGGGGTTCTATTCGACGACGAACCACCCGACGCAGGTCCGACATGGTGGCGCGTGGCTCGACGTCGAGAACATCGAGATGGACTGCGCCATCGTAATCGAAGAGACTGAATCGGGGACGCGTGCGTACACGAAGGTACTCAACGCCATCGACGAGGGCGACCTCGTCGTCACCGACGAGGCCGGTATCCGCGTCGACCCGCCGGAACGCCCCCGCGACAGTTCCGGTCCGTTCGGCTTCATGCAGGGTGGTGTCTCCTCGGAGCGTCCGTCCGAATCGCTCATCCGGCAGGTCGCAGATGCACTCACGAAGACCAAAGAGGATGGGGGAAAGGTGCTCGTCGTCGCCGGACCCGCGCTCATCCACGCTGGTGCGGGCGACGACTTAGCACGTCTCGTTCGTGAGGGTTACATCGACATGATTTCGGCGGGCAACGGGTTCGCCACGCACGACATCGAACGCGGCCTGTACGGGACGTCGCTCGGGATGGATATGGAGACGATGGAGCACCCGCGGAAGGGCCACAAACACCACATCTACACCATCAGCGAGGTCATCCGCGCGGGCGGTATCGCCGAGGCCGTCGACGACGGCCTCATCACCTCGGGTGTGATGTACGAGTGTATCCAGAACGACGTGCCGTACGTGCTCGCGGGGTCTATCCGCGACGACGGCCCGCTACCGGACACCATCACCGACGCCGTCGAGGCACAGAACGCGATTCGCGAACAGGCTCACGAGGCGGATATGGTGCTGATGCTCTCGACGCTCTTACACTCTGTCGCCGTCGGCAACTGTCTCTCGTCGACGACGAAGGTGGTCTGCGTCGACATCAACCCCGCGACGGTCACACAACTGCTCGACCGCGGGAGTTCGCAAGCCATCGGGATGGTCACCGACATCGGGACGTTCGTCCCGTCGCTCGCGGACAAGGTGCTCGACGACGCGTAACTACCGGAGCGCGTTCTCTACACCTCAGACATCTTCCTGCGGGACGACCACCATCGGGCGGTTCGCCGTCAGGAGGATGTCCTGTGCGACGCTGCCGAAGACGACTTTCGACGTCGGATTCCGCTTTCGCACACCGATGACGAGTTCGTCGGCGTCGACCTCTTCTGCGTAGCCGACGACGTCTTCGGCGGGACTGTTCTCGCGGACGAACTGGTGTGTCTCGACGTCGGCGACGCCCGAGAGTCGCGCGGTGACGGCGTTCAGTGCGTCTTCACCGTCGCGAATCTCCGCTGCGGAGGTGTCGTCGCCGCCGCGCTGTGAGTTGACGGCGTAGACCGTATCACCGGCTTGGAGTCGGTCGTCGAGGTAGTCACAGAGCAGTGCGCTGGTGTGGACGGAGTTCGTTGCCAGGACGAACGTTGTCATACGTCCTTGCGCGTGGCGAAGATACATAAACTACTCCACAAAGTATTTGTCACAGACTCGTCCCATCTATGACATGAACCGCGAGACAGCACTGACGGCGACCGCCGTCGGCGTCGTCGTGGTCGCCCTCCTCGTCGCCGCCGTCGTCCCCGGCGTCCTCGCCGACCCGACCGACGACGGTCCGCTCCCACCGGGACGGGTCACACTGGCTGACGATTTGGCGCTCGCTCCGAGCGACGTCGACGGGCAGACTGCGACGCTCCACGTCGAGACGCGCCTCAGACACTACGGCAACCCCGCAGACAACGTGACCGTACGCTTCCGCGCCGTCGACACCGAGTCCGGCCTCGTCGAGACGACAGAGACGGTCGACGTCGGTAATCTCACGAGAGACGGCGAACGGGTCGTCGAGACGAACCTGACCGTCCGCCGCGAGGGTGGTTACCGCATCGAGACGGTCGTCTTCCGCGACACCGAACGCGTCGACTCCGGCACGACGACGGTCCAGGGTCTCGATGCGCTCACCCCTGCTTACGCACAGACGAGCGTCGGGTTCTCGGACTCGGACGTCTTGCCAGCAGTCTCCGTCTCGGTTGCCGACGCGTCGAACGACCGAACCGCCCTCTCGCTCGGCGCGTCGCTGACGAACCGTGGCGACGACCCCTCCGAGAATTTGCAGGTGACACTCCTGTTGCGACAGGCCGAGTCGAACATCGTCGCCGGCAGACAGACTGTCGACGTCGGCACTATCCGTCCCGGTCGGACGGCGACTGCCGAGACGGAGTTGACCGTCCCCTCGAACTACAACTACTACGTCGACGCCATCCTGTGGAAAGACGGTGTGATGGTCGACACCGCCCGAAGCGTGGCGAACCTCGACCCACAGCGACGGATTCAGGTGAACGAGTCCGTCGAAGACGTGGAGTTCCGCGTCGAAGACTTCGAGTCTGGTTCGGGAAGCGACGGCAGCGACTCGGGTGACCGTGGTGAATCCACCCGGACGACGTCAGAGGGTACGTCGCCTGGGTTCGGTGTCGTCACCGCCGTCCTCGCCGTCGTCACACTCCTCGTGAGTGTCCTCCTCGCCCGGTGGTGGTCGCGATGAGTGACCCGGGGCGAGACGTCGACGCAGGCGAAGGCGAAGCGACCGAACGAGACTCGAAACGCACGACGACCCCGGGAGACCTCAGAGACATGACGAACGAGATAGACGCGACGAGCGCGACGGACGCGACAACGACGACAGACGCGACGAACACGACCGACACGGCGAGCACCGACGGCGGAAGCACAGTCACGTCGTCGAACCGGTCGACCGAGTCGACCCGCGACATGCGGACGTACGTCAACTACGCACTTCTCGCCGGACTGTGTCTGCTGGCGTTCATCGCCGCGCTCCAGTTCTACTTCAGCGCGACGCAGGCCATCAGCGTCTGGGTGACCCGAGAGTACCGTCCGCTGTTCTCGATGGTGTTCAATCTCGCCGTCCTCCTCGTCGTCGGCGCGGGCATCACGTTTCAACTCCGTCGACTGTACGGCGAATAGAACTTACTCACCCGAGCGTTTATCCGCTCGCTGGCCGCCCATGCAGTATGGCACGATTTCTCTACGTCTCCATCGACGGTCTGGTGGGCGACGTCGCGTGGCGCACGAAGGCCGAAGGCCACGACGTCCGGTACTTCATCGAGAACGAGGCAGAACGCGAGATAGCCAACGGGTTCGTCGAGAAAGTCGACGACTGGGAGGCCCACGTCGAGTGGGCCGACACCATCGTCTTCGACGACATCTTCGGGATGGGCACGCACGCCGAGCGACTCCGTGAGGAGGGGCACCACGTCGTCGGCGGCACGGCCTACACCGACCGGTTGGAAGACGACCGGAACTTCGGCCAGCGAGAGTTACAAGAGATGGGTATCGAGACGCTCCCGCACCGCGAGTTCCGCGACTTCGACGAGGCGGTCCAGTTCATCCGCGACAACCCTGACCCGTACGTCATCAAGCCCAGTGGACAGGTCCAGAACGTCAAGCGCCTCGTCTTCGTCGGCGAGGAAGACGACGGTGCCGACACCATCCGCATCCTCCAGTCCTACAAGAAGTCGTGGGGCGACAAGATAGAGCGGTTCGAACTCCAGAAGCGCGCCGACGGCGTCGAAATCGCCATCGGCGCGTTCTTCAACGGGTCGGAGTTTCTCACCCCGGTCTGCGTGAACTTCGAGCACAAGCGTCTGTTCCCGGGGAACGTCGGCCCGGCGACGGGCGAGATGGGGACGAGCATGACGTGGACCGGTCCAAACCGACTCTTCCGGCGGACGCTAAAGAGACTCGAACCCCGACTGGCCGAGGAGGGCTACGTCGGTTACATGGACCTGAACTGCATCGTCAACGGCGAGGGAATCTACCCGTTGGAGTTCACGCCACGGTTCGGCTATCCGACCATCTTCCTCATGGAAGAGTCGATGCAGACGCCCATCGGCGACTTCTTCCACCGCATCGCCCGCGGTGAGTCTCCCGAACTCAGTGTTCACGAAGGGTTCCAAATCGCCGTTCGCGTCTGTCTGCCACCGTTCCCGTTCACCGACGAACAGACGTTCTCCGAGTTCGCCGAGAACGCCGCCATCGGCTTCGAGAGCCATCGACCGACCGAGTGGACCGAGAGAGATCAGTTGGCGAACGCACCGGAGGGTGTCCACATCGAGGACGTCAAGTGCGAGGGTGGACAGTGGCGCGTCGCCGGGAGTTCCGGTGTCGTCCTCGTCGTCACCGGGATGGGTCTGACGATGCGAGAAGCGCAAGAACAGGCCTACGAACGAGTCGACAACGTCGTCCTCCCGAACAAGTACTACCGCGACGACATCGGCGAGCGGTGGGTCGACGGCGACGGCGACAGACTCCACGCGTGGGGATACTTCGGCGAAGAGTAGAGAGTCAGACGAGGACGGCCCACGCGACGAAGACGACGAACCCACCGAGAGCGGTGCTCGCGACGGCGTGCATCCGGAGTCTGTCGAGGAGGTGGTGGGCGTCGCCTTCGACTTTCAACACGTCGTGAATCTCGCTGCCGATTTCACACCGCGGGAGGAAATCCATCGCGACGTGGAGGAACACGCCCGCCGCGAACCCAAAGACGATACCACGAATCGCGCCGGACGCCGGGATGGCGACGAGACTGGAGAGGATGGCCGCGATGCCGACACCGGCCGCCGGGAGGAGCAGGACGCTCCAGCCTCGGCCGTTTCGGGCCAGTCTGTCGGCGGCGGCGTAGCCTGCGGGACCCTTGTGCGAGACGATAGCGAGTCCGAGCGTCAGCCCCACGTCCATGTTGCCGTAGATGAGGCCGATGATAGCACCCGCCGAGAGAGCGTGGGCGGTGAGTTCGGCGACGGTCCTGTCGAGCGGCAAGTCCATGTGGGCGAGTCGGTGGCCGACGGTGTGCGACCCGAACCCGACGATGAGTCCGAGCGCGATACCGAACCCGCCGTACTGAGGCGTCCCGCCCGAGACGCCGATAGCTTGCGGCACGAGGAAGACGGCGGCACTCGTAATCATCGCCCCACTGGCGAGTCCGTATCCCCAGACGAGCGTCTCGGCGTGGTCACGTCGCGTGTACGTCGCGAGAAAACCCGCACCGGCCATGGCGACGAACGCGGCCCACGAGATGATGAGCAGGTCCCACACACCTGCTCGAATCACCACCGCCGAGAGCGCGAGCAAGACGACGAGGCTCACGATACCGACGGTCGACCCGTCGAGGAAGTTCCGAGCGCCGTCGGTATGGTCGTTGTGCGTCATGTTATTAAAACTCTTTCTGAGGTTAATAGTATTGTCGATGCGACCACCAGCGTCATCTACGTAGGAGACATCAGTTCGCGCCGATGTCACTGACACGGGAGACGAGACGACAGGTCGACGCACACCGGCGAGCGCTACACGAGGAGTACGCCGCCGCTCCCGTCTTCGAAGAGACGTTCGAGATTTCTCGCGAACGGTTCGACGACATGGCCCGGGTGGCATCCGACGGCTATCTCCACGGTGGAGCGGCGTTCGTCGTCGCCGAGGGGAATCTCTTGCTCCAGCGCCGGGCCGACACCGGCGAGTGGGGCGTTCCCGGCGGTGGATGGGAGGACGGTGAGACGTTCGCCGAGACGGCGGTCAGAGAGGCTCGAGAGGAGACTGGCGTCGAGTGTTCGGTGGTCGGTCTCCGAGTGCTTCACCACCAACGATGGGTCGCCGCCGAACGCGACGAGACGATTCACTCGTTGGGCGCGTTCTTCGAGGCGGACTATCTCGACGGCACACTCCGAGCGACGGACGACGACGTCGACGAAGTCGGTTGGTTCACGTCGCTTCCGGCCGACGTGGCGACGGTCGTCGAGCGGTTCGCCGTCGTCGCAGACGAGCACTGAGAGCGATAAAACGGCTCAGGGTGTCGGCGCGGCCTTCTGGAGGGCCGTCTCGGCGATGTTGCCGCCGTAGTCGGCGCTTCGGGAGACGGAGTCGACGATGAGACCGAGCATCTGGGCGCGGGCGGGGTCGAGGTCACGCAGGAGTTCGTCGATGGCGCGGGCGTGTTCGTCTATCTCTTGGACTGCTTCGCGGGCCTCGTTGGCGAGTCTCGTCGCTTCGACGCTGTCGTCGGTGAACAGTGCGTCCATCCCGCCGTCGATGACGGAGACGGCGTCCTCGTGGAGTTCGGCGAGTGCCTGGATGACAGTGTCGGGGACGGGTTCTTCGAGTTCGAGCGTGAGGTGGGCAATCTTGGTCGCGTGGTCGCCGATACGCTCCAACTGGCGGGCGCTGGAGTGGTAGTCGAAGCAGATTTCCCGGGGAAGGCCGAGTTCCTCGGCGGCTTTGGGGGTGCGGAGGGTCGCCCGGAAGATACGCGAGACGACCATCCAGAGGCGGTCGACGTCGTCGTCGCGCTGGATGACGTCGCGGGCCATGTCGTTGTCGTTCTCCTCCAGGGCGACGATGGCGTCTTCGAGCATCGACAGGGCGATGAGACGCATGCGGGTGACGGCGTTGTGAATCGAGAGTTCCGAGGAGTCCAGCAAGTCGCGGATGACGACTCGGTCTCGGGTCTCTTCGAGCACTTCGAGGCCGACGAGTCCCTGCGTCGCCTGTCGAATAGTTCGGCGCTGGTCGTTGGTGATACGGGAGTTCTCCAGGGCGATGATGTCGAACCCACTGACGTACATCGTCATCACCGCGCGCGTGAGTTCATCGCCCTGCAGGTTCGAGATATCGAGCGTGCCTTCGGTCCGTTCCTCGTCGGTTCGGGGCGTGAGAAAGAGCGAGTCGCCCTCCGGATAGAACTCGACTTCACTTCCTGCGCTGACGCCGTTTTCGGTCGCCCAGTCTTTGGGAATCGACACTGTATACGTCGACCCGCCCGTGACCTGCACCTTTCGTGTCTCGACCATGTGAATCGTTGGTGCAGACCACACAATAAATCTGCCCATCTCTATATACGGGTTCGTCGAAAGTTCGTCGACGTGGCGTCAATCTGTATCTTCGTCGCTCAGTGCTAGACATCTGCGTAGAGATTCTCGTCGAGGTGAAAGCGCACACACTGCCGACGATGGTCGAGACTCCGACAACAGGGGGTTTCGAGAATACCCATGGGTCTCTGCTGGTATGTCTGTGAGAACGCAATAACAGAGAAAAGTTCGCATACCCATATCTATATAGTTGTCATAGCAGGGTATTTATTCACTTCTCGGCACGAACAAAGTGATGACGCGTAAGACGCTGCAGGACGCTGTATCCCGGCGTAAGTTCCTCATGACATCCGGTGCCATCGGGACGATTGGCATCGCTGGTTGTACGGGCGAGTCGAGTAACGGCGGCTCCGGCGACGGTGGCTCCAGTGGCGGCTCCAACGGAACGTCCGAGGGGACGAGCGAGGACGGCGGAAGCAGCGGAAGCCTCTCGGGAACCATCGAAATCTCCGGTTCCTCGACGGTCTACCCGCTCGCAACGGCCGTCTCAGAGCTGTTCCGCGAAGAGCACCCCGACGTCAAAATCAACGTCCGTTCCACCGGGTCCGGTGGCGGCTTCAACAACTTCTTCTGTAAGGGTCAAACCTCGTTCAACAACGCGTCGCGACCCATCAAAGAAGAGGAGACGCAGATGTGCGGCAACAACAACGTCGAACCGGTCGAACTCAAAGTCGCAACCGACGCGCTCACCATCGCCGTCAACCCCGAGAACGACTTCGTCGACTGTCTGACCGTCGAAGAGATTTCGATGATCTTCGGCGGCGACTCCGTCGAGAAGTGGAGCGACGTCCGTGAGGAGTTCCCGGACGAGGAGATCGAGCGTTACGGTGCGGCCGAAACCTCCGGAACCTTCGACTATCTCACCGAAGTCATGGGCGAAGAAGCCGGACACACCGACGACTACCAAGCGACCGAGGACGACAACACCATCATCCAAGGTGTCTCCGGGTCGGAGTACGCCATCGGCTACTTCGGCTTCGCCTACTACTCGAAGAACAAAGATCGGGTCAAGGCGCTCAAAATCGACAACGGCGACGGTTGCATCGCGCCGACGCTGGAGAACGCCAAGACCGGGAAGTACACGCCGCTCGCCCGTCCGCTGTTCACCTATCCCGCGAAATCTGCTCTCGCAGAGGAGCATATCGCGGAGTTCGCGAAGTTCTTCGTCGAGAAGTCCACCGACAGATCGCTCGTCGCGGACACGATCGGCTACGTCCCGAACAGCGAAGAAGAGAAGAAGCAGATGATGTCGAAGCTCGAAGAAGCCATCTCGAGCGCACAGTAAGGAGCGGTCGGGACAAATCCGGTCGTTTTTGTCCTTCAATATAGAACTCCGGATGTGACACGAAGCGGCACTCAATCACCTCTCATTCATACCACACCATGACAGAACAGTCCCAGCCCCCGGATTTGACGGGTAACAGAGGCATGCAGCAGACACGCGAGACGCTGTACCACGTCGTGTTCTTCGCGTGCGCTGCGCTCTCCGTCGTGACGACGGTCGGCATCATCGTCGCACTGCTCGGCGATGCCCTGTCGTTCTTCGGGAGTTACTCAATCGTAGAGTTCCTCACGGGTACCCAGTGGTCGGTACTCTCGAACAGCTTCGGCGTCCTCCCGCTCGTCTACGGGACGCTCATCGTGACGTTCGGGTCGGCACTCATCGCCATGCCGCTCGGCTTGCTGACGGCCATCTACCTCAGCGAGTACGCGTCGAAACAGATGCGGTCGGTGCTGAAGCCGATGCTGGAGATACTCGCAGGCGTCCCCACGGTCGTCTACGGGTACTTCGCCATCGTCTACATCACGCCGTTCCTCGAAGCGACGCTCTTCCCCTCGATCAGTACGTTCAACGCGCTGTCGGCGTCTATCGTCGTCGGCATCATGATCATCCCGATGGTCGCATCGATCAGTGAGGACGCTATGAGTGCCGTTCCGGACTCACTTCGGCAGGCCGGCTACGGACTCGGCGCGACGAAGTTCAACGTCTCGACGCGCATCGTCGTCCCGGCGGCCATCTCCGGTATCGCCTCGTCGTTCATCCTCGCGCTCTCGCGCGCAATCGGTGAGACGATGGCCGTCACGCTGGCGATGGGGAGCAAACCGGGATTGCCGAGTTCGCTACACCCCGGTGAGTTGTTCCTCCGTCCGTACTCCTCGATGACCGCACAGATGGTCAACACCATCAACGGCGAACTCTCGGGGGGGTCGGCCGCCTACGACGCCGTCTTCGCCGTCGGACTGGTACTGTTCGTCATCACGCTCGTCATGAACATCGTCAGTGACCGAATCGCAAGCCGCTACCGGGAGGAGTACTGAGATGGCAGCCGAAACACAATCTGACACCGACTTCGGCGAGGTAAGCCAACTCAAAGGAATCCTCTTCGAGTATCTGTCGCTCGGCGCGTCGCTGCTCGGAATCCTCTCGCTGGCCGCGCTACTCGTCTACGTCGCCGTCGACGCGTTCGGCCTCGAAGCGGCCGACCCGCTGTGGTTCCTCATCTACTTCGTCACGCTCGTGGTTCCGACGCTCGGCTTCGTCGGCTACGGCGTGAAGAACCGCGCAGTCGGAACCGTCGGCGGAACGAGTCTCCTGTATCTCCTGGGTGGACTGGCAGCGACGCTCGCTCTCTCCATCCTCTTTATCATCTTCGACGCACAGCAGTGGCTGCTCGTCTACACCGTCGGCGTGCTCCCGGCGGCACTGGTGTTCATCTACGGTCGGATGAAAGAGTGGCAACAGGCCAACCTCCTCACGCCCATCGTCTTCGCGGTCGGGTCGATGCTCGGCGTGTTCCTGAAGGGGCCGCTGGCGACGTTCCCCCAGAAGTGGATCATCTACCTCTGGACGCTCGGCGTTCCCGTCGCCGCACTCCTCGGGTCGCGTGCACTGAATCGCGACGGACGAGATGCGGCCGTCGCGACGGCCGTCGGTACGCTCGCCATCGCCGTCGCCGCCGCGCTTGCCGGCCCAGCTCTCACCGGACTCAACAGCGACGTCACGCTGTTGCTCGGCCTCTTCGTCGGTGCGCCGACCCTCGCGTACGTCGCCCGCGTGGTACGGACGGGACACGACGGGGTGGCCGGTCTCCTGATGCCAGTCGTCATCTTCGGTGGGATGTTACTCGGTGCGTTCGTCGTCCAGCAGGTGGCCGTCGCCCAGCCCGAGAGTTGGGTGACGTGGTCGTACTTCACGAACCCGCCGTCACAGCTCAGCGCCGAGGAGGCCGGACTGTTCCCGGCCATCGTCGGGTCGGTGTTCGTCATCACGAACGTCGCCATCATGACGCTCGCACTGGGCGTCGCGACGTCCATCTACCTCGAAGAGTACGCGGCTAGTTCCGGTCTCCTCGGAAAGATTACGCGTCTCATCCAGGTGAACATCTCGAACCTCGCGGGCGTTCCCTCCGTCGTGTACGGACTGCTCGGACTGGCGCTCTTCATCAACGGGCTCGGTCTGGGCCTCGGTATCGTCCTCGTGGCGTCTATCACGCTGTCGCTGCTCATCCTGCCCATCGTCATCATCTCCTCACAGGAGGCGATTCGGTCGGTGCCGAACGAGCTTCGACAGGCGTCCTACGGGATGGGCGCGACGCGCTGGCAGACGATTCGGAACGTCGTCTTGCCGCAGTCTCTCCCCGGTATCCTGACGGGGACGATTCTCGCGCTGGGGCGTGCAATCGGTGAGACGGCTCCCCTGCTGATGATTGGGGCGGCGACGACGACGTTCGCTCCCCCGACGGGCTACTTCGACAGCGTCACCGTGATGCCGCTCCAGATTTACGCCTGGTCGTCCCAACCAAGTGATGCCTTCCGGTACGGTGTCGTCGCCGCGGGTGTCGTCACGCTGCTCATCGTGTTGCTCACGATGAACTCCGTGGCAATCCTCGTGCGCAACAAATATCAGAACGAGAGTTAAACCATGAGTCAAGAGAACATGACCACGAGCGACCCGGAGACAACCAACACCGAATCTGACCAGCTCATCGACACGGACCCGGGTCGCGGCGGGTTAGACGAGTCGAGTGGCCGCGGGTCCGTCACGAGTGCAAACACCGTCATCGAAGCACGGAACGTCAACGTCTGGTACAACGACGACCAGGCGCTCAACGACATCGACATGCGGATTCCCAAGAAACAGGTGACGGCCATGATCGGTCCGTCGGGCTGTGGGAAGTCGACGTTCCTCCGGTGTATCAACCGGATGAACGACCTCGTCGACGCCGCCCGAATCGAGGGCGAACTGCTCTTCAACGGGAAGAACGTCTACGACTCGGACGTCGACCCAGTGGCACTCCGCCGCCGCATCGGGATGGTGTTCCAACACCCCAACCCGTTCCCGAAGAGCATCTACGACAACGTCGCCTACGGTCTGCGCCTGCAGGGGAAGACCGACAACATGGACCAGCGCGTCGAAGACGCGCTGAAGAGCGCTGCACTCTGGGACGAGGTCAAAGACCGTCTCGACGAGTCCGGGACGGACCTCTCCGGTGGCCAACAGCAGCGTCTCTGTATCGCTCGCGCCATCGCGCCGGACCCCGAAGTGCTCCTGATGGACGAACCGGCGTCGGCACTCGACCCGGTCGCGACCTCGCAGGTCGAAGACCTCATCGCCGACCTCGCAGAGGAGTACACCGTCGTCATCGTCACGCACAACATGCAGCAGGCGGCCCGTATCTCCGATAAGACGGCCGTCTTCCTGACCGGTGGGGAACTCGTCGAGTTCGACGACACCCAGAAGATCTTCGAGAACCCCGAGAGTCAACGGGTCGAAGACTACATCACCGGCAAGTTCGGATAACCACGCTCGTTCTCTCGCTTTTCAGAGTCGAGAGCGACTGCTGTCTCCTCACAGTCGACCGAATGCGTGGCGTTCTCCACGAACTATTGTTGTCTATGTATGACACAGCATATTTAACAGTCACGCGACTCAACTACCGTCCATGGCACGCCTCGCATATCAAGAGCGGTTAGAAAACCTTCGCGAAGACGTCCTCTACATGGGCGAAATCGTCGGTGAGCGCCTTCGGAAAGGCCTCGACGCACTCGAACAGAAAGACGCACGACTCGCCGAAGAGGTCATCGAGGGAGACGGTGAGATCAACCGGATGTATCTCGACCTCGAACAGGACTGTATCGACCTCTTGGCGCTCCAGCAACCCGTCGCTGGCGACCTCCGGTTCATCGCGGCGTCGTTCAAGATCATCACCGACCTCGAACGCATCGCCGACCTCGCGACGAACCTCGGTGGCTACGCGATGGAGGCCGAGAAAGACGTCTTCCCCGACGTCGACATCCAGCGACTCGGCGAGACGACGCTCGACATGCTCGAACAGTCCATGAACGCCTACAGTAGTGAAGACGCCGAACACTGTCACGACATCGCCGACAGCGACGACGACCTCGACGCGATGTGTGAGGCAGCGAGCGAACTCGTCGTCCGTGACCTCCTCGAAAGCGACCCACTCGACGAAGACACCAACGCCGAGTCGGTGATGCGTGAGGTCTCGCGACTCCTCCTCACCATCCGCGACATCGAACGCGTCGGCGACCACACGGTCAACATCGCCGCGCGGACGCTCTACATGATCGAGAACAACGACGAACTGCTCTACTAGTCGTCTCTTCTCTGCGTTTTCCGTCGCCGAAGCGGCTTACGGTTGCTCGACTCGCCTGAAGTGTGCGACCGCTGCACCGGCGAGTCCCGTCACACCGAAGTCGACGACGCGAACCACCGCGCTGTAGACGCCGCTCAGCAGGACTGGTAGCTGTGTAGCTACGCCTGGGGCGACGCCGAACAGCACTGCGACGTAGCCAACGAAAGAGCCACAGCCACCGAAGAGACCCATCAGGAGGCTGATTCGGGGATAGTTGCTCGGCACGTCAGTGCGGTTGCCAATCCAGTAACCGATGGCGAACACCGAAACGGGCGAGAGTAGGAACATCACAATCGAGACACCGGCGGTGACGGAACCGGCCATGCCGGGTTGCCCTGCCAGCACGGGGAGTGTCTGCCCGATAGCGGAGAGCGACCCGATGAGCACGCCGAGGACGACGCTCGCGAGGATCAGCGGACGACGAGCATGCATACCGAACCAATCAAAGATTACGTAGATAAATCGTCGCGTTTCGACAGACAGCGGATGGCGAAGGCGTTTGCGTATCTGTGGGTCTGTGTATCTGCGCATCCACGCTTCGACGGCCACGTGAGGTGAGTGTCTGAGTGGTTGGCCTCCAAGCCCACTGGAACCCGAGGTGGTTCGGTCGTCACGGCAGTCGTGAACTGTTGGAGCGACCCCTCCGGGTCGACCTGCTCCCTTCTCGGAGTTGCTGAGCAGGTCTCCGAAGATAGTCGGGCAGACAGAGAGACACGTCTCCGAAACTGGACGCTCTTTCACTCGGCACAGTCTCGTCGGCCACGACCAACGATTATCCGCTGAATCGACGTTCTAGAAAGGGTGCTATGAGTTCCACAGACACCGACCACGAATACACCACACCTCGACCCTTCCGGTACGACGCCGAGGTACAACCGGGTGAGAAGCGTCACTTCATGTACAAGGTGGGAGAGAGCTACCTCGGCCACCCAGTCGAGGTTCCGGTGACGGTCATCAACGGCGACCACGCCGGTCCCCGACTCTTCGTGACTGCCGCAGTCCACGGTGACGAACTCAACGGGGTAAACGTCATCCAGCAGGTCGTAAAGCGGTACGAGCCGACGGACATCCACGGGACGCTCGTCTGCATCCACGTGGTGAACGTTCCCGGTTACGTCGCCCAACAGCGATACATTCCGGGATACGACCTCGACATGAACCGGGCGTTTCCCGGCAAGCCGAACGGAAACGACGCACAGCGCATGGCTCACGTGCTCTACGAGAGATTCCTCAGTAAGTGTGACATGGGAATCGACTTCCACACGTCGACGCGAAACCGAATGACGACGTACCACGTCCGAGCCAACATGGACGACCCAGCCGTCGACCGTCTCGCCCGAGCGTTCGGGTCGGCGTTGTTCATGTCTAGTGAGGGTGCGTCCGGAATGCTTCGACGGGTGGCGAGCGAGGACGGTATCCCCACCATCACCGTCGAGATGGGCGAAGCACACCGCTTCCAACCCCTCCTCGGAGAGAACGCACTGGCCGGTATCGAGAACGTCATGGCCAGCTACGGTATGCTACCGACCGTCACGCCGAAAGAACAGACGTGGTCGAAGGTCATCTCGTCATCCAGCGAGAAGACGTGGATTCGTGCCGACGACGGCGGCCTCGTCGAGTGGCAGTTCGGGCCTTATCCTATCGTCGACGAGGGAGAGACCATCTGTACCGTGTCGAACCACTTCGGAACCGAAGAGCACGTCGTCACTGCTCCGTTCACCGGCTTCCTCGCAGGGGTCCTCGCCAACCCGATGGTACTCCCGGGCCAACCAGTCTGTCACCTCGTCAAGGTCGACCCAGACGACCGCCATAAAGTCGAGGCGCTCTTCGACGTCGTCGGCTTCCAGTATCAGACGACGTACCACTGGCTCGGAAAGACGAAAACGTCCCTCCCGCAAATCACCGACGTGATGGTTCCGGTCGACGAGGCTACAGCAGCCAGCAGTGCGGCCGACAGTACGACGGCCGAGTGAGATTCACTCCTCTCACGTCTCTGTTAGCTGTCGACACCACTCCGAGAGCGACTCGTGTAACGGACTTCACAACGTTCGAGAGACGATAAAAAGAGAGAGACGAGACGGTGACTACTGGAACCCGATACGACCGTCGCGGTGTTCGGTGAACTGCTCGCGGCCGCCACCCTTGAACTGCTCTTCCATCTTCTCGTAGTAACTGAGCAGGTCTTCGGAGATGGTCGGGCGAACCGACTCCATCGCCTTGCGGAAGTGACGCATCTCGACTTCTTGGGCGTCGCTGTCCTCGCGAAGGGCTTCGATGGCCGCCTCACGGGCGATGGATTCGAGGTCGGACCCGACGTAGCCCTCGGTGATTTCGGCGATTTCGCGGAGGCTGACATCCGGTGCGAGCGGCATCCCTTCGGTGTGGATGTCGAGAATCTGCTCGCGGCCTTCCTCGCCCGGCGAGCCAATCATCACGAGACGGTCGAACCGTCCCGAGCGGATGAGCGCCGGGTCGATCATATCTGGTCGATTCGTCGCGCCGATGACCATCACTTCGCCACGCTCTTCGAGGCCGTCGAGTTCCGTCAGCAGTTGGTTGACGACGCGCTCGGAGACGTTGTTGCCCATCTCCTGACCCCGACTGGGCGCGAGGCTGTCGAGTTCGTCGAAGAAGATGATACACGGCGACACCTGCCGCGCCTTGCGGAAGGTCTGTCGAATCGCCTTCTCGGACTCACCCACCCACTTCGAGAGTAGCTGCGGCCCACGAACGGAGATGAAGTTGGCCTTCGTCTCGTTGGCGACGGCTTTCGCCATGAGCGTCTTCCCCGTGCCGGGCGGCCCGTAGAGGAGGACACCCGCCGGTGGTTCGATGCCCATCCGCGAGAACTTCTCACGGGAGGTGAGCGGCCACTCGATGCTCTCTTTGACCCGCTGTTTGGCGTCTTCGAGGCCACCGACGTCGTCCCACGACATCTTCGGTAGTTCGACGAGCACCTCGCGCATCGCGCTGGGTTCGACTTCGCCGAGTGCCCCGTTGAAGTCCTCGCGCTTGACGATCATCCGGTCGATGAGACTCGGCGGGATGTCGTCCTCGTCGAGGTCGATTTCGGGCAGGTAGCGTCGGAGCGCCTTCATCGCCGCTTCCTTCGAGAGGCTCTCGATGTCGGCACCGACGAAGCCGTGAGTCTCGTCGGCGAGGTAGTCGAGCGAGACGTCGTCCGAGAGGGGCATCCCGCGGGTGTGGACCTGCAGAATCTCCTTGCGGCCGACTTCGTCCGGGACGCCGATTTCGATTTCGCGGTCGAATCGACCCGGGCGGCGAAGCGCCGGGTCGACGGAGTCGACACGGTTGGTCGCCGCGATGACGATGACTTGGCCTCTGGTCTCCAGACCGTCCATCATCGTCAACAACTGAGCGACGACACGGCGTTCGACCTCACCCGTGACGTCCTCACGCTTGGGTGCGATGGAGTCGAGTTCGTCGATGAAGATAATCGCCGGCGACTCCTCTTTGGCGTCTTCGAAGATTTCGCGCAGTTGCTGTTCGGACTCACCGTAGTACTTCGAGATAATCTCCGGGCCGGCGATAGAGAAGAAACTCGCCGACGTCTCGTTGGCGACAGCCTTCGCCAAGAGGGTCTTCCCGGTCCCCGGCGGCCCGTGGAGGAGCACACCCTGTGGTGGCTCGATGCCGAGTTTCTTGAAGATCTGTGGATGCTTCATCGGCAACTCGACCATCTCGCGGACGCGCTGAATCTCGCCTTGGAGACCACCGATGTCCTCGTAGGAGATACCACCGCTGGCCTTCTCGAAGCCCGAAATCGGCTCCTCGCGGAGTTCGACTTCGGTGTCCTCGGTGACGAGGACGACGCCTTCGGGGTCGGTTTCGACGGCAATGAGCGGAATCGCCTGACCGGGCGACCGCATGAATGGGTGGTTGGTACTCGACATCACGGGGACGATGTCGCGTTCGACGACGGGCCGTTTGAGAATCTGCCGCTTGACCATCCCGGCGGCGTCGGAACCGAACTGGACGCTCGCCTCTTCCGGCGGGGCGAGGACGAGCGTCTCGGCCTTCTTGGCCTCGGCTTTCCGAATCGTCACTCGTTCGCCGATGCCGACGTCGGCGTTCTGGCGGGTGAAGCCGTCGATACGAACCGTATCGGTGTTCCAGTCTTGCCGGTCTGCACGCCACACCTTCGCTGCGGTAGTCTCTGCACCTTCGATTTCGATGATATCTCCGGGAGAGAGCTTCAGATGAAGCAGGGTATCCGGGTCAAGACGGGCGATGCCACGACCCGAGTCGTTCGGGTACGCCTTCGCCACTTCGAGTTGAACTTCGTTCATGATTCACTTGCAGGGATACGTTCTCCTCCGCCTCGGCACCGGTTAAGTGCTTTGCTGCCTCCCATTTTCGATCGCATGTATGTCATCTGTTAGCACATACGTTTGGGTCGTACAAATCCCTACCGGGTTCGGCAGACGAAAGCGACCTCTCCCCGCCGCCGGACGGAGACGCTTTTGTCCTTGCGTCCGACTGCTTCGGTATGCGCACACTCGCCTTCGACGGCCGGATGGGTGCCAGCGGCGACATGCTTCTCGCCGCACTCGTCGCGGCCGGTGCCGACCCCGCTTCGCTCTCTCCAGTCGAGAACGCACTCAACGTTCGCTACGAGGTCGGGACGACCGAGAAGAACGGGATTCTCGCGACGACAGTCGACGTTCTGCTGACTGAGACAGTTGGTGACCACGGCGACAGCGACCCCGAGGAGAACGGTCACGAACACGCTCACGGCGAGGGCTACGACCACAGTCACGAGTCCGACGAACACCAATACGAACACCGCGAACACCACCAACACGAGCACGACCACACACACGCCGAAGGCCACGGCCCGCACCGCACCTACCGCGAAGTCGTCGAACTCGTCGGCGAGATGGACCTCCCGGCCGACGTCGAACGCGACGCACTCGCCGTCTTCGAGATTCTCGGCGAGGCCGAGGCGTCGGTTCACGGCACCGAATTAGACGACACCCACTTTCACGAAGTCGGTGCGGATGACGCTATCGCCGACGTCGTCGGCGTCTGTCTCCTCCTCGCGGACCTCGGCGTCGACCGCGTCGTGACGACGCCGCTCTCGACGGGCGGCGGCGACGTCGACATCGCCCACGGCGTCTACCCCGTACCGACGCCCGCCGTCGTCGAAATCGCCAAGCGTGCCGACTGGTCGCTGAAAGGGGGCCCCGTCGAGGCCGAACTCCTCACCCCCACCGGGGCGGCCATCCTCGCGCACTTCGCCGAGGGTGTCGACAGTCTCCCGACGCTCGAACTCGACAGTTCGGGCTACGGTGCCGGTGGCTACACGTTCCCCGACCACCCGAACGTCCTCCGCGCACTCGTCGGCGACGGCGGTGGCGGACTGACTCGCGACGAGATAACCGTCTTGGAGACGAATCTCGACGACACGCCGCCGGAGGTGCTCGGCAGTCTGCAGGAGACCTTGACCGCCGTCGGCGCTCGCGACGTCTCTATCCTCCCGGCGACGATGAAGAAGGCCCGCCCCGGCCATCTCGTGAAGGTCATCGTCAAACCCGAAGACGCCGAACGAGTCGCTCGCACGCTGGCCGAGGAGACGGGGACGCTCGGTGTCCGGGAACACGGTGCAGGCCACCGGTGGGTCGCCTCCCGGTCGTTCGAGACGGCGACACTCGATATTGGAGGCAAAGAGTACGACGTCGCGGTCAAAGTCGCCAGCGACGCCGCAGGCGACGTCTACGACTACAGCGCCGAGTACGACGACGCTCTCACCGTCGCCCTCGAGACGGACCTCTCGGTTCGAGAAGTGATGCGACGGGCGGTCGAAGCGGTTCGGACGACGGAGTAGCTCTACTCTTCGGTTTCGTCGGACTGAGTCTGCCCGTTTCGGTGGACTTCCAGCGCCTCGTCGATTGTGAGTTCGCCCGAGGCGACGCGGCGAGCGAGCGTCTCGTCGATGGTCCGGTTGTCCACCGACTGCGCTCGCGACTCGTTTTTGATGCGCTGAAGTTCGCCCGGCGTCGGTTCGATCTCTCTGTTCTCGACGGCTTCGCCCTCCAGTCGAGCGATGTTGACCGCGGCTAGTACGTCTCCCATCCCTCGTGCGCCGGTACCGAGGTAGGGCGTCGTCCCCGTCTCGTCGACCATCTCGACGCGCACGTCCGTGAGGTCGTTGATGAGTTTCGCGCTCTGGAGTCGGTCGCCGTCGCCGACGCGGACGAGTGCGTCCGGCGTGTCTTCGACTTCACGGTGAATCACATCGACGGCGTCGGCCAGTGGGACGTGAAACGCGGCGACGACTACCTCACCGACGAGGACGGCGATACCGGGACGCGGACCCGGGTCGACACCGACGACCGTTCGTCCCTCGTCACTTCGGAGTGCAGCGAGTGCCTCTTCGACACCGTGGCGGGCGTCGTCGGCGTCGACGACGACGTGGACGGGTCTCCCGTCGTCGTCGCTCGGTTCGAGTTCGTCCGTCGGCGCGGTGATGACGACACGAGTTCCGTCGGGGAGGTCCTCGTCGGGTCGAACCGTCGTGAACGAGACACCGCGTTCACGTAGTTCGCCCACGGCCTCGTGGTAGAGTTCGAAGTCATCGGTGGCGACGACAATCACGAGCGACGTTCGCCGGGGTGGAGAAAAAGCGTGTCGGGGACCGAGCGGACGACCGAGGGCTTTTTGCGGAGAACGCGCCAACTTCGGCCGTGAGCGAGTCTGTCTCTACCGGGTGTGCGCCGCTCGACGACCTCCTCGACGGTGGGTTCGAGCGCGGTACCGTGACGCAGGTGTACGGCCCGCCAGCGGCGGGGAAGACCAACCTCGCGTTGGCGGCGGCCGTCGACGTCGCCGCGTCCGGTGGAACTGCCGTCTACATCGACAGCGAAGGACTCTCGCTCGACCGCTTCCGCCAACTCGTCGAGACGCGCACCGACGACGCAACCGAATTCGAGGAGATAACGTCGCGACTCATCATCACCGAAGTGTACGACTTCGAAGAACAGGAGGAGGCCGTCCGCGACGTCACCGAGTTCGCCGAACGCGCAGACCTCATCGTCCTCGACAGCGCGACGGGGTTCTACCGACTCGAACGCACCGGTGGCGGCGGTGACGACGGCGAGTCCCTGCGCCGGGTGGCCCGGCAGGTGACACACCTGCTGTCGCTGGCGCGGAAACACGACTTGGCCGTCGTCCTCACGAACCAGGTCTACTCGGACCCCGACAGCGATATGACCCGCGCACTCGGTGGACACACGCTCGAACACTGGACCGGCGCGGTGCTCCGACTGGACCGGTTTCGCGGCGGAAACCGCCGAGCGACGTTAGAGAAGCACCGCGCGAAAGCCGCCGGTGAGTCGGTGACGTTCAAGATTACGGACGGTGGGATGACCGGCACCGACGGCTTCTGACTCGCGGCGTCGGCGAGACGGCCACCTTCTACGTTCTCCAAATTTGCTACCGTTCGGGCAGTGAGTACACTGTACCACACTGTATGCTAGACGGTTCTCGGTCGGTGTGTTCGAACGTCTCTACTCGTCTATTCTCTTGTAGACCACAGTTCATTCGATCAGATGCCTTGGTCGACTACCACACATGCGAGTAATGGACGACTGACCGACGACGATAGCCGGTGCCGGAGTCGGCGCGTTCGGTCTCTTGATGACCGTCCTCGCGTACGCGTTGACGAGAAGAGGGCGTCGCTGACGAGTCGGTCGACCTGAAAAGTGAGATAGTCGTGGCGGTTCGAAGGGCCGAGAACCGAGAGCGACGGCTACAGTTCGCCGAGTTTGCGGAGCAGTTGCCCGCGGTACTCTTCGTCGGCGTTGAGCCCTTTCATCTCCAGGACGTTGCGTTCGAGTTTGTCGAGGGCGACGCGGAAGGCGTGTTCTGCGCCGTAGCCCTCACCCGAACCGGCCACCTGACCGTGACTGGTTCGGAGGCGTACCTGCGACTGGATGAGCGGAGTGCCGCGGAGTTTCTCTTTGTGTTCGTGGAAGCGCACGTGCGCGTGGTGAACCTGCATCTCCTGGTACTTGTCCACCACTTCGGTGATAGACTGGACGAGCGACTCTCGCGACATCGTATCGAGGAGGCCGATGTTCGTCACCTGCACGTCCATCTGCTCTTCTTCGGTGTAGGTCAGCGCGCGTAGCACGTCGGTCTTGGTCAGCACGCCGATGACCTCGGCGTCGCTGTCCGTCGGAGTGACGACGAGACCGGCGACGTCGCGCTCGAACATCTTCGCGACGGCGTCGTCGACGGATTCGCCGGGGTTCGTCGTGAAGACGGGACTGGTCATCAGGTCGTAGACCGGTAGGTCGAGCATCCGGTCGATGTCGCCGCGGCGGTCGCCCTTGCCTTGGCGGTTCATCCGCCGAGTCACGAAGTCGACGATGTCGTGAGTCGTCAGCACGCCCGTGAGTTTTCCGTTCTCGTTGACGACGGGGAGGCGAGAGATACCGTGTTCGCGAAGACGGTTGATGGCCTTGCCGATGCGGTCCTCTTCGGTGACGGTGATGATGTCGTCGGTGTAGATCTGGTCGACGGTCAGCGCGTCGAGGTTGTCGATGACGGCTTCGAGGATAGCGTCGCCCGTGACGGTTCCCCAGAGTTTCTCGCCCTCGTAGACCGGGGCAATTTTGGTGTCGCCCTCGACGAGCATCCGTGCGACCTCCCGGACGTCCTCGTTCCGGTCGACCTTCGGTGCGGACTTCATCAGCGCCGCTGCCTTCGTGTCGTCGTCGATGTGCGACTGAATGAGCTGTTTCTCACCGATGACGCCAGCGTACTCCCCGTCCTCGACGACGATGATTCCCTTCGGGTTCTCCCGCTCGAAGATAGAGCGAATCTTTCCGAGACGTTCGTCGGACTCGACCTCGACGTACTCCGGAATCGCGATATCAGTAATATTCATAGCACAACGTTCCCCTACTCTGCGTGGACTCTTGAAAGTTCGTGCCACAGCGGTCGATTTTCGCTTGCCGTCTTCGCATCCCAGTGACGAAATGGTGGTCACCCTCCGTACATCGTCTCGCGAACGTCGTAGGAGAAACAGCTCGACGGCTCGTACGCATCCGTCGGCGACGACACGCCCGTCGACGACACCCAGGCCACCTACCTGTTCGACCGGGTCAACTACCCTGAAAGCGGCACGTTCGACCTGCAGGATGCCGTCGTCGGCTTGCTCGCATCGAACTGAACTCTCTCCCGCTCTGACGCCCGGTTCGACGGTCAAAACGTAGTGGGTATGTAAGTGTCTGCAACACCGAACCAAGAGAGGCATACCGCTGCCCGCCCTACCATTAATCCCGGTTGACTGCTCGTTTCTTGACCCGGAGCGAATACAGGCGACCGGTGGCATTCCGGCGCGGAACGGCCGTCCTGAGACGGTCGTTCGTGCGCTTTCAATAGCGTGAGGAGTCTCTCCTGACGGATATTACGACGTGAAGATTGAAGTACGAGAACCGTCTCTCTCCCGTTGCTCACGTGTATTGCGTGAGCTGCACCGGAATGCCACCATCGATTCGGCCACACCCGCTCCGGGTGTGGCTGTCCGGTCGGCGTTTCGTGCCGGATGTGGTCGTCTGTCTCGCTCCTCGGAGTGAAGGCGGATGACCAACGTCCGTACTCGACGTGGCGCTCACTCCGAGTCGCCGTCGAGCAAGACCATCGTTACTGCGTTTCGATCCTCACATCTCACCGCGAAGTTTGACGTCCGTAGCAGCCTGCCGTGGATCCGAGATACGGATAGTCGTGCCCTCGCGTTCGGTATCCGAAGGGACGAAGACCTCAGTGTTGAGTACCTTTGTGGCACCGGCGCTGACGATACCCGCAGCACAGGTACGACTAGAGATGGCGACACCGTTTCTATCGTACAGTTCGACAGTAATCTCGACTTCGGCGGGTTCACCTTGGTTGGTGACTGCGAGCTCTACGCGAGCGAGGCCGTTTCTGATGGTCTTGACGTCGGTTTCGATGCCACCCTCGTCGTAGAACGCGACTCGGTCTACGGTGATGTGACCACTCTTGTTACTGATGTAGCGGAAGAGTCGTTGAGAGATGTCTTCGTAGAGGCGTTCTCCCTCGGAACCTGCTTCGAAGAGAGTCCCAATTGGGTTCAGGTCGGCTCGGAGGTCGCTCGCGATGGTGGCACGGTTCGTCGTATTCGTCTTCAACCGGAGGTAGTCGGTGATGAACGAATCGAACTCGTTCGGGAGGTTCCCCCCGTACATATCGGCGTACGCTCGGAGTTCGGCGTCGAAGTTGACCAACGGCGGCAGTGGTGCTGAGACTCTCTTTGTGGGAACCCACGGTCTACCTCTCGGCTTATGACTGTCTGACTCCGCAGTGTCGGTTGTGATTGGCTGACTGAAGTAACCGAAACTATCGAGGAGCGATGCCACGATCGCGCTGAGGACGGTGACGAAGAGTACACCGGCGGTAAGCAGGTACGCAACTGGGGTCGGAAGCGTGAATTGAAACAGAGCGATGAACACGCAGGTCACGATTCCGACGACGAGGAGGAACGACCCCACGGTGGGGTCCTCCCCGGTAAGGAACTCGATACGGTCGAGGAAAGTCGCTCTGGCCTCCACGTCGGCGGTACGTTCAGGCTGGTCTGTGAGTTGCTCTGGCTGGCTCATCAGTCACCCCACAACGTCCGCTTTCGCCGTCTCAGCAGCGCGCTGGAGTACTTGCACGAGGTGTGACACCCACAGCCCAGCAGTAAACCCGAAGAGGGTACCGACGGTTGCGATACGCATAGACTCTTCGAGCGGCGCGAATGCGGCAGCGATACACAGCGTCCCGAAGATGAGCATGAGGCCGTACTCGACACGTGTCACTCTGTTCGTACGTCGTATGTGGTTGATCATAACCTACAACAGTAGGCGTCACAGTCAATTAACGCTGCTGACGGACCAGATGTGGCGCGTATGCCCCTCGAACGAACATTCCGAACAACCGGTATGGTAGATTCTACAGTCAGCCTCGACCATCTCCTTCAGTGTCGAGGTCGCAAGCGACTTGCGCACCGCTCGTCACTGTCGCGTCCGTTAGAAGCGAGCTGGAGCAGATCTGAACTGTGGTCGTTCCAGTTGCTGCGCTCCTTTCACTCCCGAGCTCAAACCTTCCCAACGGGACGAATTCACGCGACTCACGAGTGGCGAGCACACGAGGTGCTCGCCGGGAAGTTCGTCGCGAAAATGTAGTGGGTTGGGGCAGATTTGAACTGCCGGCCTCCTCCATGTCAAGGAGGTGTCATAACCTGACTAGACCACCAACCCGATGTGCGTCCATCGCTCGACGGTTCGGAGAGAAGCCAGTGGGTTGGGGCAGATTTGAACTGCCGGCCTCCTCCATGTCAAGGAGGTGTCATAACCTGACTAGACCACCAACCCGGTGTGCTTGCATTCACGCCCCGTCTGAGCGCACTCCACTCTACCGCCGATTGCTAGTTGAAGCTTTCGGAATCCGTCGCTTCCTCGCGATTTCGGCGAATATCGGCGAATATCGGCGAAACCGTCCGGGTGAGTCCGACTCGTCCGTGGTCGACTGCCAACAGCGCTGACTCCGTGTTTCGTGTCGACACACGACGGACGCTCGGGATTCTCCCGCAGGAACCTGTCCCGACGACAACCTTAAGTTGATGTACGAATTTGTACATCGTAAGACGAACTCGTACAATGGTGACTACAATGCAGGAGTATATTGAGCGGGTGACGGAAGGAGACGACCTCTGCCTCGACGAGGCACGAGAGGCAGCACGTATCGTCTTCGAGGAGGCGACGGATGCACAGATTGGCGCACTGCTGACCGCACTGCGCGCCAAAGGTGAGACGGAGACCGAAATCGCCGGATTCGCACAGGGGATGCGCAACGCCGCGCGAACAATCGAACCGAACCGGAAACCGCTCGTCGACACCTGCGGCACCGGCGGCGACGACTACGACACGATCAACGTCTCGACGACGAGCGCCATCGTCGCCGCGGGCGCAGGCGCGGCGGTCGCCAAGCACGGTAACTACTCCGTCTCTTCTTCTTCCGGGAGTGCCGACGTGCTGGAGGTCGCCGGCGTCGACGTCGAAGCCGAACCCCCGGCCGTCGAGAAGGCAATCGAGCGCGACGGTATCGGCTTCATGCTCGCGCCGGTGTTCCACCCGGCGATGAAGGCAGTCATCGGCCCACGGAAGGAGCTCGGAATTCGAACCGTGTTCAACATCCTCGGCCCGCTGACGAACCCCGCAGGTGCAGAAGCACAGGTTCTCGGCGTCTACGACCCGGATCTCGTCCCGGTCATCGCACGGGCGCTCTCGCACATGCCCGTCGAACACGCACTCGTCGTCCACGGCTCCGGTATGGACGAAATCTGCATCCACGACGAGACGGTCGTCGCCGAAGTCGACGGCGAAGACATCACCGAGTACACGCTCACACCGAGCGACCTCGGCCTCGACCAGGCTCCCGTCGAGGCCGTCGCCGGTGGGACGCCGCACGACAACGCCGCCGACCTCGAAGGCATCGTCACGGGCGACGTGGCCGGCGCGAAACGCGACATCATCCTCGCCAACGCGGGGGCGGCCATCTACGTCGCCGGCCTCGCCGACTCGCTGGAAGCGGGTGTCGACCAGGCTCGCGAGGCAATCGACTGCGGGAACGCCGCCGAGAAACTGGACGACCTCCGCGGGGACGCTATCGAAGTCCCGCAGAGCGACTGATGGTCCGGGTGAAAATCTGCGGCATCACTCGTAGTGCCGACCTCCGAGCAGCCGTCGACGTCGGTGCGGACGCCATCGGTCTCATCTGTGACGTTCCGGTCGACACCCCACGTGACGTCGACCCGAGCGTCGCGGCCGACCTCGCCGCCGAGACACCGCCGTTCGTGTCGACGACGCTCGTGTTGATGCCGGACTCGGCCGCTCGCGCCGTCGACCTCGCGCGCGTCGTCAAACCGGACGTCGTCCAACTCCACGCGGAGTTCGACACCGAGGAACTGCAGTTCGTCCGCGCGGAGACTGGCTGTAAGGTCGTCCCCGTCGTCGACGCCGACGACGAGGAACGCGCCCACGAGTACGACGACGTGGCCGACGCCCTCCTCGTCGACTCGACGTCGGACTCCGGGGCGGGTGGAACCGGCGAGACGCACGATTGGGAGCAGACACGTGACCTCGCGCGGTCACTCTCGTCGCCGCTGATTCTGGCGGGGGGACTCACGCCCGAGAACGTCGCCGAGGCCGTCTCGACCGTCGACCCCTTCGCCGTCGACGTCGCCAGCGGTGTCGAAAGCGGTGGGGGCGTCAAAGACCACGGCGCTGTCCGAGCGTTCGTCGAGAACGCCGTCCAGCACCGGGAGGTGCCGCCGCAATGACGCCGAACCTCGAAGACCAGCGTGCGGAAGTGACGCTCGACCGCTCGAAGGAGGAGTTCGTCGAACTGGTCGAGTCGGCCGACGGGCCGGCCGTCGCGCGCGTCGCGGCCACTCTCGACGTCGACGTCGTTCCACTGACCGCCTACGCCGCCCTCACCGACGAGAGCGAGTACAGTTTCCTCTTGGAGAGCGCAGAGAAAGTCGCCTCCAGCGACCCCGCGGGTGCGTTCACGCCGAACACCCAGAGCGCCGCCTCGGCGGACAAACACGCCCGCTTCTCGTTCGTCGGCTACGACCCCGAGGCCGTCGTCACCGTCACCTCCGACGGCACCGAGGTCGACGCCCTCGACGACCGAATCGCCGACCTGCTCACCCCCGGCGACGGCGACGTGCTCGCGAAACTCCGCGGGACGCTCCCGAACGTCGAGCGTCTCGGCTTTCCCGAGTCCGACCGTCAACATCTCGACGGCGGACTCGTCGGCTTTCTCGCCTACGACGCCGTCTACGACCTCTGGTTGGACGAGGTCGGTGTCGAGCGTCCGGAGAGTGACCCGGAAACCGACAGCAGAGAGTCGCCGTCTCCCACTTCGCTCCCCGACGCCCAGTTCGTCCTCACCACGAAGACGCTCGTCTTCGACGAGACGGAGGGGACGCTCTCGCTCGTCTGTACACCTATCGTCCACCCCGACGACGACGCCGAAGCCGTCTACGACGACGTCGCTGCCGAAGCGACTCGTGTCGCCGACGTCCTGACCGATGCCGACGAACCGGAGACCGGCGGCTTCCGCCGAACCGGCGAGACCGCAGGCCCACAGGGCGAGTACGAAGACGCAGTCAGAAAGGCGAAACAGCACGTCCTCGACGGTGACATCTATCAGGGCGTCATCTCCCGAAAGCGCGAGTTGACGGGCGACATCGACACACTCGGGTTCTACGAAGCCCTGCGCGCGGTCAACCCTTCGCCGTACATGTACCTGCTCAGCCACGGCGACCGTTCTATCGTCGGCGCGAGTCCCGAGACGCTCGTCTCCGTGCAGGGGCGACGAATCGTCTCGAACCCCATCGCGGGCACGTGCGCACGAGGAAACAGCCCCGTCGAGGACCGCCGACTCGCGGGCGAGATGCTCGCCGACGACAAGGAGCGCTCGGAGCACACGATGCTCGTCGACCTCGCGCGAAACGACGTCCGGCGGGTCTCCGAGGCCGGAAGTGTCCGCGTCGAGGAGTTCATGAACGTCCTGAAGTACTCACACGTCCAGCACATCGAGTCCACTGTGACCGGGACACTAGGTGAGACATACGACGCCTTCGACGCGACCCGGGCGGCGTTTCCTGCCGGGACGCTCTCGGGTGCGCCGAAGGTCCGAGCGATGGAGATTATCGACGAGTTGGAACGAAGTCCGAGAGGCGTCTACGGCGGCGGCGTCGGCTACTACTCGTGGTCCGGCGACGCCGACTTCGCTATCGTCATCCGCACGGCGACTATCGACCACGACGTCCAGACGGCACGCGGTGTCGAAGACCGGATTACGGTCCAGGCGGGCGCGGGCATCGTCGCCGACAGCGACCCGACGAAGGAGTACGAGGAAACAGAGAAGAAGATGGGCGGCGTCCTCGCCGCTATCGACCGCATCGAGGAGGTCGAGAGAGACCAATGAACCTGACCGTCATCGACAACTTCGACTCGTTCACGTACAACCTCGTGGAGTATCTCTCCGAGCAGCGACTCGGCGGCGAGACGCTCACTATCGAGGTGTTGAAGAACACCGCCTCGCTCGACGAAGTGCGCGCCACGAACCCCGACGCACTGGTCATCAGCCCCGGACCCGGCCATCCGGCGAACGACCGCGACGTGGGCGTCACCGCACAGGTACTCCGCGAGCTATCGCCCACCACTCCGACGCTCGGCGTCTGTCTCGGTCTCGAAGCCGCCGTCTACGAGTACGGTGGCTCCATCGGCCACGCACCCGAACCGATTCACGGCAAGGCGTTTCCCGTCGACCACGACGAGAAGGGCGTCTTCACCGGCCTCGAACAGGGCTTTCAGGCGGGGCGCTATCACTCGCTCGTCGCCACCGAGGTGCCCGACTGTTTCGACGTGTCGGCGACGACAGACCACTTCGGCGAAGAACTCGTGATGGGCGTTCGCCACTGCGAGTACCCCATCGAGTGCGTACAGTTCCACCCCGAGAGCGTCCTCACTGCCGTCGGCCACGACGTGGTCCGTAACTTCCTCACGGAGTACGTCGCCGAGGCGGCCCCCGTCGTCGGCGTAGAGTAGTCGGGGTCCGCACTGTTTCTCTCACCGTCACTCGATCTCCCTTCGACGCCCGTCGGAACGCTCATGTCGCCGACGGGTGTGCACCCAGTCGATGCTTGACGTCGACGGCAGTGCGGGCGGCGGTCAGATGGTCCGTACAGCACTCGCGTTGTCGATGGTGACCGAGACGCCGATTCGGCTGACGAACGTTCGTGGGTCACGACCGACACCCGGCCTTCGACCACAACATCTCGCTGGCGTCCGTGTCTCGGAGTCGGTGAGCGACGCGACTGTCTCGGGTGTCGACGTCGGCGCGACGGAACTCACGTTCGCTCCTGACACCGTCTCGGGCGGCGACTACCAGTACGACATCGGCACCGCCGGAAGCGTCACCTTGCTGTTCGAGACGCTGCTTCCCCTCGCGACGACGCTCGACGAACCGCTGTCGCTACGAGCGACGGGTGGGACAGACGTGAAGTGGTCGCCGCCGATAGCGTACTACGAGCGGGTGAAACTCCCGTTTCTCGCCCGGTTCGGACTCGACGCCGAGACGACGCTACACCGGAGCGGCTTCTACCCCGCGGGCGGCGGCCGAGCGACGCTCCGACTCGGTCCCTCGTCGCTCTCACCCATCGAGTGCACCGAGCGCGGCCCGCTCGAACGGGTGACCGTCCACTCGAAGGCGAGTACGTCGCTGGAGAGTGCCTCGGTGGCGACCCGGCAGGCCGACGCGGCGAGTGAAGCACTGGCAGACGACGGCGTCGACCACGTCGTCACCGAACCGGCGTACGTCCCCTCGACGTCCCCGGGGTCCGCGCTCTTGCTCGAAGCGACGTACCGCGAGAGCCTCGCCGGGTTCGACGCGCTCGGCGAACGCGGGACGTCCTCTGAGGCAGTGGCCGAAGAGGCAGTCAAGTCGTTCCGAACGTTCGAGGACACGTCCGCCGTCGTCGACGACCACCTCGCGGACCAACTGCTGGTGTTTCTCGCACTCGCTGGTGGACGGATTCGGATTCCCCGGGTGACGCCACACGTTCGGACGACCATCGACGTCGTTGAGGCGTTCGGCGGTGAGTTGGTCTGCACCGACTCACCCGACGGCACGGTGGTGGTGGAAGCGAGCGAGCCGATTCGCTGACTCCGCGGACGACGAGACAACACACCAACAGTACTTGCACTCAGAGACCCTACTGTGTCTATGTCCACAGCCAGAAACTCCAGTGAAATCGCTCTCATCGACGCGGTTCGGACGCCCCACGGTACGTTCCTCGGGCCGTTGGCCGACCACTCGTCGGTCGACCTCGGAACAATCGCATTAGAAGGGTTGTTCGAGCGAACCGACGTCGACCCCGACCTCGTCGACTGGGTCGGTCTCGGCCACGCACTCGGTGCCGGCGTCGGGCAGGTTCCCGCCCGACAGGTCGTACTCAACGCGGGTCTGCCGCCGTCGACACCGGCGACGACCATCAACGAGGCCTCTGGCTCCGGCCTCCGCGCTATCACGCTCGGTGTCGACCGCCTGCTCGCCGGTCGCCGCGAGTTCGCTATCGCCGGTGGGATGGAGTCGATGTCGAACGCCCCCTTTCTCGTCCACGGGATGCGACAGGGCAGACGCTACGGCGACACGACGCTCGTCGACTCGATGATATACGACTCGCTGTGGGACGTCACCGAAGACGCACACATGGGCGAGTTGACCGAGGCACTGGTCGAGCGTGTCGACATCAGCCGAGAGGCACAAGACGAGTATGCTCTCCAGAGTCACCAGCGTGCCGTCGCCGCCATCGAGCGCGGATCGTTCGAGAACGAACTCGTCCCCGTCGATATCGACGACACGGTTCTCGACGAGGACGACGGACCGCGCGCCGACACGACGCTCGACGGGCTGGCGAAACTCTCGCCAGCGTTCGAGTCAGACGGAACCATCACCGCGGGGAACGCTTCGGACCTGAGCGACGGCGCGGGCGTCGTCCTCCTCGGGTCGGAGGCGGCGACGTTCGACGCCGGGTTCGACCCGCTGGCGTGGGTCGTCGACTACCACGTCAGCTATCGCGACCCGAAGTGGTTCGGGATGGCCGTCGGCGACGCAGTACAGGGGTTACTCAGAGCGAACGACCTCTCGGTCGACGACGTCGACTCCTTCGAGTTGAACGAGGCGTTCGCCGCACAGATGGTGTACGTCCGCGAGCGCTGCGGTATCCCCGCAGAGAAACTCAACCCGAACGGCGGGGCAATCGCGCTCGGCCACCCCATCGGAGCCAGCGGCGGGATGCTGACGACGTCACTCGTCCACCGAATGGTCGACCGGAGCGCAACCTACGGCGTCGTCGGCATGAGCATCGGCGGTGGCGGCGGGATTGCGATGTTGCTCCGCCGGTGAGCAGGCAAAAAACCAGTCGGCTCACTTCTGGACGATGTCCTCGACGACAGTCATCCGCAACTCGGCGAACCGGTCTACGCACGCTCTGTTCTCCTGGATGTGGTACGTAAGCGCCTGATCGCCATCCGGAATGGCTGCCCCGCAGAACGGACAGAGGTTCGGGTCGTCCCACGTCCGTTGTCGGTCAGCCTGTTCTGTCTCTCCCTCATTGAGAACACGCTGGCCTGCACGACGGATTGCTTTGAAAGCCATACTCAGGAGATACGCACTGTGAGACATAACCGTCTTCGGCCGATTCGACTGACAGTGCGTATAAGCCGACACTCTAGCTAAACAAGTCGCTGAATTGGGGGATTGTACGACGGGAAAAGCGGTTCTCACGTCTCGAACCGAACGGGGCTGAGAGCGTCGGCGGCGGTGCTCGACGAAAGTCGTCATCGACTCGACCGCTACGGCGACTCACTCCACCGCACGAATCAAGTCTAACAACTCGTTTCGGTAGGCCGCCGGATTCACGCCGAGCGCCGACCGCTCGTCGTCGGTCAGTACCCCGCCGAACGCCGTTGGGTACGCCCCACCCGCCAGTCGGAACTCGCCGCCGTCGGCCCAGACGGCCAGCCATCCCTCCGTCGGGAGTCTCGACACGTCGCCGTCACCGTCGCCGCCACGTTCGACCGGATAGTCGGCGGTGAACTTCGTCAGTCGAGCGCGGTTTCCCGACTCCGTACGCATCCGCTGACCGCGGTGACGCTCGACGGTCTCGAACCCGCGTTCACGGAGGTCGTCGGCGAACCCGTCGCGCGCCTCGGCGGCAATCGTGGGGTACCAACTGGCGGTGCCGACGCCCGGCGGTGGTGGCGGCGAGATAGTGAGTCGAGTGACGAAGAAGAACCGCCACACGTAGTCGAGTTCGTTGCCGGTCTGCTCACGGATGGCATCCCGGAGTCGTGTGTCTTCGTAGACGAGCGTGTGTTCTCGAATCTCGGCGGTCGGCAGGCGAAACACCACGTCCGACGACTGCTCGTACTGCGTCCAGTCGTCCGTGTCGAGCGCCGACGGTGGTGAGAGAAACTGTGAGTCCATACCGTCCAGTAGGCGGCGAGACACATTACCGTACGCCCAAAACTGGCGACGGACCACCGGGTGGGGTCAGCCGAATCCGGGCGAGGCCGCCACGAATCGGTCCACTAACCGGTGGCTCTACGGGGTGAGATGCGGTGTTATAAAGATGGAATCCGATTACGCGACGATGTGGTAGTGGTCTCCGTCGCGCTCGACGAGACCTTTCTTCGACAGCGTCTGGAGGATTGGGTAGATGGAGATGGTCTTCATGTCGAGCGACTCACGGAGCACCGAGATGTCGCCGCCGCCGATGCTGTCGAGGTAGAGGTAGACCAGTTTCGACCCGGTCGAGTCGAGCGTCTCCGGGACGGTGTGGTTGGTCGGCTGGATGGTGGTCGGCGAGTCGGTACGAGTCTGGTCGGAGTGTTCGAGCGTTTGCTGGGTCATGTTATTGGATTGTCGTGTTTGAACGGCTTAAATCGTTTGCGAGAGACGGTACCACGGTAGCTGCTACCACTCCATGCCGCCGTTGACACCGAGAATCTGGCCGGTCATGTAGGAAGATTCCTCGCTGGCGAGGAACTCCACGACGCCAGAGATGTCTTCGACGGTGGCGAAGCGGTCGAGCGGAATGCGTTTCTGGATCTTCTCTTGAACTTCGGGTGAGACCTCCGCGAGCATGTCGGTCTCGGTGAACCCGGGAGCGACACAGTTGACGGTCGACCCGGAGTTCGACAGTTCGAGCGCGAGCGTTCGGGTGAACCCGAAGAGGCCGCTCTTGGTCGTCGCGTAGTTGGCTTGGCCGTAGTTACCCTGCTGACCGACGACGCTGGAGATATTGATGAGACGGCCGTCGTCGGCCGCCTTGATGTCGTCGTAGAACGCCTTCGAGGCGTTGAAGACGCCGCCGAGGTTGACGTCCATCACCGCATCCCAGTCGTCTCTCGTCATGTTCTTGAACGTCTTGTCGACGGTGATACCGGCGTTGTTGACGAGGACGTCTGCGCCGCCGAAGACGTCCCGGACGCGGTCGGCCATCGCGTGCATCTCGTCGAGATTCGTCACGTCGCCTTGGACGGCGATGGCGGTTCCTCCCTGCTCCTCGATGGTGTCGACGACCTCGTAGGCCTCACCTTCCGACGAGCGGTAGTTCACCACGACGTTCGTGTCGCCCCCACCGAGTTCTTCGGCGATGCCGCGACCGATTCCTCGGGAGGCTCCGGTTACCACGCAGGTTCTGTTTGTGCTCATGATTGTGCCTTGGTGAGACCCGAAGCGGGAACACGGCGGAGTGGGTCGGTGACCCACACGACGGAGGCCTTCGTAGCGGTTCTCACCCTTCACCCACAGAGTCCACAGCCACGTATATAGAAATTGCCTATTATATCATCTTACAGATATAAGGCCATATTATGATTGCGCCAATGCGGATTTAGAGGCGTCTCCGTTCGTTCTGCAGAAAGTGGAACTGAACATTTAGAGAATGAACTATATAGATTTGGTTCCGAAGCGGAATGTGGTCTAGTGACGAAGTCCCACGAGTGACTGTAGTCGTTCGTCGACGAGTCGGAATAAACGGGTGATGGCGGCGACGGGTTGAGGCGTTAGGAGAAGTCGGGTGCGTCGTCGATGAGGACGACTGCTTCGCCCTCGATTATCTGTGTCCCGTCGCTGTCGTGGACGTCCGTCGAGAGGAGATAGCGGTTGTTGCCGAGATCCTCGGCCACTTCGACGGTCGCCGTGAGTCGGTCGCCGATGTCGACGGGACCGACGAACTCGACGTCCTGCGAGAGGTAGATAGTCAGTCCCGGTAGCCGTGCCAGCGCGGCACTGATAAGTCCCGAGACGAGGGTGCCGTGTGCGATGTTTCGGCCGAACCGTGTCTGGGCGGCGAACCCAGGGTCGAGATGCAGACGGTTGGTGTCGCCGCTCGCGTCGGCGAACGTCAACACGTTCTCCTCGGAGATCGTCTTGGTGAACGTCACGTGGTCACCGACGCTGATGTGGTCTGCGTGGTCGACGGTTCGCTCCGTCTCCCAGTCCTCACGGTTGTAAGCGACGGACTGTGTTCCCTCCTCGACGTCGTCGCTGTCTGTCAGTCCAAAGGCGGCGAGAGTCGCGCGATTCGCCTCGACGACACTGTTCATGAAGTGGCCCGATGCCCGTACCCAGGCGTGCGCGAGGTTGGACCCCGCGCCTCCGGTAGCGCTCGATTGTCGATTACTCATTGTTATAAATTATCTCTCCCGTGTTCCTCGGTAACATCCGGTAATATGGCTTTCGATACATATTTGTCTCATGAGTTAGCCGAGCGGTCTGTTTGCGGACTCGAATCCCTTCCGAACCATTTCGTACCATCTCTTACCATCTGATGGTAATGAGGGGAAGATATTTGTATGTGCCGACGCTTATGACTAAGTGAAGATGACGAACGAGCACGACGAGATGCCGTGGTCGCCTGCGTACTTCGCAGAGCAGATGCAAGAGATGCAGCAGGCGAGCGAAGAGTTCTCCGACAAGCAGAAGCAGCTATTCAGCCAGATGCTGTCGGCGAGTCGCGGGGCGAACACGGACGAGTCGTCGAACGGGTCGAACCCGTTCAGTCAGTTCATGAAGGCCGGTAACTTCGATGCCTTCCCGAACTTCGGTGACTTCGGCAACCTCGGTAACTTCGGTCCGATGGGTGCCGCCGTGTTCAAGACGCGCGTCCAGAGCGGTGGGCGCATCAGCATCCCCGACGCAGAGCGCGAAGCCCTCGATATCGACGAGGGAGACATCGTGCAGACGTTCGTCGTCCCGATCAAACGCAGCCGTGGTGATTCCAATGAGTGAAACTACCAACCCCTTCAGTCAGATGTTCGAGATGCAGCGCCGTTCGATGGAACAGAGTCAGAAGTTCTTCCACCAGAGCCTCGACTTCCAGAAACAGGCTGCAAAGCTGTTCCGTGACAGCATGCAGTCCCAGAAGTCCGTCCAGCAGAAAGGCATGGACGTCTCGCAGACCGCCGTCGAGGCCTACCTCGACATGCTGGAAGCCTCCGTTCCCGGCGACGAGAAAGTCTACGACAACCTCCACGAGGCCGTCGCAGACCAGTTCGAGGCGTTCCACGACGTGAACGAAGAGACCTGGGCGGCCCTGCAGGAGAACCTCGACGAGAACGGCGACGCCTACGACGAGTTCGTCGACCAGTACGCCGAGTACGTCGACGACTCCGTCGACGCCTACGTGCAGGCCCTCGGTCAGTTCGAGGATCAGACCGAGGCGGTTACGGTCGACTTCGACGAATAACCCCCGAACAACCTTTTGTACTCCTCGCGCGAGGATTTAGCTATGTCAAAACAGAACTCAGAGATGTACGACCCAGAGAAGTGGAGTGCGTTCATGGAGAACATGAACGAGACGTTCCTCGACCAACTCGAACAGAACGTCGAGGCCCAGGCGAAGTTCGTCGAGACGTGGATGGACGCCGTCGACGAGTCGGCTGACAGCGACACCATGACCGAAGGGCTCGAAGGGTACGCCCGCGCCTACGAGGTGTGGATGAACGCCGCCGAGACCCAGTTCGAGCGTGCGAGTGACGTCATCGAGGGCGAAGACGTCTCCGCCGAGGAGTTCCGCGACATCTGGCTCAACGCTGCCAACGAGTCGTTCAAAGAGGTCATGAGTACCTCCGCGTTCGCCGCGATGACGGGCCAGACCGTCGAGGACGTCCTCGAATTCCAGCAGGAAGTCGACAAACAGGCACAGGACACGCTCCACCAACTCGGCTTCGCCACTGAGGGAGACATCAGCGAAGTCGGCGAACGTCTCGTCGAACTCGAACGTCGCCAGCACGCTGTCGAAGAGAAACTCGACCGCGTCTTAGAGGCAGTCGAAGAGGAAGAATGAACCCGTTCGTCCGAGCGCTGGACATGCAGCGCAAACAGTGGGAGCGGTCGACCGAACTCATCGAGAAGGCGTCGTCGACGCCGAGCGGTGCCGAGACGATGGCCGAGGTCAAAGTCGGCCAGACCCCGAGTGAGGTCGTCTACGAGGAGAACAAGCTGAAGCTCCTCCACTACGAGGCGACTACGGAGGAACAACACGACGTTCCCATCCTCATCGTCTACGCGCTCATCAACCGACCGTACATCTTGGACCTGCAGTCCGACCGCAGTGTCGTTCGGACTCTCTTGGACAACGGGTTCGACGTCTACCTCATCGACTGGGGCGAGCCGTCGAAACTCGACTCCTCGCTCACGCTCGACGACTACGTCAACCGGTACGTCGACAACTGCGTCGACGTGGTCCGCGAGCGTTCCGGCCAAGACTCCATCAACGTGCTCGGCTACTGCATGGGTGGGACGATGAGCGTCATGTACGCGGCGCACCACCCCGACAAAGTCCGGAACCTCGGACTGATGGCAGCGGGGCTCTGCTTCGGCGGCGACAGCGGCGTCCTCGAACTCTGGGGCGACGACGAGTACTACACGCCGGGAGCCGTCACCGACACCTTCGGGAACGTTCCCGCGGAGTTCCTCGACATCGGTTTCGCGCTGATGGACCCGGTCGACAACTTCGTCACGAAGTATCTCCGACTGTACGACAACATCGAGCGCGAGGAGTTCGTCGAGAACTTCGCCCGCATGGAGCAGTGGATCGGCGACGGTATCGACGTCGCCGGGACGACCTACCAGCAGTTCTTGGAAGAGATCTACCAGAAGAACAGCCTGATGAAGAACGAACTGCATCTCGACGGGAAACACGTCGACCTCGCCGAAATCGACATGCCCGTCCTGCAGATCATCGGCGAGTACGACCACCTCATCCCGCCGGAGGCCTCGAAAGGCTTCAACGAGGTGCTCGACACCGAGGTGACGACGATGGAGTTCCCGACCGGCCACATCGGTCTCTCCGTCTCCTCGAAGTCACACGCCGAACTCTGGCCGCAGGTCTGTGAGTGGTTCGTGGAGCGCTCGGACGTCGACGGTGCCGAGACCGAGGCCGCCGCCGAACCCGAACAGTCACAACTGCCGTCGGACGAGACTGAGAGCGACGACCCGGTCGACGACGCTGCCGAGGCCGAACAGCTAGACGACGCCGACGAAGTCGACGTCGACGATTCCGAAGGTGTCGGAGACAGCGAAGAGACCGAAGAGGGCGAAGAAGACCCTGAACCCACCATCGAGACCATAAACGGAATCGGCCCGAAGCGGGCCGAACGTCTCCGCGAGAGCGGCATCGAGTCGCTCGAAGACCTCGTCGACGCCGACGTCGACTACGTCGCAGCAGAGATCGACGTCTCACCCGACCGCGTCGAAGACTGGGTGTCTCAAGCCCGCGACTTGCTCGACAGGTAACTCCAGGACGAAGCGACGACGTTCGTCGTAGACCGATACCAACTTTTCGGCGAAAATTTCATTACACACTCGCGGGGTTGTAGTTGTAACTGGATAGTCACGACCGAACTCCGTCTCGGCGTACGGTTTATGATGGTTGCTAACTATCCACACTCATAGCTATGAATCTCGACAACCGGACCTGCGTCGTCACAGGATCGTCACGAGGAATCGGCCGCGGTATCGCCGAGGACCTCGGTGCACACGGTGCGAACGTCGTCGTAAACTACCGTTCGTCGGAGGGAGAGGCCCACGACGTCGTCGACGCTATCGAGGCCGACGGCGGCACCGCCATCGCCGTCCAAGCCGACGTCTGCAACAAAGACGAGGTCGAGGCGATGGCCGACCGTGTCCGGGACGTCTTCGGCGGCGCAGACGTCCTTGTCAACAACGCCGGCATCACCGTCGACAAGAAGTTCGAAGAGATGACGAGAGACGACTGGGATGCGGTGATGGACGTCAACCTCGGCGGTGTGTTCAACTGTACGCACTCCTTCTTCGACGACCTGAAAGACGCGGACAACGGCCGCCTCATCAACATCTCCAGCGTCGTCGGTCAGCAGGGTAACTACGGCCAAGCCAACTACGCGACGACCAAGAGTGGTCTCTTCGGCTTCACGCGGACCGTCGCACTCGAACTCGCTCGCCACAACACGACGGCTAACTGTGTCTCGCCGGGGTTCGTCCAGACGGACATGCTCGAAAAGGTCCCCGAACGCGTCCAAGAGAAGATTCTCGCTCGGATTCCGCTCGACCGCTTCGCCACCGTCGAAGACATCTCCGGTATCGTCCGGTTCGTCGCCAGCGAGGAGTCCTCTTACATGACGGGGCAAATCCTCGGCGTCAACGGCGGCATGGAGTGGTAAAGTAGTCGGGGGCAGACGGTCAGACCGGAAGCACCGGCACGCCTGCCGTGCGAACGACCCGGTCGGTACAGCTACCGATGTGTTGGTGACGGTGGCCTGCCACCCCGTGTTTTCCGATGACGATGAGGTCGATGTCGTGTTCGTCGGCGTAGTCGACGATTTCTCGGTGGGGCTTCCCGCGGACACAGTGTGACACGGCGTCGAGACCGCGGTCTACTGCCGCGCTGACGATCTCCTCACACGCGATTTCTCCACTGTCTTGGAGTTCTTCGAGGAACAGTTCGCCACCACTCAGCGCTGGCGTCGCGTAGACGTCTTCGTCGACGACGTACAGCGTGTGGATTCGCGCACCGTACTTCTCGCCGATGTCGAGTGCGTGTTCGACGCCGCGACGTGCGCCCTCACTTCCGTCCGTTGGGACGAGGATCTCTCTGAACATCACGAGAGAGAGTACGTCGGCAAACAGCATGAACTGCGAGTACGAGTCTCAGGAGATGAGACGCGGCGAGAGCATAATACCCTCCCTGCCGTATCCACCGCTACCATGGAGTGGCACAGTCAGTCCGTCGAGTCGGTCGTCGAAACGCTCGACACCGACCTCGCGGGGCTGTCCAACGAGACTGTCGCCACCCGTCTACAGGAACACGGCCCGAACGAACTCCGGAAGCGTGACCGCGTCTCACCGCTCGTGCTGTTCGCCTCGCAGTTTCGAGACGCCCTCGTCTACCTCCTCGTTCTCGCGGCGCTGCTCTCGCTGGCGGTCGGCTTTCTCCCCGGCGAGGACCCTGGCTACGTCGACGCGGCGCTCATCGTCGCCATCCTCCTCGCCAACGGCGTCTTCGGTTTCGTCCAAGATTACCGCGCCGAGCGCTCACTAGAGGCACTCCAGTCGCTGTCGACGCCGACGGCGACGGTCCGGCGCGACGGACGGACCGTCGACGTTCCCGCGACGGACGTCGTTCCCGGCGACCTGCTCCTCCTCGAAGCGGGTGACGCCATCCCCGCCGACGCTCGTCTCGTCGACGTGACGACGCTCGAAACCGACGAATCCGCGCTCACTGGCGAGAGTGCGAGCGTCGTCAAAGAGATAGGCGTCCTCGACGAGGCGACGCCGCTTGCAGAGCGGCGAAATCTCCTGTTCATGAACACGGCCGTCGTCCGAGGCCGGGGACAGGCTATCGTCGTCGAGACGGGGATGGACACCGAAGTCGGCGCTATCGCGACGCAGTTGGAGGAAGCCGAGGACCGCGAGACGCCGTTTCAGCGCGAAGTCGATAGCCTCGGCAAGCGACTCGGTGCGGGCGTCGTCGTCCTCATCGTCCTCATCGCGCTCACGCAACTGGTGGTCACACAGACGCCGCCGACGCTCGTCGTCCTCGTCGCCATCACGTTGGCCGTCGCCGCCGTCCCCGAAGGACTCCCGGCGGTAGTGACGCTCACCCTCGCACTCGGGTCACAGCGACTGCTCGCACGCGACGCGCTGGTCCGTTCCCTCCCCGTCGTCGAGAGTCTCGGGTCGGTCGACACCATCGTCACCGACAAGACGGGGACGCTCACGGAGAGTCGGATGGTCGTCAGTCGCGTCCTCGCCGGTGGCGTCGTCGCCGACCTCTCCGACGGTGAGGTGGCTCCCGAAGAGACGGTTACGCCTCGCATCGTCGCACGCGGCGAGACGATGCTGACGGACGGCGAGGGGGCGCCCGAACACGAGGCACTCCGGGCACTCCTAGTCTGTGGAGCGCTGTGTAACAACGCCGAACTCGACGGTGCGGAGACCGTCCGCGGCGACCCGACTGAAGTCGCGCTCTTGCGTGCGGCCCGAGACGCCGGTGTCGAACCGGATGGCGAACGCCTCCGCGAGTTCCCCTTCGATTCGGAACGAAAGCGGATGACCGTCGTCGTCGGCCACTCGGACGGGGAGACGGCGGCGTACACGAAGGGCGCACCGCGAGTCGTGTTGGACCGCTGCGACCGCATCCTGCTCGACGGAGACGTCGTCCCGCTGACGCCCGAGCGCCGGGATGCGGTGGTAGCGACGACCGATGCCTTCGCCGGCGACGCGCTCCGCGTACTCGGGTTCGCCCGACGAGAGGGCGTCACCGCCGACGCCTCGGTCGACTCGACCGACTCGGCCGATTCGGTCGAACGCGAGTTGGTGTTTCTCGGTCTACAGGGGATGATGGACCCACCGCGCCCGGAAGTCGAAGGAGCCATCGCGGACTGTCGACGGGCGGGTATCCGGGTGCTGATGGCGACCGGTGACAACGTCGAGACGGCCAAAGCCGTCGGTCGACAGTTGGGGTTCGACGCGACGACGGCCGTGACCGGCGCCGACATCGACGACGCGACAGACGAAGAACTGACCGACCTAGTGGAGTCCGCTGAAATCTTCGCTCGTGTCGACCCCTCCCACAAGGTGGCCGTCTTGCAGGCGCTCCAATCGACGGGGCGGACCGTCGCGATGACGGGCGACGGCGTCAACGATGCCCCTGCGCTCCGGAACGCCGACGTCGGCGTGTCGATGGGCGTCCGAGGGACGCAAGTCGCCCAGCAGGCCTCCGACATGGTGCTCCGCGACGACAACTTCGCGACGATTCGAGACGCCGTCGCCGAGGGCCGAGGTATCTTCGACAACATCCGCAAGTTCGTGAACTTCCTCCTCTCGGCGAATGCAGGCGAGGTGCTCGTCGTCTTCGTCGGCGTCCTCCTCGGTGCGTTCTACTTTCCGGACGTGTTCGGCGACGGAGCGGAAGCGCTCGTGCTCACGCCCGCGATGATTCTCTGGATGAACCTCGTCACCGACGGGTTGCCGGCGCTCGCACTCGGCGTCGACCCGAAGACGGCCGACGTGATGGCTCGGCCGCCCCGGAGTCGCGACACCCCCGTCATCGACGGACAGATGGTGGGGTCGGTGCTCGGGACGGGCGTCCTCATGACTGTCGTCGGGTTGGCGCTCTTCTTCACGACTCTGGACGTGACCGACGAGTTGGCCCTCGCACAGACGCTCCTCTTTACCTTTCTCGTCGTCGCCGAACTCACGCGTGCGTATCTCGTCCGGCGACACTACGGTCTCACCGTCGGGTCGAACCCGTGGCTCCTCGTGGCGGTGCTGGCGTCGTTCGGTCTCCAACTCGTCGTTCTCTACTCGCCGCTGTCGGCCGTGTTCCACGTCGTCGCCTTGTCGCTGTCGGCGTGGGGGTCACTCGCCGTCGCCGTCGCCGTGTTCGTTCTATCGAGCGTCGTGCTTTCGGCCGGTATCGACAGAGTCGCCCCCGCTACTCCGTCGTAACCTCCGCGTGCTCTCCTCGTCCCGAACCCGCCAGCGTCGTGAGCGACGCCGACGGGCGAACCGTCAGGACAGGCACCGCCGTAGTCCGGACGACGCGTTCGGTGACGCTTCCGAATATCACCCGTTCGAGACCGGTTCGACCGTGCGTACCCATCACGACGATGTCGGCGTTGTCCTCGGCGAACGCCCGAATCTCGTCGGCGGGGAGGCCGACAGCGACCGTGCCGGTCGAGTCGACACCCACGTCGGTGGCCCGGTTTCGGAACGTCTCGACGCTCTCTCTCGCGTACGCTTCGAGATGCGTTCGGATACTCGGCAGTGCAGGACCAGATTCGAACCCACCGGAGAGTGCTCGCGAGTCGACCACCGAGACCACGTGAACTCGCCCACCGGTCGCAGCAGCGAGTACGAGTGCGTGTTCCAGCGCCGCCGTCGACCCTTCACTCCCGTCAGTCGGGACGAGCACGTCGTCGTACGACGGCGTCTCGGTCTCCCCGTCGAGGTGGACCGTCAAGACCGGGGCAGACGCCGCCCGGAGGACGCGTTCGGCGACGCTCCCGAGGAGGAACCGTTGGAGCCCCGTCCTCCCGTGTGTCCCCATCACGACGAGGTCGACGTCGTGACTGGCGGCGTAGTCGACGATGGTCGTGTGCGGCATCCCCTGTCGGACGCTCGTTCGGACGCGACATCCGGCCTCCTCGGCGAGCGTCTGGACGTGGTCGACGGCGGCGTGGGCGCTCTGTTCGGCAATCGACATCCCTTCTCGACGGTCGGTTCCGACGAGTTCCTCCTCGAAGTGGCGGACGTCGACGACCGAGAGGACGTGTATCGTTCCTCCGTCGAGGCGAGCGAGTGCGAACGCGTGTCTGGCCGCGGCGACCGACCACTCGCTTCCATCGGTCGGGAGTAAGATTCGGTCGTACATACCGTGTGATACGCGCGCAACCCACTTTACCGCTCACGTGCGAGGACTTGCACCTGCAAGGAAGAACTATTTGCACGAGACGTACCTTTATCAATAGGCCGGAATGCCACTTCACAATCGAACGCCGCCGCCGAGAGCGGACGGTGTAGGATGAGAGTACTGTATCGGCTCCATCAGCAGCTTCGTCGGACGTACGGCCACTTCTTGGGTCGGCCGCCGGAGTCGAAGCGAAGCGTGGAGACACGAACGAACGGGCACGGAGACGACGCGGCCGACGTCGCCGAGACGTCCGACGCTGTGGGGACGCGGCAGTCGGAAACGACGTGGAGCGAAGCAGATTTGCTCCTCGAAGACGGCGTGACCCCGAAAGAGCGGTTCGTCGAACTCATCGAGACGAACGGCGGATGGCTCCGCCAGAAACAGCTCGTCGAGGCGACGAATCTCTCGAAGGCGACGGTGAGCCGGACTCTCTCGTCGATGGAGTCTGCGGGAGAGATCACTCGTCGCCGCGTCGGCCGCGAGAACATCGTCTACTTGTCGGGATGCGAACCGAGCAACCCTGCGAAGGCGATGCGCCCCGAGGCGGACGACCGAAGCGCGACGTAGCGTGACACAGCGCGACGTAGCACAGTCGCCCCCTCCGAGAACCCATTCGGGTCTCGACGATTTTCATTTTCAGCGGCATATCGTCCCGTCGTGTGAGAGCCAGTGGCCTCGACGACGACCACGAACCACTCCACGAGAGGCAGAACGGAGAAATCGTGAGATGCCGAATAGAACCTCCTAAACCCCCGAAACAGTACGAAACTACTCGAAACGTTCAGTATGTCCTTTAGTGACACGGGCCGTCGTTACTGCTAATGGCCGCACAAGGGCATTCGGGTACGAACCGGAACCGAGTCCAGCGCGTGCAGGACGTTCTCGGCGACCCGCGCCGCCGCCGCGTCTTGCGAGAACTTGCAGACCTCCCTACCGAACAGGTGGACTTCGAGACACTCGCCGATCGCGTTGCACAGACAGCACCGACCGACCGCGAGCGACTCGCGAGTGACCTCCACCACATCCACCTCCCGAAACTGGCCGATTTGGGAGTCATCACGTACGACGCGAAACACCGAACCATCACCCATCACACGTGTCGAGTGGCGGACGTGCTCGCACTCGCGAGCGAGGCACTGGAGCACACGCGATGAGTGACCGCTCGCAGGACCGCTGGATCAGTTCGCTCCGCGACCTGCTCACGAGTGACGTCGCGGAGACGGGTGACGCCGCGGACGCAGACACACAACGAGCCACAGCAAGCAGTGCTGGGGGGACTCCCACTACGCAGAGACAGCGGTACTTCTGTCGGACCTGTGGAACGACACTCGACGGCCACCACGGAACGTGCCCAGACTGCGGGAGTCGTATGCTCGAACCGACACAGGACTACCCCGTCGGCGGCGACTGACGCTCTGTCTCTTTCTCGCTCCCTGCTATCGCCGGAACCACCACCATCCGGACCCGAGCACGACTGCTGCGACGACGGCGACGAGTGCGACGACGGGAACGCTCGACGCCGGTTCGACGATGTCGAGTCCGACGACGGATGTGGCGGTTCGAACGACGCCACGCTCGTCCTCGTAGGTGAGCGTCACGGCGACTGGATAGCTCGTCGCGACGGCGTCGTCGTCGACGGTCACTTGTACCGCGACACGGGCCGACTCGCCAGGGGCGAGCGTGCCGACGTACGCTGCGGGGACGTCACTCGATAGCGGGTCGACGGCGTCGATAGCCACCCGAACGTCCGACACCGTCTCCGAACCCGTGTTCGTGACGACGAGTTCGAGTCGGTTGTCCGAGTCGACTTCGACAGTCGACTCGGCCGTGTCGATGGCGAAGACGTCTCGACGCGCACCCACCACACGCGAGCGGTCGAGACGGTCGCTGACCGCGTCGTAGCCTGCTGCCGTCTCGTACTCCACGACGAACCCGAACCGCCGTGGGCCGGGGTCCGCGTCGTCGGGAACGGCGACGGTGAACTCGAAGGGGACCCGGTCGCCGGGTTCGAGGTCACCGAGTGGATACGTCCGTTCGACGACGGTGAACGCCTCCGGTAGCGTCTCGACTACCAAGGCGGCGTCAGTCACCGGTCGGGTCCCCGTGTTGACCACCTCGCCACCGACACGGCCCGTCGCGCCGACGCGGAGCGTGTCGTTCGGCGACTGGAGGTCGAAGGTCTGTTCGGCGTCCGGGCGGAGACTCACGGTCAAGGGAGGTGAGGTGTGGGCAATTCCTTCGGAGTCGCGGTAGTCGACGACGGCACGGAGCGGGTACGCTCGACGGGCAGCGTCGGGGACGACGTCGACGACGTAGGACGCACGACGCGTCTCACCGGGTTCCCACGACCCGACGAACGTCTCGGCGACCGTCGCATTCTCGGCGAAGCGGATCTCGGGGTCACCCGTAGTGAGGGTGATGACGGCGTCTCGGGCAGTGTTGACGCCGTCGTTCGTGACCGCGACGGTGACCGTCCCGCGACTGCCGACCTGCACGTCGCTGTCGACGTCTGTCACCGAGAACCGGGGTCGGTCTTCGACGCGGACGACGAGTTCGACTCGTTTCGAGACGTCCCAGTCGCTGAACCGGGGTTCGCGCTCTGGGTTGTCGGTCTCGTAGCGGACGATGTGCGTGTAAGTGTAGGTCACGACGACCGGTAGTTCGTAGACGCCCGGTTCGGCGTCGTCGTCGACGGTGACGGTGAACTGATAGGGGCCCTGGGTGCCGATGGGAACCGTCCCGACGGGGTAGCGTCCGGTGTCGATTTCGATGGGTGCCGACCCGGGTCTGAGTTCGAGCGTCGTCGCACGCGCCGTCGTCACGCGTTCGAGATAGGAGGCAGGGCCGCCGCGGTCGATAGTGCCCGTGTTGGCGACGTAGACGTCGAGCGTGGTCTCTTCGCCGGGGACGAGCAGGTCGTTCGGCGCGAACACCGAGAGGACGGGTTCGCCGACGACGCTCTGGTCTTCCTGTCCGAAGGCGGGGAGAGCGAGCGAACACACGACGAGACCGACGAGGAGGACGCGGAGGGCGGTCCGCATACCCTCTAGAGAGGTCACTTACGACGATATATGTTGTCTCGGCACCTCTCTCTACGATATGGTGTCCCCGGCTATCGAACTGTCGGGCCTCACGAAGTACTACGGCGACGTGCGCGGCATCGAAGACCTGACGCTGACCGTCGAACGCGGCGAAGTGTTCGGCTTTCTCGGTCCCAACGGTGCCGGGAAGTCGACGGCGATTCGGGCCCTCCTCGGCTTCCTCCGTCCGACGTCGGGCGAAGTGACGCTTCTCGGAAAGCGCGTCGCCGACCGACACGAACTCGTCGAGGTCAAACACGAACTCGGCCACATCCCCGGTGACTTCGCGTTCTACGACTCGCTCAGTGGCCGTCGGCATCTCGACTACTACGAGTCACTGCGCGGGGGCGAGCGACGCGCCGAGTTGGAGGCCCTGTTTCCTGCCCCGTTCGACCGAAAGGTCGGGACGTACTCGCGTGGGAACCGACAGAAACTCGCCATCGTGCAGGCGTTCATGCACGACCCGACGCTCGTCGTCATGGACGAACCCACCTCCGGCCTCGACCCGTTGGTCCAGCGTACCTTCTACGAGTTCCTCGAAGCGGAGCGCGAGCGAGGTGTGACGGTGCTGTTCTCCTCACACATCCTCAGCGAGGTCCGGCGCGTCTGTGACCGCGTCGCGGTCATCCGAAACGGGAGACTCGTCGCCGTCGAGGACATCGACACACTCCTTCGAAAGAGCGGGAAAGTCGTCCGTGCGACGCTCACCGAACACCCACCTATCGAGACGTTCGACCTCCCGGGTGTCGTCCGCGGCGAGTACGAGTCGAAGGGTGTTCTCAAACTCATCGTCAACGGCGGGTACGACGAACTGTTGGACCGCCTGTCGAGTTACACAGTCGAAGATATCGAGATTCGAGAGGCGTCGCTCGAAGACGTGTTCATGCACTTCTACACCGACCGAGACGACGGGGTGACAGAGAACGAACGGAGTGAAGGCGACACCGAGAGACGCGAACGCGACGGCGACGACGCCCTTCCTGCGGAGTCGACCGATGCTTGAACTGTACGCCTTCGAAGTCCGTCGCCGTGGGCGACAGACGCTCCTCTTGACCGTCCTGCTCGTCGCCACTATCGGACTCGTCGTCGGCCTCTATCCGTCGATTGCTGCCTCCGGTGTCGACTTCGAAGCCTACGTCGAGTCGTTTCCCCCGGAGGTGCAGAACGCCTTCCTCGGCAGCGTCGAGAACATCGGCACCGTCGAAGGGTTTCTCGTCACCGAACTCTACCAGTTCGTCTGGGTGCTCCTCCTCGGCATCTACTTCGGTTACGTCGCCGCGGGGGCAATCGCCGGAGAGATAGAGGGCAACTCCATCGACCTCCTGTTGGTCAACCCCGTCTCGCGGTCACGCATCGTCGTCGCGAAGTGCTTCTCACTGCTGCCGACTATCGTCGTCGTCAACGGCGTCGCGTGGATGGCGGTGCTCGCCGCCGTCGCGTTCGTCGGTGAAGATATCGACCCGCTGGACCTGCTCGTCCTCCACGCGCTGTTCGTCGTCTACCACGCGTCGTCGGCCACCATCGGACTCCTCGCGTCGGTGCTCGTCGACCGAGTTCGTGTCGCACAGGGTATCGCCATCGCGGTACACTTCGCACTCTATCTCGTCGACAGCCTGACACTGGACACCGACTACGAGTGGGTCGGTGACCTCGCACTCTCGCGGTACTTCGATGCAGGCGCGATCCTCGTCGCGGGCGACGTCGACTGGCCCGGAGTGGCTTATCTCGTCGTCGTCGCTATCGTCCTCGTCGTCGTGAGCGCCGAACTGTTCGAGAGAAAAGACGTCACCGGCTGAGTTAGCCGACCAGACCTAACGCTTCCATCTGCTCTTGATACCGCGTTCGGATGGTAACTTCGGTGACGTCGGCGACGTCGGCGACGTCCGCCTGCGTCTCCTTCTCACCGCAGAGCATCGAGGCGAGATAGACCGCCGACGCGGCGAACCCCGAGGGCGACTTCCCGGCGTGGAGACCCTCTTCGGTCGTGTCGGCGACGATTTCTGTAGCCTTCTGTTCGACGAGCGACGAGACGCCGAGCGCCGAACAGTAGCGCGGGACGTACTGACTCGGTTCGGCGGGACTGACTTCCAAGCCGAGTTCCTGCGAGAGATGTCGATACGCTCGGCCGACGCGGTTGTGGTCGACTCGGGCGACGTCCGACACCTCTTCGAGCGTTCGCGGGATGGCCTCACAGCGCATCGCCGCGTGGAGCGCCCCCGTCGCGACACCCTCGATAGAGCGCCCGCGGATGAGGTCTTCGTCGAGTGCGCGGCGGTAGATGACCGACGCCATCTCCTGGACGTTGTCCGGCGCTCCCAGCGCAGAGACCATCCGGTCGATTTCGCTCAGAGCGAACTGGAGGTTCCGCTCGCCGGCGTCGTTCGTCCGGATGCGCTGTTGCCACGTCCGGAGGCGGTTCATCTGCTTGCGCTTCTCGTTCGAGAGGTTGTGTCCGTTGGCGTCTTTGTCGCGCCAGCCGATTTCGGTCGTCAACCCCTTGTCGTGCATTGCGGGCGTCGTCGGCGCACCGACCCGCGACTTCTGGTCGCGCTCCGACTGGTCGAACGCCCGCCACTCGGGACCGTGGTCGATGTTGTCCTCTTCGACGACGAGACCCGTCTCTTCGTGGATGAGGTCGCCGTCGTCGGTGCGAACGAGTTCCGACTCGTCGATGTCTTCTGCTCGCTGTTCGGGTGATTCTTCGTTCGTGTCCGTCGACCGGCCGTGTCGCTCTGACCGGTGTCGGGACGAGCGCTGAGCTGTCGGTTGACTCACTACCGTCGCTCACCCGTTCGTCGAACCTGTGCTGCGAACCGAGACCCGTCACTGCGTACTGCTCGAAGTTGGCATTCCGGCATGGAATTTTACTACACTCTTGAGCCTAAAAGGACTTTTGGCTATCAAAAGTTCGAAAATCACGGGTTCTACGTGTTACTTATCGAAGATATGTTTATCCCGACTCGTTTTCTGCTGACTCTGGGAGATGGCGTCCAGAAGATGGAGAGCTTCGAATCTCCCGTGAGTTCACGAGAGACGACTCAGTCGCCACGCGACGACGAGCACTCCGGCGACGAGAACGCCGACGACCAGTGGGTCGACGCCGAGACGGGAGGTGGCGAGTCGACCGAGAGCGTACAGTGCCCCGGCGAGGACAGTAAGGGTGAACACCGGATAGCGGTCGACGAATCCCATTGATTTCTCGTGCCGAACGAACGACGTGAGTCACTTCGGTTAGTCGACGCCCACGACAAGAAACCCCATGGTTAGTCTGTCGCTACTGGTGGTATCCTGTAAATACGAACCCGTCAACTGACGAAACGTTCAACCTGCTCGACCGAGTCTCTCTCGACAGTGAACGTCAGTATCATCGGCAGTGGGTACGTCGGCACGACCCTCGCGGCGTGTCTGGCGGACCTCGGCCACACGGTCACCGCGATCGACATCGACGAGTCCATCGTCGAACGACTCAACGCGGGCGAAGCGCCCATCCACGAACCCGGCCTCGCGGACCTCCTCGCAGAACACGCCGGCACGCGACTCACCGCCACCACCTCCTACGACGCCGTCCGCGACACGGACGTCACCTTCATCGCCCTCCCGACACCCTCACGCGACGACGGGAGTATCGACACCAGTCTCGTCGAGAAGGGGACGGAGTCGCTCGGTGAGGCGCTCCGTGAGAAGTCGAGCCCCCACCTCGTCGTCGTCAAGAGTACGGTCGTCCCCGGCACGACAGCAGAGCGCGTCGGCCCGATTCTCGAAGAGACCACCGGAAAGACACTCGGCGACGGAATCGACGTCGCCATGAACCCCGAGTTCCTACGCGAGGGTCACGCCGTCCTCGATTTCCTTGACCCCGACAAGGTCGTGTTGGGCGCGGAGAACGACGAGGCACTGGCGACGCTCCGCGAACTCTATCGGCCGCTCACAGACGGAACAGATATCCCCGTCGTCGAGACGGGACTCCGCGAGGCCGAGATGATCAAGTACGCCAACAACGCCTTCCTCGCGACCAAGATCAGCCTGATGAACGAGTTGGGCAACATCTGCAAGGAGTACGGCGTCGACGCCTACGAAGTCGCAGACGCTATCGGTCTCGACGAGCGCATCGGGTCGCAGTTCCTCGCCTCCGGTGTCGGATGGGGTGGGTCGTGCTTCCCGAAAGACGTCGCCGCACTCATCGCCGCTGCCGACACGGCGGGCTACGATGCAGAGCTCCTGAAAGCCGCCGTCGGTGTCAACGACCGCCAGCCGAAACGCCTACTCGCGCTCCTCGACGACCACGTGGACGTCTCGGACAAGCGCGTGGCCGTGCTCGGACTCGCCTTCAAGCCCGGCACCGACGACATCCGTGAGTCACGTGCCATTCCCGTCATCGAGGGACTGCTGGACCGTGGCGCGGACGTCGTCGGCTACGACCCCGTCGCGACAGACCGGATGCGCGAACGGTTCCCCGACGTCGAGTACGCCGACAGCGCGGCAGACGCGCTTCGTGACGCACACGCCGCCGTCGTCGTCACCGACTGGGACGAGTTCGCGGCGCTCGACGACGAGTTCGACGCGATGGCTCGTCCGATAGTCGTGGACGGACGGCGCATCGTCGAGCGTCGTGAGGGGTTGACCTACGAAGGACTCACCTGGTAAACAAAAATCGACGCAGCGCGCTAGAAGACGAGTGCGAACAAGAAGAGCAGTACGAAGCAGTACGCGAGGACGACGAGGACGTTCCGCTTCGGTGCTGCCGGTGCGAGGCCGGGAACGACCGTCGAGAGAGCGTGGTTCTGCCGCGGGCTACGACTACGAATATTCATCACTCTATCTGATGGATTTCGAGACGTATACACCCTGCCGATTGTTCCACGGTACAGTCTACTGTTTCCCGAAGTAATTCGGTGCATATCCTTCTCGAATGCGCCTCAGTCTATCGGTTTTCGCCATCACATTGTGACGAGAGAGTGTCTGGATATACGTCAAGTGAACACTTTCGTGTGCAACAGTTCCGTCCGATAGGCGGTGTAGAATTATATCACCGATGTCCGTACTGATGGACGATTGTCTACGAATCACAGCCGAAGCATAGATAGGACAAAAATTTGACAGAGTCAGAGGCGAAGATGCAACGAGATAGAGACGAGTGGAGTGGTAGCGTTTCCGACGGCGCAGTAGCGACGTCGACGTACTACACGGAGTTCACCGGTGACGAACCGGTATCGATGGCAGTCGTCCGGGCAGTGGCTGCCGTGACGGGTATCGAACCAGCGGTTTTGACGCCGCTCGGAGAGTGCATCGAGACGGACGCATTAGAGACGTTGTTCGGCACCCCCGTCAGGACGATGGCGACCCGGTCCCTTCGGTTCAACTACGCGGGATGTCTCGTCACTGTCTGTGGCGACGGGTCGATAGCGCTCACCGTTCCAGAGTACGAGAACTCGAACGGAGTCGAGAACTGCTGAAGCGGACGAGACACGGCCATCTCTCCGTCCACCTATTTTTCGTCCAACAGAGGTCGATACGGAATGGTGGCGACGCGCGAGCACGACTCCGGTAGCGGTAACCCTCCCGTGTACACCCCGCAGCGCGAAGATTCGAGAACTACGAAAGTTGCCAAAGAGGAGTCAAAGGATAGCAGAATGTCCGTAGAGAAGACAAAACTGCCTGAGTTATTGAACAATCTGTGTCTCCCATCTGGCCGTGATGACATCCGACCGACGGCTCGCGATTTTAGCCCGACGTACAGTCACTTTTTCAACTAATATAACAGAATTTATACTACACGCGCTACTACTCTCAAGTGTTCCGGGCCCCGCAATACACCGGTTCGCGTGCCAAAACGACCGCATTGCGACCCGGAACATTTTCATACTCCTTTAGACCGAAGAGTTCTCTCTCTCTCAGCGGGCGGGTGAGAAACTATCGTCGTGGTCTCTAGCTGAGTTCGAGCGACGGCGTCACGACTCGCGTTCGTGGCCCTACGTCTGTGCGCTCGAGTTGCGTGGTCGAAAAAAGCGGGAGTCGTTCGCCTCGTGCTCAGTCGCGTCGGAGTGTTCGGGATCTCACCCCGACGAGGACGAGTGAGACGAGAACCACGAACAGGACGACGGACAGGCCCGTGTCACTCGAGACGTCAGTAGTTACTGGCGGTGTTGTCGTCGCCGTCGCCGTCGTCTCTGCGGACGTCGTCTGCGCCGGCGTCGTCGCCGCTACGGGCGTCGGATCAGGAGTCGGCGACGGAGTCGGTGTCGACGTCGGTGGCTCCGTCACCGCGAACGTCGAGAATCCTGGCGTCTCTGCGGCGAACGAACCGTTACCGAGCGACGTGGTGTTCAGTCGTTCCCACGCCGTCCCGTTGTAGTGCCACAGCGCCACGGCTGCCGAGTCCTCGGACTCCGTCACGTTCGCGACGGTGAACCGAATCGTCGCCGTGTCGATAGTCGTGTTCTCGATGCCGTCGGTGGTCACCGTGAAGTAAGAGAGCGCGTGCGCCTCTTCGGTGGCCAGTTCCGGAACGTTCCCTGCCGACGAGTTCGGCGCGGACAGTTCGACGGAGTATCGGCGCTTCTCGGAGGTGGTCCGCCAGTCGAGTTGACTCACGCTGACTCGATTCGACCCGTCGACCTGCTGCAGGTCGGTGAACTGCGCCGACAGCGACGTGCCCGACGTGCCGTGTTTCACGGAGACGAGCGTACTGGTCTGTCGCTGTGAGACGGTGACTTCTGGTAGTTCGGGTGTGTCGTCGTCGTCTCCACTGCTTCCACCGGAGCTACCACTACCGCCGCTACCGCCACTCCCGCCACTACCACCGCTTCCACCCGATGGCTGCGACGGAGTCGCCTCCGGCGTCTCAGTCGGTGTCTGCGTCGGTGTCTCGGTCGGTTCGGGCGTCTGCGTCGGCGTCTCGGTTGGGTCCGGTGTCTGCGTCGGTGTCTCGGTCGGTTCGGGCGTCTGCGTCGGTGTCTGCGTCGGCGTCTCGGTTGGGTCCGGCGTCTGCGTCGGCGTCTCGGTTGGGTCCGGCGTCTGTGTCGGCGTTTCGGTTGGGTCCGGCGTCTGCGTCGGTGTCTCGGTCGGGTCCGGCGTCGGTGAGACGACAGAAGCCGAGGTATCCTGGTAGTCTTCGACACCGATTTCGTTCCCCTCGGCGTCCGAGAGTTTCGTCTCGTCTTCGACGAGTGAGATGGGCGACTGCGCCTCTGCGGACCCCACGAACTCGAAGGTGATGTGCGCGAGCGCCGGGCTATCGGCGCTCGAATCGTGGAGTTGGTTGAGCGTGACCCACCCCTCGTCGTTGTCTGTCTCGTGGACGGGACCGTCGAAATCGTCAGTCCCCGAGACAGCGGTAACTTGCACGACGTCCGGGTCGAACTCGACAGTCGTCTGATAGCCGCCGACGGACTCGGCGTCCGACCAGACGACGAGCGTCGCCGTCTCACCGGCTGTCCGTTCGATTGGACCGCCATCTGTCGACCCCGCAGTCTCGCTGATTCCGACCGTCGGAGTCGCTGCACTCACGACGGCGAAACCTTGTATCGTCCCGAGCGTCACCGCGAGGACGAGCAGCACCGAGAGGAGTCGCGTCAGTGGTGAACGCGTCGTCATTGGTCACCTATCAGGTTCCGAATGCGTACTGCATCCGCGATGTCGACGTCACCGTCGTCGTCGACGTCCGCCGCCTCGACGTCGATGTCGTCGTTCTTCTTCGCGATGTACTGTTGGACCTCTCTGACGTCGTCGTCGTCGACGTCGCCGTCATCGTCGACGTCGCCGGTTATGGGCGTCTCCGGTTCTGGTTCTTCGCTCGCGCCGAAGCGCTCTGCGAAGTCGAGGTCGAAACTGAACTCGCTGTCGCTGTCGTCCTCGAACTCGTCGAGCGACGGCGAGTACGTTTGGACGAGAATCCGGTCGTTGTCGTCGGACCCGCCGCCGGGTTGGAAGGTGAGCAGTCGCATCCAGCCGTCGCCACCGTGTGAACGGTCCTGATAATCGGCCACCATCTCGTAAACATCGAGGCCGTCGTCGTTCTCTGAGATTTGGTGAGCTTCACCGTCGATGTCGGTGAAGTGACCGTTGAAGATCATGAACACCTGGCTGTTCGACCGGATGAGTTCCTTCCACGTCCTGCCGCCGGAATTCCCGTTCGGGCGATTGTCGTCGGGTTCGCCGCCGATAGTCGTTTCACCCCACTCACCATCGATTCCCGCCATCCGGACGCCGGTGTCTTTGAGGTACGAGTGGGTCGTGATGATAGTTGGATGGTCGGGGTACTGCTGAAGTATCTCGTGCGCCCAGCCAAACGGTGTCTCTGCGTCGTTGATGCTGCCGGGAACTTCCCACTCGAGGGCGAGGTGGAGGAACTCGTAACCACCGGCCGAGAAGAACTGGTAGTGACTCAACCCGTCGGGACCGCTCCCGCCGTACCAACTCTGTCCTGCGTACCGGTCCGGACCGAAGTACTGCCGGTAGTTCTCGATGCTTCTCACTCCCCACGTTCCTTCACGAACCCAATCGTGGTTGCCGGGAACCGTCGAGTACGGGAGGTTGACGTCGTCCAACCGTCCCATCACGTCGTCGATTCGCTCCCACTCGTCTACGTTCTCGGCAGTCTCTACGAGGTCGCCCACGTGCGTGACGAACTCGATGTTCTCCGAGCCAGCGTTGTCGGCAATCCACTCCGTCTGGGCGTAGGCGTACTCGATGAGCGACGACGACTCCGCGTACTTCTGTGTGTCGGGGAGGACGGCAACCGTCCACGGTTCCGAACCAGTCACGGCGGTTGCGACAGACGTGCCAGCCCTCGTCAGGAACGGTGCAGTCGCACCGATACCGAGTGCTTTCAGAACGGTTCGTCGACGAACGACACTCGCTTCATCTCGCATATCGTGAAACGCGTCGTATTCGCGCTTGGTGCGTGCGCTCGTCCGTCGTGGGCGTTGCTGGTAACGAATAATCGTGGGTCATATTATCAATTCTCACTAATTTCTATCGATAGATAGTGCAAAAGTTATGATTCGAGTAACGAACGACGGGGCCGTCACGGGGAGATTAATTCAGCACTTTCGATTCGGTTAGTAACTGATTTTGCCGATGTGGCCAGAGGCAGAGAGCGCGTTCGACGGCGGTGCAAAATTCCGCCGAAACAAGACTATTATTGAGGTAAAAACGCCAGACGGTGGAACGTTCTGCAACGATCAGTAGCTCCACACTACGCGACACACGCCGGTTTGTAGCTTACTAACCGAGAGGAGAGAGAAGTGGTATCCAGATACTTACTAAGTCAATAGACTCCGTTGTCAGATGATGACTATGAAAGTGTCTGTACGACTACTGCGATACCTACGCTATCGCTTATCTCGACAGCCGGTACAATCTGGAATCATCGATAGATGGTGGAGCACAAACTGATGAGTTACTACAACTTCTTCGACACGTATCTGGTGGAGGTTCGAGGAGACGAAGGTCGGTCGGTCAACCAGCATCACCGGATGTACGACCACTTCCTCGAAACGTCTCCCGACCGCGAACCCGACCTCGTCATCGAGATGACGACGCAAAAACCCGACCCCGACACGGTACTCGGGACCCCGAAGTCCTACTACGGGCGTGAGGGAGATCGGTTCGTCGTCCGGAAAGGCTCGAACTACATGAGCGTCAACGCCGACTGGAGCCACATGTGGGTCTCGCCCAACTGGGAGCCGTTCAACGTCGTCTACCCGCTCGAGTACGAACTCAGAAAGCGGTTCGTCGACGACGGCTACGCGCTGGTGCACGCCTCCGGCGTACAGTGGAACGGAAGCACGTTCATCTTCCCCGCGTGGCGAAGCGCCGGCAAGACGAACACGCTCCTCTCGCTGCTCGGGTCGGGCGGCGACTACCTCGCGGACGACCGCCTCTGGGTCAACGCCGACGGTTCGGTTCGGGGCTACCCACTCGGAGTGAACATGCAGCCACACAACCTCGAATCGTTCGGCCACGTCACCGAACGCGACGAGGACGAGAAACAGACGTTCAAACAGCGCGTCGCGGGGTTCGTCGACAAACACGCCGACCAGACCCGCTCGACGCTCGACGAGGGGGCTATCTTCCTCACGAAGCGGTTCCTCACCGAAAGCGGTCGGACGTTCACGAGTCTGAGCGAGGTACTGCCCGGGTCGAAGTTCGTCGACAGCGCAGACGCCGACGGCGTCGTCGTACTGCGTGCAGCACCCACGCAAGACACCATCTCTATCGACGAGATCACCTCGGACGACGCACTGACAGAGACGGTGACCATCAGCGACTACGAGTGGAACGGCCTCCTCCGTGAGTACTTCTACGCCTTCGACACGCTGTTCCCCGAGTTCGACAAGACCACCGAGTTCGAGTCGGTGCTCGAAGCCGAGCGTCGCATCTTCGCCGACCTCTTCAGCACCGTCCCGACGTACCGTGCGTTCGTCCCGCGAACCCGAGACTGGGTCGAGACGGGGATTGCAGACGACCTGCGGTCCAGCCTCTCCGAACTGAACCCACCGCTCGAAGCGACGCCGTCGCGGTAACGCTGCACCGATACCCTCGACTCGCGCTGTTCTGAACGTACTGAGACGTCTCACCCTCCTGTTCTCCGTGAGAACCATCGACCGTTCGCGCCCACGTTCATCAGTAGCCACAGCCTACTGCGTGACGGAGTCGTGGGAGAGAGTGGTTAGCAAGTTCCGACTTATCGCTCTTACCAGCGTACGGGTAATAGCGTATGAGCAGAGATATTGTTTGGATTACCCTCGAAAGCGTTCGGCAAGACCACACGACGCTGGGTGGATACGACCGGGACACGACGCCGTTTCTCAGCGAACTCGCCGCTCGCCCCGATGGTGCCGCGTTCACGAACTGTTTCTCGCACGACATTTGGACACGCTCGTCCAGTGCGTCCATCCTGACCGGGTTGACGCCGTCGGCACACCGGACGTGGTCCGAAGACGCCCGGTTGTCCCGCGACATCCCGACGATTCCCGAGGCGCTCCGTGACGCTGGCTACCGGACGGCTTGCATCTCGCCGAACCCCCAACTGAGCGAGGTGACGGGACTCGCCCGCGGGTTCGACCACTTCCACTACCTCGGGAAGGAGACGCTCTTGAAGGAGGCGGGCCTCCCGACGATGGTTCGCTACCTCGCCGGTATCAACCACCACTCGGCGGGGTTCACCCGCGACACGCCGAAACACTCTATCGGCTACCTCAACGTCGCACTCGCGAAGCGACAACGTCGACGCCGCCGCCGCCGAGCACCAACCGTTGTTCCTGTACGTCCACCTCGGCGACAGCCACCACCCCTACCACCCGCCGAAACCGTACCAGAACCGCTTCGCCGACGGCTACGAGATGTCTACCGACGAGGCGCTCGACGTCTCGATGGACATGTCGTCGGACCTCCACGGACACATCGCTCGGGGCGTCCCGTTCGCCGACGACGAGTGGAGCGCCATCCACGCGATGTACGACGCGGGCATCTGCCACGTCGACGACACCGCTCGGAAAATCGTCGAGTACGCCGAGTCTCGCCTCGACGACCCCATCGTCGTCGTCACCTCCGACCACGGCGAACTACTCGGTGAACACGGGTTACTCGCCCACATGATCGTCGTGAACGACGCCGTCTCGCACGTGCCGCTCGTCGTCGCGGGTGTCTCCGGTCTCTCCGGCACGCACGACGAACTCGTCCAGCACGCCGACGCGATGCGGACCGTCCTCAACGAGGTTGGCGTCGACGCCGACGTCCCCGTCGGCATCGACCTCCGCGACGGCGAACGCGAGTTCGCCGTAACCCAACGCGGTGGCGCTCGCTCGGCGAGCAAGTTAGCGAAGATTAGCGAATACGACGACGCGTTCGACGCCTCGCAGTACCACTCCGGTGACCTGACGAGCATCCGGACGCCCGAGTACCGCTACGTGCAGAGCGAGAGCGAGATAGAACTGTTCAGAATCCCCGACGAGACGTACGACGTGAGCGACGCGGAGTCGCTCCTCTGCAACGAACTCGCCGCGATGTGTGAGTCGTGGCTCACGGCGTTCGGCCTCCCGCGCTCTCAACAGGAAGAGCACTCCGAGTTCGACGACTCGATGACGGCCCATCTGAAAGACCTCGGGTATCTCTGAGCGCACCGCACACTGCGCTCTCTGGAACCGGTCTCTCTTGTTCTCTCTTCGTCTCTCGAATCACTCGAATCGCCCGCGGATACGTGACAATCGAAAGAAATTTTCTCGGAGGGTCTCGACCAATATCTATGCCTGACTTCAAAGCCCTCCTCGCCGGTCTGGTCGCCGGGCTGATTCCGGTGGTCACACTCAGTACGGACAGTGGGGCCGAGTTGAACGCCCTCTATTTCTGCTTCGTCTGGCTCTCGTGGACGCTCGTCGGCTGGCTCCTCGTCACCGAGATGTCGGTGCTTCGGGCGTCTCGGACCCGGTGGTCGACCCTCCACGTCCTCCTCGTCGTCGGTAGTGCGATGTACGGGGTCAGCATGAACCTCCCTCTCACCGAGGATTTGACCGTCGCACTCTGGTGTCTCGTCCTCGGCGTCGGCTGGGCGGCGATGCTGGTCAGCGTACGAATCGGACGTGAGACGAGCGAGACGAGCGAACGGCGTGTCGAATCGGCACGTGGTGTATCCAACTGACTAGCGAGTCGCTACGGCGACAGTCTCGCCTCGTAACGACGGTGCGAGCGGAAGGCAGTAGCGGGGGAAGAAAGAGCGCGTCGCAATCCAGCCGTATCGAGCCTACACTTCGACGTAGTCGAACCCGGCGTCCCGCCACGCGTTGGCGTCGAGACACGAGAGCGTGTCGACGACGAGCGGTCGCGAGACGAGTTCTCGAACCATCTTGGGGTCGATGTCGCGGTAGGCGTCGTGTGCGGCGGTGACAACGACAGCGTCGGCGTCGCGGAGCGCGTCTTCGAGGTCGACGAGGCCGAGTGAGCCGTCGTGGTCGTCGACGTAAGGGTCGTGGAGTCGGACGTCGACGCCGGTGTCGTGGCCGGTCTGTCCGCCGTCCGTCGCCGTCGCTTCGGCTTCGGTTCCGGAGGCAGCGGGCACCGCTCGGAGGAGGTCGGCGAAGCGCAGTCCGGGACTGTGGCGGCTGTCGTCGACGTTCCCCTTGTAGGCGACGCCGAGGACGGCGACGCTCGTTCCGGCCAGCGGTCCGACTTCGCCTTCGAGGAGTTCGGCGACGAAGTCGACCATCCCCTCGTTGATGCGGCGCGCGCTCTCGATGATGTCGAGCGAGTCCGAGGACTGCCCGAGGAACCACGGGTCGATGGGGAGACAGTGGCCGCCGACGCCGGGGCCGGGTTGGAGCACGTCGACGCGCGGGTGGACGTTCGCCAGTGCGATGGCGTCACGCGACCGGATGCCGTAGTCGTGGGCGACGCGCGCCAACTCGTTCGCGAAGGCGATGTTCACGTCGCGGTAGGCGTTCTGTGTGAGCTTGACGAACTCTGCGGTCGTCGCGTCCGGCGCGCGGTGGATGGCACCCTCGACGAGCGGTTCGTAGAGTGCAACCGCACGGTCGGTCGATGCAGTGTCGATACCGCCGATGATACGGTCGTTGTGGACGATTTCGTACGTGATGTTCCCCGGGAGAACCATCTCGGGACAGTGTGCGAGCGCGAAGTCCTCGCCCGCCGTCAGTCCGGAGTTTTCGAGAACCGAGGCGAACGCGTCCTCGGTCGTTCCCGGCGGGACGGTCGATTCGAGGATGACGAGGTCACCGGGGCGGAGGTACTCTGCGACCGTTCGCCCGGCGGCCTCGACGTAGGCGAGGTCTGCCATCTGTGACTCTTCGTCGTACGGCGTGGGAACGCAGACGAGATGGCAGTCCGCCTCGACGGGTTCGTCCGCCGGCTCGAAGCCGTTGTCGAGAGCGTCGAGGACGAACGTTCGGAGTTCTTCTTCCGTCGTTCGGGGGTTGCCCGCTCGAAGCTCCGAGACGAGGCGTTCGTTCGGGTCGTAGCCGACGACGTCGTGTCCAGCGTTCGCGAAGAGCGCTGCCGTTGCTAGTCCGATATAACCGATTCCGTGTACGCAGATTTTCATTGAGGTGTCTCCGCCGGTATCGTTCCGGCCGTTGGTGAGGTGGGTGCAGTCAGTAGGTCCAGGATGCGTTCGGCGGCCCGTCCGTCGCCGAACGGAACGTCCCAGTCGGGGCGTTTGCCGAGCATCTGTCTGCCCGCGTCGACGATGTCGACGGGGTCGAGTCCCGCGAGACAGTTCGCACCGACGTACACTGTCTCGGGTCGTTCGGTCGTGTACCGCAGCGTCACGCAGGGCGTACCGAGGATACAGGTCTCTTCTTGGACGCCGCCGGAGTCCGTGAACGCGAGCGCCGCCGTCGACTCCAGTCGGAGGAAGTCGAGGAAGTCGAGCGGTTCGACGAGTCGAATCGCGTCGGGGACCTCTAGGTCGAAGGCGTCGATGCGATTCTGCGCGCGCGGGTGAATCGGGTAGACGACGTCCCACCCTGTCTCGTCGGCGAACTGTGCGACGCCGTCGAGCAGCGAGCTGAATCGGTCGAGTTGGTCGACGTTCTCCGCGCGGTGTGCCGTCAGGAGGTAGAACTCGCCCGGTTCGAGGCCGAGTTCGTCGAGGACGGTGCTCTTCTCGGCGGCGACGTCGGCGTACTGGTGGGCGGCGTCGACGACGGTGTTCCCGGTGACGAAGATGCGGTCGGAGAGTCCTTCACGTTCCAGATACTCGCGCGTCTCGGAGGTGGGTGTAAACAGGTAGTCGGCGATGTGGTCGACGACGACACGGTTCGTCTCCTCGGGCATCTCGCGGTCGAAACTTCGGAGGCCAGCCTCGATGTGGCCGACTTCGATGTTGAGTTTCGCGGCCGCCAGCGCACCGGCGAGCGTCGAGTTCGTGTCACCCTGGACGAGGACCACGTCGGGTTCGACGTCGAACAGCACTTCTTCGACGCCTTCGAGCATCGCGGCGGTCTGTTTGCCGTGAGAGTCCGACCCGACGCCGAGATGGACGTCCGGTGCGGGCAGCTCTAGTTGGTCGAAGAACACTTCGTCCAAGTCCGGCGAGTAGTGCTGGCCCGTGTGAACGAGCGTGAAGGGGACCTCTCGGTCGATGCACTCGCGAATCACCGGTGCGAACTTGATTATCTCGGGGCGCGTGCCGAGGACGATGACGACGTTCGTCGGCGTCGATTGGGTACTCATCGCTCCCCCACACGGTCGTCTCTCGCTGTCGGTTCACGTTGGTGTATCATATGGCCGGCTCACTGACTCGTATTGATGAGGGGGATGCGCTTTGTTATGGAGCGCCTGTCGGTCGAACGTCACTCTCGGCCGCTCGGTTCTGTCGGGTCGCGGCGTCGTTCTCCTCCGGTACGCGTGCAGGGACTGTCGAGAGACACAGTGCCCAGTGAGCGGGTCAGAGAGGGTCGTACTCGCCAGTTTCGGCTCGATGTAAGGGCCCCTTACCATCGGCTACGAGTACAGAGTCGAGGGGAAAAATCCGCCTCATCGGACCATGTCGGCGTACGCTGTCGAGGGCCACCGAACTGTGACCGTCCCGTCTGATCGTGTCTATCAACGAGACAGTGAGTCGCGATTAACCGCTCTATTACAATGCCCTAACGAGCCGTCTTCACAGTCATCAATGGCGACACGACAGCAGCAGAATGCGGGTCTGACGTTCCGACACGAGTGTATCGACCCCGAACCTCCCTGTTCTCGACTCGGATTCTGTCTCACCACCGACCTGACCGGCAACGGCCGTGACGACATCATCATCGGCGGCGCGGGCAAGCCGTATCCGGGGAAGAACTTCGTCCTGAAAGCGAAAGAGAGCAACTTCCCGACGTTCGACCGCCTCCGCACGCGCCTCGGCCTCGAGGAGATGCACCTCTTCTGGTACGAGAACCCGGGCTGGAAACGCCACAAGATGGCCATCGCCCCCCACCTCGACGTCGGCGGTGCCCTCGGCGACATCAACGGTGACGGCCGCCTCGACGTCGTGGCCGGACAGGGTATCAACCACAACGCCGTCTACTGGTTCGAGCAACCCAAGAACCCGCGGAAGCTCTGGAAGCGCCACACCATCACTACTGCCTTCGAGAAGTACCACGACGTCATCGTCCGCGACGTCGATGACGACGGCGAACTCGAAGTCGTCGGTCTCTCTCAGGAGAGTCGTACCATCTTCTACTACGACATTCCGGAAGACCCGTATCAGGCCCCGTGGCCCGACTCCCACTGCCACATCGTCGACGACGACGTGCGCGTCGAAGGGGTCGAAATCGTCGATATCGACGGCGATGGGAAGACCGAGATACTCGCCGGAACTCACATCTACCACCGAAACGACGACGGGTCCTGGGACCGCGAAGACGTCGTCACCGACTGGGACGACGTGCGTCTCGCCGTCGGCGACTTAGACGACGACGGCGAACTCGAAATCGTCTACTCGGAGGGCGACTCCCCGGAGTACGGCGGCCGCCCCGGCCGCGTGGCGTGGGTCGACGGCCCCGACTGGACGCCGACGATTCTTCGCGAGGAGATGTTCTGCCCGCACACGCTCCAACTGGCGGACTTCACCGGTAGCGGCCGCCTCGACATCTACGTCGGCGAGATGGCGCTCACAGACAACAAGGAGCCGAAACACCTCATCTTCGAGAACCTCGGCGACGGCCAGTTCGAAGAGCACCTCGTCGAGTCGGGTATCGCGACCCACGAGGGCAAAGTCGCAGACTTGACCGGCAACGGCAAGCGTGACATCGTCGGGAAGTCCTACGGCCCGAACCACCACATCGACGTCTGGTACAACGAAGGCTGACGGGCAGCACGCCCGTGGTCGGTTGTCGACGACGGCCCCCGGCAGAGTACCGCCGACGAACCTGACGAACCCCACAAACGCGGTCTTTGATTTTCTCGAACTGCTACCCGACTTGGCCCCCGACAGTGCGTGGTTCTACGGGTGGCAACCGCGTTCCCGTCTCGCCCACCCGAACACGGATATGGGCCCCCGGCGAATACCCCCCGATGAAAGTCTTCGAGAGTCAGATACCCGGGGTCGGACAGCGCTACACGCTGCGGTTTCCGACCGGTGGCGAGTTCGTCGTCCTGTTGCACAACGACGGGCGGCGACAGACCTACTGGCGGGCGGACGCCGACGCCGACGGTGACGAACTGTTCGAAGTGACGGAGTCCCAGGCGCGCAAGATTGCCGAAATATTCGACGGCACGTACTTCCACCCGGCCGAGGAAGGGCTGGACGACGCCTTCGAGGACGCCCGCATCAGATGGGTGGAAGTGACCGCGACGTCGCCGATAGCTGACCAACGGATACGCGAGACTGGACTTCGGAGCCGTACCGGAGTCTCGATTCTCGCGATACAGCGAGACTCGGAGACGCTGTCGAACCCGGACTCCGATACCGAACTCCGAGTCGGCGACACCCTCGTCGTCGTCGGGAGCGACGAGGCCTACGACGCACTCGACGAGCTCCTCGACGCGTGACCGTCCGACGTCCCCCGAAAACGACTAACGTTCAACTGCGAGGATAGGATACTGTGGCAACGCTCAACCTCCTCTTCACCGCCGGTATGCTCCTCCTGCTGCTCGTCCTGGCTGGACGGGTCGCACTCCGTCTCGACCAATCTGTCATCGCCGCCTACATCCTCGTCGGGATATTCGTCGGCCCGTACGCGCCGTCGGTCGGTGGCGTCTCGCTGACGCTCGTCGAGAGTCCCGAGGTGATCAGGCTGCTATCGGACCTAGGAGTGGTGTTGCTCCTGTTCTTCGTCGGCCTCGAACTGAGCTTGGAACAGTTGTTCTCGAACCGAACCCGGTTCGCCCGTGCCGGAGCCGTCGACATCGGAGTCAGTCTCCCCCTGGGCATCGGGTTGGGTCTGGCGTTCGGGTTCACACTGCTGGAGGCGGCGTTCGTCGCACTCATCGTGTTCAACTCCTCGACAGTCATCATCGCGAAGTCGCTCATCGACCTCGGCTGGATCGCCGACACCGAGAGTCAAGCGATTCTCGGCGTCATCGTCATCGAAGACGTCATCACAGCGCTCGGATTCGCCGTCCTCTCGGTGTTTCTGGTGAGTGGCACCGACGTGTCCACAGTCGCGCTCTCTATCGCGTGGTCGGTGCTCTTTCTTGTCGTGCTCCTCGGGGCGGCGTACTACGGAAGTGGACTGCTCGAACGCGCGTTCGACATCGAGTCGTCGGAACTCTTTCTGCTCGGTGTGCTCGGCGTCGCCGCCGTCGTCGCCGGGACCGGTCTCCTCGTCGGCGTGAGCGAAGCCATCGCTGCGTTCCTCGTCGGGACCGCCTTCGGCCGGACGCGTCACACCGACCGCATCGAGCGACTCGTCGCCCCCAGCCGTGATCTCTTCGCCGCGATGTTCTTCGTCGTGATCGGTCTCCAGACGAACCCGGCGCTCCTGACCGCGTCGCTCGGGTTCGTGGTCGTCGCAGTCGTCGTCACCACGGGAGGACAACTCGTGAGTGGGACGCTAGCGGGGCGTGCCTACGGGTTAGACCGTCAACGGGCCGTCCGTGTCGGCTGTGCGCTGACGCCGCGCGGGGAGTTCTCGCTGGTCATCGCCGCGTTCCTCGTCACGGCCGGGACGTCGCCGACGCTTCGCGAGACGATTCCAGCGTTTACCGTCGGCTACGTGCTTCTCACCAGTGTTCTCGGGACGATACTGATGCGCAACGCAGACCACCTGTCGCGCGTATTCGCCAGCCTCACCTCTCAAAACAGTTCTGACGTGTCGTAGCCAGCGGTTCGAAACCGCATCAGCCACGGTGGTCGGTTCGCCCGGCGACTGTTCTCACAGGCGACGGAACTCGTAGTCTCTACTCGGCCGTCGGCGGTGCGGTGAGAATCTCGCCCGCGTTCACCATCTCTTCGAGCGGGTTCGAGTCGATGTCGAGCGGGAGGTCGACACGGCCGCGGCGGCGTGCGGACTCCCAGCACGCGAAGATGAGTTCGGTGCCTTGGAGGGCGTTCTCGGCGGCGAGTTCTGGTTTGCGGTCCTCGTCGAGGGCGGCCACGACGTCCTCGATGGCGCGGTCGATGAACGAGGGTGCACTCGGGAGCAGTCGGTCTGTCGGGAGGAACGAGAGGCGCTCACCCGCGAGCTTGACGGCGCTGCCGACGAGACCGGGTTTCGGTCCGTGGATGCTGTCGCCGTTCGTGTCTTGCGTCTTCCAGCCACCGTCGGTGCGCATCCGGAGTGCGGTGCCGTCGCCGACGCCGATTTCGATCGTTCCCTCGCTGCCGACGAGACGCATCTCGCAGTTCATCGTGCTGTCGTCGCCGGTGGAGGCGGTGCCGAAGACGCCGTCTTCGTAGCGCCACTGGGCGATAGCGTTGTTCTCGTTGTGGACGCCGAACTGGAGGTTCTCTTCGGAGTAGTCGATCTGGGCCATCACCCACTCGGCGGGCGTCTGGTCGGTGAAGTAGCCACACATGTCGAACAGGTGAGAGCCGTAGTCGTAGAGGTTCGGCCCGCCGACGTCGATGCGCTGTAGGTCGCCGATTTCGCCGCTGTCGAGCAGTTGCTTGGCCTTTCGGAACGGGCCGCCGAAGCGACGCTGGTGGTTGAAGGTCAGTTGGACGCCGTGTTCGTCACAGACGCGGACCATCTCGCGGCACTCTTCCCACGTCTTGGCCATCGGTTTCTCGCAGTGAATCGCCTGGACGACGTCGCTGCGGGCACAGCCGATGACGATGTCGGCGTGGACGACGGGCGGCACGCAGACGCTCACGATGTCGGGTTCGACGTCTTTGAGCATCTGTTCGTAGTCTTCGTAGACGTTTCCGGCGGGGATGTCGAAGACGTCTGCGAACTCGCGGGCGTTCTCCGTGATGATATCCGCGCAGGCGACGATGCGGCAGTTGTCGAGTCGTTCGTAGGCGCGGGCGTGTCGGTACGCCATCGCGAATCCATCTGCGTTCGGGTTGTCCGGGTTGGCCCCGGTTCCGACGATTGCGACTGTGTAGGTCATTCTCGTATCTCACCTACGACTGGGGGTGAGTTGAGTAATCGTTCAATAACCGAGAAACGGTGTCGAAAAGTGGCTGCCTACCACCACGCAGGTGGCCGGCTACTGTAGTCAGGAGTGCGTTGCGTCGGAGCGACGCTTGACGAGCATCCCGCGGACCCGACCGGCCGTCCGTGCGAGGTTGCCGCCGGAGCGGACGATGGCGTGCTTCGCCGACCAGCCGAGATAGTGCATCGGGTGGAAGACGTCGTGTGCGATTCGGAGCCACTGCCAGCGGGTGGTCTTCCCTTGCGTGTCCCAGTAGTACGGTGTCTGCCGTTCGAGACGGTACTGCTTCTTCCAGTAGTTCATGATGGAGTCGGTGTAGCAGTGGTGGACGAGGAGCTCCGGGTCGTAGTAGATGTCGTACGACGCGATGACGCGCTCTGCGAGTTCCTTCTCCTCGTGTCCCCACGTGATGTTCTCGTCCCAGAGACCGACGTCGTCGAACACGTCTCTGTGGATACCCATGTTGCAGCCCCAGAAGCGAGTCACGTACCGCGGTGTCTCGCCGAAGCTGTAGTGCGGGGTGAAGTGCTTGGCGAAGATGTCGTCTCGCGGGTGGACGACTTTGCCGGCGTAGGCCGCCTCGCGTTCGAGCACCTCGGCGGCGTGTTCGAGGTAGTCAGCGCACGGGTGCGAGTCGTCGTCGAGGAAGACCAGTTTGTCCGCCTTCGCCTGTCGAATCCCTTCGTTTCGCGCGGTCGTCACGCGGTCGTCGTTGCGAACGATGACTTCGTAGTCGTCGAACGTCCCCCGTTCGAGATATGGGATACACTCAATCTCGTCTCGGGGCTTCAGGGTTGCAATTATCACGCTTACGTCGGGCATTGAATACGAGAATACACTCGGGGATAGTCGATTAGTATAGACAACCTAACAGCAAAAGAGACAGTCGATGGGTATGATTACTAAGCCGGTACGCTCAGCCAACGGTTCGGGTTAGCGTCGGGCCGCCGAGACGATACTCCGAATGTTGCGACCAATACCCCACTGGAACTGTCGCTCGAAGACGAGGACGAGTGCGAGATACGACACGGCACCGACGACGATGGAGATGACCAACTCGGCGACTGCCGGGAGGGTGAGGCTCTGGTTGACGAACCAGACGATGGCCGCCATCAGGATGCTCGCACAGGTCGGGAAGGCGATCTCGCGGTACACCTCGACCGTCCGCAGGCCGAGCATCTTGACGGTCACGTAGATGTCGAGCGGGACCATCGGGAAGATGGAGATGAGCGTCACCGTCGCGGCCGTGCCGGCGATGCCGTAGGCGTCGGTCAGCGGCCAGATGAGAATCGCCATGAGGACGACTCGGATCGCCGAGAGCTTCGTGATGATGTCCGGGCGGTCGAGGGCTTTCCACACCGGACCGAACGTCTGACCGAGTGCGCGGAGGAAGCCGTACGCGGCGAGAATCTGCATCGGGACGATCATGCTCTCCCACTCGGAACCGAAGAAGGTCATGACGAAGTCCGGTGCGACGACGGCGATACCGAAGGCGACGGGTGCCGAGATGAACGCGTTCACGCGAAGCGTCTTGCGGAACGTCTCACGCAGTAGCGAGGCGTCGGCTTGAATCTTCGAGAACGCCGGGAACATCACCGACGAGATGACGCTCGTCAGTTCGGTCGCCGGTGCGTTCGAGAAGCGGTAGCCGTACTGGTAGAACGCGAGAGCGGCCGGGTTGATGAACCAGCCGACGAAGGCGTCGTCACCCTCACTGTAGAGGAAGTAGAGGATGGAGGACCCGGTGATCCACTTGCCGTAGCCGATGAGTTCACCGGCGGACTCGCGGTCGAACTGGATGCTCGGACGGTAACTGTGCATCAGATACGACGCCACGAGACGGACGACGTCGGCGGCGACGTAGCCGGCGACGAAGGCCCACGCGGTCGGTTCGACCATCGCAACCGCCACCGCGACAATGAACTGTGCGATCTCTCCGCCGACGCGGAGGACGAACTGCTTGTGGAACTCGAGTTTCTTCTGGAAGTACATCACGCCCGGGTTCGTCAGTCCGAACAGGAGCGGCGAGAGCCCGATGACGCGGATGAGGTCCGTCGCTCGCGGTTCGCTGAACAACTGGCCGATGAACGGGGCCAAGAAGAACAGCACGACGAAGATGAGGCTCCCACGAAGGATTTCGAGAATCCACATCGTATTCAGATGTTCGTCGACGTTCTCTTCTTCACGCTGGACGAGCGCGGCGTTGAGACCGAAGTTCGTGAACTTTTGAATCGCACTCACCGAGAGCAGCGCGATACCGACCAGCCCGATCTCTGCGGGGCCGATGAGTCGTGCGAGGATGACGAGCATCGCCAACTGTAGCACGCGACCGAAGGTGTTCTGACTCATCGCCCAGAACGCGCCCTTGACGACGCGTTCGGCGGTTCCACCCGTCGGGACGAGGCGACCAAGGAGGGAACTGGGCTTTTTCACGGTTGGACCTCTCCAGCGACAGCTACGTTCATACTCTCATGAGTATTCCGGGAGGCTATCGTTATGAATCGGATAATGGTTCGGTACGTCTTGCTTGCCGTTCGTTCACCCGTTTTCGGCCGACTCCACCGTGAGCAATCGTGACAATGTTCCGGCTGAAATGCACTGTTAGACGCGACAACTGTAGAAAACGGTTCCTTCATCGGCCCCAACTGGGTCAGCGCGCGACGGTGAGTTCGTCGTAGAGTCCTTCGAGCGAGTCGACGGCGGTGCTCCACGAGTACTCGTGTTCCGCGCGTGTGCGACTCGTTCGAGCCATCGACTCGACTCGGTCGGGGTCGGCGACCAGGGCGGAGAGTGCAGCCTGTAACCCTGCTTCGTCGCCGGCTTCCACGAGGACGCCGTTCTCGTCGTCGATGAGGCTCGGAATCGCACCGACCGTCGTCGAGACGAGTGCGTTCCCGCCGGCCATCGCTTCGAGGAGTGCAATCGGGAGGTTCTCGGCGTGCGTCGGGAGCACGAACACCGAGCCCTCGTTCAGAATCTCGCGTTTTCGTTCCTCGGAGACGTAGCCCTCGTACGTCACCTCGTCTCTTCGGGCCGCCAGCGACTCCGAGAGATGCGAGAGCGGGCCGGACCCAGCGATAGTCACCTGAAGCTGTGAGCCCTCGTCGAGAACGTCGTCGACGGCAGTGACGAACTCCTCGATACCCTTTCGCTCGATGTGGTTCGAGACGAAGACGACGTGTGGCGGGGTGGCGTCGTACTGGGGTTCGTAGTCGTTCGGGTCGACAGCGTTCGGCAGGACGAACAGTTTCGCCCGGTCGACGTAGACGCCGACGACGTCGAACCAGTAGTCCGAGAGCACGACGACGGTCGTACAGTGGTCGAAGACGAGCGATTGGAAGGCCCGGAGGAGTTTCGAATCGGTGTCGACGAAGCTATCGAACGAGGAGCCGTGGATGTGCAAGACGACGGGGACTCGCCAGACGAGCGACGCGTAGAGCACGTAGACGCTCGACTGGAAGAACGAGAACCAGTGGCTGGTGTGGACGTGGACGACGTCGGGCTTTGCTTGGAACGGGAAGCGAAGCATCTGGAGGAGTGCGAGGGCCATCGACCTGAGGAACTCCCAGTGCGTCTCGCTGTCCGGGACGGCAACGTCGTAGATGCGAGCGGCTACGTCACCCCCAAGTCGCCGTCGTTGTTCGTGGATGTACTGTGCGATACCGCCGGTCGGCTTTCCAGCCGGACCGATTAACAGAATCTCTGTCGCCCGCATATACACTCCACTGGGACTGTGATGGGGTTAGTAATGCAGAGACTACGGGGTCGAAGTGCCGAAATTAGCGGGCCGACAGACGGCCACAGAAGGGAAGTAACGAGTTATTTAGCCGGTAACGTCGGGTGTCGCTTCGAGCGGCAGACCGCGTTGGTCGATGTAGTACACCTCGTAGTCCCCGTTCGTCTGGACCCGCGAGATGCGTGAGTCGGTTGCGGTCTGGACGCGTTCGAAGTCGTCGTTCTGGTAGCGAATTCCGTGGAAGCCGTCGACCTCACGTCCTCGGTCGCGTTCGGAGACGACGAGGTAGTAGGCGGGAACATCGGTTCCATTGTTCTCACGGAACTCGGTGATGTTCCCGAGGCTATCCATTTGTGGCCCGGGCACCCCCCACAGCAGTCTGCCCGGAACCTCTGCACCCAGTGCGTCGGAGAACCGACTGGGGCCGATACGGACCTTCGCCAGCGGTGTCTCCTCGGGAAGCGTGTCGAACGTCGTCTGGTAGCCGACGAACTGTGTCTCCGGCGTGTGCGACGACGGGAGGTAGACGTACGGCGAGGGATAGTACGCTACGAGCGACAGACAGAGGACGAGTACACCGAAGACGGTGAACAGCGCTCGACCCCGTTGGCCGACGTGTGGCGAGACGTGCCTCGCGAAGTAGAACAACCCGACGGCAGCGAGGACGCCGACGAGGACCATCGCGAACCCGAGATGCCGGAAGAAGTAGCTCGACACGTTGCCGAGGTACTGCACGGCGAAGAACGGGCCGAGAGTGAGTCCCGAGAACCCGAGGTAGGTGATGACCATCCCACTGTCGCTCTCGCTTTTGTTGTTCACGCGACCGAACAGCTTCGCCGCGACGAGCGCGGTGGCGACACCGATGTACGCCACCTTGACGAGGAACAGTTTGAGGAACAGCTCCAAGAGAACGTTCTCTCCGAGCTGCTGGCCCGAATTCGCTCTGTCCTGTGTGATGCTGCCGACGCCCTCTCCCGTCTCGAGGAACGAGAGCAGTGAGTTCGTCGTGTTCTCTGCGAACGAGTAGGTCTTCTCGTACCGCAGCGTCCAGTAGACGAAGATAGCCGTGATGACGACGACCTGTCCGACGAGCAACCGGTGTCTGAACTGTGCGCTGTCGAGGTCACCGCTCGCGCGGCGGCGGTAGATGTAGCCGACGGTGAGCACCGTCGCGAGGAGGATGACGACGTCGATAGCCACCTGTGGGTGGTAGAACACCATCGCGGCGAGCGGAATCGGCGAGAGGAGACTCACCGCCGAGAGCCACGACGGGAGCGTCTCGTCGTCGGCCCCGCGAGTGATGTGCTTGAACGTCATGTAGAGCACGAGCGGGAAGTACAGCGTGCCGAGCGTGTAGGTGTGGAAACCGGGGTGCGTGCTGATGTTGTTCATCGGGAGCATCAGCATCGCCGTGACGGCGGCGAACGCCAACACTCGCTTGTCGCGGAGGACGACCCACACCGACAGCGGGACGAACAGCAACGTCACGACGGAAACCGCGAGCATCGCGTACATCAGTCCGTGGCGGACGGGCACGCCCATCATCTGCGAGAGATAGAGGCTCAGCGAGTGCCCTCCCGGGTAGATGAGGTCGAAGAACCCGAAGCCGGGTTCGAGCATCCCCTGCGCCCACCCGAGATGTGTCAGTGCGTCGCCGGAGCCGTAGAAGTAGTAACTACGGATGAACGGTAACGCGAGGAACGCGACTGTCGCGAGTCCGGCGAGACCGAGTCCGCCGTACCGCCCGAGTCGACTCCCGACTGCGCTGCTGGCGAGGCCGAGCGTCACCGCGACGACGAGACCGACCCAGAACAGAATCGGCGTCGCCGTGTACGGCGACGGCTCGTAACTCGTCGCGGGGACGGCCCGTGCAGCGAGGACGCCTACGGCGAGCGAGAGATAGCCGGCGGTCAGTCCGAGTCGAACGGCGCGACTGCTCGTCGTGTTCGTCTCCTTGTTCGTGTGCGTGAGTGTGCGCGTCTTTGTAGTCGTAGCCATCGATGCTCACCCTCCGTGGACCGGCCGTGTACTCCACCGAGTGGTGTTAGCCACGCGGCGACAGCTCTCGTTTCGAACGTATTTCACACGAGAGTGTACGAAGATAGAGACTATCGTTATACGCGATGTAACGAACTGTCCGTACACATTACCGTTCTGTCGGGACAGCGTACCCGAGCGTTCTGGACGCTCTAGACGCGCTGCACGCGTCTCCCCGAGTCGAGCGGGATTCGATCGCGTGGTGGTCGAGGAAGTGACGGTACTCATCTCAGTCGCTCACTTCCTCGTTGATGAGGTCCGCCGTGAGTTCGGCGACTTCACGGTGGACCCGCTTCGCCGTCGTGAGGTCCGACCGAGCGTCGCTCGCAGTCAGCGAGTCGACGTAGTCGACGATTGCCTCGGGGTCACGCGAGTGGTAAATCTCGCCCTCGTCGATGAGTGCTTGGTCGACGGAGATTCGCGTACTCGGGAAGAACGACACTGCAGGCGTCTGCATCCGTGCCGCTTCGCGTGCCATCGTCCCCGACCCCGTGAGGATACAGCGTGCGTGCCACGCCAGTTCGAGACCGGAGAGCGCCTCGTCGGGAACGTAGAGACGCGACTCGTCGATACCGTCGGCGAACGCGTGGTCGCCGCTGTCCCGGGGAAGGTAGACGACGTTGATACCGCGGTCCGTCGCGTCGGCCAGAATCTCGGGGACGATACTCGCCTCGGCGTCGACGTACGTCGCAGACAGCGCTTCGGGGCGGACGACGATGAACTCCTCGCCGTCGAACGGAAGACGGTCGGGGAACGTCGGGTCTGCCTCGAAGGTAGCGACGTACACGTCCTCTTTGTAGCCGTCGTAGGTGTGGACGGAGTCGGGGTCTGCACCGCGGTCGGTGAGCACCTCCGTGCGGAACGCCTCCGGAACGATGTTGTGGGTCGCCTGCGCTTCGAGACGGTGGTACAGTTCTTCGGATCGCAGTCCGTCGACGTACGCACAGATGTCGTTGTCCGTGTAGTGAATCGAGGGGACACCTCGCGCTTTCGCTGCGAGGACACACATCGCGTTCCGCGAGGACAGCGCGACGTCCGCTTTCGGCATCTGCAGTGCGAGTTGGGCAGTCCGAAGCGGGATGCCGAACTTCCGGAGCGTCTTGTGCTCGTAGTCCTTCCCGATTGTTCGGAAGTCGAATCCGACGTCGCGAGCGAGCGGCACCGTCTCGGTCTTCTCACGAACCGTGACCATCGTCCGCACGTTCGTCAACGAGTCCGTGAGGGACTTGAAAAAGAACGGATGACACGGACTCGCGAGGTCGACCCACACGTCGGTCATCCGCGCTACTTCCTCGGCAGTCAGGCGGGGTCGGTGCTCCATGTCCGTCGTCTCTGGTATCTCACTCATGTCGGTCATCTCCGTTATCTCGGTCATTTCTGTCGTCTCACTCATCGTTCGTCTCCTCGGTCTCCTCAACCGGCGTCGGGGTCACGTCGGTCCACAGTGTCACCGACCGGTACGCCGAGTCGAGACTGGCCTGTGCAGGGGCATCGCCCTTGTAGACGAGGTACGCGATTCGGAGGTTCTTCCCTTCGAACGTCGGTTGGACGACGTGCGTCGCCTGCCACGTCTGGCGGTCGGCGAGTGTCTGTGAGAACTGGTTGAGTTCTGCCTGCTCTACGACACGGCCGTCGTCGTCCACGCGTTGGAGTTGGACGACGACGGTGTACGTCGTGGCCTGCTGTTCGTAGTTCTCGACTTGGAGGACCATCTCCGCCGACCCGCCGGGAGCGATTCGCTCCGGGTAGTTGCCGGCGACGAGGTCACCGTCGTCGCTTTCGGTGAGAATCGCTACCTGCGTGAACGACTCGCCCTCGTTCGGTACGACGATACCGGCAGTCACGACGACTGCGGCGACGACGATAGAGAGGGTCAGCGCGACGTTCAGCGCTCGGTCGACGTTCGAAGTCGCCCACATCGAGCGAAGTGAGCGGAGGCCACCGAACGGGATGACGTATCGGCTCTCGGACGGCACTCGGAACCGGCGGACCGCGCCAGAGAGCGTCCCGATGACGGCCGTCGCGGCCGACACACCGAGGATAGACGTCGTCTCGAAGGCGATGTCGGCGTTCACGCTGCTGAGCCCCCACGCGAACACTGGCACTAGCGCGATACTCAGCCCGAAGCCGAGCGCGAGGCGTTCGAGAAGCGGGAGACTCGCTCGTCGTGGGCCGTCGGTACCGGCCATCGGCGATTGCGAGGCTTCTTCGGCCGATACAGTCTCCGTTGCGGGGAAGACGAGCGTCGTCAGCGCGTATCCCGGCAAGAAGAGGAGGAGGAACCCTCCGAGGACGGCACGAATCGGTCCCACGATACCGCTGGCGACGGCTGCGGTGGGGACGGCGATAGCGACCAACGTCAGGACGACGTCGGCGGCGAGAGCACGGTTACGCACCGTCGACCCTCCTGGTGGACACTGTGAACCGGCGGCAGGTGCCGGGGGGACTAGTAGATATCACTTGGAACACAGTCGGGGCGGAATCCGCTTTGTTATAGCTCCGGTAACGGTGGACACGAGTGCTTACCACGCGCGTCGGGACGAGTTGCTCGATTCAGTGGGTAAATACTGTGTTCGGCGTGTATACGAGCGAAGAGCGCAGTTCGTCGCAGGTGGAACGTTCTGCATAACAAAGCCCCTCTATACGTATCTAGCCTACTAATGGAACGTCAGAACGCTCCGCTCGTCAGCGTCGTCATCCCGACGTACGGACGACCCGAATTCCTCCCAGACGCCGTCGAGAGCGTCGCCGAACAGACCTACTCGAACGTCCAACTCGTCGTCGTTGACGACCACTCACCCGAACCGGTCGAACCGGTCCTCGCAGACGTCGATCTCGGCACACTCGACTGGCAGTGCATCCGACACGCGGAGAACAAAGGTGCGAACGCTGCGAGACGAACAGGTATCGAAGCGACCGAGAGCGACATCGTCGCCTTCCTCGACGACGACGACTACTGGGAGTCGACGCTCGTCGAACGACTCGTCGACGCGTTCGACTCGGGCGGTCCCGACGTCGGTGCCGTCGCCGTCGGTGTCCGTATCGTCGACGGAGCGGGCGAGCAAATCGGTGAGATGATTCCGGACTACGTCGGCAACATCACGGAGCGAATCCTCCGCGGCGAACTGCAGGCAGCCACCTTCTCGCGGTTCGCGGTTCGACGCTCGGTCATCGACGCCGCCGGCTACCCCGACGAGCGCTTCCCGAGTTGGCAGGACAAAGAGTGGCATATCCGTCTCTCACAACACTGCAAGTACGCCTCGGTCTCCGAACCGCTCGTCGTTCGGCGGATAACCGGCCACGGCCAGATCACCGACGACTTCGAGAAGAAGCGCGACGTCTCCTACGAACTCCTCGTCGAGAAACACTCGACGCTGGCGGCGTCCTACGGTCCCGAGTGCTACCAGCAGTTCATCGGCCACCTGAACACCACGCTCGGCTTCTCGGCGCTCAGAAACGGCTACTACCGTGATGCCGTCGTCCACCTCCTCCGGGCCGTCCGCTACGACCCGAAGCGACGCTCGACCTACGGCTATCTGGCGCTCGCGGTGACCGGTCCCATCAGCTACCCGCCTGCTCGACGCATCAAGCAGTGGCTCTCGGGGCGAACACCGTCGCTGTCCGTGTAGCGGACTGTCGTCGGTCGTCTCCTCTCGACTTTTTCGGCTTCTTTCGGTTGCTAACCAGTCATTACGTGTTTCTTGTATGTCACGATGTGGCGTGAAACAGTCCGTAGTTCCTCGGTTGAGCCTCGTCGTCACCACCTCGGCGAGCGTTCGCGACGTGCTCGGAGGGAGCTGCTCGCGCTGCTCGACGGGACGATAGACCTCCAAGGCGTCTGTGTCTCTCCTGTCGACGTCGAGTCGACGCACCGCCGTAGAACGTGGCTGTGGGTCGACCGGGGTGGTGACGTCCGTGTGTTCTCACACCGTGCGACTCGTCGAGTACGGGACCGTCTCGTGGTCGACGGTGATTCGTCTACGGTGTCGCTACTCTCGTCCAGAGACGCGTAGAAACAGCAGTCGAGAGAGAAAGAGTCGTGACCGCAGTTCACCGATGCCGACGCAGCGTCGAGTGGTCAGTCGTAGTTCGACTGGAGCCACTGTTCGACCGTCGTGATACCCGAGATGGCACCGATGTGGTCGACGTCGCCGCTGAAGTGTTCCTCGGAGAGCTGGGTGATCTGGTCGCTGTCGAAGAACTCTCGGTCGGCAGCGCCCTCCATGAGGTCGGTCAGTTTCGACTTGAGCCCCTCGTCCTTGATAGACCACAGACTCTGCATCCGGCGGCCGCCGTAGGCCGTCTTCCCGCGGACGCGCTGCAGCGACGTCCCGACGACGAATCCGGCGGCGTGCATCCAGAGCGGTCGTTCGGGAGCCACTTTGGTCCGCTCGTACGGAATCTTCTCCAGTCCGTACCCGAGTTGGCGCGTGAGTTCGAGTTTCGCCTCGGCGGTGCCGAACGGAATCTTCCCTCTCGTCGCCGGAACCCAGCCGACGCGCTGGTCGAGCGGCATCTTCGTCACCGCACGGAGGAACTCGCCGTGGGCGAACGGAACACGCGTCCCCGCGCGACTGCGGACGAGTTTGTTGCTGGCGAAGTCACCGCGTGGGAAGTAGTTGCGGTAGTAGCAGTCCATCACCGTCTCGACGTAGCCGTTCTGCTGGCTCTTTCCGACCTCCTCGCGGTAGGTCTGGTCGAGGTCGACGTCGCCCGCGAGGATACGGTTCACGAGGTCCTTCGAGGTCTGATGTTTCGCGTTGTAGAGCGCGTCTTCGGGGGAGTCGCTCAGTTCGATAGCGGCACGGCTGAGACCGTCGCCCATCATCCCGCCCTGACCGCAGGCTTCGAGTAGGATGTCGGTCGGTTCGGGGATGTTGAACGTGGCGGTGAGGTTCAAGAACGTATTCCAGCCGAGCATCCCGTCGGTCAGCGTCACGGCGTCCGCGAAGTTGTCGACGAACGGACCGGGCGTGAGTTCGACCTCCTCGTTTCCGAGGCCGAGACAGGCCGCGACTTCCTGTGCCAGTTCGATGTTGCCGCCCCCGGCGGGGTTGGCGTCGTAGGTGTAGGTCAAGAGGTCGGTGTGTTGGCTCAGTTCGCCCGCCATCGCCCGACTGTCGAGTCCACCGGAGAGCCACAGACCGACGGAGCCGTCCATCGTCGCCGCCGAGTCGCGGATGCAGGTCCGGTAGGCGTCGACGAGGTTCGGCATGAACGACGAACGTGCCCGCGTGTCGAAGTTGAACTTCCAGTAGCGCGTCTTCTCGACGTCACCGCCCTCGTATTCGAGGACGGATCCGGAGTCGAGGTACGTGACCTCTTCTAAGAGCGTCTTATCGCCCCAGACGTGCCCGATCATCACCAAGTCGCCGATGGCCCGTTCGTTCACCGTGGGGTCGTCGACGGTGTCGGCGAGTTCGTTGAGGTTCGAGCCGAAGACGAAACCGTCGTCGACCGAGTAGTAACACGAGCGCGTCCCCAGTTTGTCGGTGGCGACGACGACTCGGTCGCCGTCGGTGCACGCGAGGACGAACGGGCCGTCGACGTTCGGGAGGATGTCGACGGGGTTCTCGAAGACCCGTTCGAACAGTTCGCCGACGTCGAATTCGAGGTCGTCGAGGTTCGTGACGGCGCCGTAGAGGACGCCCGTCAGGCCGTCTTCGTCCCACGTCAGCCATCCACCGGGGTCTTTCTCCCCGAGGTGTGAGATGCCGAGGGCGATGTCACCACGGGAGAACGTGAGCGTGTTCGACTCACTCCGTGATGGTGTTCGTTCGAGAAGTTCTGAAACTGTCGATTCGGGAAGTGTCCCGCCGATAAGTCCTGTCATTGCGGTATAGCTGTCATTGTGGTATAGCTGTCATTGCGGTATAGAGATTCACGACACGAGTGTGTGGTTGATCGTATCCTTCGCTTGCAGAGCTATTTGTTATACGTCGACTACGCCCGACGGACTGTCTGTATGCCCGGGTAACCGTTCGGTTTCGTGAAGGTTTGGCCGAACGAACCGAATCGGGACAATGGTGGCTCGCAGTGCTTTCCATCGCGTTAACTGTGTTATAACAATGCCCTCTACGGACGAACCCTGAGTCAACACATATGTACACTCTCTCGCAGCTGAAGCGAGCGGTAGAGACGCCGAACCTCCTCTTTCGAGAAGTGAACCGTCTCTACCACACGCGAGCGAACAGCAGCTACAACCGGAACGGAATCGACATCTTCGCCGAGGACTGGGACAACCTGCTCATCCTCGACGCGTGTCGCTACGACATGTTCCGTGACCAACACACCCTCCCCGGTCGCCTCGAATCACGCATCTCGCAAGCGTCACACACGAGTGAGTTCCTGAAGTCGAACTTCGCCGGGAGAGACCTGCGTGACACCGTGTACGTGACGGCCAGTCCGATGTACTACCGCAACAAAGACGACCTGAACGCACGGTTCCACGACGTCGTCGAGGTGTGGAAAGAGGGTGGCTGGCACGGGTCGTATCGGACTGTGATGCCCGAGACGATGGTCGAGTTCGCCGAAGCCGCTGCCGAGCGATACCCCGACAAACGTCTCATCGTCCACTTCCTCCAGCCACACTACCCGTTCGTCGGCCCGACCGGCGTCGAACATTTCGACCTCGACGACCTCGCCTTCGAGTGGGACGGTGCGTTCGAAGACGACTTCGCGTTCTCCGACGAACTCCTCTGGCAGGCCTTCTGTGAGAACCTCGACGTCGCCCTCCCTCACGTCGAAGAACTCATGCACGCCCTCCCCGGTCGGACCGTCGTCTCCGCCGACCACGGACAGATGATCGGTGAGCGCTCTCGGCCCCTCCCGAGCAAAGAGTACGGTCACCCGCCGGGCACGTACACGAAACAACTGACCAAGGTCCCGTGGTTGGTGTTCGAAAACGGCCAGCGAAAAGAGATTCGACACGGCGAGTCCAAGGGAGTGCAGTCAGACCACACGGCCGAAGACGACGAGACGACAGAGTCGCCCGTCGACGTGATGCCGGCGTCGGAACCCGACGATGGCGACGCCGACGACGAGGACCTGGTCAAAGACCGACTCGAAAGTCTCGGCTATCTCTGAGTCGGACCGGTCGCTACCGTCCGACGCTCTCTTTCTCGTGTTACTTCTCGTCGAAGTTGACCGACGCGTTGCCGTCGACGTCGGAGGTAGTGATGTCGCCGGAGAACCGGTAGATGTCGACACCCTCATCGACGATGCCGACGACGCGGTTCCCGCTGGAAATGCGGTCTTCGCGCGCGTCCACGCCCTCGCCAGCGTCGACGTCGTTGGTGGACGTCTCCTTCTTCAGTTCGCCCGAGACGGCAATCGTGTAGTTGGTGACACCCTTCGTGTTCCGGCCGTCGACGGTGATGGTGTTCGGCAGTTCCGAGTCGTCGGTCTCGTCGGAACCATCGGACTCGGCCCCGAGCGTCTCGGGGTCGACTTCCTCGCCGTCGACGGTGATGGTGCCGCCTTCGGTGAGTTTCTCGGCCGTACCGAGCGTCCCCTCGATTTCGAAGCTGTCGACGTAACCCGACCAGACGGAGCCCTCGAGGACGCCGTCGCCGACCTCGTTCGAGGCGGCTTCGACGGCTTCCGCACTACCGTCGAAGGTGATACGGTAGTCGACGCGACCGATGTCCTTACTCGGACCGTGGACCGTGAGCGTACGCGTGCTCGGGCCGTCGCCGGCGGCGGCGAGTGCGTCCGGTTCGACCGGTTCGCCGTTGTAGTAGAGCGTCGCGCTTCCTTCCAGGAACTCGAAGTCGGTGACGTCGCCGGAGAACTGGATGGCGTCGACGTTGTTCGTCACCCAGCCTTCGAGTTCGCCGCCGTCGAGCGAGTCGTACTTGCTCAGCGACGTGCCGAGTGCCGGGTGGTCGGCGATGTCGCCCGAGACGTTCACGCGATAGTTCGCCGACTCGCCGTTCGGGACGACCTGCAGCGTGTTCGGATAGTCGTCGCTCACAGCGAGCGTCTCGACGTCGACGGGGGTGCCGTTGACTTCGGCCTCTGCTATACCCTGGGGGAAACTAAACGAACTGAGTCCGCCCGCGAACTCGTAGGTGTCCGTCACGCCGTCGCTGCGAATCTTCGCGTCGACCGTTCCCGATTCGATGTTGTCCCACGGTTCGTTGTCGCTCCGTCCGCCGATTGCACCCGTCGCGGAGAACTTGTAGTGCGCCTGCGTCCCCGTCCCGTAGACCGTCACCGTGTTCGGCGTCTTCTCGTCGCCGGACGACCCAGAGTCGGTAGACGCGGATTCGGTGGACGAAGAGTCGGTGGACGAAGAGTCGGCGGACGCAGAGTCAGTGGACGCCGAATCGGTTGACGCGGAGTCAGTGGACGCCGAATCCGTCGAACCAGCGGAGTCCGTGCTGTCCGACGAACCCGAAGAGTCAGCGGAGTCAGTCGACCCCGAATCCGTCGAATCCGTCGAACTGGAACCGGAGGAACTGGTCGGCTCTCCGCTCAAACTCGGCGCGGGACAGGAGTCACCGTTGGTGAGGTTCGACGTCGACACCTGCGAGTCACCGAAGATGGTCGCCTGTCCAGAGACGTTGACGTTCGTGTCTTCGACCGTGGAGTTGTCGGAGTTACGGAGTGCGATGCCGTCGCGGTTGCCCGTCAGTTGAAGACAGGAGTTGCGGACGACAGAGCCGTTGCGGTTGTAGACCTGAATCGCGGGGTCGGAGCCCGAAGACGAGCCAGTGACGCTGACGCCGTCGAGTTCGACGCCCCACGGTCTCGCACCGGTGTCGCCGAGACGGGGGTCGGTCGGGTCGTCGATACGGACGGCGGCGATGTCGTCCGCTCCCAACTCGAACCGGCTGTCTCGGATGGCCATTCCACCGGCAGAGCCGTCGACCCAGACGGCTGCCGCCGTCTTCGACGGCGCGTTCCGGTAGACGAAGTTACAGTTCTCGATGTATCCGCCCTTGTCGCCGCGGGGGCCAGTCTCCCAGATGATGCCGTGGGGGTTGATGAGTTCGCCGCCGTTCTCGTCGGGTGTCTCCGTCGCGTCGACGACGAAGTCACACCCTTTCACGTAACAACCGCTGCCGCCGATACGGAGCGAGGTCTGGTTGTTGTTCTTGAACAGGCAGTTCTCGACCTTTACGTCGCCCGTACAGCGGCGAGCGTAGATGGCGTTCGTTCCGGTGTTCTCGATGTGGGAGTTCCGGATGATGAGTTCGCCGACGTGCTTCTCACCGAGCCAAACGCAGCCATCGTTGGAGTCGTTACCGAGATGACCGTGTGAGGTGATGTCGGTCGGTCCCGTGCGCACGAGTCCGTCGACGATTGCCGTTCCGCCCTCGTCGATGATCTGTGGGCTCAGGTTGTCGACGGCACCGTTACCGCTCGTCGGGTTGAAGCCCGCGAACTCGACGTCCTGCACGCGCAGGTTGTCGTTGGCCTTCAGTAACAGTCCGAGGCTTCCCTCCTTGTCGTCACCGTAGTCGATGGTGAGGTTCTCGACGAGGATGCCGTTTCCGCCGCCCGTGCGGATGAGGAACTGCGAGGCTCCCGACTCGGAGACGAACCGGACGTCCGACGGTTTGTCACCGAGACCACGGATACCCCAGTTGTTGAGGCTTCCTTCGGCGTGGTCGTTCTTCAAGAAGTAGGTCCCTGGCGGGAACTCGACGAGGGTGTCCTCGTCGTCCATCGTCTGCTGGAGCGCGTCGTCGATTGGCTCGTTCCCGTTGGGGTCCATGCCTAAGTCCTCGACGGCGTTGACGACCGTACCGAACTGAATCCCGTAGCGTTCCGCCGATGCAGCGGACACGGTCCCACTCAGACCAGCGGATCCAAGGCCAGTCGTTGCAGCCGCGGCAGCGCCCATCGCGAGGACGTCTCGTCGGTTCAGCAGTGAGCCGCTGTTCGATTCTGCCTCCGCAGTCTCCTGGTTTCCGCTGTCATCGTGCCGTTCAACATTCTCAGACATTCTGGAAAGGCGAAAGAAGAAGATAATTATAACTCTTGCGATTTCGACTGTCTATTTTGTCTGTTCGTCTTGTAATTTTACCAGATAAAATTAGAATGTTTAGAAATATAGAGTATCTGTACAAACAGAATTAATCCATTCGAAGGTATCTCCAAGGTCGAAAACGAGTAGAGGGTGCTGAATAGATGAGAGAGAAAAGTCGATGCTGGTGTCGGTATCCCGCGTGAACGGCTGGAGGCGGGGTGACATCACGTCGAGTACAGGCTGTCGGATCAGTCATTCACCGAACCGAAATCGTGTCAGAGAGAATCTGCTATCGGAGCGAAGTCGTACTCTACTCACTCATCGACGTGGGGTCCAGTTGACAGAGCCGTTCGTACGAGATGTCTTGCGCGACGAACTCGCCCTGTTGTGCGGCTAACCACTCTCCGGTGCCGGTGACGTTGATGTTCTGGAGCGAACTGCCCGGCGACTGGACGAGTTTGACCACGTTCTTCGCGTCCGAGACGGAGATACAGCAGCCATCGAGCGCGGAGTTCGGTCGGCCGTTGATCTCGATCATCGGGACGACGCCCGCGTTACTCCCCTCGATGACCAAGTTGGTGAGCGTCACTCCCCAGGGTTTCGCTGCGGTCTTGCCGAGTCGCGGGTTCTCCGGGTCGTCGATGCGAATCGCCTGCACTCCCGGGACGTTGATACTGAACCGCGAGTTCTTCACGGTGAACGCACCCGCAGAGCCGTCAGCCCAGATGGCCGCGATGGTCTTGTTGGGCGCGGAGTTGTAGACGAACGAACAGCCGTCGATGACACCGCCGCTCAAGCCTCTGTTCCCCGTCTCCCAGACGATTGCGTTCGGGTTGATGTACTCGCCGACGTTGTCCGGATGCGCGTTGTCGGTGTCGAGGAAGAACGTACAGTTCTTCACGAGCGACCCCTTACCACCGATGCGTAACGACGCCTGGTTGTTGTTCTCGAATCGGCAGTTGCGAATCTCGACGCGTCCAACCGCTCGTGAACAGTAGATGCTGTTCGTCCCCGTGTTCGCGAAGTGGCTGTTTCGGATGCGGAGGGTACCGACGTGGTCCTCACCGAGCCAGATACAGCCTGCGTTGGAGGTGCCGTCGAGGTGGCCGTGCGAGACGATGTGTGTCGGGCCGGTGCGAACGTAGTTGTCGACGACAGCGAGTCCACCCTTCGACAGAATCTGCGGGCTCAAGTTGTCCAGCGCACCGTTCTGGGTGGTCGGATTGAAGCCGATGTGTTCGACGTTCTGAACGCGGAGTTTGTCGTCGAGACGGAGAACGTTCCCGATGGAACCGTTCCCCGGTCCGTGGTCGAACGTGACGTTTTCGAGCAGGAATCCGACACCACCTTCCCGGATGTTGACGAACCGACGTCCCTCTCTGGCGGGTGTGGTGAACACGACGGCGCCTCTGTCGCGTCCCAGTCCACGAATTCCGAGGCTACTCACCGTCTCGACTTCGTGGCTCTCGTCGAACCGATAGGTCCCCGGCGGAAATTCGAGCAACGTATTCCGTCGGTTCTCGAGAAACGAGAGGAAGGCGTCGTCGATTGGCTCGTTCCCGTTGGGGTCCATGCCTAAGTCCTCGACGGCGTTCAGCACGGTTTTGAACTCGATACCGTAGCGGATGACCGGCTCGTCGGGAGTTGGCCCCTCGTCGGGTGTCGGCGTGACTGGCTTTTCTTCGGGAGTGGACGTGACCGTCTCCGGGCGTTCCGGTGTCTGTGAACACCCGGCGAGAACACCGACCGTCGCAGTAGCAGCAAACAGTTTGAGATACCGGCGACGGTTCATTTCAGTCATCGATACTCTCTGTATGACTATCGTTATTGAGTCTGTAACGCACGTGTAGAGGGTTCGTACCAGTTCTCGCGTACATAGCGGGGGTTTGTGACGGTGTCTCAGTCGAGGTAGCCGAGATCGCGGAGTCGCTCCGTCGCCTCGTCGACGGATTGGTCCGACTCGTGTGTGGTGCTGGTCTCTGCGACGACGGTACGACGGGTCTTCCCTTCGACGACGAGCCACGGCACCTTGACGAGACTCTCCGCGTAGACGCCCGGCGGGTGACCGTACATCCGGATGGGAACCGGACACGGGTACGGCGTCTCGCCGATGAGGTTGCCGTGGTCGGACGTGACCACGGTTCGGCCCTCCAGTTCGTCGACGAGTTCTTGGACGTACGGAAGCACGACCTGCAGGTTCTCACAGTAGGCGTCCCAGACGTCTCGTTCGGCGACTTCACCGCGCTGGAGCATGTCCCAGACGTTGAGGTGGTCGCTCGCCGCGGCGTCGCCCGTCGCCATCCGTCGTGACAGTTCGATACCGGCTTGATTCTCGAAGAGTGCCTGTCCGGCCTCACCGACGAACGGGTAGTGCGGTTGGACGAAGTGCGAGATGATGCGCTTGTCGGGGTACTCCTCTTGAGCGCGCAGCGTCGCCTCGACCATCGCCTCGGGCATGACGGTGTTGAGTTCGTCGTCCCACGCGTCTTTCCAGACGGAGACGACGGCGTGGAACGGCGCTTCGAGACGGACGTCGACCTGTGGGTTCGCGGTGACGTAGACGATGTCGTTGAACGTTCCGCCGGCGAAGTTCCGCGTGAGGAACTCCTCGGTGTTCGACCCCCGAGAGATTCGCGTGCTCAACTCGCCCTCGATAGTGTTGTGGTCACGGAACATGTCGTAACGACACGCGTCGAGGATGAGCAGGTTGTCCCAGTCCTCGTCGACGACGGCGATACCCTCGTCGTCGGCGACGTGGCGGAAGTACGGTTGGACGAGCGCCGTCCGCACGGCGTAGGGGACACCGATGTCACGCCACCACGACGTGTCGTTCCAGTGTCGTTGCAGATTCGTCTTCAGTATCGAGAAATCCATATCAGTGTGTCTCCGTCGTCGCCGCGAGATACTCCGCAACCGCGTACGCCATCCACGCCTGACACCAGCGCATCAGCGTGAACTGCTTCGTGTAGAGGCGGCGTTTCTGGTAATAGAACTGTCCGCTGCCGGCATAGAGGTTTGCTAGTGCCCAGTCGATGATGCGCCGAGCGAACGCGGTGTCACCCGACTTCGTGAACACGAGGATACCCTGCGCGACGGCGTGGATATCCTTCGGATACGAACTGTCTTCGTCCCAGTTCGGCGCACCGTTCGCGTCGAAGAGCACGTCGCGGTAGAACGGTACTGCCTTCGACAGCGTCTCTTCGTAGCGGTTCTCGCCCGTGACCTCGTCGTAGTGGAGGTACGACTCGATGATGAACCCGTTGTGGTGGTTGTCCATCGAGAGATGTGACGCCGACGCCGGGTCGCGGTACATCCACCCGCCGAGGTCGGTCTGTTTCGTCGCCAGATAGTCGAGCAGGGCAGCGGCCTTCTCTCGGTACTCTTCGTCACCGAAGTAGTCGTAGAGGTCTACGAGCATCCGTGCGCCGATGGCTCCGCCGTTCAGGGTGTAGAACTCACCCGTGTAGTGGGGCTGATAGACGATTCGTGCGCCGCCGTCGAGTTCGGTGTACCGAAGGTCCTCGACGAGGAAGTCCGCCGCCGTCCGTGCCACTTCGGCGTACCGCTCGTCGTGCGGCGCGAGTCGGAGCAACGCCTTTACGGCGTACGACGTCGGGATGATGTTCGGCGTCTCGGCCGGGCGACGCTCGTCTAACTGTTGCATCGCGTGGCGGTGGCCGCCGCAGAACCCGCTGTACCCCTCACACTGGTTCTCGATGAGCCAGTCGCCGAGATACTTCGCCTCGTCGAGATAGAGGTCGTCGCCGGTGAACTCGTAGGCGGTCAGGTTCGCCATCGCGAACAGAGCGGTGCCCTTGAAGTTCTGACGCTTCTCGACGAGAAACAGTGGTCTGACGTTGATTGGCGCACGTTTGATGCCCTCTTGGACGACCAGATTGAGCCACTTGTTCTCGACGGGCAGTGCTCGGAGGAGCCGGCTGCTCATCCCGTCGAAGTAGTCGTAGCCGGTGTAGTTGCGGTTCCGTGCGTACGCGAGGGTGTCGGTCAAGAGACCGACGGACAACTCGTCGTCGCCGTTTGGCGGTTCGCCGTAGCGAGAGCGTCTGTTCGTCTCGTTCTTCGACCGAAACAGGTTCGACGCTGCTCGGCCAGTAATCGGAGGAAGTTGTATCATGGCCTGTGGTATCCGTCTCGCCGGACAATCGTCCGGCAACACGTCCTTATCGTGAGAAGGGCAGAGAGTGGCTTTGTTATGCAGTGTGTGCTCCTCGGTAATGAGTGACGACGACAGTCGTCGGTCGCGGTTGTGCCCTCGACATCTCGAACAACTACCGGGACGACGGTCAGACTGCTAATCGAGACAGAACCGGGACGTGACACCTTCTCGCGGACCTTTCTGAGTATCGGACAGTAGATAGATGTCAACACTCTTGAAATAAGGGTCGCATTAATCCAGATTGTGGTGTGAGAAATCCATTGATAACTATGTATCCATATATCGAGACCAATACATGAATTCGTGTCGAACCTATCGTGTTGCACACGTCGACCCAGTGTCTAACTCACACAGCCATACAGCGGCGTCGAACCCAGATTCTTCCGAGTGGGGAGGAGCGTAATACTGTGGCCGACGTGGTAGCTCTGCAGATAATCTCTCAGCTCAGACCCATATTTGACCTCGTCGTTCCGGTGTTCGTCGTCGGATTCTTCCTCGCCGCACTCGTGGCTATCGTGTTGTCACGTAACAGGACGGTACGTACGACGTACCTCGCGGGATTCTTTGTGCTGCTCCTAGTGGTCAACCTCTTCGCACCAGTGACACCAGCGCCGGTCATCAAGTGGCACAAGTTCTCGGAAGTCCGAGACACCGAGCAGACGGAGTACGCCTTCCGCGTCGTCGACGCCGACGGGACGGAACTCATGTACGACGAGGATGCGACGCTCAACACCGGGAGTGTCGCTCTCTCGTTGGTCCGACTCCGTATGCAAAACGAGTTCTCTTCGGAGAAGAACGCGGAAGTCGCCCAGTGGTTGCTCGACCGGGCGAACACGCGTCGCACGAGCGTAGAAGCGGCGTCACCCGCTCGATTCCTTTCGTTCCCCCGCCACGGGATGTCGAACGCGTGGACGGCCGAGAAACTCGCCGGGTACTCCGAGTTCACGTCGATTCGACTCTACCAAATCGACATCACCACGTCGGAAGATGGGACAGAAGTCGTCGCCTACGACGAGACACTGCTCTACGAATACCACGAGGACCGAGGCACCGTCCTCGACTTTTCTGTCGACAGTGACGAACTGACTGAATCCGTCGTGAGCGAGTCCATCGATTCTCGCTCACGCGTCACGGCCACGGGAGGTGTCGTCGCATGAGTGTGCGCACGCAACTCCGCTCGCTCGGGTCCGTCTTCGTGAACTACGTCGCCGACCCCGTGCGTGACTCACCGGTCAATCTCGCAATGGCACGCCTCGTCATCGCGTTCTACGTCGTCTGGAAGACGGCGTGGATAGACTGGGGCATCTTCATGGAGGTTCCCTTCGTCGCCTTCGACGAGTACGCGTTCCTCTTTCCGACTACCTACCCGCAACTGCTCGTCGTCGAGAAGTATCTGCTCCTCGTCTCGGTGCTCCTCTTTGCCGTCGGCTACCGGATTCGCCTCACGGGGTTCCTCTCGGGACTCATCTTCGGTCACGTCGGTCTCCTTCGGTTCTCGATGAACGGGTCCGGCGGGACGACGGCCATCTTCATCTCGGTGTACTTCCTGTTCTTCTTCGCGCTGTTCGCCTCACAGGACGAACTCTCCGCCGACGGCGTCCGCCGGACGGGTCAGCGTTCGTTGGACGCGCTCATCACACAACTCAAGAGTACGACGTCGACGACGTTCCGCGCGGACGCACTGAAGTACAGTCTCCTCGCTCTCGGTATCATCTACTTCGGGTCGGCCTTCGACAAACTGTTCCCAGACCTCCAGAAGTTCCAACCCGAGTGGGTCATGCCGTATAACCTCTCGCGCATCGTCACGACGTTCCACGCGACGCGCGACCAACTGTTCCCCTTCAGTCAGGAAGTCGTGAACTACCCCGTACTCGTCTTCGTGATGGCGACGACGGTTCTCGCACTCGAAGCGGGACTCATCGTCGCGATGCTCGCAAAGCGGTCCATCACGCCCTTCATCCTCGGTCTCGCCGGGTTCAAGTTCTCGTCTATCGTCCTGCTCGGCATCTTCTTCGGCGACGCCATCGTCTTCTTCCTCTTGTTCTTCACGTGGGACACGGCGTACCGTCGTCTCGTGAGTAGTCGTCGGGTAGACGTGGTGTTCGACGAGCGTTGTTACTTCTGTGCGCGCAGTCTCTACCCGTTCAAACTCCTCGACGTGAACGACACGATGACGTTCTACTCGCAGTCGGACCTCCCGGAACAGTACCGAAACCGGAAGGGAATCGACTACACCACCGCGATGTACCTGTTCGACGAGGACGGCAACGCCTACCGCGGCTACTGGGCGTTCCGCGAACTGCTCCGGCAACTCCGCGTCTTCGCCCCCCTCGCGTGGGCGATGGGCACCCGACCGGTCGCCGCCGTCGGCGAGCGTATCTACGAGTACGTCGCCGCCAACCGCAGTCGTCACTTCGTCTGCTCTGTCGACTTCGACGCCGAGACGGAACTGTAACGCTCTCGGCCCACTCGTTCATCACCCTCGATAACGTAGCTTCGAAGAATGCGCTACTTCGGTTACGACGCCATCATCGACGACGGCGACTCGATTCAAGCGACCTACGACGGCGGCGCGACGCACATCGGCGTCCTCAACGGCTACGACCCGACAGTCGACTCGTACCCGCTCGTCTTCGACGAAGACCGCCCCTTCGCCATCGAAGGCTGTGGCCCCGGTGTCAGTCAACTGGGTCACGAAGAGGCCGACGACCGCCCGATAATCGACGTCTGCGGCCACGGCGCACGCACCTACAAGCGCGCGCCGACGATTCAGAACCTCTCTATCGTCGGCGGAGCACCGGCCATCCGCGTCCGGTGTGCGCCGTACACCTCCATCTCGAACGTCTACGTCACCGCGGCGGGCGACGGCGTCCACGTCGCTCCCGACGAGCACAACTGCTACGGGACGAGTCTGTTCAACGTCCAGGCGTGGAACTGCGGCGGCGACGGCTTTCGGTTGGAGAGCGAGGCAGGCCCGCACGCCACGCAGTTCTTCGGCTGTCAGGCCATCGCCAACAAGGGCGTCGGCTTCCGCCTCGACGGCTACAAGACGGCGATGCTCGGCGGGTCCTCGCAGCTGAACCACGGTCACGGTATCGACGTACGCTCGCCCGCAATCTCCATCAAAGACGCCTACATCGAGGGCAACGGCCGTCGAGAAGACTATCCCGTCGAACTCTACGGCCGCCGCGCCCACGGGCTGACCGTCGCCGACTGCTACTTCCACGGAGCCACCCCGCGCGAGGTGTGGCACGACCACGACGACGTCCAGCGAGCGGTCAACCTCCACGAGTCGAAGTCGGTGGCCGTCCGCGACAACGTCTTCCGTAGCTACGGCGACGCCTTCTTCGCCGGATTCGACACGAAAGCGAAAGTCGAAGGAAACTACGCGATTGGCGACACGCCGCTGCGATCCGGGTAGTCGAAAGAGTCCTCGCTTACCGCTCAGACTCCCAGTGCGTCGGCCAACTCGTAGAACGTCTCGATGGTCAGGTCCGGGTCGCCGTCGAACGGTTCGTACGGCGTCCCCTTCCGGTCGACCCAGACACCCTGCATCCCGGCGTGTTGGGCCCCCATCACGTCGAACCATCCGGCCGTGACGTGCGCAATCTCCCGAATCGGCGTCCCGGTTCGGCCCGCCGCGTGGCGGTACAGTTCTGCGTCGGGTTTGAACGTCTCCACCTCGTCGGCGCTGATGGTGTCTTCCAGTAAGTCGCCGATGTCGGCGTGTTCGACCATCGAGTCGAGCATCTCGGGGTTGCCGTTCGAGACGACGTAGCAGTCGTAGCCGCCATCGCGGAGGCGTTCGATACCGTCGCGCACGTCGTCGAAGACGTCGAGTTCGTGGTAGACCGACAGAATCTCGTCTCGCTCTTCCTCACTGATGACGACTTCGTGAGCGTCGAGCGCGTACTGAAGCGCGTCGCGGTTCACCTCGTAGAACGGTTTGTACACGTCGATGTGGTTGCCGACGAAGGTGTACTCCAGCGAGCGCGCCCGCCACAGTTTCGACACCGGTTCGGGGTCGTCGACGCGCTCGGCCAGCGCCTGTTCGGCGGCGTCGACGTCGACGAGCGTGCTGTAAGAGTCGAACGTGACCGTCGTGACGGCCTCGGGTGCAAACGACATCTCAGACATCTCTGGGTCGTACCTCGAGGCGACGTCGCATCAATCTCTCGGCAGTCGAGAGATTACTCGACAGGCTGGTCGACGGGATACGCACCGGGGACGGTGAATCCGTGGTCACGAAGTCGAGTCGTGTCGGTGGTCAGCGACTCGACCCACGCCGACCCGGCGTCGGTCATCGCGGTCACACCGTAGCGAATCGGTGCGCCGTGGACGGTCCGGTTCGGGAGGGCGAGACTCGCCGTCGCGTATCTGTCCGCCTCCGTCGGGTCCGAGAAGTCGATAGCGGACGGGAGGTCGACGAACGGCAGGTCGTGTTCGACGGCCATGTTCGTGTAGACGAACGCCGCATCGAGTTTTCCGGCTTCGAGCGCCCGCACGAGCGCCGTCTCCGGAAAGACGTGCGAGTCGTCGAGCAGAGTGGGCGCGGCCAGACCGGCCTCCTCCGCCAACTGGAGGGCGAGAACTGTGCGATATCCGAGTGGGTCTGCTTTCGGGTCGGTTCTCCCCAGTCGGACGTCGTCGCGTTCGAGCGTCCTCGCCCAGTCGGAGTCGAGTGCGTCGGCGTACGCGGAGTCCGGGTTGTAGGCGAGTACCAGCGCGTTGGTCGCAAAGAGCGTCACGTTCGTCGCCAGCCCTTCGAACAGCGTCGGGTCGGCCAACGCGAGTACGTCCGGGTCGCGTGCGCCGTCGACGACGAGGTTTCGGACCGTCAGACTCCCGTGGGCTTCGACACTTGCCCCCGGTACGTCGCTCGCGAGGGCGAGGAGACTGCCGGCGACGAGCGCCTTCGCCTCGTCCGTTGTCGAGCGTTCCTCACCGCCGGTCACGAACCGGACACCCTGAACGCCGGCCGTGCCGAGTGTCGCGACTGCCAGTCCCCCTGTAGCGACACGGCGCACGAACGTCCGTCGGGTCGACGTCACGGGACGTAACTCTCGACGGTTTCGACAAAGCTGTTTCGCACCCTGCAACGGTTACGTCACGTCGGGACGAGAGACTCACCGCGAGACACCGATGCCCTGCCGAATCTCGACAGCGGCGAGAAACGACTCCTGGGAGACGGTGCCGACTATCCGTCCGTCTGCTTCGACGAGTGCGTAGTCCGCGTTCTGTTCGCCGAGTTCGGCGAGCGTGTCGAAGGCGTCTGCGGCCGCATCGACACGCATCGGCGGGGGTCCCATCACGTCGCCGACGAGCGTCGTCCACTCGTCTGTACGCGGCTGCGCTCTGAGGTCGTCGAGCGTGACCAACCCGACCACTGCGCCCTCGTCGACGACGGGGAACGCCGTTCGGTGGCGTCTCATCATCAGGTCGACGAACGTCGAGACGGTGTCGTCGACAGAGAGTGTCTCGACGGACGTGTCCATCACGTCGGCGACGGTCGACCCCTCCAAGAGGTCGTCGAGGAGGCTCAGTCGGGTCTCCGCCGTGGCCGCCCCGTAGACGAACAGCGCGACGAGGATGAGGACTGGGTTGAACGCGAGGACACCGACGACGGCGAAGACGAGCGCGAAGGTGACACCGATTCGAGCGGCGATACGGGTCGCGACACCGTACGGCCGCGAGCGAGCGAGGAGCGCCCGGAGGATTCGCCCACCGTCCATCGGAAACGCCGGAAGGAGGTTGAACACGGCGAGCGTGACGTTGACGACCGCCAACCACCCGAAGACGAAGACGACGACGGGGAATCGGCTGGGGACGACTCGAACGAGCGCCGCACAGCAGAGACCGACGAGGACGCTCGTCACCGGCCCGGCGATGGCGATCCAGAACTCGCGGTTCCACGCGCGCGGGATGGCGTCGAAGCGAGCGAGACCGCCGAACACCCACAGGGTAATAGAGACGGTTTCGAGGTCGTAGCGCCGAGCGACCCACGAGTGACCGAGTTCGTGCAGGAGGACGCCGACGAAGAGGCCGAGGGCGGCGGTGACGCCGATGACCCACGGAACGACACCTGCACGGAGGACGGCGACGTCCAACGGCACTGGGGCGAACCGATTGATGAGACCGGTGTAGAGGGCAATCTGTTGGCCGCTGCCGATGAGCCACGCCAGTATCGGGAGGAAAAGGAGTAGCGAGATGTTGACCCGAATCGGGATGTCCCAGATACGACCGACCGTGTAGCTCCGCATAGAGAGAGTACGTCGGCGACGACATTGACACTTCGTTCGTGAGTTGTGAGTGCGCGTTTCCGCTCAAAGCAAACGGCCATCGACCGAGATGGCGGCGTTCTTCGTCGTTCCGGACGCGCTCTCGACGGTCGAGGTGCCCGGAATCACGCGGGTAGTCTGATACTACCGGGTTTCGTTGCGAGCGACCGATTTCCTGGGTGGCTGTTATTCGACGCGTAACAATACCCTTCTCGTACGTGGTTTCGGTCGTTATGCAAGCAGTCGTCCTCGCCGCAGGGAAGGGAACGCGTCTCCGCCCGCTCACAGACACGAAACCGAAGGCGTTAGTCACTGTCGACGGTGAACCCCTCCTCACACACTGTTTCGAGGAGCTCCGAACGCTCGGGGCCGAGGAGTTCATCGTCGTCGTCGGCTACCGCGCCGAACAGATCATCGAGTACTACGGCGACGAGTTCCGCGGTATCCCCATCACCTACACACATCAGCGCGAACAACTCGGTCTCGCGCACGCGCTGTTGACCGTCGAAGAGCACATCGACGACGACTTCATGCTCATGCTCGGCGACAACATCTTCCGTTCGAACCTCGACGCTGTCGTCCAATCACAGAAGGAAGAGAACGTCGACGCGGCGTTCCTCGTCGAGGAGGTTCCCTACGAGGACGCCTCCCGTTTCGGGGTGTGTGTGACCAACGACGCCGACGAAATCGTCGAAGTCGTCGAGAAACCGGAAGACCCGCCGTCGAACCTGGTGATGACCGGCTTCTACACGTTCTCGCCCGCCATCTTCCACGCCTGTCACCTCGTGCAACCCTCCGACCGCGGCGAGTACGAACTGCCGGACGCAATCGACCTCCTGATTCGCAGTGGGCGCTCTATCATGGCGATTCCGCTGGACGGCTGGCGCATCGACGTCGGCTACCCGGAGAACCGCGACGAGGCCGAGCGCCGACTGATGGCCGAGTCCGAACAGTCGTCGATGCAGCAGGCGGAGTCGCTCGAAGACTGACCGACCCGCGAACCGAAGCGAGGCCGACTGCACTCGCGTTCTTTTTATCCCGACGCTCACTGCCCGGCCGTGGCTACGACCGACCGAAGGACCGCCGGTGCCTCGTAGTCGAAGACGAGTTCGAGGAGACCGACCGCCGCGACGTAGAGAGCGACGCCGACGACGACGAGTGCGGCGGAGGCGACGAGTCCCTCGTAGAGGGCGAGTGACTCACGGACGGCGTAGACGCCGAGACCCATCACGACACTCGCGAGTGCCGGGAAGCCGACGACGCGGAAGAACCGTCTGAAACTGCCGTCGACGGTTCGGACGGCGACGTAGGAGGCGACCGGTTCGGAGAACAGTGCGGAGTTGAGGACGATGACCGCCGCCGTCCCCGCGATGCCGTACGCCTGTGTCGCCGGGTAGATGAGCACGGCGATGAGCAGGAGTTTGCCGAACTGAATCTTCGTCGCGTAGTCCGGGCGACCGACCGCCTGAAACAGTGGTCCCGTCGTCGCGCCGAGCGACCGCAACAGCCCCCAAAGCGCCAGAATCTGCATCACTTGCGCCGCTTCCTCCCACGCCGGTGGGAGGAACGTCGCGACGAACGTCGGCGCGACGACGACGATGCCCACGGCCGTCGGGAACGACAGCACCGTCGTCAACGTGAGCGCCTGATAGAACGCGCTGCGGAGGCGCTCTACGTCGTCTTGGAGTTTCGAGTAGGCGGGGAAGGCGACGCTCGAGACGACGTGGGTAATCTCCGTCGCCGGTGCGTTCGAGAAGCGATACGAGAACTGGTAGACGCCGAGTGCGCTCGCACCGAGTAGCCACCCGACGAACGCGTCGTCGCCCTCGTTGATGAGGTAGACGAGCAGTCCCGACGCCGTTATCCACTTTCCGTAGCCGAACAGTTCGTCGAACTGTTCGCGGTCGAACGAGGGTCGTGGTCGGTAGTCGTGGATGGCGTAGGAGATAGCGAGCGCGACGAGCGCTCCGACGATGTCACCGATGACGAACGCCCACGCGCTGCGATAGACGAACGCCACGGCGACGGTGACGACGGCTATCGTCGCCGCCTTGCCGACGCGGTAGACGAACTCGCGGTGGAACGCGAGGTTCTTCCGGAAGTAGATGACGCCGGGGTTCTCCAGTCCTTTCAAGAGCGGCAACACCGCCATCGCCTGGATGAGGGGTTCGGCCCGTGGATTGCCGAAGAAGTCGGCGATGAACGGTGCAGCGAGGAAGGCGACTGCGCCGATACCCACCCCGCGCAGCGTCCGTAACGTCCACGCCGTGTCGAGGTAGGCGTCGACGTCGTCGTCGCGGTGTTCGATGAGTGCCTCCTCGATGCCGAGTTTCGAGATACGGCGGAGTGCCGCGAGCGTCAGGAGCGCGAATCCGACGAGTCCGAACTCCGCTTGGGTTAGCAACCACGTCAGCGCGCCGAGTTTGAGGAACTGGAGGCTGCGACCGAGGCCGTTTGCGAGCGACGCCCAGATGCCGCTCTTGACGGTCTGCTCGCCGACGCCACCGCCGGGGGTCAGCGTGGCGAGCAGGCGCTTCAGTCGCTCGCGCATCGGTCACTCACGGTATCAGCGTTGTGTGCAAGTGGCCATAACGCCAGCGATTGGCCGAGAGCCACCGGTGTCTCGTCACGCTGCATCACGGTTCACCACACTCACACCTCACCGGAGACCGTCCCGACCTCGGTCGCTGCACTGGCGCGGTCGGCGGCGACAGCGACGTCGGCGACACCACGCTCGGCAGCGCAGTAGACGGCGTACGTTCGTTCGGCGGCGGTGCCCCAGTCGTTCTGTATCGCCCGGATGCGGTTACTCGACCCGACGGCAGAGAGGTCTTCGTCGCGGACTCGCTGCATCTGTCGGCGAAGACCCTCGGGGTCGTCGGGGTCGTAGAGCAGGTCGTTCTTCTCCGAGAGCGTGTCGGGAAGACAGCCCATTCGCGGGGCGACGACCGGCCGCCCGAACGACATCGCGAGGACGGCGCTCCCCGACGTGAGCACTCGCTCGAACGGAAGGACGACGGCGTCGCTGGCGGCGAAGTAGTGCTGTATCTCGTCGTCCGGGACGAACCCGAAGTTGGTGTGGACGCGGTCGGTTCGTTCGCACAACCCGAAGAGACGTGCTCTGTCCTCGGGGTTCGTCGGCGGCCGTCCCGCGAGCAGGAGGTGACTATCTGGGTCGTCCATCTCTCCGAACGTCTCGACCAGTCGCGTGACGCCCTTGTACGGTCGGATGTTGCCGAAGTGGAGATAGACCGTCGCGTCGTCGGGGAGCGAGAGCGCTTCGCGCGCCTCTCGACGGGAGACGTCGTCGGGATAGCTCCCGATGTAGTTCCCGTGTGGGACGACGGCGACACGTGAGGCGTCGGTGCGGGAGATGTCGTACACGTCGATGACTTCCTCGCGTGCGTGTTCCCCGTGCGTGATGAACCCGTCACAGAGTCGCGCGACGACCCGCCGAACGGTCAGTTCGATGAGCGGGTGGCGTCGCTCGTGGTCGAGCGTGTTGTGGACGGTCCAGACGATCGGCACGCCCATGAGTTTGCACACCGTGAGCTCGAAGAGGAGTCTGAGGCCGAGAACGAGTGTGACGAGTTTGTTGTGCATGACGAACAACGAGTGTGCCCAGTGGAGATGCAGCACGTCCGGCCGGTCGCCGACGACGGACTGTAGAAGCGGGAGAGGCGCTTCGTGGTTACCGGTCCGAACGGTCACGTGCTGGTCGTTCAGGGCTGCTCGGAGTTCCTGTTGATACGGGTTGTCGTCGTAGTACGGCAGAAAGAGGACATCGAGTGGAGGGTCTGAGTCGGTGGGGGACACCATTACCGGTCGGTGCTATTCGGTCTGCAGATATAAGGCCTGTCACTTAGCTGTACTCTCTCTGTCGATTACGCTCCAAGAACTACTCTCCAAAACGTACATTCCGCTCATCCGTGAAGTGGACGTAATGACCGACCCAACAGGCGACGACGTGCCGGCTGTTCTCGTCGTCGTCGGAACCCGCCCGGAGATTGTCAAACTGGCCCCCGTGATTCGGAGCCTCCGACGAACCGACGCGCTTGACGACGCACTCGTCCACACGGGCCAACACTACGACGACGAACTCAGCGGGTCGTTCTTCGAGACGCTCTCGCTGCCCGCACCCGACGTCTCACTCGACGTCGGTAGCAGCGACCAGAGCCGACAGACGGCGGACGCGCTGGCCGGACTCGGTGACGTACTTCGGTCGCGCGACCCCGACGTTGTCTTGGCACAGGGAGATACGAACACCGTCCTCGCGGCCGCGCTCGCGACGAGTAAGCACACCGCTCGGTTCGGCCACGTCGAGGCAGGAATTCGGAGTTTCGACCGCTCGATGCCCGAGGAGGTCAACCGCGTCGTCGCCGACCGAGTGAGCGACTGGCTGTTCGCACCCACGTCGACGGCCGTCGACAATCTCGCCGCAGAGGGACTCACCGAGGGCGTCGTCGAGACGGGAAACACCGTCGTCGACGCCTGTCTCCGGCATCGAGAACTCGCGGCCGAGTCCTCGGACGTACTCGACCGATTCGACCTCGCTGCCGACGAGTACGTCCTCTCGACGATTCACCGACCCCGGAACACCGACGACCGAGAGCGACTCCGGACCATCGTCGAGACGCTCGACTCGGCCCCGTATCCAGTGGTTCTCCCGGCTCACCCGCGCCTGCAGAACGCCCTCGGAACACTAGGCGTGGAACCGACTGGGTCGCTCCGCGTCGTCGACCCGCTCGACTATCTCGACTTTCTCGCGCTCCTCTCGGATGCACGACTCGTCGTCACCGACTCGGGTGGCGTGCAGGAGGAAGCCTCTATCCTCGAAGTGCCGTGTCTGACCGTTCGGCCCAACACCGAACGGCCGGAGACGGTCGACGCGGGCGTGAACGAACTCGTGGAACCGACGGCGCTCGGGGACCGCCTTCGGCGTCTCTGCGCCCACGACGACGAACGCCGAGAGATGACCGGCGCGCCGACGCTGTACGGTGACGGCGAGGCCGCACGGCGAATCGTCGACACGCTCGTCGAAGAACTGGAGGCGTAAGGTGCATGTGTTTATCCCACTGCCGGACGGCAGTGAAGGCAATCGAATGGAGAGACGTGTCCCGGAGACGACTGTGGCGACGAAATCGACGACGAGCGTGACGATGTTGGTGACGGACGACGGGCGGAGGCGCTGCTGATGCGCATCGGAATGGCACTGCGAGGGTTCTTCCCACACGACATCCGCATCGAGAAGGAGGCGCGGACGCTCACAGCGGCGGGTCACGAGGTATTTCTCCTCTGTCTCGGCAAGCCAGGCCAACCGGAGCGCGAGCGGTTCGAGGACATCGAGGTCACCCGCATCCACCGTCGAGAGGTCTACAACGTCGTTCAGCGGACGCTCAAGACCTTTCGCTACGTGACGACGCTCCACGACACCATCTGGGCGCGTGAGATGCGCGCGTTCGTCGAGGCCAACGACATCGAGGCCCTCCACATCCACGACCTGCCGCTCGTGAAGACGGGACTCTCGGTCGCCGACGAGTACGACTTGCCGCTCGTGGCCGACCTCCACGAGAACTATCCGGAGGCGGCCAACCAGTGGCGCAAGGGGATGGCACTCCCGCGGATGCTCGTCCAGAAGACGTTCACGCCGCGTCCGCGCCTGAAACGGCTGGAGAAGAACTGTGTCCACCAGGCGGACCACGTCATCACCGTCGTCGAGGAGGCCCGCGCACACTACCTGCGCGACTGCGGCGCAGACCCGACGACGGTCTCTGTCGTCTCTAACACCGTCGAACTGTCACGCTTCGACGATGCGGAGCTAGAAGACCTCGGCTACGACGACGAGTTCGTCATCTCCTACGTGGGGAGTTTCGGCCCCCACCGCGGTCTGGAGACGGCCATCGGCGCGATGCCGGCAGTGGTCGAGAAGGTGCCGAACGCGCGACTCCTCATCGTCGGTTCGGCGGGAGAGGACACCTACCAAGAGCGACTGGAACGACTCGCCGCCGAGAGCGACGCCGCCGACCACATCACGTTCACCGGTTGGGTCGACTTCGCCAAAGTCCCCTCCTACGTCGCCGCGAGCGACGTCTGTTTCGTCCTCCACACGGAGAACCCCCACACGTCGACGACGGTGCCGCACAAACTCTTCCAGTACATGTCCTTCGAGAAACCGGTCATCGTGACCGACGTCGGCCCACTGGGTCGTATCGTCCGCGAGACGGACTCCGGGCACGTCATCGACGACGGCGACTTCGACGCGATGGCCGACGCTGTCGTCTCGCTTGCGACGGACGAAGAGCGAACGAAGGAAATCGGACGGAACGCCCGGAAGGCCGTCGCAGAGCGGTACAACTGGGCGAACGAAGGGAAGTCGTTGCTCGGTGTCTACGAGTCGCTTACCGCGAACGGTGCGAGCGGTCGGCGAACTGAATAACCCACCGTGGCGCGCGCTGGCGTGACCTCCGTGTCACGCCGGTCGGCGCGTGAGGGACGACTGAGCACCACAACGAGCGAAGCGAGCGAGGAGCACAAAAGTCGGTTGGGGAGGACGTGGCTGTGGCTGTCGCGGGTCACCGCGCTTCGTGAGTCGCTCGTAGTGTGACGTGAGGTACGCTCCGAATCTGCGAGGTGAACACCTGCACTCGACGGTCAACTCACGGATAAATTCGACAGAACCTCACAGAAGAGACCGAGAGCAAAAGCGACAGAGAGCTACGAACTCCGGACCGTCCCCGTCAACAGGTTCGACAGCGCCATCACGTACGACCCGACTTCGTAGGCACCTTTGAACTGCTGGTCTGCGACGTTCATCCGCCCGTCGCGTGTCATGAAGCGCATCGGGACGCCGAGTCCGCTCGCGTCGGCCAGATTCACGCCGCGCGTGTTCGTCGCGTAAATCCACTCCATCGCCTCGCCGACCTCTCTGTCGTAGTTCTTCTCGCCGCCGGCGGCGTAGTAGTGCGCGACGGCGTTGACGAAGAACGTCTGGTGACACTCGTAGAGGAACTCCCAGTGCGGCGGCCGTCCGTCGCGGACGCCGAGTCGCTGGCGGAGTTCCATCCCGGCGAGCGTGCGGTTCGAGGGGTCCTCCCAGATGAACGACCCGTCGTCTTCCATCCGCTCCTCTATGGTGTAGTCCAGTACCTGCTCGACGTTCTCCAGATAACCCGTCCGGCCAGTCACCTCGATACCGCGGCACAGTCCCCAGAGCGTGTACATCTGGTTCTGGTGGCGTCGTGTGGTCGGGTTGTCGAAGTAGAACAGCGTCTTCCAAGCGTTCTGTTGCTCGACAATCTCGTACATCGCGCCGTCGATAGCGTCGTGAACGGCCTCGTCGCCGGTGCGTTCGTAGAGATAGGTCCACCCATAGAGGAGGAGACTGTCTTCGCTGTCGGTGAAGTCGAATCGGCCCTCGGCGTGGGTGAACAGGTTCGTCGCCACCGCGAGGTGGTCGACGTCGCTCTCGTCGCCGCCGAACACGTCGTCGGCGAGGCTGAACGCGAGGGTCAACGGGCCGATACCGTAACTCGGCATCTCGCCGAGCGTCGCCTCGTCTTCGATTGCGTCGGCGAAGTACGCGAGTTGCGAGCGGAGTTCGTCGTCGTACCGGTCGTCGCCCTCCTCGGAGACGCGCCACTGCATGAGTCCCATGAGCGCGAACGTCGCGTAGCGCCACTGGTTCTCGTCGTTCGGACGCCAGTGAATCCCGCCCGACTCGTCGATGTCGTAGTCCAGTGCGCGAATCATCCGTCCTTCGTCTTCGTTCCAGAAACCGTTCTCGTCCGTTGGTCGGAAGAGACAGTCGAGGGCGTCGTCGAGATACCGCTCGTAGTCGAGTTTCTGGACACCGAAGACGATGTACGACGCGTTGTCCCAGTCGTCCTGTTCCATCAGTCGGTCCGAGAGGTCCTTCGCGTAGTCGACCATCGGCCGCTGGACGAACTCCGGTGCGTTCGACCCGTGGGCGTGGAGTCGGAACGGGTACTGGTAGATGAGGTCGTACGTCGCTAGCCGGGACATCGGGTAGAAGATGCGCTTGCCTTCGTCCGGCGTGTAGTACCGCTGTCGGTACTTGCCGCCGGTGTGGTACGGCGAACGCGGTGTCGGCACCGAGAAGACGTAGAGGCCGTCACCCGTCGTCACCCGCCGAACCTCGTCGGTCAGCGTCTCGATGTCGAGGAAGCGCCAGTCGTAGGGACCGAGCGACACTGCCCCGTCGAAGTGGTCGTCCGGGAACGGGAGTTTCGGGTCCTCGGGTTCGGTCCACTCGTAGCGGTCGACGGTGTCGCCGAGAATCTCTTGGGCGTACTCGATTGCGCTCTCCGAGAAGTCGAGGCGCGTGATGTGCTCGCCGTCGAGTCCGCGCGTCACGTTCGACTCTGAGGCGATGTCGAGGATTCGCGTGCGTTCGCCGAGTAGTTCCCACGCCGACTCCTTCTCCGCGTCTCGGAGATACTGGAGCATCGGCGCGGCCTCTGGCTGTTTTACCCACCGCTTGAGAACTTCGTCACGCATCAGTTACTCGTCTTGTTCTGCCGACTGTCTCTTAAGTGTGAACGTGCTACCGGCGCGCCCGCGGTCACGCCGAGCGTCATCTCCTCTCGCTCCGGCCGTGGCGACGCCCGTCGCCGAGACGACTGACGGCGAATCCGGCGTCGAGCCACGGTTCGGGGTCGAGCACGCCACGCGTGTCGACGACGGCCGGTCGGCGCATCTGGCTGGCTAACCGCTCCGGGTCGAGGTCCGCGTACGCGTCGTGGTCGGTGACGACGACGAGACAGTCGCTGCCGGCGACGGCGGTGTCGAGGTCCGAGAGCGGATACGCGAAGTCTGCGGCGTCGACGTGGGGGTCCGAGGCACGCACGTCGAATCCTTCGTTTTCGGCGAGACGCAGGAGGCGGAGTGCAGGTGTCTCCCGCGTGTCGTCGACGTTCCCCTTGTAGGCGACGCCGAGCACCGTCACGCGGGCGTGGGCGGTGCCGTCGAGGAGTCGGCGGACGTGTCTGAGCGTGTGGACCGCCATCGACTCGTTGATGTCGCGAGCGACAGAGATGAGTCGGGAGTCTGTCGTCGACTGCGTGAGGAACTGCGGGTCGACCGGGAGACAGTGCCCGCCGACGCCGGGGCCGGGCGAGTGGACGTCGACGCGCGGATGTTCGTTCGCCAACTCGATGGCGCGGCGCGTGTCGATAGCGTACTCCTCGCCGAGCATCGCGAACTCGTTTGCGAGCGCGATGTTGACGTCGCGGTAGGTGTTCTCCATGAGTTTCACGAACTCCGCCGTCGTCGGGTTCGTCCGGTGAATCTCACCCTCGGCGAAGTCGTAGAGGTCGACCGTCCGTGCTCTGGACGCGTCGTCGACACCGCCGACGAGTCGGTCGTTGTGGACCATCTCGTCGAGTGTCGCACCCGGCGACGCCCGTTCGGGACAGTGCGCGTAGTGGACGCCGCCGTCTTCGGGTCCCTCGCGCTCCAGAATCGGGCGGACGAGTCGCTCCGAGGTTCCCGGCGGGACAGTCGATTCGAGCACGACGAGGTCACCCGGGTCGAGGTTCGGCGCGACGGACTCGACGGCCGCGCCGACGTACTGAAGGTTCGCGACGTCCGTCACCTCGTCGAGTGGCGTCGGCGTCGCGACGAGGTAGGCGTCGGCATCGCTGGGGACGGTCGTCTGCGCGGAGACGTTCGCCTCGACGTCTGCAAAGAGGTCGGACAGACCGGGTTCCTCGAACGGGAGTTCTCCGGCGTTCACCGCCGCGACGACGTCCTCGTCGATGTCGACGCCGACGACGTCACGGGTTCGGGCGAGTAGCAGGGCAGTCGGGAGACCGATGTAACCGAGACCGACGACGGCGACGGTCATCGGTCACTCCAGTGGGGGGACGTTCGAGACACGTCCCAGTCGTCGGCCACCGTCGGGAAATAGGTTGGCACGCAGTGTGGCCACTCAGAGATAGCCGAGGTCTTCGAGTCGGCCGCGGGCGTCATCGTCGACGGTCCGCTGGTGGTCGTCGGCTTTCGCCGCTCGCTTGTACGTCTCCACGTCGACGTCGAACAGGTCGTGTGCCCAGTCGGGAACCGTCGGCGTCTCGTCGTGGTTCTCGGAGCGCTCGCGACGAGACTGCCAGCACGGTCGAGCGGAGTCGAGGTCGTACACGTCGACGCCACCCTCGGAGTCCCATACCGTCTTCGTCTCGCCGTCGTAGACGCAGCGAATCATCCGGTCCCAGTGGTCCGGGTCACGCTCGAAGACGTCGGCGTTGTTCGGCGTCAGCCCGACGACTTCCGCCGGGATGCGGTCCGCCGTCACGTCCGGTGTCTCACCCGCGGCGAGACCGACGACGAGTTCGCGGAGTCGGAAATGCGAGACGTACTCGTCGACGGTTTCGAGGTATCCGTCGGGCGCGTTGACGATGCAGAGTGGAACGTGGAGCACGCCCTCCGAGAGGCTGGCGAGGTGGCCGAACAGGCCCTCGTCGGTCTCGGTGCCGAGGTTCTCGCCGTGGTCGGCCGTAATCACGAACGTCGTCTCGCGGTCGGTTTCGGCCTGTACGCGGTCGATGAACCGCGTGACTTTTCGGTCGAGGTAGTCGACGGCAGTTCCGTACAGCGCCCGGTAGTTATCGAGGTCGGCTTCGAACGCCTCGGGGTCGGCGACGACGTCGCCGTTGTCGAACGCCTCGGTCGTCCACGTCGTCGGCACGTCGTGGAGCGAGTCGTCGTAGCCGCGAGTGACCCGATGCGGTTCGTGGCCGTCCATGAGGTTGAGAAAGCCGATGAACGGACGCTCGCCGTCGTCGAACCGCTTCTCGGCTTCACGAAGAACGACGTTCGCGCCGTCGTCGAACAGTTCCGGCCAGTCCTCCAGTGGGCCGTGTCGAACGAGGTCGTTCGCGCGGAACAGCGCGACGTTGGCGAGACTCTTCAGTGGACTGTCGCTGTCCCGTATTTGCCGAAGTAGTTCGAGGTAGGTCTCGACTCCCTGCTCGCCGTGTTCGCGGATGAACGCGCTCGGGTCGAGTCCGTCGGGAAAACGGTGGTAGCGCGAGACGTCGCAGAAGTCGTCGAACAGCGTGTCGAAGCCGTAGGCCGACCCGGCGTAGACGTTGGCGCTGACGCCGACGCTCCGGTGGTCGGGAAGGTCACCGAGCAGGGTGTCCTCACGGTCGAGTGCCGTGAAGTCCAGCGCGTGGGTGTGGATGCCGTGTTGATGCGGGAGTCGCCCCGTGAACATGCTGGCGTGACTCGGCGTGCTCCACGCACTCGCCGCACGGCACTGCTCGAAGGAGGCGTCCGCTCGGGCGCGGAGTCGGGGAGCGTAGTCGTCGAAGAAATCCTTCCGGACGGTATCGAGACAGACGAGAACGACGTTTCGGGTCATCGTGAGGGTCGTAAGTGTTCGCTCGGACACGCGGCGAGCGGTTAAGCGTTCGCGCCTCTCTCGCCGGGGAGGACGCCGAGGAACCGCTCTCGCATACCGTCGTGACCGAGGACGACAGTCCCGTAGACGGCCGCGCCGACACCGACCGTCGCTATCAGTCGCGGGACGGTCGTCGGCGGGAACTGCCGAGAGAGACCGTAGACAACGACACCCATCACGAGTGCGGCCGCGACCTGCCAGCCGATGGCCCGCCAGTCGAACCGGACCCGAATGACGCGGCGGAGATACCACAACTGCGCGAGTGCGGCAGTCCCGGCCGTGAGCACCGTCGCCACCGCCGCGCCGACGAGTTGGAAGTAGTGGATGAGCACGAGGTTGAGCGCGAAGTTCGCGACGAGCGTGACGACGTTGACCCAGAAGGCGACACGCTGGTTCTCGGTGCCGAGGAGCGTGCTCTGGACGATGTCTTTCGTCGCCTGCAACAGCTTTCCGGTGACGAGTATCGTGAGGACGAGTCCGCCCGTCTCGAACTGATAGAGGACGCCCATCGCCGCCTCGCCGAGGAGCGCCGCGCCGACGACGGCCGGAACGACGAGGACGAGCGCGTAGGTCATTGCCTCGGCGACGGCGTGTTCGACGTTCTCGACGTCACCCGACGACATCCAGTCGCTCACGGCGGGCGCGAGCGACGCGCCGATGGCCTGCCCAGCGAGCATCGTCACCGCGCTCACCCGCCACGCCGCCTCGTAGACGCCGACGGCGGACTTCGAGACGAGAATGGCCAAGAGAAGCGTGTCCATCCAACTGTACGCGAGGAAGCTCACCTGCATCCCCGCCGTATACTTCGAGAAGTCGAACAGGCTCCGGAACGTCTCGCGACTCGGTCGACGCGGGCGGGTTCGGAGCAGTGGCGTCCCGATGGCAACCGCCGCAACCTGTCCGATGACGTAGCCGTAGACGAGACCGACGACGCCGTAGCCGGAGACGACGAGAGCGACGCTCGCGACGACTCGGACCAGTTCGCCGAGCAGTTCGAGCAACGCGCTCGTCGCAATCCGGCGCTCGCCGCGGAGCACGGCGATGAGGAGTTCGCGACCGGTGCTCAACGCGAGCGTGAGTACCACGAGCGGTGCGACGGCCAGTTCGACGAGGCCGTTCAACTGCGGGGCGAAGAGTAGGACACCTGCAGACAACACGAGAAACGGCGGGACGACGAGGAGGAGCGCCCCGCCGAGGTAGATACCGCGTTGGCGCGCACCGTCGGCACCGCTCAGTCGCTTGATGACCGCGTTGTCGACACCGATACGGACGAAGACGGCGAGGACGATGACCACCGTCTCGAAGGTGAAGTAGACGCCGAGACCCGAGGCACCGAGTTCGCGGGCGAAGTAGATGGTGCCGAGGAACCCGGCGAGGCTGATGACGATGCGAGAGGCGTACAGCGCGAGACTTGACCGGTCCAGGCTCACGGCTGTCGGAGACCCTTGACTCGGTCGCGCAACTTGCGTGCGGTCGTGAGTGCACGCGGGCCGAACGGTGCGAGACCGAGCAGTGCCGCGTGGTCGCCGCGTGGCTCCGACGAGAACGCCTCGGCGAGCGCTACGACTGCTTCGACTCTGTCACCCGCTTCGAGCGCCCGGACGCCCCGTTCGCGCGCCCACGCGGCGTGGAACCGCCGTTCGATGTCTGGATGTCGGGCGATGTCGGCGCGGAACTTCTCCCACACCTGCTGGCGACAGCGAACGTCGTAGTCCGGGTCGCCGGTGACGTTGCTACCGTGGTGCGTTCGTTCGACGAGCGCCTCGGGGATGAACGCCCACTTGAACTGCCGAGACAGGCGGATGGTGATGTCCCAGTCGCAGGCGATGGGGAACGCCTCGTCGAACCCGCCGACCGCGTCGAAACACTCAGCGCGGACGAGATGTCCGGAGTGCGGCAGAATCGTGTTGCGGACGAGGACTTCCGGGTAGACGTCACCCGAGTCGTGACTCATCACTCGCTGAACCACGTTGCCGTCCGTATCTCTGATGACGCCGCCGGTGTAGACGCCGCAGTAGCTGTCGTCCAGTCGGTCCAACACCGCAACCTGCTTTTCGAGCTTCGTGGGGTGCCAGCGGTCGTCGTCGTCGATACTCGCGATGTAGTCGCCCTCGGCGGCGTCGAGCGCGCGGTTCGCCGTATAGGGAATGCCCCGGTTCTCGTCGTTGTGGAGGACCCGAACCCGGTCGTCGTCGGCGTACTGGGCGAGCACCTCGCGAGTGTCGTCGGTCGACCCGTCGTCGACGACGACGACTTCGACGTCGTCGTAGCTCTGTGAGAGGACGCACTCGATGGCACCGTCGATGTACGCCGCTCGGTTGTACGTCGGAATCACCGCACTCACGAGGCCCGTCATACCGAGAGAGACCGACGGCCATCGTTTAGACTTGCCGACTCAGCTGACAGTCTTGGGCTGTGACTAAACGTCGACGTCGTCGCCGCTGTCTCTGCTCCCGACTCGTCGGGCACGAATAGATACACCTCGACTTTGACGAACTGATGGTGCCACGCCTGCGTTCGGGTGTCGTTCACTACGTCGAGAACGCGCTGTCGTTCGGCGTCCGAGGCGTGCGAGAAGACGAGCCACGTCCGGCCGTGGTCGTCTGTCACGTTTGCTATCTCGCTCGTCGGCGTCGGCGCGTATCCCGTCCCGGAGTTCTCGGCGACGACGCTCGCCATCGTGACGTCCTCCCGGTCGACGTAGTACTCGACGCCGTAGTCGGTCATCTGGTCCATGACGAGGACGAAGTCGCCGGACTCCGCCCGTTCGTCGATGGTGTTGCCGACGGCCCGCCACTGCTCTTTGTCGGTGTTCGTGTGATAGAGCGCGACGGAGGGGACGAGGCCGACGACGAGGACGACGGCGAGTGCCGTTCGCAGGTGGCGATTGGGGACGCTGCGGACGCCGAGTGCGACGAGGAGGAAGAAACCCAACGAGGCGGCGATGGTGTATCGGGGCCAGAACAGCGGCGTGACGAGATACGAGAGCGCGACGAGTCCGCCGAACGGGACACCGAACCAGAGAAGTGCGACAGAGAGCGCGTCGCGGTCCACCGCGTCCGAGTCGAAGCGAGCGCTGGTGAGAGCGTCGCGGAGGCGGGTCACGGAGAGACGGCGTACGTCGCCGAAGCGGACGACTGCGAGGAGAGCGGTGCCGACGAACGCGACGAACACGCCGGTGACGACGAAGACGTTCGTCCCGCGTGGGTAGCCGAGATAGTCGGTCAGGGTGGCGACGACGAGCGAGACAGAGGGATACGGAATGTAGTGGTAGCGCGGTGCGCCGCCGATAGCAGCGACGGCGGCGAGAATCACGAGGGGACTGACGAGGACGCCGAGCGCGTACGCCTGTTTGAGTCGCCGGGTCGGCAGGCCGAGAAATCGCTCGCCCGCAATCGCGTCGAGGCGGACGACGAGGTAGGTCACCTGTGCGAGCACGACGAGGACGGCGAAGAAGTGCGTCGCGATGAGAAGACCGGCCGAGACGACGTAGCCGAGGACGTGTCGGGTCGTCGGTGTCTCACGGAGGCGGACGAGGGCGTAGAACGAGACTATCGAGAGGAGCGTGAGGAGGCTGTACATCCGGACCTCTTGAGCGTAGTAGATGTGGAACCGCGAGAACGCCAAGAGCGCCGCAGCGACGAGGCCGACGTGGTGGTCGACGAGTCGTCGGCCGAGGAGATACATGGCGACGACGGCGGCGATACCGAACAGTGCCGAGAGGAGACGCATCGAGGCGGGAGTGTTTCCAGCGAGTCCAATCCAGCCGTCGAGGAGGAGATAGTACAGCGGGAGATGCGGTTGGACCTGCGGAATCTGGACGAGCAGTTCGAGCGGCGTCATCTCGGCGACGAACTCGACGGTGACCAGTTCGTCCGTCCACAGGCTCTCGGCAGCGAGTCCGTACAGCCGAAGTCCAGCGGCGGCAACGAGAACGACGACGAGCGGAAGAGTACGGCGGAACCGCTCTAACTCTCTCATTAAGCGAATTCTCTCGGGCGAGGGACAATAGTATTCTGATACTACAAAGCTCTCTCGCCGACAGGCGAACCGCCGACAGCGCGGGGGCGAAGCGGCCCGGACGGAGCGATTATGTTGGCTTCGAAGAGTTGTTGGAAACGGTTGACAGTCTTCTTATCTGGTTCATAACTACACCCGTACCCCGATTATCCACAAGTACACTCATGGCTATTCAGCGGCCGCGAAATAGAGACAAGTCGACGTTCGGTGCGTCCGTCGAGGGACCGTCGTCGTCGACGTCCGTCGAGAGTAGCGAGGCCGCAGACGAGGTCCTGGCCGACCTCGACGTCGCCATGCTCTACTTCGACCCGCATCCCGCACACCGAGGCTTCGCCTCGGCTATCGGTGCCGACCTCGTCCACTACCGCGAGCACTCGGCCGGCCCGTTCTCGGGAACCATCGTCGAGGACGTGGTCAACGGTCTCCAACTCCCCGACTACGACGTCTGTCTCGTCGAGGGGTCGGTTCCGTTGTACGCCGCACTCGTCGGACGGGCGATGACCGACACGGACGTTATCTACCTCTGTGCGGACCACGGCCTCTACCACGTCGGCCAGGACGACTTCCGTGGGAGTTCGGCGCTGAAGTCGCTCATCGGGCGCTTCGGCGTCCCCGCCATCAAACACGCGGCGAACTGGGGTATCGACGGTGTCATGGCCGTCTCCGAGTTCGCGGCGTCGTTCGCGAGCGACATCGTCGGCGACGAGACGCCGATTCGCGTCGCCCACCCGTACGTCCAACCCGACGTGTACGACGATTTGCAGACCTGTGAGCCAGTACTCGACCGAAACGTCGCCGTCGCCGTCGGCCGCGACGAACGCTACAAAGGGTTCGACATGCTCGTCGACGCCTGGACCGACGTTCGTGCGCACCACCCCGACGCGGAACTCCACGTCGTCGGCAGCGACCAGCCGAGAGCCTACGAAGCCACCGACGGTGTCACCGTCCACGGCTACGTCGAAGACCTCACAGATGCGTTCGCAGGTGCGTCACTCTACGTTCAACCGTCGCGGATGGACACTTTCCCCGTCAGTACCTTGGAGGGGATGTGCGCCGGTCTCCCACCGCTAGTGACGACGACGACTGGAACGGCCTCGGAGGCGCGTGCAATCGACGAGTCGCTCGTCGTCGACCCGACGCCCGATGCCCTCGCAGCAGGCGTCTCACGATACTTCGACCGGTCGGACGACGAACGGCGCACGTACTCGGCGCACGCTCGGAGACGAGGACAGACGTTCGACCGTGTGTCGAGACAAGCCGCGTTCCACCGGACGTTCGCCGACCTCGTGACGGCGCTCGATTGAACACGCCCGTGTAGACGGTTGAGACAGCGCTAGACAGTGGTCGGTGTATTTTGAAAGATGCCCATACGAGACACAGTCGGTGGGTGCGCACTGACTCTGCTGTGGACGGGTGTCAGACGAACACGGGACTGTCTCGGTGTGTCGAAAGCGGCCAGCGGGGGCGACTGCGATGGGACGACACGAGTCGTCTCTCAGCCAGAGACCACAGGTTCGATCAAGTGGGTGGACAGCAGTGGACCCGTAGGTGCCTGAGACCCAAACCGGGTCCGCAATGGGGTTGCGTTCCGCAGTCGTGGTCTCTGGAGCGCCCTGTGTCGAGTTGCTGGGTGGTCGTCCGAGTGCTCGACTAGTGGTCTGAGGCGTCTCGGTCAGTCGTCGAGTCGGAGTTCGTAGCCGGACTGTTCTTTGCGTGTATCGACGACGAGGAGGTCGGGAAGCCGACGGTCGCTCGGATCGGCGACGACGTCCTCGGGAGTAACTCGTTCGTCGTCGACGGTGACAGTGGCGGGACCGTCGAGGTCGAACGAGACGATTTCACCGGTGTACTCGTAGTGATGTACCGTGTCGCCGAGAGCGTCTTCGACGCTGGAAGACGGGAGTGAGCTACTCTGTTGGGTTCCGTTCTCGTCGTCCGCATCGATACGACCCGTCACCGTCAGCCGATAGTTGGCGATGTCGTCGCTGGGTCCAACGATGCTGAGCGTCTTCGTGCGCTCGGCTTCGGAGTCCGCCAGTTCGACGCCGTGCATCTCGAAGGAATCCTCTCGATACACCAGGAGTGTCGAGGTGGTCGGTTGCCCGCCCGCGGGTACGGTGGCCGTCTGCGTTCCGCCCGCTTCGAGTGGCAGGTCGATCTCCTCCTCGTCGCTCAAGACGACGGGACTCGATTCCGCGTCTGTCGACTCCTGGGTGGCCGACGCGAACGTGAACGTGACGTCACCCGGAGAGTCGCTCTCTGCGATACCGAATCGTTTGGCGACGTCGGCGACGACGGCATCCGTGACGAGATACTCGCCTGCGGGGAACTCGATGAGTGTATTGGATGGGGTCTCCTCTATCAGTGCGGTGTCGATAGCGTCGTTCCCTTCAGGGTCCATACCGAGATCGTCGACGGCGTTTAATTGCTGGTTGAAACTCTCTGAATCCGAACGCTGTGCGGCTGCAGACCCGGACAGTGCCGTTCCAGTGACAGCGCCGACAGCGGTCGCAGCTGCGCTGAGGCGGAGGTACTCGCGCCTCTTAAGTAGCGATTTCTTCGTCGACTCGTCTCGATGAAGAGACTCGGTTACCGGTTCGTGTGCCATGCCTCTGCCTTGCCGAAAGCCACCCATAAATGTTCCCATAAGCCTCCCATCAAATTAGGAGGATAGTCTTGAAATATATTCTGAACTTGGCGACAATCTGTTTTTCTGCAATATTTTTAGAGCCGTGCAACATTTTCAGACTCTGCCAAATATTCTTTCGTTAACTTCAGTCGAGAACCGACGAGACCGTCGAATCGAGTCGATACAGAACCTCTCAACCGAACAGTTCGAAACGACGTTCTGCTCGAAAACGCTCTTCTCAGCGGTGCTTAACGAGTGATTAAAGATTGTTGTGCCAGAATAAAGAAGTCGTTACAGACGCTCGACGAGGTTAGCTTCTGTCGGCGTCTGACTCGTCACGTGCAGTCGACGACAGTGGTGCGACACCGACGTCGACGCGACCCACGGAACGGTCCTGGCGCTGGCTGGGCAGTTCGGGAATGAACACTTGTAGGTGTTCGTTCTCTCGGGCGTCGGCGAAGACAGCCAACAGGAAGAACAACCCACTCGTCAGCATCGTTCCAGGGAGGACCCACGAGTCGACGTCGACGGTGTCGAGACCCACTGCACTCGCCACGAACGAGAGGAGAGCGAAGAGACCACCGAGGACACTGACACCGCTGAGTGCGTAGTACAGTGCGGTGGGGTGGAGACGGTCGGAGACGTACTTCCGCGAGAGTCGCCAGACAAAGTCTCGCAACAGGAGCATCGACACCGACGAGATGAACGACGGGTAACTGATGCCACTCTGTTCGTCGCCGTAGAGTGCCGGGTGAGAGACGTCGGCGACCCGGAGTCCGTGGACGTTCAGTTTCACGAGCAGGTCGTTCAAGAACCCGTACCGTTCGTACAGGTTGTCGAGGTCGATGGTTTCGAGCGCGTGACGCGAGATGGCCGTGTAGCCGTTCTGCGAGTCCGAGACGTGCCAGTATCCACTGGAGATGCGCGAGAGGAACGTCAGCGTCCAGTTTCCGAACAGTCGCCACGAACTCATCCCCAGGCTGTGGGGGTTGTCGCGGAGGCGGTTCCCTTTCGCGTAGTCGGTCAGTCCGTCGACGACCGGGTCGAGGATTCGGGGGAGGATGTTCGGGTCCATCTGGCCGTCACCGTTCATGACGACGACGACGTCTGCACCGTCTTCGAGCGCCCGTCGATAGCCCGTCGTAATCGAGTAGCCGACACCGCGGTTCTGCGCGTTACGGATGGGTGTGACGAACTCTGTCGCTTCGATACCGCCGTCTGCTCTGATCGGCTGGCGCATCGCGTTGGCGACACTAGCGTGGCGACAGATGACCTCCCAGGTATCGTCCTGTGAGTGGTCGTCAACGACGTACGCACGGTCGACGAGTTCCGGGAGCGTGTCGATGACGCCACCGACGAACCCCGCTTCGTTGTACGCGGGGACGACCACAGCGACGGTGTTTCCCTTATACATCGGTCACACCGCTCCTGTGTGGTCGGACTGGGGAGGTCGCCAGTCGACACGTTCGACCGTTCGTCTCGTCGGTGCGAGGGGGGGTATCGTCGATATCATAAATTAGCATCTACACCCGCAATCACGGGGGTGCGTCTGTAGGAGAATACACCAGTGTGTGAGCCTTTGTTATACGGCGACTTCCAGAGAGACGGCGCTGCATAACCGAACGACAGGGAAGGGTTTCCGGGACCGACAGCGGAACAACGTGAGACTACTCCTACGCAGTGGAACCGAACCGGTGTGAGGATGTGATGTCTCGCCGGTGCGGACTGGTTCTCGATTCGTCGCCGACGTGTACAGTCTGGTCAGCCTGGTCGGCCTGGTCAGTGTGTTCACTCTCGGTGGCGGGTCCAGCGCTCGTCGAACGTCTCTAACGACAGTCTCGCACGCGCGGGCGTCGAGGCGGCGCAGTCGCTGTCGGTGAAACGTTGTCGAAAAAAGGAAGATCGCGGCATTCACCCCGTCCGACGTTCGGCTGTGGGTGTGACCGGCTGTCAGTATGCATCGTGAGTCGAGTGAGGCGCGCTCACTCTCTCAGCGACCTGGTTACGAGAGGGGCGGTCGCGGGAATGGCGTCACTCGCCGTCGAGAAACTGACTTTCCCACGAGCGCCGCTCGCGTAGCGCTTGCAGTCCAGAGTCCGAGATTGCGTAGTAGTTCGTGCGTCGGTCGTGTTGGCCTTTGTTGACGTAGCCACGCTCCACGAGTGTGTCGAGGTTGGGATACAGCCTCCCGTGTTTGACCTCGCCGATATCTTGCTCGATGCGTTCTTTCACCATCTGCCCAGAGGGCTTGTCTGCTCCCGCGATGACGTACAGAAGGTCCCGCTGGAAGCCGGTCAATTCGAACAGACTCATCTGATACCAGAGTAGTACCGCATCCGATATTGTTAGCCACCCACGAACTCCGTTCTGTTGTCGGTTGCGTCGACGCCGACACTGGAGAACGGATGATTAAACAGAGAAACTACACTGGAAGACAGTTCTTGGAAAATGAAAGACTGCACGGCCCTAGCGACGGTTGCCAGTGCCAAACCGAACGATAGCCCGACTATAACCAAGTCCCTCGCTGAGTTGGAGTAGTCAATGGTACATGAGGAATTTCCCGAAACTCTCGCCGCTCACGAAGCGGACAGCACCTGCGCCAGTCGACGGCGCAGCACCGGATGATGGTCGACGATGAGGGACTCTCGACCGACACCCTCTTTCAGATACTCGGCAACTCTCGTCGCCGATTTATCATTCGTCACCTGTATCAGACGAACCGCTCGACCGACCTGAAGGAGTTGGCCGCACTGATCGCTGCCAACGAAGAAGAGACCACGCTCGACGAGGTCACGAACGAGGAGCGACAGCGCGTCTACGTCTCGTTGTACCAGACACACCTTCCGACACTGACCGATAGTGGACTGGTTCACTACGACGAAGACGAGCGAGAACTCACACTCGACCGCCACGCACTGGAGGACCACTGTGTCGAAGCCACGACCGACAGCTGGCTCGTAGGATACGCAGCCGTCGCGCTGGTCGGTGTTATCGCCGGCGTCTCACTCTCGTTCGGACAGTTCTCGGGTGGTGCAAGTAGCCTCCTGCTCGTCATGTCGCTGGTGCTCGCGGCACTCGTCGTCGCACAGTACGTCCAGCGCACGCGCACGCTCGCCAACCAGTGCCTTCTGTCGTTCGTCGACTGACACTCACTGCCGACGTTTCGGGTCTTCTTCTGTCGTACCGTCGTCGAACGCGGTAGCGACGTGCTAACTTTACTGAATCACCGATACTGAAGACTATGTTCGGACGACAGCCTACTCGTGTGCAGAAAGCCTGCGCGTACATCACGCGCAACGAGGGTACAGAGCTACTCGTGTTCCAGGGGCCGGATCACGACGGGTTACAGATTCCGAAGGGAACTATCGAACCCGGCGAGTCGCCACAGGCAGCAGTACGTCGCGAAGTCGCCGAGGAGAGTGGACTCGTCGTCACCGACCCACCTCGAGAAGTCGCAACAGACCGTTGGATACGCCAACCAGGACGGACGTACGTCCGACATTTCTATCACTTCGACGTCGCCGAACCTCGCGACGAGTGGACGCACGTGGTGACAGGTGACGGCGAAGAGACAGGACAACGGTTCCAGTACTTTTGGGTTGCCCTCCCGACGAACCGACCGTTCGCCCTCGCCCTCGACGACTACCTCTCTCAACTCTGTCAAGAGTTAGCCGCATGATTTCTAGATTCTCTTAAGAGTTAGCCACGTAATTCTGCCAGAATGGGAGACTCACACAGAGGTTCTTTTTGAACATACGCTCTTCTAATGGCACAAGTGGTGCAGTCCCCATAGAAACGCCGATAGACCCGTATCTACGGCCGTAGCCGGGGTGTTCACGAACAACAGTCAATCTTAAATTCTGACTGAAATGACTCAAAATTTGAAGAATAACCTCTCAGGATAATCAACACGTGCAGTTAATAGTCAACGATTTAATTATGTATGCCGAACAATGGTAGTAGCTGTTGGGGAACAACCGGGTTCACGCCCGAACACGCAGAACCTCCACGAAAATGTGAGGTTTATTCGCTCTCTCGCCGGCGACGGCGGGGGCGCCCTGAATGCGGCAGCGTTGCGGCCATCAGCCAAGGGGAAGGGAAATGGAACTTCAAAGTATACAAGCAGAAACGGATAGCGAGAGCGCCGAGACGCAACCGACCGAACCGACACTCTCGAAGGACGAACTCTTCGAGATATTGAAGAATCAGCGGCGTCGCGACGCGCTTCACTTCCTCAAAGAAAACGAGGGAACGGTGAAGCTCAGCGACATGTCCGAGTACATCGCAGCCAAGGAGAACGGAATCGACATCAAGGCACTCTCCTCGAGTCAGCGGAAGCGGGTGTACATCGGTCTCTATCAGTGCCATCTCCCGAAGATGGCGAGCTTCGGAGTCATCGACTTCGACAAAGACCGAGGTACTATCGCACTCCGTCCGGCCGCGAAGCTGCTGGACTCGTATCTCAACGACGAACCCAGTGTCGACGACTCGAACAGCGAGTTCCGCATGGGTGCTGCAGCGGTCGTCGCGCTCTTCGTCGCCGCTGGACTCGCAGGTGCCCCCGTCCTCTCTGCGCTCCCCGCCGCCGGGTGGGCAATCGTGAGCACTATCAGCCTCCTCGTGTTCGCCGCCAGCGAAGCACTCGAAATCTGACCAGCCTGTCGCACACGCCCCCGCTATTTTAGACACCCGACTTCCAGAGTTACGGCCGGTGCAACCGTCGTCACCCACTCAGGAGCTGTCGGCAAAGCCAACTCGACCACGCACTCACCACGAACGCCGTCGACATCCGAGAGTGACGACGACACCGCTCCGGAACCGCACTCCGCTCGACGCCGACTTTCGGTGCTGTTCGTCCGCTGTCTCGGCAGCGGAGAGTCGACGAGAGATTGTTTCGAAGGCGGATGACACGAGAGCAGTTCCGGAGGCGTACCGCAGTAGGGTCGCGTTACCCGAGGGTACAGTTAGTAGGCGGGACAGACGGGAGAACAGGCCGCCCCTGCCACAGAGACGCTCAAAGGTGAGTGACCAGCTAACGTTGACACGAGAGTGTTCAGCCACCTTATAACAAAGCGGGTACCACCCCCTCTCCTCGCTATGACTGTAGGAACCCGTGGTTTACCTGTCGTGGGAGGACAGGAATGACCGGAATTACCTCGGCTGTCGTTCTCGCCGGCGGAGAAGGCCGAAATCTGCGTCCGCTGACGACGTATCAGCCGAAGCCGATGCTCCCCGTCGCGAACCGACCGATCATCGAGTACGTCCTCGATGCTCTCGCCGAGAACGGAATCGAACGTGTCGTCGTCGTCGTCGGCCACGCAAGCGACCGCATCCAGACACGACTCGGCGACGCGTACCGCGAGATGGAACTCACGTACGTCCGCCAGCCGATTCAACTCGGAAGCGGCCATGCTCTCCAGCAAGCCGAAGGCCACGTCGACGACGACTTCCTCGTACTCAACGGTGACACCATCGTCGACGCCGACATCGTCGAGCGCACGCTCGAACGCTACGCGGCGACCACGCCGGCGGCGACAGTCGCCGTCGCGCACTCTGACACACCCGAAGAGTACGGTGTCGTCGTCTGTGACGACGGCGTCATCGCCGACATCGACGAACACCCAGTCGAAACGAAGGGCTATCTCGTCAACGCGGGCGTCTACGCCTTCTCGACGTCGATATTCGAGTCGCTCGACAGGACGGATACCCGAAACGGAGAACTACATCTGACCGACGCCATCGCTCACCTCGACGGACCCGTCACCTCGGTGCTCGTCAACGGTGGCTGGCTCGACCCCGCGACCCCGTGGCGCTTGCTCTCGGTGACGGAGACGATACTCACGCGTGAGGCCGACGTCGTCGTCGCCACGTCCGCACACGTCCACAACTCCGTCGTCATCGAGGGACCAGCTATCGTCGGCCCCGGGTGTGAAATCGACGCCGGTGTCGTCATCCGCGGCGGAAGCTGTCTACAGGCGAACGTTCACGTCGGGCCGGGAACGGTCATCGACCACTCTATCGTCTTCAGCGACACCCACGTCGACGGCAGTGTACACCTCTGTGACAGCATCGTTGGTACCGGCTGTGAAGTCGGGGCTGGAACCGTCTCACCTGGTGGACGGGCCGACGTGACGCTCGGTGGAAAACTGTTCGCTGACCGTCACGTCGGCAGTGTCGTCGGCGACCGGTCCGTCGTCGGCCCGAACGCAACGCTCCTCCCAGGGAGTAGCGTCGGCACGCACGCCCGTGTCGGCGCAGGTGTCGTGGTCAGTGGGACCGTCGCCGACGGGATGGGGGTGATGTGCTAATGTGTGGCATCACCGCCTGTCTCCGTGAAGAGGGTAGTCTCGAACCCATCCTCACCGGACTGAAACGACTGGAGTACCGTGGCTACGACTCGGCCGGTATCGCACTGCAGAACGGCCACGGCATCGGCCTAGTCAAGCGCGCGGGCGAAGTCGACCGCCTCTGTGAACAGGTCGAGAAAGGGAACCTACAGGGAACCGTCGGTATCGGTCACACCCGTTGGAGTACCCACGGCCCGCCGACGGATGCCAACGCCCACCCGCACATGGACGAACGCGGCAGCGTCGCCGTCGTCCACAACGGTATCATCGACAACTACTCCGCACTGAAGTCGCATCTCCAGCGTCGCGGCCACCACTTCGCCAGCGACACGGACACGGAGGTCATCCCGCATCTCATCGAGGAAGAACTCGAAAACGGGGCCTCGAACGACGAGGCGTTCCGTGCAGCGGTCGACCTGCTCGACGGTACGTACGCCATCGCGGCCATCTTCGACGACGAACACGCCATCTACGCGACGCGCATGGGGTCGCCACTGGTGTTCGGTGAGGGTGACGGCGAGTGGTACGTCGCCAGCGACGTCCCGGCGTTCGTCGAGTACACGAACCGCGTTCGCTACCTCCACGACGGTGACTTCATCCGCATCACGACCGACGGCTTCGAACTGACGGACGCCGACGGCACGGCGGTGGACCGACCGCTCGAGACCATCGATTGGGACCCCGAGACGGCCGGAAAGTCGGGCTACGACCACTACATGCACAAGGAGATTCACGAGCAACCCGAGTCGCTCCGACGCACGACGCAGGGACGCGTGAACACGCTCACAGGAGCGGTCGACTTCGAAGAGTTCGACGAAGACCTCTTCGCAGGCGTCACGCAGGTACATCTCGTCGCGATGGGGACGTCGTACCACGCCGCGATGTACGCGGCGTCGCTCCTCGCCGCGCGAGGTGTTCCTGCCTACGCGTTCATGGCGGGCGAGTACAGTCTCATGCGCCCACCGGTCACGGATTCGACGCTCGTCGTCGCCGTCTCACAGAGTGGTGAGACCGCAGACACACTCGACGCCATCCGTCGGGCACGGAGTGCCGGTGCGCGAACACTCGCGGTGACCAACGTCGTCGCGTCGTCGCTCACCCGCGAATGTGACGACAGCCTGCTCATCCGTGCCGGTCCCGAAATCGGCGTCGCTGCGACGAAGACGTTCTCCTCGCAGGTGACGGCCCTGATGTTGCTGTGCGAACGGGTCGTCGCGGACGTAACCGGAACCCCGAGTGCAGAGAGCCGAGACCTGCTCGAATCCATCTCGCGACTCCCCGGTGACATCCAAGCGGTGCTCGACACCTCGACGGCGCTGGAAGTCGCACAGGCGTACGCCGGTAGCGAGGCGTACTTCTTCATCGGCCGCGGCGTCGCCCACTCGGTGGCGCTCGAAGGTGCGCTGAAGTTCAAGGAAATCTCCTACGAACACGCCGAAGGGTTCGCCGCCTCGGAACTCAAACACGGTCCACTCGCACTCGTCACCGAGCACACTCCGGTGTTCGTCATCTTCACCGGCCGCGACGACGAGATGACGCTCAACAACGCCAAAGAGGTACAGGCGCGTGGGGCACCCGTCATCGCCATCACCAGCCACACCGACGGGGACATCGTCGACCTCGCAGACCACGTGTTGACCGTGCCAGAGACACACCCTGATTTGGCAGGTGTTGCAGCCAACGTTCAGCTTCAGTTGGTCGCCTACCACGCTGCAAATCAGCTCGGACGGTCCATCGACAAGCCGCGAAACCTCGCGAAATGTGTGACGGTGGAGTAATCCAAAACCGAGAGAGAGCGCTACGGTAGACAGTCTCAACCCTCAATTTATCGGAACTTCCCACGCTGTTGATTAGTTCGGTGGTCGAGGCAGAGAGAAAACCTAGTCTTAACTATGCATTGAATCGGCGGAAGGGTGTGATTGACTAAGCCACTATACAGACTATCAGGATCTATGTCAATGACTGCCGACCAAACTCACTCCGACGAATCCACGTTCGCCGACCCGGCAGCGGTCCTCGACATCCTCGGCGACGCCGTCGCCCGCGAGATACTCCAACTCGGCAAGCAGGGTGTCGTCACTGTCGAAGAGTTTGCTGCCCAGTGCGACGTCTCCGAGGCGACAGTCTACCGCCGACTTCGACAACTCCACGATCTCGGCCTCGTCGAGAAGTGTACGCAGTTCGAGGCAGGAATCGTGACGAAGGGCGCGTACCGGACGACGATGGACAGTATCACCGTCCGTGTCGACGAAGAGGGAGTGACTACGGAGTCCGGGTCCGGCGACGAGTTCGCAGACGCAGTCCAGACGGTCCGACAGACCATCGACCTCGACGAGGTACGGTACAACGCGAAAGAGAATAGCGTCGAAGTCGCGTTCACACTCGACGACGAACAGTTCCAGACGTTCCTCGGCCTGTACCGCTGAGACGAACGAGGCACACGTTCATGTGGCTTCCATGCTAACATACACCGTGACAGAAAATACTCCAAACCCAGAGAAAGCAGACCAGTACCGATTCGTCGACGGCACTACCGAAGTCGTCTTCGCCGTCGAAGAGGGCCGAGTCCTCACCTTCCGCGAGTACCCCGACGTCGACACGTTCAGGCAAGCGATGGAAGTCGGCGAGTACGAAGGCGTCAACCTGGGCGTCAAGGAGCTCCCCGGTCTCGAAGCGTTCCAAGACCTCGACATCTGAAAGACCCGTGTACGGACCCCGGAACCGTCACCCGGTTGAGAAAGCGTAAATACCCCCGGAGCGACTTCTTCTGTCAACAGTCATGTGTCACCTCACCGTGAGTCCCCACAGTACGACCGACGACGTCACGTCCCGGAGCGAATGATGGACCTGTTGCTCGCTGCTGTTCTCCTCGTCGGGAGTATCGTCGGTCTCTGGCTCGGTGCCGAGTGGCTCATCAGCGGTGCGGCCGCACTCGCCCGACGGTTCGGCGTCTCGGAACTCGTCATCGGACTCACCGTCGTCGCGTTCGGGACGGGCCTCCCCGAGGCGGTGGTGACACTTGACGCCGTCGCGACCGGACACACAGACCTCGCCGTCGGCAACGTCGTGGGGTCGAACATCGTCAACATCGCCGTCGTCCTCGGTGTCGTCGCCCTCATCCGTGCGCTTCCCGTCTCACGGTCGCTCGTCAGACGCGACGGCGTCGCACTCGTCGCCACGACGGTCATCGTTGCCGGTGCCGCCGTCGACGGTGTGGTCTCGCAGATGGAAGGTGGAATCCTGCTCTTCCTCTGGGTCGTGTATCTCTGGTCGCTGTTCCGAAACCACGGGTCGGGGATGCGAGAGGAGACGACAGAGCAGGGAGTCGGACTCCGTGCCGCGGGAAAACTCGCCGTCGGACTCGTGGTCATCGTCGCCAGCGGTGCACTCCTCGTCGACGCCGCGACGACAGTCGCACGGGCGTTCGGTATCTCCGAGTGGACTATCGGCGCGACAGTCGTCGCAATCGGCACGTCGACGCCCGAGTTGGTCGTCTCCGTCCTCGCCGTGACCCGAGGACGTGCAGGGCTCTCACTGGGTAACGTCGTGGGGTCGAACATCGTCAACCTGTTCGGCGTGCTCGGACTCGCCGCGGTGCTCGCACCGCTCTCGGTGACGTCCGCGGCGCTCGATGGGTTGTGGTGGCTCCTCGTACTGGTCGTCGTCTTCGTCGTCACGCTCTGGACGGGACGACGACTCTCGCGCGTCGAAGGTGGGGCCCTGCTTGGGTCCGAGGTGGTGCGGTGGATACTCGGGTTCGGGTGAGCGAGAGGCGCTTAAAACGGAGTCCCGCCGAGCAGCAACCCCGCGTCGACGAGGAGGAGGAGTGCCACGACGGCGGCAGCCGTGAAGATGCCGCGCGCATCACGTGCAGGCGACCGAACCTTCTTCTCGCTGAGTCCACTTCGCATCTTCCCCGACCCGACTTCGACGAGGACGGCGAGGACGAACCACAGCGCGACCATCGTGAGCACGAGATGGCCGCGAGTGCTACCGAACAGCGACTCGCTCGTGTAGCGTGTTCCGGCGAGATGACCGCCCGAGAGGAGCAAGAAGAGCGCACTCGCACGTGAGATGGTGGTCAGTTTCCCGACGAGCGTCGCCAGTGGTTCGGCGTTGATGTCGCCGGTAGCGGCCGTCGGCACCACCGCGTAGGCGGTGAACAGGACGCTCCCGGTCCACAGACCGGCGAACAGCAGGTGAACGGTCCCCATGAGGGCGTTGATGACGTCGATAACTGCCATATCTCAGCCTCCGTGTCTCGTCACTTAGTACGGCCGATTTCGGCAGACGACGCAGTGTCGAGTGTCCCGGATGCAGACAGACACACAGTCGTGGCGGTTATTTAAGATGCACTGCACGGCTCGCTATGGGACTCTTCGACGTCGACGAGAGCGACAAAGACGCCACGAACGACTCGGTTGGCTGGGGAAGCGGCACTCGTCGCCGCACGCCTCCGCGACGACCAACCGAACGGGACTATCAAACGCGTCGTCGACGAGGAGGCCGGCGTCGTCCTCTACTGCTACAAGAACGGCAACGCGGGCGGCATGACGGCGGTTCGTTCTCCGAGACGGACCTCGACTGAGCGGGCGTATTAGGCCTATCGGTCGCGTGTGACCACTTCACCCGGCGGGATGCGAGCGTCCGTCGAGAGGACGACACCGGCGTTGAGACTCACGTTGATACCGGTCTTGGTGCCGTCGCCGACGATGACACCGAGTTTTCGGCGACCCGTCGAGATGCGTTCGCCTTTCACGGTCAGTTTCACGTCGCCGCCGTCGTGACGGAGGTTGGCGACTTTCGTTCCGGCTCCGAAGTTGACGTCGCGGCCGAGGATGCTGTCGCCGACGTACGAGAGGTGACCGACCGTCGCGCCCTCCATGAGGATGCTGTTTTTGATCTCGACGGCGTGACCGACTTTCGCGCCTTCGCCAACGAGCGTCGCGCCGCGGATGTAGGCGTTCGGCCCGACTGTCGCGCCCGTTCGGATGAGAGTCGGCCCCTCGATGACGACGCCGGGTTCGACCGTCGCACCTTCTTCGACGACGACGTTCCCTCGCAGGTCCGCGCCGTCGGCGACGTCGCCTCGAATATCGCGTTCCAACTCACCGAGTTTCCACTCGTTGGCCTCCAGCAACTCCCACGGGCGGCCGACGTCCAGCCAACGGTCGAACGGCACCGACTCGACGGCGTACTCGCCGCAGGTGCGTTCGAGCACGTCTGTGAGTTCGAGTTCGCCGCGTTCGCTCTCGCCGACGTCGAGCCACGTCTGTGCCTCGGCCGGGAAGACGTACGCGCCGGTGTTGATGAGGTCGGAGGGCGGGTCTGCGGGTTTCTCGACGACGCCAGTGACGGTCCCAGCGCCGTCGGTCGTCAACACCCCGTAGTTCGTCGGGTCGTCGACGCGGTAGGACCCGACGGCGGCGTCAGTTTCGTAGAGTGACGCGAGCGAGGGGTCGTCGTAGAGCGCGTCGCCGTTGAGGACGACGAACGGCCCCTCGTCGAGGTGGTTCGCGGCCGTACGGACGGCGTCGGCCGTCCCTCGCTGTTCTTCCTGAACGGCGTAGGTGATGTCGACGCCGTCGACGGTGTCGCCGAAGTACGAGCGAACGTCTTCGGCCTCGTAGCCCACGACGAGGACGATGGAGGACGCGCCGGCGTCGACGGCCGAAGTGACTGTGTGGCCGACCAGTGGCCGGTCGGCGACTGGAAGCATCGGTTTGGGACGACGTTCGGTGAGTGGTCGCATGCGAGTACCCTGGCCCGCTGCGAGAACGACTGTCTGCATATGCGAGGGGTCACGAGGCTGGCCGATAGTGTTTCCGCTGTCGGCACTGACAGTCTCTCGGGTCCTCCTACGGGTCCTGTTTCGCCACGTTCGTCGTCCAGAACCGTGCCGCTGCTGGGTGGGTGAAATACTCAAAAACGGGCGACGAGCGCGAGGCAGTCTGTGTACCCCTACCCAGTCTACCTGTTGCGACCGCCCGATTTCCGTGTTAGTCAGACAGTCAGGCCACAATAAATGTCTTGTGCTGTTCGTGTCACCGTCCCTCACAGGAGTGCTCAATAGCGACAGAACGGGGGCACGAGAGACAGTCGTCGAGCCGACCACTATTTCACCACGTTTCGGACTGTTTCGAACAGCAGACCGTTGAAACAGTCCACCGGGTGGACGACGCTCTAAAGGCACAAATCGGCAGACGTGAGCCTGTTTGAACGAAGTGAACGGCCCGAACCGACCAGAACGGACGACCCGATTTATCTCTCGTGGAAAGAGTCGGTCGAACAGGAACATGAGTGCACAGGGTAACTCGGCAGGGGCCGACGCGGAGACATCGACGAACGAGCAGGATACCGCAGCAGTTGGTCTTCCCGCCGACGAGGTGTTTCACCTCCTACAGAACGCACGCAGACGGCGTGTCCTCCACTACGTGTTCGCACACGAAGGTGAGGAACCGTTCGAGATGCGGACCATCGCCGAGCACGTCGCCGCGTGGGAGAGCGACACGACACTCCAACAGCTCACCTCCGACCAACGACAGCGTGCGTACATCTCGCTGTATCAGTGTCACCTCCCAAAACTCGACGACAAAGGCATCATCGACTACAACCAGAGTCGCGGCGTCGTCGAACCGACTCCCGCTATCGAGCAGTTCCGTCGGTACATCGACGTCGCGAGCGCCGCGGACGCCACAGACAATACAGACGAAGAGGGTGCCGCTGACCGCGAGTCCGCGACAGCGAGAGCGTCGGCCGCTCTCACTGCTGGCGACGACTCGAATCGCTACTACGGGACGGCGACGGCCGTCAGCGTCCTCCTCACGGCCGTCTCGTGGCTCGGTGTCGCTCCCGCTGTCCTTTCGAGCTATCTCAGCGTGTTCATCACTGGACTGTTCGCGCTGGTGACCGTCGGTGTCCTCCGCCAACGGCGGTTCACCGCAAAGTGAGCGAACCCGCGAACCACGACTGACTGTTGAGGTCTATCGGCGTCTTGGGGAAATGCGACCACACCTGCGTAGAGATATCGTCGCGGACGACTGGAGAAGTCAAATCGGCGTCGGGCCAACGTGGCGGCGGAAGTGACGTACCAGGGTCGTATGCGAACTGCTCTAGTCACTCGAATACGGGTTCGTTGGGGAACGTCCGTCTTTTCTTTCACGTCTCTTGACTGTTGTCAGAGGAAAGTATATCAACACTCAAAACAATCTAGACAGTATTCTATGACTGCCGAACCGCTGAGTGACGCCACCTCCAACGAATCAGTGTCATATACACGACAGTCAGATAGCTGGCGCACCGAGAGTGAGGCTGTCGGTTCCGAGACGGCGTTAACCGTATCGCCAGTTGACCCCGACGTGACGACGGACCTCCTCGGCGGCCTCGCCATCGAGACGAGTGAAGATATCGAGGTTCCACCACGACTCATCGACCAAGTCATCGGACAGGAACGCGCTCGCGATATCGTCACGAAAGCGGCCCAACAGCGCCGCCACGTCATGATGATTGGGTCGCCGGGGACGGGGAAGTCGATGCTCTCGAAGGCGATGGCCGAACTCCTCCCGAAAGAGTCGGTACAAGACGTTCTCGTCTACCACAACCCGAACGACGGAAACAAACCGAAGGTCCGGACCGTCCCGTCGGGGAAGGGGAAACGCATCGTCGAGGCACACAAAGAGGAAGCGCGCAAGGCCGGGCAGTTCCGGTCGTTTCTCATGTGGGGAATCATCTTCGTCGTGCTGGGATACTCGATTCTCGTCGCCGGCGAGTTGTTACTCGGCATCCTCGCCGCCGGCATCCTGTTTCTCATGTTCCGATACGGGTCGCGCCGCAGAAGCGGTCTGATTCCGAACCTCCTCGTCTCCACCGACTCGGAGTCGACGGCCCCGTTCGTCGACGCAACGGGCTCTCACGCGGGTGCCCTACTCGGCGACGTTCGTCACGACCCGTATCAGTCGGGCGGACTAGAGACGCCGAGTCACGACCGGGTCGAAGCCGGTGGCATCCACAGAGCGAACAAAGGCGTGCTGTTCGTCGATGAGATCAACACGCTCGACCTCCGTTCCCAACAGCATCTCCTGACCGCGATGCAAGAGCGAGAGTTCTCCATCACGGGACAGTCTGAACGCTCCTCGGGGGCGATGGTCAAGACCGAACCGGTACCGACGGACTTCGTGCTCGTCGCCGCGGGCAACCTTGACGCGATGGTGAACATACATCCCGCGCTCCGCTCGCGCATCAAAGGCTACGGCTACGAGGTGTACATGGAAGACACCGTCGAAGACACGCCCGAGATGCGCCAGAAGTACGCGCGTTTCGTCGCTCAAGAGGTCGCCAAAGACGACCGTCTCCCCCCGTTCACCCGTGAGGCGATTGCCGAAGTCGTCCTCGAAGCACAGCGCCGCGCGGGGCGGAAAGGACAACTCACCGTAGAGTTCCGGACGCTTGGGGGTCTGGTTCGCGTCGCCGGCGACGTAGCGCGGTCCGAGGACGCGACGGTCACCACCCGCGACCACGTGCTGCAGGCGAAACGCCGCGCGCGGAGTATCGAACAGCAGATTGCCGACGGCTACATCGAACGCCGGAAGGACTACGACATCGCGATGGCCGACGGGTCGGTCGTCGGCCGCGTCAACGGTCTCGCCGTCATGGGCGAAGACTCCGGTATCGTCCTTCCGGTGATGGCGGAAGTGACGCCCTCACAAGGGCCGGGGTCCGTCATCGCGACGGGAAAACTCCAAGACATCGCCCGGGAAGCAGTCCAGAACGTCTCGGCTATCATCAAGAAGCACTCGGGGACGACGCTCCACGGGAGAGACGTCCACATCCAGTTCGTCCAGGCCGGCCAGGGCGGTGTCGACGGCGACTCGGCGTCGGTCACCATCGCGACGGCGGTTATCAGCGCGTTGGAGGGTATCGGTGTCGACCAGTCGACGGCCATGACCGGGTCGCTGTCCGTTCGCGGCGACGTCCTTCCAGTCGGCGGTATCACGCACAAGATCGAAGCGGCCGCGAAAGCGGGCATGTCGACGGTCATCATCCCGGCGGCGAACGTCCAAGACGTCATGGTCGAAGCCGAGTACCGGGAGATGGTCGACATCGTCCCCGTCTCGCACATCAGCGAAGTGCTCGCGCACGCACTCGACGGCGAACCCGAGACGGATTCGCTCGTGGGCCGTCTCGCCGAGTTTACCGACACGGTGTTCGACGGCGTCGGCCGCGGTGGCAGTCCGAGTCCGCAGTAGTCGAAGCCGTGGAACACGGACATTTTTTATTGAGACCGCCAAACGAGGACATATGTCACCGCCCTCCTCAGAAGAAACAGGTCACGATGAGGCTGACACGGTGTTCTGTCGTGACTGTGGCGAGCGGATCAGCGCACGAGCAGAGATCTGTCCGGAGTGTGGCGTCCGTCAACTGCCACCACCAACGTCGTCCGTCGACTCTGCGCTCGACGACCTGCTCAAAGGTGGCAACCCCTTCGTCGCCGCCGCCCTCTCTGCACTCTTTCCGGGGCTGGGTCAGATTTACAACCGCGAGTTGGAGAAGGGAATCGCGTTCATCGTCGGCGGTTTCCTCGCCGTTCTCTCGGCGCTCGCGATAATCGGCTTCGTACTGTATCCGGCTATCTGGATCTACTCCATCTACGAGGCGTACAAGACCGCTGAGGGACAGGCAGCCGAGGTGGACACTGCTGGATACAGCACGATTGAAGAAGGGACCCCCCAAGACGCCGAAGCCGACGAGACAACCGGAGAGACGGATGGGACACGGTTCTGACGTCGGGACTGTATCCGCCACGTCATTGCTGACAGTCGTTTGAAATCGCTTCGTCTTCGACGACAACGAAGATCTCCTCTTTGGCGGCGTGTGCGTGTGAGTTCGCTGAGAACTCTTCGCCGAGTTCGAGCCGGTGCCAGTTCAGGGTGGGAAAATATTCTGATACACCAGAACGTCTGTATTGCCGGAGTATGGACTACATACCGGCCCGTACGTTCTCGATACTTATTGTGTATGGACTCGTGACACTAATTCGGAGGGAAGAGAAATGCCAGACTGTGCAACCTGTGGAGGATACGTTTCGCCCGACTTCGTACGTGTGTTCGGAGACAACGACCGAGTCGTTCGATCCTGTCCATCGTGCCGTGGAACCGCACCCGAACCCGCCTCGACCGAGAACGTCGTCGCGGAGACCGGGACCCGAACCGACGTCGAGACACACGCGCCGAGTGTGTCCGCGGACGGCGGTGAGCGTATCGAAGAAGACGAACCACTCGACGAAACCGAGACCGAACCGTCGCTGACTGCGGAGTCGGACGACGGTCTGACGAGCGACCCCGTGGACGAACGGCAAGGGACGTCCACCGGTGTCGGCAACGTCGATGTCGCGGAACCCGAGACGGCGGCGGCGGCCGGAACCGACCGGTCACCACTCGGATTCTTGCGCTCTGTGTTCTCCAGATAGCCCCCACACAGGGAGTTGGTAGTCGAGCCGTGCAGACAGAGATAACGCTTTAGCAGAGCTTTATAAAGCGTCTCGAAGCTTCGTAAAACGTCTTTTGAATATCGATTTACTCGGATTTGAGACGAATCAGCCGAAATTTGACTTCACATTATCGACACTATATGTCCCCGGAGTTCCTTGGGGGAAGTGAAGTCACCATGAGCACAACTGCATCACAACCCTCCGTCGAATCGCCCTCCAAAGAGCTTCGTCTGGCGAACTACCTCCGCGAGAAAGCAGCCGAGAAAGGCGGCGAGCTCTACTTCAAGGGGAAGTTCATCGCCGACGACGTCGGCCTCTCCTCGAAGGAGATCGGTGCGCTCATGCTGAAACTGACCGAGTCCGCTACGGACATGCAAGTCGAGAAGTGGTCGTACACGAGTGCGACGACGTGGCGCGTCGAGTTGGCCTGAGCGCCGACGACACGCCGACGTGACCGAGACGCACAACCGACTTCGACTCCCCGCTCGCAGTTCGGCCACTCCCGCTTCATCGCCCCTCCCCCTCCGCTCTTTCTTCGGAACGACGACGTCCGTCAACCCTCTCACCTCGTCGGCTAGTGGCAACGAAGTCGGTCGAAATCGAGTGCGAGTGACGTCGAAGAACGACGCACGCAACTGCGTTCGCCGTACTGTCTGTGAGTTACTGCTCGGCGTCGTGTCGCTCAGGGGTGAGGTTGCGCGGCGTGACACCCGTCGCGATGAGCATGACGCGCATCTCGTCGTCGATGTCGTCGTCGACGGAGGCACCCCAGATGATACGCGCGCCGGGGTCGACGCGCTCGTAGATGTCTTCGACGACACCTTCGGCCTCCGCGATGCTCATGTCCGGACCGCCGGTGACGTTCACGAGAACACCGGTCGCCGTGCTGATGTCTGCGTCGAGCATCGGCGACTGCAGTGCGGAGGTGATGGCGTTGTCCGCGCGGTAGTCGCCCTGGCCTTCGCCGATGCCGACGAGCGCCATCCCGCCGCGACCCATGATGGTCTGGACGTCGGCGAAGTCGAGGTTGACGAAGCTCTCGGTGGTGATGAGTTCGGCGAGACCCTTGACCGACCGCATCAGCACTTCGTCGGCGACTTTGAACGCCTGTTCGACCGGGAGGTTGCCGACGGCGTCCAGCAGTCGGTCGTTCTGGATGACGATGACCGTGTCACTCTCCTCGCGGAGTCGCGAGAGACCACCCGTCGCGTTCTCCATCCGGACGCGTCCCTCGGAGGCGAACGGCATCGTCACGACGCTGATGGTCAGTGCGCCGGTCTCGCGGGCAGTCGCCGCAACGACGGGAGCCGACCCGGTGCCGGTACCGCCACCCATCCCGGCCGTGACGAACACCATGTCGGCGTCCTCGACGGCGTCGCGGATGTCGTGGCGACTCTCGTGGGCCGCATCCGCGCCGTTCTTCGGAATCGACCCGGCACCGCGGCCACGGTCTTTCCGCCCCTCTGCACCGAGGAGAATCTTCTCGTCGGCGTTCGCGTTGACCAGGTCGTGGACGTCGGTGTTCGCGGCGACGAGCGTCGTCCCTTCCACGCCGACTTCGGCGAGGCGGTTGATGGTGTTACAGCCAGCACCACCACAGCCGACGACGGTGATGTTCGTCTCCAGCGTCTCCAGTACTTCGAGGAGCTCCTCGTCGGTCATCCCCGGCTCTGACGACGAGGGAGACCGCTTTCGTTCGGCGTTCGACACCAACTCGGAGGCATCGAACGACGCGTCGTCCTCGAGTGTCTCTCCGTCGTGGCTGGGCCAGCCACTCTCGTCGTCGTTGTCTTCGAGCGAATCCTCGTCGTGGTCGGGCCACTCGCTCTCTTCGGCTTCCAGCGCTTCTTCGTCGTGGTCGGGCCACTCACTTCCGTCGTCGTTGTCTCGTGAGTCCATTGAGTAGTGGCGCTTTCGACCACGAGGGCAAAAATGGGCCGGCTACGTCCCGAGGTGTTGGCCAAAGACGGAACTCGTGGTCGTCGACCGACAGTGACCCAGGAGCAGCCGACGACGTGAGAGTAGAGATAACGTCACTCACAAAGAGTTAGCCTGCCACCGCCTAGCGTTTTGCCACGTCGATTCGGAGCCGTGGTAGTCACAGAGTGGCGACGGCGGGTGACTCGTCGCGTGAGAACTCTCTGCGCGGCGGTCGATGGCTACGGAGAATCAGTGTGCGAGTGACGACGGGCGGCACAGTAGCGGAGCGCTGAACGACTGGGGTACGCTGTCGTAGTTACTCTGCGTGTAGAACCCACCGGAACGCACCCTCCGAGATGTACCCGGTGGGTTTGAGTGTGGCATTCCGGTGGTATCCATGCGAAATGCATGGATAGTTCTCTGTTGTCCCTGGAATTGTATGAAGCTACTGCTATCCAGTGGAACAGTGAGAGAGGTACGACGTTAGACGCCGCGTCTATCCGTCACTCGGCCGGTTCTGGAAGGCATCCAGCGACGAGAATCGTCATCTCGGCGTTGACTCGGCTGAGTCCTCGCTGGATATTGCTGTAGTCGCGGTCGGCGGGTCCCGTCCGCGAGGTAGTACGACGCATAACAACCGCACTGTACGACTGGATGCCACTAAGGTATGCACTGGGTATTTCCCGCTAAACAGACGTGAACAGTCCTAAACGATTCACTGAGAACTCCCACGATCTGTACGGAGAGCGGCCAATACCCGTGAGGAACGTTCACACAGCACAGAAGTGGTTAGTTACCGCTTCGCGAGGTAGCGTGCGACGACGGCAATCGGAATGACGGGGATCGCCAGCGCTGTCACCACGAGACCGATGAGGATGAGGACCTTCACTACCGTCCCCGAATCATCCCAGACCGCTCTGGTCACGTCGTCGATACCACGGGCGATTCGCGTGAGTCTGCTGACCATACACGACTCTTCGTCCCCACGGTGCCTGTGTGTTTCGACGCATCCCGACCGTGTGTGGTATATACAACCCACAGCCCGATGTGTAAGCCAATCGTGAACTCGGTACAATGCGCGGAGAGCAATACGAGATGCACGAACCGAGGTGGAGAGGTACCGCAGACAGCGACGTGAACGCCGTGAACGGCGTGAGAGTAGAGGAAATCGAAGATGGAGGAGCAACCGGTCCAGCAGACCCTGCACACTACCTCCTCTCGCGTTCGGGCTTCCCACCCGACGACGACGCCGACCTTGAACTCCGCGTCGTCGACGATGCGTCGAACCTCAACCGGGAGTTGCTCTACGCGGCGCGCCGTCGACTAGCGGAGTTACCCGGACTCGATCCGGCACCGAAGGCCGTCCTCGACGACCGACTCGTCGAGTTGCTCACGACTCACTTCGACGAGGGTGAGAGGCAGTTACGTGGTGCGACGCCACAGTGACTCGCGACGAGCACTCTCTCGGAAGATAGCCGTTCGCAACGACGAATTAATCTCTGTGAAACAGTCTATAGGTGCATGCTACCGGCTACCAAGAGCGGTCAGTGAGCAGAGCGGTTCAGAGCGGTTTGGAGCTCTATTGAGCACTCTCGTTCCCTCATAGTTTCGTTCATCTGTGCTGGCAGTGAGACGAGGTGTATGGGACGAGTCGACCAGCCGAACTTCAGTCAGATTCGAACAGAACTGGGCCGCGTGAACGCCGAACTGACCGTACTCGAAGCCGACCACCTCCCGGAACCGGCCACGCCGCGACTGTCAGTCTGACGAACTCCGGCGTCTCGTCGACTCCGTTCAGAGGAGTGCGACCGTCGCCCACTCCACGAGTCGGTAGCCGAGGAAGACGCCGACGACACCCATCACACCGGCGAAGTTCGGCGGCGCGGGTATCGGGACGCCAGCGGCGTTGAACACAGCGCCAGTCAGCATTCCAGTCACAGTCGCGAGAAGTACGAGCGTGAGATCCATCGTGCCCGACAACTGGGCTGTCCGTAGAAATCGCTTGTGAGTTCGCGGCCGCCGTGCACACGAGTGACGCACACGGAGACGCCGAGAGTGTCGTACACGAAGGCCGCCACCGTCACTCGCTGTGAGCGTGAGTCGCGTGACCGTCGTCCGGGTGGGTGACTTCGAGGCTCCCGGTGAGCTGTTGGTAGGGGTACGGCATCTCGATGCCGGCGGCGTCGAAGCGCTCTTTGACCGACTGGATGTACTCCGAGCGAATCCGCGTGACGTCTGTCCGTGCGGGATGGTGAACCCAGAACCGCGCCTCCAGTGAGACGGCCGACGGGCCGAGTTCCTGCACGAAGACGCTCGCACGCGGGCGGTCGAGGATGTCCGGATGGTTCGTCGCCTCGTCGACGAGAATCGACTTCGCCTCCGCGATATCACAGTCGTAGCCGACACCGAACGAATACGTCAGGCGGAGATGCTCTTTCGCCACCGGATTCGTCACGGCGTTGGCGGTCAACTCCGAGTTCGGAACCGAGATGAGTTCGTTGTTGAAGGTGTGGACGCGAGTGACGCGGAAGCTGATGTCCTCGATGATGCCCTCGTTCCCCTTCCACTGTATCCAGTCGCCGATGTTGAACTTCGGGTCGACGACGATGAAGATGCCGCTCACGAAGTTCCCCAGGACGTCTTTCGAGGCGAACCCGATAGCGATGGTCGCCCCAGCGACGAGCGCCTCAGTCGCTTTCAGGAAACTCGTGAAGTCGGAGGCGACGGCGGCGTTGAACAGCGCGAAGACGGCGATAGCCGCGTGAAACACCTTCAGAAACGGGAGTTCGAACGTGTCGTTCGTCCCCAGGGCGTCGAGGAGTCGTCTCGCCAGTGGGAGGACGACGAAGCGACCGGGCAGATAGATGAGTGTGACCGTCGCGACGAACAGGCCGGCCCCTTCGAGGAAGCCGGAGAGGCGAGTCGTCCACACGTCCGCGAGTGTCTGCAACCACATCGTTCCTGTGCTGACCCTCGACGGCTATCAATGTACGTACATCGGCCGACGAGGCGAAAGAGATAGACGGTCGGCGAGTGAGGCGTCAGATAGCCCATGTCTCTCGGTGACGACACCCCCGACAAACTCGCCTACGACCTCGCGCAGACGAACTTCGACGCCGTCGAACGCGACGGCTACCGGGCGGAGTGGTCCGACGACGACAGCGCCGTCGAAGTGTTCGAAGTCGGCGCAGACGAGCGGGTCGCCTACGACGCCGAAGACCTCCTCCGCGCGGAGTCGGACGTCGAGGTCAGAAACGCGCGGGACATCTCTCCCTGAGACGGCGTCGTCGCCGAAACGAGTTACCGTACTTTCGACTCGCCTTCTGACCGCGAGACGTGACTCCGCTCGACGCGCTGCACCGACGGTTCGAGTGCCAACACGAACCGACCAGTCAGGACGAGTGCGAGTCCGCTCACGACGCCGAAGACGACGAGCATCGGGAGCGCGACGGACTGCCCGTCGGACATCTGCAGCACCGCCATCGCCAACACGGCCAGCCCCAACGTCGCACTCTTCACCAAGAGTACGCCGGTGAGCACGTATCCCCACGGCCGACGGCGTCGAAGCCAGTACGCGGAGAGACCGAACGCGGGGACGAGGACGGCTAAGTCCAGCGACTGGACGACGGGTGTCGGGAGGCCCGTCCCAGCGAGCACGGTTGGGCGCGCACCTGCGAGTATCGCCGTCACGACGTCGACAGTCCACAGCAGACCGACTGCGACGGCGACGACTATCTGAAACCAGACGTACGCGGTGACGGAGTGACCGTCGAGTGCTCGCTTCACGAGTGTCGCGTCGAGGCGTACCACTCCGCCGACGAACGTGTAGAACGTCAGTGCGAACAGCGCGACGTAGACGAGATAGAGTTCGTTGAACGCGGTCATGAACGCGTACGTGGCGTACGTGTAGAGGAGATAGCCAGTCACACCGATCCACGCGATGTAACCCCGAACCGACCCGCGAACGGCCGCGTACAGCGAGACGGCGAGTGCGGGACAGGCGACGACGAGCGTGAGCAGGTCCTGCCCGCGTAGTTGGGGAAGCAGAACCGCGGCGTCGCGGTAGACCCCCGGAACGAGGAGGCCGACCCCGGACGCGACGACGGCGAGGACGAGAGACGTAACGGACGCGACGACGTACGGTCGGGGTACCGAAACCCGTCGCTCAGTCACCGTCTGCCTCCTGTGGTTTCGTCTTCGTTGCGTCGATACGGACTCGCTCTTCGACGAACGCGGCGAAGTCGGCGGCGAACCTGTCGACCTCGTCCCAGTCGGTGTATTCGACGTCCTCAGTCGTGTCGGTGTCGCCGACGATGTCTCTCGCGACGCGCTTCAGCAGGGCACGCTTGAGGAAGCCGTACGACGAGTAGCGAAGCGCCCCGCCGAATATTGCGATTCGGTCCGGTCGCCACTCGGTCGTTTCGACGAACTCGTCGACGTATCCGGCCGCCTCTGCCTGTCGCTCCTCGTCGGGGCTGGCAGCGGTGAGACACACCTGAAAGAACCCCGTCGGCCGTGTCGAGAGCGCGTCACGGTGTGTCTCGACGAACCGGCGAACGGCCGACTGGTGTCTCCCGCCGTGAATCGACGCACCGACGAGTACGGCGTCGTAGTCGCCGACGTCGAACGCACCACCGAGTCGTGCGCCGACGTCGACGCCGTCGGTGGCGTGGCCGCGGGTCTGCAGCGCGGCGACGATTCGCTCGGCTATCTTCGCGGTCTGTCCCTCACCGGTTCCGTATGCGACGAGTATCGAGGCCATCGTCCTTCACTAGCTGAGAGGTGCTTCGTGGAGATAATCGACCGTCTCGATTCCCAACTCGTGAGAGTCGGTAACGAGAGCGGTTCGGTCGTCGGGACGGTAACACCACGTATCTCCGTTCCCGAGCGGTGGGAAGCACAGAAGGCCACATCCCGTCCGGCGACGACTCTCTAGTATGAACACTCCCTCACCAACACCGACCGACTCGTACGGTGGCCTCGTCATCGGCGGCACGAAAATCGAACGACCGGCCACAGTCGTCGGCTTCGCGTACGAGCGAACCCGGAACATCGCCGTCAGCGCCGTCAGCGCCGTCAGCGCCGTCATCCACGGGACGTACGACGCGACACTGCTGGTGTTAGCCTACATCGCGCTGACTCTCGAGGCGGCCCCAGTGTGAGGTTGTGATGAACAGAACGATTACCCGGTTCGGGTGGGTCTGGCGAGGTGTCGTCGTCGGGGGCGGATTCGTCCTCGTACAGATACTGTCGCCCGCCATCGTGGGCTTGCTCGGGCTGTACCCGGTGGCAATCGGTGTCGACGACGCGACGGCCGTACTCGGGGGTGTCGTCGTTGCTGGCGTCGTCGTCGGCACAGTCTGCGGTCCGGTCGCACGGTCGCTCTCGGGCGGACGGCCGTGGCAGTTCTTCGTCTGGAGCACGCTGCTGTTCTCGAACGCCGTCGGCTTCCTCCTCGAAGGAACGTTCTTCGCGCCAGCGTTGGCGCCGATTGCGAATCTCCCCGGTGGTCTGCTCTCACAGCTGTTGACGGCACTCGTCACGGCTGGGTTGATCACCTGGCTGTACGTTCCTCCCGAGACGACCACGACGGTCGACCTCCGAGACCGACCGTGGCCGTCGTGGTTGGGCCGCGTTCTCGCGGCCACTGCCGTCTACGTGGTCTTGTTCCTCGTCGTCGGGAGTGTGAACTACCAACTTGTTACCCGACCGTACTACGAGACGTCCTTCGTCGGACTCGCAACCCCACCCATGGAACAAGTCGTCGTTCTCGAACTCGTCCGCGGCCTACTCATCGTGTGCTCGGTCGTACCGTTGGTCAGAGCCGTCCGAGGGAGTCGGCGACGGGGCGCACTGCTGGCAGGAGGTCTGTTGTTCGTGTTCGCAGGCGTCGTCCCGCTCCTGTTTCAGGCGTTCACGCTCCCGCCGTTTCTGGTGTTCGCGAGTAGCTACGAGATTCTGCTGCAGGTCGGACCCACGGGGGTAGCCGTCGCCTATCTGCTCGCTCCCCGAGACCGGCCCGCGCGACGCCCACCCAAAGAGACGGTGGCGTAAATCCGGCTCTCCACGTTCTCTCTCGGTGAGAACCGTCGTAGTCACTCACCGTCACTGGGCGCGTACTAGCAGTCGGTGATTGTGTGATGACTACCATCGAATCCCACGACCGACAAGCAGCGACGTTCTACGGAATCGCGTACGACAACGAGCGACTCGCGGGGGGCCTGTTCGCCCTCCTCGCCGCGCAGTTCATGACGGTCATCATGCTCGCGTCGGCGATGGCACCGGGCTACGACTTCAACGGTGCGGCGATTAGCGACCTCGGTGTCATCGACGAGACGGCACTGCTGTTCAACGCCTCACTCGTCGCCGCCGGCCTGTTGAACGTCGTCGGCGGCTACCTCTTCTACCGCACGCACGGCAAGCGGTGGCTCCTCGGACTCTTCGTCCTCGCGGGCGTCGGTGCGGCCGGGGCGGGTCTGTTCCCGCTCGACACCGGTGGGGTACACAGTCTGTTCGCGCTCGTCGCGTTCGTCTGCTTCAACCTGCAGGCGCTCGCTAGCCTGACGGCCGTCGACGGCGTGATGAAGCCGCTGTCGGCTCTCGCGGGGGTCGTCGGCCTCGCGTTCCTCGTCGTCATGGCAATCGGCGACGGCGGCAACGCGGCCATATTCGGCCCTATCGGTCACAACGGCACCGAGCGGATGATCGTCTACCCGGTGATGTTCTGGCTACTGATACTCGGTGGCTACCTGATGGGCCAGTCGGGGCGGCCGACACGCTCGGACGCTCCCACCTCACTGCGCCGGTAGCGTGGTGAGTCTCTCAGTCGGCGGCGTCGTGTCGACGTCGCCGCGTTCGCGGTCCTCCTGTGTGAACGTTCCCCGATAGCTCAAGATGTGCCCGGCGAGCGTGTTCTCGACGGTCGCCACCACGTGATACCGCTCGTCGACCTCGTCGAACCGGTCTCGAACCTCGACGCTGGCCGCGAGTGGTCCCGGCAGGCGGTGGTAGCTGTCGTCACGACGAAGCCACTGTCGGCCGCTCTCGACGACGAGCGCACCCGCCTCGACACGGGGTCGTAGCTCGCTCACCAGCAGGCCGCCCGTCCCGAGGAAGTCGAGCAATCGGTCGTTCTCGTCGTCCCAGACAGTGAGTGAGTCGAACCGCCGTCGTCGTCGCGGGAAGGCGAACTCGCGGCGCGTGACCAGTGCCTCGTGGTCGCCGTCGGTTCGACAGCCGAACGTCGTCACCGAGAACGGTACGCCCTTCCCTGCCTCTGGAAACAGGAGGTTTCGTGGCGTCATCGCGTAAAGCGCCGGGAGGACGTGCGTGCCGCGACTGATGTCCATCGTGCCGCGACCGACAGAGGCAGTCGTGCCGTCCGCATCGACGGCGTAACGGTCTCTGACCTTCGGATGCAGGTCGTCGGCTTCGGAGCCAAGCGCGTGTTCGTAGACGCCGGTCATGCGTTCTCTCCGGTGCGGCGGCGCATGAACGTTCGTGCGACGAGAGCGGAGCCACGGGAGAAGAGCGATATCGGTCCCAGAGTTTGTACACGAACACGTTCTCGCCCTCCACTGATGGTACTCGAACCCAGAACCGCACGAAGACGTACGGTGATGTGACCGCCGTCGACGACTACCGTCGTCTCACACTCCGAACCCCAACATATACGCACCAGAGCGTCGAACCGGGGGACGTTCACAGATGCCCTCCACCACATCACTCGCTATCGAAGCGACCGACCTCCGCAAGACCTACGGGTCGGAGACGGCGCTCGACGGCGTCTCGCTCAGTATCCCGACCGGCACCGTCTACGGCTTTCTCGGCCCGAACGGAGCCGGGAAGTCGACGACGATGCGCATCCTGACGGGCCTCTCGAAGCCCACTTCGGGAACTGTCCGTGTCGCTGGAACGGCCGTCGAAAACCGTCGTGCGTTCGTCCCTCACATCGGTTATCTGCCGGAGACGCCGCCGGTGTACGACGAGTTCAGCGCCCGCGAGCAACTGGAGTACAGCGCCGACCTCCGAGACATCCCGCGCGACGTCGCGACCGACCGTATCGAGCAGTATCTCGCCGATTTCGACCTCACCGACGACGCCGACAAGCGCATCCGGACGTACTCGAAGGGGATGCGCCAGAAGACGGCGTTCATCCAGAGCGTGCTCCACGACCCCGACGTCGTCTTCCTCGACGAACCGACGAGCGGCCTCGACCCGCGGGCCGCCCGGAGTATCCGAGAGTCCATCACCGACCTCGCCGCCAACGGCACCACGGTCTTCCTCTCGACACACATCCTCCCGGTCGTCGAGGCAGTCGCCGACGAAGTCGGCGTGCTCTTCGACGGCCACCTCGTCGCCGAGGGGACGCCCGACGAACTGAAGACCCGTGCGCAGACGGACGCCGGCGGGTCGCTCGAAGACGCGTTCCTCGCGGTGACGAGTGGACCCGACGTCGCAGGGGGACTGGAAGAATCCGGGACGGGCGGGTCGTCTGAGCCGTCCGAGTCGTCTGAGCCGTCAGAAGCGACCGCCCCGGCGTCGACAACCGGAGACGACGCGTGAGCGACCAGTCTCGCTCTCTCCTTCGCCACGACGTTCGCCACGGGACCCGAATCGCCCGAGCGGAGTTCGTCCGTAGCGTCCGCGAGTACCTGCAGGACAACCGCCGTATCATCGGGTTTCTGGTCGCGTTCCTGTTTCTCGGCGGGAACCTCCTGTTCATGCTCCCGACCGTCTACTTCGCCGGTCGGACTGCTCAGTCGGCGAGCACGGTTCCGTTCTTCGGCCCCGCGGCGTCGCTCGTCCCCGTCGTACTGGTGCTGTTTGCGGCCCTCCGAACGGTCGAGCGAATCAGTGGTGTCGAAGCGGAAGCGCTGATGTTGACGTCGGTGCATCCCCGAGCGGTGGTCGTCGGACTGCTCGGTGCCGAACTCGCTCGCCTCGCTCTCTGGTTCGGTCTCCCCGTTGCGCTCGTCGCAGGCGTGTTCGCGGTGGGACTGGGTGCGCCGACTCTACTGGTCACGGGCGTACTCGTGTTGCTCCCACTCGCGTGCTGTGCGGCCATCTGGGGGTACGCGCTCGGACTCGGCGTGCTTCGTCTGCTTCGCCGACTACCACGAGTCAGACGCGTCGCACAGGTGGGTGGAATCCTCCTGTTTCTCGTCGTACTCATCGGGTCGCAGTTGGTCGGCCAGTATCTCGCATTGGCGGACGTCTCGTTGGAGTCGCTGCTGTCGGTTCTCACCCTCGGTCCCGTCGTGGAGTACGTCTCGCTGGCGTTCGTCGGTACGCCGCTGGCGCGTCCAGTCGACGCCACCGGGTTCGTCGTCCTCCTCGGTCTCGTCGCGCTGACGCCGGTCGGACTGGTGCTCGCGGAGCGGCAGGCGACCACGCTGTGGTTCACAGACGACGTCGTCACCCGCGAGCGGAGTCGCTCGTCGCCAGACACGCCGCGAGAGACGACGCACTTCGCTCCGCCGAAACCGTTCGCGTGGACGCAGGCGGGTGGCGTCGCGTGGGGCATCCTCGTCCGCGCCGTCCGCAAGCCACAGGAACTGGTCCACCTCATCACCATCGTCTTCTTCGCGGGTCCCTTCGTCGGGACGTTCACACAGGCAGGGCCGGGGAGCGAGACGTCGGTGATTCTCCTCGCGGGACTCGGCGTCGTCCTCGGTGCGTATCTCTCGGGGGCCGCGTTCGGGCTGAACCCACTCGGTGACGACCGACCGCAGTTTCCACTGCTGCTCCTCACGGAGACGTCGCCGAAGACCTACGTCTACGGGCGAATCGTCGCCGGACTCACCGTGGGCCTCCCCGTCGCGACGCTCGTCCCGCTCGTCGCACTCACGCTACGTGGACTCCCGCAGGTGGCCGTCGCCTTCACGCTCGCCGGTGTCGTCGCGTGTCTCGCCGCGGCACTGTTCGCGCCGGGTCTCGGTTGTCTGTACCCCATCTACGACGCGCGAGAGATATGGGGGACGGAGTCGGTGTCTCCCTCGATGCTCGTCATGATGGCGTTCACGTTCGTCGTCATCGGCGGGTCGAGTCTCGGACTCGTGGCGACGTGGTTCCTGCTGTTCGGTGGCGTCGGGATGTCGGCTACCGTCGCCGTCGCACTCGGCTGTTATCTGCTGTTGACGGGGGGTCTCCCGCTTCTCTCGTCGTGGTACGCGCTTCGGCGGTACCGACGATTCGTCTTCGAGTGAAGCGCACTCACACCGTCTTGATGAGGCCGGAGAAGCCGAGCGTCTCGGCGACGACCCACGCGACGAACGCGAGGTAGGCGACGAGAAGCAGCGCCGATTCGAGTGACGTCAGCGAGAGGTCCGTCCGGAGGAACGTAAAGAGGAGGACCGTCGCGAGCGTCAAGACGCCGAACATCGGGACGGCGACGGCGAAGTTGATGGTCACCGTACCGACGATGAGCACACCGAGCGGGATGGCGACGAGCAGGTCGAACGTGTTCGAACCGAGGACGTTGCCGAGACTCGTGACACCTTTTCCGACGCGGGCAGACCGGACGCTCACGAGTAAGTCCGGCAGACTCGTCGCCGCCGCGACGATAGTGACACCGGCGAGGAACTCCGGAATGCCGAACGTCTGACTCAGTGATTCGACGCTCCCGACGAGCGTCTCGACGGCGAGGAGGATGAGTGCCAACCCGGCGGCGAGCAAGAGCCACGACCGGCCAACCCGCTCGACGGTACTCTCTGCGGCCTCGTGGTCGTTGACGTCCTGCCACTGGATGAAGAGATACAGTCCGTACAGCGCGAGCGGAATCGCGGCGAGCGGTCGAGTGAGTTCGCCGAGAAGGTCGACATCTGTCGCCCCCGAGACGGGGTTGTAGATGACCGCCAGCGCGAAGGTGACGACTAGTGCCGAGACGGCGATCATGTAGAACTGCGCCTCTTTGTAGACGATGGTGCGATTGGTGTCGAGGTCGTCGGAGACGGCGAGACCCGCGAGTGCGGGGATGACGAGGATGTTGAAGATGGCCGACCCGACGATTGCGCCGACGCCCATGTCGAAGACGTCGTTGAGGGCAGTGAAGACGACGCTGGCGAGTTCCGGGAAACTCGACCCGACGGCGACGACGATAGACCCCTGGACGACCGGCGGCAGGCCGTAGTGCTCGGAGAGTTCCTCGGCGGAGGTTTCGAGCCACCCGCTGCCGACCCAGATGAACGCCGTCGCGACGAGGACGACGAAAACGTTGACGAGCGGCGTGTCCGGGAGAAAGTCGACGAGGACCATGTCGGTAGAGAGGTGTGCGCCGAGAGCAAGAGGATGTCGATAACGAGCGTCGGTGTACGCAGACAGTCGAGAGACTCGGCGTGCTAACCGGGCGTCGCCGTCGACTCGTCGATGTCGAACCACGTCCAGTACACCCTCTCCTCGTACTCGACGAGGTAGTTCCCCGAAGCCGTCTGTGGCTCTTCGTCGTGTGCCGAGGCCGTCGTGTCAGCCGTCGACAAGACCTATTAGCGGCCGCCGACACCACAGCCACATGAAACAGTCGTGGTTCGTCTACATGGGACTGTTCGACCTCGCCCTCGTCGCCGGGTTCGTCGGTCTCTTCGGTCCGCAGTCGGTCTTGGTGAGCGTCGTCCCTGCGGCGATGATTCTCGCAGGAGTCTCGGCACTCGTCGCCGGGACCGTCGCCCGCATCTCGGTCGGCCCGGTGTCGGTGTCGTGGCGGTACTTCGTCGCACTCACGTACGCACTGTTCGCGTTGATTCTCCCCGCCAACTCTCTGCCTCACATCCTCGCTGGTACGGCCACGGGTGAGGAGTGGATGCTGTTCCTCGCCGGGACGGTCGGTGGGTCCACGTTGCTGTTCTACGGGGCCGACATCGTCCGGGGCGGGCGACACTTCTCGGTGGAGACCGACGTCGAGCGGCGCATCGAACTCGGCTAGAAGCGTCGCCGTCCCGCCGTCGTCCCGCGCCGTCACGTTTCCTCCACCTATATCTGAGTGGCCTGCGACGGCGAGACTGTGCCGCAGAACGAACTTCAGGAACGTATCGCGATTCTCGGCGGGACGTTCACGCCGATTCACAACGGGCATCGCGCCCTCTTGCACAAGGCGTTTCAGACCGCGAGCCACGACGGCGACGGCGACGGCCACGTCGTCGTCGGCCTCACGTCGACCCAACTCGCGACACAGACGCGGAGCAACCGGTCACACGCGGAGTTACTCGGCTCGTTCGAGGCTCGGCGCGACGACCTCGAAACGGAGTTGGAGCGTCTGAGCGGGGCCTACACAGCGTCCTACGAGATAATCACGCTGGAAGACACGCGCGGCCCCGCTGCGACCCGCCCCGACGTCGACGCGCTCATCGCCTCGCCCGAGGCGAAAGCACAGCGTCGCGCCCACGAGGTGAACCAACATCGAATCGCGAGCGGCCTGGATCCACTGGAGATTCACACGCCGCCGTTCGTCGTCGCCGAAGACGGCGTCCGTATCAGTAGCACACGCATCCGAAACGGTGAAATCGACGTTCACGGCCGGATTCTAGACGACTCCGAGCACTGACCTCCGCGACCCTCAGTTTTGTAGTGGTGTCGCCCGTCTTGTGGTGTGATGACGCGACCCGAGCAATCAGAACAATCTGCGCGAGGTCGACAGCGAGCGGCCGACGTGGTACTCTACGGTGGAAAGGGCGGTGTCGGCAAGACGACCTGTGCGGCGGCCCACGCGCTCGCACTCGGGACACGAGACCCGGCGGCGAAGACGCTGGTCGTCTCGACCGACCCGGCACACTCGCTCGGCGACGCCTTCGAGCGAGAGCTCACGGGCGAGCCACAGTCGGTCACCGACTCGGTAGACGCCGTCGAAGTCGACCCCGAACGCGGGCAAGAGGCGTACCGAGGCGTGGTCGAAGCACTCGCCGACGAGTTCCGCGACGCTGGGCTCCGATTGGGCGACGATGACTTGGAACGACTGTTCGAGGCGGGGTTGGTCCCCGGTGGCGACGAGGTGGCCGCACTGGAGTACATCGCCCGCTACGCGAACACCGACTACGACCACGTCGTCTTCGACACCGCACCGACCGGTCACACGCTTCGACTCCTCGACCTCCCGGCAGTGCTCGGCGAGACGCTCGGCGTCGCCGGCGAAGTCCAACGGCGCGTCAACCGAACCGCCCGAGCGGCCCGGAGCATGGTGTTCGGTCCCGCCGCGTACTGGGGAGCGACAGACGAGTCGGACGAAGTCGCGTCGCTTCGTGACCGCGTCGACACCGTCGGTGCCCTGCTTCGCGACCCCAGTCGAACTGCCTTCCGCGTCGTCCTCACCCCTGAATCGATGGCGATTTCGGAAGCCGAGCGACTCGTCGCCCGCCTCCGCAACGCCTCCGTGCCAGTCGATGCGATGGTGTTGAACCGCCTCTTCGAGAACCGCGACGACTGTTCGTGTGACCGCTGCCAGCGCGATGCGGCGCGGCACGCGCGGCGTCGAAAGGAGGTCGACGACCGATTCGACCTCCCCGTCAGCCACGTCCCACAGTTGGAAGGCGAAGCTCACGGCCTCGACGCGCTCACGAGACTCGGCCCGTCGCTGGTGACCGAGTAGTACGAACTGCGGTGTCGGCTGAGACGAAACCCGAAGCGAGGAGTGGGAAACGAGACGTCAGGGACCACTTACTTAATGCTGTTATGTAATAATGTTAAATTAGATGGCAGATTAACCTGGTCGTTTCACGCACTTCTGCCGTCGGTATCCCATGCCTGATCAATCCACACAGTCGACCCATGCGGACAACGTCACTCCAGCGTATCGTACGCTCATCGAACATCTCTTTTCGGCGGCCAGACGAACGAAGGACGCACTGCTGTTCAGTTCGGCGTATCTCGTCGCCATCGCCCTTGCAGAGTCTGTTACCGTCTTAATTGCGCTCTCGCTCCCCGCGAACCCCGCACCGCTCGTAGTCGGATTGGTCACGTTTGCAGTGTACATGGGCGACCGACTCGCCGACGTCGACACCGACGAGGTATCGAACCCGACACAGTCAGCGTTCGTCCGCCGACACGAGACGCTCCTCTCGGTTCTGTCGGCAGCAGCGTACGGACTAGCTCTCGCTATCGCGCTGTTCGGTGGGCCGATGCCGCTCGCTATCACGCTCCTTCCGGGCGCGTTCTGGGTGCTCTACGCCTCGGAGTGGCTTCCGGAGGTCGGCACCTACTTCCAGCGGTTGAAAGAAGTACTCGTGCTCAACACCTCCATCGTCTCACTCGCGTGGGCAATCTCACTCGTCTTCCTGCCACTCGCGTTCGTGAATAGTCTGTTCACCCCCGCTGCTGCCGTCGTCTTCGTGTACTTCTTTCTCGACTCGTTCGTCAACACGGAGATTCCGAACGTCCACGACCGGTTCGCCGACGAGGCAATCGGTGTCTCGACGCTCCCCGTCGTCTTCGGCGTCGCCCGGACGCGACAGATTCTCTACGGTATCAACCTCGCACTCGTCGCCCTCGTCACCGGCGCATTCGTCCGCGGAGTACTCTCGACTCCCGTGTCCCTCGCGCTCCTCGGTGGTCTCGGCTACACCCTCGTCGTGACGGCGTTTGTCGGACGGACCACGCGTCACACACGACTCGCAATCGCCGGTGAGGCGAAAGCATTCGTCGTCGTCGCCCTCTTCGCACTGGCGACGGTGGCCGGCCTGTAGGTCACGACGAGTCGTTCTCACGCTACCACTGTCCGGCAGAGAGTTAGCCACTGGTTCACTCAAAACTGGTCGATTGTTGATATATTTTATAGTAACTATGTTTGGAATTGCCAATAGTCATTGGGTTTGATATATGCCGGCAGCGATGCTTGTCCTAGCCGTGGTCACTTCCGAGGTCTTAATGCTCGTTCTCTCTGCGTCGGTCGCCATCGGTGCTGCGGCCACGATTCTGGTCTGGCGAGCACGCCCGGAACCGGGCGCAACGCCGCTTGTCGGACTGTTAGTCGGTCAGTGCTGGTGGTCTGCCTGTATTCTGTTTCAGCTTCGGGCACCGACTCAACAGGGAATCTTACTCTGGACTGATCTCTCGTGGATCGGCGTGATGACGATTCCCGCCTCGTGGTTCCTCTTTTCTCTCGACTACACCGGACGTGACCAGTACATCCGTCCCCGCTACATCGCACTGTTGTTCGTCGTTCCCGTCCTGACCGTCCTCTTTGCGCTCACGAGTGACTATCACCAGTTGCTGTACGTCGTTTCCCTCTCGTCCAACGAAACTGGCGTCGTGATGGTCGAAGAAGCGGGAGCGTGGTACTGGGTCGCCGCAGGCTACACGTACCTCCTCGGTATCGGTGGGATGGTTCCGCTTCTCGGATTACTCACGAGCGAGAGTTCGACGTTCCGCGGACAGAGTGCGACTCTGTTCGTGGGACTGCTCGTCCCGTGGGCGACCAACTTCCTGTATCTCGCCGGACTCTTGCCGTCGCTAGGTATCGACCCGACGCCGGTCGCGTTCTCTATCTCCGGTGTCGCCTACCTAGGTGCGCTCACCCACTTCGGACTACTCGGGACGGTGCCGACGCCGAACGGACGCGCACGACAACTGCTCTTCGACCGGATGCAGGAGGGCGCTATCGTCGTCGACGTCCACGACAACGTCGTCGACGTCAACGATAGCTGTGTGTCCATTCTCGGCATCGAGCGCCGTGACCTATTGGGTGCCCCTGCTGAGACCGTCATCCCAGAGTACGAACGTCTCCCGGACGACGGTTCTCTCTCTGGCCCACTGACGATTACCACCGAAAACGACTCCCGCCCGTACGACGTGACGGTGACTGCCATCAGTAACGGTCGCGGAACACCTATCGGACGAGTCATTCGGTTCCACGACATCCGCGAGCATCTGCGACAGCAGCAACGACTCACGGTTCTCCACCGAATCCTTCGACACAACATCCGGACGGAGACCAACATCATCCACGGCTACATCGACCAGTTCGCAGACGACAAGAACGCCCAAATCGTCAAGAAGCGAGCACTTCGAATCGACGAAATCGGCGAGAAGGGTCGAGACGCTATCGAACTGTTCGACGAGGTGCGGGGAGGCGAGTCACCAGTGCCACTCACCACTCTTCTCGAACAGTGCGTCACCACCGCCCGCAACACACATCCTGCTGCGACGATTCAACTCGACGTCCCCGACGAGACAGTCGTCGTCGACTCGGTGCTCGAACCCGTCCTCTCGAATCTCGTCGAGAACGCTCTCGAACACAACCCGAGTGAGAACCCACACGTGTGGGTGGCAGTCGACGCCGGAGACGACGTCTGTATCGAGGTTGCAGACGACGGTCCGGGTATCGAGGAGTACGAGTTGAACGTGCTCGACGACGGGATAGAGACACCGCTGAAACACGGGAGTGGACTCGGACTGTGGATCGTCAAGTGGGGAGTCGACATCGCCGACGGCGACATCCGGTTCGCAGCGAACGACCCAACGGGCCTCGTCGCCACCGTCGTCGTCCCTCGCTGTGACGACGCGAAACGGTTGTGAACTGTCTAAACACCAGTCTGTGACTGTTGCAAGACTGTTTCAACGGTGGGACAATCTGTATCACATATGTGTTCTGGGGGATATGGTGGTACTATGATATCCGACACCTGTGCCGACATCGTCTACGTCGAGGACGACCCGCTGGCGGGCCGACTGCTCGAAGAGGTGTGCCGTTCCAGTGGAACGCCCATGCGCGTTCGAACCGTCCACAGTCGAGACGCGGCGGTGGAGGCAGTGGCACACGAGGAGCCCGACCTCGTGTTGGTCAGCGTAGAGTTCGGCGGCGCAGGCGGCCCGTCGGTCCTCAAAGACATCCACGAGAAGGTCGACATCACGTCTGCACCAGTCGTCCTCTTCGGAAACGCCGAGAACGTCGTCGACATCTCCGGTGCGTACGAGAGTGGTGCGGACGCGTACGTCCAGAAGCCGTCGAACTTCAGCGGCCTCCTGAACACGGTCGAGCAACTCGTGGCACCCGCCCAGCGCACGAAACAGCTCTACCCACACGGCACGCACGCACAGCCGGTTCGCGAACGAGCCTAACTCTTCTTCGAAAACACAGGTGTCGGCTCGCAGGCAGTTCTTCTCGCAGTGTTACCACATCCGGCGTCGCATCGCTGTCTCTGTCGAGTCGCTCTTCGACCAGGGCAAACGCCGAGTCCGAGTCGAGTTCGAGAGGTACCGATGGCGAGCAGTGGAGAGCGGCTCTCGAGGGGGTTTTCTCGCCGCTCAGGGGCGCTCTACTACCGTCACCGCTTCGCCCATCGAAGCCCTGCCGGCCCCTCTCGGGCCGTCGTCTTGAGGTAGTCTTGGGAGACACCGCTCTTCTCTTCGACCCACTGGAACATCGTCGTCCGTAACTCCTCGACGAGTGCCGGCCGGTCGTCCACGAGGTTCTCTTGCTCCCACGGGTCGTCTGTGAGGTTGTACAACTCGAGGCGCTCGAGTCGGTCGTCCCACAACCCGGCGTGATAGGTGCGAACGAGTTTCCACTCTGCGGACCGAATCGCGCGCTGGGCAGTGTAGAGACCGTGTTCGACGACGACGAACTCTCGAAGGGATTCTTCACAACCTTCGAGCGACGACCGAAGTGACCGTCCCTGCCACCGCTTGGGAGCGTCGAACCCCGCGTAGTCCGCAATCGTCGGTGCGATGTCGACGTTCGTGACGGGAGTGTCGACTTCTGACCGAAGGGGTGCGGCGTCGGCCGGCGGTTTAACGATTAGCGGAATTCGTTGGGTCCCCTCGTACGTGCTCCAGTGTTCGCTGTATAGACCGTGTTCGCCGAACTCCTCACCGTGGTCTGCCGTGACGACGAGCAGGGTGTCGTCGTAGAGTCCCTCTGCTTCGAGAACGTCGACGATGCGCCCGACCTGTTCGTCGACGTAGCGAATCTCGTTGTCGTACGTCGCGAGCAGGTCGGCGAGGTCGGCGCGGCTTTCGATTCCCCGTCGTGAGGCCGAATGCCACGTGTCCCACTCCTGGTGGGCGTCGATGGTCGCCGCGGTCGGATACGGCGGAAGCGGGTAATTCGCGGCGGATTTGCTCTCGCCCAACCCAGGTTGGTTGTACGGCGTGTGCGGGTCCCAGAACTGGGCGTACAGGAACGTGTCGTCGCCTGCGTGTTCTCGGAGTCTGTCGATAGTGAGGTCGGCGACGGTTTCGGCCCGCGGCGTCTGGAACGACTCGCGCTTGCCGGCCGGTTCCTGCGGATGGAGGAACTCGTGCCAGAGGTGGTAGAACCAGGGTGCGGGATGACGCGGAAACGAGGAGACGCCGACGGTCCGGACGCGCTTGTTGAAGAACAGTTCCGGAAGCGTCCACCACGCGCGAGTGTACTTCGTATCCGCCAAGACGTGTGGGGACTGGAGGATGCGGCCCCTCGGACCGTGCGTGGTCACGCCGTTGCTCAGCCCGTAACGCCCCGAGAGGAACGCCGCTCGCGACGGCATACAGGGAGAGTTGGCCGCGTAGGCAGTCGAGAAGACGGTCCCGTCCGCCGCGAGACGGTCGATGTTGGGCGTGGTCTCCAACTGGTACCCGTAGGAACTCACGTGGTCCGGCCGCAACGAATCGATGTCGAGGACGACGACGTGCATCGTCTGTGACTCGAAGACACACTGCAAAACTCTAGGGAGCGTTTCCGGAGCCTTCGACAGTTACCGTCGGAGCCACCACCACCCACCGGCGAGGACGGCCAGTACAGTGAGCGTCCCCACGCCGAGTACGAGGAGGTCACTGCTCGCCGACTCGGACTCGGTGACGACGACCGGGACCGAGTGTGGACCCGAGACGACAGTCCGGTCGTCCGTGTCCGCCGTGACGTTGAGTGCCACCGCGTAGGTGTTCACGACGGCGTCCTCCGAGACGGTCAACTCGAAGTTGAGCAGCGCCGACTCACCCGGTTCTAGCCGGGGGACGAACGACTCGGGTGCGTCACTGGAGAGCGGAGCCTGTGCGAGGAGGTGCGCGTCGACGTCGGTGAGCGGTTCGTCTCCCGTGTTGGTCACCCGAACCGTGAACCGGTTGCTGGAGTCGACGTCGAACGTCGCGTTGACGGGTTCGACCGCGAGATACTCGCGTTCCGGAGCGACGTCGGCCGAGAACCGATACGCGTCGCTCGTGCGCTCGTTGTTCCCCGCCGTCTCGTAGCTGACGGCGACGTCGAAGAGTCTCGGTCCCGCCGTGGCTACCCTGGAGACGTCGCCGGTGAACTCGAACGAGACGCGTTCGCCCGCGTCCAGCGTTCCGACGGGGTACGTCTCTTCGACGAACGTAATCGCCCGTGAGGGAGTTGTGATGTGAACGACGGCGTCGTCCACGGATTCGGAGCCGTCGTTGACGATGGTTCCACTGACTGTCCCACGGTCACCGACCGCGAGCGTCGACCGGACGTCGTCGACGCCGAACGGAATACGGCCGAGCGGTGTCACACCTACTGCATCCGGGTCGGTCGAAACCGTGTCGCCACTGGTGTCACTGAACGTCGTGACTACCTCGAACGTGTAGGGTTGCGCGCGAACGGCGTCACCCGCCGTGACGACGTAGGACACCGACCGCTGTTCACCGGGTTCCCACGACCCAACGTAGCGACTGCCCGACGGAGCCCCGTCGAAAGTGAGACTCGCGGCCGTCGAGGTGAGGACGACGCGGGCGTTCGCAGCGGGCTTCGTCCCGACGTTCTCCATCGTGAGCGTGACCACGCCAGTACTGGCTGGCTGAAGGTCGGTCGTCGCACCGAGGACCTGGAACCGGGCCTCGTCTTCGATGGTGAGTGGAACCGTCGTGCGCTTCGTTCGCGTCGTCTCGTCGACGGAACCGTCTTCGTCGATTTCCGCCTCGTACGTGTACCGGACGACGACCGGCAGGTCGTACGTACCCGGTCGAGCGTCGTCGTCGACGGCGATGTCGACGGCGACGGTACTGACGGTCCCATCCGGTAGACTACCTATCTGTTGCCGTGCCGTCTGGACCGTCACGGGCGCTTCCCCGGACTTGACCGTGATACTCACGCCGCGGGCCGTCGTGACACGTTCGTTCAGCGTCGGGTCTGTCGTCGAGGCGGTATCGAGGTCCGCGTCGTTCGAGAGGGTGAACTGAAGCGTCGTCTCTTCGCCGACGCTGACGATGTGGTCGGGCAGCGCGACGTCCAGCGTCGGCGTACCTTCGACGGCCGCGACGGTCGACCCCGAGGCGAGTGAACTCACGAGGAGGAGGACGACGACGACGAGTCGACGTATCATCGCACGTCTCCCTCGTGGGCCGTGGTGCGGACGTCGAATCGAGTCGGGTGAGTCGGTAGTACGGGGAAAGGGGCGTATCTGGTCATAGTTCGGCCTCTTGGAAGCGTTTGCAGCTTACGATCAGCAAGACGAGTGCAGCGACGAGCAGGACGAACGCGCCGCCGACGTCGTAGGTACCGTCGACGAGAATCTCGGTGGGGTCGAAGTAGCGCGTCGGACTCGCCGTCCCGAGCCACTCGTAGTCGGTTCCCGCCGACACCGTGTCGACGAGAAAGAGGAGGAAGACAGCGGCGAGGCTTCCCCGTTGGGCGAGATCGGCGCGCATCAGCGCGACGGAGAGGAAGACGCCAATCGCTGCACAGACGAGCAGGTACGGAATCGAGAGGAGGTGAACGACGACGATTGCGGCGAAGTCGAGCGGTTCGTCGATGAGTATCGCGCCAGCGAGGACGAACAGCGGGACGACGAGGTTCAACAGGACGATGGGGACTAAAAGCGAGAGAATCTTCTCGACGAGGACGGTCGTCCGCGAGACGGGTGCGGCGAGCAAGATGTCCAGTCGACCGCTCTCGATGTCGCCGGCGACGGTGTTCCCCGCCGTGTAGGCAATATAGAGACCCAACATCAACAGCCAGATGAACTGGTACACCTCCGTCGACAGGAACCCCTCGAGGGTGGTGAGTGCCGCGCCCGAGACGCCGAACCCCTCCTGGAAGGCTGGTGGGAGGCTCTCGACGTACGCCTCGAAGTCGACGCCCGACGCCGCAATCGACGGGAACAGTCCGACGATGAGGAGAGTGAAGACACCGACTCCGAACGTGAGGACGAGCGAACCCTTCACCCGTGAACGTGCCTCGTAGCGCGTTATTTCAAACATCGCTCTCTCCGTAGTAGTGCATGAAGACGTCCTCCAGCGGTGGCTCTCCGACGTCGAGGTCGACGACGTCGTAGTCCGCGAGCAGCGCGAGCAGTTCGTTGTAGTCACCGGTGAAGGTGAACTGCGCCTCTCGGTCGGCCTGCTCGAAGTTCACGACGCCACCCAGGTCGGCCGTCTCGGGGTCGAGCGGCGTCGCCGTGTTCACGCGAACGAGTTTACCGCCGCGTTCGAGGAGCGTCTCGATGTCTTCGAGCGTGACGAGATGGCCGTCGCGGATGAACCCGACGCGGTCACAGACGCGCCGGACCTCGCCGAGGATGTGCGAGGAGAACACGATGGTCGTCCCTCGGTCGCGCTCCTCGCGGAGGAACTGGTTGAACCGCTCTTGCTTTATCGGGTCGAGTCCGGCGGTCGGTTCGTCCATGATGACCAACTCGGGGTCGTGCATGAACGTCTGGACGATGCCGAGCATCTGTTTGTTCCCCGTCGAGTAGGTTCCAATCTTTCGACCGAGCGGCGGGTCGAACATATCGAGGAGTTCCGCGCGTCTCTCGTCGCCCTTGAGCGAGGCGTGAAAGTCGAGATACGTGGCACCCGTCGCTCGCTCGTCGAAACTCGGGCTGCTCGGGAGGTAGCCGATGTGGGCTTTCGTGCGCGTCAACGCGCCGCTGTCTCGGATATCCGCGCCGAGTACGCGTGCGGTTCCGGCCGTGGGTTTCTGGTAGCCGAGGAGGGTACGAATCGTCGTCGTCTTTCCGGCACCGTTCGGTCCGAGATAGCCGAAAATCTCCCCCTCCTCGACGGAGAACGAGAGGTCGTCGACGGCGACGACGTCGCCGAAGTGTTTGCTCAGATGAGAGACGTCGATCGCACCCATGCATATTCCTACTCACTGAGAGGATATAACCGGTTCAGCCAATTCTCGACCGTCGAGAACGGTCTCGCTCTTCGACTACAACGTCGAGTCCCGAGAGCGGCCCGCTCTCTCCACCGGGTTCGAACTCGTATCGGAACGCGTTGTGCAGGTCCCTCTCGTATCGGAACGCGTTGTGCGGGTCGTCCCCTCGATGCATTCGCCCGGCGGGTCGTCGACCGGTGCCGACGACGGTAACGACGTCTACTGTGTTCCTGTTCGGTTATCGCCTCTCGAAACGCCTCGACCGCCGCGTCGTCGGGAGAGATACCGTGTCTGCGACCGCACGAACCGCTACAGGTGAACCGTCCGTCGTGTTCGCCGAGAGTCGTCGACATGCTACGTGGACGTTCGCTGGCCCCCGGTGTCGGAATCGGGCCTTGCTTCTCAGGCCGTCGACCGCGCGTCGGAGCGAAGCGCCAGCAACGCTCGCTCTTTCGCACCGGCTTCGAGCATCACGTCCGACTCGTCGGTGAGCCACGCGGGTACGTCGGCAACGTACTCCGAGTGCGCCTGTGGTCGTGCGTCCGTGCCGTCGTGGAGTCGTTGTGGCTCGGAGTAGTGGCTGATCGGTCGGACGGGCCACGTCACCTTCGCGCGGTCGAAGGCATCGCGGTAACTGAGGCCACGGTCGGTGAACTGGTGGTGGTGGTAGTCGAACGTCGTCGGCACGTCGAGCGGGTCGGACACCTCCGCGACGAGTTCCGGAACCGACCAGCAACTCTCCGTATCGTCGTTCTCGACGGTGAGGCGTTCGCGGGCCGCGGGCGAGAGGCGTTCGACGGCGGCGCGAAACCGTTCCGCCGTCGCGGCTTTGTCACCGTAGTGCGCGCCGATGTGGACGTTGATGGCGTAGTACGGCGAACGGTCCAGTCCCAGCAGGTCGAGCCACTCGCCGTGGTTCTCGAGGGTACGTAGCGAGTTCTCGACCGTCTCCTCGGATTCGCTGGCGAGTTTACACCAGTGGTCCGGGTGGAAAGTCAAGCGCATGCCGTTGTCGACGACGAACTCGCCGCACTCGCGTGCGACGTCGCGAATCTCGTCGTAGTCCGGAAGCTCCTCGAGGTCGTACTGGGAGTGCCACGGCACGAGGTCCGACGTACACCGATAGAACGAGATGTCGTTGTCGCGGTTCCACGCGAGAATCTCCCGGAGGTCCCGGAAGTTCTTGAGCGTCAGATCGGAGGCGTAGGGAAGCCCCTTCGACTGCCACGTCTTGCGCTGCATGCCGCGGTTACAACGCAACGGCGTCTCCCGCTCACGGAGTGTGTGGTTCATACACGCGTAGCCAAGCACCATTCACGGTTCGTTGGGCCCGACTACGGTTAGGCCGTGCGATTCGCGAGAACTCGAGAGATGGCTGCTCCCCCCACACGGTGGGTCCACGTCCCCGACCGGATCCAGAGCACTGTGACCACCGCTCGATTTCTCGTGACCGAGGTTCTCGCTGAGAGAGTGCGACAGGTTCGGTCTTCGCAGTGAGAGACGCTGGTCGGAGACTACCGCTGTGTTTCGCACGAACCGGCGGCCGAGAGCGTCCCGGTGGCTTTTAGAGACTCACACGGTGAGTGCTACGAAATGACGGACGTCCGTGCGGCAACCAACGCCCTCCTCGAAGACCGGCCCGCCATCGAGCCAGCGCTTCGAGAACTCCTTGAACTCGACGAGCGCGGCCCGTGGACGTTTCACGAGACGAGTCTCGACTCGGGGACGTTCGGTGAAGTCGTCTCGGCCGGTATCGTCGAGAAGACAGACAGTGCGTACCGACTCGCCGACCCTGACGCCGTCCAGGCGGCGCTGCGCGGCGAGCGCCGAGACGAGACAGGAGCGGCGACCCGACGCACCACTCTGCGTCTCGACCAGGTTCGAGACCGTATCGACCGAGACGCCCTCGTTCTCCTCTTCGGGGCGCTGCTCGTCGTGGCGCTCGTCCGGTTTCTCTCCGCACCCTCTGTCTTCCGTGGTGGCGATATCGTCCTTCTCGGCAACGACCCGTACTACTACCGCTACTGGGTCGAACAGACGACGGCGTCGGCGGGACTGTTCGAGTTCGGTGCGCTCACAGACCTCCCGAGTGGCGTGACCAAGGGCGAACCGTTGCTCGTCGCGACGCTGTGGGTCGTCAGTTCACTACTCGGCGGGAGCACCGACGCAGTTGGACTCGTCGTCGCGCTGTATCCCGTCGTCGCCGCTGTCCTGACCGGGGTACTCCTCTACGGCGTCGCCACCTCGGTCTCCGACGACCGACGCGTCGGTCTCGCGACGGTGCTGATGCTGGCGCTCATCCCCGTCAACGCCTACCGAACTGGGCTGGGGTTCGCAGACCACCACGCCTTCGACTACTTCTGGCTGGCTCTCACCGCGCTGGCACTCGTGAACCTCCTCGGAGAAGACGAACACGACGAACGGTCGTGGCTCTTTGCGGGCGTCCTCGGTGCCGGCGTCGCCGGCCAACTCCTCGCGTGGGACAACGGTGCGCTCCTCGTTGTTCCGCTCGCGTTCGTCGTCACACTCGCTGCGGCGCTCTCCGTGAGTCGAGAGCGGTCGCCGCTCCGAGAAGGGGTTCCGGTCGTCGTTGGTCTCGTGCTCGCGTCAGCGCTCGTCTGGGGGGCACACACGGCACTCGACTGGCACTCGACGGTGGTCGCGTCGGTTCCGATGCTCTTGCTCGTCGGATCGGTCGGGGTCTTCGTCCTCGCCGAGGGGGCACAGCGTGCAGGGCTGTCGGCGCGCACCCTCCTCGGTGCCGAACTCGTTGCAGGGCTCGCCCTGCTCGTCGGCCTGCCGTCGGTGCTTCCGGAACTCACGCAAGGGCTGGACCGCGGGCTGAACACGCTCTTTGAGAGTCGGAACATCGTCGAGACGACGTCGCTCGTGAGCGGGGAGATGGGGACGCTCGTCGGTCCGCTTCTGCTCTTGGGGTTCATCTTCGCCCTCGGGCTTCCATACATCGGGTGGGCGACGCTCCAGGCGGGTCGTCGCCGCGACGCGCAGTGGCTGGCGCTCGCCGTCTACGCGTGGTGGTTCTTCGCCTTGGCGGTCGTCCAACTCCGGTTCGCCGGCGAGTTCTCCGTGTTTCTCGCCGTCTTCGCCGGTCTCGGGTTCGTCCATCTGGCGTCTGTCGTCGACCTCGCAGAGCCAGTTGCGTTGTTCGAGGATGGGTCGGGTGGGTCTGGTGGGTCGGGTGGCCCCCGGTCGCAACGTGGACGCGGCGACCACTCCGAGCGGGACGTGACGCTGGCGATGCCCTCTCGCCGAGAGGCGATGTCGTATCTCGGGTTCACCGCCCTCGTCGGCAGTCTCAGCTTCGTCCAGATACCGGTGAAGTTCAGCCAGTTGACCGTCGACGAGGCGGCGTATCGAACAGCCGCGTGGATGCGTGAGTACGCCGACGAGAAGGGATGGTCGTATCCCGAGAACTACGTCCTCAGTTCGTGGGGCATCAACCGGATGTACAACTATCACGTCAACGGTGAGGCGAAATCCTACGCGTTCGCACAGAACAACTACGACCGACTGCTTCGGGCCGACGACGCGGCAGCACAGTACGAACGACTCAGAGACCGCGTCGGATTCGTCGTCGTCGACGGGAGCGTGGCTGGGGGGAAGATGGCCGCACAGTTTTCGAACTACGGCAGCGAGAGCCAAAACATCGTCGCGCTGTCTCACTACCGACTCGTACACGTTGAGGGCCCAATTCGCGTGTTCACGCTCGTCCCGGGAGCGACACTGGTCGGTGACGCCGAGAGCGAGACGGTGACGGCGTCGGTCGGCGTCGACGTCGGTGAGACGACGTTCACCTACGAGAACACCGTCGAAGTCGCCTCGGACGGGACGTTCTCGGTGACGGTTCCCTACACCGGCGAGTACGAAATCGGTGGGAAGACGTACGCAGTCGACGAGAGAGCGGTGTCGGACGGAGCGCAACTGCGCCCCGGTGGGCAGTGAGCCGTGAGTGACGTGGCCGGCTATCGTGACAGTATAGCGACGAGACCGAGAGTATTTATCACCGCACGAGAGTGGACGCAGGTATGAAAGCTGTCGTGCTCGCAGCAGGTGAAGGCACTCGGCTTCGTCCGCTCACCGAGAACAAGCCGAAGGGGATGGTCGAGGTGGACGGAAAGCCGATTCTCACGCACTGTTTCGACCAGTTGGCCGAGTTGGGTGCCGACGAGTTCGTCGTCGTCGTCGGCTACCGGAAACAGGACATCATCAGCTACTACGGCGACGAGTACGAGGGCATCCCCATCACCTACGCCCACCAGCGCGAGCAGAGCGGGTTGGCACACGCGCTGTTGACCGTCGAGGAACACATCGACGACGACTTCATGCTCATCCTCGGCGACAACATCTTCGACGCGAACCTCGCCGACGTGGTGAAACGACAGCGTGAGGACCGCGCCGACGCCGCGTTCCTCGTCGAACAAGTGCCCTACGAGGAGGCCGGTCGCTACGGCGTCTGTGACACGAACGACTACGGCGAGATTACCGACGTCATCGAGAAACCCGAAGACCCGCCGACGAACCTCGTGATGACTGGTTTCTACACCTTCTCGCCCGCCATCTTCCACGCGTGCCACTTGGTGCAACCGTCGAACCGTGGCGAGTACGAGATCAGTGAAGCGGTGGATCTGCTGATTCGGAGCGGACGAACCATCGACGCGATTCGGATGGACGGCTGGCGCGTCGACGTCGGGTATCCGGAGGATAGAGAGAAGGCCGAAAAGAAGCTTCGAGAAGGCTCTTCGGTATAGTGAGGTATTGGTTAGTCAGTTAATCAGCTTTCTCTTGAGCATGGCCACGACGTCAAGGAGAACAAGCCACAGTTGTCGAATGACAATTTTGAGATCTAACCACGGAGATTGTCGGCGGATATAGGCTAAGTCGTACCGGAGTTTCTCTGTCGGCTTCGTACTCGATACCTTGTTAATCTGCGCCAGTCCAGTAAGTCCTGGTTTGACGAACCAACGCTTTCGCCACATCTCTGCCTCTTTCTCTAACAATGGCTCTTCGTCGATCCAGGCTGCACGCGGTCCAACGACGCTCATCTTCCCTGTGAAAATACTCCACAACTGCGGAATTTCGTCGAAGTGAGTACGGCGGAGGACGCGCCCCACACGAGTGATACGGTTGTTTGATTTGTCGTCAACCGGGCTCACGGATTCACTCTCAGGGAGCATTGAGCGAAACTTGTAGATCTGGAAAGTCCCACCCAGTTCTGCGGTCCGCTCTTGTGAGTACAACACCGGACCGGGGCTATCTAATTTGATTGCGATTGCGATGAGAGCAAGCAATGGCGCTGTGAGAAGCAATCCAACGGCAGCAAAAGTCACGTCAAAGGTGCGCTTCAGAGCGTAATCTTGCCAATCCCACGGTTCGAGATTGACTTCGACGATGTCTTGACCGTTGTCGGCGTCGATGAGGACGCTATCGATGTGATTTCGGTGCGCCTTGGCGGTGACGCCGTGTTCGTGGCACGTCTTGAGCGCACCAAAGAACTCTCCTCGGTCGGTGCTTCTGAGTGCGAAATATGCAGTATCGACGTCGTAATCCACAAGGATGTCCTCAAGCCGAGAGAGTCCACCGCGGTGTGGGAGGTTGTCAATTTGATCCGAGAGGATGCCACTCCCGTCTGTCGTTAGTGGACGTGTCTTCACTGGGTCATAGCGGACGTCAAAAGGACTTGGTGGTGAGACGTATCCGATGATTTCAGTGTGGACCTCGTTAAGAATCGCATCCATCTGCGTCGGGTCGTCGCCGATGATGACTCCTCGCTTCTCCTGATTCCCCGGTTTATGACTTATCAAGACAAACCAGAGCGGGAGTACAAACAGCAGAGTCGCGACAGTCAGGACGAGCGTTGACCGTGGGAGACGGTACGTGTAGTCAAAGTAGCCGACTGTCGCAAGCGCGAGCCCTCCACTAAGAACTCGACGCTGCGTGAGCATAATCGTGTCAAGGAGTCGTCGTGGGCGAGGTTTGAACATCGGCCACAGAGAGACGAGCATGATTGCCACGGAGACCAGAATTGCGATTCTTAGGTCTCTTCCGGAGAGAACCGTCTTTGGGAGCCGATTGAAGATGGGCACGATCACCGTTGGAGCAGATTGTACGACCTCGAGGTTCCCGACGAGTACAGAAAGGACGATTAGCATTACCGCTCCGAGGGCACTGACAGCACGATAAGTACCTCCGGAGAACATGGACCTATCTGGAAACCGATTCGATATAAATGCTGTCTTTCCTTCGGTATAGATACTGCTACAGTCTGCATTTCCAAAATAAAAATTAACTTATGAGGCTATTTTTTGTGTCCATTAAGTATTGGAGGAGATTCATTCCACAATCTGTACCCCGATTGAAGCAGGAGAATCTGTTCACCGTATGTTGCCTGCGCAATTGTCAGTCGATCTTTGATAGTTTCAGAAAGTGTATCTCGATTATCGCGTCTACTTTGGTTTGTCCTGTTCTATTGTAGATTCAACAAAAGTCACCAGCTAGCAGGTAGACGATGGAACTGTCGACTGACGCCGAGTACGTTTCGGCGGGTTCGACGGAGCTCGTATGCGCTGAACGGGTCTTTCGACGGCGTGCAGGTGGAGACGGCGCTGAACGCGACGACGGCCGACGCCACGTTTAGACCACGAAGTGAGAGACGGGCACTACGTAGGCTGGTCGAGAACTCCGGCGACCGCTTCTCGAAGGTTCTGACCGACCCGACTCCACGTGTACTTCGAAGTGACGAGGTCACGTGCATTTGTACCGAGCCGACGACGGTCCACGCAGCTATCGAGTAATGCGGTCGTCTTGTCTGCGAATGCACGGGCACCATCGGCGACGACGAGGTGTTCATTGTCGACAGCATCGATGCCTTCACGTGCGAGGGACGTGGTGACGACGGGTCGGGCGAGCGCCATTGCCTCGAGAACTTTGTTCTGCAGTCCAGCGCCGTGGCGCATCGGGGTGACGACGACGTCGGCGCGCTCCAAGTAGTCGCGAGGGTCTTCGACGAATCCGGTGACTGTCACCCCCGGTTCGTCGCTAAGCGCTCGAACGCGGTCGCTCGGACTCGAACCGACGACGAGGAACTCGACCCCGGGGTACTCCACACGAATCCTGGGGAGGATCTCGGTCGCAAAATACGCTGCTGCGTCCTCGTTCGGGAAGTAATCCATCTTTCCGAGAAAGACGAGGGTAGGGTCGCACCCGACGGGTTCGTACCCACTCGGCGTGTGGTCGAGTAGCTCGGGTTTCACGCCGTTCGGGAGGACCGAGAGCGTCGGGAACGATTCGCCGTCTGTGACGAACTCGCGATCCTCGTCGGTGATAATGAAAGAGTGGGCGAAAGACTGCGCAACACGTCGTTCGTACCGCTTGAGGCGACGCCACTCAACCGGGTAGATGAACCGCCAGATTCCGGTCGAATCGCGCGACGCTTCACGGTAGTTTCGAGAAATCGCGTCGACGAGGTCAACGATGTGTGGCGTCTCTCGACCACGGGCGTACTCGGTCGTACGGACATGGTTACAGTAGAGAAGGTCGAAGCAGTTCTCGTGCTCGTCGAGCCACTCGTCGACTGCCTCAAACCGATAGTAGTGGGACTGTAGAGGGCGACGGGAGACGACCCCAGGGATTGTATTCATGTAGAATCGGTGAGCGGGATACGCGAAGACGTGCACCGCGTCGAAGACGCACTCGAGCGCTTCGACGGCCGACTGGTCGACCGGGGTTTCGTCGATGACGAGGAGTTCGACGTCGTGCTCTCGCGCCATCTCGCGAGCAGTGTAGAACATCCGTAGTTTCGCACCACCTGTCAACGGATATGGAAGACGCGAACACAGGGAGAGAACGCGGGCCATTAGTTCTCCGACACCTCGGCGATTCGATCACGAATCGTATTCGCCGTCTCGTCCCACGAGAACCGAGTCGACCGCTCGAGTCCTCGTTCTCGCCTCCGTGTAGCGAACGCTTCGTCGCGGAGCACGCGGTCAATTCCGGACGCGATTGCGTCGGGGTCTGTCGGATCGACGGTAATCCCAGCGTCACCGACTACCTCTGGAAGTGACGACCGGTCAGAAGTCACGACGGGCGTCCCGGATTGCATGGCCTCCAATGGCGGGATGCCGAATCCTTCGTAGACCGATGGGTACGCGAACACGCTCGCGAGATTGTAGAGAAGCGGGAGGTCGTCGTCCGGAACGTAGCCCGGGCGATGCACCAAGTCGGTTGCCCACTCCGTTGTGAGGAGATCGTCGAACTCAGGGTCAGGAACGTGATCTTGGCCGACGACGACGAGGGGAACGCGGACATCCGCTGGGAGGGCGCGAACCGCGCGAGCGAGGTTCGAGAGGTTTTTTCGTGGTTCAACATTGCCAACGAAGAGAATGAAATCGTCGGGGAGGCCGTACTTGTTGCGAAGCCGCTCGCGCTCGCTGCTGGAGATGCCGCGTGGTTTGAATCGGTCTGCTGCTGCGGGATACGCGACACTTACTCGGTCGTCGGGAACGTCGTGGAACCGCTGAAGGTCGCGTTTAGTACTCTTCGAGACGGTGACGACGTGGTCGGCGGTCCGGACAGATATCGGGAGAAATGCTCGAAGATACCATCGGTAGGCAAGTGTGTGCGTCTCAGAGTGGACGCGATGGACGAGGTCGTGGACGACGACGACGCTCGGCGCGGGACAGGTAATCGGTTTGAGGAAGTTCGGACCGAAGTAGCACGAAACGTCATCCTCATGCAGCGCTCGCGGTAGTGTGACGTTCATCCACCAGGCTGGCGTCGCCGGTCCGAGGAGGCGGTCGGCGAGAGCAGGTGCTGGCAAAGAGGAAGGTGAGAACGAGCCATCGAGGGATGGAACCTCTCCGTGGGACGCGTGGTAGCCGATAGCGTCCATGTCGAACGAACGCGAAGTAAGAACCCCCCGCAGGTAGTTGCCAACACCTGACGTGTTCCCGGCGAGCGAGCGAGCGTCGGTGCCGACAGTCATTACAGAGTCATGGCATTCGCGTCGTGCATAATCCCTTCGCCTTCCTCGAACAAGGTGTCAAACGACTTTTGTAGAGGAAGGGTAACAAGAGAGATAATGCGAACGGCCTACCGGCACGGAATCGTCTCCGCCTCTCTACTCCTTCCGGTGACGCTCCTCCTCGGTGTGCTCCTCCAGCAAACACCGGTCCCGCTTCCCGGACTAGTGAGCCTCGCACTCACGTTGTCCGCGTGTGGGGCGTACATTCTCTACACGAAGGAGTACCGCGTCGGATTCCTCGCGCTCTTCGCGGTCACGTCGACGGTCTCCGCGAACGTTCCAGTCTTGGGGAGGCCCGCAGCGTTCGCCGGGCCGTCTGTCGGCTCGATCGTCCTCGTCGAAATCGTAGCTATCCCGGGGATAGTCTACTTGCTCTACGACTGGCGGGACTGGGACCACGTCGAGGTTCTCCTGACGGCGTACTCCATCTGGGCGGCGGTATCGGTCGTTTTCGGCGTCGGCCCGGCTAAGATAGCCGGCGTCTGGTTCGCCGCGTACTCCCTCATGGGTGTCATCTCGTACGCACTCTTTCGGCGGGCAGTGCAGAGAGAGGTCGTCTCCGGCGTCGAAGCCGTCTCTCTCTTCCTCTTCGCTGCTGCCGGTCAAGGAGTGGTCGCCTTCTGCCAGTTCCTCAATACGGCTAACTTTGGGCTGACCACGCTCGGAGAAGGTGGAAACTCGGACGGCGTGTACCTCTCTCTGCTCACCCACAAAGTCCCGATCGGAACGCACATCAGCGGGTTCATGTCGATGTCGTTTGAGTTCGCGAACTACCTCGTTCTCCTCCTCCCAGTAGTCGTGGCCCTAGCGGTGATGATGCGTCGGCAGAAACACGTCAGTATCGCCTTAGGATTCGCGGCTGTCCTCGCAGGTCTCGGCGTTCAACTAACAATGTCGGACGCTGCACGAGGCGGGATGATCCTCGCTCTCGTCGGACTCCTCGTCTCGCTTCTCGCGATGAAGACCGACAAACGGGCGGTCCTCGGTGCGGCAGTACCGCTCCTCCCGGCGTTCATTCGCTCGACGACGTCCGGACAGGGAACGACCATCGAGACCGGGGGGTCAGAACAACCTGAGGGTACTTCGACTCCCACCGGCACGCAGAGTGGGTCAGAACCAACTGGGGGAACTTCCACTCCCACGGGTATGCAGGATGGGTCTAATTCCGTGAACGTGAGCGTTCCATTTTTCGACCTCTCGAACCTCGGCGTCCGCCTCCAGCAATACGTCATCGGGATACAGATGTCTCTCAACCACCCCCTGTTCGGCGTCGGAGCGGCGAACTACCAACTGGTCGCGATGAGCTACGACGCCCCCTACCCACCAGGTGCCGAATACCCTTATCCCGCGCACAGTATCTACGTCACACTCCTCGCAGAGACCGGGATTCCAGGATTCACGCTCTACAGTCTGGCGGGAGCACTAGTTGTGCTTGCTGGACTGTACTACGGGGTAAAAAAGGACGATTTACTCGCTGTTGGACTCGCATGTGGGCTCCTCGGTACTTTCGCATTCGGAGCGTTCGACATCCTGCAACTGTACTATCCAACGGCATTCATTCCCATTTGGTGTTTAGCTGGGATTCTAGCAGGTCACAGCTCAGGGTTTTCTCTTCCTATAGAACCAGCCCATCAAAGATTCAGGAGCGCCTTGTGAGGAAGAACAACGTTAGACCATTCTCCTGTTTGATTTCTCCGGTACTGTTTAATGGTCCGTCAACGGTCGATTGATGAGTTCGGGGTACCGTTCTCCTATCTACGGGATTCGGAAAGACCGGCTATCTGTCAAAAGCGGCGTGATACAGGTGCGAATCTATAGATTCGTTTTATCATTGCTCACTATTCCTTTCGTAGTTCTCTCGGTCATATTCATTTCTTGTGCAATTCGAAATACGGCAAGTGCAAGAAGTGCAACGTTCGCCCACAGGCCAGTCTGCATCAGGGTCAAAAGGGGTTTCATTGTTGGTGTCGCGAAAATATCTAGCACGCCCCATGTCAATCGGAGCGCAAACGTACTCAAGTGCATCCCAACAAGGCTGAGGACGGGTAACCACGGCACACCGTCGCTCCGCTCATTTTCAACTAGCGTTAGTGTCACGACTGCAGGGATGAGTGGAATGAACGCAGTGCTATATAGTTCAGGTCCAACAAGTGGGACCGCGGCTACACCTGCGGCGATTACGTAGTGACCGTGGTGGTTCTCAACATCCCTAGCCAAGATTAGAAATCCTGCAAGCAGCACAGTAAGCGCGATCTTGATGTAAATACTTGCCGTGCCAAAAATGTAAAATGGTTCATAGTATCCCTCGTTCCAGGCTTCGACCGGATCTGCTAAATCGACCCAGCCTTTTCCGCCACGGAGAACTTCGTAGTAGAGTTGAAAATCGCCTGGTGCAGCGATTACTATTGAGGCGATAACGAAAACAACGAAAGTAAGGCCACTTCCCGCCAACCGCCGCTTTGATAATAACAGTCCGGCAGCAAGCGGCGCATAGAACGGCTTCGTGAGGACTATTGCGACGGTGGTGAACGCAAAAATGGCGGGTCGACTTGGACTTTCTGAGTGGACACCACCGTTCTGTTCAGCTTGCTCTTGGAGAACAAAGAGTAATGCAACTCCCGCAGCGAAGAAACCAGTAATCTGCCCAAGTTTCAGTGCATGGATTGCCGGGCTAAATGAGATGATACCTAACAAGAGTAGGCTCTTAACGCCTACTGATGTTTTGTATCCGAATTCGCTCAGGATTAAGTTAATTCCGAACCAGAGAGCGAGTATCCAAGCAGCATTCCAAACATTGCCTGCAATCTCAAAGGGCAATAGAGCAAATGGTAGGACGAACATGATATGAGACGGCGGATAAAGCCAAGGTGAGACTTGATTCTGGCGGATGAACGACATCGAAATACCGTCAACGTCATAGATTGATACCCCTTGCAAAAAGCGATGGGCGGCCACATAGAACGCCTCAAAATCAATATTTGCGCCTCTCCAAACAAGACCAGCTCGCTGCCCTAGTAGCTCAATCCCCCAGAAAGGGAGAATCGTTAGTGCCGCGATAAAGAGTGCGAAACTAAATTTTTTTGACATCCCTTCAAAATTAGGAATCGCAAGCTTTTGCATCTATTCGTATCTTGATATAGATGTTCATAAATCCGGCTATCCTATGGGAATTTAATTGAACCCAGTACCAACCGACTTGAGGCACCGAAGCATACCGGAAGATGATTGTGTTCCTCCGAATATATGTGATGTAGGCCCCCAGCAGTAGGAATACTCGCAGAGGGTATTAGCTAAGGAGAATCCTGCTTACTGTCATCGTCACAGTGCTATAGATGGAGACCAACCCCAGAGCTTGTTACCTAACCCTCGGATGTTTATACACTTGAGTGACGATACGGGTTTGAACTGCGGTCCTACCAATAAAGATGGTGCGTGGCCCGCCCAGGTAGTTGTATTACCGCTATTTGCCGATGCCATGCAAGGCGGTGTTCAGATATAGATTGAACGTTAGCCATTCCTATTTTATGAATGATTTATGGGACAAACACCCGTTTCATCGATTGTCCGGATGGTATTAACTACCTTTATCAAAAATAATACATTAACCTGGCTGTCGATGAAGCTTAGTATTTTCTTGCACCTGATTGATCTTTCCGATACTGTCCGGTTCTCAGACTATTCAGTTTGGTCATGTCAAATCTACTGTCCACGACAGAGTTCGGAAGACCTGATTTACAACCCAAAGGTGGTCAGCTACTAGGTCACGTCGCTGTCAGCGAGGTCTCGATCCAACTTGACGACGAACAGTACGGCTGTACGCTACCGCTAATCCTGAAACAACAAACTGATACACACAAAGTTTGAACCGACTAGAATCAATGTCTCAGCTCTCGTCGTCTTTATTGAACGAGGCGAGAAAGCCGGTCTCTCAGACACCGTGTTTCTCGTTAACCAGTAGAGACAAAGAGTGAGACGTTATACGGGAGGAAGAACGAGAGAGAACAATGGCTGATCGTTTCTTTCGCGATGCGGGCTTATATGCAATATCAACTGTTTTCCCGGCCATTCTGGGTCTAGCTCTCGTCTCGATTTTCTCTCACGCATTCACGGCGGCGTCATATGGGGAATACTCTCTCGCGATGGTGTTCGTGACCATTATCAGCACATTCAGTACAGGATGGCTAGAACAAGCGATACTCCGCTATGAGCCGGAAACGGACACAGACAACCTAATAGAAAACACTGTCACCGTCCTCGTAGGGGAGTTTGTTCTTGTTGTGGGCCTCGGTATCATAGTGTACTTCATTCAGGGATTTCTCCCCACAGGGTACCAGAAATTCTACGCCCCCGTCATTTGTCTGGCACTAACTCTGAGTGCATTTCGAATCTCTCAGGCTGTGTATCAATCGAAGCTTCAGTCGGCGTCGTTGACGAAGTTGAAACTAGTCAGATCGGTATTGCAGTTCGTCGTAATTATTGGCCTCGCGATTTACATTCTCGATGATATCACGGGATGGCTCTGGGGAACGGTACTGGCAACAGGGTCAGTCACGATGTATATGGCGTTTCAGATGGAGGGTGTGAGAATTACGTATCGACCGGATACGGATTTGGTTCGGCGAATGTTCGTATTCGGTGTTCCACTTATCGGTTGGGCGATGGCCCACCAACTATTGAACTTTAGTGATCGATTTATTTTAGAGATACTTCGTGGGAGTACGCAAGTCGGAATATATTCATCGAACTACACGATAGCGAGCCGAAGTTTAGGTCTCGTTTCCGGACCGTTCATTATGGCCGTGCACCCGATAGTGATGAACACCTGGACGGGTGAGAACCACGAAGAACTGAGCGAGATGGTTCGAACATACACGCGGTATTTTTTGATCGTAGGGGTTCCGGCAGTAGTGTATCTGTCAGTTCTGAGTGAGCCGGTTGCAGAGTTCATGCTTGCTGAATCGTACGCAAATGGTTACCTAGTGATTCCGATCGTTGCCAGTGGAACCTTCATATGGGGCCTCTCGAATATTGGTCACAAAGGTCTAGAAGCGAAAGAGAGGACGTTCACGATGTTAGCTGGAGCAACGATTGCTGTCGTACTGAACATCGTGCTGAATATTCCACTAATACAGCGATACGGCTACTTGGGTGCAGCCCTCGCAACGCTGCTGAGTTTTAGTTTTTATCCTGTATTCATATACTTCGTCTCACGGAATGGGATCCGCTGGCAAATACCGACCTATACCGTTCGAAATGTACTCCTCGGATGCATACCAATAGCTATCGGATATATCGCACTCTGGTTCACGACATCATACAGTATACTAGCTACACTCGCAATAGTTCCAGTGACAGGGCTATTTTACCTAGTAACGGTTTACAGTCTCGGCGAAGCTAGCGAAGAAGAGATTGAGATGTTACGGCAAATTTCGAGATAAGCGTTCGGCAAAGTCTTAGACTAGGGAGACTGGGATAGTTCATTTGTCGCCGTGGTAAACGTGTCAACAGCCATTTTTAGGTCGTAGTTCCGGATCGTGTCTCTAGAGCGTTCCCCCATCTGGTTACGGAGCTCCTGGTTCTCTAGTAAGTTTGCGAGTGACTGGTGGAGCATAGAGACATCTCCTGCTTCAACAATCAAGCCGTTGTCGTTGACCAGTTCACGGGCCCCCACATCAGTAGTAGTGATAACTGGAAGTCCAAACATCATCGCCTCGTTCACGACCAGTCCCCATGGGTCGTTGTACGAAGGCAAGACGAACACGTCTGAGCGCTTGAGATATGTGGCTTTGTCTTTGTCTGAGAGGTATCCAGAGAAGGATATTCGGTCGTCGTTCTTACTGAGTTCGAGTAGTTCGTCCTCTGCCTCTCCAGCACCCCCGATAATTAGTCGGGCATGTTCGTCTTCAATACGTTTGAACGCTCGGATCAGGTCGTGGACACCCTTCCGTTCGGAGAGATAGCCCAAGAAGAAGAAGACACAATCCTCTGAATCGAAATTACGTTCGATTTCTCGATAGAGAGATGGGTCTACTCGGTCGGTGAGGTCGTCTGCGATCACTTGTGTCCCGACAGAGATCTGGTTCGATCGAATACCGTGAGACTCGAGATACTCAACCGTATCTTGGCTATACGCAATAAATTGGTCCACGCTTGAGTATACCAACTTATCTAGCGGCCATAATACTCTGCTACCGATCTGGTTAACACGGTCGTAGTAGCCGCGGGTCGTTCTACCAGACCAAACAATAACTGGGATACCGTGGTATCGTGCAGCGAGCGCAACGGTCAACCGGGTGAGAGTAATTCTTGGGTCGTCGTCGAGAATTACTACGTCGTAGTCGGTAAGTGTGAGATCCTGTAGGACGGTCGGATTCAAGAGTAACTGTGCGAGACTGTGATTCCGGAGAACCTCACCGCTGAAATTGTATCCCGAATCGAGTGACTCGTCCCAATATCGACTACCCCCGGAGCGAGTACAGAACGCGACGTGGAGGTCGAACTGTTCACCAAGAGCATTAAAGAGGGGGAGCCGATACGGAGAGACCTCACTGTGGAGGAGTAAGACAGACTTCGAGCAGTCCTCGGTTCGGGCGGACTCCGTCATTGAGATAGAATAACCCGACGGTAACTAAGAGCATTCGCATCAACCCGGGTGGAGGAAGCGATAATCAAGCGTCACAACTAAGAATAGATGGGACATCCAACGGAATATGGCAAAAGTAGGGGTCGTGCAGGCTGATTTGAGTCGACTTGGAGGGGGTCAAGTCGTCTGCATGAACGTAATCGAATCCCTACAGAGAGAGCACGAAGTCGAGGTTCTAACCGCGAGTTCCGTGGATATAGAGAGCCTCAACGAGTATGCCGATACGTCTGTCGAAGACGTACCAGTAAAGAAATTAGGGACGATACCACAACTGGTGAACAAATACCGAGGAAGGCGGTTCGTTTTGTTGGAGGTGGCACTGATCAACCGGTACGTCAAGAGCGTACGCGAGGAGTATGATGTCCTCATAAGCACGGTAAACGAACTAAGTTTACCGGGACCTGCAGTGCAGTACGTTCATGTGCCACAGTTCGACCGCTCGTCTGTTCCAGGAGAAGAAGTGGACACCACAGTCTACAGTCTCTACAATAAGGTATGTAAGTGGCTAGCTCAGTATCGGGAAGAAGATGTGACTCAGTCTAAACTGCTAGCAAACTCGAATTGGACTGCAGATGTCACAGAGAACATTTATGGGATACGACCAGAAGTCCTGTATCCTCCGATCGACAGCCAGTTTCGCTCAGCGAAACCGTGGAACGACCGCGAGGATGGATTCGTCGCGGTCGGTCGGATAGAGGCGACGAAGAACTACGAGCGCTTGATTACAATTGTCGATAGGCTTCGAGAGAGAGGTTATTCGACGCATCTCCATATCGTCGGTCCTGCTGACTCTGATGAATATGCATCTCACATCAAGGATTTAGTTGAAGAGAGAGAGTACATACTGTACGAAGGGAAGGTTCCTCGCGAGCGGTTGTTTGAACTCCTATCCGGCCACAAATTCGGCCTTCACGGGAAGGATTACGAGCACTTTGGGATGGCTGTGGCCGAAATGATGTTAGCCGGTGAGATACCGTTCGTTCCACGAAGCGGAGGACAGCAGGAGATTGTAAACAACGACGCACGGCTCCTTTATGAGAGCGAGGAAGAAGCAGTAGAGAAGATAGCGTTCGTGCTGGAAGATCCTCACGAACAGGAGTCGATTCGCCAAGGTTTCCCAGATGCGGAACAGCAGTTCAGCCGCGATCGATTTAAGAAACGAGTCGAAGAGATAGTGAGAGAGATTCTTGAAGAACAAGGCCAAAAGACTAACTCAACCGTGAGGTACTGACCGAGAGTGAAGCCGAATATTGTCGTTCTGCTTCTGGACACGGCCCGACGTGATCGAGTGAGCTGCTATAGCAGCGACGAAAGGGAGACAACGCCGTTCATCGATTCACTCGCCGCTGATAGAGTGAAATACGAACAAGTAAAACAACACCTCGAAGATCTGGATTTTTCTAAACCGGCCGATGAGACGTTCAGTTAGACGTGACTATCTGCATCCATCGAAATAGGAGAAGCGAATTCGAACATCCGAGTGTTTAGCGCCGAGCGAATCGAGGAGTGATCGGTACTGTGGGCCTCCCGATTGCCAGAGCGACCGGCCCTACCGATAACTGCCTGATCGGGGACCGAGCGGCGAATATGGCGACGATCACGTTGCGGCGGCGTGACTCCCGACGAATCCTGTCCTACCCGTAACGAGAATCGTCTTTCCCGAGATCAGTGGCCCTCTTGCTCACACGTCGAGACTGCACATAGACAATTGTTGTTCTGCCGTCGTTCTGGCGAGCCGCCACGACTCCACTGCTCGTTGACAACGTCTGACTCTTACTCCACCGTCACACTCTTCGCCAGATTCCGCGGCTTGTCGATAGACCGCCCCAACCGGGCGGCCATGTGGTAAGCCACCAACTGCAGTTGCACGTTCGCGAGCACCGGACTCGTGCGTTCGTGTGTCTCGGGAATCTCCAGGACGTAGTCGGCGTAGCGTTCGACTTCGGCTTTCCCGTCCGTCACGGCGACGACGGGCGCGTCGCGCGCTTCGACCTCTTTGATGTTGCCGAGCGTCTTTCGCGCCTCCTCGTCGTCGCCGGTCACGATGGCGAAGACGGGCGTGTTCTCGGTCACTAACGCGAGCGGACCGTGTTTCAACTCACCGGCGGCGAACCCTTCGGCGTGCTCGTAGGTGATCTCCTTGAACTTCAGTGCGCCTTCGAGCGCGACCGGATAGTGGAGGCCGCGGCCGATGAAGAAGAACGCCTCTGCGCCGAACAGTTCGTCGACGAGTTCGAGTGCCGTCGAGTCGTCGAGTACCTGCTGGACGTGTCCGGGGAGGTCACGAAGGCCGGCGATGAGCGACCGAAGCTCTCCAGTCGGACTGCCACTCGGGCGAAGTCGCTCGACGAGCAGGTTCACTCCGACGAGTTGCGAGGAGAACGTCTTCGTCGCGGCGACCCCGATCTCGGGACCGGCGCGGAGATAGAGTGCGTGGTCACACTCGCGGGCGGCGCTCGACCCGACGACGTTGGTCAGCGCGAGCGTCTCCGCCCCACGGCTCTCGGCGTTCCGGAGGGCGCTCAGGGTATCGGCCGTCTCGCCGCTCTGGGTGATGCCGACGACGAGCGTGTCGTTCGGGAGCGGTGGATGCGTCGTCGCGTACTCGCTGGCGAGGTAGGCGTTCGCCGGGATGCCCACTTCGTGGAGGAGCGTCGTCGCGTAGAGGGCAGCGTGGTACGAGGTCCCGCAGGCGACGAACTGAACCGCACTCGGCGTGTCGAGGTCGTCGAGTTCGTCGACGGTGACGCCGCCGCTCACCTCGTCGACGCGCCCGCTGAGACACTGTCTGAGTGCCGTCGGCTGCTCGTTGATCTCCTTGAGCATGAAGTGGTCGTAGCCACTCTTCCCCGTCTGTTCTGCGCTCCACTCGACGGTGTCGACAGTCGGGGTCGTCTCGGTCCCCTCGTGGTCGAAGACCGTCCAGCCGTCCGCTCGCAGTTCGGCGAACTGGCCGTCTTCGAGGTAGACGACGTCGCGCGTGTACTCCAAGAACGCGGGGACGTCACTCGCCAGATAGTACGCGTCGTCGTCGATGCCGAGGACGAGCGGCGAGTCCTGTCGGACGGCGAAGATGGTGTCCGCGCCGGCGACGACGGCGGCGATGGCGTAGCTCCCCTCTAACTGGCTAATTGCATCTCGAAACGCGTCTCGCGGGGACGCCCCCTCGTGCAGCGACCGCGCCATGAGATGGGGGACGACTTCCGAGTCGGTGTCGCTCGTGAAGACGACACCCTCGCGTTCGAGTTCGTCGCGGAGTTCTTGGTAGTTCTCGATGATGCCGTTGTGGACGACGGCGACGTTCCCCTCGGTGTCCGTATGAGGGTGGGCGTTACGGTCCGAGGGCGGGCCGTGGGTACTCCAGCGCGTGTGGCCGATGCCGACGCTCCCCGAGAGCGTCGTGGTGTCGACGACCTGTTCGAGCGCGTCGAGTTCGCCCTGTTTCTTGACGACGTCGATCGAGCCGTTCGCCAGTGCGATGCCCGCAGAGTCGTAGCCGCGGTATTCGAGCGTCGAGAGCCCCGAGAGGAGCGTTTCGACCGTCCGGTCGCCGCGGCCGACACAGCCGATAATGCCACACATCAGTTGACGACCTCCACGTCGTCGTCGACGTTCCGAGAGAGTACCGTTCCCGCCTCGACGGTGACGTTCGACCCGACGAGCGTACCCGGTGCAATCGTCGACCCGCCGCCGATTTCGCTCCGGTCGGCGACGACGCCACCGAGACGGCAATGTTCGTGGACGTCGGTACCGACACGCACGTCGGCGACGCCGCCACTCACGACAGTTCCGGCTCCGATTCGGACGGACTCACCCGTCACGCAGTCGCGGACAGTGGCGTTCTGGCCGACGCGCGAGTCCGCGTCTATCGTCGACCCGTCGACGACGGCCCCAGCGTTGATCGTGACGTTTCGACCGAGAGCCGTGTATGGACCGACGACGGCCTGCGGGCCGACTGCGCAGTCGGGGCCGACGACGACCGGTGCCTCCAGCGTCGCATCGTCGTGGACGCTGGCAGACGGCGAGACGTAGACGCCGTCGTCAGTTTCGGGTTCGGAGACCAGCCCACGTGTCACCAGCGCGCGCGCGACGCTCAGGAGGTCCCACGGGTACGTCGCGTCCCACCAGACGCCCGTCGCGCGCACGCCACGGACGCACTGTTGGTCCTCGTGGATGAGCGTCCCGAGTGTGTCGGTCAGTGCGAGTTCGCCGTGCTGTCGCGGCGTCTGTTCGATTTCACTGAAGAAGGACGGGGCGAAGGCGTACACACCGGCGTTCAGCAGGCGGTAGGTGTCGTCGATGGGCTTCTCGACGATTTCGGTCACTCGGTCACCGTCCATCCGGACGGCCCCGTAACTGGACGCCTGGTCGCTCTCGACGATGGCGAGCGTCGCGACGTCTTTGACCGTATGCGCCTCGATGACGGCGCGAACCATCTCTTGGTGGACGATCTGATCACCGTTGACGACGAGGAAGTCCGAGTCGAGTCCGGCCTCGGCCTGCAAGAGAGCGTGGCCGCTCCCGAGTTGCTTCGTCTGGTGATGGTACGTGATCGCTTGCCCGCGATAGCTCGCACCGAAGTGATTCTGGACGCGGTCACGCTTGTACCCGACGACGATGTGCAGGTCGTCGATACCGGCGTCCACCAGTGCGTCGAGGACGTACTCCAGAATCGGACGGTTCGCTGCCGGGAGCATCGGCTTCGGTCGATGTCGTGTGAGGGGACGAAGCCGCGTTCCCTCACCCGCTGCGAGAACGACGGCCGAGGAGATAGTCATACAGAACGGCTATTTGTGGGGCACTAAGTATCTTGTCGTCGAAACAGTCGTGGCCAGCATCATCCAGCGACGAACCTGTCGAAAGGATCCCAATTGTCTCGGCCGGTGTAGCGCATTCTGAATAGAACTAGTTAAATAATTCTGTGAATAGCTATAGCGGGGGAGGGTACTCTCCTCGTCTGTTGATAAGTGAGATTATCGGCACTGTCTAGACAAGGAACTAACAGGTCGAAGAGCTAGTTGTTTATCCCGCTCTCAAACCTGCTCGGGCAAACACTGCCAGTCACGTTGTCCAGAGAGCGAAACCGAAGGAAGCGTGCTACATGAAAACCACGCGGTACGTGGCTCAAACCGCACATATTTCTTGGCTGGTCGATACAAACTACCGTAGCGTCCATGTCTAGCCGATTTTTTAGCTCGTCGTGAGACTCGTCTTGGTCTTCAAGATCGGTTTCGGCGACTGTTCGACGAGGCTCTTGATGGCACAATCCCGATTCTCCCGTTAACCACCAGCAATTCGGGGTTGAGCAGTCAAAGCCGGACCTTTTTTCCAGAAATCTGCCGAGAAGCGCCGGCGTCCACGTCGGCACGTCGATTCTAGTTTCAGTCGGTAGTTGCAGAAAAAACCGTCCAAATTATTCTGTTTTAATCTGGTGAAGTTCACAGTCTTCCTGATTAGTGAGTGTTCTGAGCAGCCTGCTCAAGCGGCTCTGTTTCGAGTCGCTTGAGACAGTCAGCTACTCCACCTTACTCGACACTAACGACGGTCACCGGGACCGTTGCGTCAAGTACGACTGATTGCGTAACGCTCCCAAATAGGGCTTTCCCGGTCGGGCTGCGTTTCCGTCCGCTCATCACAATCGCATCCGCGTCAACGTCGGCTGTCAGGTCGAGTATACTCTCTGCGACCGGAACGTACAGTTCACGTTGTTCTACAGCCATGCCCGAATCACGGAGACAGTTAATCGCCTCGATAACCGCTTGGCTTTCCTCATCGGGTTTCTCGGTCGTCCTGTTTGTATCACGATACGCGTGCGCAACGATGACGCTGACTTCGTTCGGGTCACCAGGTAACTCGGTTACATATCGTGCCTGTGCAACTGCGCGGTCGACGTCGTCGTCGACAGGTACCACTATCTGGTACATACAGCAGTACACGAAGACATCCTATTTTAACTCATCCACAGAGAGCTCCCATCGGTAAAGGTCACTATCTGTTGCATCCGTCGTTATCAAATTCGTCGCAGAGCGATACGGTGTCGCGACAGGAGTGCAACTGCTGTTACTAGCGTTGGGTTGTTTAGTCGTCACACGAGTCCCGCTCAGACCTCCCAATCGGACGAGTATCAGCACGAATCGGGCGAGTGCCACAGAACAGGCCGCTGTCCGACCGTAACACCTACTATCCACGGTCAACCTCTCTTTGCCGTATGCAATCAGTCCGCATAGCGGGCGTTGGTTCCACAGCGTTCGGTGTCTACCCAGGCCGTACCGGCCGTGACCTTTTCGCGGAAGCAGTCCGCGTAGCCATCGCTGACTCGGGCGTTCCCCGAACCGACATTGATCGACTGTGTTATGGAAACTTTGTCGGGACCGTCGCCGAACGACAAGGGCATCAAGGACCGCTCATGGCAGAGGCCGCAGGGATGAATGGCCCAGCGACACGATACGAGAGCGCCTGTGCATCCGGCGGTGTTGCACTCCGTGGTGGTGTCGAAGCAGTCCGAGCAGGTACGGCTGACGTCGTCCTCGTCGGTGGAATGGAACGGATGAACAACCTCTCGACCGACCAGGTTACTGCAGGCCTCGCGATGGCCGCGGACGATCTCTACGAGCGTCGCGCGGGCGTAACGTTCCCGGGTGCATACGCACTCATGGCTCGGGCCTATCTTGACGAGTTTGGCGGTAGCCGTGAAGATCTCGCTGCCGTCGCTGTGAAGAATCACGACCACGCACTCGACAATGACTACGCGCAGTTCCAGCAAGAAATCACAGTCACAGACGTTATCGACGCGCCGACCGTAGCAGACCCACTCGGACTCTACGACGCTTGTCCACTCACAGACGGGGCCAGTGCGGTCGTACTCGTCAGCGAGCGGTACGCTGAGCGACATAACGTCAACGCCCCAATCGCCATCGCCGGTTCCGGCCAAGGAACTGATACGCTTGCGCTACAGGACCGGTCCTCATTCGTTCGGACACCCGCTACAGAACGGGCAGCAAGTGACGCCTATGCTGATGCCGACATCACTCCCGACGCAGTCGACCTACTCGAAGTCCACGACTGCTTCACCATCGCAGAGGTACTCGCACTCGAAGGACTCGGACTCTACGACACGGGAACAGCACTCACTGCGGCCGCTGAGGGGGAGACGACCGCCGATGGGGAACTTCCGGTCAATCTCTCTGGGGGGCTGAAGGCGAAGGGCCATCCCGTCGGTGCGACGGGCGTGAGTCAGGTCGTCGAGCTTTCGAAGCTTCTCCGCGGTGACCACGTCAATAGCGACGCCGTCGACGACGCTTCTGTCGCGGTCGCTCACAACGCTGGTGGGACGGTCGCAAGCGCGGTTGTCCACGTTCTGGAGGTAACTCAATGACGAACTCGAAGAATGCTGGCTACGATGACTTACTTGACGCCGTTGACGCGGATCGAGGCTACTATCTTGAGTGTGAGTCTGGGCATGGATCACTCCCACCTCGACGGGTGTGTCCCAAATGTGGCAGCACTCATCTGGTCGAAAAACCACTGCCGGACACTGGCACTGTCAGTACGTACACGGAGATTCAGGTTACGACAGCCGAATTCGCCGGGGAGACACCGGTCGTCGCCATCGCCGACTTCGGTCCGGTTCAGTTGACGGGTCGAGTCTTAGCAGAGGGCAACGACATCGCGCTTGGAGTGAGGGTCTCACCGACAGTCACAACGTCTCAGGCTGGCGAGCGCCACCTTGCCTTCGACTACCCAACACGGCGATAACACTATGCTCCGAGACTTCGGTAACTGGACCATGCAGAAACCCCTTGGCGAGCAGTCGCCAGCAGTTGCGAACTCGGCTTTCGTCTCCGAGATGTCCTACCTCGTCGGCGATGTCGTAGTCAGTGAAGGTGCTAGTCTCTGGCCATTCACGTGCCTCCGCGGCGACGATGGGACCACAGTGGTTGGGGCCGAAACTAACGTCCAAGAGTTCACGATGCTCCACGGAGCGGTTCTCGGTGACGAGGTGACTATCGGTCACAACGTCGTCGTCGACTACGCAACCGTCGAGGATTACTCGCTCGTCGGGATGCAAAGTTGTGTTCTCCGCGGGGCGACGGTAGAGTCGAACTGTATCGTCGCTGCTGGCGCAGTCGTCCTGCAGGACCAGACGATTCCGGAGGGTCACCTCGCCTACGGTGCCCCGGCACAGACCAAACCCCTCACGGACGACCAGCGCGACGAGATTGCCCGCGTCCACGAGCACTACGTTGAGCTCGGCCAGCAGTACAAGGAAACTGGGCGATTCGAGTAGTCCTAAGAAACTGCGAATCGCTGCCTCTTCCCCGATAGTTTATGATGGTTGCTCCACCATCGATTGGTACGCGCAACTATGCCAGCCGAAGCTCACGACGAGAGACAGATAGTACACGAACCGAGCCAGGAGTTCGTCGAGTCGACGAACGTTTGGCAGTTCATGCAAGAGCACAGCATCGAGAACTACGACGAACTCATCGAACGCACGTGTACGGACGTCGAGGGCGTCGACGAGAGCGGCGTCGAGTGGTTCTGGGACGAACTCGTCGACTACCTCGACGTCGAGTTCTACGAGGACTACGACACCGTCCGTGACGATACGGAGGGTCCGCAGTTCTCCGACTGGTATCCTGGTGGAAAAATCAACATCGCACACAACACCCTCGACAGACACGCCGCCGTCGACAGCGAGACGCGCAATAAGGTCGCGTGTATCTGGGAGGGCGAGGACGGCGAGGTTCGGGAGGTCACCTACCACGAACTCCACCGCCAAGCCAACAAGGTGGCGAACTATCTGGAGTCCGTCGGTATCGAAACTGGCGACACTGTGGGGCTGTACATGCCGATGGTTCCCGAAGTAATCTCCATCCTCTACGGGTGTTTCAAAGTCGGCGCCGTCGCCGTCCCCATCTTCTCGGGGTTCGGCGTCGACGCGACTGCAACCAGAATCGCAGACTCGGAGTGTTCGGTGCTCTTCACCGGCGACGGCTTCCAGCGTCGCGGCGGCGAGATATTCCTGAAAGGCGCTGCTGACGACGCTATCGAAGAGGCAGGACACGTCGAGCACACTGTCGTCTTCGACAGATTCGGGACGCGCGAGGCGCAACGCGCCTCGGAGACGCGAGCGGGGAGCGAAGCGACCCGCGAGCAGAGTGACGAGGAGAGCGAGACGGAAGTGCCGTGGGTCGACGAACGAGACGAATGGTGGGCCGACGCCGTCGAGTCGCAGGACGACGCCTACGACACGAAGGAACTCCCTTCGGACCAGGAGTCGATGCTGCTGTACTCCTCGGGCACCACCGGGAAACCGAAGGGAATCGTCCACACTCATGCGGGCGTCCAGATGCAGACGGCCAAGGAGATTCACTTCGGCTTCGACCAGAAACCCTCCGACCGCTTCTTCTGGGTCTCGGACATTGGCTGGATGATGGGGCCGTGGACGCTGATTGGAAACCACACCTTCGGCGGCACCATCTTCATGTACGAAGGAGCGCCCGACCACCCCGAACCGGACCGCTTCTGGGAGATGATAGAGCGTCACAAACTCACCACCTTCGGCATCTCTCCGACGGCGATTCGCGCGCTCCGCAAGTACGACGACGAGTGGGTCGAGAAACACGACCTCTCCAGTCTTCGCCTCCTGGGGTCGACGGGCGAACCGTGGGACCCCGAGTCGTGGATGTGGTTCTACGAGAAGGTCGGTGGCAGCGAAGCGCCCATCATCAACATCTCCGGCGGCACCGAAATCTGCGGCTGTTTCCTCATGCCGATGCCCACCCAACCGCTCAAACCCTGCTCACTCGGTGGGCCGGGGCTGGGTATGAACATCGACATCGTGAACGCCCAGGGTGAATCGGTCGCCGACGCCCACGAACGCGGCTTCCTCGTCGCCCGCGACTCCTGTCCCTCGATGACCAAATCGCTCTGGGAAGGCGACGAGCGGTATCTGAACACCTACTGGTCGACGTTCGAGAACCCGCCGATGTGGGACCACGGCGACTGGGCACAGAAAGACGAAGACGGCTTCTGGTTCCTCCACGGCCGCGCCGACGACGCACTCAACGTGGCCGGGCGGAAGGTCGGCCCCGCCGAAGTCGAAGGCGCACTCATCGAACACGAGTCGGTGAACCAAGCCGCCGCCGTCGGCGTCCCCGACGAGACGACGGGAACCGCCGTCGTCGCCTACGTCGTCCTCGAAGACGGCGTCGACGAGACCGACGAGTTGCGCGACGAACTGCGCACGCTCGTCGGCGAGGAGTTGGGCAAGCCGTTCCGCCCCCGCGAGGTACTATTCGTCGACGAGTTCCCAAAGACTCAGTCGGGGAAGATTATCCGTCGTGCTATCTCCTCGCTGTATCAGGACGAAGACCTCGGCGATATGAGCAGTATCGAGAACCCCGAGTCACTGGAAGAAGTGAAGACAGCACGATAAGCGTCGCTTGGCTCTTTTTTGCTGACGACTGCAGAAGGCGGTGTCGAGGCGGGTAACTGGCCGCCACGACGGCGTGACATCGAGATGGGTGACGCGTGACTGAAGCGATTCGCTTACGGTTACTTCGACTGTTCGGCGTAGGGAGTGATGTCTGCCTCCTCCATGCGTCCGAGGAAGCGCTCACGGCGCGCCGTTCGTTCCTCGTCTGACATACGTTCCTGCGTCCAAACCTCTCCACTAGTGTCTTGATGGACTTCGACTCGGTCGACACCGTCCAGCGCTTCAACCCGTTCGACCACTTCGTCGCTCATATCGAGGAAGTACGTGCAGAGTTGCGACGTCAACAGGAGGTCGATGTTGACGACATCGTCGTCGACGTCGATACTCTCGACCAGTCCGAGATCGAGGATACTGATGGGATGGTCGCTCATACAGCTACACGGGTCGTACACCTTCCCGAGTTCGGTCTTGATCTGCGATTTGAGTTCGTTCGAGAACTCCTGGTCCGGCGTGACGTGGTTCGTCGTACTCATGGCTCGGGAGCAGGCACCTCGTAGGTCGACCACGGTTTGGCCGGGTACTGGTCGAGTTCCTCACGCGCCTTGGCCCAGCGGTCGCCCTCGATGTCGCGCCGGACCTGGTCGGGGTCTTTCCCAAGCAGTTCGAGTCCGTTCCGTCCGAGAATGTTCTTCTTGTCCTCTTTCGTGATGTCGGGGTAGTCGTACTGTGCCTGCAGTTCCTCCGGCATCTCCATGTTCCAGATCCCTTCGATGGGGGGTTGTGGATGGAGTGCCGTCGCACCGCTGGCGAAGAGAACGCGGTCGGATCCGACCCAGTAGAGCAGTTCGCCCATGATCTTGGCGAACTTCCGCGGACGGGTGTTGACCAAGCACGCCGAATTCTCCAGGTTTGCGTAGACGTTGTCGTTGCTCGCCATCGCCCAGATGGTCTCCTCGAGGAACGAGAACCCCACGTGGATGACTTCGAAGTTGAGGTTCGGATACTTGTTCGCTGCCTCCTCAACGTCGTCTATCCGGAAGTACTTGGTCGGGGCCTTCGCGAAGGGGATGAACTTGTGGATGGCGACAGTGTCGACGTCGAGTTCGTCGGCCTTATCCAGGATGGGTTGGACGGATCGCTCGTTCAGTTGGAGCGAAAGGTCCCGCCCGTTCTGGTAGCGTGCTGGATAGAGTTTGATACCGTCGACGTCTTTCTCCTTGACGAAGTGCTCGACCTGTTCGACGGCGTCGTCTTCGAGCGGATTGATGTCGACGTACATCCCCACACGGTTCGGGTTCTGTTCGCGGAACGTGAACCCTTTCTCGCGGGAGACGTAGCCGTCGTGGAAGTAGTCGTCCAGTGGCAGCGAGTGGTACACCGTGTAGTCGATTTGGCTCTCGAGAAAGAGCAACCGGGCGAGTTCCTCCGGTGAGTGGTCACGGTAGAACACTTCCTCTGACGGGACATGACTATCCGGCAAGAGTTTGTTGCCGAGGTCGAAGGTCTCGTCGTCCCAGCGTTGCGCATTCGCATGCTTGTGATTCTCTGGCGTGTGGTTGAAGCAGTGGGAGACGGAATCCACCACTAGTGTGCCGTCGGCTAACATGCCTACCAGTGATTCTCTCAGGTTGTGTATTAAAGTTTAGGATGGATACAACACTGCGAGCCGTCAAAAATGGGCCCAAGTTGACATCACTGGGCGAGAAACACTTAATGTGACACGGTGACGCAAGACAACCACAGCTATGACAGGACGACTCAGTGGAACGGCTGCGCTCGTGACGGGCGCGTCGTCAGGGAACGGACGTGCTATCGCACTACGATTCGCAGAGGAAGGTGCGAGTGTAACAGTCGCGGACGTCCGCGAGGACCCCCGTCTCGGTGGTGAACCGACGCACGAACTTATTGAGGAAGCAGGCGGCGACGCACAGTACGTCGAAACCGACGTGACAGACGTCGACGCGCTCCAAGCGGCCGTCCGGACCACCGTCGACGCGTACGGGTCGCTCGACGTGATGGTGAACAACGCCGGTGTGGAACGCCAGTTACCGATCGAGGAAGCGTCGGAGGAAGACTTCGCGTGGCTCATGGATATCAACCTCAAGGGCGTCTACTTCGGCTGTCAGGCTGCCGTCGAACAGATGCTCGACCAGGCAGACGGAGGGACCATCGTCAACATGTCTTCTATCGCAGGGATTCGAGGACTCGAGAACTCGTCGCTCTACTGCACCTCGAAGGGTGGCGTCACCAATCTGACGCGTGAACTCGCTGTCGAACACGGTGAGAACGACATCCGTGTCAACGCGCTCAACCCTGGCTTTATCGAGACGGCAATGACGATGGAAGACGGCGAGACGGCCGATGGCATCCTCGACCAGACACCTCTCGGCCGTGCGGGTCAGCCCGAAGAGGTAGCCGATGCCGCACTGTTCCTCGCGAGCGAAGAGTCGTCGTTCGTCACCGGTCACAATCTCGTGATGGACGGTGGATTCACTGCGTAGCGGGTCGGGTGTCGACCAACCGAGTTTCTAGGTATTTTTAATACACCGTGTGAGTGTTGTGCATACGTATGCTCCACGTTGAGGGGCCCCTACTGACAGTCGACGTAGGGGCGCACGAGACAGTAGAGACCAGTGTCGACGACGTCCTCGAGACGTTCATCGGCGGCCGTGGCGTCGCCACTCGACTCGCACATGACCGAATTCCGTTCGACGCCGACCCGTTTGGCGCGGAGAACAGCGTGTTCTTCTCGACGGGTCCGATGCAAACGTCGAACATGAGCTTCACCGGCCGGATGAACTGCACGAGTCTTTCGCCGCTCACCGGGGGACTACTCTCGTCGAACGCCGGCGGGTTCATGTCGCGGAACTTCGCGGACACTGGCTACAGTGTCGTCGAGTTCACCGGCACGAGCGACGAACTCGTCGTCGTCCACGTCACCGACGAAGGGGTCGAGTTTGAACCCGTTCCGGACCTCGACGGTGCAACCGTACCAGAGACGACCACGTACATCGAAGACACTCACGGACTCTCGGCCGAACACGTCGCCTGTATCGGACCGGCGGGCGAGAATCGAGTTCGCTTCGCATCCATCATGACGACCGAGAGTCGTGCATTCGGCCGGGGAGGTCTCGGGGCAGTCCTCGGTGCGAAGAACGTCAAAGCGGTCACGTTCGCGGGTGACTCACGGCCGCAAGTCGAGATTCCACCCATCCAGATGGACGTCCACCGCGACGCCGCGACCAGCGACCACATCATGAAAGAGCAGGGGACGACGAGCGTCACCGACCTCGCGAACGAAGTCGGTGCACTCCCGACGCGGTACTTCTCGGAGCTCCAGTTCGAGGGCGTCAACGGTATCAACGGCGACCGCGTCGGTGAGAAGAAGTACAAACGTGGGACCTGCTCGGCCTGCGCGTTCGCCTGCAAGCTTCCGACGAGAGACGAGGAACGCGGCGTCGAAACCGAGGGACCCGAGTACGAGACGGTGATGTCTTTCGGGTCGAACTGCGCCGTCGACGATATTGTCGACGTGATGCAGTCGAACGAACTCTGTGACCGATACGGGATGGACACCATCACCTGCGGCAACGTGGTCGCCGCCTACCTCGCTTCCGAGGACGAGTTCGGGAACACCGCCCTCATCCACGAAACGGTCGAGAAGATCGCGAAGCGCGAAGACGAGGGTGACTTGCTCGCGGAAGGAATCGACCGGTTCCACGAGGATCTCGGTGTCGACAACTGGACGGTCAAGGGATTAGACTTCGCAGCCCACGACGGACGCACCCTGAACGGCCAAGGCCTCTCGTACGCCGTCGCAAACCGCGGTGCAGACCACATGTTCACCACTATGTACGCTTGGGAGTATCCGCTCGTCGCCCAAGAAGAGGCGCTGAATCCAACGGGACTCGAAGGGAAGGCACCGCACGTCGTGAAACAGGAGAACGCCCGGGCGCTAGAGGACTGCGGTATCGTCTGTCGCTTCTCACGGAGTTTCATGACACCGGAACGGTTCGAGGGACTGTTCGACGCCGACTATGATGAACTACTTGCGGTCGGGTCGACGGTAGTCGAACTCGAACGACACTTCAACAACCAACGCGGGTTCGACCGCACCGACGACACGCTTCCGTACGATCTGCCGGACTTCGAGGCCGCACTCGACGACTACTACGCCCAGCGTGACTGGAACGAGGATGGAACAGTACCAAACGAACACGTCAGCGACGACCCCGCGACGGCCGACTGAACTGCGAGGGCAGCCATTCTTTCCGTCGAAGCGAGTGAGCCAGCTACCCTGCTCGAACAAATGTTTATGAGGGTTCCTATGTGTGTCATAGACATGCGGGTAGCAAACTATTACGGTCCGGAAGACCTGCGGGTAGAGTCAGTCGATGAAGCAGTGCTCGGCAGCAACGAAGTGCGCATCGACGTTGTAGCGGCTGGAATCTGCGGGACTGATCTGCACGAGTACACCGGTGGCCCCGACCTTACACCGGCCGAAGGGACGACCCACCCACTGACGAACGCTTCCTTGCCGGTTCCGCTCGGACACGAGTTCAGTGGAACCGTCGTAGAAGTCGGGAGTGACGTATCCGAAGTCGCCGAAGGAGATGCTGTGACGGTCAACCCAGCACTCGTCTGCGGCGAGTGTCGCTACTGCAGCGAGGGACGGCACAACCTCTGTGAGTCGGTTGCGAACATCGGACTCTCGGCACGGAGTGGTGGATTCTCCGAACAGGCCGTCGTTCCGGCTGCAAACGTAGTCCCGCTTCCTGCGGGTATTCCGGTAGAGTACGGTGCACTCGTCGAACCGCTCAGTGTCGGTCTCCACGCGGTTCGCCGCTCGGGAATGCAGGCGGGCGACAGCGTCGCCGTCTTCGGGGCCGGCCCCATCGGAATCTCGATCGTGCAGGCGGTGGCAGCAGGGGGCGCCACGGAAGTATTCGTCTCCGAACCACGTCGCAAACGACGCGAAATCGCCGAGATGGTCGGTGCGACGACGACGCTCGACCCTATGGCGGATGACTCCGTCGACGTAATCAACGCGTCGACGAACGGCGGCGTCGACGTCGCCTTCGAGGCAGTCGGTATCGAGCCGACGTTTCGAGCAGCCATCGAGAGCACAAAGCGAGGTGGGCAGATCACCTGTGTCGGTATCTCCGACGACGATGTTGGGTTGACTCCGAACGAACTCGTCGTCGTCGAACGAACGATCAACGGGTCGAACGGCTATCTCAGTGGACCACTCGCGGACCGAGAGTTCCGAATGGCGGTTCAGTATCTCGAATCGGGGGAGTTCGACCCAGAGGCGATGATTACAGGACGCATTCGACTCGACGACATCGTCGAGGACGGGTTCGAGGACCTGCTTGATCCCGACAGCGAGCACGTAAAGATACTCGTCGAACCGTAGTTCGAGGGATCAGCAACGTCGAGGAGGCTGTGCTTCGGCGACGCACTTTTGGATAGTGTTCGAGAATATGTGAGTATGCCGCACACGGCACTGCCCAGACTGGGATTTGGAACCGTCGGCGTAACCGATCCAGAGACGATTGAGACGGCACTCGAAATCGGATACCGCCACATCGACACTGCACAGTGGTACGAGAACGAGACCATCGTCGGACGTGGCATCGCCCGAAGCAGCGTCCCACGAGAGGAGTTGACGGTCGCGACGAAGGTGCTCCCCGACAACCTCGGTGCGGAAGACCTCAAACACTCGACTGAGCAGAGTCTGGACCGACTCGGACTCGACACCGTCGACCTCCTCTACGTCCACTGGCCGACGAACGCGTACGACCCGGTCGAGACACTCGGCGCGTTCGACGACCTCTACGACGATGGGAAACTACGGTACGTCGGGTTGAGTAATTTCACACCAAGCCTGCTGGATGAGGCGCGTGAGATTCTGGACGCACCGATACTCGCGACGCAAGTCGAGATGCATCCACTCCTCCCCCAACGTGAACTCGTCGAGTACGTTCAGAGAACCGACATCTATCTCGTCGCATACTCCCCACTCGCACAAGGGAAAGTTTTCGACGAACCCGTTCTCGGCGACATCGCCGACAAGTACGGCGTCAGCGTCGCACAGGTGAGCCTCGCGTGGCTGTTCAGTCACGACAACGTCGCAGCGATTCCCAAAGCGTCCGGTGACCACATCCGTGACAACTACGAGGCGCTATCGCTGGATCTCAACGACGAGGATATCGCTCGTATCGACGCCATCGACCACCAAATCAGGACGGTGAACCCCGAGACCGAGGAGAAAGTAGATCGGACGCCCTGGACGGAGTAGACTGTCGCTTCGACCCCAACGCAGTTCGGTGAGAGAGCGGAGAGAGGTAACGAGACTCGGAGAAAACTATTTCATACGGCTAGTCATTGTCTCTCACGCAATGTCGAAGCAACCGCATCCACGTGGCCTCGCCCACGTCGGACTCACAGTTCCGGACCTCGAAGAAGCGATTGAGTGGTACCGAGACGTCCTCGGATTTACCCACATCAAAGGCCCCGATACGATCACCGCGAACGAGGGATACGGTGGCCGACAGGCGGCGAACTTGCTCGGTGACTTCGAATCGATGCGCTTTGCCCATCTCGCGACAGGAAACCAGATCGGCATCGAACTGTTCGAGTTCGAGTCGACGAGCGGGCAGTCGGATCCGGACCCTCCACAGCCAGGTCTCTTTCATCTGTGCGTCATCGACCCGGACGTCGAAGGGCTTGCCACACGTATCGACGAGAACGGCGGTGACCACTACGCGGAGATCTGGCAGATATTCGAAGAGGACGACGAGTACACGCTCACCTACTGTCGAGACCCGTTCGGGAACCTGGTCGAGATCTACTCGCATAGCCACGAGCGAATCTACAGCAACCAGTCGAAGTAACGCGTTCGACCGTCTCTAACTCACAGCCTACGGGGTACAAGACGTTGATCCATATTCCGACGTTTCTCAGGTGGCTCGGTTGCCCTGATTTTCACGAACGGTGACGGCGCTCGAGCTTTCTTTTCGAGGGAAAGCTGTAGTCGAGGTACTCTGATTTCGGACCGCTGCGAGTCGGTCAGTCGTAATCTGCCTTCGCAAATCGCCATCTGGGTCCACGGTGAGTGTCAAACGAGACGGCTCAGCGTTGGAGGAGAAGAGCCACTGGATTAAATGGAAAGATGTGTCGGCACCAGCGGTGTGACGACGTTAGCACTCGGTGAATGACAGTTGTCAGGAGAGGTGAGAGGCGAATGACTTTCTCTGAGACGCTCCCGGTCACCGGGTGTACCAGCAGTGCGTGTTTAAAGGCTCTCTGAGCCTGGGACACACTATCGGATGGAACGAGGTGGTCTGATGTGGGCACCCGTGTCACCAGTTGTGGTGTTTCGGGCGACCATGTTATTTGACCACGTCGATCTTCTCTCGGTCGATCGACAGTGCGACTGCACTGACGACCACGACGCCGAGGATGATCTCTTGGACGAACGGGTTGATCGACAGTAGGTTCATCCCGTTCTGAAGGACGGCGATGACCAACACACCGAGGATAGTTCGGTGCGGTCCACCGACACCGCCGGTGAGTGCAGTCCCGCCCATAACGACAGCAGCGATGCTGGGAAGCATCAGTCCGCCAGCGATGTTGGGCGACGCCGAGGAGATGCGGAGCGTCAAGAGGACGCCCGCCGTCCCACACAGCAGTCCCGAGAGGACGAACGGGTAGATCTTGTAGCGGTCAACTTTTGCACCCGAGAGTTCGACGACGCGCTCGTTCTCACCGAGCGCGAAGCAGTAGCGTCCGAACTTCGTCCGCCAGGCGAGAAAGACGGTGCCGCCGTAGATGAGCAGTCCCCACATCACGAGGTTCGGAATCCCGGGGATCCAGGTACCGGTGGCAATCCCCCGAAGCGCTTGATCACGGAACGTGATGGTTGACCCACCGGTGATGATGAGCGCGAAACCCATCAGGATCGACAGTGTCCCCAGCGTCACGAGGAACGACGGAACCTTCAGCTTCGTGAAGACGAGGCCGTTGACGAGACCAGCGAGCATACCAGCACCGACTGCAAGCGGGATTGCTAACAGCCCGAGTTGGAACTGAGAGATGAGGACCACGGTTAGGACGCCAGTCAGCGTAACCGTCGATTCTACCGAGAGGTCGATACTCTGCTGGAGGATGGGGAACGTTCCCGCGAGAGCGACCAGCAGTAAGACTGCGCTGTTTTTCGCAACGTTGTCGACGAGGTTCCCGTACGTGAGAAACTGCGTCGTCGTCGCCGCGAACAGCCCAGAGAGGATGAATAGCATCGCAAACGGACCGACATCGGTAATCCAATCTTGCATCGTCCGCTGTTCACGTTGTCTATCGAGCCACTGCCGAATCGCCTGTTGGTTGTCTGCACTCATGTCAGATCATCTCCTGTATCAGCTTTTCTTCGGTCGGTTTGTTGCCAGCCGATGCATCGAACGGCTCATCGACGAACTGTCCACTGTTCATCACCGCAATTCGATTCGACATGCCGATCACTTCTGGAAGCTCGTCACCGATGAAGACGATGGAGACCCCGCTGTCAGTCAGTTCCCGACAGAGACGGTACACCTCTTCTTTCGCACCGACGTCGATGCCACGTGTGACGTTGTCCATCACGAGAATCGGCGTCTCCTGGGCGAGCCATCGACCGATGACGACCTTCTGCTGATTCCCACCACTCAGGCCGTGGACGAGGGCTTCGGGGCCCGGTGTCTTGACGTTCAACTCCTCGATAACCCGCTCTGTCGCTTTGTCTTCTGCATCGAGATTGAGTAGTGGGAACTTCCCGTTCATGTTCCGAATCATCGCCAGTGAGACGTTGATTCGGACGGGTTGATACAACAGCAGTCCCTCGGACTTTCGGTCCTTAGGAATGTAACCGACACCCGAGTCGACCATCTTGGAGACGGACGGTTCGGTGACCGGCGTTCCGTCAACCGAAATCGTCCCGTCGGTCATACCGAGGTCACCGGCGAGTGCTCGTCCGAGTCGCTCTTTTCCAGACCCTTCGACGCCGACGATGCCGAATATCTCACCTTTGCGGACCGAGAACGACAGTGGGCCGATCTCCTCACCGACGGTGAGGTCGTCGACACGAAACATCTCGGTCCCGAGTGCTTCCTCGGTCCGCTGTTCGGAGACTCGGTAGTATTCGTCTGCCGTCTCGCGACCGACCATGCTCTGTTGGAGACTATCCTGCGTTGCTGCACTCGCAGTGGTCTCGTCGACGAGTTCGCCGTCTTTGAGCACGTAAATTCGGTCGGAGATATCTAACACTTCGTCGAGTTCGTGTGAAACGAACACGAACGTCGCTCGGTCGCGGAGGTCGTTGACCAGGTCAAAGAGAATCTCTCGACCGGCCTCTTCGAGGCCCGCAGTCGGTTCGTCGAGGAGGATGACGGGATTATCCGATTTCTGGGAGACGTGGAATGCTTTCGCGATTTCCAGCATCTGCCGCTCGTTGAACGAGTAGTTCGAGACGAACTCGTCGACGTCGAGTTTGAGCCCGAGGTCTTCGACGAAAGCCTGTGCCTCCTCCCTCATCTGGTTTCGATCGAGGACGCCGCCTCGTTCGATCTCGCGACCGAGGTAGAGGTTCTCGTACCCTCGGAAATTGGTGATGACGTCTTGTTCTTGATGCACGAGCGAGACACCGTAGTCTGCTGCATCGCGTGGGTTCGTGAACTCGACCGGGTCACCGTCGACGTACAACGTCCCCCCGTCTGGCTGGAGAACACCGGTTACGATGTTCAACAGCGTGCTCTTTCCGGCACCGTTCTCGCCGACGAGTCCGACGACTTCACCACGGTTGATTTCGAGCGAGACGTTCGAGAGTGCCTGTACGTGTCTAAACGATTTGGAGATGCCCTCGACACGAAAGCTGGGTGTGGTCGTATCGACCGTGAGAGCATCGTTCATCTGTTCCTCTGTCTCTGAAGGAACTGTCTCTGTGTTCGACATAGTTTCATCCTATTAGGACTTGAGCGGGTTGCTTTGGAAGCGATTCTTATAGAGGTCGGTAATCTGCTTCTGTGCCTCTTGGTCGGTGTACGCTTCCGGCAGTGAGTAGTTGTTCGGCTTGTTGGAGTCGCTCCAGTCAAGCACCTCTACCATATCGGCTCGGTTCATTGGCTGCATGTCGATTTGAGGGTCCCAACTGTCCTTGCCCGACTCCGCAACGGACATCTTCTTCCAGTCGTATGGTGTTTCACCTTCGAAGATAGCTTCGGCGTACTGCTCGGCCGCGACGACTGGGAGACGCTCGATTGTATCGGTCCACTCGTCGGTGTTCTTGACACAGACGGGAGCGTTGAACGACATCATCCGTTCTGCAGGCTGTAGACTGTGACCGTTGAGGTAGTCGTGACACTTCACGAGTGACCACCCGGCCTGCCACGGACCCATCCCAGAGACCGAGGCGACCATTCGTTCTTCTTGGATTGCTGCAAGCCCGGGTTCGCCAGCGTCGATGCCGACCACCGGGACGTCGATGTCGTTCTCCTCGAGAATCGTGAGCCCGCCGAGTGCGACCGCGTCGTTCTGGCCGAAGAAACCCTCGATGTCGTCACCGAACTGCGAAACCTTGTCCGACATCGCCTTTCGGGAGTCCGATCGAATCCAGTTCCCCTGTAGGCGTGGGCCTAGCCGTTCGACATCCGGGTACTCTTCCATTGCCAACTCGACGCCTTTGTTTCGGCCAATGTTCGGTGCCGTTCCACGGTTTCCTTCGATGTGGACGAACCCCCCGCTCCCACCCATCGACTCGAATAGGATCTTCGCGGCGGTGTACGCGTGATTGACAAAGTGCGGTGCGAAGAACTGGACGTACTCGTCGCCTGCGTCTTGCGGCGTGTACCAATCTGCAATCGTCACGGCGAGAATCGTTGGGACACCAGCTTGGACACACGTCTCTGCCAACGAAATCGCCGCAGCGTTCGTGTACGTCTGTCCGACGATTGTATCGGTCTCGCTTGCGATTGCGGTATCGAACTGTTGCTGCTGCGTGGTGACGTTACCCTCGTTCGTCTGGACGTTCGTAGTGTAGCCGAGTGCTTTCGCAGCCTCAGTGTAGCCTTTCTTCCACGACAACCAGTAAGAGTTCTGTAGGTTGGCTATCGACCCCATCGAGGTCTGTTCCCCCGAACTCCCGGTTCCACTCGAACTAGTATTCGACGATGCACCGTCGCCCCCGCCACCACCGGTGCAACCTGCGAGTCCGGTCAATGCACCTGCTGAGCCAGCGGCGGTTGTCGCTTTTAGAAACTGCCGTCTCGATTGACTGGTGCTATCCATTGCCATGTGAGTTCGTCTTTCTGTTTTCGAGTAGGGGTATAAATAAGTTTGGGGATTCCTCACGGTTATTCGTCGTGGTACAATGAGAGGCGAGGCTTGGCCCCTCTCCCTTACGAATCGAAGAAGTCCACTTCGACTGACTGTATCCAATCGAGAGTGCAGTCATCTAGTACATCACCTTCCCGGCGGAAACGTTGATATCCTGTCCTGTGATACGCGATGCGTCGTCCGAACAAAGATAAGCCGCCGTACTCGCGATATCCTCTCGGTCTACCAGTTCGTTTCGGGGGCTCTGACTCTCCACTTCAGTTCGTACTTCGTCGCACGTCCGTCCAGTCGCCTCGGCTTGCTGCTCGAACACACCTCTGATTCGGGGGCCGTCGACCGACCCTGGACAGATCGCATTCACGTTGATATCGTGTTCGCCGACTTCGACGGCGAGCGTTCGAGTGAATCCGATGAGACCCATCTTCGTCGCCGCGTACGGTGTTCGATTCAGCAACGGTTTCTTTCCCGTCACAGAAGCGATGTTGACGACGCGTCCGTAGCCCTGTTCTTTCATGACGGGTATCACCTCACGACACATGAAGAACGGACCACGGAGGTTGACATTCGTCGTCGCGTCCCAAGCATCTTGCTCAATCTCCTCACATGGACTCGTCGGGCCAGCGATTCCTGCGTTGTTGACGAGGATACCGACTCCGCCAAACTCGTCGAGCGCTGTTTCGACGGTGTGCTGGACACTCTCCAACTCAGTGACGTCAGTTTCGACAGCGAGTGCCTGCTGTCCTTCGTTTTCGACGAGTCGCTTCGTCTCACGCATTTCTGCGGAGTCGAGGTCTGCGATGACGATGTCTGCACCCTCCCGCGCTAATCTGACACAGATGGCTTGACCGATACCACGGCCGCCTCCGGTCACAATTGCTGTGCTATCTAACACCATGTTCACGAATCGCATGTGCCAGTATAAAAATCTGCTGTAACCTTCACGGTCGTTTGTAGCGTATACGTGAGGGTAGCCAGAGCAACTTGAGCGCAAATCGCTCCAGAGAGTAGTTCACTCGTGGGATTTCCACCGAGGAGTGTAGCTTGTAACCTATACAACCAAAGCTATTAATAGACGATAGAGGACATTCAGAGGTATGCCATACCAAGGTTACAGCGACTACTTCGAGAAGAAGTTGATAATCAGTGTCGCAACGACTGGTGGTCACCACGGGAAAGAGGCGAACCCAAATCTTCCCGAACAGCCTGAAGAGATAGCACGAGATGTCGCGGCTTGCGAAGCTGCAGGGGCATCGATGGTTCACATCCACGCTCGCGACGAGAACGGTGAAGGAACGAAAGACGTCGCTCGGTTCCAAGCAATCCGCGATGCCATAGAGGAACACTGTGACGACATCCTCGTCAATTTCACCACGGGTGGTGGAGGCATCTGGTCTCGTGAGGAGCGCATCGCACCCATCTTGCAGACGGAACCACGACCCGACCTCGCGACTGTCGACCTCGGTCCAGTCAACTTCGGTCAGACGCGAACTGCAGTGAATACTCGGGAACAAAACGAGGAATACGCTCAGCGGATGCTTGACACAGGCGTGAAACCAGAACTGGAGCTTTTCAATCCGGGACACATTCCCGAGATGGAGCATCTCATCGAGGAAGAGTTACTCGAACCGCCGTACTGGTGTACGGCGATTTTCGGTATGCAGAACGGGACACCAGCACTTCCACGAAACGTCATCAACTTCGCCGATAACCTCCCTGAATCGAGCGAGTGGCAGGCGCTCGCGTTGGGTCGGCATCAGCTGCCGCTAACCACGATGGCGATCGCGATGGGGGGCCACGTTCGGGTCGGTATGGAAGACAACATCTACTATCGGAAGGGTGAACTCGCTGAGAGCAACGCCCAGTTGGTCGAACGAACCGCTCGGATTGCTGACGAGCTTAATCGACCTATCGCGTCGCCAGCCGAGACTCGTGAAATCCTCGGGCTGTAAGTCCGCGATATCGTTGGTTACGCGTTGTCGCTGAACCCGTCGCGAGCATCACTCAGTTTTCGATGCTCGCGAATCCAACGGAGGTTGGGAAATGGCAACGACAGAGACAGTATGTGTGACAAGTTGTGAGAAGTACCGATTTTGGGCATAGAGACGCCTCAAACAGAAGGGTGAGAAGAGATGTCACGGTGCCAGCAATCGTGATGAATATTTATTATCATACAGGAATGAACCATACAAATTCTAGAATACATGTCTACAGTTTATCTTGAGATGCGCAAATACCGATTGTATGCCCTTTAGAGACCCTCTACTTCCTGATCGTGACTCAGCGTATCTATTCGGCAACAGTGGATATTATATACTCAGCTCGTTTGTTCCTCACTCTTCGATACGAATTATAGAGGCCGTCAGTAGTCTCTCTTCCAATCAAAATCACCCGTCTGTAGGTGGACAAGGGCAGATTCAACAATGCGGAATATTAAATACCATGGCTTGCTACACCATGCCATGAGCACAAACGACGGTCGACGGACGCTGAAATCATCGGAGACGACATTGGAAATTCTCGATCGACTAAAGGACTTAGACGGAGCCCGTGTCACAGAACTCGCAGAAGACCTAGAACGAGCACCAAGTACTATCCATAGCCATCTTACGACGCTGAAGGCGAACGGATACGTCGTCAAGGAAGGCGATATCTACCACCTCGGACTCCACCTGCTGGAACTCGGAAACTACGTTCAGAACCGGAAGAAAGCCTACCGGATTTCGAAGGGCTACACGGAACAACTAGCCGAAGAGAGCAAATGTCGTGCCGTCTTCGTCGTCGAAGAGAATGGTCGCGGCGTCTATCTTCACACGTACTCGGGGAAACACGCTGTCTGGCAGTACTCGACTCTCGGCAAGCAGTTCTATCTTCATCAGACAGCGGCGGGAAAAGCACTGCTTTCCACGCTATCGGACGAGAGAGTCGAGGAGATTATCGACCGATGGGAACTCCCAGCGAAAACCGAGAACACGATTACCGACTCCGACACTCTGTTGGACGAACTCGACCAGATTCGGGAGCGTGGATACTCGTTTAACCGCGAGGAGCAACTCAAGGGTATCAAAGCAGTTGGTGTTCCCGTTACTGGTCCGAACGACGAAGTCATTGGTGCGTTCAGCGTTGCTAGTCCGGCGAACCGTCTCACTGGTGAGTGGTTTTCAGAGGAACTCCCCAATATCGTGCTCGGCGTCGCAAACGAATTCGAGTTGGAGTATTCGCTTTCGTGACCACGTGATTACAGTACTACTATTGTAACACAACCGGTCTGGGAATCGGTGACTCTCGTCTTCACCTGCAATGGTAGACATTCTTCGATTTTGTTAAAACCCCGAACAGATGTTCGGGTCAGTGCGACTACTCAACCAGTATAACCTCTAACGGAAAGTCTGACCCCCGTACTCTGTTTCCCGTTACAAGCATAGGAGCGTAACGCCAGATGCTTCTCTCTGTGTTACTTCCTCGGTGTGAAATTCGATGTCGGCAGATAAGATTAGAGAGTACTGTTCGACTCTCACGCTGCCCTACATGACCGGCATTCGAGACTCACCCATATTTAAAATTCGCGAGAGTAGAATCTCTCCTAGCCGGCTGTTTTTACAGCAATCTGAGGATGACTCAACTCTCACTCGACAGATCGACTATCAACCGAGTTCTGGGTTAGGCGAATAGGTTGCCTGACCAACTGTGCTCTTCCCTCGGCGACGTTGTCTCTGTGATAGCACTGTGTCCGTTACGTACTCTAAACCGTTCATCCACTCAACATATACTACGACCAATAATCGTGAAGGAGACAAAACTTATATATACTCTCGAGAAAAAGTCACGGTGAGTTCATATGCCAACAGATAGCACCAACCACTCAAGACGGGCCTTTCTCAAGAGAACGGCCACAGCTGGGTCGATAGGCACACTGACCGGACTTGCAGGCTGTACTGGTAGTCTTGCAAGTGGCAGCGATAGTGAAAAGACGTCCTTAGCCTCAATCTCTAATCTGCAGAACTCTTACTGGCTGTCGTGGAAAAAAGGATACGTCGAAGCAGCAGAAGCATTTGGGTACGAATCGAAGGTTCAGACAAACGATGGGAACGTCAAAACCCAACAAGAGCAGTTCGACACTGCAATTTCTAGTAGAACGGACATGATTATGGGACAGACGTACACGAACGCCGCCTCGATCTCACTGGCGGAGACGTGCGTCCAATCAGGTGTACCAACAGTTTTGGCAGCCATGATTGCGAACTGGTACACACCACAGGACGCAGGCGACGAGTACGTCCAGTTCTTCGCACCACATTACGTTAACCACGCATACACTGCTGCGAAGATATTGTTCGAATCCATGGATGGTGAAGGCGGGTTCGTTCACATTGAAGGAAACCGTGGGACGGCACCGAATATCGGGCGAAATGTTGGTGTTCAATTGGCGATGAAGGAGTATCCGGATATCGAACGACTGGGGCCACGCTTACAGGGGAACTGGATCCGGTCAGACGCTCGAAATGCGATGTCAGATCTCGTCTCACAGTTCGGTGACAAGATTGAGGGCTTCTTCGGTCAAAACGACGGTGTCGCAATCGGTGGGTTGACTATTCTCAATGAGAACAACATCGATATTCCAGTCGTCGGTATTGATGCTAGTGAACCTGGACTCGCGAGAATTGAGGACGGGTCAATGACGGCAACGGTCTCTGGAATGGGTCCGTGGCAAGGTGGCTGGTCTGTCGCGAAGTGCCATGATTTCATAAATGGTCATACGTTACGGCCAGCGGAACGGATGATGTCATTTAACGCACCAGTTTGTGTCAAAGAGCCGAAAGAGTGGCGTGACAAAGTCGACCGATTACCAGTCGTTGACGCTGCTGAATACAACACAGCAATCTTTGATGGCGAGACGCCGTACGACTGGAAGAAGATGTCCGTTGCGGAGTCGGGCAAAGACAGTTGGGACCCTCAAATCGACATGCAGCCGATGGACAAAGCAGAGCTAAAGAAGGTGCTCGCTTGGAAGGAGAAGGACAAGCCCGACGGCTACTCGTTACCAAGCGCGTATTCGGATGGCGCAGCACAGGAAAAAGTCACCAAACTCTACAAAGATCGCTTTAACACGAACCCACTGAAACAGTGACAGCTAGTAGCAAGAGAGGGACGTCTTATTGAGCGAGAAACACTGATTCGGTACGGATCTGTGAACCGCCCTACTCAATCCTACGTTTGACAACTCGTGCTTGCAGATGTCACCAGAGGCTCTCGGCTTACCGCCGACTAGACCTCTCGGTTCTGGTGATGAACGACGTCAGTGGATTCTCAAACGCGGGGTAAGGCGAGATTCGATGCCAAGTAGTGACTCAACGAAACCACACCGCCAACGGTAGAATTGTACAAATCTAAAAAGACCGTTGTTGTGTACTTCTTCTACCGGTAGGCTAGTTGTTACTTACATTACTACCAGACCAATATTTTCTACTATTTTGGGAAAGAATCCAAAATAATGGATGTTTTGAGTTACTTATACAGTTATTGAGATTGTGCTTCGTCGGTGGTTATCGAAGAGGGAAATAGTCTTGCACAGTAACCACACGTATGGGGCTTCAAGCAGTCGTCTGAAATCACTACCCAACAGATCGGTTGTCTCGGTGTCAACGTCTTCCCCGCGGTGAACTACCCCACCCTACTCAGCAACGCTTCGCGTTGCTTCCTTGAGGACGGGGCTTCCTGTTTCTACGACGCGACTTGCATCCACCACGACGGCTTGAGAGCCTCCGTCAGTAGACACAGCGGTCGCAGTCTCCACAGGCGTTTCTTCGGAGTGAACCACTCCTAGTTGTAGTCCTCGTGAGAGAACGTTCAACGACGCATTCCAATCTCTATCGAGTTCGAACCCACACGATGGACATGAATGCTCACGCACCCACAACGGCTTGTACACCGATGTGCCACACGACGCACACTCCAACGTCGTCTTCTCAGGTCTGACAGTAACCACGTGACACCCGTTTTTCTTGCCGTGGTGCTTGAAAATCGTGATGAGGTTGCGCCATCCCACCTCGGCCTTGTTCCGCGCGTTCTCTGAGGATTCGAGCATTCCCTTGACGTTGAGGTCCTCAACAAACACGGCGTCGTACTCTGTCGTGTAGAAGTGCGCGAGCTTGTGCTTGTAATCACGCTTCTTATTCGACATCCGGGCGTGGACTTCCGCGACCCTCCGACGCTGTTTCCCCCAATTCTTGGACTGATACTCTTTGCGGGAGAGCGAGCGTTGCTCACGTTCGATCCGCTCTCGTTCATTGGGCAAGTCAAGTCGTCCTATCGACCGTCCCTTAGAGTCATGGATGAAGTTGAGAACCCCGAGGTCAAGACCTACGGAGTCTCCGGGTTCGATATCTTCGACGGCAGATCTCTCGGGTTTGTCGGTCTCGATGCAGAAGCTGACGTACCACGCGCCAGTGGGTTCTTTCTTGAGCGTGACTTCTTTGATTTGTTCGTGGTCAGGAAGGTCTCGGTGAAGGCGAATCGGTATCTCACGGGTTTCGCCTTTGAGTTTCTTGAGGATTAGGAGTCCGCGTCCGTTCGGGCCACTCTTCTTGTCGAGTTCGAAGCCTGATTGTCGGTACGTGAAACTCCGGTACTCACGCGGTTTCTTCCAGTTCAACGACCCCACATTGTAGCCCTTGGCCTTGAGCTTCCTGAGGTTCTGGATGTTATCACGGATGCGCTCAACGGCTTTTTGCAAGACCGTTGAGTAGACCCGTTTGAGTGCTGGCCACCAGTCTTTGAGCGCGGGGAGCGTGTCTCTAACCATCCAGACGCGTTGCCGGAGCGTTCCTGCGTCTCCAGGTATCTGGTTGAATTCGTTGAGTGCGTGGTTGTAAAGTTGTCGCACGGTGTTTCGTTGCCAGTCCATCGCTTCGCGTTGCTCCGTATTCGGGAACAAGCGGAAGCGAGGGCTGTACATCATGCGACGTGTCAATTGGTACGAAGTGTGGTATATTGATAGTGCTGATTGGCGTGTTTGAAATTCGTGCGGGTGCTGTATCCCCTCCCTACTCGCTCACTTCACTTCGTTCCGTTCACTCCTTGAGGAAGGGGGGCTTAGCACCCTATTTTCCAGCTAAATCAGGTACTCAGAGAGATTCGGTAGCCGTGTGAATCGTCTGTTTGATGGCGACATCGTTCCACCTCGGCTACCAACCTGAAGCACTACGTAGCCATTATCTATAGGCCAGTTCAGAACGAACACCGTACTGCACTCGACTTCCACGAACGGCACACCCGCGGAAGTGGGGTGTAGTTGGCATTCCGGAACCTGAACGCCCTCTCACCGGGGCGTTTTCCCGGACCTGACGCTCAGGGTGGATTCTGGATAGTACTTTCGCCGTAATATACAAGCATAATTAGACCCCTCACGAGCCGTGGGGACGAACCGTTCACTACTGCCATGTCGCTTGCTTCTGCTATGGCCAGACCCAGAGAGTATCACCGGGTTCACTGATCGGAACGCCGACGTCGAGATTGGCGTCCACGAACCAGATGTGGCTGTCGAAGAAAACGGCCGCCGAGTTGATCACGACTCGTTCGACGGCGTGTCGACTTCGTTCGCCGTCGGGATGCGTGACGACGACGTCGTAGTGGTCGTCGGCCTGTGGTGTGATGTCGACGCGGACGTTGTCGTACGTTTGCGTTCCCCAGTCTTGGCCGTTCGTCGTCGATGATAGCGTGTCTGACATAGTTCGCCTCTCTGTGGGTGGCCACCGTCGCCACCGCCTTACGCTCCCTTCGACGAGCACATCCTTGGGTATGCGCTCACTACGCGCAGTAGGGGCTGCTTACGGTCGGTGACGAAGCTTTGGACTGGGGGCGTCCTGTCCAAACGCTGAGTCTCGAACCGGATTACCCCAGGTCGGGGGCGGGACAGGAAGCCTCGTTGGTGAGATTCGACGTGGAGACGCCGGATTCGTCGAGGAGTCCAGTCAGTTCCGAGACGTTGATGTTCGTGTCGACGACGCGCGCATCCGAGTTGCGGAGCGCGATACCCTCTCGCTCGCCTGTCAGTTGGAGACAGGAGTTACGGACGACAGAGCCGTCGCGGTTGTCGACTCGAATCGCGGGATCGGAGCCCGAAGACGAGCCAGTGACGCTAACACCGTCGATTTCGACACCCCACGGTCGCGCACCCGTCTCACCGAGACGGGGATCGGTCGGGTCGTCGATGCGGATTGCGGCGACGTCGTCTGCTTCCAACTCGAATCGACTGTTGCGGATGGCCATCTCGCCGGCAGAGCCGTCGACCCAGACGGCCGCGGCCGTCTTCGACGGCGCGTTCCGGTAGACAAAGTTACAGTTCTCGATAGCGCCACCTTTGTCGCCGCGCGGGCCAGTCTCCCACACGATGCTGTGGGGGTTGATGAGTTCGCCACCGTTCGAGTCAGGGACGTCGTCGGTGTCGACGACGAAGTCACAGTCTTTCACGTGACAGCCGTCGCCACCGATGCGGAGCGACGCCTGGTTGTTGTTCTTGAACAGGCAGTTCTCGACCTTCACGTCGCCCGTACAGCGGCGTGCGTAGATGGCGTTCGTTCCGGTGTTCTCGATGTGGGAGTCCCGGATGATGAGTTCGCCGACGTGCTTCTCACCGAGCCAGATACATCCCTCGTTGGAGTCGTTGCCGAGGTGACCGTGAGAAGTGATGTCGGTCGGTCCTTTGCGGACAACTCCTTCGACGATTGCCGTTCCGTCCTCGTCGATGATCTGCGGGCTCAGGTTATCGACGGCACCGTTACCGGCCGTCGGGTTGAATCCCATGAACTCGACGTATCGGACGCGCAGGTTGTCGTTGGCCTTCAACAGCAGTCCGAGACTGCCTTGCTCGTCGTTGCCGTAGTGGAGTGCGACGTTCTCGATGAGGATACCGTCACCGCCACCCGTGCGGATGAGATGTTTCGAACTCCCTGGCTCGGAGACGAACCGAACGTCCGACGCCACATCACCGAGTCCACGGATACCCCAGTTGTTGAGGCTTCCTTCGGCGTGGTCGTCTTCGACGAGGTACGTCCCCGGCGGGAACTCGACGAGAGTGTCCTCGTCGTCCATCGTCTGCTGGAGTGCGTCGTCGATTGGCTCATTTCCGTTAGGGTCCATGCCGAGATCGTCGACGGCGTTGACGACCGTGCCGAACTGAATTCCGTGGCGCTCAGTCTCGGCCGCGGCGGTACCAGTGAGGCCCGCAGAGCCGAGTCCAGCGGCCGCCGCAGCGGCACCCATCTTGAGTACCGTCCGTCGGTTTAGCAGTGATTCATTATCCGCATCTGCTTCGTTCGTATCCGGTGTCGCTCGCTCATCTTCGAGCTCAGGTTCGTCGAGCATTCTGGGAAAGCGATTGTGGAAGATAATTAAATGTCTTACGATGTAGAACGTGTTTTTTGAACGTCCATACAAAAGATACTGTGAATAAATACAGAATAGTGCAGAATCCGAAGATAGACTGTGAACGGAATAACTTCGAATGTGGAGAGAACAGTTGGTGGTTCGTCTACTCGTTGGGGGTCATACAGAATCAAGGAGAATACCTGCGCCTTTAGGCGCAGGATGAATCCGACAATACTCTACACCAACCACACTTCGATGGCACAGTTGGATATTCCACGCCAACCGACACTATTAACAAAACGATATTTATCGTTGCGTGAGAGGCCGAATCAGCGGTCGAACGCCAGGGACGCCGTCGGCCCACCAGACGACGAGCGCGAGTGCGACGAGGCCGAACTCGAACAGTGCGAACGTATCGAACTGAAACGTGAGGAAGTGAGCGAAGATGCTCTTGTTGGTGTCGTACACGGGGAGGGGGAGTAGTGGCCAGACGAGATACGCGAGGTTCGCGAACTCCCCTCCGAGAAGCGGATACAGTCCATCTGCGGCGAGATGAGAGAGGTATCCGATACCGAACGCGACGACGAACGACGTGTACGTCTCGGCCTCCGCGCGCCGATACCGACGAACCGCGAAGAGTACCACACCGAGGACGAGTGATGCTGTCAACAACGAGTGTGCGAGCGAGCGTCCCGTCGGGAGCAGTGACACCGTCCACGCCAGCGGTTTGTCGACGAGGTCGGGAAACTGTGTCCCGAACGCGACGACGAGTGCGGTTACGTTCGTCGGACGGTGGTTCTTCAGTCGATGGCTATACAGCGAATAGAGCAGATATCCGACGGCGAGGTGTCCCCAAGGCCACATGTTACGATAGCTCCGACAGGGAGGGGCCTCAACCTGTCGAATCGAAGTGAACTGTCGAGGAGAACGACGCCGGTGCTGTAGACGATTACTACAACTAATTTTACGTACACGACTCACGTCTCGGCCAGCTGGAAAGCAGAAGACACTGCGTCGAATCGACCTCTGTACGCTGCCCTCACGCACGTACAGACCCAGTCGTCGATTGGTACAGAGAGCTACAGCCGTAAACCAGCCTCCAGTAGAAGAGTGGGCTTTCCGACCGAGAGAGACACCGTTGAAAACCAGATCGAGAGTGCAGAACCGACACGGACCGTTCGAATTCGACAGCCGTAGATACGTCTCACAACTATCATCTTACAGGAGAGTACCAACGACTGAGACACAACTCGCGTTCACACGGATAGCCTACGACAACGAGTATCACGACTGTCGGAGTCGACGTGTGATTAGATATTGTTGGACACTTGGCCGCGTGAGAGACGCTATTTTACCGGTCGAGGGGTCGAGTCATCAAGGGTTGGTGCAGAAGTGTTACGATATTACGATTGTAATGTTTTAGACTCGTCGATTCGAACGAAATCAGTCTACTGTTTCCCTTGTCGGACTCCGTGCGGCTATGTTCAGGTACACTTCGGTCCTCGGTCGACTCCCCTTCGGAACGGGTGACACGCTGTCGATGATTCCCGACGAGTTCGAGCGACGGCGGACAAGCGCAGACCAGCTTTGACAAATATCGTTGGATCCTCGAGAAAACACAGGTGACCGATAGTCGAGAACACATCAAGAGAGAATAGCAGTACTCCGTGGGTATTGAACACCCTTCGTGAATGTTAGAAGGAGAGAGGGGATAACCCACAATTAAAAGACTTTCTGTACACCATATATGCCGTATAGGACAATTTTTGGAGTGTTAGTTCGCTATTTTGCGAATAGTACTGTCCATACTTGGAGGAAAATGCGAATAGTAGACAACAGTCAGCACTCGGATCTATTCAATCACTATTGTGAATTATAGACTCGAAGAGGTCCAACCGCCGGGTTGGCGGTGGTGTCGACGTCAGCGCACTGCCATCCTCGGCCTTTGGTGACTACAGTGAGCGGAAGGGAAGCGTCGCGCGCTGCTCGCTCGTGTAGTCCAGCGCGTCGCTCTGTGCGACGTCGTCGGGCGTGACAAGGTCCATCACCAGCGGGGCGTTGTCGACGGCATCGACCTTCGCGCCGCCGAAGACGTAACCGGCGTTCTCCGCAGCGACCGGTCGGAGCGTCCCGCGGTCTTCGGATTGGACCATTGGGACGACTTCCAACTCGGCGACGTCGACGCCGTCGAACGCCGCTCGGTCGACGCTCATCGTGACGGTCCCTGCTTCGATGTCGACGCTCTCTCTGACGGCGACTGCCGACCCATCGCTCGTCGTAAGCGGCGCGCCGCTCGCCGTGACCGCACTCTTCGTGAACCCGCTGAGTTCGAGGCGGTAGTGCCACGGCCGCTCGAAGGAGACGTTCGCGCCGAGGTCGTCGAGACTCTCCGTGCTGCCGCCCGCTTTGTTCGGGTCGCGAAGCCAGAGGACGAACAACTGCGGCGAGAACCCCCGACTACTGCCGAAGGCGTTGTACAGGCTGCCGACCTCGAAGGTGAACTCCGAGAGACTCGGGGTCTGTGCGACGGTGAACGACCGGAGGTCGAACGCGCCCGCTCGGAACGCCTCGTTCGTCGGATAGGTGTACGCTCCTGGACCGTCGTCGTCTCCCTGCGGGTCGGTGATGGAGGCGACGGTCACCGGCGGTTCGACCGTCACCATCTCCGTCGCCAGCGTCGTCCCGTCGGCGGTTCGGACGATCACGTCGTACGTCCCCGGGTCGTCGAGCGTCGACGACAGCGCGACAGATTGATTGGTGCTGTTCGGGGGGAGACGAACGTTCGTCGTCGACGCGACTTCACCGTCGACGACCAGTTCGACCGTCGTCCCGCCGACGTAGTCACCGTCGTTGGACCCAGTCGCCGTGACGAACTGCTCTTGAACGAACGTCTCGCTGTCGACGGTGACTGAGAGGTCCTGCGTCGGTCGCTCGTAGGTCGGGAGGTCGGCGCGGTCCTCGCCCGTCGCTCGGCGCAGTCGCATCGCCGTCCCGCCGGACTCGACCATCGACGCCAGCACCGTCGTGCTCGGGTCGACGAGCGCCTCGTCGATACGGACGTCCGTGAGGTTCTCGTCGAAGGCGGCGTCGACGCCGTCCGAGTAGAGTTCGAGGACGTACGCCGGTCCGTTCGGTCCGCGGCCGTTCGCGTTCTTCTCCTTCCCCCGTCCGCTGCTCGAAGCGGCTGAGCCGGGAGCCAAGAAGTCGAGCGGAACGTCGAGTGCGCGGCCGTCCTCGTCGGTCATCGCGCCGACGTACCACGTGTCGTCTTTCTTCCGTGCCGTGACCATGTAGTCGCCGATGGCGGCGTCGAGCACCCGCGTGTCGTCCCATCCTGCGGCCGGGACATCTTCGATGTACTCGAAGGCGGGGACAGTCGGGCCGCGAATCGGGTCTGTCTCGGGCGCCGGCATGGACTCGCCGCGCGGCGTCAGCGCGGCGGCGTCGAGGTTGAATCCGCCCGTGTCGTCTTCGGTGAGCGTCAGCGTTACTTCGTTGTCACCCGCGTCGAGCGACACCGTCGTCGCGACCGTCGCCCACTCGTCCCAGTAGTCGGTCGGTGAGAGTTCGAGTCGGGTGTTCGTCTCGCCGTCGACAGAGACGGTCACCGTCCGCGGTGTCTCGGCGGGGACGGCGTTGTTCTCGCTGTCGCTCGCGTACCGCAGATGTAGGTCGTACTCGCCCGCCTCCGCGACGTCCGTGACCATCCACGAGAGACTCGCGCCCGTCTCGACGGTGTTGGGGTCGAACTCGACGTATCGGCCGCCCTGCGCCCCGGCCCACGTCGCTGCCCGAGCGAGACCATCTCGCTCGCCGAACTCGGCCTGTGCAACCTCGCCGATGCCGACGGTCGACTTCTGCTCTGTGAGGTACGAACTCGGGAGGTCTGCGACCATGTGGAGACCGCTGAAGTACGTCGGGTACATGGCGAGTTGCTTGGCGCGCGTCGTCTCGATACCGCCCGAGCCGGAGTCCATATCGAAGATGCCCGGCGTGAACTCCACCGGACCGCCGAGCATCCGGGTGAACGGGAACGTCACGTGATGCGAGGGGCTGATAGTCCCGAAAGAGTCGTACTCCTGTCCGTACACGCCCTCGCGCGTCATCACGTTCGGATAGGTTCGACGCTCGCCGGTCGGTTTGATGGGTTCGTGAACCTCCAGCATCTGCCGGTGTTTCGCCGCCTCGCGGTAGACGAGGTGGTGGTGGTTCACCAGCGGTTGACAGTGGTGGTTGTACGTCGTCCCGTCGATGGTGACGCCGCTGTCGGCGACGTAGCCCGTCTTGATGGAGCGAATCCCGAGGTCCTCGTAGTCGGCGAAGGGGTTCGGCGAGTCGTCCAACTGCGACTCGTAGTTCGAGATGTTGCCCGCCGTCTCGTTGTGGGCGGTCATCTCGACGGGCGGGTCAAGTTGCGCGCCGTAGGACGTGACCTCGCTGATGTCGAAGTCGGGGTAGGTGTCGTCGAAGTCCATCGCGCTGCCGTCGCCCGGGTAAGTGCTCCACCCCTCGTTCCAGCCTTCGACGAGCACGCTCGGGATGCCGTGTTCGCTGGCGAAGTCCATGTAACGCTTCATTCGACCAGTTTGTGCGCCGTGATTCCCCGACTCCGGACCGGTGTACTCCCAGTTTGCCCGACCCGTAATCATCAGCCACCAGACGCCGAGGAACTTCTTCGGCGTAATCCAATCTGTTCCCTTCGGGAACTCCTCGGGGTCGTGTGGCTCGTTGAGGTTGAGGACGAGACTCGACTCGACGAGGTCGCCGGGACACGACGCGAGTTGAATCGTCCGCCACGGCGTCCGGTGAGGTGCGGATGCGGTCACCTTCGTCCCATCCGGTAGCGGTGCTAGCGTCGACTCGAACGTCGTCGACCCCGCGGAGACGGGTTCGACGCCCATCGCCGCGTAGTCGACGAGGTTCGCCTCGTGGAGACTAACGTAACAGTCCTCGGCAGCCTTCGCTGTGATGGGAGTGTGCGCGCCGCCGAACGGACTCAGTTCGCCGACCTCGCTCAGCGACGACTCGGTGTACTCGTACTCGTAGCTGTTGAAGTCGTTCTGAATCCACCACGAGGTGTAGTCGCCCGCGAACGCGAACTCGGTACGCTCCGAGGTGATAGTGAAGTCGCCGAACCCGCTGTCTTCGGGAACGACCGAGCGGAAGCCGACACCGTCGTCGAACGCACGGAACTCTAGGGTGAGCGCACGCTGCGGTCCACTGGTCTCTCGGAGACCGAGACGGAGTCCCTCGGAGTGTTCGTGTATCTCGTCGTACTGGTCCCAGACGGGTGTCCACGTCTCGTCCGTACTCGACCGTTCGGTCCCCGTGACCGTCACGTCCGCACCGAACGGTGCTTGGTCGGCGAACTCGAACCCGAGCGTCGAGTTCTCGACGACGGTCCGACCCTCGTAGACGACCCGGTAGGTCGGGACACCGTCGGCGACGTCGACGGTCACCTCGACGCTACCGTCCGGCGAGGAGAGTGTCTGTGTGGGTGTGTCGTCGCCACCTGTGACCTGCGAAGCGGTCTCAGCGGCGACGTCGAGCGAGAACGCCGACGCCGCGGCGAGCGACGTGAGACCGCTGACGAACGTTCGTCTGCTCAGACTTGGTGACGAGTGATTACTTCTTTCATCAACCATTATGATTGATGTGTAGGAACGTGGTATTAAGTCTGATGGGCAGTTGAGATATCGACGAGAGTGTAAAACCACGAGCAGTGCGCGAAGACGACAGATGGGCCCGTGGACGCGAGGGACGGCCGACGCTCTTCGTCGGGAACCGACGCGGCAGTGAGTGCCGACAGGGCAAACATCTTTGACAACTCTTCCCAAAGGACAGAACGAATGTCCGACGGGAGGAACGACACGGCGGTGAGTCAGTTGCCGGCGGACGACGCCCTCAGCCCTCCACCTGCGTTCGTTGACCAGGCGAACGTGACCGACCCGAAGGTGTACGATGCGTTCGACGCGGAGTGGCCGACGTGTTGGCGTCGTGCCGCCGACTTGCTGACGTGGACCCACGAGCCAGAGACCGTGCTCGACGACGACGATAGTGACGGCGTCCGCTGGTTCCCCGGCGGCCGTCTCAACGCCAGCGAGAACTGTCTGGACCGCCACATCGAAGCCGGGCGGAAGAACCAGACGGCGATACAGTGGGAGGGCAAACTCGGCGAGACGCGAGCCAAGACGTACCAGGAACTCTACCAGGACGTAAACGCCTTCGCGGCCGGACTCCGTGACCTCGGCGTCGAAGCGGACGACGTCGTCACGCTGTTCATGCCGGTGATTCCCGAGTTGGTCGTCGCGATGCTCGCGTGCGCCCGCATCGGCGCACCACACTCTGTCGTCTTCGCCGGATTCTCCGCGGACGCGCTGGCGACGCGGATGGAACGCGCGGAGTCGGACGTGCTCGTCACCTGCGACGGCTACTACCGTCGCGGGAACGCCGTCGACCTCCTCCGGAAAGCAGACAACGCCTGTCTCTCGGTCCCGTACTCGACGACAGAGATCGTCGTCGACCACCTGGACGGTGACCAGTTCTTCGGAGACAGACACCGGTACCGTGAGATACTGACTGCTCACGACGGTGAGACGGTCGACCCCGTCGAGCGAGCGAGCGACGACGTTCTGTTCTACATCTACACGTCGGGGACGACGGGCGAACCGACGCAGGTCCGACACACGACCGGCGGCTATCTGTCGCACGTCGCGTGGACGAGTCACGCCGTCCTCGACCTCGAAGCGCGCGACACACACTGGTGTACCGCCGACATCGGGTGGATCACCGGCCACTCCTACGTCGTCTACGGGCCACTCGCACTCGGCACGACGACGGTCCTCTACGAGGGGACGCCGGACGAACCCGAGAAGACCCGCTTCTGGAAGATCATCGAGCGAAACGCCGTCGACGTGTTTTACACCGCACCGACGGCCGTCCGCGCGTTCATGAAGTGGGGCGCGGAGTACCCCGACGCCTACGACCTCTCGTCGCTTCGGTTGCTCGGCACGGTCGGCGAACCGATCGACGAGACGGCGTGGTGGTGGTTCTACGACCACGTCGGCGGCGGCGAGTGCCCCATTGTCGACACGTGGTGGCAGACCGAGACGGGCGGCATGATGCTGTCGACGCTGCCCGCCATCGACGCGATGCGTCCGAGTATCGTCGGCCGCCCACTACCGGGTATCGAGGTGGGCGTCCACGACAGTCTCGGCGACGAAGTCCCGAGAGGAGAGACGGGCCAGTTGGTCGTGACGAAGCCGTGGCCGGGACAACCGAAGTCGCTCTGCGACGGTACGGCGTGGGACAGAGCCCACACGACGGACGACAGCGAGCACTGGCGCTACCTGACAGGCGACAGTGCGGTGCAACACGACGACGGCTACGTCAGTATCCTCGGCCGACTGGACGACGTGGTCACCGTCGCCGGCCAGCGGTTGGGAACGACCGAAATCGAGTCGGCCATTGTCGCGACAACGGGCGTCGCCGAGGCGGCCGTCGTCGGCGGCGACGACGGGGTGCAAGGGACGGCGGTCCACGCCTACGTGAGTCCCGAAGCCAACGTCGTGGGCGACGACGAGTTACGACAGCACGTCTGTGACAACGTCGAGGCGGCAATCGGTCCCGTCGCCGTCCCGACGACGGTGACGTTCACCACCGCGTTGCCGAAGACGCGCTCCGGGAAGATTCTCCGGCGCTACCTCGAAGCCATCGCCAACGGCGAAGACCCGGGCGATACGAGTGCGCTGCGGAACCCGGAAGTCGTCGGTGAACTCGAAACCCTCGTCGACAACTGAGTTCGCGAACCGAGCGAACGCCGAACCGATTTTGCGGATAACGGAAGTCGAGCGCACAGCCGAAAATTCAGTTCGAAGAGCGCTACGTCTCTCCACCGAGCCGAAGAGCTTTCGGTGTTTGGGAGAAAAGCGAAACAAGAGATGATAGAGACCACGAGTCGGACGTACCTCACGTCGGTGGAGTTCGATCAGGTCCGACACGCCGCCGAGACGTATCGTGAGGACCTCGTGGTGTCGCTCGCGGGGCTCGTCGGACTCCGACCGGCAGAGATTACCCGTGTCCGACTCGGTGATCTCAGAGAGTATCGACGCGACGGAACACCGTGGTATCTCCTCTACGTCCGCGAAGACGACGAAGCGGGCGAAAACCGGACAGCGTACGTCCCACGAGACGTCGCACACGACCTGCAGAAGTTCGCGAACGGTGACGGTATCGACCCCGACACCCCCATCTTCGACGTGAGTGCACGGCGGATACAGATGCTCGTGTCGGCGGTCAGCGACCGGACGACAACCGAACGCCTCCAATCCGTCTCCTCACGCGATCTCCGGCAGGGTTTCGCGTATCGGCTTCTCGTCGAAGAAGCGGTTCACCCACGAGTCGTCCAAGCGATCGGCGGATGGAACAGCCTCGACAGTCTCGCGTCGTTCTTCGAGACGCCGAGTGACACCGACATCCTCGACGCGTGCACGGGCGTCGACGAGCGAGAAGCCGCCCCGACAACGACGAAGACGGAGAGACAGCCCGCCGACCGGCAGTTCGTGAACCGCGCAGACGACCTCGTCCGGTGCTTCGAGACGCTCGGCGAGCACCTCGAAGACGCCTCGACGCACGCAGACGTCGTCACCACGTCGTGTACCGCGTTGGTGACGTGCTTCGCAGGTGTCTGGTTCTGCGACGAGAACGGAAACCCCCACGAACGCGCCGGGCGAGCGACGCACTCGGCGGCGACGCTCCGAGCGGCACTCGACGAGACGGACGCTCTCGCGACGCTCACCCGCGACGAAGGAGACGAATCGACGGACATCGTCGTCGACGAGTCCAGAGAAGACGCGCTGTGCGTCGTCGCGGTCCAGTCGGCCGACACCGTCCACGGCTACCTCTGTGTGACGGACCGGGCGTTCGACGCCACGAGTCGGCGTGCGCTCGTCGACGTCGGCCGGCGGGTCGGGCGGACCCTCGTCGCCGTCGAGCGAAAACAGTTGCTGCTCGCCGACACGGGTGTCGAACTCACGATGCAGAGCACCGCCCACGAGTCGATGCTCGTCGCTGCATCGAGTCGCCTCGACTGCCGCTTCGAACTCGAAGGCGTCGTGCCGGTTGCCTCGGGGTCGCTCCTCCATTTCGTCACCATCAGTGGGGCCAGTGTTCGAGACGTCCTCGACGTCGTCGGCGACGCCGAACAGGTACAGGACGCTCGACTCGTCCGCGATTACGGCGAGGAAGCACTCGTCGAACTCGTCGTCTCGGGACCGGCACTCGCGGTGACGATGGTCGAAACCGGCGGGTCAGTCAGAGCGCTCACGGTCGAAGACGGAGTCGCACGTATCACGGGTGTCTTCTCCGGGCACGCGGACGTTCGCGGCATCGTCGAGCGGTTCACGACCACGTTTCCAGACTCCCATCTCCACGCGAAACGCGACGTCGACGAACCCGTCCAGACGACGGCACGCGTCGAACACGTCGTCGACGAAGAGTTGACCGAGAAACAGCGGGCGGTCCTCCGTGCAGCGTTCTTGTCTGGCTACTTCGAGTGGCCGCGCGGGAGTACCGCCGAGGAGTTGGCTGCCTCGATGGACATCTCCTCGCCGACGTTACACAACCATCTGCGGAAAGCCCAACAGAAGGTGTTGGCTGCAGTGCTCTCTGAGACCAGCTAGCCATTTATGGTTAATTTCTATACATTCTCTCTCTTCGGACTCTCTACGCCGTGAACTGTGGTGTCGGCTCGGCGACGACACTAACTGTTTAGCCACTCTCTCACTCCAGCGACACTCCATCGTCCGTCCCCGTGAGACACAGCGTGTAGATACGAGCCGTGAGACAGTCGCACACGGCGTTCTTAATGATTGTTCGGAGGTTAGACGGGGTATTTATAGGGCTTACTCGTCGTTGTGAAGCTACCACATGACAGATGGTGATCCAGACGTCGAGCTCGAGGCACGGCTCGCAGAGCAAGAGCGATTCGAACCCCCCGAGAGCTTCGTCGAGCAGGCGAACGTCTCGGATGCGGGTATCTACGACGAGTTCGAAGAGAACTGGCCGGAGTGCTGGGAGGGAGCGGCCGACCTCCTGGATTGGGACGAGGACTACGACACCGTCCTCGACGACTCGAACCCGCCGTTCTACGAGTGGTTCACTGGTGGCTCACTCAACGCCTCCACCAACTGTCTCGACCGACATCTCGACGAGCGCGGCGACGAAGTCGCCATCGAGTGGGTCGGCGAACCGGTAGAGGAGGACAACCGGAGCTACACCTACGAAGAACTCCACCGCGAAGTCAACGAGTTCGCGGCCGGGCTCCGTGACCTCGGTGTCGAAGAGGACGAAGTCGTCACGATGTACATGCCGATGGTACCGGAACTGGCCATCGCCATGCTCGCGTGTGCCCGCATCGGCGCACCGCACTCCGTCGTCTTCGCCGGCTTCTCCGCAGACGCGCTCGCGACGCGGATGAACGCCGCCGACTCGGAGTATCTCGTCACCTGTGACGGCTACTACCGCCGCGGTGACCCGCTTCCGCACAAGGAGAAGGCCGACGAAGGACTGGCGGGCGTCGACCACGACGTACAGACGGTCGTCGTCGACCGTCTCGGCGACGTCTCGGACCACGAGATGGGCGAGAACCAGTACGACTACGCCGACCTCGTCGCCGAGAACGAGGGTGCAGACGTCGAACCCGTCCAGCGTGATGCCGAGGACATGCTGTTCCTGATGTACACCTCGGGAACCACCGGGGAGCCGAAAGGTGTCAAACACACCACCGGCGGCTACCTCTCGTGGGTCTCGTGGACCTCGCAGGCAGTCCTCGACATCAAACCCGAAGACACCTACTTCTGTTCGGCCGACATCGGCTGGATTACGGGTCACTCCTACATCGTCTACGGGCCGCTCGCACTCGGCACGACGACGATGATGTACGAGGGAACCCCCGACTACCCCGACAAGGACCGTCTCTGGGACATCATCGAAGAGTACGAGGCCGACCAACTGTACACCGCGCCGACGGCGATTCGGGCGTTCATGAAGTGGGGTTCGAGTTACCCGGAGAAACACGACCTCTCGTCGCTCCGCCTACTGGGAACGGTCGGTGAACCCATCAACCCACGCGCGTGGAAGTGGTACTACAAGCACATCGGTGGCGAGGAGTGCCCCATCGTCGACACGTGGTGGCAGACCGAGACGGGCGGCATGATGGTGACGACGCTCCCCGGCGTGAAGGACATGAAGCCTGGGTCGGCCGGTCCGGCACTCCCCGGACTGGACGTCCAAATCGTCGACACGAAAGGTGAGACGGTAGAGCCGGGTCGTGCGGGCTATCTCACCGTCCAGAAACCGTGGCCGGGGATGCTCAGAACGCTCTACAACAACGACGAACGCTACATCGAGGAGTACTGGGCGGAGTACTCCGACACCGACAGCGACGACACCGACGACTGGGTCTACTTCCCCGAAGACGGTGCGAAGATAGACGAAGACGGCTACATCACCGTCCTCGGCCGCGTCGACGACGTCATCAACGTCTCCGGTCACCGGCTGGGGACGATGGAGATCGAGTCGGCCATCGTCGGCGTCGAAGGCGTCGCCGAAGCGGCCGTCGTCGGCGGCAACCACGACGTGAAGGGTGAAGCGGTCTACGCGTACGTCATCCTCGAAGACGGCTACGAGGAGAGCGACGAGATGCGCCAGCGCGTCGTCGACGGGGTCGACGATGCCATCGGTCCCATCGCTCGACCCGAACAGGTCGTCTTCACGCCAGAGTTGCCGAAGACGCGCTCTGGGAAGATCATGCGTCGCCTGCTCGAAGACATCGCCAACGGCGACGAACTCGGCAACACCTCGACGCTGCGGAACCCCGACGTCGTCAAGGACATCGCCACGAAAGTGAGCGGCGACTGAGCGAGACGAACCGTCTTTTTGACACACGACACCGCCGACACGACAGCACACACATTCACACATGGCAGAGAAAGACACGCACACGAGAGACGGGGCGAGGCCAGCCGAACCCGACGGTGGCACGCTCACGCAGGCCGCACAGGCACATCAGAACACGAACTATCTCGACGAGGAGGTGAACCTCCTCAATCCGAGTACGGCGTTCATGCGAGACCACCTCAAAGTCGTCTGGATCGGGTTCATCGTCTGGGCGCTCATCGTCTTCGGGCCGGTGACGGCGACGCTCGTCGCCCCCGAAGTGATGACGACGACGATGCCGGTGCTGGGCTTCCCGTGGCACTACTTCCTCGTCGCCTTCTGTGCACCGACGGGTGCGCTCATCTTGGCGGCTATCTACGCCCGCCAGCGGGACAAACTCGACGAGAAGTACGGTATCGACCCCAGCACCCCTGCACCCACGGAGAGCAGTGAATCGGCCGACGCGGCGGCCACCGACGGAGGTGTCGCCGAATGACGCCACTCCTCCCGCTGCAAGCCGAAGCACTCGACATCTCGTTCAAACTCATTCCCGCCATCATCGTCTTCTTGATGATGGCGTCGTTCCTCGTCATCGGCTACATCTTCAAGGTGGCCGACGCCGACGGGATGTGGGTCGCCGGTCGGGGAATCGGAAACATCGAGAACGGGATGGCTATCGGGGCCAACTGGATGTCGGCCGCATCCTACCTCGGACTGGCGGGACTGGTCGCCCTCTCGGGGTTCTACGGTCTCGCGTTCATCGTCGGCTGGACCACCGGCTACTTCGTGCTACTCATCTTCCTCGCCGCACAGATGCGGCGGTTCGGGAAGTACACCGCGCCTGACTTCGTCGCCGACCGCTTCAACTCGCCGACGGCCCGCGCGCTGGCGGCGTTCACGACGCTGCTCATCGCGTACGTCTACTCGGTCGGACAGGCCCGCGGGATGGGACTGGTCGGCCAGTACGTCTTCGGACTCGACATCATCCCGATGATCGTCGTGATGATGACGCTCACCGTCGGCTATCTGACGCTCTCGGGGATGTTGGGCGCGACGAAGAACATGGCCGTCCAGTACGTCATCCTCATCCTCGCGTTCCTCGCGGGCATCTACGTCGTCGGCTTCACGCAGGGCTACTCGACGATTCTGCCGCAGATAGAGTACGGGGCGCTCATCAACGACCTGAGTACCGAGTTCTCCGCCCCCTTCATCAACAGCTCCTACTACATCTGGATCGCGACGGCGTTCTCGCTCATCTTCGGAACCTGCGGACTCCCGCACGTCCTCGTGCGGTTCTACACGGTCAAGAGCGAACGGACGGCCCGCTGGTCGACGGTCTGGGGCCTGTTCTTCATCCTCCTGCTCTACTGGGGTGCACCCGCGATGGCGGCGTTCGGCGTCGACCTCTTCGCGCAGGTGAACAACCTCTCGCCGGACGCCGTCTACTCCGGCGAACAGGCGATGTCGGGTGCGGAGGGTGACGTCATCGTCGTCCTCGCCGCGCAGTTCGCCGACCTCCCGCGCTGGTTCGTCGGCCTCGTGGCCGCCGGCGGGATGGCTGCTGCGATTGCGACGACGGCGGGGCTGTTCATCACCGCCTCCTCCGCAGTCGCACACGACATCTACTCGGAACTCATCAACCCCGACGCGACGCAGCGCCAACAGGTGCTCATCGGTCGTGCGACCATCGTCGCTATCGGCGCACTCGTCACCGTCACCGCGTTCAACCCGCCGGCACTCATCGGCGAACTCGTCGCCTACGCGTTCTCGCTCGCGGGAACCGTGCTGTTCCCGATGTTCTTCCTCGGTCTGTGGTGGGAGAACACCAACCGACAGGGCGCACTGGCCGGGATGACCGTCGGCCTCCTGCTGTGGATAACCTCCGTCATCAACAGCGTGCTCCCGGCGTACGTCGGCTTCCTCGCCGACATCGCCGGTGGCTCCGGACAGGCCATCATCCCGATATACGCGCAGTACGTGCCGCCAATCGGCGCTGCACTGGTCGGGACGCCGCTGGTCTTCCTCGTCACCATCGCCGTCTCGCTGGTGACGCCGGAACCGCCGCTGGAGACCAAACAGATGGTCCGCCAGTGTCACAGCCCCGAACCGATGGGCCAGCAACAGAGCGCAGAAGACTTCGTCTCCAGTAGTGGCGGCGAGACACCTGCTGACGACTAATCGAGACCATGTACGACAACATCCTCATCCCAACCGACGGAAGCGCCACGGCGAACGTCGCAGTCGACCACGCCGTCGAACTCGCGGCGACGTACGGCGCGCAACTGCACGCGCTGTACGTCGTCGACATCGACGCGGTAAACTTCGGCCTCGGGACCGAACAGGTCGACCGTATCACCCAGGGTAACTTCGGCGAGATGACCGACCTCCAAGAGAAAGCGGACAAGGCGACAGGCACCGTCGCCGCAGCGGCCGCCGACCACGACGTCGACGTCCGCGAGGAGGTACGCGTCGGTGCACCGCACAGAGTCATCGCCGACTACGCCGACGACGAGGACATCGACCTCGTCGTGATGGGCAGTCACGGCCGCTCCGGCGTCGAGCGAGCGCTCCTCGGGAGCGTCACGGAACGGGTGCTCCGCTCGACGCACCGCCCGGTGCTCGTCATCGACGAACGCAGAGGTGAGGAGAAGTGAGCGACGACGCCGGCGTCGTCGCCACCATCCGGAACCACGTCGACGAACACCGCGACGGGATGGTCGTCGACCTCGTGTTCGCACTCACGTGGGTGACAGTCGTGTCGCTCCTGTTCGAACTCGTCCAGGGACCGAGTTGGGCCTACCAACTCTGTCTCGCGGCGGGCGTCGTCGCGTACTTCGGCTTCTTCACGTCGCTGTCGATGGCGAAAGAGCAGACGTCGTCGACGCAGTAGTCCGCTCAACGACTCGCCGTCTCTTCTCCGCTCGTCCTCTCTCCGCTCGCGGTGCTGAGACGACGAGCGCTTGCACCTCGATTGCGTCGGCGATACCTGTGGTTATATCCGCGTGTTAATCCAACGTAGACGCACTATGGGACAAATATGCCGGCTCGAACAGTCGAACGGACAGACGAGTAAGGGCGTGATTGGCCGTGTCGCGTGAGCTATCGAACGAGATGGCCACGCGATGGGGTCCAGTGCTAGTTCGACTCGCACTGGGGGTTCCGATGCTCGTCTCCGGCGTGGGGAAGGTACTCGGAGTCGGACCGAAGGCGTCGGGTATCTCCGGATTCGCCGGGTTCCTGTCGAGTCTCGGTGTTCCGCTGCCGACGCTCGCCGCGTGGGGAGTCGGACTCCTCGAACTCGTCGGCGGAGCACTTCTCCTCGTCGGGTTGCTCGTCCGTGTGACGGGCGCGCTGGTCGCACTCGACATGCTCGTGGCGACGGTGCTCGTCCACCTCCCGGACGGCTACGGTGGCATCGAACTGACGCTCGTGTTGACGCTGATTGCAGGCTCGCTCGTGCTCAGCGGTCCCGGTGCGCTCTCGCTCGAACGTGCCCTCTTCGAGCGCGAACTCTTCGCCGGCGCCGTCGGTCAGACGGCACGACCGGACTGACCGCACTCGGGAGCAGCGTCCGGTGTCCGCCGTCGGACTGCTCACCCTTCTCTAGAAAACAGCGAGAGTTCCACGGGTCACCCGACCCGTGGTCGTTTCCCCGGCCACATCGTATTTGAAACGTTCCCGCGTACGGAGAGGCGTGCAATCTCCTGGCCACATCGGCATGGCACTCCTCTTCGCCGCCCCCGCGTGGCTCGTCTTCTCGGAGTGGAAGTCGAGCGTGGCGTTCACCGCGTTGGCAGCGTCGACGGGGATGCTGCCCGACGCAGACCTCGTGTTGATGAAGTACTTCTTCATCGAACACCACGGGCTGACGCACAGTTTCGTGTTCACCATCCCCACGGCCCTGCTGCTCGGCGGGGTCGTCTCGGGTGCCTACATCGCAATCCGCGGGGAGGGGCGAACGTCCAAGTGGGCGATATTCGGCTTCGCCGCCTTGGGGCTGTTCACCGGGATGACCGCCCACATGTTCGCGGACATGCTGACGACGCCCGACATCGCACCGCCGATAAAGCCGTTGTATCCGCTCTTGACTGACCGAGTCATCCTCGACGTGGCGTTCGTGAAGTCGAAACTGTGGAACCTCGGCACACTCGCACTCGGTATCGTCGTCCAAGCAGCGTTCGGTCTCAGGGCCTATCTCAAATGAACAGACGCACCTTCCTCACGACAGCAGCAGTCGCGTCGACTGGACTCGCCGGATGTACCGCCAGCGGCGACGACGGCGGTGACAGCGGCGACCTGAAACTCGGCGGTCAGCCGACCAAGACCGTCTCCTCGAAGATGACCGGCGGAGAGGAGATGGCGTTCGGCGAGACGTACGAACTACCGCAGGTCACGCTCTCGCTCGGCGAACCCCGCACGACGAAGCGCTACACGTGGAGTAAAGACGGAGAGACACAACAGGCGGAAGCGGGCGAGGGGAAACAGTGGGTCGTCGTCCCAGTACACACCAAGAACACGACGAACAGGACGGTCCGACTGCCGTTGACGCAGAACTTCCTCGGCGTCGTCGGCAACATCGTCTTCCACCCCGGTCGAAACAAGAGCGTCTCTGCGAAGTACATCGGCGGAAAAGTCGAGGGTGGTGAAGAGCGGCGCGGCGACATGATGTTTCTCACTCCGTCGGACGTCTCGCCCGAGTCGTTCAGCGTCCTCTACGAGGAATCCCGGACGAGCGGGGAGTACAAGGTCTGGTGGAAGTCGTCGACGCAGGCCGGCAGTTCCGACAACTCCAGTAGCACGAACGACTCGAACAGTTCGAACTGAGGCTGTCGCCACTGACGACCCGTAGAGCGGTCGAAGATGCTTGCAAGTGCAGGCCACATCGTGAAGAGCACTGCCGACGGACTGTGCGTGTGCCAGACATCGGAAGCCCAGCGGGATTCGACGTCGCGACAGTGCTGACTGGTTCGGGAGTGACGCTTCTCCTCTCTGCCGGAATCATGACCTACGGTGACCGCCTCCAGTTCAGTTCCGGCGAGTTGTACGGTATCAGCGGTATCGTCCTCGTCGTGCTCGGCGTCCTCGTCGGACTTGTGCTCGTCGCGACGGGCAACCGGTGAGTCTTCGCCACCGGAACTGACCCGCTGAACGCACGGCGTTTGTTTTTGTTGCTGTCGGTCGTAGTGGTGGTATGTTCGACGGCGTACTGTTTCCGACAGACGGAAGCGAAGGGACGATACCAACACTAGAGCACGCACTCGACGTTGCGAGTACCCACGGAGCGACGCTGCATCTCCTCTACGTAGCGGACACGACCCGAGACAGCGTCACGCAGATTCACGGCGAAATCGTCGACGCACTCGAAGCGGTGGGTGAAGACGTCCTCGACGATGCTGCGGAGCGCGCACGGCGCCGCGGCGTCACGACGGTGACGGAGATTCGGCAGGGCGAACCCTACCGCGAAATCGTCGGCTACGCCACGGCCACCGACCTCGATCTCGTCATCATGCCGACTCGCGGTCGAAGCGGACTCGGCAGACTGCTCCTCGGGAGTACGACCGAACGCGTCGTCAGGCGGTCGGACGTGCCCGTACTCACGATTCGACCGGACGCCGACGCGACCCAGACCGACCACTCCTACCCCTACCGAAACGTCCTCGTCCCGACCGACGGGAGTACGTGCGCGGAGACGGCAGTGGCGCTCGGCATCGACCTCAGCGCCGTCGACGACGCGACACTCCACTTGCTCTCGGTCGTCGATATCGCCAGTCTAGGGATGGACACACGGGTTGAACTCCAGATCGAGGGATTCGAACAGCGCGCCGAGGAGACGGTGGCCGACGCAGCGACGACTGCGCGAGAGGGTGGCGTCGAGACGGTGACGACGGCCGTGGAGACGTCGACGTCGATTCACCGCGCGATTCTCTCGTACGTCGAGAACCACGACATCGACGTCGTCGTGGTGGGGACACACGGACGAACCGGGTTCGACCGCTACCTACTGGGTAGTGTGACCGAAAAACTCGTCCGAACGTCACCGGTACCCGTGTTGACGGTCCGAGAGTCGGTGGAGGAGTGAACTTCAGGCGACCATCGCCGTCGCCACCAAGCCGAGGATGCTCCACGCAGCGACGCCGAGGAGCAGGAAGACGACCGGACGCGAGCGAATCGACGGGACCATCGTCTTCGTACTGCCGGGCGTGAAGTCGCCACGTCCGCTCTCGGCACTCCCACCACCAGCGTCGCCGCTGACGTTACCCTCGGCGGCGAGTCCCGGCCCGACGTCGCTCGCACCGGCGAGGATGCCACCGATGCACAGCGTCACGATGACGAGCGGCATCAACACGTAGCGAAACGGGAAGTCGGCCAGATAGCTCGCACCGAGCGCGACGGCGACGACCACGGCGGCGAGCACACCACCGTAGACGGCGATTTCTCGGCGGACGTGTGGCTGAACCATGTCCGGTCTCTGTCACTCTCGACTATATCTTTTCTGGTGACACACTGTAACAATCACCAGTGGTTTTCACGACCGAAGAGCGGAGGAAGCCGACGTCTCGCTAGAGACGACGGCGAACGAGTGCGAGGCGAGCGCAACTACTATTAGCATAGTTCATCATTAATTACTATGTACTATCCAGGAGGTGGCACACGTCTCGACGACGAGCAGGGACAACAACCAGTTCCAGTGCGAGAACAGTACATCTGTGGCTGTCTCGCGTTCGTCGTTACGGCTCTGGTGACGTCCGTGCTGTACTCGGTGTTGGTGAGCGCCGTGATGGGTCTCGGCCTCGTCGCGACGTCTGTGCTCGTCATCGCCCTCACGATGGCTTGGTTCCTGCTGTGGGAACTCTTCGTCGTCGTATGGGAGTGGCGTGCTGGACGGCTGTCAAGGCCGAACGTACAGCGGTGAGCGGCAGTAGACTGACGACTGGGCGAGCGTGACGTTCGACGACGTGGAGACGGCCCGCTCTCACCCGGTCGAGTCGATACCCAAGAGCGACGCCGCTTGTCGGATGTGATACTTCGTCGACTCCGACTCCGCAGTTAGATGCGCCTGTCGAAGGTGATACTCGACCTGTCGGTTGGTCTGCGGAGAGTGTGCCATCGTACGTACAGGAGTAAACGTACTCGGCATATCTGTATCTATTCCCGAAAGGATTTGGCCGATATTAGTTAAAAAGAGAAGTTCTCGTTCGGCGTTGAGTCAGTGGTTCAGCGAGTCGTAGTCGAAGTCGGAAGCCGCCGTCTGCAGTTTGTCGAGGGCGTTCTCTTCGTCTTCGAGGTTCTGTTGGCAGATCGACCACCTCGTCGTGGCCGCCGTGTTCGGCGAGTTGCATCAGGTTCTAAAACTCAAGGAGAATACCCGCGCCTTTAGGCGCGGGATGAATCCGACAACTCCTCCACAACCCACCGTCAATAGCAGGGTCGGATATTTTACATTCTCAGCCCGAACCTTTACAATATACGCGAGTATAACTGGTTATACAGGTGTTCAAGATGTTGGATGTCCACCGCACCCATCGAGCGAAAATCCTCAACCATTCACAGGTGGAGGAGTCGCTTGACCGGCACGGGTGGTCGGCCAGCAAACTCTGGAACGTCGCCAACCACCATTCCCGAGAAGTCTGGGATGAGACGGGCAAGATTCCCGACCACGGTGACCTCAAAGGCGAGTTGAAGACTCATCCAAAATACAAAGGACTGCACTCGCAGTCCAGTCAGCGCGTTCTGGAGGAACTCGCTGAATCCTTCAACTCATGGTACGGCAAGAGGGAATCCGACAATCGAGCGAATCCGCCCGGCTACCGCAAGAAAAACTACTACGACAACAACGGTAACCGCGTCCATGAAGAACACCCTCGTTCAACCGTGACGTGGAAGCAGAAAGGCATCCGTCACGACATCAAAAACGGGCGAGTACGCCTCTCAAAAGGTGCGAATCACAAGGAACACCCCCGCGCGTGGGAATACATCCTTGTCAAATACGAAACCCGCCCCGGTGTCACCGTCGAAAACCTGCAACAAGTCCGCGCCGTCTACGACAAAGCGAAGGGGCGATGGGAACTGCACCTCGTCTGTAAAGACGAAATCAAAACGCCCTCCTCTCCCGGCAACGAGACAGCGGGTGTTGACCTCGGTATCTGCAATTTCTCGGCAGTCGCGTACAGTACCGAGGAAGCCGACCTGTACCCCGGAAACCGCCTGAAACAAGACGGATACTACTTCCCGAAAGAAATCGCCAAATGCGATGATGCAGGTGGGGAAAGAGCCACCCGTCTACACGCGAAGTGGTCGGAGCGTCGCACCCACTTCTTCCACTCCTTAGCGAAACACATCGTTGAACGGTGTGTTGAGCAGGAGGTTGGACGCATCAACGTCGGGAAACTCGCTGGTGTCCGTGAGGATGAGAACGGCGAGTCGAAGGACTGGGGTAAGCACGGAAACCTCGACCTGCACGGGTGGGCGTTCGACCGATTCACCAAGATTCTCACCTACAAGGCGAAGGTCGAGGGTATCGAAGTCGTAGAAGTGTCTGAACGCGACACGAGCAAGACGTGTTGCGTGTGCGGTAGAGAAGACGATAGTCAGCGTGTTGAGCGTGGCTTGTACGTTTGTGAGTCGTGTGATGCGGCGTTCAACGCGGATGTGAACGGGGCGGAGAACATCCGTCTCAACATCAATCAAAGTAACTCCGAGTCTTCCGGGCAGTTGTCCGGGGATAGGAGTACCGGCTGGTTGGCACAGCCCGGGGTCTACCTTCATGACCTCTCCCGAGGATTCCAACCTCGGGCAGAGGTGGTGGACTGCAAACCCTAATATCCCAATCAAGCGGTGCGGTGCCGTGGGATTCCCGCGTCTTCAGGTGCGGGAGGATGTCAAGCGGTCGACGCGGAGAAATCGTCGACGAACTCGGTCCAGCACGACTCGCCGACGAGGAAGTCATCGTCGAGTATCTCGCCGTCTAAGGCGGTGATTTCCGACCCGCGTCTCGGCTTCTTCGTTCGAGGCGGCTCGTCACATCGAGCGTGCTTGCAGGTGAAGGCCACAGTGCTTTCGTCGTGGGGTGAGGCAGTTTCACTAGTTGTCTCTGCGGCAGCTCGGAGTGATATAAACGATGTCTGATACGAATTCCAAGAGCACACGGATGAAGCGCATCGAACAGGGTCTCAACGTCGTGTTCACCGCGCAGGTGACGAAAGAAGTGCTCGCGGCAGTCGACTTCGAGGCGATTCTCGCAGGCGACCCGGCACGCGACGCCGTCGACGTCGACAGACTCGCCGAAGCAGTCGGTCGACCACTCGGCCGCGCACTCGCTCAGTATGTCTTCGACGACGGCGGGAAGTTCGATGTCGTCAAGCGAGCACTCGGGAGCGAAATCGGGAGTCGAATCGCCGCGGAGACGTTCCGAACCGCGACGGAGAACGTCGATATCGACGCGGTCATAGAGACGCTCGTCGAGTTGAGCGAGAGTCAGGTCTCGGAGCCGCCGATGCAGGACGCGATCGACACCTACGTCGAGAACAGCGACGAGCAGACCGCCGATTCGTAGTCGGTCGGAGACAGAACGTCACTCCTCACTCAGAGAGCGTCGTCAGATACGCCGGTGGAACGTAGTCGACAGTGTAGGTGTCGTGACCTCGTTTGTCGACATCGAGTCCGTCTCTGACGAGTGCGTCCGCGTCGACGACGAGGACGACCGGGTCGGCGTCGTGTCTCCGTCCGACCTCGCGTGCATCCTCGACCGTCGCCGAGAGATGGACCTGCTGTCGCCCCATCGGACGGAGTCCCTCCTCGCTAATCGAATCAAGGGTTCGTCGGGCCGTTCCGTGGTACAGTCGGTCGGGAACCATCGAGTCGGTCGCATCGAGTGTCACGTCGACCGAGTGGCCGTAGGCCGCACGAATCGCTCCTTCTCGGCGCTCGAACCGTCCCTTCGGGTCGGTGGCGACGACGGCGTCGACGTGGTCGCGTTCGGCCCACGAATATTTCTGGCAGACGGCGTCGACGAGCGCGTCGTATGCGACCCAGCCGTTCGCGTCGAGCGAGAGGCCCACGTCGTCGGGGAAGTGCCGGAGCGCACCGCTCACGAACGTCGAGAGCCGAGTGCGGCGGTCGTCGTCGAGGACGTGTCGTCCCTCGTTCGCACACACTGGACACGACTCGCCGTCGACGTAGCCGTGGTCCCCACAGAGGCGAATCACAGCCGACGAGAGGGCCGTCTACCTGTAGTAGGTTGCGGGTGAGGCCACGAGACGGTCGTCCGTGTGTCGAATATCGGGGAGGGCCTGACGACCCACCAGTGTATTACTGTCCGGGTTGTCACGTTGTGCCATGGACGAACCGGTCAAACGACGGGTGTGGGCAGTGTTAAACGGGGACGACCGGAGTGCTCTCGGTGTCGCAGTCAACGCGTTCATCTTGGGGCTCATCGTGCTGAATCTCGGTATCTTCATCCTCGAAACTGTCGACCCCGTATACGAACGTTTCAGTGGTGTGTTCCGCCTAATCCTCCAGTTCTCTCTCGTCGTCTTCACCATCGAGTTCGTCCTGCGTGTCTGGTCCTCGACTACGGCACCAGACTATGCAGGACCACTCACCGGGCGACTCCGGTTTCTGAGTCGTCCGTATCCACTCATCGACCTCGTCGCCATCCTTCCGTTCTATCTTGGGGCGTTCGTCGACCTCCAGTTTTTGCGATTTCTTCGGCTCTTCTGGTTCCTTCGGCTGTTCCGGAGAGACCGATACGTAGAGTCTCGGCGGCGGTTCGTTGGGGCGTATCGAGCGCAGAGAGAAGACCTCTTCGTCGCCTCCGCTGGTGCGACGACGCTGTTCGTCGCCAGTTCCGTCTCGATGTACTTCGCCGAACACACCGCACAACCCGAGGCGTTCTCGTCGATTCCCGAGACGATGTGGTGGTCTATTGTGACACTCACCACCGTCGGCTACGGTGATGTCGTCCCTGTCACCCCACTCGGTCGGTTACTCGGTGCACTGACCGCGCTCGGCGGAATCGCACTCTTCGCCGTTCCGTCGAGTATCTTGGCAGCCGGATTCGTCAAGCAAGCAGGGGAGTCGACGGCAGTCGACCGGTGTCCTCACTGCGGGAACCGAATCGACGGACCCGACCAACCGAACAGAGAGACGCCCGACGGACCACAGTGATTCGAGAGAGGAGTCGAGCGACAGCCAACCTCAGTCGGGGACGGCAGTCTCATCCGCGTCGGTGGAGCAGCAGTCGTCGTCTGTGTCGGAGAGAACGGCATCGACACCGACTGGTCCGCGACTGGTCCGTGGCTTCAACCGTTAGCTTCGTCTTCCGTCGACGGTATCGACCCAGCCCGTTGTCCTGAACTCGTCGACGTTGGCCTCGGTTCATCGAGGCCAAACAGCCGCTCTACTACATCGGCACAGAATATTGGTGTTCGGGTGCCAATATCAGAAATGTCCGAATATATATTCTTTTTCTATTCGAAGATAAACTATTTTTTGCTAGATGTTGGTTAATACCACACACAGCGATTGTAGAAGACGAGATGGAATCTACGACAGAGTACCCAGAATCGAACACGAACGTCGCTCTCTCGAACACTCTCCAGGGCAACTGGCGGCCCTTACTCTACGCCGGAATCGTTCTCTCGGTCATCGGATTGATCGCGATAGTTGCACCGTTCTTAACCGGTATCTCGATTGCGATGTTGGTCGGCGCGCTCCTCGTCGTCGGCGGGTTGTTCCACTTCGTGGGTGCGTTCAAAGGACAGGGATGGGCCGGATTCGTCTGGCAGATCCTACTCGGAGCCATCGGGGTCGTCGCTGGCCTCGTCATCCTGTTTAATCCTCTGTTCGGCCTTCTAACGTTGACGCTCGTCGTCATCGGCTATCTCTTCGCCTCCGGCGTCGTCGAGATTCTGATGGGCTATCGCCTCCGGGGCGAGAAGAACTGGTTCTGGAGCGTCGTGAGTGGTGTCCTCGGCATCGCTCTCGCAGTGTTACTGTGGAGTGGGTTCCCGAGCACGGCGCTCTGGGCTGTCGGACTCCTGTTCGGCATCAACCTCCTCCTGACCGGGACGTCGATGGTGGCAATCGCCCTCGGTGGACGGACGGCCGACGAACCGACCGAGAGTGGTCAAGTTGCCGGGGCCGGCGGTGTTTGAGCGGTTCGTCGTCGACGGGAGTTTCGTTTTTTGGCTCGAAGCCGGGAGTGACGATGAGTGACGCGGAAAACGAGTGGTTCGTCACCGACTCGACCACCAACGCTGTCGTCGTCTGGGCGCTGGTCGCGATAGTGACAGCGACGGCTGTTGCCGCCTTCTTCCGAGTCGGACTCGTCGACGTGATGCTCGCTTCGGCTGTCGTCGTCACCGTCGCCGTTCCGGCAGTCGTCCACCGGTCGTGGAAACGGACGATGCCGTGGCCGATGGTGCTCGTCGCCGCCATCCCGCTTCTCGTCCGCGTCTCTCAACCGTCGTTCCTCTTCGAAGTCGTCGTGGGGATTTCGGTGGCGACGCTCGCGATGCTCGTCGTCACCGCGCTCCAGATGGTGACGCCCGTCCGGATGACGCCCACCTTCGCAGTCGGTGTCGTCGTCATGGCGACGCTCGGACTCGTCGGGTTCTGGGCTGTCGGGTCGGCGCTGTCGAGTCAGTACTTCGGGACGGCGTTCTTCGAGACGAACCAAGAACTCATGTACGCGTTCACCGCAGCGGCCGTCGCAGGGTTGCTCGCCGGACTCGGGTTCCGATGGTACTTCACTCACCATCCGGACACCGCCCGAGCGGGACGTGCTCCCGACGAACAGGAGGTCGTATGAGCACCAAGAACACGAACCAGTCACGGCATCACCGCACGGAGCGATGGGAACGTCGCCTCGTCCGCGCGTTGCAGGCAGTCATCGTCCTCATCCTCGGACTCGGTCTGTGGTACGGGAACGTGGGCGTCGTCGTCAACGCTGGCGTCGGCCTCCTCGTGACGCTGGCACCGACGTATCTCGAACGGAACTACCGAATCACCATGAACGTCGGTCTCGTGTTGTGGATTACGACTGCGATGTTCCTCCACGCACTGGGAACACTCCCGCTCCCGGGGTTGGAGTTTCTCAGCCCGTATCAAGCGATTTGGTGGTGGGACCACCTCACGCATCTGTTCTCTGCGTCACTGGTCGCAGGGGCCGCCTACGCGACCCTCCGAGCAGTCGAAAAGCACGTGGACGGCGTTCGTCTCACGCCGACGTTCACCTTCGTCTGTCTCCTACTGTTCACTATGGCGTTCGGCGTCGTCTGGGAACTACTGGAGTTCGCAATCGGCGAAGCGGCCCGGCTGTTCGGGACTGCGCAGGTGCTCACTCAGTTCGGGCTGGACGACACGGTGTTCGACTTGATGTACGACACCGCCGGTGGGCTGGTGGTCGCGCTCTTCGGGACAGCGTATCTCACGGGGCTCTCAGAGCAGTTGGCCGCTCGACTCGACGCGAGGTCAGCCAACCGATGAGGTCAGTTACTGACGACACCGGCGACCCCACACACGTCGCGTCGACCACTCCGGCAGGTGACGACGTCGGGGCGACGGTCGGTGTCATCGCCATCGCTGTCGGTGTCGTCGCCGTCGCGATGCCGCTTCTCACCGGAGCACTCCTCGGCCTCTGGCTCGGGATACTGCTCGTCGTCCTCGGTGTCGCTCGCATAGAGTCGCTGAAACATCAGCCGACGGCCGACATCCGACTCGTCCTCTCGGAGGCACTCCGGGCGACGGGGTACGTTCTCGTCGGCATCCTCCTCGTCGTCTTCCCGCTGGAACCGACTCGGCTCTCGTCTCTCCTCGCCGTACTGCTCCTCCTCGACGCCGTCGGCCGACTCGTCGGTGTCGTCCGTGGAACGACGGAACTGCGTTCCGCACTGGTCGGTGTCGCACTCGTCGCCATCGCCGCACTGCTCGTCGTCTCGTGGCCCAGCACGGCCGCGTGGGTGCTCGGTCTCCTGTTCGGCCTCGGGTTGATTCTCGTTGGGTCGACGGCCCTCTTCACACTCCGACGGCGGTCTTCGCGGACGGCGAGTGACAGACCGGAAAGCACCGAGTGAAGACCGAAGTGCGAGCGAGACGGACGGCTCCACTGGAGGAGTTTCTCGCGTCCGTCGCGAACCGTTACTCCAGTCTCACGTCGTCGGGGTCGATGTCGACGAACGAGCCGTCGCCTTTGGCAGACTCGTAAGCCGCCTCGGTGACGGCCGTCACGCGCAGACCGTCGAGCGCCGTCGCCGCCGGTTCCTCGCCGGTCTGAATCGACTCGACGAACGCTTCGACCTTGGTCTGTCGGTCGGTACGAGCCAGTTTCGGTCGGTACTCGCCGCTCTCGTCGTCGATTTCGACGTATCGGTTCGGCTCCCAGTCCTGGCTGTCGAGCGTGACGGCACCCTCCTCGTCCCACATTCGGACGTCCTCACGCATACACGGTGTCTCACCCGAGAGCGAGATAGACGCCGTCGCCCCGTTCGTGAACCGAACCGTGACGTTCGCGCGGCCGTCGACGCGCTCCTCGTCGTCGATGAAGTCCATGCTCGCCGAGACGGCCTCGGGCGTGAGTCGGGTACTCCAGAGGATACAGTCGAGCAGGTGACTGCCCGTGTCGTACAGATAGCCGCCGCCCGAGAGGTCGGGGTTCTGTCGCCACGTCCCCTCGAATCGGTCGACCCAGTACTGACAGACTTCGGCCGTGATCCAACGGGGTTCGCGGTCTTCTTGTGCCCACAGGTCGCGAGCGCGGATGAACCCCTCGTAGAAGTGTCGCTGGTAGCCGACCATCAGCACCTCGTCACGCTCGGCGTCGCGTTCGACGAGGTCACGGGCGTCGTCGAGGTCCGTCGTGAGCGGCTTGTCACAGAGGACGTGCAGGTCCTGGTCGAACGCCGCGAGAATCTGGTCGTAGTGCAGCGTGTGCGGCGTCCCAATGAGGACGGCGTCGAGCGTCTCGGTGTCGAGCATCGCCTCGTAGTCGGTGTACCGCGAGGCGTCGTCGACGCCGAGTTCGGCACCGGCCTCTTCGAGCACCGACTCGTCGATGTCGACGAGTGCGACGACACTGGCGTCTTCGTGTTCGACGAACTCGCCGCCGACTGCCGTTCCGATGAACCCGCCGCCGACGACACCGACTCGGAGGGTTTCTGTCTCGCTAGTCCCATCACTCGCCTGCTCACTTTCCACCGCGGAGTCAGTCATGTCGAGGCCGACTCGCGGGGAGTCGAAAAGCGCTGTGCTTCCAGCGGTATAGACGGAAAAAGGGGTCGCGTTTTAGACCGTGGTGTCGACGTAGAGGTACTCGAAGCCAGTGAACACGGTGTTCGGAACGAGACTTCCGGAGAACACCTCGTACCGTGCGGAGTCGGTCTTGGGAACGTCAAGTCGGTCGCTGCACGTCTCACACGCGACGGCGATGTCGCGCACGTCGTCGCCGGTTCGGAGATAGCCGGTCACGCGCATGCCTTCGTACAACGTCTCGGCACACACTGCACAGTTCGCCGTCGGGATACCGCCAGCCGACGCCGTCGCTGACTGACCGACGTGGCTGGGGACGGACGGGTCCGGTGCCCCGTATGGAGGTGCGGGGGCGATAGCACTCATAGGTTCTGTGTAACAGCCTTCTCGAAGATAACCGTTGGGGGTGGTTCGGGGAGCCTCGACAGTCGCCCATAGCGACGCGTTCAGCGCGACTGCTCACGCTCGTGGACGAGGCGACGCTCTCGGTCCGCGCGGGCCTCGTCCACCGAGTCGGTGGCGACGAGGCGGTCGACTTTCCGTTCGAACTCCGCTTCGGTGAGGTCACCCTCGACGTACTGCTGTTTCAGATCGGCGAGTGCTCGTTCCGCTCGTTCGTCGGCGGAGGGTTCCGGTGGGGCGAGAAAGTCGGCGAAGACGACCGAGCTCAGTGGCGAGTACTCGCGTTCGACGTGGTCGACGACAGCGTGGACGCGCTCACTCCGCGGGAGGGAGAGTCGCCGCAGGACGGCGACGGCGAACCCGACACCCGACAGCGTCGCAGTCGTGAGGAGGACGGCGACGCCGAGCAGAAAGGGAAGCGCGAGTTCGAGGAGCGGTCCGACGATGGAGCCACCGCTCACGAGTGCCGCGTAGACGACGACGCCGAGATAGCCGACGAGCGCCGTAAGGAGACCCACCGACAGGAGGAGGCCGACGAACGAAGTGACGAGGAGGTGGCGTTTGACCCAACCCATGCCGGGACGAACGAGTCGCAACGGGATGTAGCTCACGCTCCCGAGGCGTCAGTACATATCGCTCCGTAACAGGACAGTCGTCTCAGTCGGCCCCGTGCGGCGGGACGTACAGGCAGGTCGGACAGCGGTCGAAGTACTGAGTTGCGGCACGTGTAGCACACGTCGAACAGTGTTGGTACATTGACTGTATTCGGCGCGAGCAGACGAGATAAGCTTTCCTGCGTGGGTTCTGTTCACTCACGTCGTGAGGTGTGTGAGCAGAGAGTAGCCCACGTTGACCAGTCACGACCACTTTCACCGACCCGAACCTACAATGCGGTAAAGCGGAAATACCCATACAATGCGGAACAGTCGGACACCGCTCAGTGCGAGCGCCGAGGAGGCACTCGACCTGCTTCGGCCTGAGATCGAAGCCACGAGTACAGGGTTGTCACGCTCGACAGCCGAGTCCCGTCTCGCGGACCGCGAGTTCACCGACGACGACGCGGCGGCCGTCCTCACGGAACTCCTCCAGAAGGGGTATCTCTACGAAGTCGACGGTCTACTCCGGTTACCTTGAGTTGCGCAACTCACTCTGAGTTGCCCTACGTCACTCTACATCGTCTGAAGTCGCCCTGAACGACAGATTCGTCCCGGACACCTTCGAGTGTGCGAGTAGACCGTCGTAGCGTCTCTGTCTGGCGATCAGAGACGGTGGCGGATATACGACCAACAAGTGTGGGGGGAACGTTTAGCCTATTTTCCCCAAACAGACTGTTGGGTAGTTACCGTATGACACACAATCTAGGGGTAGACGTCGGTGGAACGTTCACCGACGTCATCGTCTTCGACGGCGAGTCGCAGGAACTGACGATAGACAAGGTGCTCTCGACGCCGGACAACCCGTCGAACGGCGTCGTCACGGGTATCAGGGAAGCGACCGAGAAGGCAGGGACCACCGTCGCCGAACTCGACTTGCTCTTTCACGGGACGACTGTCGTCACGAACATGTTGCTGGAGGAGACGGGTGCTCGGGTCGGTCTCATCACCACGGCTGGGCACGAGCACATCCTCCACCTCGCGCGAGCGTGGACACCGGGCCCACTCTACGGCTGGATGGGGATGGAGAAACCGGACCCACTGGCCGACCTCGTCGACACGCGAAGTGTCTCGGGGCGAATCTCGTCACCGGACGGTACCGAAGTCGAACCCATCGACGAGACGGAGATACGTGAGCACGTCGCCGACCTGTACGAGTCGGGTATCGAATCACTCACCATCGCGCTGATGAACTCGTATCTCAACCCCGCCCACGAGCGGGCCGTCCGCGACGTCGTCACCGAGGAGTATCCAGACCTTCCAGTCTCTATCTCGTCGGAAATCGTGCCCGAGTACGGCGAGTACGAGCGGACCCTGACGACGGTCATCAACGACTACGCTCGTCCGAAGGTCATCGACTATCTCGACGACCTCGACGCCTCACTGCGCGACTCCGGTTCGAGCGCAACGATGAACGTCGTCCGCTCGGACGGCGGGTTGATGAGCTCCGAGGCGGCGAAACATCGCCCCGTCGAACTCGCGCTGTCTGGTCCCTCCGGTGGTGTCGTCGGCGCGGCGACCATCGCGAGCAAGAAGGGTGTCCCGGACGTGCTCACCCTCGATATGGGTGGAACGTCGACGGACGTCTCACTCGTCGAAGGCGGGACGCCGGAGTCGACCCGAGAGACGAAGGTGGGGTATCGAGAGTTCAAATCGCGCGGTGTCGACGTGACCACCGTCGGTGCGGGCGGCGGGTCGATTGCACGCGTCCAACTCTCCGGGGCACTGCAGGTCGGTCCAGAGAGTGCGGGGGCGGACCCCGGACCAGCGTGCTACGGACGAGGGGGGACGGAACCGACCGTCACCGACGCGAACGTCGTCCTCGGACGGATTCCGCCGTCTGTCCAACTCGGCGGGCGGATGGACCTCGACCGAGACGCCGCTCGCGAGGCAATCGAGACGGTGGCAGACGAGCGGGGCACCTCCGTCGAAGAGGCTGCACAGGCTATCGTCGACCTGGTCAACGAGAACATGCACGGCGCGCTCCGGGTCGTCTCCGTCGAGCGCGGATACGACCCCCGCGAGTTCGGACTCGTCGCGTTCGGCGGTGCCGGACCGATGCACGCGAACGCCCTCGCGGACGTCATGGGAGCGTACCCACTGCTCGTCCCGCCGGGACCGGGTGTGATGAGTGCGTTCGGCTTCCTCACGAGCGACATCCAAAACGAGTTCTCCGAGACGTATCTGGAGACCGACGAGGACGTCACCGGCACCGACGTCGCCGAACGACTCTACGCGATTCGAGACGAAGCCGCCGACTGGCTCGACTCCGAGGGCGTCTCGGACGACGACCAGTCGTTCGAGTACTTCGCGGACTGCCGGTACTACCGACAGGACATCCAGATGTCGATTCCGGTCGACGTCGAGAATCTCCAGCGTGAGACGGGTCTCGACGAGATCAAAGCCGACTTCGAACGACGCCACGACCAGCGCTTCGGCTTCTCGCTCGACGCGCCCCTCGAAATCGCCAACCTCCGAATCGTCGGTAAAGGTGCCGTCGACGGTGTCACACTCGTCGAACACGAACTCGGCGGCGAAGACGCGAGCGACGCACGAACCGGGAGTCACGAGGTCTACTTCGACGAGTCGTACCACGACACCCCCATCTACGACCGTGGGCAGTTACGACCGGGCAACCGAATCGACGGTCCGGCTATCGTCGTCGACGACGACTCCACCGTCGTCGTCCAACCGAACCACGAGGCGCGCGTAGACTCGTACGAGAATCTCGAAATTACCCGAGGAGAGAGCCAATGAGCGACCAGACACCCGAATTCGTCGGCGAACACGACGTCGACTCGACGACCTTAGACATCATCGAGAGCACGCTATCGAACACCCGCTACGAGATGGACCGCGTCTTGGAGACGACGGCCATCAGCCCGGTCATCCGCGAGCAGTCCGACCAGTTCCCGCTCATCGCCGACGGAAAGGGGCGGATGGTAATGGGACAGTTCGGGAGCGCCATCGACACCATCATCGAGAACTCGCCGTTCGAGTGGGACGACCTGAACGACGGCGACGTCATCGCGACGAACGACCCCTACATGTGTGCGGGTGCGCTGTCGCACACGCCCGACATGCTGCTGTTGCGGCCCATCTTCTACGAGGGTCACCTCGTCGGGTTCTCCAGTCAGTGGGGGAACCTGATGGACGTCGGCGGGAAGACGCCGGGGAGCATGCCCGTCAACGCCCGCACCATCTTCGAGGAGGGGATGCGACTGCCGCCGGTGAAACTCTACAAGGAGGGAACGCTGGACGAGGAACTGCTCCACACGTTCGCGCACAACACGCGTCTCCCCGACCACGCCGAAGCCGACATCAAGGCGCTCGCCGCCGGGACGAAGGCAGCAGAGACGCGGGTACGCGAACTCTGTGACCGCTTCGGTCGAGAGACGTACGTGGAAGCGACCGACGCCATCCTCGACCGAACCCGCGACGGGATGATAGACCTCATCCGCGAGTTCGTCCCCGAAGGCGAACGCTACACGTTCGAGGACTTCGTCGACGACGACGGCCTCGGCAACGGCCCCATCAAACTCCACCTCGAAATCTACCGCGAGGGCGACACCGTCTACCTCGACTGGGAGGGCACCGACGACCAGGTACCGGGCACGGTCAACTTCCTCCTGAACGAGAAGATGTTCAAGATGTTCGTCGGGGTGTTTCTCATCATGGCGTTCGACCCGCTTCTCACCTTCAACGACGGCTACTACGACCTCTTCGAGGTGAACCTGCCGAAGGGGAGCGTCGTCCAACCGGAGTATCCCGCCGCCCTCGGGAATCGCCTTCCGCTCATGGCGCGGCAGTTCGACGTCCTGCAGGCGACGTTCTCGAAACTCATCGACGGCTTCAGTGTCGCCGGCAGTTACGGCACCTCGCCGAATCTCGTCTACGCCGGAACCGACTCCGAGGGGAACTCGTTCCAGATGCTGGAGATTCTCTACGGAGGGATTCCGGCACGCCCCGGCGGTGACGGACTGGACGGCCACTCGTGGTGGCCGATGTTCCGCACCGTTCCCGCCGAGTATCAAGAGGCGTACTACCCGCTGACCATCGACGAGTACAGTACGCGGGCAGATACGGGCGGTGCCGGCGAGTTCCGCGGCGGCCACGGCATCACGAAGGTCTACACCTTCGAAGAGGATGGCGCGATAACGTTCCAAGACGACCGCGCACACACCTACCCGTGGGGCGTCGACGGCGGGACGCACGGCGAGAGGAGCGAGAAGGTTCTCGTTCGGACCGACGGCACCGAAGAACGACTCCCCTCGAAGGCGGAGAACGTCGCGGTCAGCGCCGGCGACAAGTTCGTCTTCCGGACGGCCGCGGGCGGCGGACTGGGTGACCCGCTCGACCGAGATGCCGCCGTCGTCGCCCGAGAGGTCCGACAGGGACTCGTCTCCGCGGCGAGTGCGAAGTCGGCGTACGGCGTCGTCGTCGACGACGACGGGTCTGTAGACGAGTCTGCGACGGCCGACGCCCGCGAGGAACTTCGCGATAGCCGAGAGGACCTCTCGGAGTTCGACTACGGGCCGCTCCCCGACTACGACGAACTGGCGGCGAACATCGCAGCGGAACGGCGTGAGTTCGATGACCGGGAGTGAGCGATGAGTTCGACCAGTTGGCTCGACGAGGCTGGCGAACTGTACGCCGAACGCGAGTTCGGCGAGTCGGTAGGGTTCGGCGAGCAACCGGCGCTCGTCGTCATCGACCTCATCAACGCGTTCACCGACCCCGACTCGAACCTCGGGTCGGACGTCGACGACGTGCTCGACGCGACGAAGCGACTCCTCGACGCCTTCCGCGAGTACGACCTGCCGCGGTACTTCACCACCGTCGCCTTCGAGGAGTCCTACGGCGACGCGGGCATGTTCATCGAGAAGGTGCCCGCCTTGCGAGAGCTTCGACTCGGGACGGAACGCGTCGAAGTCGACGACCGAATCGAACCGGTCGGCGACGAGCGAGTCGTCCTCAAGAAGTACGCGAGCGCCTTCTTCGGCACCGACCTCCAGACGGAGTTGACGACGCAGCGAGTGGATACGCTCGTCCTCGCCGGCGTGACGACGAGCGGGTGTATCCGGGCGACGGCAGTCGACAGCCTCCAACACGGCTATCGCACCATCGTCCCGGCCGACGCCGTCGGCGACAGAGCACAGGGACCACACGAGGCGAACCTGTTCGACATCGACGCGAAGTACGGCGACGTCGTGACGACGGATGCCGTCTGCGAGCACCTCGACGAGACGTACGGTTCGACCAGCGACGCCGAGAGCACATGAGTACGAGAACTGAGACCGAGACCGACTCGGCGACGGGAGCGACGGGAACGACGAAACCGATGCACACCACGATTGCACTGAGTACACAGGAGAACCACGAATGACCGCACGCGAACGACAGGGACCGCTCGACGGTCTCCGCGTCATCGACATGTCCGGCATGATAAGCGGTGCGTTCGCGACGACGATGATGGGCGACTTCGGGGCTGACGTCGTGATGATAGAACATCCGAAGGTCGGCGATCCGATTCGTGAGTGGCCGCAGAAGACCGACGACGGGAGTTCGCTCTCGTGGAAGTCGCTCGGTCGGAACAAGCGCTGTGTGACGCTCGATTTGGGCGACGAGCGCGGACGAGCCATCGCACTCGACCTCATCGAAGATGCGGACGTCGTCTTCGAGAACTTCCGGCCGGGGACGATGGAGCGGTGGGGACTCGGCCCCGACGACATCCACGAGGTCAACGAACGGGCCATCATGGTTCGACTCTCGGGGTACGGCCAGACGGGACCGAAATCACAGAAACCCGGATTCGGTACCATCGCCGAGGGTATCTCGGGGTGGGCACACGCCAACGGCTTCCCGGACAGAGAACCGCTCTTGCCACCGGTGAGCCTCGCCGACCTCACGGCCGCGCAGTTCGCGTTGCAGGCGACGATGATGGCCGTCTACGAACGTGACCTCGGCCGCGGCGGCAGTGGAAAAGGACAGGTCATCGACGTCTCATTGACCGAACCGCTGTGGCGACTGTTCTTCGGCGAGGTCGAAGCCTACGACCGGCAGGGTCACGTCCGTGAGCGGACGGGGAACCGCCATCCCAACACCGCCCCGCGGAACATCTACGAGACGGCCGACGGCTACATGACGCTCTCCGCCTCGAATCAGAAAATCTTCGAGCGAGTCGCCAACAGTATCGACCGACCCGACCTCATCGACGACCCGCGGTTCGCGGACAACGCGACCCGTGTGAAAAACGTCGACGCCCTCGACGCCGAAATCGAGGCGTGGACGAGAGAACACACCACCGACGAAGCCATCGAGATTCTCGAAGCGAACGACGCTATCGTCGGCCCCGTCTACGACATGGCGGACATCTTCGACGACGAGCAGTTCCAGGCGCGCGACGCTATCATCGAGGTGACGGACCCCGACGTCGGCGACATCAAGACGTTCGCGCCGACGCCGAAGTTCTCGCGGACGCCCGGCGAAGTCGAGTTCATGGGACCACAGCACGGCGAGCACAACAGCGAGGTGTACGGCGACGAACTCGGTCTCTCGGCAGACGAACTGGCCGACCTTCGGGCAGACGGGGTCATCTAGATGCCCCGGATGCAACTCAACGACGTCACCCTCCGAGAAGGAGACCAGATGCCCGGCCGTGCGTTCACCGCCGACCAGAAAGTTCGTGCCGCGCGCCGACTCGACGAACTCGGCGTCCCGTTCATCCAACCGGCGTTCCCGATTACCGGCGAGAAAGACCGGTCCGTCGTCAGCGAACTCGCCGGGACGACCGACGCGGACATCGTCGCACTCGCCCGGGCGGTGACGGGCGACATCGACGTCTCGCTCGACGCCGGCGCCGACGTCGTCGAGGTATTCGTCTCCGTCTCCGACCGTCATCTCGAACATCTGCTCGGAAAGTCCAGACCGGAGATGCTCGCGATGCTCACGAACGCCGTCGACCACGTCGTCGACCACGGGGGGACGCCGCACGTGACGCTCGCCGACGCGTTTCGTACTGACCACGCGGACCTCGTCGACGTGTTCGAGTCGCTTCCGAACGTGCCGATGGTCACCCTCGCGGACTCCGTCGGCGTGCGGACACCGGCGAGTGTGCAGACGTTTCTCGAAGCGTTGCGAGAGGATGTCGACCTCGGCCGTGTCGGCGTTCACTTCCACGACGACCTCGGGTGTGGGACGGCCAACGTCCTCGCGGCCTACCACCTCGGTGTCGCGAAAGCGGACGTGAGCGTCGGTGGACTCGGCGAACGTGCCGGAAACAGTTCTCTCGAAGAGGTCGTCGCCGCCTGTACGGTCGACGACGACGACACCCTCGGCGTCGACGTCGGCGAACTGATTCCGGTGTGTCGTGACGTCCTCGACGAACTCGGTGAGTCGTACGGCGAGCGAAAGGCCGTCCTCGGGTCGGCCATCGCCGAACACGAGTCGGGGATTCACACCGCGGCGATGCTCAGCGACCCGGCGACGCTCGAACCCTTCGACCCAGCGACGTTCGGGGGGGGCCGACGACTCGTCTTCGGGAAACCGACTGGGAAAGGCGGTGCGCGAAAGCTCCTCCAGCGGGCCGGCGTCGACGCTGACGACGAAACCGTCGCTGCCTTCCTCGACCTGCTCGACGACCGAGGGCCGCTACATCTGGCCGACGCGGTGGCACTCGCCGAGCGAGAGTTCGGTTCCTGAGGAGAAATGTCCGGCTCAAATCCCCGGCGGGCGCTCTATCGTTCCACCCCCAACCGGCCGTGAGGAAACGGCACAGTTTCAAGTCACTGTTTGTGTATTGGTAGTCTGTCACAATGTTCCAGGCAGAGATTCACCTCCAGCAGGAGAAGAGTTGTGTCCTCTCCGACATCGCGGCGCGATTCGACACCTCGTTCGAAGTCGCCATCGAGGAACTCCACGACCACCAGGTGACGTTCATCATCGAACTGGAGGAAGCCTGCGAGAAAGTGTACGAGTTCTTCGAGCAATCGTCGCAGGTCACCCACATCGAACGACTCACCGAGACGACGTTCCTCGTCACGAAGACGTCGTGCGGTGCCTACGAGGCGGTCGACCGGAACCACGGTATCATGCGGCGACGGAACTATATCTCGTCGAGTCGGCGAGAGTACACCGTCTTGCTGTTCCGTCGTGAGGACCTCCGTGCGGTCATCGAGGAGTTCAAAGAGATTGGGACGGCGACACTGGGCCACGTCAAAGAGTTTCATCCACCGACGGCCGCGTTGACACCGCGGCAGTACGAAGTGCTCGAACTGGCGCTCGAACGCGGGTATTTCGAGTGGCCACGGCGCCTCACCAGCGAGGAGTTGGCACAGGAGTTGGATATCACTCACTCGACGGTGCTAGAACACCTCCGAAAGGCAGAGTCGAAACTCCTCTCGGACGCACTCTCACACGGCGAGAGGGTTCCCGCGTTCCCCGGCTACGTCGACCAGACGTCCGCGTCGAAACCGTGAGAGTCAGCGCGTAGTCGGAACACGACACGGTGGCCGAGCGAATCGACCCCAATCCTCGCACCAGCCTCTCCTATTGGACTCGTTCTCACGACACGTTCTGTTCGGGCTTCCGACCCTCGATAGTCGCGGAGACGACGTAGTCGCTGACGTCACGCGCGTCGTCCCACTCGCGGATGAACTGTTCACTCGCTTCCCTTGGGACGATCGTGATCTGTTCGAACCCCGCCGTCGACAGCATCGTTTCGAGGTCGGCAATCGGCGACGCGCCAGCAACGCAAGAGGCGACGGACTCCGGGTCTGCGTGGACATCGCTCGGCAGTCGTGCAGTTAGCACCACATCCGAGATGGCGAGTCGGCCACCGGGCCGGAGAACGCGATGGGCTTCGTCGAACACCTGCTGTTTGTCCGGCGAGAGGTTCACGACGCAGTTCGAGATGATCACGTCGACCGTCCCGTCCGCGACGGGTAGATGTTCGATTTCACCGAGGCGGAACGCCACGTTGTGCGCGTCGTTCTTCTCGACGTTCTCTCGCGCTTTCTCGACCATCTCCGGCGTCATGTCGACGCCGACGACGCGGCCCGTCTCGCCGACTTCCCGTGCGGCGAGAAAGCAGTCGAACCCCGCGCCCGATCCGAGGTCGAGGACCGTCTCACCCGGTTGCAGCGCGGCGAGCGCGTTCGGGTTGCCACAGCCGAGTCCGAGATTCGCACCCTCTGCGACGGACTCGTCGTCCGCCGCGGAGTAGCCCAGCTGTCGGTTCAGGTCGTCGTTGTCGTCGTCGCCTCCACAACTTGAGCTAGCACAGCAACTCGACTCCTCGGTGGCGATACGAGCGTAGCGCCGACGGACCGCTCGGCGCTGGGTGTTCGGGTCGAGACCGGTCGTCGACTCGGGTGTGTCGGCGTCGTCACGCATCGGCCCCACCCCGGACGTCGTCGAGTGCGTCCAATAGTCGCTCGGCCTGCGGCGTCGCGGCGTAGTAGCGCCACCGGCCGTCCTTCCGGCGGGAGACGAGCCCTGCCGAGTAGAGCCGAGAGAGCGCCTGACTGACAGCACTCTGACTGACGCCGAGGGCAGGCTCTAACTCGCAGACGCAGACGTCGCTGTCGGTTCCGGCGATGAGCCGAAGCGCCTCGTAGCGCGTGTCGTTGCCGAGCGCAGACAACAACTGTACGTCTGCGGCCAGTTCGTCCTCACTCAGCGAGTGCTCGGCGCTACAGCACACTCTGTCGCCGTCGGTCTGCACTTGCTCGGTCTCACCGGTGTTCGACGCTTGCCGATTCATATTAGTAATTTCTAATATTAGCATATACCAATATACCTCTTTCGAACGGAGGGGTGGGTTGAGCGATTCGGTGGTTGGGGGAGCCACTCCCACCGGTCAGTGTAGACCTGAGAACGGCCGTATTCGACCGGGAATGGCTACCTCACGACAGTCTCGACGGCGCCACTGCGAGACAGGCGTCGACGTCGCACACTCGTTTCATCTCGAAGACGTGGTAGGTAGCGTCCGTGGCCGAGACGACAGTCTCGTAGTCGGTCAATGGTTCGTGGTCGTCGTTGGTGCCGTCGTTGTCGTGGAGGTGGACCACTTCGATGCGGTTCCCGAACCGGTCGGCGAAGGTTCGCCAGTCGAAACCGTTGACCTTCGCGTGGCCGACGTCGAGGGTGACTCTCAGCCACTCGGGGTCAGCGTCGACGGCCGTGAGAAGCGAGTCGAGGTCGTCCGGTGTCGTCGTGTGGCGTAGTTTCGTATCCGAACGAGGCTGGTTCTCGAGACACAGCGGCACGCCCACGTGGGCGGCGTGCTCCGCGCACGCTCGCAGCGACTCGACCGCGTTCTGTCGCGCCTTCGCGTGAACGTGGTCGGGATAGCGCCGCGGAACCGACCCACCGTGGACGACAACGGCACCCGCGTCTGCGGCCGCGGCGTCGTCTAGCGTCCGCTTGACCTGTTCGACCGAGGCGCGGCGCGAGGCGTCGTTGAAACTCCCGAGGTTCCAGTCGCGAAAGGGTGCGTGGAGCGTGAACGTCACGTCGGACTCGCGGCCGAGTTCGGCGAGTTCGTGTGGCGTTGGTGCGTCGGGATGCGCGTGGAGGTACTCGCGTTTGAGTTCGACGTGGTCGAGGCCACGGTCGGTGACGTACGCCGCGAACTCCTGGACCGACTCCTCGAAGCGAAGGTCCATGGCGGCCCCGAGTCTGGACTCGGTGCTCATCGTGGAGCCTCCGCGACGAACGCGGGTTCGCCGTCGACGAAGGCACGCTCGACGACTGGGGTAGGTTCGGGGTCGACCAGAATCAGGTCGGCTCGCGCCCCGACTTCGATGCGACCTCGTTCAGTCAGACCGACGGCATCGGCCGGGTTCGTCGTCACGCGAGCGACTCGCGTCGCCAGCGACTCGCCGGTGTCGACGAACGGGGCGGCGAGCAGCGACGGCGGGTGGTAGTCCGCGAGCAGTGCGTCGGCCGCGTCGGCCTCGATAGCCTCCTCGGTGGCGAGGTTGCCCCACTGACTCCCGCCTCGGACGAGGTTCGGTGCGCCCATCGCGGTGACCATCCCGAGGTCACGGGCGCGTTCGGCCGCGTCGAGTGTGATGGGGTACTCGCTGATGGCGACGCCGCGGTCGTCGAGTCGCTCGACTTCGACCGGTGTCTCGTCGTCGTGGGAGGCCACGACCACGTCTGCCTCCTCGGCGGCGGCGACGATGCGGTCGATACGCGTCGAGAGCGTCTCCTCGGAGAGACTCGTCCGCTCCTCGATGAGTTCCTCGGCCTCCTCGACCGAGAGGTTCGCGTCGTTCTCGTAGTAGGAGCGGAACCGCTCGATGTCGCCGAACTGCCCCTTGCCGGGGATGTGGCTCATCACCGAAACGAGTGAGGCGGCGTCGCCGTCGAGAACCCGTTCGACAGCGTCGACGCAAGATTCGTCCGTAATCTCACAGCGGGCGTGGATACGGTGGTCGGCGATGAGCGAGTCGCTGGCGCGAATCGAGTCGACGAGGTCCATCGCTAGTTCGGGCGAGCGGTCCTTCTCGGGGGCCTCCTCGAAGGCGATGGCGTGGAACTTGGTCGTGATACCCGACGAGACGTTGGCCCTGTCGGCGGAGGCGAGCGCCATCGGCGGTTCGACCGCGGCGTTGCTCCGTGGGTGGAGATGCTTCTCGATGTCGTCGCCGTGTAGGTCGACGATACCGGGCATGAGTACGCGCCCGTCGGCGTCGACGCGGGTGGTCGCCTCGGCGTCGCTCTCGAACTCACCCGACTCGATGGCAGCGATTTTGCCGTCGCGGACGGCGACGCTTCCGCGAACCGTCTCCGTGGGCGTCACTACCCGAGCGTCGGCGACGACGACGTCGTACGTCCTCTGTTCGTCGTGACGAACTCGTTCTGCGGTCTCGGGACCACTCATACGCCCACCTCCGATTCCGCGAGGTCGATCTCGGAACTCGTCTCCTCGGCGTACGTCTCCACGTCGACGACGCGCTGGAGTGCGGCGTCGTCGAGGACGACGACCCGGTCTGCAACCTGTGCGACGACGTCGCGGTTGTGAAAGACGCCGACGACCGTGGTCTCCTCGGTGAGGTAGCGGTCCAGCAGGTCGATAGCGGCCGCTTTCGTCTCCGGGTCGAGCGCGCTAGTCGGTTCGTCGAGCAGAAGGAGACGGGGACGGGGTGCGATGGCACGAGCGAGATTCACCCGCTGTCGCTCGCCGCCGCTGAACGTCGCCGGGTAGGCGTCGTGGAGCTCTTCCGGAAGGTTCAACGCCGTGAGCAGGTCGCGGGCGACATCCCGCGCCGCGGGTCGTTCAACGCCCTCTTCGACGAGCGGTCGTGCGACCACGTCGAGGGCGGGTACGCGTGGGATTTCGTCGAGGAACTGTGAGGCGTAGCCGATTTCGTCGTCTCTGAGTTCGAGCAGTCGACGCTCCGAACAGGACGCGAGGTCGACAGAGCCGTCGGTGCTCTCGAACCGAATCGCCCCGCCCGAGGGAAGGTAGGTCCGGTAGAGACACTTCAACAGCGACGACTTCCCGCTGCCGGATTCACCCACGATGGCGAGGAACTCACCGTCTGCGACGTCGAACGAGACGCCGTCGAGACCGACGACGCGCTTCCCGCCGACGACGTGCATCTGGAACTCCTTTCGTAGCTGGTCGATTTCGAGGATTGTCATATGACTGAATTGATGAGGGTCTGGGTGTACTCGCGCTGCGGGTCTTCCATGACGCGGTCGGTCAGGCCCGACTCGATGACACGCCCGTGCCGCATCACGACGGTTCGGTCGGCGAGCAGGCGGACCACACCGAGGTCGTGTGAGACGACGATGGTGGCGACGTCCTGCTCGCGCTGAATGCGGCGAAACATATCGAGAACGCGGGCCTGCACGCTCACGTCGAGACCGGTGGTCGGTTCGTCGAGAATGACGAGTTCGGGGTCGTTGGCGATGGCCTTCGCAATCTGGACACGGCGCTGCATCCCGCCGCTGTAGGTGTCTGTCGGGTCGTCCATCCGGTCTACCGGGACCTCCGTCTCCTCGAAGAGGTCGCGGACGCGCGCCCGGATCTCATCGAAGTTGCGCCACCCGGCAGCCAAGAGCGACTCGGCGACGTTGCCACCCCCAGTGAACTCCAGATTCAAGCCGTCGCGGACGTGCTGGTGGACCATCCCGACGTTCGTGTTCCGCAGGTCGACGCGCTCCTCGTAGTTCGCATCGAGGAGGTTGCCGTCGTAGGAGGCGAACTCGACGTTCCCCGCCGTCGCCGCGAGGTCCAGCGCCAGCATCTCCGCGAGACTGGACTTGCCGCTGCCGGACTCGCCGACGATTCCCAAGACTTCACCGCGTTCGACGTCGAGGTCCACGTCGGCACAGCCGACGACCGTCCCGCAGTCCGGACACTGGTTTCGGCCGTGGGTCGGGCCAGTGAGGTCGACACAGTCACCGCAGGGCTCGAACTCGCCGTAGAATCGGGTCACGTTCTCCGCGTCGAGAAGGCTCACGCGTCCTCACCTCCCGTCTCGTCGGACAGAATCGGGTCCGGCGTCTCCGGCCCCCAAGCCACGTCGTCCTCGTCGAGGTGGTGGTCCTTCGAGAGGTCCGGATGCTCCGCACGCTTCTCGCAGAACGAGGCGTCGTTGCAGGCGTAGCGCGTGACACCGTCGTCGCCGGTAACCTCGGTCAGGTAGGTATCAGTCGACCCACAGCGGTGACAGCTCTCGTCGAACCGTTCGACCTGAAACGAGCGGTCCTCGAACGCCAGCGGTTCGACGTCGGTGTGCGGTGGGACGGCGTAGATGCGTGCCTCGCGTCCGGCGGCGAAGAGGAACAGCGAGTCGGCGTCGTTGAGTTTGGTCGTGTCCCACCGCGGGATGGGCGAAGGGTCCATCAGGTAGCGGCCGTTCACCATCGCCGGATAGCGGGCAGAGATCTGAATCTCGTCCCACTTGACGACGTTCTCGTAGAGTGCGACCCACATCTTCGAGTAGTTCTTGTGCGCGTGACGGCGACGGTTCGCGTCGTCGCTCCCGTCGACACGGCGGAGTGCGTCGGTCGTCGGGACCTGTAAGACGAGAATCTGCTCGTCGGTGAGGACTTCTTCGGGGATGCGGTGTCGCGTCTGGATAACCGACGCCTCGGTCGTGTCTGTGGTCGTCTCGACGTCCGCCGTCGTCTTCGCCAGTCGGCGGATGTTGGCGGCGTTGACGCTCTCGTCACTTCCCTGGTCGATGACCTTGAACGTGTCCGCCGGACCGAGCAGTGAGAGCGAGGCCTGAATCCCACCAGTTCCCCATCCGCGAGCGAGCGGCATCTCCCGAGAGGCGAAAGGTACCTGGTGGCCCGGGAGTGAGATGGCCTTCAGCACGCCGCGTCGCACCTCGCGCTTCGTGTGCTCGTCGAGGTAGGCGTAGTTGTAGCCGGCCATTCCGGCGCCGGACTCGCTGAGGAGGTCGGAGACGCCGGTCGGTGTCGTGGCGGACTCCTGCTGTTCGTTGTCGGTCGCTTCTGTCGTCGGACTCGTCTCGTGCATCTGGGTCTGGTCAGTCATCGTCGCTCACCGCCTGCGGTGCCTCGCGGTCGCTCGGTGTGTCGCCGCCGCCATCACCGTCCGTGCGCTCCCCGCCATCGACAGGGTCCAATCCCTTCCGCTCTCGAATCGCCCGAATCCGGTCGAGGATGCTCTGGAACGTGACGTAGTGCGGGAGTTTGAGGTGTTCGATGAAGCCGAAGGAGTCGATACCGTCCACCGTATCGAGGACGAACTCCGCGTCTTCGGCGGGTTCGTCGCCGTCGAGTTGGATGGAGGCGTCGAGGATGGTCATCCCGATGGCTTTGCGCTCGTTGCGGCCGAACACCAGTCCGTAGCCGAAGGAGAACTGCGGGTCGTCGCGTTTGGCGTAGACCGGGACGACGCTCTCGGACTCGGTCACTTCGACGCTCGTCACCTCGGCCGACTCTCCCGTGTAGGGGTGTTCGATTTCGACCGGGAGCGACCCGACCCGTACTTCGCCGAGTGTCGGATGCACCTGTCCGTATCCACGGAGGGCGCTGTAGGCGAGGGCGGTCACCGCACCCGTCTCGCCGCGTGCGAGTTCCTGTAGGATGGCGTCGCGTGGCGCGGGGAACATCACCGGTTCGCGGGTCGTATCCGTGACGTCAGTGTCGTCGACGGGGTCGGGGTCCGAGACCAGTCCCTCGTCGCGGAGCACTTCCATCACGTTCCGAAGCGACTCGGGTTCGTCGTCACCGAGGTCCCACTCGTCGGTCGGGTCCGACTCGTCGAACTCGAAGTCCAGTAGTCGCTGCGTGTAGTCCTTCGTCGCCCCGAGGATCTGCCCACCCGGGACGTCCTTGTACGCGGGCGAGACGCGCCGCGTGGCAAACATCGCGTCCGGACTCGAGGGCAGCGAGTCGTCGTAGCGTTCGAGCGTCGACCGGTAGGCGCGCAGGAGGAACGCTGCCTCGGCGGCGTCGCCCTGCGCCTGCTTGACCGCGCGGGCGGCGAGTTTCGGAGCGTACAGACCACCCTCACTCATGACCTGCCCGACGAGTCGGCTGAACTGCGATTCGACCTGTTCGACGGAGACCGGTTCGTCTTCGCCGTCGACGCGGCGCTTCTCGAAGAGGTCCTCTGCCCGGCGGATAACTTCTTCACCCGCCTTCACGGCGACGTAGCCCATCTACGCCACCTCCTCGTCCGGTACGTCAGACGCGACCGACAGGTCGACCGATCGCGGCAGTCCGACCACACGGTCGTCGGCCGCGAGATAGACGTCGACGCCACGCGGGTAGCCAGACTGCGCCTCCGCAATCGCCTCGACTTCTGTGGCAGGGAGCCCATCGACACCGAACGTGCGCGTGTCGGGGACACCTGGGCCGCTCACGGCGAGTGTCAGCGTCTGGTCGTCGTCGCCGTCGATAGGTTCGGTATCTGCCGATAGGTCAGCTACCTCGTAGACGAGCGTCGCGCCCTCGCTCGGTTCTTTCAGACTGCCTCGTTTGGCCACAGTGACGCGGCCGTCGGTGTGTCCGTCGACGACGACGACGTCGGCGTCCTCGAACGGCGCGGTGTCGAGACGACTCTCGCGGCCGAGCGTCGTCCGGAGTTCGTCACCGCCACCGTGGAGGGTCACCTCGTGGTCGACGAGCGTCGCGACGACGGCGTGAACTGCAGGGGTGGTCGGCGTCTGCTCGACGGTCCCGGGGCGACTCGTCGCATCGACGAGCGCACGGAACGTCTCGCGCGTGTCGTGGACGGGATCGATGTCGAGCGCCCTCATTCGTCCTCGTCCTCCATCGTCTCGAATGCCACCGTGGTCGCGCGACTCTCGTTCCACTGGCGACGACGAGTCTCGTCTCGGTCGACCTCGGCGTCGACGAGCGACTCGCAGATACGGTCGGCCGTCGCGTGGTTGGCGGCGACGGCGGCGTCGAGGATGGCACCGGAGACGGCCTTCGACTCGGCCTTCCCGGCGACCATCGCGAACCCACGTTCGCCCGCGATGGTGACTTCGGCGGCGGTGACGACCACCTCGCCGAGGTTGAACGGTCGTCGTTCGACCGGTTCGCGGACTTGGTGCATCAAGAGCTGTGGCTTCGGCTCCTGAAGGATACGGACTGGCGTCTCGCCGTCGAGCACCTCGTCGGCGAGTCCGACGAGCGTGTCGGCGTCACACGCCGCGATCAACTCGAATCGGTCTGTTCTCTCAGTTGGGTCGGCCATGCACTCGGTCGGTGACAGCCGAAGAATCCGCATAAGGGTTCGCTGGGTACTCTCCCCTACCGGCAGCGAGAGCAGACCGAACACCGGTCCGACCGAGCGGCGTCCGGACGAGTCTGGACTTCACAATCCGACCCCGACGTTTCGGGGGTGCGTGTTCTCGACTCAGGAACCGGATGGAGCCGACTCGGCGAGTGGGCGTTCGTGGGCCTCCCCGTGCAGACATCAGTACTGTACCCAGACAACGGTTATCCGGGAAACCCCGTTTGCACCGTCTGTAATGGTGCGCAACACCGAGGAGGCAGTCGACACGCAGTCGAACCGGACACGCTCACGCTCGAATACCACTCGGCGCGGCTTCATCGCTGGTGCCGGTGCGGTCGGCACAGTCGCCCTCGCTGGCTGTGCCGGGACGATAGGCTCGGGGGGCGGTGACAACGAGACGGTTACGATGCTCCTGACGCCGGACACGCCGGCTGACGTCCGCCGACGCTACAAACCGATCCAGAACCTGATTCAGGGCGAAGTCGACGGCATCGACGTCGAGATGCAGGTTCCACAGGACTACTCGGCCATCCGCCCGGCACTCAAGAGTGAACAGGCAGAAATCGGGATGGACGACATCACGCTCATCTCCAACCCCGACATCATGGACGTGTACGGGACGGCGGTCACGGGCGGGTCGGCGTTCTACTTCTCCGTGATGATGACCAACTCCGATTCGGATATTCAGGAGCGAACCGACATCGAGGGCAAGACAATGGCGTTCGCCGACCGCCTCTCGACGAGTGGGTCCATCTTCGCCGTCTACGCCCTCAAAGAGGCTGGACTCGACGTCGGTGAGGCTCCCGACGGCGACCCCGTCGACTTCGAGGGAAGTTGGTCCAACCACGAGGTTGCCCTCGAAAAGCTCGGTAACGGCGAGGCCGACGCCGCGACGACGTGGGGTGGCAACGGCATCGCGCATATCCCGAAAGACACCGAGGTCCCGAGCCGTGTCGATGACAAGAGTTCCTTCCTCGACACGATGGGCGACGAGTCGCCGAAGTTCCGACCGTTCTGGTGGTCCTTCCCGATTCCGAAACAGCCCATCTACGCCCGCAAGAGCTGGGAGTCACCGAAGAAGAAGGAAATCGGAGACGTCCTCGTCAACTCTGATGCGGAGACTGTCGAGCAGTACTATCCCGAGGATTACGACGAGGAGGAACTACCCTTCACGACCATCGAAGACACGTCGATGGACACCTATCAGCCGGTCATCAAGCGTCTCAACGACCTCGGCATCGAACTCGGAGAGTAGTCGATAGAACTGCCGTTCTTTTAGTCACAATGAGCACACTTACCATCGAAAACCTCACCAAGGAGTACGGAGACGTGACTGCGCTAGAAGACGTCTCCTTCGAAATCGAAGACGAGTTCGCCGTCTTGCTGGGCGAGTCCGGCGCAGGGAAGTCGACGATGCTGCGCTGCATCAACGGGCTAACCGAGCCGACCAGTGGGCACATCTCTCTCGACGGGGAGCCGATTACCGGCTCACAGCCCAACGTGGGGATGATTTTCCAGCAACACAACCTCGTCGAAGGGATATCCGCATACATGAACGCGCTGACCGGGTCGCTCGACAGAGCCACAACAGTCGAGAGTCTCCTGCAGCGTCAGAACTCGGAGACGAAACGTCAGGCGCTCGAAGCGCTCCAGACCGTCGGACTGCTCGACGAGGCGCACCAGCGCGTCTCGCAGATGAGCGGTGGACAACAGCAGCGCGTCGGCATCTCACGGGCACTCGTTCAGGATCCCGACCTCCTGCTTGCCGACGAACCGGTCGCCAGTCTCGACCCCTCCAGCGCCGAAACCGTGATGGCGTACCTGAAAAAGGCCGCGAACGTCCACGAAGTCACCGCACTGGTGAGTCTCCACCAGGTCAACATCGCGGCCCACTTCGGAGAACGATTCATCGGGCTCCGAGACGGCCGACTCCTGTTCGACGTCGGCCCGGAGGAACTGACACCGGACCTGGTCGACGACCTGTACGGCAGCGTCGAGACGGTCGGACTCGCCGCACAGAAGCGCGACGAACCCTCGTCTGACGTCGTAGAGCGGAGGGTCAGACCATGAGTTCGGAGTCCGACACCGGCAGTCTCAGAACTCTCCTCGGCTTGGGTGACGCCGGCGACTCGCCGGTCGACCGGAAACTCGACGACCTGCGACGGCGGAAACTAGTTCGGCGGCTGTACGCCGCGCTCGGCGTCGTCTTCACCGTCGTCGTTCTGAACGCGAGTCTCGTCGTGGTCGGGTTCTCGTTGACCGAACTGTTCACCCAGATACCTCACTTCCTCGACGCGCTCACGGACTACTTCCCGCCGACGACATACTTCGGAGTTCCCTTCGTCGACGTGATGCAATACTGGGAGTTCATCGTCGAAGAGAACCTCTTCGCCGCCTCACAGGTGACGATGGCCATCGCCATCGCGGGGACGATACTCGGTCTGCCCGGAGCACTGTTCTTCGGCGTCATGGCGAGCGAACGCGTCGTCCCCTACCCGTTCAACTTCGTGTTTCGGGCGACGATGAGCCTCATCCGTGCGATTCCAGCGCTCGTGTGGGTGCTTATCTTGATCCCGCTCGGTGGGGTCACGCCGTTCACCGCGACGCTCGCGATTATAATCGACACGACGGGCTATCTCGGCCGACTGTTCACCGACGAACTCGAAGAGATCGCCGACGGCCCCATCGAAGGAATCCGGAGCACGGGCGCGAACAAGTCGCAGATCGTCTCTTTCGGCATGCTGAGCCAGGTGTTCCGCCAGTTCATCGCGTGGATCGCCTTCGACCTCGAACACAACGTCCGGGTCGCCATCGGACTTGGCCTCATCGGTGCCGGGGGACTCGGACTCGAACTCGACATCCAGCGAAAGACGTTCAACTACACGGAGATGATGGCCTGTATCCTCCTGATTCTCCTACTGGCTGGGTCGGTAGAACTCCTGAGCCAACGCGTCCGTTCGTATCTCCGCGAAGACGACGTCGAGCAGACCGGCCTCCTCGAAGCCATCGTGACCGCGCCGAAAAAGATCCTCATGTCGACGGTGGGGCGGCGGTGATTCTGTGACTTTCATCGAATCATACGGCCCGGACCGGACGCTCGAACTCGAGCCAGCGCCGACGCTGCATGACCCGGTGTCGATTTCGAAGAGCGAACTCGGTGCGTGGACCGAGGTCAGGCAGGGATGTCGCCTCAACGAGTCGACCATCGGAGACTACACGTACCTGATGGAACGGGTTCAGTTGGACTACACCGACATTGGGAACTTTGGAAACGTCGCCTCCGACGTTCGTCTCGGTCCGACGAACCACCCCATCGACCGCCCGACAGCGCACCATTTCACCTACCGCGCGGAGATGTACGACATGGGCGAAGACGACGAGACTGTCTTTGACTGGCGTGCCGACAATCCGGTCGTCGTCGGCCATGACGTCTGGATTGGACACGGAGCGACAGTACTGCCGGGCGTCGAAATCGGAACCGGTGCCGTCGTCGCCGCGGGTGCTGTCGTCACGCACGACGTCGACCCCTACACCGTCGTCGCTGGCGTCCCTGCCGAACCACTCGACCGCCGATTCGACGAGGAGACAGCACGACGACTCCTCGAAACCGAGTGGTGGGAGTGGAACCACGAGACGCTCGCCGAGCGAGTCGACGCCTTCCGTGACCTCGAAACGTTTCTCGACCAGTACGCTCGGGAGTAGCGCTCGGTAGGCTGTCGGTGAGGCGAATCCGCCGGAGCGTGAGACAGCCACACTCTCGACAACGGTTGTCTCAATATCCCTCTTAGCAGGTGTTTTTACTCCGTTTCGGCGTACCGTCGAGTGAGTACTGGGGTCACCATGTCTGAAGAGAGTCACCACTCACGGACGGGACGAGGCAGTGGCCGAACACGTCGGCAGGTCCTCGGAACACTCGGGGTGACGGCCGTTACCGGACTCGCAGGGTGTCTCGACGGCGGCGGGAGCGACGACTCGACGACCACCCCGGGACGAATCTCGCGACGGTACGCGGTGGACGTCGACGAGGGACGAGCCGCGTTCCACGTCGACATCCCGAAGTCGGAGTACGTCACGGCTCGCGACCGCTCACGGTCGTTCACGCGCGCAGCCAACGCCGCGCGGGAGAGTCCGGCACTCGAACGACTCGGTCGACAGATTGCTCGGACGTACTCTTCGGACGCCGACCGCCTTCTCGCCGCGCAGGCAGTCGTGACCGACATCGAGTACGCACGCGACATCGAATCGACCGACCAACGGGAGTATATCCGCTATCCCGCCGAGACCATCGCCGAGCGGATGGGCGACTGTGAGGACCTCGCGTTCTTGCTCGCCGGTCTATTGTCCAGTTCGGCGCTCGACTTCCGGACCGGGTTCGTGATTCCAGAGGGCCACTGCGCCGTCCTCGTCGACACCGCCGACGTGCCGGCCACACTGCTCGCGTCCGACCCGCTCACCGTCAGGTTCGGCGGTCGGGAGTACGTCTACGTCGAGGCGGTCGAAGCGCACGCACCGGGCGCGTGGGCGCGAGACTACGGCACACGCTCACTGCTCGTCGCGTACCGCGATGGCTGGTATCCGCTCGACACCGCCGCCCTCGCTGATCACTCCATCGAGATGCTCACCGACCGAGACGTCGGGTCGGTAGTAGAGTTCTTCCAGTAACGAGTCGCCCTACGTTGGGATATGGTCGGGTTCGAGACCGACGTGAATCCGGGCGGCCATCTCTGCGGTGTGAACCCAGTAGTAGATGGTTCGTTCCAGTGCGCGCGTCATCGTCGCCAGTTGGCCGTACATCTCTGGGTCGTAGGCGGTGACCAGTTCGAACAGTTCGTCGAGTTGGCGATGCACCTCGTCTTCGACCGCATAGAGGTCGTCGAGTCGACCCGCGTCGGCGTCGAACAACACGTCGACGACGGCGTCGTGGATGTCGAGTCCGCCGTCGAAGATATCGAGGACGTGGTCGTGGACGATACCGACCGACTCCATCTCCATCTTCGCCGCGATATCGGCGATGTAACACGCACGATCACCGATGATTTCGAGGTTCGTGGCGATGATACCGAAATCAGAGGCGACCCGATTCCCCGGCCAATCGGTCGTCAACGTCATCGACTTCAACTCTTGGAGGACGACCAGACAGCGCTCGTTCGCCAGCGGTTCGAGGTCGTCGGCGCTCTGGTCGGGGTCGTCGCCAGCGAACTGTGTGCGGGCGGCCCGATACTGGTCGGTTGTGACGGCTTCGAGCCGTTCGAGTTGCTCGACGAGTCGCGTGTACATCGCTCCGTCGTCAGTGTGGAGTTCCGAGAGCGTCGGCGAGTGGTCGTAGACGGCCACGTCGTCGACGACGTACCCCTTTCGGACGATGCCGCGCCCTTTCAGTTCTTGGAGGAGTTCCGAGAGATAGTGCTCCGAGAGTCCGAGTTCGTCGGCGAGTGCCGCCTTCGTCTCCGGTGCCGTCCGGTCGATAGTCTCGATGACGCGAGCGAGGGTTATCTCACGACCACCCTGCGGCGTCAAACTGGGTTGGCTCCAACGCATTCTGTCCGGTCAACTCCCTCGGGTGTAGTTATTCGTTGGCCACGTACTGTCCGGACCAGTACATAGGTCTGTGACGTGACTGTGGTTCGACACTCAATAGCACTCAGTAGCGCTCCCGGTCGGATGCAAGTACTCATACGAACGGCTAAGGGCTGAACCACTCGTCGTCCTATCGAGTATGGAGACACGGAAGGTCCAACTGTCGGGCGGCACCACGTTCACCGTCTCACTCCCGAAAACGTGGGCCACCGAACACGGCATCTCGAGCGGGTCGGTCCTGTATCTGCACCCGGACGACGACGGCACGTTACTCGTCGAAGCGGGCACAGAGCGGAGCGACGACGACCGAACGGTCCGCCTCGACGTCACCGGCTACAGGACAGCGATGGTCCGACAGGCCGTCACGTCAATGTATCTCGTCGGCATCGACAAACTCGTTATCGTCGACCGGAACGGCCACGACGACGCTCGATTGGAGGCAGCGCTGGACCTCTGTGCGGAGTTGAGCGGCCTCGAACTCATGGAGACGAGCGATCGAACACTCGTCTTTCAGAACATCGTCGATCCGTCGAGCATCTCGATTCGCAAGACCGTCCTCCGGATGAAGCTCGTCGTCCTGTCGATGCACCGCGATGCGGTTCGCGCCGTCACCGACGGCGACGTAGCGCTGGCGAGTCGCGTCGTCGCCCGCGACAACGAAGTGGACAAACTGTTCTGTCTCGTCAGTCGGCAGTTCCAGCGGGCGCTCGACGACCTCCAGACCGTCGACGCGCTCGACACGACGCGTTCGGCACTCTTCGAGTACTTTCATACGGCCCGCCAGTTCGAACGGATCGGCGACCACGCGACGAAGATGGCCGGTCTCGTCGTCGAACACGACAGCGACCTGACCGACGTGAGCCTCGACGAGTTCACACGACTCGCCAACACCTCTCGCCGTATCGTCGAACGTGCTGCCGACGTCGTCCTCTCGGATGTCGACGTCACGACGGCGTTCGACATCCTCTCGGACGTCGCCGAACTCGAGGCCGCCGCCGACGACTTAGACAAGCAGCTCTATCAACACGAGAACGCCACGGCCGCCTTCGCGTTCGGCCTCCTGCTCGACAGCGTCCGCCGAACCGCGAGCTACGGACGAAACATCGCCGAGATGGGGATTCAACAGGCGATTCGGCGCGAGGAGACAGAGATGGTCGCGCCACGAGATGGGTGAGTCGGGAGACGGACGACGAGGGCTGGACGACCGCCGACCACTACTGCGTGGGGTGGCTGACGCGGAAACCGAACAGCCAGTCGCGCCACCCGAGACGTGCGCGCGCACCGTTTCCTTCGGGGAATCGGTCTTCTGTCTGCCCGTAGTTGAGCAGGATCACGAGGACCACCCTGCCGATGGTGTTGCCGGGCAGTACCGGGATGGTTCGCCCGTCCCCCGATTCTCTGGCGTCTTCATCTCGGCCTCGCTCCGTCAGTCTGCGATTGCTCACGTTCACGCTCGTTCCGTGCCGTCTCTTGCATCTCCTGTCGGTGAATCGTGTATCGTGTGAGTCGATACAGGAAGTAACTGAACAGCGCAAACGCGGCTAGTTCGACGAGGTAGAGTTCGACCGCTTCGGCGAGTGTGATTCGTTCGAGAGCGACACTCTGTGTCACGATCAAGACTGCGTAGGCGACGAACAACGTGAGCGCCGGCATGATTACGAGCAGTACACCCGTCGCGAGCAACCAGATACGGTCGAACCTGGAGTCGGTACCGTCGGGCATCTTACCCACCTTCCGACGTGACCGCGCGGCCGTGCTCGCTCCCAATAGAGTTTGACGTGTAGTCGCTGATTACCGCTAGCCGTCCTCGATTGAACACCATGATGTCTTATAGGCACAGCTATACATAATAATATCCAGCATATTGGCGATATAGTCAACTACCACAGTGGTTATTTCCAGATTGTGAATAAATCGGTCGAGTCGGTCGGCAGAGACGGAGGGGCGCCGTGAGCAGACTAGCCACGGCGATGAGTGACCGCTCGTCAGCGCGGTCGTCGCCGCCGTTCTCGGTGGCGTCCCCTTCGAGTGCGCACCTTCGCGCGATACGCTTACGGTCGTTTTTGTGCCATACCGAACGACTGAGAGGCGAAACGCGCCAGCATGCCGCGACTTACACATATTGCTAGCAATAAGCATACCGTCTACCCAAAGTGAAGACGACGTTGAATGGCGGTGCTCACATTACGGAGAACCTTGCTGAGGTCCCCTCGCCGTAAACAGAGGCTTCCCTCACGCGAAGAAGCACTGATACTGATTCGCCCCAGGTCAGGTTCACGCTCGTCGTGAACAGCGGAGTTCTCTCCTCGATTACAGAGCGAACTGCTCACCCCTAAGACACAGCCATATCCTTACCAAACCAACAGTACCGCATGTACTCCATCATCTTGGTCCCCACCGATGGCAGTGAAACGGCCACCCGGGCTGTCGACCACGCCATCGATCTCGCCACTCGCTACGACGCGACGGTCCATGCACTCTCTGTCGTCGACGTCAGCGAACTGGGACTTCGGACCCCCACAGATATCGACTCCGAAAAGCTCCGTCGACCACTCCGAGACCGCGCCCAGAACGCCGTCGGCGCCGTCGTAAACGCGTGTGACAAGGCGGGTGTCGACGTCGTCGAAGCCATCACAGTCGGGGTCACCCACGACGAAATCGTGGACTACGCCGCCGACAACAGTGTTGGGCTCATCGTGATGGGCACTCACGGCCGGAGCAGCCTCCCACGTGCACTCCTCGGCAGTGTGACAGAGCGAGTCGTTCGCTCGGCGAGCGTCCCCGTACTCGCCGTTCCCCCAGATAGCTCGCCGTGACGGTCGATAAGGAGTAGCTGTGGTCACTGAGAACCACCCCACGCGTTCACTTAGTCGACGAGAACAGCTAAGTCATTACCTAGATTATCATAATCTAGATTATGACCTTCTACGACCGTGCCGACGAACTTGCTGCGCTCCAAGGAGAGTTCGAAGCGAATCAATTCGGCTTCGTCGTGGTATACGGACGTCGACGGGTCGGGAAGACGGAGCTCCTCAAGGAGTTCTGTAGCGATCGACCACACGTTTACCACTTGGCGTCACAGGAGGCAGAACAACGACAGCGACAGAAGTTCGTCGAGGCGATTGCAGCGCACTGTGAGGAGCGCGTTCCGCAAATCGAAACCTGGGATGAGGCGTTCGAGTATCTCGGCGAAAAACTCGCTACAAACCAGTTCGTGTTCGTTATCGACGAGTTCCCCTACCTCGTTGAAAACAACGCTTCAATTCCGTCATATCTGCAATCGGTCGTCGATCAATACGGACCAAACTCACAGTCACTGCTCGTCCTCTGTGGGTCGAGTATTAGCGTCATGGAGTCGGAGGTGCTTGGACACGAAAGTCCACTCTACGGCCGACGAACGGCACAAATCGACTTGCAGCCGTTCGACTTTCGAACAGCGCGGAGCGCGATATCATACGAACTTGAGAGTTCGATTGAATCGTATGCGGTCACCGGTGGGACACCCATGTATCTCACGCTGTTCGACTATACTCAGTCGCTGGAAGACAATATTCGCCAGTATGTCCTCTCGAACACCTCTGTTTTGTACAACGAACCGGAGTTTCTACTGCGGACTGAGCTTCGAAACCCTGGTCGATATCTGAGTATTCTCGAAGCCATCGCAACTGGTCACACAACACCGAAAGAAATCTCTGGAGCGACCGGCGTCGATTCTGGCCCCCTTTCACAATACCTTCAGACGCTCCGTCGACTGCGCTTTGTCACTCGAGAGGTTCCCGTGACGGCGTCACAGAAGAAATCGAAACGGTCGCTGTACCACGTGGCAGACAATTTCTTATCATTCTGGTTTCGATTTATCGAACCAAATCGATCCAGTATCGAGCAAGCACCGAAACTCGTCTTCGAAGACGTGATTCGTCCCTCGTTCACCCATCATGTTGCTCGTGTCTTTGAGCGCATCTGCATCGAGGCAGTCTGGGAAGGAATACGCACAGACCGCTTCGATGGGCGGTATTCACAGGTCGGTCGGTGGTGGTACGGTGAAGAAGAAATCGACATCGTTGGCTTGAATCCAAACGACAACCGTCTGCTGCTTGCTGAATGCAAATGGACCACAGACCCGGTTGGAACGGCGCTCGCTGAGAATCTTCTCGAAAAGGCACACTCAGTGAGATGGCGAACGGGTGACCGTCACCAAGAGTTTGCTCTGTTCTCGAAAAGTGGTTTCACCGACGAACTCCACGAGCAGTTCGGTGATGAGTGGCACCTATTCGGATTATCCGAGCTTGAAGCGATTCTGTAGTCGTAGTACGTGGACGTTTGTATTCCGAGATTGGGGTGCCAAGTCCGCGCAGCCACGGTACCACCATCAGCGACGGCACACCTACTCGCCGCCTCAAGCACGGGCCGTTCGAATCGCGACAGCTACTCGGTGTCTACCAGTCCGCGAAATCAGATTTGGGATTGCCTACTCTGAAGTGACATCCTCCCCGTCGTGAACGACGGGGCTTCCCGTACCGCAGGTGGGATATTTGACGGTCTACGACACAACCTGTTCTCGCAGGGCGAACACCCCACTTTCTGAATCGAACAGGTGTACCGATGGCTGTGCCACACAGCCGTTACTCCTATCCTCGCCATGAGGACTCGGAGTTATCTTCTGTCGCATGTTCTCCGCCCCGTTGCAATCCGCGTTCCCGACCAATCCACACGACGAGCAGACGTACAACCCACGGTGTTTGCGGTTCCCTTTCGTATCGTCACCGCACACCGAACACGTCTTTGAGGTGTTCCACTCGTTCTCTTTCAGCACCTCGACACCGCGAATCCGGACGTGTGGCCAGACGCTACCGTTCGGCTGACGACTACGTGTACTCAGTACACGGTTGGGGCACCACTTCCCGTGGGACAAGTGTGGCGACAAAAGCACTCTCGAGCACTCAGCCACCACCAGCGAGTAGAGCACGTGTACGCTCAGCAACTGCGTCCCGCCGAGACGAGTCACACTCGGAGTCTTGATTGCTGGCCACGATTGGTTGTCGAGGAGCGTCTCGTGCGTACATCTTGCCCACGAGCGCGACTGTATCCCGCCAACGGGAGTCGAAGCCAGACGAACCAATCTGCACCTCACCGACGAACACCGCCACCCCGGACGCCCCATGCGGACCGCACACGTTGTAGCGTGCGGCGACTCCTCAGTGTGTTCTCTGGTTGTCCTTCTCGCACGTCTGAGACACTAGACCGCTGTCAGTGCACTCAGAGCCCTGGCAATACTGGCAATGGTGGTGTGTCTCACTCAACGACGTCGACGGCGGCGTTCGATGGGGCCCGCTGGTTGCACGCTCGATGAAACTCGACGAAGCCATTCCGTCCAGAGGACTCGTCTAAGCCTCGAATTCGCCCGGTTTTCACTTAGAACGAGGGGTGTCACCAGAAGGAGTGGCAGCCGTGTCTCTCCTGTGAGTACAGTCGTTCACACAGTGATGGGCAGATGGCCTCATTCGAGGTACGCTGCCTCTGAAAACGCGCGCGTTGCGTCAGAACCACCCCACACGTTCACTTAGCAGTTCGATGATGGGCAAGACGAACCCCGGCTCGAGTGCGAAATAGACGACGCCAGCTAGCAAGAGGAAATTGGTGGTGACCCCAGCAGTGACGCCGAGGATGGCCGCGCCAACCGGGGTGTATCGCTCGGGGAGACGGGTCTGGACGAGAAGCCAGAGTGCCAGGAGGGTCGCCGCCGTCAAATTGAGCCACGCGTGGACTTGGGCTGCCTCACCCAGGTTGGTGTCGAGAAGGATGAGAAGGACGACGAGGAGTTGCACGCCGATACAGACGGTACCGGTGAAAGCAATGCCAAGGGTGCGTGGATAGGTGAGCAAGTCATGAACTGCTCGAAAGCGGAAGACAGCGTAGAGCAACAGTGGCATCACAGGCAACAGATAACGGACTGTAATCATGACGTGCAGCGGGAGCACACGAAGATAGAAGAGCGAAAACAGCACCGCGATTCCCGCAACGAGAACGTCGGTCGCGTGGTGTGGTGTGAGCCTTCGTATTTCGACAGAGACCCCATCTCGAACTCGTCCGTAGAGTGCCTTCGGGAGGACAACGAGCGCAGCGAAGATCGGCGCCGACTCAAGTAGTGACAGATTGATTGCGTGACCCAAGTCTTTGCGTGCGACTTCCTCGATGTACCCACCCCGAATGAACACGTGATAGAGGCGTTGTGGTTCGAGCGCTGCTCGAAGGCCACCTTCAACTCTTATTGCAAGCTGGTCGATTGATTCTAAGAGCCCGTTAGCAACAACCTGGAGCGACGTGAGCAGTGCAATCCACACTGGCTGGGCTGAGCTACCAGTTCCGGGAGACGACCCCGGTGACGTCGAGGGACTGCCCACGAGTGATTCGGGGCCTGTGTAGCGCGGCAAGAACAGCGGCGGCGAGAAGGGGTTGCCTGCGATGAGGAGGTTCGTGAGCATGAACGGGAGTAGAGAGAGTCCGAAGACGCCGCCGACGACGGCGAGTTCACGCGGCGAGTTCGACTCGGCTGTGAGAAGGTCGACGGCGACGAGCGCCACGAAGATGACGAGTGCCTCCCCAGCTTGGAGCCACGTCGCCAGCCCGACGAAGGCATACGCAAGTGCTCGAAAACGAAGGGCCGTCGTTGCGGCGGCGGTCTCACGGCTCCGATAGAAGCTGTAGACGACCGCGAGAACGAGCGCCGCCATGTACGTGTGGCGTTTGGGGATGGCCGCCCAGAAGCTCACCGGGGTGGCGAAGACGATGGCGAGCCCTGCAGCGAGGCCAATACGTCGAGTATGAATACGCGTGAGTAGCCGATAGGTGAGCACGGCGACGAACGCCGCTGCGAGGATGGAGGTGAGCTGGAGGGCCAGCAGGGTGATCCATTTGTCGTCGAGCTGTGTTGCGACGGCGGTGTTGAGCGCGAAGATACCGAGTGCAAGGATGGCGCCAACGCGCGCAGCGAGGAGTTCGCGATTCAGGATGCGACCGACTTGATAGCACGTTGCGAGCAACGAGAGACACCACAGGCCGATAAGGCCAATTCGAAGGTCACCGACTGTTGTGAGCCCGCGTAGCGCATAGACCACAGGGAGCGTGAGGAACAACTGGCCGTAGTTGCGGCCATACCGCTGCCCGTTGTTCGTGACCATCCCGGGTGTGACACCCGATTCGGGGCCATAGATGATGTCAGTAACAGCGAAATGGCCATTGGCGAGGTTATAGAGCGCGTTCGCAATGGTGTAGTTGTCGTTGATGAAAACGCCAATGTGCCAAAAGAGACCCGCAAAGGTGACTGCCCCGAAGAATAGCAACAGCCCATAGTGGTCGCCGAAGAGTGCCGTGGTGAGTGTGTGGCGCGTGGCGGTGTCAGTAGATCCGTCGGCCGTGTCGCCGTGGCTTCGAGACGAGAGTATCGAGAAATCCAAATCCAAATCTAAATCCATCTACTGGCTGCCTCCCTCGACGACGATCGTTACGTTTCGAGTCGCGAGCGTGCGTGTCTCGCCATTCGAGCGAACTGAGAGCGTTGCCGTGGCTGGGTACGACTGATTCGTGAGTTTCGACGCCTCGATCTGACCTTCGGGTGTTCCGAGGGTGAAGTTCCGTGGGGAGTCGGCGTCGACGGCGCTCACTCCTTGGGTCATGTAGCCTAACTCCGGAATCTCGATCGCGAACGTGAGCATCACGGTGTTTGTGACAGATTCGATGTGAAGTCGTGCTGGTGGGAACGAGACTTTGTAGATCCCCGAGCCGGCGACACCTTTCTCGAGGTGGTAGCCTGTGTCGGGGATGGAGATGTTCGAGGCAACGAGTGTACCCGCTTCGTCGTCGACAGATGCGAGGCCACTCGGCTCAAGCTGCTCTGACTCGGTGGGTGTGAGGTCGACGGCGTGGACGAGCGGCCCACTCGTGACTGTTGCCACGGCGATACAACAGATAGTGAGTAACAGTGTACGGTGCGACGAGTTCATTTGCTGTCAGTGGGATATTGTATTTGATAAATCCGCTGGTACAGAGAGTCAATTCGGGTGTCTCATTCTAACTACCAGAAAATGGATATGTCTGTGCGCGTTTAGATTGCACAGCGGGTCTCTTTAAATAGTCGACTTGTTAAGTAATCAGTAACTACTGCTACTTACTCACACGTAACTAGGTGGGCGATTGCGCCGCCGTCTTTCGATTATCGAAAACCTTACTGAATTGTACATTCTGAGAATCAGCACAGTATTTATATACATGCAGATAGTCCTGAATGATGAACACGTCATAGACGGAACCACACCCACAACGTCAGAGGAGGTGCTTCGGGCATGGACCCGTGCAGTTGCCTCGGAGTGCGCTGGTGATGGGGTCGTTTCGACGGCGTGGGAGAAATACACAATGCAAATTCAAAATCTGTTCAACAAAGAAGATCGTGCTGTTTCACCCGTAATTGGTGTTATATTAATGGTCGCTATTACTGTAATTCTGGCTGCAGTGATAGGTACCTTCGTGCTCGGGCTCGGTAGCAACGTGCAGCAAAACGCGCAGGCCGGTGTGACGTTTGAGCAGTCAGGAACCGACGCTGATAATGGCGCAACAGTAAAAATCACCGTTAACTCCATTCAGCAAGCGGACTCATTCACTGTGAAGTCGGATGACGATGACGAAGAGTACAAGCTCAACGGCGACACCCAAACCTCGATTACAGCTGACTCGTCGATTGCAGTTGGCGACACCATCGAAGTAAGCAAGCTCAGTGACGGTGACAAGATCACTGTGACTGCAACTTACGAAGGCAGTAGCACCGTTATTGGCGAGTACACCGTCAAGTAAAGTTCTAACCCGCTGACGCAACCAGCCATCTTTCTTTCGGGCCCACCCTCCCGTAGCCGTGGGGCTATACAGTGGGTCCGTTCACTGATTTACACTCGAAGCAGTCTCGACTTAGACACTCAGCTCTCGGCATCGTAGTGACAGTCCCGACACAGCGTGACCAAGTTCTCTAACCGATTCGCGTTACGGTGGTCGTCAAACTTCCGTCGCTTGACGCGGTGATGAATGTGTAACCCCTGATTCCACTCAGCTTCGTGTTCGGCGTTCGTCAGACCGCAGTGTTGACACTCATAATTATCACGTTCAAGCGTCTTCTGTCGTTGTCGCTCCCAGTTCGAGCCATAGTCGAGATGGCCAATCACGACACCGTGCGCTTTGTTGATCGAGAGTCCGGCGGCACGGAGAGCGTCGTTCCACGTTCCAAACGCCCGAAGATACGGAAACACCGAGTACCGACCCCGTTCGTTCATCTCGGCGAACGTCGGGGTCCGACCGAGTTCGTCTACTAGTCGTTCGAGTTCACCCAACAGCGCATCTTTCGGTGTTCCTCTATCGTGTTCCGGGTCCAGCCCCGCCGCCTGCACCGCCTCGTTCCACGAGTCCCACTCGCGGTAGTACGGCCGCTGGCTGTAGCGACCGTAATCGGCCATCTCCGTCTGCGTTGGGGTCTTGCCTAACTCCTGTGCCAACTCGCACATCGCGTCGACAAGATCCACCCGAGAGAGCCGTCGATTTGTCCGTCTCCTACGATCCAATCCTGCAGCGTCCTTCGCGTCGCCCCACGAGCCGAACGTCCGGAGGTAGGTGTGCCCCGAAAATGTGCCGTGTTCGTCCATATCCTCGAAACGGGGAAGACGGTCAAGTTCGGTGTCGAGCCGCTGGAGTTCGGCGACGAGCCTGTCTTTCGAAATCTCGTTCTCGTGGTTCGTCGTTAACCCGGCAGCCTCTAATGCCGCGTTCCAACTGCCCCACTGTGTGTAGTACGGCGTCGACGAGTGCGGGCCATCGTCGTTCATCTGTGTCCGCGTCGGCGTCTCACCGAGTTCAGCGGCGAACGCTTGCAGGTTAGCGAGCAACGTCGCTTTGTCTAACTTCGTCATTTGAGTTCCTCTTGGCTTTCACTTGCCCGACCCGCACTGGCCCCGCCTTCGCGTATAAACCTCGACATCACCCGCCGCTGGCGACGTTCCAAAAAGTCCTGGCACTCGTGCACTGCAATCCGCTCAGGCAGGCCCTTCGCGCCACAGATGGCACACTCTTCGAGCGCTGTCATACTGCAACCTCAGAGAGCGTATCGGCGAGCCACTCAGAGAGCGAGCAATTGTCGTATCGACACACATCCCAACCAACGTGAGTCGCAGTGTAGTCTACCCACCGAGCAATCTCTTTCGTCTGCTCAACATGGACGATCTCGTCACCGACGACAACCCATACTACCCCAGCGGTGACGTCACAGTAGTGTGCTCGCCCTTCTGCATCTCTCCCGAGACAATGTCGGTCGTCAGTTAGTACGTCAAGTTCTTGTCTATCGCATTCATCTCGTAACATGGTCTATCTCAGCCTGAGAAGACCGTGCTCGCGTGCGCCAACACGCGGGTGTTTTCCAAGATCGCACCACCCGAGGAACACGGCTTCTCTACCTTTGCAGACTCCTGCAAAGGGTATAAGTGTTTCCTTTGCAGTAACCTGCATTGGACTTCGTATGCCCGTTCGAACAAACTAATGCAGATGGCTGCAATGGATTCGATATGGCTCATCGCGACGACAATTCTGGGCGGTATACCGAGACATATCCACTTGAGGTGTTCATCGAGGCGCTTGCATCACTCGGTGGGTCAGCCGGAACACAGGACGTCGCTGACGAAGTCGGCTGTAAATACCGGACTGCCAACGCCAAATTGCATGAATTAGATGATGAGGGGCGTGTGTCTTCGCGGAAAGTGGGGAATGCGTACCTGTGGACAGTTATCGACGACGAGTGAAATTGAAAGTGAACGAGAGGTAATTGCTGGCAACGCCTCCGATTCGTATCGGTACAAGACACGGTCGCTCTTTCGTGATCGAGTCGATGAAGTTGCGAAAGACGTCGAAGTCCTCAACACCACCCAGACTTACTCGAAGAACTCCGCGATGCCGTTTGTAAAAGTTCTACGTGAGTCTCCCAAGTCACTGAGGACAGTATACCCCCTCGGATTCGGTCGTTGAGTGTACTGATTCAACAGTAACTTCTATTAGTTGTCAGCAAATCGTGTGAGGGGAACACATGACAGACACTACCAATTCGAATGGAGTCATTCTTGCAGCCTTGGCGACGCTCGTCGTCATGCTCGGGGCAATGCTACTCGGTGGCACCGTCGGCCAAGTACTCTTCTCGTACACTATTATCACCTTCTTTGGGCTCTATCTGTTGCTTGGCGTCCAATCAACGGCCGAACGGTACGAGTGGGCGCCGTTCCTGACACTTGCAGGGGCTCTCGTCGGCATACTGGCTGTTGTCTTCGCTGCATTGTGGTATTTCCACTTCCAGAATCCAACGTACACAGATCCGACGTATTGGCTGGGCTTCCCGCGGGCGACAGCAATTGTGGTGTATGCACTCTGGATGCCGCCAGCGCTACTGTTGATGTTCGCGTACCCCTACTTGTTCGAGCGGTTCATTTGGCATGAGGACCAAGCCGAACGCTTCGAACAGATGGAGCGCACGCCAACGTCGGCGACGACGGGGGATGACTGATGGCTATCGATTACATCATCGCTGGCATCGTTGGACTCTATCTGGTCGGGATGCTTGGAGTCGGACTGTGGGCGACGCGAGAAACGAATAGTACGGCAGATTTCCTCATCGCCGGGAAACGCTTCGGCATTTGGGCAGTCGCCTTCTCGGCGTTCGCCTCGATCATGAGCGGGTTCGGCTTTATCGGTGGCCCAGGATTGTTCTACCAAGGCGGGTATGCCTTCTTGTGGATTGCCATTGCGGCCCCGCTTGCATTCCCGATTTCGTGGTTCGTCCTTGGCAAGAAGATGCGACTCATGGCGGAGGTGCGTGAGATTTTGACGATTCCGGATGCAGCGTACGCACGTTACAATAGCAACGCAGTGCGTGGCCTGACCGCTGTGTCGGTCTTGTTGGGCGTCATTTCTTACCTTGCTGTTCAGTTGAAGGCGATGGGCTTCGTGCTCTCGGAGATTATTGGAACGAGTCAATTTGTCGCGCTTTTGATTGCGGTCAGTGTCATCGCCATCTACACTGTCGGCGGGGGGATGATTGCGGGCGTCATGACCGACCTTGTGCAAGGGGTGATAATGGTCATCGGGAGTATCGTCGTCTTTGCACTGACGCTCAACTACGGTGGCGGGCTCGAGCAGATGAGCCGAGATATCGCTGTGAACGACCCGACGTTTGCTGGCGCCTTCGGAAGCTTCCCGGTGATGCTCGTGCTGTGTTGGTATTTCCTGTTCACGATTGGGAACTCCGGGCAGCCACATATGGCGCACAAACTCTACATGATTCGCGATGTGAAGCTCTTGAAATGGGGTGCACCCATCGCAGGCCTGTCGTACTTCGCGTCGTCGCTGATGATGCTCGGCATTGGAATCAGCGTTCGGGCAAGCGTTGAAACCGGTGGCATTGCGGCGCTTGAAAATGCGGACGCAGCCGCACCGTATTTCCTGACGAACTTCACGCCGCCCGTAATTGCTGGTATCGTCTTCGCAGCCGCACTCGGTGCCATCATGAGCACCAGCGACGCCTTCATCAATATCGGTGCAGCCAATATGGCACGAGATATCCCGGAAAGTCTTGGCTACGAGTTCTCCTCTGACAGCCAAGAGTTGTGGATACACCGGATTGCGGCAGCGAGCATCATTGTGGGATCGCTGCTGCTCGCATACTACGCACAGATTCTCGTTGGCCTACTCGGTGTCGTCGGGTGGGCACTCTTTGCAAGCGCAATCGTCCCGTTGCTCGGGATTGGCCTCAACTGGGATGGGGCGTCGCGAGAGGGTGCGATCGCTGCTGTCGCCGTGTCGCTCGTGTCGAATCTTGGGCTGGCTGTAGCCGGCGAATTCGTTGGCTTTGCACTCCCAAATGGTGTCGTCATCGGCGCCTTCACGCTCGTGGTTTCCTCAATCACGCTCATCGTGGTGAGCTTCGTGACGTCCTCAAGCGCTCGTGAACAGATTGCGACGGATATCTACCGCGTCGTCACCAGCTAAGCGGTGCTGTTGTCTTTTTGATTGGAACGGTATTCCCAAACTGCGTCTCAAGTTGGTCAGCCAGCGCTGTGGTGTCGTGTGACCGCTCGGGATGATAGAACTCGTAAGTTTTCGATTCTGTCTCGATGGTTAGCTTCGGTTTGAACAGAAACGTTCCACTGCGGAGTTCGAGACGGGTTACTTCGGCTGTGTCGATGACAAAACTTCGGTCATTGGCGAGGAGGGTCTCAGGGGGTGCATCGCGTAGCGTATCGCCAACCTGTGTTGCTTCCCGTTCACGTCCATCACGCCGGAGCAAGACTGATTTGAACGACTCCTCGGCGTACGCCGCATAAATCCGATCGCGTTCGAAGAAGAGTTCGTAGTGTTCGAACGTCTGGGGGCGAATACGGTACCATTTGCTGGCCCACACACGACCACGCTGTGTCTTCGAGTCGGATGGGTCGCTCATTGCGTCAGTGGTCTGTCGTAGCGGGGAGTTCACACGCTAACAACAGGGCTGCGTAGGTCTTGCCCTGTGTATCGTAGCGAAGGCTGACTTGCCCGCCGCCGTCGAGGGCCTGTGTTCCAACAAAGTTGAACGCGTGAATGTTCTCGAGACGATACCGGGTGACGTCACCGTCGATGAGTCCCTCGAAGTGAGCTGCCACACGCGCTGCCGTGAGTTGCTCCCCAAGGCGTTCGAAGGCAGCCTCGTCGGTGGCGATAACGCCGATATTTACACGGTCACCTTTGTCACCAGACCGAGCATGCGCGAGTTCGCCAACCGTCGTTGGCTGGGGCCACTCACGCATAGACAGTCACCTCTGGGGTGACGTTCTTTCGGGAGACGAGCGTCGGCCACGTGTCGATGATTGGTTGTGGTCGTGGACGGCCGCCGTCGGTGAGTCCGGTGACACTCGGGGGGCCGGCCATCGATAGTGGTGCAAACTCCATCCCGAGACGTCGCAAAGCGTCCTTGTCATGACTCCGTGCGGCAAAGCGGAGCAAAATCTCGTTGTACTCCTCACGTTCGGGTGCCGCTGGGCCATGTGTTGCGTCGTGGCCGACGTACTCAGCGTTGGTCGCCTCGATATCCAACTCCAACGCGTTAATTCGTTGTTCGAGCAACGCCGTGGCTTTACGTGCCTTTTCGAGTGCGTCAGGGCGAGAGTACAGTAGCTTCCCGTTCAGTTTGTAACCGTTCTGATAGTGAATCGTTGCTTTGTACTGTTCTGGCCGTTCGGTTCCCGTGATGTCGCTGAGTCGAACAGCGTTCTCTCGCACTTGCGAGACGGTGGGACTCGTGAAATCCGCTGTGACATCCGGGGTCGTGTACGCTGTCGGATCACCAATCTCGTAGATGAGTTGTTCTGCAACCGTCTCAGTGGTCACACGACCACCAGTGCCCGGCGGTTTGGTGACGGTGATGTTGCCAGCTGACGTGACATCTGCGATTGGATACCCGAGATTCTCGAAGTCGATGGACTGCCAGTCGCCCAGGAAGTTTCCACCAGTTACCTGTGTCCCACACTCGATGAGATGACCGGCGACGACACCACTTGCGAGGCGGTCGTAGTCCTCTCGTGTCCATCCATGTTCGTGGATGAGTGGACCAAGAGTGAGTGCTGGATCGACAACACGACCAGTAATGATGATATCGGCGCCTGTCTCGAGTGCCTCTGCAACCGGGAAGGCACCGAGGTACGCAACCGCGGTGACGACGTCGTCGACAATTGTCTCGAAGGACGCACCAGTATCGAGGTTCTGGAGTGTCGTTGAGTCAATCTCTGAAAGAGCGTCGGTAAGAGAGTCACCAGTGACTGTCGCGACGGTCACATTGAGGTCCTTCCCGGCTGCAATATCCCGTACTTGCTGTGCACACGCTTCGGGATTGATACCGCCGGCGTTCGTCACGACACGAATCTCTCGGTCGAGGAGTTCTTCTAAATGAGGCTCAACGACAAAGCGGACGAAGTCATTGGCATACCCCCGCTGTGGGTCCGACGCTTGGAGTCGAGCGAGGACCCCCATGGTCACTTCCGCAAGGTATTCGAGCTGAAGATAATCGAACTCGCCGGCTTCGAGGAGCCGTGCGGTCGCATCCGGGTAGTCACCCCAAAAGCCAGCGGCGTTCGCGATACGGACACTCATTGGAGTTCATTGGCGATGGCTTCGGCTCGATCTTGGCGAATCGCTTCTTCAGCGACCATCTGTGCTGCAACCTCCTCAACGAGGTCTTCGGGGACGCCTGCTTGAATGGCGATGTTTTTCGCATGCAGGCTCATGTGCCCGGCCTGGATGCCTTCTGAGACGAGCGCCCGAAGGCCGGCATAGTTCTGGGCAAGTCCGACTGCAGCCATTACGCCGGCGAGCTCGTCTGCAGAATTGACGTCCAACAGCTCCATTGAGGCCTGTGCTGTCGGATGGAGCGACGTTGCACCCCCGATGGTACCAACTTGCATCGGGATTTCAATACTACAGGCGAGATATCCCTCGTCGTCCACTTCGTAGTGGGTGAGTGGGCCATACCCGCCTTGGGCAGCGTATGCATGAGCCCCGGCTTCGATTGCTCGCCAGTCGTTGAATGTCGCAGTCGCAACAGCGTCGATGCCGTTCATGATGCCTTTGTTGTGAGTTGCCGCTCGATAGGGATCACCGGCGGCAAAGGCCCATGCGTCGACGATGCGGTCACGAACCTCGGAGCCAGCGAGGTCGTCTTCATCTGCGGCCAGCACGGTTGGATCGAGCCGACATCGAGCGCGAGCGAGTCGCCGGTCGGCAAGATTCGAAAGAATCCGGAGGGAGACGGTACCATCCGTGAGTTGTTCAATTTCTGGGGCGAGTGCCTCTGCCATCGTGTTGACGGCGTTGCCACCCATCGCATCCCGCACGTCGACGACGAGTTGTGTGATGACCATCTGTCCCGTTGGTGTGTCGATGACGCGCACCTCGATGTCTTCACAGCCACCACCGTGCTCGACGAGTACGGGGTCTTGCTCGTTTGCGAGTGCAATGAGTTCGTCCCGCTTGTTTAGAATCCGCACTTTGGCAGCATGCGGATCGGCGACGTTAGTGGCCTGTATCTGTGAGATCATAATCGGTCCTGACACATTGGTTTCGAAGCCACCAGTCTCGCGTGCCATCAGTGCACCATAGGACGCCGCGGCGACGACACTCGTCTCTTCAATAGCCATGGGGACGAGTTTGTCAGCACCATCGATGACGAAGTTCGTCGCGACACTCAGTGGGTACTCGATTGTTCCGATGACGTTCTCGCTGACGTTATCGGCGTTCGTCGTTGTGAGCCCGATAGCTTCGAGCGCTGATGTAGCCTCTTCTGAGAGGTCCGCACGCTCTGCGATTGTGTCTAGACGCTCTGTTGGGGGTTGCTTGTAGAAGTCTGTAATACGAGAATCCATGACATGAACCGTGTCTAAATGAAATTATAAATAGATACGGGCTCCAGACGAGATGACACACTTCATGAAGACAAAGTGAGACGAGAGGGCTGACTATGGCAACAACGAGAGTGGAATCAATTTGAATCAAAATTTATTCCGGTGAGAAAAAACTAGTGTTCAGAGGGAGTCCACCAGTCGAAGCCCAGATGTGGGAACGCCGACGCGTGTGGTGAAACCGTCACAAAGTATCCCCCTATTTCTAACGTACCACGATCACCGATACGACCGTTCAAACATCACTCTATAAAATTTCACAAAGTTATATGTTCAAGAATAACACAGGAGAATACTGTGAGCTACCTCGACGAAAGCGACGCTCAGTCGATCACGGTCCTCGTCGTTGGCGACGACAAAGAGTTCGCTGAGCTAGTTCAAAAAGCCCTCCAGACAAAGACGGACGCACAACTGCTCTCGGCACTCGATATCGAGTCTGCAGTTCAGTCACTCACACAGCATTCAATCGATTGTGTTGTCTCTGCGACCGACCCTCCCGACGGGGACGAAGACGAGTTATTATCTCGGATACGGGCTCACGAACGTGGGGCTCGCATGCCGGTTCTGTTCGTTTCTGATGACCAGCGAGACCCAACTACCCTTCCGACCGGCGAGTTCACCGACTACATCTTACTTCACACGCCACACAAGCCTTTCAAGCGGGTTTCGACACGCATCCAGACGTTAGTTGCCACAGCACGTGAGAGAGATCGTGCCGACAAGGCTGCGACTCGCCTTGAGCGAACGCTCGAACGAACCACTGATGGCGTGTACACCGTCGACACTGACTGGCGTATCGAGTACGTCAACGAGACGATGGCGAATCGAGTCGGATACGAACGATCACAACTCATTGGGAACGTTGTGTGGGACGTCTTTCCCTCGCTTCTCGGAACCGACCTCGAGAGGACGTATCGACAGGCGATGGAATGTGGTGAACCGACATCATTCAACTCGTACATCGGGGCTCCCTTCGACTACTGGGTAGAGACACGTGTGTTCCCGGACGAGACTGGACTCTCTGTTTTCTCCCGTGAAGTAACCGAGGTGCACGAACAGAGACAGCGACTTGAGCGAAGTGCAACAATCCTTGAAAATGTCCATGATGTCGTCTTCATCATCGACGAGACGTTCGAGATACAGTTCGCAAATCCAGCAGCAGCGCGTGTCTCGGGGTATCCATCGACGACTGCATTGGTTGGTGAACAGCTCTCGACGCTCATCGGCAACCAGGTCACCGACGATGCGGCCGACGCGTTCAGTGAGGCTGTCGCCGATGCGTTCAGCCAGGCTCATGGTGACGGTGGTGTTTCAGGACTGTACGACTCAGATTTACAACTCGAACTCACCACTGCGTTCGGTATTCGCAGTTTCGACGTCCGATTAACGCCGTGTACTGGGAGACACAACGAGGTGTTGGTTGTCGCCCGTGACGTTACCGAACAGAGCGAAGCACAACGGCAGTTAGAAACTGAGCGCGACGCGCTCCGTTCACTGCAGGAGGTGATGGCAGACACAGACCTCACCACAGTAGCACGGCTCGGTTGTCTGCTTGAGGTAGGATGTGAAACGCTCGACTTAGAGATGGGCGTCGTCACCGCAGTCACAGACGACGAGTATCACGTCGAAGCAGTACATGCACCCGGGGTGGACATCGACGTCAGTGATGTCGCTGACCTCGCAGAAACATACTGTGCTGAAGTTTTCGAACAAGAACGGGTTTGCTCGGTTGTTGACGCCGTCGATACAGAAAACGAACCGCATTCGGTATCTCGTGAGTTGGGACTCGAGTCGTACTTCGGTATTCCACTGACAGTCGACGGCGAGCGCTTCGGGGCACTTCATTTCTCGGGTCAAAAGGCACAACCACAGGAGTTCACGGAGTCATCGACGACGTTCCTCAGACTGTTGGGTGAACTTGTTGCCGCTGAGCTGGCACGGTCGCGAAACCGCCGGCAGCTCGAAGCGACCAACACACGTCTCGAATCGCTCATCGAGGCTGCACCGCTCACAATCATGGAAGTCACCGCTGAGGGCGTCGTCAGTCGCTGGAACCGTGGAGCAGAGGAGATGTTTGGGTGGAATCGTGAGGAAATCGTCGGGGAGTTTGCACCGTTCGTCCCGGCAGAGAATCACTCCGATTATAAAGCGCACCGGGAGCAAGCACTCGCCGGTGAGGCAATTCACGGGAAGGAGGTCACACGCCAGACCAAAGACGGAACCGTACTGGACCTCCTGCTCTCGACGGCACCGGTTCGCGATTCAGAGGGTGCAGTCACGAGTATCCTCGCGGTGATGGACGACATCACAGAACAGAAAGAACACGAACGGCAACTGCGTGCACTCCAAGAGATTGCCCAGCGACTCACGGCCGCGTCGTCGATTGAAGCAATCGGTGAAATCGCAGTCGACGCTGCCGCACAGGTGCTTGGATTGGAGGTGACGAGTGTCTGGCGCTACGCGAAAGAGACAGACAGTTTAGTACCGATTGCGGAAACAAAGCGAGCGACTGAACTGTTTGGTGTCACACCGACACTCACATCCGGCGATGGGCTTGCCTGGGAGGCCTTTGAACACGGGGCACTGCAGGTGTATGACGATGTCTCGGTCCACGAAGGCCGGTTCAACCCGGACACACAGATTCGAAGCGAGATAATCGTTCCACTCGGACGACATGGACTCTTGGCGACCGGCTCAACAGGAATCGAAGAGTTCTCAGAGCGCGAGATTGACCTCTTCCGAATTCTCGGCGCCTCAGTGGAGGTTGCAATGATCCGAGCGAAACGCGAAGCAACACTGCAAGAGCAGAACAACCGGCTCAGTGAGTTCACCGATGTCGTCGCCCATGATTTGCGGAATCCATTGGCCGTCGCCATCGGGTATCTCGACGCCGCGAAAGAATCGCAAAGTCCCGAGCATTTCGAGAAGGTCTCTGCAGCGCACGACCGAATCGAGCAGCTCATCTCGAATCTCTTGACGCTAGCCCGCGGAGAGGCCGCAATCGAAGACGCACTCGAGTTCGATGTTGCAGACGCTGTGAGCGACGCGTGGGGGTTCGTAGAAACCGATGAGGCAACACTCGAGGTACACGATGGAGTACCCGTTGTCAAAGGGGATCGAAGTCGCGTAATCCAACTCTTTGAGAATCTCTTTCGGAATGCAATCGAACACGGTGGTGACGACGTGACGATTGGCGTTGGGCCACTTGCGGAGGGTGGGTTCTACGTCGAAGACGACGGGCCAGGGATTCCACCCGAACGGCGTTCTGAGGTGCTCGAGTCCGGTGTGTCGTATGGCTCTGGAACCGGGTTCGGGCTCTCAATCGTTGCTGCGATTGTTCGTGCACACGGGTGGGATATCGAAGTGACGGCAAGTTCGACAGGCGGTGCGCGCTTCGAATTTGCCTTTTGAATCAGTTGGCTCACGTTAGTTTTGTCTTTGCAACCCTCCTTTCGGCCGGAAGCCACTCTCACAGCCGACCGAGCACGAGCATGTCGAGAATACCGATGTGGATATGGCTACGAGACGCAGGGAAAACACAGGAACGACAATCGAGTGTTTGTGAAAGAGACACCAATCGCAAAACTGGCTATCGATGAGTGAGCTGAGGATTCTGCGAAATTGAATGTGTTGGCGCAATCCCCGTTGCCTCAAGCGCATAGTGCCCAACGACAAGTGCAGCCATCGCAACCAGAATCCCATTCAGTGACGGAATCCCGGGGAGCAGTTGTGGCGCAGCGACCCCCGGAATAACCGACCCAGCTGTAAGGACAGCCGCCCCACAGCCGAGGAGATACGCCCCAACGGGAACCACACGAAGGGTAGTGAACTCGATGTGGTCCATAATCGGGACCTGCAGTCGCCACCTGACGAGGAAGTCGGCGATGATGACACCACCGAGCGGGGGAATGTAGAGGCCAAGCGTCGACAGCCACGGGATAAGCAAGCCATCAGCGCCGGCCAGTGCGAGACCGATGCCGATGAACCCACCAATGAGAACGAACGGACGTTTCCGGTCGAAGTCGAAGGCCTCGCTCCCGGCGACACCAAATGCATAGGCGGCGTTGTCGTTCGTCGTCCAGATGTTGAAAATCAGTGCGATAAGACCAACGGTAGCGAGTCCTTGTGCAGCAAGTACTTCGAAGAGATCGCCTTGGGGAGTAACGTTGTATGCGACGCCACCGACTGTTCCACTGAGAAACAAAAACCCGTTCCCGAGAAGGAACGCGACCAGGCCGGCCCAAAACCCCACGCGGTGGTTCTGTGCGAACCGAGCCCAGTTCGGTGCCTGTGTCCCGCCACTGATGAACGTCCCAACAACGATCGTGACTGCAGCGCCGAAGGTCATCGTCGATTCTGCAGCTCCCGCTTGTGCAAACAGTCCTGAGATGCCCCCGACGTCTTGAAGCGCAATGACGATCGACAGCGTCCCAATGACCACAAGCGCTGGCACAGCCACGAGAGACAGTTTTTCCATGCCATCGTAGCCAACGTACGCCGTCGCAAGGTGCAACAGCCCCCAGATGATGATAAGCGCCCCAACCCAGGTCGGTGTATTGATGCCGAGATATTTCGCCGTCGGAACTGCAATCAGTGGGATGGTCACCCCGAACCACCCGACTTGGGTTCCACCCAACAGCAAGTCAGCCCACTTTGCGCCGACGCGCCCGAACGTATAGCGCGAGAGCAATACAGTCGTCAACCCCGAACGGGCCGCAATCAAACAGAGCACAGCGACATAGATTCCCAAAATTGCATAGCCAACGCCCATGACGGTCAACGTCTGTGCAAACCCGAGGGCGGCACCAACATCGGCGCCTGCCCAAAGCGTCCCTGCGAAGAACACGAATCCGAGGAGAACAGCCGAGATGCTCAGTAAGTTCTTGCGTTCGTCTCGGGGAACGTGATCAACCGGCCAATCGGGATCGGGGAGATTTTCGTGCCCAAAGATAAGTCGTCTGAGAAGGGTAGATCGCGTTTCATCTGCCTGCGTCTGCGATGGTTTCGGTGTTGCCATACCCGTTGGTAACTTGTGACATGGCTGTTGAATCTTTATGAAGTTGTATTTAGTTTGTCAATAGAGATATACACACACTGGAAGAACGACAGTACATGTCACGATTTCTGGTCCGCGATGCGACGCTGCTGGATGAGTCTTCTGTCGACATAGTCATCACAGATGGATCGATCGAGCGGGTACAAGCAGCCACGACAGCTGATTGGGACGCATTTGACGCGTCACAGCGCTTCGACGCTGCAGGTCGGTTGGTCACGCCGCCGCTCATTGAGCCGCATATCCACCTCGATGCGACATTGACGGCTGGTGAACCAACGTGGAATCGCTCGGGGACGCTTGCGGAAGGAATCGAGACGTGGGCCGCCCGAAAAAATTCACTCACAAAGTCAGACGTCAAACAGCGGGCCCGCAAAACACTCGAGTGGTTGGTCAGTCATGGCGTCACTCGTGTCCGGACGCATGCCGATACAACTGAGACGTCTCTAACGGGTGTCGAGGCGTTAGTGGAACTCCGTGAGGAGATCTCGGACGTTGTTGATCTCCAAGTCGTCGCATTCCCACAGGATGGCATTTTCACAGCCGACTCTCACGAGGATTTGCTCGTTGATGCAGTTGAGATGGGCGTCGACGTTATTGGTGGCATTCCTCACAACGAGCATACGCGCGAGGATGGGGTCAAAGACGTCCACACAGCCGTCGATTTGGCTGAAAGGCATGGACTTCCACTCGATTTGCATATCGATGAGACTGACGACCCACAATCGAGATTCACGGAGGTGTTAGCCAGTGAAGCGCTCAAACGGGGGATCGGCGCCAAAACGACAGCAAGTCATACGACAGCGATGCATTCGTATTCGAACGCCTATGCGCAGAAGCTTATTTCGCTCCTCGCGAAAAGCGGCGTCAGCGTCGTGACGAACCCGCCAGATAATGCTGTCCTGCAGGGCCGCTACGATGACTATCCGAAACGGCGTGGGCACACGCGTATCGATCAGTTGCGTGAAGCGGGTGTTTCGGTCGGACTCGGCCATGATTCAGTGATGGATCCGTGGTATCACTATGGGGTTGGCGATCCACTGGATGCAGCCTTTGTGTTGCTTCACTACGCTCACATGAGCGGTCGGGATGACGTCGAACCACTGTGGGAGATGTTGACGACGGCGAACGCGACTGTGTTCGGCGCACAGAACTATGGCATCGAACCTGGTGCTGAAGGCTCGCTTGTCGTTTTCGATGCACACGATCCGTTCAATGCACTGCGCATGCGTGCACCGAGAGTCCGTGTGATTCGTCGTGGTGTCGAAATCGCACGAACGACACCTGCGGAGACAACTGTGTACGCGGGTAGTGACGAACGAGAAGTGACATACACTCGTCGATAACGCGATATAGGTCTACAGATCTTTATAAATCGGGTCGTGGCTCCTCGGACAGTAGGCAGTGACACAAAGAGTGATCAACACGTCTCATCGGTTGGGACGTACGAGCCGCTCTTTGCGGAGATCCACGCAGAACCACCTTTCTGCGTCGGGTCGAACAAAATCACTTCGTCAGGGTCAAACACAGCATCGATTCCGTGGATGTGACTACCGAGCGCACACTTAACCGTGAACTGAGGCCACTCTGTAGCTGCCGTTATTTTCGCTCTGTCGGGGTTCATATGGTCACTCCTGCTGCGATATCAGCCACGTTGGAGGGAACCACGAACTCTAATTCTATCATCAGTCTACCCACTGAATTACACTACATTTCCGAGTGTAATATACTTGGCCTAACAGTAGTGTGTGCGTTCTTCGTCACTACTAGGTAACTCCCAATCACACCAGGCAGGTTCAGCCTCCGTTCAGTACTCTCCCTCTAACGCGTCGAGCACCGACTCGACATCCGCCTCGGTGTTGAACACGTGCACAGAGACACGAACGAGGCCCGGATACGGGAGTGAGCGAATCACGATTCCCTGGTCGTTCAGTCGCTCTACTGTCCGCTCTGGGTCGGCAACGTCGATTGTCACCAACCCCGATTCGGGCGTCGCCGGGCTCACCACGTGTTCGTCGGGCACCCCGTCGCGCAGTTTCGTCGCGAGGTCGTGAATCCGTGATTCGACGGCGTCGACACCCATCTCGTCCATCATCTCGATGGCCTCCTGGAGGGCCACGTACGGCGCGGGGTTCGTCGTGCCCACCTCTAGTCGGGCCGCACCGGTCTTCAACTCGTACTCGTCGTCGGTGGGAGTGACGACGCCGCGATATCCAATCGGTCCGGGATGCAGTTTTTCGGCGGCCTCGGCGTCGACGTAGAGATAGCCCGCGCCCCAGGTGCCGAGTAGCCACTTGTGGCCGGCGGCGGCGACGGCGTCGGCACCCCACTCGTGGACGTCGACGGGCGTTTGCCCGACGCTCTGGACGGCGTCGACGAGGACGAACGCGCCGGCATCGTGCGCGATGTTGACCAGTTTTTCGACCGGGAGTCGCGTCCCGTAGTTCCACGTGAGCGAACTGAAACAGACGAGTTTCGCATCCTCGACGGCGTCACGATAGGCGTCGATATCGAGTCGTCCGTCCGTGCTCTCGACGACGCGAATGTCGATGCCCCGCGTTCGCTCCAGTCGTTTCCACGGGAGGATGCCTGCCGGATGTTCGAGGTCCGTCCGCACGACGACGTCGCCGGGTTCCCACTCGAGTGCACAGGCGATGCGATTGATGCCGTCGTTCGTACTCTGGGTGAGGGCGATTTCGTCCGTGTCGGCACCGAGGAAGTCGGCGACTGTCGCCCGCACGTCTTCGTACGTGTCGAACGCGGCGGGGTACATCCCCTCGGTGGCTGGTGACTGGTACTCGTGGTACTCCAAGAACTCCTCGGCGGCGTCGACGACGCGGCGCGGACTCGGTCCGCTCGCGCCCGTGTTGAGGTAGGTGACCGCTTCGAGTGCGGGCATGTCTGCACGGAGTTCGGTCGGTGTCATGGGTTGTGGTACTCGGACGACAGTGTAAGCACTAGGGGTCAATGAACTGGAAGCTCAATAGCCGAGAGAGACGCTATCGATGGCAAAGCTCTCACAGAGAGTCCCTCTCCGGAAGCAACCGAGCAACGTCATGATGGTACTCATAGCCTCTTGGCATCTGTCTCGCCCTTTGGGGCACGGTTGTAGCCTTGTAACTTCCAGAGGAAGGGTAATAATCCTTGAAGAGGTGCTACTTGCCTTCAGATTTCGATGGCTAAAATGTGGTAGTCAGTAATCCACGGGTGAACTCGTGGGGTTCCTCCAGGTATCTGTGTGAATGCGTACAGCGGCTCTCGCTGTAAGTAGACGCAGTTGTCTCAAGAGTAGTGTCTGGAAGAGACAAAATGAACGAACGAAGAGTCTCAAACGACGAAAAGTTCACTGAGTGCCTGCAGCACAAAGGCGACGCCCACCAGCAAGAAACCTAGCCCCGACAGTCGCATGTCGGTGAGGGTTGAGTCTGTTGGCTTAAACTCGTTCTTCTTCCACAGTCTCGATTTCTGACGGTCTAAGACCTCTGGAAAGCCAACCCACAGGAAACCCAACACAGAAAATCCAGTTCCTCCAAGCAGTTCGACAATCCAGATCATACGCTTGCTTAGAATCTCTGAAAGATATTTGTTTGGTCTTAGTGAGATGAGAGTTACATTGAGCGCCATGCTCTGCAGAGCGGGATAGCCAACTGTCGCGACCGACACCACTGGTAGTGAACTACGGAGACCCAGTACGACATGAGGTTAAAGTCTGTGTATGCCTATTTTCACTCCGATTTTCATCAGAAGGTTCATCAACACAAGCGCACGACTAGCGAGAAGTCACAGTTTCCATGGGTTCGTCTCTCGCCACTCGCGTCGCAGCCCTCGAAGCTCGTTCCCCACAACACTACAGTACGCTCAGACGCCATCTGCCACTCCTCCAAACAGCGCTTGAGAGAGCGACACGCTCCTACCCAACTGGACGACAACTGTACAACCATCTCGACGACCCACCGCTCTCCACGCGCACCTTTGGCCGGTTGCTCGCTTTGTTAGTCGAGCTGAAGATCATCGCATTCTACACCGAGCGTAGCAGTGCCAATCGCTACGATATCCGCGAGTTCGATGCGGCGACGCTCGAAGAACTCAACACAGAACTTACGTGACACGAGTGGGGAGCTGAACGCTGTTGACACAGTTCAGTGTCTCATTACCGAAAGAGTCGCCCGACGCGAGCCAACACACCCGCCTTCGAGTCTGTGTTCGTGCGTTGGTCAGTTGTTGGCGTTGGCTCACGTGCGACGGCAAGTTCGTCGCGCAGCCGCTCACACTCCTGTTCTACCGTGCTCACGCGTGCTTCCAGGTACTCAAGGGTCTCTTCGGTTGTCGTGAGTCGGTGCACCACCTTTGCAGTGGGTACAGGCGGACGCGGTGTCGGTGACTGGCCCGGACGCGCTGCAGTTGGAGTCGAGCTCGTGTCTGTTGGCGTCGGCGTGTAGTGTTCTGTCGTTCGCTCACACGCCCGCTGGAGTGTTCGTTCACCATATGTACTGCCATCTGCGAAGTGTTGCTCGTCCCATTTGCCTCGATAAAGGCCTGACCGACAGAACAGCTGGTTCATCCGGTTCGTGTCGCCGCCCGTCCAGAACGCGAGCAAACAGCACAGCGCCATGTCTGCTTCCGAGTGGCTATCGTAGGTACTCACATCACCACTCCACAGGCGCGTAAACTTCTCGCCGTTTGCAGCTGCCTTCGCTCGCTCGAGGAGGTCGTCGTCAGAGAGCGTCGAAGCCGTGGATGAAGCCGATGTTTCGGCTGTCACTTCTGACCCCGATTCCGATTCAGATTTCGGTTCTGTTGGGGTTGTTTCGGATGTTGAGAGATGCGCTGTAGCGATGGCACCGAGGACAGCCGTTCGGTGTTCGACTGTGAGTGGAGTCCCTGCCACATGGTCACCGGTGACAGTGAAGAATCGCGATTCGGTGTACATTTCGACGTCGCCGCTTCGGTTTCGACCCGGAGGCATCGTTCCTCGACAGAGCACGTGACAGCCTGTGCCCGAGGGGCTCACTTCGGTGTAGGAGTCGAGCTGCCCGACGAGCTCCGCAGCCCAGGGCTCGAACGTTCCGGTCTCGGGATCACGACAGTGGTCAAGATCGACGCCGACGAACGTATCGTCGGCGGTGAACACGAAGCCGAGACCAGTCGCTCCTCGTTGTTGGGCAGCGCTGAAGGCGTCGTCGTAGGACGTCCAGGTAGCGGGGTCTGTCGTCGACGCAAACGACCCCGTCGCTGAATCGATCGGGACTTTCGTGGACTTCTCGCCACTTCGATCACGGGTGCGCCAACAGACCCACTGGTCGACATCGCGTAATGCAGTGGGTACGGTAGCTGTATGTGGAAGCGTTGGTTGCATCGTACACCTTGCCTGTGTGATTGTTACTACCACGCACACTCTGGTAACTATTTCTGTTAGTCGCTACAGACTGTCATTGGTGTTGGTAGCTGAGCGTCTATTGGGTTCACAACTGCAACGGCGCGAAGAGGGGCACGGAGAGAGTGCCTCGGCAAGCACTAGCCTTCGACAGTGAGTTCACAAGCGTTGCTCATCGCCGGAAGAACAGTTGTGTAGAAGACGAAAGTGGGGTGAGCAACGAGCCGGAGCGACGGTAGCAATCAACGGTCAGTACAGACCGGTGTCTCAACACGCAGCAGATGAATCTGTGAGCGAGCAATCAGAGGATCTGCCATCGCGGGGCGAACCGAAGAAGACTCACCAGGCACACAGCCCCCTGCAATCGGTTGAATCGCATCGATTGAGTGGTGAAGTGACAGTGTCGCCGCACACAGAAACACTGCTCGTCGAGGGAACGCGAACGACGACACTGACCATGAGGACACGACAGATGCCGACGCAGAATGGAGGTTGTCTTACAGCCCCCTTCAGAAGTTTCACAACCCCTTGCAGTCGTGCGTTTTTGCGTGGTTGTGAAAGGGCTCAGCCAGTGAGTTGGAACCGCTCTTACAGGCGACTCCTCCCTGTCGACTCGAACCCCGAAAACTGCCTCACAGGGGCTTTTCGACACCACACACAGGAGATGGACGCACCACAACGACGCGGCGACGACCACCCCGAATCCGGCATCGTCGCCGCCGACTCCAGCTCGAACGGCGAGTATTCACAACCCCGTTCCGTCGTCGGGTTTTAGCCGTTGTGACACCAATGCAGCCACACATATCGACCACTCAATTTCCAACCGCATCCTCCTTCTACGGGCGTCTCACCCATCGAGGCCTGCTCGCGACATCGTGCTGACGTGCCACCGATCGCACTTCCATCGTACCTATCTCTCATGCAACTCACCGGGTTGTTTCCGGAGTTACGCGCCCGTTGTGTCGCCTCTTACACGGGCAGAGAACGCCCTAGGCCGCACTAGCACCACGCTCATCCGCCGACAGGGGTTGTGAAAATCGCACCATCGACGCGCAAGTGTGACTGTCAGGTCTCGAGTAGTGTATCGCGAACGTAGAGCAGCGTATAGATGGCCGTACAGCCCGGTGTGTCGATTGAAAACCGCCGCGGCTGTGAACTCTCGCTGTAGGTCTTCTCGACGCGAGGCGGCCCCTCAGCGGGCGTGTTGAGTGCCTGCAACACCGTGTGCGCGTCCGCTCGGTTCATCGTGATCCAGATGGCTTCCTCGGGCTCGCAGGCAGCCATCTTGTCGTAATCGTCTGGAACGCCCGTCTTGACGTCATGGTTCACGCGCTCGGCTTCAAGTGCGACGACGACCGTCCCTCGGCTATTCAACCCGGCTGCATCTAACCGGCCGCCATCGGGAGTTGGATGGTACGTAACCGCCTCAACGACACTCGAGTCTTCGTCGGTGACGAACGCCTGCTCGATATACTGTCGGCCGATTTCGACCATCAGGATATGCTGGCTAGACTCGCCCAGATCACCCTTGCCATCGCCGTGTGAGAGTCCGCGGCGATATCCCTCGTGAATGAGCTCGCGACCCGCAGCTGAGACGGTGTACAACCGATGGGGTTGATTGCCGTCGTGTCGAAGCACGCCATCGTCGACGAGTTCTTGGACGGCCGCTGGGTCGATGCCGACGTACTCGCGGAGTCGGACCATACTGTCGGTGACGAGGTTGTATTCGAGATCGTCATAGCGGCCCTGATGGGCGTTGTAGACGGCCTGTAAGAAGGCGAGTTGGCGATCCGAATAGCCACTATCAGCTCGCTCCGTCGCCGAGAGCGTCAGGTTAAGTGCGTGGATCGGGATGTCGTCGCGATCGATGCGATCGAGTGAGTAACAACACTCGATTGCATCACGCATGCCTTCGAACGTCGGTGCATAGCGGTTCGTACAGGCCGTGCAAACGAGTGCATGACTCGCCTCGTGATATTCGACACACATGGGGAGACGCTTCGTCAGCGGGAGGGCGCTCTGAATCGGCGAGTGAGGAGTCGTTTCTGTGAGGTCGACAGCCGACTGCGCGGATTCAGCCGAAGACTGTGCGGCAGTTCGGGGTGACTGGGACTCTGCTTCGTGGCGCTGTGTGAGCAACAGCCCGCACTGACTCTGTGTTCGTGAGTGGGCGCGCTCGATTGCGGCAGTGACGCGCTGTTCGGCTTGCCTCGAAAACGGTGAGGACCCTTCGGAGTGGCCTGGAGGCAACGGCTGTGAAGAGAGGACGAACGGTCGTGGCTCTGGCTGGGCGAAGGGGGATGGAAGACTCACGAACCACTGTCCCCGCTGTAAGGCTCGAAGGCGGTTGCCGACCTCTGGTGGGGTCATATCGGCCGTGGCAAATCGTCGCTCGAAGCGCTCATCGACAGCGACGTTTCCAGAAACGATCGTCGAGACGTTGTTCAGTACCTCTGCATACGCACCGGAATCGGCTGCCTGCAACTGTGCGGGAAACTGCATCGCGAGTGTCACAGCGAGTGAGAATTCCCGACCACGCGCCAGTAAATCTGACAGAAGGTTCGAGACGGCAATGCTTGAGGCTTCCTCGACAAAGAGATTCACCAACGGATACGCTTCGGCATCGCCTGCTCGGTGCCGCCGCTTCAACGCCGTCCACAGCTGAGAGAGCAACACGAGCGTGATGACGCGTTGAGCTTCCGGGCGCAATGCGCCAAGGTCGAAGATGACGACGGCGTCTTCATCGATGATCGTCCGAAAGTCGAACTGGGGGTGGACGGTGTCATCCTCGATGTCGACAGCGACGTGATTGAAGAGTTGACCTAATCGCTCGTCAGCCGGAATCTTCTCGATCCGGTTTGCGACCCCTTGCATCAGCTCGTCGAACGATCGCTTGCTGTTGGTCGTGATGCCGCCGAGCATCCGGGCAAGCCCGTCATCACTCACAGGTGGGGCGTCACGCGAATCGTGCATCTGTGCGGCCGCTTCCTCGAGATCATCATGCCCGAACACGTCGTGGCCGTTGACCGGGTCGAACAACGCTTTTACCAGATACCGAATGATGTCCGGTGAGCGAACGGCCTGATCGAAGCGTTCACGACCCATCACCTGTCGCAGGATATCGAGATAGTGGTCGACGACGTCCTCGACAGCGGCTGTCCGATCGATCCCATCGGCAAGCTGGTCGCGAATATCGAAAAACGAGATGGCGGGCAGCGTCTCCGCACAGTCGAAGTAATAGACGTTCTGTAGCGACCCATACCGCGCGTAGTGTGCTCGCAGGTAGTCGATGGGCAAATCGCCACCCTTCGGGTCGATGAGGATGTCCGCGCCGTCTGTGGCCGCATGATTATCGAGCATCGCGTTCAACAGCGACGTCGATTTCCCCGACCCCGTTTTCCCGAACCAAGCGATATGCAGTGGTTGTAACGAGGGAGGGAGTGAAACAGGCGTAGGTTCTGTTTCGTTATCCTCGGTCAGCGGGCGCCCAAGCGTAAGCCCGGGTTGGCGGTACGTCGACAGTCGCTCCAGTGGGGGTCGCGGCACCGACGACGCTTCGCCGTGTGTGATGTCGAGTCCTTGTTTCCCAGCGGTGGTGAGTCGCGCTCCGTCGACGAGACAAAACGACGGCAGTGAAGTGGGGTCGACGACGAGACACGGGCTGTGGTTGGCCGTAATGGGCAACCGCTGGGTAAGTCGGCGAGTCCGTCCCAGCCCAGTCCGGAAGGTCCGTTCGGTGATGGATGCAGCGAGTCGCTGGGCTGACTCACCCGTCACGACATGAGGACGAACCGTATAGTAGGTGTTACTGACGTCGCTAAACGCCGTCTCGAGGGTCGCAATTGCGTCAAGTGAGTGGTCGTCGTCGCCGATAGCAACAGCCCGAACGTTCATGTCGAACGATCGGCGAGCGTCTTTGGCGTCGAGCTGTCTAATACGCTCGGCGTGACTGTGATCTACGTCATCGAGCGAACGCTCGCGAACCGGGCGGTCGTCGATACTGCCAAACCACCGCTGGGTAAACGTGTCCTCGTAGGTGAGCAAGTCATCTCGACGGAGGGCTGCATCGGCCGTCCAGTCGGGCTTCGGGCGGACGAGCACTTGATACACCATCGGTACGGTGGCGCTGACCATCGCTGCAACGACCGTCGAGAGTGGATTCCGAGTGCGACGATGGTCACTTTCGAAGGCAGCATAGTCGGTGAGTTTCAGCTGCCAGTCGTGGCGGCGCTCGGCGTGACCGTGGAATTCGATGCCCGCAACCGACGTTGTCGGCGTGTCAGTGCCGTCGGGGCTGGGTTCGGTTGGCGCAACCAGTGTCTGTGTTGGAAGTGTGAGCGTCGTCTGTGTGAGTTCGTACGGGTCCGCAAAGAGGCGTCGTGCGAACTGCTCAATCCGGGCAAGACCGGATTCGTCTGTGGCCGAGAGATAATACTCGAGTTCGGCTGTTGACTCTGGTTTGACGAGTAGCCATTCGACGTCAGTCGCCGTCTGCTGGCAGAGTCGGTGCAACGTCTGGAACTGCGCGTGAATCGTCTCCAGTGTGAGCGTGTCGTCTGTGGGTGTGATTTTGAGTGCTGACCGACGTGGGTGACGTGACGAAGGACTTGGTGACTGTTTGGGGTCGTCAGCGGCAGGTGTATGACTCATTTCTATGTGGTATGTTCACATACACCACTCAAGAGTCGATAAATTCATCGTTCAAAATAGCACAAACAAATGTTGTATGGATGACGAGAATATCTGTCATCTGGATCGATGTAGCGGTTCAGCGGTCTCAAAACGAAGTCCAGACAGAGGCTGAGCACCCCGCCGCGAGTCGGTTGAAGAAATCTGTCGTCTATGAATGTCGACACTGTGGAACGACTGTTGGCTCACCGTACGAGCGATGTCCATACTGTTGACCGGTGGAGATTATTTGAGGTTAGCGAATCTTCCCGCGTAGAAGTATTGCAACCCGGCAACCGCTGCAGCCACTAACCCCAATGACTGAATCAGTGTATTAGCTTTCTCACCACGGCGATAGCTTACTACGAGACTGTGGATAGATGCACTCAGTATGATTGCTAGTGCAGCGAAACCAATGAAATCCATTGTTTGAAAATGTTTCTATTCGAACAAAAATGTGCCGATGGAATGGCCCATTACCGAATGCTTACCGTGCTGACTACATCTTCTGAGTGTTGCACACCACTTCTGGTAACGTTCGGGTAGGTTTCTCTGGTCGTGCTGAACTCAGCGTGCGAGTGTGTCATTAGCACTGGTCGCTTTCGCCCCGGAACGTTCGATACATCGTTGAGAGTTACCACACCAAAGCGCGTACTCTCTGTACGCTGTCAGTGTCCGCATGCCGAAAATAGGGGCTGTGTGAGGCACAACCCTTGGAAGGGTAAGAGCTCTCCCGTCCGTCGCAACTCCTGGGGGGTGCCAGTCACCACATCCGAGCGACGGACGTGGACTGCGTCACTTTATGCTGGGGTTTGGCTCCTCGGACGACGCTTGCTGGGTAGAACGGTCAGTGTACGTGTTCAGGCCGATTGCCGCGTTGAGCGGGCACTTTTGAGTTGTAGCAGTCACGGACAGGATTGCGCCGACCAGGACTGCGAGGCCTGCGAGCACGAATCCGAGTTGTCCCGCTGCGAGCGTGACGAATCCACCGAACGCCCCGATACCCACGATAATCAGGGTCGGGCCGACGATGAGCCGCGCAATCCGATCGTATCCGCCGACATTCTTTTCCATAGTTTGGTCACCTTAGTGCAAGACTAACCGAGGGCCCGTGACGACTTAACAGTATTCCAAAATTCACCCATACCCTTGTTTCCGGCGTTTTGCGGAGCACATGTGTAGAATTCTGGTATCAGACCACTGTTAACCTCGTCTGAATTTTCCTCTGAGAGATGTGATGTATTCACACTACTAACCACTCGTGAAACTGGGCGACCCGGATGCCGTGACCAGCTCGCGTCGGAGACGACGCACGGCCCATACTACCGTCTCGGTTCCTGATAGAAACGGCCGCGATAACTACGCTACACTAATCGGTCGATTTGCGTTCGATATACCATCCAATTCCTCCCCCGATTAAGGCACCGAGGACAACACCAAACGGACCACCGAGCATCAAGCCAAAGAGGATTCCCAATGTTGCGCCGACAGCAGCGTATCCGCCTTCGAGATCGGGCACAACGAGAGATGAGAAGATGAGCTTCAATATATCTTGCCCCGTCGCTTCGCTCGCTCAGTCTGTCAGGTACTCCACTCTGCAAGCCGGGAGTACAATCCTCAGCAGTTGCTGACTACACCCTCTGAGCCTTGTTTAGTCGCCTGAATTCAGTGACTCGACCCCGCAATTGCGCGTTCGATGTTTCGCACCGCTGATTTCATGACAAGTTCACGGAACTAACCGAACCACGTTCTCGCCCACAGCGTCTCGCCGTACCGACGGCGCAATCCGAAAAACACCGATTCTGCATTCGAGCGTTGATGATACGCCCCATCGAAAATAATCAAGTTTCTCGCCCAACCCCGCAATCCCGGTCCACGTTGCGGAATAAGCGGTGTGACATTTTCAGAACGTAATTTCGTCCGAAGTGCTTCCCAGTCGTATCCTTTATCCGCCGCCACAGCCGTTAAATCGTCGAGATTCCGCACTAGCACTTGCCAGCCGACCTGTGTATCGTGCAGTTGTTTCGTCGAACAGTGTATATATAGTATCGTACTTGTTTCACAATCGATGAGCAGCGTGGTTTTCACCGCCTCAAACGTATAGTCTATCCGTTTCGCGTAGTGCTGACTAGCTTGGACACGATCCATGCCGGTTGTGTCGATCGCTTGAACATCACCGAGTTCGTACAGCTCGACCGATGCGTCGAGCATCGCTCGCCACCGCTTCATCGGAATCTCTTGCTTCCGTGCACAAACTGTGGAGAAGTGAGGAAGCGTCTCAACCGTTAAACCGAGTGACTCTGCGACTCTCGGTATTTCTCGGAGAACATCCAGCAGCTTCCGGTAGTCGTGACCGAGGTACTCTTTGAACCCTTGAACGGCGAGAATCACCCAGTCGGCATACCCCTCTTTTCCGGGACAGTATGCCGGAGCTGGCTCGCCAACGACGGCTTTTTTGGCGAGCGATACAATCGTCTCTGCGAAGCGGGAGGTCTTGGTTTGCACACCCAATCCGTCCCGCTTCAGTTCCTAGTAAATTTGGCACCTCTGTGGAGCTGCTAGCACGGCGATATTAGTTACACACTTCTCAGACTGACCGAGTCTAACCGTCTAAACAAGGCCCACCCTCTGTATGTGTCACGACCATTCTGACAGCGTTCGGTGAGGTTTTTGTTGTCGTGCTGAATAGAGCGCGCGAGTCTTGCAGCAGGATGATCGTTCGATTCAGGGTCGACGTATATTATTATGAACTTTGGTATTTGAAATTGAATAAATAGGTTTTTTTAATCCGCCTAGAAATATTTCTATGTCATGTCTGTACGAGAAGTTGAACTCCGGAGTACGATTGCAGGCTTCACTGCTGCAGGGAAACTCCACACATTGAGTGTCTGGTTCATCCTCGCGCTCCGGCTGATGATGGGATTGGCGTTCCTCCAAGCAGGTCTCGGGAAACTGACCGGTGGGGGATTCGATGCTGCAGGATATCTCCAAAACGCGCCGTCCGCAAACGGAAGCCCGCTGGCGGACCTGTTCGTCTCGATGGCACAAACCCCGTGGTTCATGGACTTCGTGAACGTTGCTGTCCCGTGGGGACAACTCCTCATCGGGCTCGGACTCCTCGTCGGGTGTCTGACGAGGCTCGCCGCGTTCTTCGGAGGATTCATGATGGTGCTGTTCTACTTCGGGAACTGGGATATTGCCCACGGCTACATCAATGGCGACTTTGCGTACATGCTCGTGTTCTTGTCAGTCGCAGCGTTCGGGGCTGGCCGGATTCTTGGACTTGACCAGTATATCGAACGGTATGAAATTGGAGGACAACCGCTCGTTGAGCGGTATCCGTGGACCCGGTATCTCCTCGGATAACAGCCCATTCGCACACCTACTTAACGGTTGATTCAGACGGATATTCCAGAGCTGAACGAGCGGGGCGTGCTGAACTCAGCCTTTATCTGTGTCACGCCATTGCTGACAGCTTCTGGATGAGTCGTAGCAGCCTGAGACCAGATTCAGTGAAAAACTCACAGTTCGTGAGGCGAACCCTAACAGTGGTCGTCAATCCACTCACAGAACGAGTGGAAATCTTCTGCACCACACTGCTCTGCGATGCTCCCAAGCGTCCCACGAGGGATATCTCCGTGAAGAGGGACAGTCGGTCGTCGAACGTCGCCAGTGTCGGGGTTGACGTACTCCAACGTGAGGTGACTCCCAGACCGTGACTTCGGCTCGTACCCGAATTTCATCAGCACCTTGGCGACTTCTCGACCTGTGAACGTCGTCCGGCCCACGTTACTCGTCCCACGGCGGGCGGCCTTCGCTTCCGATTTCGTCCTCGCTGAGACCGAGTTCTGCGGCCAGCTCGTCATCGTCGACGGGTTCTCCCTTCCCGTGGTAAGCATCGAGTGCGTCTGCGAGCATCCGCAGAGCCTCTGCGCGGTCGTCACCGAAAGAAGCGACACCCGTCTCGATGTCTTTCGCCGTGACTCGTCCATCCTCCTCATAGACGAACTCGACGCCGCCATTACCGTTGTCACGAGTCGTGCTGGCCATCTCTATCAAAATCGAGTCGGTGGCTACAGATAAGCGTTCGGACAGTCTCACGTCGGTTTCTGACTGGTCAATGTAGTCTATAGGCGAGGTGGTGCTGAATTCACCCTCTGTATGTTGCATGTATCTTCTGACAGCATTCGGGGGAGGTTTCTACGAGCGTGCTGAACTCAGGGCGCAAGTCGGTCAGGAGAATATTATTGTACTTCCCACTACAAGTTGAACTATGAACGATATAAGACATCAGTACCATCGTCTTGATGGATGGATGCGGAATTTATCTCGCATCCAATATGCTGTTCTCGTCGGGTTGATGTCTGCCCTTTCTGTGCTTGCAATTGGTACGCTAATGGGTGATTCTGTGACCTTTGAGGCTGTTGCAATGGGACTCTCGCTGACCATAGTCTACTACGCTTGGAACCCAAACCAAGAGGATTGAACACGAACTCATCGTGCTGAACTCACCCTCTGAGTCTTGCACGATGCTCCTGACAGCATCTGAGTAGTTTGTTGTGGTCGTGCTGAGCTCAGGGCGCTTATTCAGCATACCTCGGTACGCCAGAAAACACTTCACTACCAACAGATGACTGCGTATATGAAACGTCGTGCCCTCCTCAGCCTCGGTGCCGGATCTATTGTCGGCATCGCTGGTTGTTCAGCACTGAATTTGAACGAGGATACTACCCTCGCGTTCATCGAACTGCGGAACAGGACCGAAGAATCGCAAACCCTCGATGTGCTGGTCCGACGGGACGGAGAACTCGTCCACTGGAGTAAGTACACCCTCCCTTCCTCAAGGACGACGGACGATGGGGCGCATACTATAATTCCCTCCGAGCGAATCCTCGCCGACGAGTATGACGGGTGTACTCCGGGGGTCTATATGATAGACCTCCGTCTCGGTGAGGGGCAACGGTATTCAGTCGAGAGAACAGCAGCCGACCGAGGGCAAGGAATCTGGATGTCATTGGAACCGGACGGCAGCATCACGGATGGTATTCACGCTACTGGGGACTCGCATTGCTGAATTCTCTCTCTGAATGTTGCACGCACCTTCTGACAGCAACTGGTGAGGTTTCTGTGGTCGTGCTAAACTCAGCGCGCAAGTCGGTCATGAGTCAGTCATCATTTGGCGGTCGCTCGGGAGTGATAAACATAGAGCGCGCACTGCTCAGTCTGATGTTGTCTGCCGTATATTTTGGACTAGCAACCCGACTGAGAGGAGAAACAATACAAGGAGAGACACCTGATAAAGTCTATCTGGAGTGGATAATCCACCATTCATGAACCAAAGAAAAATCCAGACCATGCACAATGCGGCGAGAGAAATCTCCTCTGTCCAGCGTTTTAATCTATTGACGAGTTCCATGTATTGGCACAGCTTTCGGGCACTCTTAATTATTCGTGCCCTCCGCGAAGGATGGTGAATTGCTGCATACATCCTCTGAGTGTTGCACGCCGCTTCTAACAGCGTTCGGTGAGGTTTCTGCGGGCGTCCTGAACTCACAGCGCAAGTCGGTCAGGAGTTGCAGGTGATTCTTCACTCTTTGATGGGCAATACCCCATATGCTTATTTTGATGGGCTTCATACCATAGCGTGAGGAATGACGTTCGAGGTTATCGAGAACACCGAAGACAGGACGGGTGAGACGGTCATTCGGCGGAAAATCTACCGAACTGACGACCCTCAGTATCCGAGCGGGTACCGATACGCGCTTCACTACGGGTTTCTCGATGGCCAAGGCGTCATTCTCCGCTACGACAACGAGAACCGAACTCCCGGACGCCACGAACGACATACACCCGATGGCATCGACGAAATTGAGTTCCCCGGAATGATGGAACTCCGTGACCGGTTCCTGAACGAAATCCAGGATCTTCCATGACCGCAAACATACTCAAAATTACGTACGGCCAGCGCGAGAATAACCAGCGAGCCGCTCGCGAGCGACTCCGTCGGGCGGAATCTGGAGAAGAGTTCGAAGAACAGGAGGCAGCGTTCGTGCTAAACTTCGAGGACCTCGACGACGTTGAACGACTCATGCGTCGGTTGAACCTCCAGCTCTTGGACATCGTCGCTAGTGAGCGCCCAGAAAGTATCCGTGAGACTGCTCGACTTGCCAATCGCGATTACAAGGAGGTTCACCGGAATCTCAAGGAACTCGAAGCGCTCGGCGTCATTGAGTTCACTACAGATGGTAACAGCAAGCGCCCGATACTCCGCGATGGAACCGAGGCAATTGATCTCTCAATTACGTTCCCTATCGATACCGACACGTCAAATTCCAATTCTCGTCGAGAGACGTCAGCGTGAGCAACATCGTCAAGATGTCGATAAGAATGTTTACTGACAATCGGGCTCGATGAAACCCTTCAATCGACGATAGTTCCTAATAGCTATGCTGAATACAGCGCACAAGTCGGTCACAAGATTGGTGCTAGCGATTGTTTATTACTATCTTTTTGGTGTCTGACTCAATCTTTTTGTGTTCATAACTTGTCCTGATGACATGGTCGATTACAAAGCCCTCTCCGCCGGTGTTATCGTGGGGGGAGTGATAGCTTGGATCCACTCTATTGATGGTTCAGGGAACCCGCAACTGCTGCTTTCTCTTGGTCTCATCTGGGCTCTCGCTGGCTGGTTACTAGCTCGAAATCGCTCTGCGCTGAAGGACAGTGGTCTCTTTCCACAGATTCTACTCCCCCTACTGGTGGTGTTCCCTCTGTATAGTATTCATCCCGATCTTCAACTTGGAGGGCACCGACTCACACTTGTGCAGCTCGCGATGGGCATTGCAGCTGCAGGAATTGGGCTTGGTGCAGAGATGAGTAAATCAGCCGATGAGGAGCGATCTCAACCCGTAACTCCCGCTGATTGACCGCTGATAGCTCACCCTCTGAGTGTTGCACGCCACTTCTGACAGCGTTCAGTGATGTTCTTGAGGCCGTGCTGAATAGAGCGCGCAAGTCGGTCAATTCACTACCCAAGAAATATTAACTCTCACTTATTTGTGCTCTCGGTAGATTATTTCTCTTGGTAACTATCTGACTAGTTCTTCTCTCAGTTGGTCGACCTTCCAGTGGAATTAACTTACCACTACAGGGATTTATGACATGACAGTCAAGCTATTTTTCGGCGGCTTGGGAATCATCCAAGTTATCACGAGCTGTGTCCTTGCATGGGCAAACTTAGGACATCTAACCGTAGGTTTCAGTCTAATTGCTGTTGGGGCGTTGTTTGTAAGTGGCGTGCTGAAAATCCTCTTTGGCTTTGTCTGTGAGAACGTTGTAAACGTCCAGCGAACTATTGGCGGGTCGTTCCTTTTTGAGGGGGTATATTTTGGCACTGGCTATCAGTTTCTAGTCGAAATTGGGGTGTGCGAGGCTCGGCTGTGGGTTTACGTCCTGGCCACACTCTCTGCGTTGACATTGATAGTAGTCGGTATTGGCGTTCTTCGTGACCGGTCGGCGTTCCCGGGCTTCTTCCCGAAGCAATCGTAACTTCCGTTGGTATGCCATCTATTATATTTGTGAATGTGGTCTAGTCTTTGCTGAACTCACCTCTGGATGTTGCATGCCGTTACTGACAGCATTCGGTGGGGTTTCTACGGGTGTGCTGAACTTAGGGCGCGAGTCGATCAGGAGCCATTGGCCGCCAATGAAACTTGTCGATTTGTCCTCCAAGTCGGCAGAAAGTGGGAGGGTCTCAATGATCGAACTGAAAACCTTGAGTGAGTAGTCTCTGTTCCTGTGGCCGTAAATTGAATATTGAGAGTGAAAACGAGATGACCAATGAAAAACACTCTTACTGATAGCGATTCACAGAGTATCCGACGTAATGTCCCTCCACACACACTTCTATCGAGAGCTGACTGAGCCTGAGCTTCGGCTCGCTACAGCCATCGGGCTCGTGTCAGCACTACTCACCGTGCCGCTATCGTGGCCAACAGTAACCGACGAGTCGTTAGTTGCTGGTGGAACCGTCTCTGGTGGTGCGTTCATAGCCGCTGGCTTTCTCGTCGGATGCCTCTACTACAATCGACCAACGAGCGGACGTCGAGCGAGTACACGAACCGGGCTTGTTGCTTCCATTGGACTCGTTATCGTCTATCTCGCCACCATGTTTTCGACCCTCAGCGTATCCTCCCCCAGAGCAGCGCTCTTCACCGTGGTTGGAACTCTCATCGCTATCGTTCTCGGAGTTGCCATTGGTGTACTCATTGTCCGTGTGGCTGCCTATTTCGGTGACCGACTTGCTGCTGTGCGGTCGTGGCGGGCCGAAGTGAAGGGTACGACGAGTGAAGACTGGCGAGGAACAAATGACTCGAAATGGCCGAAATACGTGGCTGTGTACGTCTTCGTCGTGCCTGTGACAGTGGGCTATTTCTTTGGACTTAGGCCCCAAAGTGCTGTTGGGACACTTTTCGGAATCTTATTGCTGTTAATTACGTATAGTACAGCAATATTTCTGCTCGTTGCAGTGTACAAGGATGCGGAAAAGCTCCATGAAAGTAATTCACCGTGGATTCCAAACGTTGTTGCGTACGTTGGCACTCCTATCGCCGCGTTCATACTCGGTGATTACGCAGCAGAGCTTAACGCATGGGACGCCCCCGTTGGAGCCCTGAGCTTCGTCGGTGTGTGCTGGCTCGCTGCACTCATCTATCTCCTTGACCGGCGGCGCTCAGTGGGGACAGCGTAGTATCTCCGGTTTTGCGAAAGGTACAACGACCATTCACTACAACGAACGCCGGTGATTTGGTGAACTCACCCTTTAAGTCTTGCACGCACTTTCTGCCAACAACTGGTGAGGTTTCTGTGGCCGTGCTGAACTCAGGGCGCATATCTCGCAATTGTATCTGTAGGCAGCCATCTGAGAAGGGAGAAAGAACATCACTGTCCGGCAGAGAGAAAAACGACTATCCAAAGTCGACCTGTATTTGTCACTGTGAGCGACGAACTGGTGTATCCTACGGTTGAGCTCATCCTCGAGATTCACGAACAGATCGTCGAGGAGGGTGATAACACAGAGCCAGGCGTCCGCTCGAAGAAACCGATTACGTCCGCGGTACAATACATCTCTGAAGGATACTTCGGTGAGTCACCAGAAACGATTCACCACAAAGCTGTGCACCTGATGCGCCTCTTGATCGCCGATCACCCGTTTGTCGACGACAACAAACGAACTGCACTCGACACAGTAGCGACGTTCTACATGCTCAACGGGTACACGTTCGACTATGGCGATGAGGTTCGAGCACTGCTGAAGCGTTTTGCAACCGATTCAGAGAGAGTCGACATCGAGACGGCTGTCGTATACTTCCGGGCCTGTACACGGCGGAACAGATAAACAACACCAGAAACTACACGACAGTAAGAGATGGCGTCCAGCACTGATACCTCACGTTCTGCCGACGACGAAGTCCGCAAACTCTACGAGCGGTATCACGCGGCAGAGACCGACGAAGAACGCCGCAAAATCGCGCTTGAAATGGCGCGACTCGACAGACGCCGCCATGCTGAAATCTACAGAGCCCTCGAAACAGAGTGAGCCACTTCTCGAATTTGTAGGTGGAGAATGCGCTCCGAATATCGTGTATCTTCTTCCCGGGGTTCTTGCTGTTCTTCTTGGGTCTGTTTAGCCGTGTTTGCCTATCAACGTAGTCCAGCGAAGAATGCGACTCAATCCGTTCACTCTCTACGCTCAGTACGCCGGTTCTACCAGCTTCTGGACGAAGTGGGTAAGACACTCCAAGAAAATTATTAGTATCCTGGTTCGATACGCTCAACGAGTCCATCGAAATCCGTGTCGAAGCTCAACACAGCGTCGATATCACGTGACTCACACAGCGTGACTATCGTCGCGTCAGTGAAGCTGAGGTCGTGGTCGTCGTATCGACGAAACGTTTCTAGCGACGTCCGAACATCGTCCGGTTCGACGTGAATCATTTCGAAGACTTGAGGAAACGGCTCTTCGCCGAGAATGCGACCGGCGACGGTGTCCGCAGCCTCGAATGAACCTGTTCGAGCGCGCGTGAGGGTCACGGTCTCGTCGAAAACGTAGTCGTTCGTATACGGTTGTCCGTATTCCCCATCAAGCAACTCGTCGAATGCACTGACGGCCTGGTCGTGCTGATCCGCATCCGAATCGTGGTGCGCAAAGAACACGCCAGTATCAACGAAGACACTCATCCGTACAGCACGTCGTCGATGTCTTCTTCGCTCGTCGAGACTCCGGACGAGACCATCCCATCGTGAAACTTCTCGCGCTCGGATTCGGCGAGGGGAACACGTTTCTCTCGGAACGAGTCAATAAGGTCTGCCTTGGACTCAATGGCATGCTCAACGAGTCGTGCGAGGATTTCCTGTTGTGTCACTCGGTTGCCTGTCTTCAGCCGAATCTCGGCCTGTAACCGTTCGAGCCGAGATTTGGTGTCGTCGTCCATCTTTACCGACGTGACCATGCTTTTGGGTAGAACATACTACTGGGTAAAGTTTGCTACCGTACCCACTGGTGTAACCAAAGTCTGCTGAACTCACTCTCTGAGTCTTGCACGCCGCTTCTGACAGCGTCCGGGGAGGTTTCTATGGCCGTGCTGAATACAGAGCGCGTGTGCATCATTCGGCTACTACTGGTTCCACTCCTCGGCCAGCAACCCATACCGTCGTACATCGACGTATTCCCCCTCGATGAAGGCCTCTTGTCGCAGGGTTCCCTCCTCGCTGAAACCCACTTTCTCTAACACACGGCACGACCCCGTGTTCGTTGCGAACGGCTCCGCGTACACCTTGTTCAAGCGTCGTTCTTCGAATCCATAGCGGCAGATGAGGCGAACTGCCTCTGTCGCATACCCGTTACCCCACTTGTCCGGGGCGACCATATATGCGATTTCGGCTACTCCCCACACGTCGTTCGGTGGATTCAGCGCAACCGTTCCAACGGGGTCTCCGTCAACGCAGATAAGCAAGACAACCCCGTCTGAGTCGTCTCGGGCGGCTATCCAGTCAGCTTTCTGCGTTCGACTTCTCGGGGAAAACGCGGTGAGACTGGACCGAACTTGTGGGTCATTGAGTGTTTGCTGGAGAAACGCTGCGTCGTCGGTCTCGATGGTACGTAGCTCGACATCCTCACCATCCAGAAAGACAGGACCGGGCATATCTACCGATACGCGGCATCCGGCTTTAACCTCACTCCGACGACGGTGCAAGACACACCCTCTGAGTGTTGCACGCTCCTTCTGACAGCGATTGGTGAGGTTTCTGCTGGCGTGCTGAATACAGGGCGCGTATCTTGCAGAGAACGTCGTCACGTCCGGAGGAGGAACGCGACGGCGGCCGAGGCGAGCGAAATTCGCGGTCGAAACCGTCGACTGATGTCGGTAGCCATTGCAGTACCTTCGGTAACGGTCACAAAAGAACGAAACCGTAAACCCCAGCGTACCGGGTCACGCGCCTCGAGAGATTCGCATCCGTCGGTTACGCTCCCAGCCAATCGTTGTTGCTGATTTCGTAGCCGTTCATCTCGCAGTACTTTCGGGCTCGCTGCCGGACGGCCCGCGAACTCGGGCGCTTGCCGTCGGTTCGAATCTGCTCGACGATCCACTCGCTTACGATGGTGATCCCTTCGTCGTCGTCGTCCGGCGTGACGTCCTCGAGCGCATCGAACGTCTTCTCGTACACCTCGTGTTGCTGGGCGCGGTCGTCGTCGGGGAGTCGGGCCTCAGCTTCGGCGGCCGCGATCCGTTCCATCGCCGCGTCGATTGACATAGTCTTTGCTACCACTCGCGCAGGCATAAACACCGGGCGTCAGAACACGTCGACCCGTCCCACGACGAGGTCCTTCCTGACCGTCTCCACAACGTCGAGCTCCGCCTCGACAACATCCGCGACCGCCTCGCGGTCACCGGCAGTCGTCGTCACGTCGACGGCCCACGGGATCACCGATCCTCGAGGGGAGCTGGACGCCGCTGTACGTTGCGGCGATCGACTCCTCGAGCCGGCGGGCGGTTTACAATCCCTTGGGGTTGTGGGAGTAGGCTCACTCTCCTCGGTCACCTGCTGCATACACCCTCTGTATCTTGCACGCCGCTACTGACAACATCTGAGTAGGTTTCTGGGGTCGTGCTGAAACGCGCAGTCGGTGAGCAGTCGACGTGGCCGTACGTCGCATTTCAAGTACTGTTAGTTGTACTGATCACGTTCCTGTGGCTCTCAGACATCCTTCCAGCGACGATTGAGGGCACAACATCACAGAGTATCGTAGAGGCGGGGCTTCCCGTGAACGTCATCTACTTTCTCGATCTTGGGGTCATCGTCCTCGCGTTCGCCCTGTCTTCGTACTGGCTTTACAAGCGACGGCCGTGGGGATATGCGTTCACTGTCGTCCTACTAGTGAAAATTGCGGCCCTTGGGGGAGCCGTGTTGGCCATGGCGTATTTCATGATCAACGACGGCAAGCGGTTCCCCTCCCTCAGATAGTAATTTTCGAGGATCTGACACTCCTCAGTTTCGGTTTGATGGTTCGCTTCCTTTAGGCAATCGACTCGGAGCGCGAGCCAACTTCTGCAGAAATCAAGGCAGAGTGTCTCAGGGCTCGACTCCGAGGTACTTCACTGTAGAGACTCTAGGTAGGGATCACAGGTCCGTACTCACAGCGGGATCACCTGCCAGTAGTAGAGTTGCCACGTGAAGAGGAGCGCGACGACGACGGCCAACGAGTATGCGAAGCGACGACGTAGTCCCCAGTACGCTTCACGCCAGACGACGACGGTTGCGACCGCGCTTCCACCGGTCGCCAAGAGCCCGATGAATGTGAAGACCTGTCCGAGTAGGAGAAGAAGCGACGGCGAAGCGACTTCGTCATTGAAGTTCAACAGCGTGAGGAGGAAAATCGCCGAGACAGTCATCCAGACAAGGCTCGTCGTGCCGAGTAGTGCTGTCGAAACTCTCGCTCCTCGTTCGGGTGGAGACTGGTTTTGCATCCGTCGCCAGAGTGACCGTCCCAACCACAGGACGAGCGTCATGACGAAGGCGAGCACTCCGCCGAGTAGAATCGCCTGTGTAACGAGTAGCGACTCGAACCAGGAGAGTCGCTCGTATGTCCGCGATCCGATGGACCCGAAGAAGAGATGCGTCCCTCGTCCGGATTCGTCCACCCGGAAGGTGAGGTAATCGTCCCCACCAACTTCCTCGTAGACCGCCGGGCGAACTTCTACCCAGCGCCTCGATTCGCCCCCGAACATCTGGGTCGTGAGATACCCCTCGTCGGTCGCTTCGACGGATATCGTACTCGTGAGCCCCAGGAGTTTGTGCCACTTGGTCTCCGAGAGCGCGATCGTCCGGTAATCACCGGTGAAATTTGATGTGCGTTCGGCCGCGCCGGCTGGTGGTTCAACGACTGGTGCGTCGTCGTCGGGATAGTACCGATTGGAGAATGCGTCGAGTAACTCGAACCGAGCCTCAGCGCCTCCGGGACTGTTGTAGGCGACGAAAATACCGACATCCCGTTCCGGGTATAGCGCGAGGAGGCTCATGAACTGCGCTGTGGTTCCCCAGTGACCGATGATCCGCTCGTCGTTGCGGTTCATCTCGATGAACCCGTACGCCATGCCGCTCTGCTCGGGCACGCCGGGGACATTCGAGAAGTGCTGTCGATGCATCTCTTCGACGGTTGCTTCGTCGAGAATGCGCACTGACTCATACTGCCCGCCGTTCAGGTGAGCAAGCATGAAGTGGCCCATATCAGTCGCAGTTGCACTCATCGACCCCTCAGGAGCCATGCCGAAGTACTCGAACTCCTGTGGTTGGTATGCTCCGTCCTGATAGGAGTAGCCGGTCGCAACTCGAGAACTCAGTTCCGGTGGGACGGGTTGCTCGAAGGTGCTGTTTTGCATCTCCAGTGGTTCCAAGACGTGCTCGTTGGCGTACCCGGTGAACGAGGTATCGTACTCTTCGGCGACGATGTGACCGGCTAGCGCGGCCCCGTAATTCGAGTACGCGACGAACTCGCCGGGCGGACGAACACGAGCAGGTCGGTTCTCGGCGAGTGTCTCCCCGAGCGGCTGAAGATCCTGCGGGTCATCTACGAGCATCCCACCATAAGAGTCCTCGAATCCAGCAGTGTGCGTCCCGAGATGTTCGAGTGTAATTGATTGTGGATACGTTTCGGGGATCATGACCGGGGACTCTCCGAGGTAGTCGTTGACGTCAGTATCGAGGTTGAGTCGTCCATCCTCGACGCCCTGCATGACGGCTGTCCATGTGACGAGTTTCGAGGTCGAGCCGACACGGAAGATGGTCTCGTCAGCCACGACAGGCGTTTCCGATTCGATATCGGCGTAGCCGTATCCCTTCGCCAGAACGACCTCACCTTCTGTGACGATTACGACGGCCGCGCCGGGGATGTGGTGCTGTTCTAGCTGATCCGCCATCGTCTCGTCGAGCCACGCCTCCGTCGCTGCTTGATTAGATAGCTCGACTTGGGTGGGTGTGGTGACGGGTGCGGACGTTACGGTGGTCGCTGCGGCGATCGGTGCACAAACGAGCGTCAAAATGACGACAAGTAGCACGAATGGATGCAAGGTACGGTATCTCATATTTGGTATATTTGGGTGGTTTGTCGGTCGCGGAGAGAGCGATTTCTTTCGGGAATCGGCCACGTGACCTCGACTACTGCAGAGCATTGAGGAGAGGCCATCAGCGATGAACGACACTTGTCGGCAGTCAGACGTCTATGCTCCCTTAACTGACGACTGATTCAACTTTCTCTCAGTGGCACCAGGGAGGTAGCCACAGAAGACGATCATCCACAGCATAACAGGGTAGACGATCATTCTTCGGCTCTGCCGTGACCGGTCGGACCGAACGCCGCCGCGTTGCCTACGTCGCCGATTGCCATTCGGACGACGGAAACTAGCCTGAAGAGACCGGCAAGGACCGATATCATCTTCATTACATTGCTGTCGCGACTCGCATCGTGCCGAGCCTCCAATTGAGAGATTCTAGTGCGCTCACGGTTCGTTCACCTATGATACGTTGGTTTTCTAAGGCTATGAGCTCACTCGGTCGTTCCCAGCACTAGAGAACCGGTTGCCGACTCAGGTTGAACACCGAGTATCGTCCTCTATGGCTCGTTACGAGCATTACGGGCGAAGAGTTCGGTGGCGAGTATCGAACTCCTGACGACCTCATCTTCGGTGCAAGTGTCCATACCGGTCTGCTAACTGGCATAGTCATCGGTCAGTAAGTTGCCCGAGGTGAACCACCGAGCGAAATTGTCGTCGGCACTTCGGCTAATCTCGTGACCGCATAGGCCCTTTCGCTCACTCTCGGCGGTGGTATTGTCACCGGTGCAGTGTCTCTCGCTACTTCATCGAACGACGAGGTGGCCCATCAGCTGGGTCACTACCGGGCATGGTGTTCGTCTCACTCACAGAGTGCTCGGCTGGCGGTGTGAATGACTGAGCCGACGCTCGTGGGTCGAAGTCGATTACGTCTTTTTCTCTCGGTAGTGCCCGAACCTGAATCCCGCGCCACTCGCCGTCGACACCGACGAGTGCCTCCGAATAGCCAGTGTCCTCGTTCCCAGGAATCGCATCCTGGACGAAGCGCATCTGCGCGTAGTTGAGCCCGAACTCGTCGGCCCAGTGTTTGTCCATCCCATCGAGTCGGTGGAACTGTTTGACGGCACACTGGTCGAGAATCGCCTCCGACTCAGGATGCTGGAAAAACTCATCGACCGTCTGCGTGATGAGGCGAATCGACAGATCGTGATGGCGGTGATGGCGAAACACCGTCTCTAAGAACGATAAGCTCGCTGCGTCCTTCATCAGGTAGCGCGCTTCATCCAGGTAGAAGACGATCTCCGCATCACTGGATTTAGCACGCTCATAGACGAGCGAGATGAGTAACTGCATCGTCAGCGCAGTCGAACTATCGACGCTTCCTTCACGTTGTGCGAGGTCGAGATAGACAACTTTCTCATCGCGAATGTCGAATTCGGAGGGCTTGCCGAGGTTCTCGTAGCGACCGCCTGCTTCGAACGGCCGGAACTGATCGAGTAACCACGTAGCGTCTGCTTGGAGCTTCGCAGTCTCTGCTGCCGACCGAACGACAAACGGGTCGGGCGTCTCGATCATTTCTTCGAAGACGTCCATCATGTCGCGAATCGTCGGGCTCTCGTTTCCGTGTGTGTCGACGTCGTCAGTGATACCCTTCCGGAGGTAGGCCTCACGAAGCGCCCGTTCGACCGTGGTACGCCGGTCGTTGAGCGAGATGTCGCGAAGTGCGAAGAAGTTCGTCAGAAAGCTCATCGCATCGTCGAGCTTCTCGTTGAACGGACTCGCATCCTCGCCCATCGCCCGCTGGACGTGTGCAGGTGTCGGTCGAATTTCCAGTGGATTCAACCCAAGCGTGCCACCCACAGTAATGCGGGTCGCCCCAAGTGCGTCGGCGACGCCCGCCCAGTTGTTGAGCGGCTCGAGGATGATGCCGATTCGGTCAGGACTCTGTTCGATCGAGCGGATGAAGTTCTGCTTCGAGGCAAACGACTTCCCCGAGCCAGTATCGCCGACGACGAACATCGCATAGCCGTTCTCCCGAGCAAACGGATCGATGACGACCGGGCTGCCGGTGTGTCTGTGCGTTCCGAACTCGACACCACCGGGTTCGAGAATCGTTGCGTTGTGTGGTGACGCTAAGAGTGCGCCGACAGCGCCGCCGAGGGCAATCGACTCACGTTCGAAGACGTTCGGCCCAATGGGTGCGGCTGACTGAAGTGCCAGGTCTTGTCGACAGAGGGCTGTCTTCGGGGTGAGGTTCGCGGGATCTTCACGGAGCGTACTTCGAACCTTTCGCGCTGCCTCACGGAGTTGTGGCCGCGTTTCGGCACGAACCGTGATGAGAATACTCTGGCTGAAGACGTGCTGGCCGCTCTCGACGGCATTGTACGTTGCAGCCGCGGTGTTGGCTCGTTCCTGTAAGTAGGTGCTCCGGACACTTCGCTCGAGGTCGGCATCGACCTGTAGATCGTCAGCGATCTCTTGGAGTTCATTCCGGGCCCGTTCTTGATTCCGCGGTCTGATGCGTGCAGTGACGTCGAACTCGACATCTGTGAGCGTGAACAAATCACTCAAATAGCCATCACTCGGGTAATCCGGGTACTCGGCGATATAGAGCGTCGTCGTCCACTGTTCACCCACGCGTGCGGCGCGAGTCTCCCACTCGATCGCTGCCGGAGCGACGGCTGACTGGTGGTGTTCTTCGAGCGTTTCATAGAAGATGGTCTCAACATCGACATCGGTGTTGTTCGAGTGGTCGTGTGGCTCATCGCTTGCTGGAGAGTCACCGTCTTCGGAGCGCGTTGTCTCAGCGTCATCGAGTGCTAATAGGTCACCACCCTCAATGCGCGGTGAAGATCCGTCGTTTGCACGTGCAAATCTGGCTACCAAGAGCCCAATCGCACCGACGGTCGTCGTGACCACGAAAAGTTGCAACTGCAGTGACTCAAGACGCGGGTCAACCTGCAAGAGGAGTTCATACATGAGTGGACTCCTGGCGTCGCGAGCGCCCAACCACTGGTCCGGTTCGAAGCACGGACTCGCCATCGCCGTAGCTGTGTGCTTCGCCGTTCCAGAAGTCCATCGTGAGAACGAACAACTCGACAGTACTCAGTCGACGGGCAGACCACCCGGATGCAGGCTCAACGAGCTCTGAGCGAACGGTCAGTAGCCGCTCGTCAAGTTTCTCGAACATTTTCGTCCGTCGCTCTTCGTCGGTGAGGCGCTCACGACGCGTCACGAATGGCGTAAACAGAAAGCCGATGAAGGGAAACTCCGTCAACCGCTCTGTAGGTGTTGGTTCGTCTGCGTAGCGGTTGTACACCTCAAGTGGCGTCACCTCCACGCCGAGGAAGTAGCGAATCTCTTGCAGGCCACGAGCGTGCATCTCCGCCGGCCGTGTCTCGCGGTACTCTTCGAGCAGCTCACGGAAGATCGGGTTCGCTCTCACATCCTCATCGGTAAGTCGTGTGCCGAACTGATCTATCAACTTCTCCACGGGAAACGAGCGGGTTGTGGTATGGAGTCGCAAGGAGAACGTCAGTTCGTTGTTCGCAAAGTCTTCGGCGATCGATTGGAGACTTGCCCAGTCGGTGGACATCGCGAAGTCCATGTTGCCCGGTGTGAGTTCGAGGAACGCTTCCATTGTCCCGTCCGTGCGCTCGATTGTGCCGGCGCCTGGCCATGCACACTTGATATTGGTCAGGTCTTGGGTCCGCTCATCCGGGGCAAAGGGTGTGTAGTTGGCCAACCCACCTTCGTTTCGTGAGTGCGTCGTGTTCGCGGGCGTGTTGTAAGTCGTGCGTGGCCGTTTGACGAAGCGCCACACATCGGTGAGCCACGCCCACGCCGTTAGGTGAGTCGGGGTGACGTAGACGATGGCGACGCCGATGCCGAAGCCTGCGGCCACGAAGGGGAGTGCCAGTGTGTCGATGCCCGAAAGAGCTGCGACAAAGAGGCCGAGGATGGGACAGCCAACGAGGACGCCGACGTCTCCTTCCTCAACGTTAAGAAAGGGGATGCGGCTCTCGTCGCCGAACTGGTTCATAATGCGTCTCGAAGCGGCGTCAGTATCTGCAGCCATTAGTGGTAGGTTGGGTCAGGGTCGTTCTCGGTTCGTCTGTACGGGGGCTGATTCGGTGATTCGGTCGTGGGCTGGGCGTACGCCGTCGCACGCTGGGCGAACGCTTGCCCCGCTGCTGCTCGTGGCCCCCAGCGAGCGGCAGTCGTTGCGACGCTTCCGCCGGCGACATATGCGCCTGTCGCGACGGCGCCGACGGTGACAGCAGTCTGCGTTGCCGTCCCGATGACGCGTGCGGTGAGTGGTGAGGCGTATTTGAACGTCTTCCACGTCACGTAGAGGGCGATGAGCGGCAGGCTTGTCGCGACGAGGTGCTTGAAGAACACTGTCGGTGGGTTGAGTGCACCCGTCTGGTAGAGCAGATCGTAGCCTTTCAGGACGACGGCGGCTGGGAGTGGCAGGACTGCCAATGGAACGAAGCGTCTCGAGAAGCCCGTGGCGATGTCTGCGAGGATGGGGACGTTGCCGTAGGAGAGGGCAAAGGCGATCGGCATCGCATAGAGGTAGACATAGAGCAGAAGCTCACGCAGATAGAGGAGCGCTTGGAGTGTCCACATCGAGAGACCACCGATGGCGGCGAAGATCAGGCCGAAGATGGGACTAGTAAGAGACGTGGCAGTCATCCGTATCAGAGCTTTGCCAATTGACTCTAGTTGTGGAAGCAGAGCAATTGTAAAGCCGTCCACGAGGTAGAGGGTGAGAACGGCGATCCAGTACCAACAGATAATCAGAACTGCTCCTGTCCAGGCTGTCTTAGCTGTTTTTCGCGCTCCATACGTACTACTTATGTGGAAAATTCTCAGAAGGTGCCGTGCTTGGACAGAGACGATGAGTAGCAGCAGAGAAATAAACAATACATCGCCGCCGACAAGTCCATCGTGAATTGAAATCCAGGGTTCACTCGTTGGGGCCCCAAAAACAAAATTACCGTCGGTCGTGGGAGTTGGAGTTCCAAACAGCGATTGGGTCAAAGCGCTATATCCAACCTCAAGCTCTTTGATGAACTGACTAGTCACCCAAGAGATGACCTGCTTGAAGCCCTCTAAGACGATGTCGATTAGATCAACCATCGATGACTCCTTTGATTTCGATGTCGCAATCGTGGAAGTCCTCAGATCCAGAGTATGTTATGGCGAATTGCTTCTCAATACCTTCACCAGAAACATCAGAGTCAATCTTAACCGTAAACACTCCCTCCGTACCGGCTTCTGAACAACGAACCTCATCTTCGTAAAGCGGCGGACCGAACGGATATGTACTACTGTAGAGATCGATACTATCAGTTGGTAGTATCTTAGCTTGCTTGCGCCCATACAGACCACTTCCACGAGAGTCATCTGACTGGTTGGGTAAGTCACCATCAAAGCGTAGTCTAGTCACAGTATCAGGACCAGTACCGCTGTTGGCGATGGTGACAAATGCTTCTCCATCTTTTTTGCGATTCGTCTCGCTTTCTCCGTACACCTCTTCCCACGGTTTCTCCGGATGGTTCCGAAAGAGGCCGACGTCCACAATCTCCAACTGGGGTCGAATAGTCAGTGCAACCTCAGCAATCGATTCGTCGTCTTTCACCGCAAGCACGCGGTGCTCTCCAGGTGTGTAGGACGTCCCGATTTCAAAGGAAACACGCTCAACGCCGGTTGCGACGTCGCGTGATTTCCAGAGCTCGCCGTTTGGTTCGATGAGGTTAACGACGTCCGGGTCATCGTTCGCAAGCTCAACGACGAGTGTCGTCTGCTCAATGGCGACGCGGTTGAGAACGCCGTTACGTTCACCGGTCGCGCCTTGTGTCTCGTCTGTTTGGGTAGCCTTCCCAGTACACCCAGCAAGGAGTGCTAGGGTGCAACTTGCAAGTGTTCTGAGGACGGTTCGTCTGTGTCGAGTATTGTGTTGTGTCATAGCGATCTTGTGATAGTCATCAGTCGATGCGGCCACCGGGCAGGAACGTCAGTACTCGTCGCCCAGCGTACAGTGTGACGAGAAATGGGATGGACATCCAGAGAACCTCCACGGCGAGTGCAACCCACCCGTCAATCGAGCTGAGTGGATGCCATCGCGCCGATGCTGAGGCGGGAGTGTACGCTGGGTCGGTGCTCAGCCACGACCCAGGGTGATATCGTGCGGTGTAGATGCCCGGCTGGGAGACGGTGAGTAGGGCGACGCCGGTTGAGTTCGTCTCAACGCGCTCGCCGGCGACGGTGATGTAGCCAGTTCGGCGCTCTTCTCGGAGTGGATCAAGTCGCGGATTGTCGGCGAGCACGATTGGTCTGTCCGTCTCGTTGTCTCGAAGCTCGATGCGAAGCGTTGCCTCCGATGTTGTCTGTGAGATGACGGTAACAGAGAGGTTGCTCTCGTTGAACAGCCGGGTGGTCTCATCAGTGTCGACAACGGTTGCGTTGACACCATGGACAATGCCACTCACGGTCAAGTCATCGCGGTCGACGGCGGTTGCTCGAATAGCGACGCCGTAGGACGTCGTGTATGGCTCGTCGACGACCTCGACGGCGACGTTCTCGCCGAGCGTTTCGTTCGGAGAATCGCGCTCGATACCCCAGACATCGAGTAGTTCAGGACCATCGCGAAGCGGTTCGGCTCGTGGGCCGATACGTGACGGGTAGGCGTGGACGTATACCGGCAGCGACGGTGACTCGATGGTCTCGGCGTCAGTTGCTGTCGACACCGAAAGCGTGTCCCAGCGTCTGTCACGTGCGGTATAGAAGCGCCACACACCACGGACGCTCGCATTCTCACCGAGTGTGTACCCATGCCACGGCAGACTCTGGAAGATTGCCACGCCAGTATCGCCGTTTGGATAGGTCGTGTAGTGAGGGTACGCAGTAAGATCGTAGACGACGACGTCAATCGTCTCCGAGACTGTGAGCGTCTCCGTGTTCGAAGTGATACCGTTACCGACTGCGACGGCGATGTCGGCTTCGACGGTGAGCGTTGCTGGCCCACCCGTTTCGAGTTCGTACCCAAGGACGGGCGTGTGCGTTCCTGCACTCTGAGCAATCGTCGTCTCGTCGTCTCGGAGCCGAACCTCCTCGATGGAGTGCGACGTAACCGACCAGTCAGTGTCGGTGCTGTTGTTCGCAGTCGGTAGCTGGACTCGGTAGTCGATGAGTGCTCGTAGCGACCCGCTTGGAGCGACGTACAGTGGCGTCTCCGTCGCGGTGAGATGCCCGCGGGTCGAGGGATGCATGGCGAAGACGGTCACGTGGGCGTCTCGAATGAGTACGCCGTCGGTCAGCGCAGCGTGACTCGGAGCGACACTCGTCTTCTCGTCACCAGCTTCTAACTCCTCGAAGTCGTTCTGTGTCCACGTCGCCGCCGTCCGTGGCGGCCGGGTAAACGCAAAATCCGTACCGTTGGCCAACTGCTGCATTGGCACTCGAGAACGGTTGTGCGCTGTCTGATAGGTCGATTCGTTCACGTATGTATCGTGGTCGTGTGACCACAGTGTCGCCGATTCGTTCTCGGTGAGGCCATTGTCGTCACTCGGTGTCGGGGGTGTGGCAGACCCCACACTGACGAGGAGGCTTATGAGGCAGAGTGCAACACTGAGGTTCGACCATGATGTCACACGCGAACGGGGGAATCTCACTGGCTGTTCAGTGAGTTACCACGGCACGAGGTTGATACACGAGGCGAGGGGGAGTCCCATAATCGACCCCGCGACGGTGTAGAGTGGCCCGAGGACGAGCAGGATAACTGCCGACTTGAGCGCTGTTCGCTTGTGTCGCTTCAGCGCACGTTTCTCGTCGATCCCAATGGTGAACATCTCCATTAGCGAATCACCCTGCCAGACGAGTGCAACGCCGAGGACGCCGATCGCTGTCGTGATCTCGAAGAAACCCTCGAGCATGGTTGGAAGTTTCGTTGCAGAACAGACTGGATCCGTTTGTGCGAGCGCTGGCGTCACGGCAACGACGAGGAGAGTGATTGTTACGAACAGTCCTTGCCGGATGAACGTAGACGTCTCAAGCTGTCGCAGCCAACCAGTCGATTGCGGTTGTGGGGGGTGTTGTGTTGTCATAGCGGAATGAGACAGCTTCTACACACCACACCATGTCATGTGGTGTCAATGGACACTGTCTCAAGTTACATGGGAGTCATTCTGTTAAAAATATATCTGCAGGCAGAGATACAAATACAACTGATAGCTTTCGGTGCCAATCAACGGTAGTCACTCGGTTTTCAGACACGTTCGGGAGTCTGCCTGCCATCGGTGATGCATCGAGGGCCTGTTGTCGGATCCTTCCCACACGTAGATGGGGGGACTTCCTCCGCGAGTCTATGAGAACCGCCGAGAGAGTCCCAAGGTCGTCTCACATTGGCTGTGAAATGCGCCAGATGGAGTACTAACAATCGCTGGTCACGTACGCTTCGCACCAACAAACCACGACAATCCGACAAATATGTAGTGTTTGAAATAATATTCTTTCCTGAGTATGCACGACTTAACTGGATTCCAGCGAGATTTGCTGTATGTCGTTTCGGGCTTTGAGAACCCACATGGCCTCGCGCTCAGTGAAGAACTCGAAGAGTACTACGAGAAGGAGATCCATCACGGTCGACTGTATCCCAATTTGGATGAGCTTGTTGAGAAAGGTCTAATCGACAAATCCGAGAAAGATAGGCGGACAAACGGGTACAGCATCACCAAGCGTGGAGAGCGTGAACTCGACGCCCGCAAAGCGTGGGAAGAGCAGTACCGCTAGTATTGACACCCTTCGCGCCTTGAAGAATTGAGTCATCAGTGTGCCTTAACCAACGATTCGTCGATAATGCTAATTTTGTTGGTTAATAGGCTCGCTCGTTTCCTGCGGTGGCCACGGGCGATCAACGGGGTGAGATTGTACGCGAGTGGGAGCGTCACTGCTGGACGTGCGGCTTGTTCAGGCCTCGCTTGAGCTGTCGTACAGCGCTTCGAACTCCTGTTCACCACAGATGAGCTCATCAACGCCCTCTGTGAGCGTCACCTCACCGAAGACAGTCGCTCGGTAATAGGTGTACAGTCCGTCTTGGTCGCGTTCAGTTTGCTGTCGCTTCTCGACGAGTCCAACCTCGACAAGCTTGTTAAGGTGATAGTGAAGCGTGCTGTCGTCGATGTCGAGGACAGCCTCGAGTTCTTTGGGGCTCATCTCGCCGCCGTGGACGAGGCGATACAAAATCTCGTAGCGAGTGCGATGGCCGACGGCAGCGTGCATTGCAAGATATTCATCGAGTGTGAGCACGCTGTCTTCAGGGAGGAGGTCCGCCGGATCTTCCGGGACCTGATTGTCGACTGCGTGTCCATGGTTCGTTGCCATCGTATTCGAGAGTTCGGGCGCATGACTCTTAGCGTTTCTCAAGCCAACTGTTCTCAAAAATACCGCTATTTAAATACCTCACCAAACAGTGTTAGCTATGGCTGTGGATATTACCCGTGACCACATTATCGATCAGTTGGGGCGGGTGAAGTACGACCGATTTCTCTTCTATTTGATGGGGCCGTACAAGTCGTTCAATCTGAACTACGTGCTCAGCGAAGAAGAGCGCCGCAAGTTCGCCGTCGAAGATCTTCCGGGGCCGCTCCGTCGTCTCTTCCAAAGCAAGGACGAAATCGACGAGGCACAAGCACTTTTGCGGCGGGTCCAAGGTGCACTCCGAGTACGCCCGGGGGTGAACGCATTTCTGGCGCTTGACGTCGATGTCGACACTGATGATGTGGATGCTGCAACCCAAAGTATCGAGTACACAAGATGCAGCAACGCGACTGCGTTCGTGCTTCCCTTCCTTGGTCACAACTTCGGGGTCGGAGAAGAAGCTGGAAGCATTCTTGAAGCACTCTCCGAAACACACGGTGACCGGTTGCTCTTCGTCCATGAGAACGACGTGACAAGCGCGATGATTCGGTCAGCGCGGGTTCGGTGGGACCTTCGGGTTGAGACATACGACACAGAGGCACAACTCGTCACGAAACTCCGATTTTTCGCTGGGGGAATTATGCATCAGGAACGCCGAGGTGAGCTTCGTCGCCTGGACTGAGTCGCGTCAAGAATATATCAGAGTATATTCCTCCCAGAGGTGAGATAATTTGACACGTTCCTATCCGTATTTGTGTCTGAGTGTCGCCACCGACTGCCTGCAGAACAGCTATACCTGAGCCATTTTACTGTTGCTCCATGTCGAGCAATCCTCACCGTGCGTCCCTCTCGGTCGAAAACGTCGTCGCCTCCACAGCGATCGGCCAGGAGCTTGATTTGGAGTCATTGTCGATGGATCTAGAGGGATCCGACTACAACCCCGACACGTTCCCTGGGCTGATTTATCGGACGACACAGCCGAAAGCGACGAATCTGATCTTTCGATCGGGTAAGATAGTCTGTACGGGTGGGAAAAGCGTCCCAGAAGTCACAGAAGCGCTTGAGATTGTCTTCACCGATCTCGAGGAGTTAGGAATCCCAACAGACGGTCGTGAGGAACCAACAGTACAGAACATCGTCTCCAGCGCAGATTTGGGTGCGACGCTCAATCTGAACGCCTTGGCCATCGGGCTCGGACTCGAAGATGTCGAATACGAACCAGAGCAGTTCCCGGGACTCGTCTATCGAATTGACGAGCCAAACGTCGTCGTGTTGTTGTTTGGGTCTGGGAAAATCGTTATCACAGGTGCGAAAGCGGTTGCAGATGCAGAAGCGGCTGTCGGAGTCGTGACCGACCGTATTGAGGAACTCGGTCTGTTTGGCTGAGTCGACAACGAGAGGATGGCATGCAGTCCGGCCGAAGAAGGACTCGCTATTGTTTGTGGGTATTTCACTGCGCTGTCGATGAGACAGTGACTTCGAGGAAAGACACTCCGCCTTGTGAGTGGGAGAGAAGGTGTAAGAAGTACACGGGCCGAACCAAGCCGGTGAGACCGCAAGCAGAACTGTGAACCTTGATATGCCGGTATCCACTGATTCTGGTTATGGACCGTGACACACTCACACAGGCGTTAGAGTATGCGGACTTGACGTCCTATCAGGCGGATGCATACCTCACTCTCTTAGAGATGGGTGTATCGCCAGCAATTGAGGTGGGCCGCAAAAGCTCCGTCCCGGTCTCACAGGTTTACGACGTGCTTCGAGATCTGGAAATGAAGGGATATGTCGAGACCATCGAGCGCGAGAAACTTCACGTCCGTCCCTGCGAGCCCGAGGAGTCGATGACCGACTTGGAGTCCAGAGGTGACCTCCTCCACGATGCGGCCGAGGAGGTACGTGAGCGGTATCGACAGCCTGGTCGCGTCGATACACGCGTCGGAGTCACGAAACGTGTTGAGACAGCCGTCGAGAACGCACAGAACTTCATTGGAGAAGCCGAAACCGTCATCGAAGTTGCGGGAACGTTCGAGCAATTGCAACGACTAGCACCCGAGCTTCGAGATGCTCGCGAGCGAGGTGTAATGGTTCGCGCCGCTGTTTACGTCGACGACGACCAGACACCGCCACCGGAGTTCGATCCGACTGATGGTCTCTCAGAACTGCGGGCGTGTACCATCCCGGGTCCATTCCTTGTCATCATCGACCGGCATCGGACCTGTTTCGCGCCGAACACTCGCTCTGATGAGGACTACGGCGTCTTAATCAACGACCGCATCCTGCCGTTCGTATTCCATTGGTACTACCTCACCTGTCTGTGGGACCTCTATCCACAGCTCTATGTCGACGATGCCGACAGGCTGACCTACGTTACGCTCGAGGAGTTCATCCGCGATTACTACCCCCTCTTCGAAGACAACTACGAATTAGAGGTCGTCGTCAACGGCATCGACTTAGAGACAGAGTCGGCAACGACATTAGAAGGGACAGTACGTGACCTCTCGTTTCTTGGTGATCAGCAACCACGAGAGATTCTGAGCCTCTCGGATTTGGGGTCTTACAAGACCGTCCAACTCGAGACCGAATCCCGAAGCGTCATCGTCGGTGGCTGGGGTGCCGTCTTCGAAGACGTCGAAATGCGGACGATATCGCTTGTTGGAATCACCCCGGGAAAGCGACTATTTCCCGACGGCTAGTTCAGAACTCAAGACCGAGCACACAGTGGCTTTCAGTCATCGGCGACTGCTGTGATCGACGCGTCCAGCGACTCACACCGGAGTGAGAGTTGACCCGATTCGAATCGGCTGCTCCCGTCAGGACGAACAACGTCGAACGTCTCGGCTGCAATCTCGAATGTGACGGTCGTCTCTTGACCCGGGTCGAGTGAGACTCGTTGGAAGTCGATGAGTTCCTCGACCGGCGTGACGACCGACGCGTGCTCACGGCCGCCGAACAGTTGGACAACCTCGTCGCCGGCCCGCTCGCCCGTGTTCGCAAGTGTGACTGTGGCTGTGATTGATTCATCCTCGGCGAGCGACTCGGCTGAGACCGATAGCCCGCGATACTCGAAGTCAGTGTACGAGAGGCCGTGTCCGAACGCCCACAGCGGGTCGTACGATGGCAGATGTTCGTCCTCACCGATCGGGTACGGATGCGGAAGATAGTTGTGTCGGACTGGGTGCTGCCCCTCCGAGCGTGGCACCGAGATCGGAAGTTTGCCGCTCGGGTTGTTATGCCCGAACAGTGTCTCGGCGACTGCCCGCCCACCGTCCGCCCCCGGATAGTATGCCTGTACGATGGCGTCGACGTGTTCGGCTGCCCACGAGACAGCAAGCGGGCGCCCAGAGACAAGGACGAGCGCCGTCGGCGTTCCCGTCTCGACAACTGCTTCGAGGAGTCTGCGCTGTGCGTCAGGGAGCGTCAACTCCGAACGGTTCGGGAACGCCTCGGTCGGCCCGTTCACATCTTGTGGACCGAACTCGTGGAGATACCAATTTTCCCCGAGCACGACAACGGCAGCGTCGGCATCTTCAGCGGCTGTAACTGCCGCATCAAGGTCAGCAGGTTCGTCGATGCCCGACCCACGCTCGAAGCGAACTGCCGTGTCAGCGGAGACGACAGATTCGATGCCCTCCTTGATGGTCGTTCCATCAAGTTCGTGCGCTTCTTTGAGGCTCCAGCCGCCGACCTGGTTCGTCAAGTCATCGGCGTTCGGCCCAGTAACGAGTAGCTCATCGACGTCAGACTCGAACGGCAAACAGTCATCGTTCTTCACCAGCGTCATCGACTTGCGTGCCGCCTCAAGAGCGACATCTCGGTGGGCGTCGGTTTCGAGCGTGTCTGCGGATTCGTCGGGGTCGACGAACGGGTCCTCGAATAGACCGAGGTCGGACTTGAGTTGGAGGACACGGCGGACGGATGCATTGACAGCCGCTTCATCGACTGCGCCGGACTCAACAAGCGAAACTACGTGGTCGACGTGTGTGACCTCGCCGAGCGAATGAACGTCGACGCCAGCAGTGAACGATTGGTAGATGGAATCCTGCGGACTCGTCGCGACCCGATGGTTTTGATGAAGCATGTTGATGCCGTTCCAGTCGGACGCGACGTAGCCCTCGAAGCCGAAGTCGTCGCGAAGGACTTCGGTCAGCCAGTACTGTGAGCCGTGAGAGGGTTCGCCGTTGATAGAGTTGTAGCTCGGCATGACGCCTTCGACCCCTTCGGCGAGTACTTTCTCGAACGGCGGCAGAAAGTCACGGTAGAGTGACGAGAGCGACTTGTCGACTGGCGAGGCGTCTTCACCGCGTTCGGGCTCGCCGTATGCTGGGAAGTGTTTTGCCATCGCTGCGACGTCAACCGGGGCACCACGAATGCCGCGGGCTTTCGCCGCGGCGAGTTCCCCGACGAGATACGGTGATTCGCCGAACGTCTCGAAGGCGCGCCCCCAGCGCGGGTCGCGGGCGACGTCACAGGTTGGCCCGTAGGTGAGACTTGACCCCGTCGCGGCGACTTCAGTCGCGGTAACGGTGCCGATTTGCTTGGTGAGCGTCCGATCGCGGGCGGCTGCGACGGCCATGTTGTGCGGGAAGACCGTCGTATCTTCGACGTACGCATGCCCATGGATGGCGTCGACAGGAATGAGAACCGGGATTCCGAGACGGGTTTCCTCACGGGCGATACGCTGGAGGTTGTTGGCGATCTCAACAACCTCCTCGGAGGCGCGGTGCGGCGAGGCACCGTACCCGAAGGGAGTCGCGAACCCGATTCCGTGCTCACGAATCATCTCTTTCGTGTCGTCGACAGTTCGGGTCTCATCCATCGTGCCAACGTAGGTGCCTGCAAGTTGGGCGGCCTTCTCGCGAAGAGTCATCTCGTCGAGAAGCGTCTCGACGTTCTCGTCCATCTTCTCTGCCTGCGTCATCTGCGTTTCGTGAGTCGTCATAGAGTTGTCGTGTTAGAGGTAGTATTGTTCGCCGCATCGGCCACTGTCAGGGTAACTGATGACGGGGTGCTTTTCGACCGAACGTTCGTCGACCCCGAGGCCGAACTGCCGGAGACGGAGGTCGTCTGTGTATCCAGCACAGTGCCAGAATCGTCGAGTAGTTCGATTGTCACGGATTGGAGATCTCCGTCGACGTCGGAGACAGCCCAGTCGACGGTGGCGTTGTTCCACGCCCCGCGGGAGTAGGCGTTCACCGACATCGAGTCGATGGTGGGTGCACTCGAGCCGTCAGAGCCACCTGACCCCGAGTCGCAACTGCCGCCCGTCGTTGCCAGCGAGTTCGCCGGAACCGACAGCGACGTCCCATCGGAGAAGTTCACGGTCGTCTCAGTGTCGCCGGCGTTGTAGGCGACGTAGGTCTTCACAGTACCGTCGTCGAAGACGGCGGCGAGCGGTGTATCAGCCGAAATACTGGCGTCGACCGCACCGAGACCGTCCATCGCCGTCAGCCAACGGTAGGTGTGTGCCTTCGATTCACCAAATTCGACGGCATAACTGGATGCCCGTCCCTCAAAGAGGCTCAGCGCGTCGGCCGGGTCGCTGAACGCTCGGTACGCCCAGAGGATGTCCGGCCAGTAGTCGAAGTAGTCGCCGCCGTTGGCGTCGACGAGTTCGTTGTAGGTTGACGCCGCAGCTGCACGGTTCCGTCCGAGCGACAGTGAATGTCCACCGACGGGCAGTGCGTTGATGCCGTGGATAGCTTCGACATCGTCGGTCCACCAAGTGTCGTACTTGTAGCCTGCACCCCACACGATCGCGGCGTAGCTGTAGTTCCACGACGAAGGGTGGTTCTCCTCGTCCACGTCGTACCAGTACTCGTCGACGGCGGCCGTCTCGTGGGCGATGAGGTAGGCACCGAGGTCACGGAGTTCGTTATCCCCGGTGTACTCGCCGTACTGGAGAATCGCAGCGTAGGCGTTGATGGCCTCCGACGAGGACTCCTGATTGTTACCGAGTTCGTAACCAGCGTTGCCGGACGCCCACGAGTGGCCAGCGTACGGAGCGAAGTTCCGCAGGAACGGGTACATCGAGTCTGTCCGCGAAGGGTTTGCGTAATCGCGGATGACGTGGTCGACCATCCCGCCCCAGTTGGACGCGTCGGCCCACGTCGGATTCCGCCGTGCAATCTCGGCGGCACCCTTGATATAGTAGCCGTAGTGGAAGTGGTGGTCGTTGAGGTCTGCCCCGGAACCGAATGAGTCGTTGTAGCCGATGAGCGTCCCCCACGTATCGTCGTAGTAGAAGACGTCCTCTGAGTCGGTTGACCCCGAGACAGACGCATCGAGCCACGTCTCCAGATCGTTTCGGAGTGCCGTGACGAACGTATTGGCAGCAGTCGTATCGCCGACCTGTTCGGCGATGGGGCGTAACTGAGCGAGCCGCTCGTAGTTCTTCCCCGTCCAGTAGGTTCCGTCACCGGGCGTGTCTGGACCAACACGAACCAAGGGTGACTCCGCTTCGACGTCGTCGACGTAGCCAGCGAGCCGAGTCTGGTCGACATTACCGACGTCCGGCATGTATGGCAGGAGCGGTGGAAGGTCGAGGACCGTCTCGAATGACGTGCCGGTCGTCGTCTGCATCGACCCGCGTGGGGAGACGAACGTGTCGCCATCCAGTGTGGTAGTGGTGTTTTTGTGCTGGTGTGGATAGAGGGCAGCGATCGTGCCGGTCGCCGATGACTCGGCACGGTTGGTCGTCTCGAAGGTGTGGGTCGTCCGAACTTCACCCGCCGCCTCATCGTAGGTCCACGAGACGGTGGTTCCCGTAATCTGGTTGTAGGCGTACGATTCGTAGCGCGAGAGCGCCGTCGTCGTCGCCTCAGGAAGGACGGCAACCGTGAGGTAGCCGGCCCCGTTGAGCGCGCTGGTTAGCGTCGTAGATCCGAGCCCATTCCACGTCGACCCACTGGGGGCAAAGAGACCGTAGTGGTGGCCGTTGACCGAGACGCCGAGAACGTTGCCCTGGTCGGCCCAGACGGTGGGGGTCACAGCGAACGTGAGTTCTGCGTCCGCGTCTGAGATTTCTGCGAACGCGAACGGCGAGCCCTGTGTGAGGGTGATGTCGAGCGTCGGAGTGGTCGAGTCATCCGCCCCCCAGCGAATGTCGGTATGCCAGTCTCCGTAGCCAGCACACTGCGTGTCAGCGAAGGAATCGCCCGTCGTCGAGAGAGTGACATCGGTACTGTCGTCCATCGCGGCGATGTTGTCGCGGTTGCTGTCCCCCGAGTCGTTCGTAAACGTCCACTCCGTCGGGTGTGAGAGGTCCAGCCCCTCACTCGTCGCTTGTCCGGCAAGGGGGTGTGCCCACAGCGGAGACCCGTACTGCTCGAAGAGGATGCTGCTCCACCAATCGTTCGTCGGATACGGTGCGGCGATATCACCCATGGCGTATATCGTCGCCGGCGGCGACCCCTCCCCGCTGGGGAGTGTCGTGGTGTAACTGCCAGCGCCGACGCTGACCACACTCGAATCTGCTGCACGGCCCTCGGAAGAGTACCCAGCAATGCTGGCCAGTCCGAGTGTACCGACGCCACCGAGATAGTGGCGACGACTGAGTGAGTGGGTTGTGGTCGATTCGCTCGATGCGTTCGTATCGTCTATCGTGTGTTCGTCAGTCATGTATGTAGCGTGTTACTTCTCCGCTCCGTCGAGCGGGGTGCTGTTCCAGTAAGCGTCGTCGTCGGTCGAGCGGTAGCAAGCGACGCGGTGTCGGCCATCGTTACCGACGGCGGTCACGTCTGGTGTCGCTTGACGGCACTGTTCAGTGGCGTTCGGACAGCGGGTGTGGAACCGACAGCCAGCTGGCGGGTTCACTGGGTCAGGAATGTCGAGTTCTCGGACGGGCGGTTCGGTCGGTCCCTCGTTGACGCCGAGCTCCGGCGTCGCCCACTTCAGCACCTTCGTGTAGGGGTGCTGGGGATTCTGGATTACTTCCTCGGCTGGACCGATTTCGACCAGCTCACCGAGATACATCACGCCGAGGCGGCCACCCGCGTGTTCGGCGATGTATCGAGCGTTCGAGAGGTCGTGGCTGATGAACAGGAAGGAGGTATCGAACTCTGCTTGTAGTTCGAGCATCAGGTCCATCATCTCGACACGAAGACTCACGTCAAGGGCACTCACCGCTTCGTCAGCGAGAATCACGTCTGGGTTCATCAGGAGTGCCCGGACGAGTGCGACGCGCTGTTTCTCGCCACCCGAGAGTTGGTGGGGATAGCGGTGGGCGTAGTCCTCCGGCGGCGACATCCCGACGCGCTCGATGAAGTGGAGGATGCGCGCTTCGCGGTCTTCAGGACCGAGGTCGGGTTGCCACTGCTTCAGCGGCGCAGCGAGCGACGAGAGCACCGTCCGGTTCGGATTCAACGACGCGCCGGGGTCTTGGTGGATAATCTGTAACGACCGGCGAATCTCCTCGAAGGGAATCTCTGGGTCCGACCGCCAGCCCTTGGCCTGCCAAATGTCCTGGCCACGGTAGCTAATCGAGCCACCGGTTGGGTTCTGGAGACCGACTGCTGTCTTGCCGAGCGTCGTCTTGCCGCTGCCGGACTCGCCGACGATGGCGACGACGTCGTTGCTCTCGATGTCGAGGTTGACTCCATCGACAGCGCGAACGGTGTCACGGGCCGCAAAGGGGTTCAGTCCGCCACCGGCCTTCTCGAAGTGGACGTCGACGTTCGAGAGTGACAGCACTGGTTCGTCGGCGCTCATCGCTCCACCCCCACGGAGAGGGGGACCTCGTCGTCCACGTCGCGCCAGTGGTGACAGGCGACTTCGTGGGTGTCCGTCACGAGTTCCATCGGCGGCTTCACGTCCTCACAATCCGCGGTCGCCATCGGACAGCGCTCGTGGTACGGACAGCCCGCCGGGACGTTCACCGGGTCGGGGGCCGAACCCTCGATGGGGCGCATCTCCGACAGCGGTGCGTCGAGGTTGGGCGTCGCATTGAGCAACGCACGGGTGTACGGATGCCGCGGGTTTTCGACCATCTCCGCCGTATTGCCGACCTCGGCGAACTCGAAGGCGTAGAGGACGCCGATGCGGTCGGCCAACTTCGTAACCAACGGAAGATCGTGCGTGATGAAGACCATCGTGAGGTCGTACTTGTCCCGCAAGTCTGAGAGGAGACTGATGATGGAACGCTGCATGAGCAAGTCGAGTGCAGCCGTCGGTTCGTCCATCACGAGCACCTCCGGTTCGAGCACCAGCGCGAGTGCGATGAGCGCCCGCTGTTTCATTCCGCCGGAGAGTTCGTGGGGGTACGAGTCGAGCACGCGGTCGGGATCGAGATAGAGATCCGCGAGAAGTTCCTCGGCGCGCTCGATACCCTCGACGACGTCGTAATCGTGGGCGTCGAGCGTCTCGACGAAGTGCTCGCGGAAGTCCATCGTCGGATTGAACGAACTCATCGCTCCCTGGAAGACCATCGAGATATCTTCCCAGCGGAGGGTCCGGAGCGGTCCCTTGTCGAGTCCGAGGACGTCGACCGGGTCGGACTCGTCGTCGGACGGGTGATAGGTGACGGTGCCACTGGTCTTCCCGGGGTCAACGACGGCGTTCAGGAGGGCGGAGGCGAACATCGACTTTCCGGAACCGCTCTCGCCGACGATACCGATAATCTCGCCACGGCGGATGTCGATATCGACGTTGTGGAGGACCCGCGAGGTGCCGCGGTCCATCTCGAATGCGACCGAGAGATCTCGGCATTCAAGGATGATGTCTTCGCCCGTCGACCCGGAGTCGGCTGTACCGTTACTGGACTGTCGTTCGTGCAGAGTTGATGATGTCTTACTCATAGGTTACCTTCGGTCGAGACGGCTCTCGTCTTCGGCTCGGTGGGTTCTGTGTCGTCGTCGCTGCCGCCTGTCGTGTTCGCGTGTCGCGCGCGAACGCGCGGGTTGAACACACGGTCCATCCCCTGTGCGAACAGGATGAGTGCCATCGACAGAAGGACGATAGCGAGCATCGGAACGAGCAGCCAGTGGGCGGCGTCGAGGGTCAGCATCCCACCGTTTGAGTAAGCCAACTGGAGCATGACGCCCCAATTGACGACCTCCGAGAACGGCAGGAGACCGAGGAAGTACAGCCCGACGGAGGCGAAGATGACCCCGCGCATGGCGTTGACCATGTTGATCATCACGAACGGCATGATGTTGGGGACGACCTCCTTGGCGACAATCGTGGGCGTCGATAGCCCCATCGCTTGGGCGGCCTCGACGTAGGACGTCGACCGGATGGTGAGTACCTGCGAGCGAATCGCCCGAGCCATCCCTGCCCACGCCTGCAACGAGAGGACAAGGCCGAGGACGACCGGACTCTTCGGTTCAAGCAGGGCGACGAGGATGAGCAGCAGGGGCAGCCCCGGCAGCGTCATCACGATGTCGATGACCGTCGAGAGCACCTGGTCGACGCGACCGCCGCTGTAGCCGGCGAGCGCGCCGACGCTTGTACCGAGCGCCGTGACGAACAGGCCGGCGGTCGCAATCATCGTGAACATCCGCGGGGTGGCGTGGACCACCTGTTCGAGGATGCCGCGACCGGTGCTATCGGTCCCGAGTAGCCACTCCAGTCCCAGCCACGGAACGGAGACGCCGAACAGGTCGACGCTCGTCAACGTGTACCAACTACCGCCGATGATACCACCGTGGAACGGCCCGAGCAACTGCGGTGCCTGGCCGATGCTGGGTTCGGCAATCACCTGTGGCCCAACGAAGCCCATGAGGAGGAAGCCGAAGAGGAGCGTCGCGCCGATGCGGGCGCGAGCGTCGTTCCAGACGACCCGCAGGGGCGCGGCGAGCCACAGGTCGAGCAGGCGACGGACGCGTTCGGAACGGGTAAGCGAGGAGTCGGCGACTGTGTCGAAGCCACCGCGTTCACCCGGGAAGCTTCGTGTCGGGCTCTCGCGGCTCACGCGGAGTCACCTCCCGTGGAGACACGTGGGTCGACGAGGCCGTACGTCAGGTCGGCGATGAACGCACCAACGACGACAGCAAGTGTGATGAGGATGAACCCACCCATCATCAGCGGGTAGTCGCGCGCCTCGACGGCGGCAACGATGTAGTAGCCAAGCCCTGGGTAGGTGAACACCTGTTCGAGGATGGCCGAGCCACCGATGACACCGCCAAACGCGAGCAGCAGGCCCGTGTACATCGGAAGGATAGCGTTGCGAGCGACGTAGCGCAGCGCGATGCGCGTGTCCGACAGGCCGCGCAGTCGGGCAACCCGGAGGTAATCCTCACCGAGCACCTGAATGCTGTTGCCGCGCATGGCGAGGGCGACGCCGCCGAAGCCGGTGATGACGACGGCCCCGATGAGCAGACTCGCATGGTAGACCGCGTCGGCGACGAACTGGAACGTCGCGACGGGCTTGAGCGGGTTGACAATTGGCACGACCTCCGAGGAGATGTGACCGCTCGTCGGGAACCATCCGAGGATGAAGCCGAACACGTAGAGGAACAGCAGTCCCGTCACGTAGTTCGGCGTCGAGTTGAGGACGATACCGAGGCCAGTCGACCCCACGTCGAAGCGACTGCCCTCCCAGTAGGCCATAATCGAGCCGAGCGAGATGCCGACAACGAACATAAGCAGGATGGCGATAGAGAACGCGAAGACCGTCCACGGGAGCGCCTCGCCGAGCACCTCCGTGACGGGGGCGTTCTGACTGATGGACTGCCCGAGGTCGCCCTGTAGGATACCGAGCACGTAGTCGATGTACTGCTCGTGGAGCGGGGCAGAGAGGTCAACGTTAATGTAGTTCGCGACCCGGCGGTTGATCTCCTGCTGTGAGAGACTGGGGTTGTTGCGGATGAGCTGGCCGCGAAGCTGATCGGCCGGATTGCCCGGCATGAGCCTAACCAGCCCAAACGAGAGTGACACCACGACGAAGGTCGTGAAGACCGCCTGGAGCGTTCGTTTGACGAAGTAGCCGTTCATGAGTTACTCCGGCTTGGCGGTCAGTTTCCCCTCACGGGGCAGGTAGTACTGCGGCCAATCGACAATGGCGGAGACGTCCTCTTCGGTGACTGTGTTCCAGTCGTCGGTCGTCAGCCACGACTGGTCGATTTTCTCCATCAGCGGCGCCATCGGGAGATGCTGGTTGACAATCCACGCGAGTTCCTGCGTCTTCTTTTTGGCCGCCTCGCCTGTCAGCCCGGCGAGTTCCTCCAGTTCGGGTTCGAGTTCGACCGTCTGTGTCTCGCCGTTCGGTTCACCGAGTGGCGGCACCTCCACCGAACGCGGGAACTTCAGGATGCCCCGCGAGCGGAAGCCGTTGAGGAGTTTGTTGAGCGAGAAGTACGGGTAGAGCTTGCCGTCCGGCCACCCGAGACCGGCGACGACGTACTCTTGATTCCCGTAGATATCTCCCCAATAGGACTGACTCGGGTTGAGCGACGCCTCGATGCCGAACTCGTTGAGGTCCTGCACGACGGACTGTCCGCCGGCGGTCCAGTCGTTCCAGCCGGAGGGAATCTTGAACGGGAACTCCAGTGTCTTGCCGTCGGCGTCGACCCACGTACCGTCTTGTTTCGAGAAGCCCGCCTCCTCGAGGAGTGCTGCGGCCTTCTCTGTGCTCGGCTCGTACTTGTTGAACTCGGAGAGCGAGTCGCCGAGCCAGTCCTTGTAACTGTCATCGAAGTTACCCGGTAGTCCACAGGGGACCTCGACAGGGACGTGCATCTTGCTGCCCGCGGTCCGAGCGAGCTTCTCGCGGTCGATGACGTACTGGATAGCCTGCTTGACCTTCTGCTGGCTGTAGTGTTCATGTTCGTGATTGAACATAATTCCCAACCCCCAGTTAGCGGGCATCGGAATCTCTTGAATGTCGTCGCCGTAGGACTGGGCGATGTTGTCGGGCGTAAACACGTTGTCGATGCCGTCAACGTTGCCGCTCCGGAGTGCCGTCCACTGCTTTTGATTCGACTGGAGGTAGTCCCAGCGCATCCCCGCGAAGTTGACGTTGTCGGCGTCCGGGTGGTCCGCAAAACGCTCGCTGAGCAGTTCTTGGTTTCGTGCGTGGACGAACTTGAACGGACCCGTGCCGTTGGGTTCGTCGAGTGTCTTCTCGGTGAGTCCCGGTGCCTCGCCGTCAGCCTCGTAGGCGTCGAGGAACTCTTGGAACTCCGCCGGCGGCGTGTCGAGCGCGATGGGTTTCAGCGAGTAGAGGAACACCTCCTCGGCGACGGGGCGCTTCAGGCCGAGTTCGAGCGTCGAATCGTCGACGACGCTGACGTCCTCGGGGTCGACGATGTTGCTGAGGGTGGCTCCGTCGTGAATGTCGAGTTTGAGTTTGAACGCGACGTCGTCGGCTGTCACCGCCTCGCCGCTGTGCCAGTGATAGCCGTCACGTACCGAGAGCGTCACCAACTCGTCGCCAATTTCCCACTCGCTGAGGACGCCGGGCATGAACGTGCTCGTCGCCTCGTTGACGTAGAGGAGGTTCTCGAACAACGCGAGTGCCGCCCGGTCGGGGTACTTCTGCCCGTATGGGTTGAACTGCATGTCCTTCGGGACGTTCGTTGTCGCCGTGGCGAACGTCCGGTCGGTCATCTCGACGCTCTCTGTCGTCTGCGTCGTTGAGTCGCCGCCCGTAGTGTCATCGTCGGATGCGGTTGATGCACCCGCGTCGTCAACGGCGGCTTCCTTGTTCGAGCCAGCACAGCCGGCGACGCCGACGGTCCCGGCCACTCCAATTGACTGGAGGAAACGACGGCGTGTTTTTCGTAGCTCCCTTTGTCCCCGTCCTGTGTGAGTCTTGGACATGGACACTCAATTCTGCCCGTAATACATATATATTTTTCATGATAGTTTTGCTGTAGGAGACTAATAAATAATTACATTGACGTTTTCATCAACTCAGAATTCGCGTCTTCGGACACGCCTGCGACCCACGTCGAGCGGAACTCGTGGAAGGAGAACCAACCCTACGATTCGAACAGTCGCTGGCCACGTCGGGCGGCGAGAGCGAGGCCGATGACCGTGAGGAGGATGATCACGAGCGAGACCTGCAGGATGGCGTACTCACTTGTGCCTGCCTCTACGAACTGGAATGCGATGACGAGGAGCACAAGTAGTGTCGCGTCAAGTGCAAACAAGACCGAGAGGAAATTCTGACGCATACAGACTCCCTGCGACCCATCTTCAAGAGAGTTCCGCCGCGGGTGTTTGACACTCGCCCCACAGGGGTCCAATTAAACACCTTCCTCAAGTCCTTTGAAATCGCTGCTGAGAACGGAGTGATTGAGACTCGATTGTGCGTTTGTGATGTTTGAACATGCCACATGATTAACTATCTTCAGATGGCATCTCAGATGCATAATGTCAGACTCGGAAATAGAACTCGACAAGATGGTGACTGCGGCAGATGCAACGTACCCTGGTCCGCTAAAGGTTATTCTCGGTGCGAGTGAGCGCGCTGAGTCGGGGGCGCTTCTAGGGCTCATGAGTGACACCGAACAGCCGCTCAGTGCTGGTCCCACGTGGGCCGAACAGTCAGGGAACACAATGCTGGCGACCACCGGACAGGGCGACAGCGACGGGTTCTCCGTGGCGAAGCCATGAGCCACCACATCGTTATCGTCGGTGGGGGAACCGGAGGAAGCGTCCTGGCGAACAACCTCGCAGAGCGCCTCAATACCGAGATTACCGAGGGGGACGTCAACGTGACGCTGGTCAACGATGGTCCCGACCACGTTTACAAGCCAGTGTGGCTGTATGTTCCGTTCGGCAAGCGAGAACCCGAAGATGGTCGTCGCCGCCTCTCGGAGCTCATCGACGACCGAATCGATCTCCGAAATGAGCGGGTCAGCGAAATCGACACCGACGCCAAACAACTCCACTACCAAGACCGAGCCGGGTCAGTCGACTACGACTCTCTCGTTCTCGCGACGGGGTCAACGCTCGCACCCGAAGAGATTCCGGGGCTCGCCAAGGGCGGCCACGACTACTACAGCGAGGATGGCGCGGTGGCACTTCGCGAGGAACTGCTGCCGTTCACCGAGGGTCACCTCGTGCTCAGTGTCATTGGGACGCCCCACATGTGTCCGGCCGCACCGCTGGAGTTCGTCTTCATGGCCGACGACTGGTTCCGCAAGCGTGGGCTTCGAGAGGCTATCGAGATTACCTATACGTACCCAACCGACCGTGTCCACGGGAATCCGAACATCGCCGAGTGGGCCAAGCCACTGCTCGACGAGCGTAACATCAACGTCGAGACGTTCTTCAACGCAGAAGAGGTCGACCCGGAGTCCAAGGTTATCACGTCGATGGAGGGACCAGACCTCGACTACGACCTCCTCGTCAGTATCCCACCACACCGCGGCATCGACCTCATCAAGGAGGCTGGTCTTGGCGACAACGGCTGGGTCAGCGTGGACAAACACACCCTCGAAGCAGAGCACGCAGACGACGTGTACGCACTCGGTGATACGGCCGAGACCGGTGTCCCGAAGGCGGGCAGTGTCGCACACTATCAGGCCGGTGTCGTGGCACAACGGCTATCGAGTACTGTCCGTGGGTATCCGGCGACGGCGACCTACGATGGGAAGACGATCTGTTTCCTCGAGACGGGCATGGATGAAGCGTCGTTCGTTGCGTTCGACTACGAGAACCCACCAAATCCGGTTCCGCCGTCACAGAAACTGCACTGGTCGAAGTTGGCGTACAACGAGGCCTACTGGCTCACTGCACGGGGACTGCTCTAATCATGGCGGAGAAACAGCCGGAATCGCGTGAAGCGCTCGAAGCGGCGATTGCAGAGAACCCAGAAGCAGTCGCTGCATTCGTCGAACGGCTTGACGCCGTGAACGAACTGTTGGATGTGATGTCCCTTGGTGAGAGTGCACTCAGCGACGAGATGGTCCGAGAGCTCTCGGGAACGGCCACGACACTCGCGGAGTCCGCAGACGGCCTCGCGACCGACGAGACTGTCGGCCTTGCCGCAGCCGTCGGCGAGAACGGGGCGGAGCTTCAAGAGGCACTCGAGACAATCGTCACGTTACAGCAGTCGGGCGCGCTCGACGATCTCGTGGAGTTAGCCCAGGTAGCTTCGCTGGGCAGTGCCGCACTCAGCGACGAGATGGTCCGGGAGCTCGCGAGTACGGGCTCTGCGCTCGGTGAAGTCGCAGATACTGCAGCAGACACGGAGACTCGAGACGGATTACAACGGCTGCTCAAAGGAGTCGGCACGGCCGAAGCCGAGGACCCCGAACGTGTCGGTGCACTTGGACTCGCTCGGGAAATTCGGAACCCAGACGTCCAGTATGGCTTAGGGTATCTTCTCGCACTCGCAGGTGCGATCGGGCGCTCGCGAAACCCGGAGTAGCCCTGAGACCGTCCGAATCCGAGTCGTCTGTTCACGTGTTCTCGATATCCTTCTGAGCAAGGTGTACTGGACGTGGTGGATTCGACACAAGTCAGTCCGACTCTGTAGCCGAAGGCTCGAGAGGAGACGAATCCCCAGTTCGTGGCAAGCCGAGTCCCGGCCCCTTCCACACAGCGACGAGCAGAGCAATCGTCACAACGGTCGCAGTCAGCAGGCCCTGACCGACCGTCGATATGGCACCCACTTCGCCACCGAGAGGATGGTGAAGACATAGCCTCACAGAGCTTCACCGTCAAAAACGCAGGGACGGTCATCACGTTTCGTGAGCGTCGGCCGAGACGGTCGTCTCAAGCACGACAGTCGGCCAGACACGCCACATTGCGACCGCGAGTGCGAGGACCCACCAGCCGAGCAATCCGACGACGTTCAGCGGCGTGCTGCCAGCGTTGACCGCGGCCCCACCGATGGCGCCAACCGCCTCCGCGAGGACGAGTCCCCGGAACGCGCTGTTCGGACTGGCCGCAAGAAGCAGGGGAACACTCTCCGACGGGAGGACGCCTGATGCAAGTCCGGCAATCAGTGTCGTGTCGATACCGACGACGAACGCTGCGGCGAGCGTGGTTGCGAGCGCAAACGCCGTCCGGAGTGTGCGCGTCACAGCAGACACGGCAAGTGCGACAGCAAGCGTGACGAGGGCAAACCCGGCCGCGAAAACAACGAAACGGACGAAACGAATCCCAGAGTCGGCCGCCTGGTTCTGCGCGAAAAACGTCGGTTGATCCGCGGTGAGTACAGGGACGAGCAGGCCAGCGGCGAACAGCGACACGACGACAAGCCCAACGAGGACAATCGCTCGACCGAGATAGACACCGCCGATATAGGCGATACGGCTCACATCAAAGGTCCGGAGCATATCGAGTTCACCGGTGAGTCGGTCATCGAGGATCGAGCGATAGCCGAACGCGAGCGCCAACAGCGGAATCAACACTTCGGTGAACGTGAGCAAGTCGAGAGTCAAAGGGATGAATCCCCCACTGCCGCCAGTGCCTGCCCATGCAACAGCGAGAATACTCACGAGATACACTCCAGCCAAGGCGACGAGCGCAGGTGTTCTGATGACCGTTCGAAGTTCACGTGTCGCGACGACAAACAGGTCATTCACAACCGAACGGACGACGCTCAGGGCCTCACGGACGTTCACGAGTTATTTACCTCAGACGATTGTCCAGCTCTGACTGTCGATTCACGTTCCTCGCCTTGGACTGTCGTGAGAAAGGCCTCGACCAGTGTCTCACTCTCGGTCGACGCGAGGATGTCACTCGACGTCCCGGAGAGAACCACTTCCCCCCGGTCGAGCAACACTACGGTGTCGGCATACTTTTCGACTGCTTCGAGGTTGTGGGAAGTGACGACGATACCAGTGTCGTCGTCTGCAAGCGAACGTAGGATGCTAAACAGTCGTTCGACCATGGCAGGATCGAGTCCGCTTCCAGGTTCGTCGAGCACGAGAACCGACGGGTGGCCGAGAATCGCTTGGCCGAGTCCGAGAAGACGGGTCATCCCGCCAGAGAGTGACCCGACTGTACGCCCAGCGACGTCGGAGAGTCCGACCCGGTCGAGCGTTTCCGTCACAGCGACGTCCACCGCTGTGTCGTCGACGAAGCGGGCGTAAAATTCGAGCGTGTCGCGAGTCGAGAACCCCCGCCGAAACAATGGCCGCTGTGGCAGGTAGCCGACAGCCCGTCGTTCGGCCGTCGCCTCTGTTGGTGACGTGATTGTAACGGTCCCTCGGTCGGGAGCGCGAATTCCCGCGAGTGCTTCCATCAGCGTCGATTTTCCCGACCCGTTCGGACCGATGACCGCCGCCAGTTCGCCGCGTCCAACGGAGAGTGAGACGTCTTCGAGAACGGTGACATCGCCGAACGACCGAGATAGATTGGTCGCTTGCAGCGCAATAGATCTCTTCGTGTCGGTGAGTGACTGAGTACGCTCTTGTGGCGGTGACTCCTTGGATGCAGTCGGTGCACGCTCCTCGCTCATGTTGTGGTACCTGCCGTGGCGTTCATGTTCAGGTCGGCGAGCCGCTGGGGGTGAAACGGTACTGTTCGTGGTGCGGTATCGATTACGCCTGACTGTCGAAGGCCGGAAACAACGTCACGGACGCGCCGGAGCGTCGCTGCTGCAGGCGACTGGGCAAGGGTCGTGCCCCCTGATGTCGTCCCGAGTCGACTATCAACCGTCCCTGTCGGCTCGTACGCTCGGTCGTAGACGCCATCGTCGTCTCTGTCTGGGAGTGGAAGCGGACCCCAATAGTTGCCGATGCCACGATAGGTCCACGTACGCAGGGGACCCAGTTGCGAGTCAACCGATTTGGCATTGCCGACGACATCGTTACGAAGGACCCAGTTCGCTGGCAGAATTTCGTTGGTTTTGATGCCGACGTCGTTGCTGACGATGACGTTGTCCATGAATATGTTTTGATCACCCGTCACTCTGAGTCCGTCCCGATTGTGCACTATGGTGTTGTTCGCGTACAAGGAGTTGCCACCAGCCGAGACGATGCCGATGACGCTATCGCGGACGGCGTTGTGGATGACGATGTTCTCTGTCGGGCGCCCCATCACGATGATTCCTGTCTGCGTGTCGCGGGCGTCGTTGCGCGTGACAAGCGTCCGGGAGGTGTACATCTCATGGACGCCGTAGCGGCCGCCCTCCATCCGGTTATAACGGATAACACTTCCATCTGCTCGATGCGTGTAGATTCCGTCACGGCCGTCGCGGAACGTCGAGTCTTGGACGATGCTCCGACCGTCGATGAGAATCGCTCCCATGAACCCCTCGTTCGGTGTCGGTGCGCCGTCGACGGTCACGTTGTCGATGACGCTGCGGTTGCTCTCACGGACGATGATGCCGCTCGAAGCAGTCTTGATATGGACGTTCGAGACGACGGAGTTGTTCGACCCATCGAGCACGACCGCTGCATCACCATATCCATAGGCAAGTTGGATGTTCGTGTCCCAGTTGACTGATTGGTTCGCTCTCTCGGGACTCCGGCTCCCGATATCACCGACACCTGCGACTCGGAGGTTGTGAATCGCCACATTGTCGGCGCGAACGTGAACAACGCTTCCAGTACCGTCACCCCGAATGACGGTTTCGTTGCCCGCACCCACGATCGTGAGTGGTTTCGTCACGACGAGTTCGGTCGTTTCGTATTGCCCTGGCGGTACATATACCGTCGTGTTCGGCGGTGCAGCGGCGATTGCGGCCGACACGTTCGGGGCATCCTCTCCAACGGTGAACGAGCGTGGCCTCTCAAGGAGGCCTCGAGACGAGGCCACGGTTTGATTCGCCCACGTCTGGTACGATGCGGTCATCTCGTCGAAGCGAGCAAGTCGATGTTCCAACGGGGTGTCGACACGAGATTGCAACGTCTTCCACCCGACGACGTCGCCGCCGTAGGTTTCGGCGAACTGCTCGGCGTCGGTACGGTCGGAGAACGGCATCACTGCAGGTCCAGACGGTATGTGTGCCTCACTGTCGATGACGTACATGGCTCTGTCCGCAGCGACCCATCCAACCGCCCGTCCCGACTCGGGGATGATGAATCCCTCGTCGGTGAGCGTCGGCGTCACTGTCGAGAAATCCGACACGTACACCGCCAACGGTGTTCCGAACTGTCGCTCGGTACCAGGGTCGGCGAGTTCTGCTGCGGCCATCCGTACGCCATAGTAGCCGACGACATACCGGTAGTTGGAGTAAAACACCTCTGCCTGCGGGATGATAAACCCCTCTTGGAGGGATCGTTGGATATCGACACTCGTCCCACCGGCGTCAACCGTATCCTCAAACGGGACTGGTCGCAGCTCTTTGCCACCGACCGGAGTCAATACGAACGAGAACATCGACACAAGCAAGACGACTGTGAGTATCCCACTCAGCCACCGAGTCCCAGTCGGTGTCAGCAGCGCCATCTTATCGCTTTCCCAAGCCGGCGATGACTTCTGGGGAGACATCTCCGTGCGTTATCAGCTCACCACCATGTTCGGATTGGAACGACTCTGCGTCCGACTTCTCAGTGAACCCGATAAGATCGCTCCCCATCGCTCCTTGCACTCTAGACCCGACGACGTAAGTGACGTCCTCTACGAGGGCAAACGCCTCTTTTTCGGGGTGTGTCGAGATGAACGTGCTTCCTCGCTCCTCTGGGAGGCTGTACTCGACGCTCGAGTAGTCCGTGACGTAGAACGCTGAGTGCTCCCACCCCTGATTGGCGTGTTCGAAGTCGTACTGATAGGCCTCCCACGTACTGTCGAAGCGTGCGGGGTTATCGTGTCCTTCTGGGCTATTGTCGATGTAGAAAATTTCGGCGGTCGGCCCCGGGTGTTGGCTGATAACCATCCCACAGACGTCACACGTAGCATCATCTGGAAGCGTAATCGCCGCTGGGGTATCGGTGTCGCCGTTTCCACCGTCGCCGAGACAACCCGCCACAGAAGTGAGGGATACGGCCGCCCCCATTAGCAACGCCTGTCGCCGAGTAAAATGTCCCATCACAGAAGGGTGTCGTCGAGCCATATGTACTAGAAGCAGTCTCACAAGCAAATACCACTTGGTTCACATGTCGAATCGGCGGCTCGCAGATGAGACACGGGATGCCGAGTACGCAGGTCCTACTTGGACCCCCGGGCAGGTGGCTCACAGGGAATCACACGGTTGCCATCTACGCGACGATGTAGAAAGCCCACCTCCAACGAACAGTCAAGGCGAGCAAGCAACGAGGGGGCAAAGCGCGTTCGCTTCGACACAACGGCTTTCGTCGTTTCCACACACCGGACCTCCAAGCCGGTGCTGTCCAGCGAGTCCACCGAATACCGAGCGACGTGGAACACAGCCGGACCAGAATTGTATATTTCGGGCAATACTTTTGCTGTGGCAGTCCATAGTTTTGTATAGATATGACTTCGATGGTCGAACAACTCCAACGGGACATGGGCTGTGAGAGTCTCCTCGAATGTTTCCACGGGCTGAGTCAACTCGACGAAGATTGTTTCGAGGTACTCACAGAGGCACCCGGCCCGTTGACGATCGACGAAGTCGCAGCGGCGGTTGACCGAGAGCGCTCGACCATCTACCGTTCCGTCCAGCGTTTGCGAACGGCTGGGTTCGTCCAGAAAACTCAGATTAACCACGACAATGGTGGGTACTACCATGTATATAGCCCGACAGAACCCTCGAAAATCAGCGGTGAACTACAGCGGATGCTCAACGATTGGTACGCGAAGATGGGTCCGCTCATTGCTGAATTCGAGAAGAAATACGAACAATCTGAGACGAGCGTAACCCAAAGCGAATCGTAACCAGTCGTTGGTAGCGGTGTAATTATTGTACAATAATTACAAGATTATTCGTGTCGGACAATAAACTCCCAAAGAATGGCGTCGAACACATCGTTACCGTTCAGAGTTGTCGAGGGAGATGAGTGTCGTCAAACTCCTCCACGGGCAGTGGCTGGGGGTCAGAACCGATGACTCCACTGGAACTGCGTGCGGATATCCCGGCGTTGCGTGAAGGAATGTACCTAAACCACGGTGCACACGGTCCCAGTCCGCAATATATCGTTGATGCTGCCACCCTCGTGGAGGCCTGTGTCGCCGCAGGGACGACAATTGTGACCTCACCGGTGAAGTCACCTGGATTCGGGAGATGGTCGACCGGTGCCACGACGAGGCAGTCGACGCCGGTGCCCGTATCGTACACGTGAGGAGATTGACTCCCCGTTCTCTGGCGGTGTCTTGACGCCAAGCTCGGGAATTGTCGAACTGCTTTCTGACTGACTTCGCGACGTCGGTCTTATTGTCACTGCAGAGGAGTGGACGAACTCGATGGCTGAATGAGCGAGTACGGGCACGTGGCCCGTGGCTTTTGATGTTTCCTCAGCCTCTGGGTCGAACCCATCGGCAACCGACGCCGAACGGTCCCAATTCCGTATCGAGGCTGCCAGCGCAACCGGCCCGGAGTGCTACTGACTGGCGCGGGACTCGCCGTGTTTCATCCCGAAGAAAAACGCGACGATTGAGAAGACGATCATCGAGGGGAGGACCATCATGAAGACTGTCGAGGGGGTCATCACATTCGTGAGCGCGACCGCCGCGACGGCGACGATCACGACCAGTGGAGCTACCGAGCGCACGAAGTCAGATGCCATACCTATCGTTGTGACCGAACAAACAAAACCGTTGAGAAAGCGAGCCCATCGAATATGTGTTTGGTGGTTGGTGGATAGTTGGTAGCGTGGAATGTGTAGTGCCGTGTCGGCTCGCCGCCTGTTGTACGCCTCTCCAGACAGTATGGGGAGAATCTGGGCCACTCACAACCGAAACCCGGACAAACAACCCATCGGCGACGTGTCCAGCGTTTCGAGGCATATCTCGGACGGAGAGAATCAGAACTGGTTTTATATCATTCGTCGACGAAATTCCGCCGAATGTACGACCGAATTTTGCTCTCGACGGACGGCACAATCGCCTCCAAGGAAGCCGAATCGCACGCGATTGAGTTGGCTGCAGTCCACGACGCCGTACTGCACGTCCTCTACGTCGTCGACGAGGACGTGGTGACGTCCTACAGTGGTGATGAGTACGTCGACGAAGCTGAAGGTCCAGAACACGGCTTAGAGGAACTGGGAGAGGACGCGATCGCCGATATCCGTATCAGAGCGAGCGAACACGGCGTCGACATCGTCGAGGCGTTACAGCACGGCCAACCCGCCGAGCAGATCGTTGCGTACGCCGACGAGAGCGACGTTGACCTGCTGGTGCTCGGGACGAAGCGCCGACCCGCAGAGTACCGGGCGCTTCTCGGGAGCGTCACCGACCGAGTCCTCCGGTTGACGACGCGGCCGGCGACCGTCATCAAGACCGAAGTTAGCGAGTAGCCCACAGCTATCGCTCTCGGGTCGCCGCTAACTGACTGGAGCATACGGCCCCATGCGCTGAACACTTTCTGTATTCAGCACGCCAGTTCTGATAGAGCCCGAGAGTGTGCTGAGTTCGGAGCGATAGTCGGCCACTTGGCGTCCACCTCAGTTTTCATCTGAGACGTTCAACGAGGCACTGACTCGACTCAGATGCTGTGCAGCCCACATGGTGGCTAACCATGGCGAGGACGAGGGTGAATAGTAGTACTACAACTGATACAATTCCAGGTGAACACGACGCCCGCGAGGAGTGCAATCACGAACGTGAGGACGGTGAGACCGACTAGCTCGAGGACCGTTCGAGGCCAAGACTGAGACTGGTGCGTCGCTCCCCTACTGGACGATGAGCGACAATGTGCCTAAACCTTGGTCACGAAGCGTCCCGATTCAGCTGGTCGCGTACGACCAACGAGCGTACTGTCTATCTCGCCCGAACCGACAACCGAACGCCTCCAAGAATCGACCCGACGTCGTTCTCATCCTTCGAGAATCTCTGACGGGTAGAAGGCCGTGACAGCCGTATCTAAGTGTATGAGGCGAGAAAACGAGTGGTTCAAACCGGAGAAATTGAAGCAGTACTACTTCGCTGTTGAGGGAATCCTGCTGGTCGTCGTTCTCGCGGTCGTCGGTGTCCTCGGCATCAGTGGCATCCTCTTCGAGGTCAACCAGTGGGTCGTCGTGGTCGGCGGAAGTATCCTCCTCGTCGTGTTCGGGTTCGTGGCGTGGTGGATCCCGGCGTTCTTCGCGACCGCCGACTATCGGCTCACCGACGACGAACTCGAGTATCGACGCGGCGTCTTCTTCCGACAGAAGACGACCGTCCCGTACAACCGCATCACTAACGTTGATGCCGCACAGGGCCCGCTCCAGCGGCTGGTCGACGCCGGGTCAGTCGGCGTCCACACCGCCGGATTCGGCGGCCAGACCGGCGCCGAACTCACCATTTCCGGGGTGAGCGACTACGAGGAGATTAAAGACCAGATACTGGCGAAGATTCGACGACGCCCGCCGGAGGCGACCGAAGGTGGCGACACGGATAATCGGTCTCGCCGTGAATCGGAGGAACGTCTGATGTCCGGGGACGTACTCACCGAACTCAGACGCATCAGGGAACTCCTTGAACAGGGCCGCGTCACCTGAGGAGGACACCTCGGTCATCACCGTACGATTCACTGGCCGAACTGACGCCTGTGTAACATTTTTACCAGTGGCCGTTCAATTGCGACAGCGATGGTTTCGCGGGGAAATCTAATCACAGCGGTCTTGGTTGTACTCGCCCTCCCAGTGGCGTACCTCACAGACCTTCTGTTAGAATCGGTCGGGGTCGAAGAACAGACGGCTTTCGCGCTCGCTTTTCTCGTTTTGGTCGGTATCGGCGTCTTCCTCCCGCAGCTGCTCACAACCGGGTAATCGACTGTCTTCGTGCCAGAATCTACAGCCTGACGTTCGTGCGCCAGTTCATCTGACACGCCTCGGTCGGCAGAGTGCGTCGATTCGCGTGACAGTTGTCGCGTGACAACTGAACAGCTATCTTGATCCCGTCGTTCGATACGACTATGATCAAAGCGCTGTCGGACCGAGTGGCAGAGGCCGACCGAGACTGCCGGTACTGTCTCGGCGCTGTGCTCGCGTTGTCGCTTGCAATCGGTTCAGTCGTGTACGGACTCACGCACAACGACATCGTGACGGCGCTTGGCGGGGTGCTGTTCGTCCCGACGGCTCTCCTCTTGGCGGGAATCGGACTCACCGGGGGCACCGGACGGCGCGACGCTGAGGCCACCGAATCGCTGTAGTCGGCCGTCCACCGTCGCCGACAAGCCTCACTTGCAAATACCCGTTCTCCGAGTCGAACCTAACGAAGAGAACAGTCTCTAGACCGGGTAGACGCTGACAGGTATCTGTTCACGGCAGATCGTCTCCACCGTTCTCGCAGGACGTCGGCTTCCTCCCACGAGTGGACTTCCTCCTTGCATCTGTGTGAAACGGCACGAATGAGATCGACGCCGTTCTCGACGACTTAGTCCCAGACGACGTTCTTGACGACCTCGCTGACCGCCCGTCGGAGGCGGTAGGAAACTGTCGATCTGGGGATGTCGAGTTGCTCGGCGAGTTCGTCGAGCGTCACCTCACGGGGCGTCTCGAAGTAGCCCTGCTCAACGGCGAGTGCGAGCGTCTGGTACTGTTCGTTCGGCAGTGAGTTCGCCGTGAGCACCGTGTTTTGCCACGTCGTGACCTCAGCGAACCGCTCGAAGCGAAATCGGACGCCGTCGGCAAGCCGAGCGCCGAGGGTGTCGTACAACATGCCAGCTTTCTCTTCGCTCTGCATCAGAATCCGCCACTGGGATTCGGCGCCGCGTCGCGTCTGTTCTATTAGCAGTCCGCCGGAGATGTACTTCGCGGCGATCACGGGGACGGCATCACACCGTCGGACGTCCGAGAGATGCGAGTACACCACGCGCCGGCACCTGGTATCGGAAAGAAGACTGCACTGGCGGGCTGCTTCGCACGACCGTCCGCTAATCGACTCCCGGTCGCACGACTCGTCGAGAGCAAGCGGAGTCACCTCCTCGAGCGTCGGAATGTCGCCCGTGAGCACTTCGAGCCGCCACAACTGTGAGGGGTCCAGACACGAGTAAACCGCCTCAGAGCGAAGGTCGTCGTGTTCGATGAACACATCAGCATAGTCGTCTACCCCCGTCTCGTATGTGAGCGAGAACAGGAACTCGTGCATTACTCGATGGTGTTCTTACTCGGGTGAATCTGTTCTGGTTCAGTTGTAGAATCGGTTCCCGTATCAGAAGTGAGCGTCCTGCGTCGAGCGTCCGTCAGTTGAGTGTCTAGTGACAGCGACTCCCTTCAGGGGCGAGCAGCGTCCGATGTCCGACCCTGAATCAGCTGGTCGATGTTGTAGAAGAGGACGCCGACTGAGAGGAGCGTCGTCGCGAGGTACACAACCAACTGTGGCGGTCCGGACGTCGCCCCGCCGAGTGCCGACCCCGCGAACCCAACGACGACCAGTTGTGCCCACGTGACGAACGCTCGGGAAGCAAGCATCGCCGGGCGTGACCGACGCCCGGTGTCCGTGTCGGATTCCTGGGTCGTGTCCGGTGTCGGTTGTTCTGCAGTACGTTCACCCATCAGTACGCCTCCGAGGGGTCGGCGGGGCCACTGAACGCCGAGTAGAGGACGACGAAGTAACTCGCCACCAGCGGAAGGAGCAGCGCCGCACCCACTGACATCAGGTTCAGCGGGAGCGTCGAGACGATCGCGCTGCGGACGGTCAGTCCCGAGACTGGGTCGATTGAGGGGTACAACAACAGCGCGACGACCACGGTCAGCCCGTAGGTCAGTCCAGCGCTCGCGGCCAGTGCGACTAGATCACGCCCCTGGCGGAGCGCAAGCACGTAGCCCCCTGCCAGGAGGACAGACGCACCCACGAGTGCGAGGACGACCGGCGACAGGATCGCCGCTCGCAGGCCGTCCACTGCGAGGGCGACGAGGGTGGCGACGACGGCGAGTAGATACACGACGACAGCGCGCTCGCCGTAGGACTGCAGGTCCGCACGAAGCGTCCCGCGGGTTTTCACACGCAGGAAGGCGGTTCCGGAGACAATCGTGAGCGCCACGGTTGTCAGACCGACGAGGATGCCGACAAGGGTGAACGACCGTGGCGTCCCGGCGACCCAGTTGCCGACGAATGCGCCGAGGAGAAACGGTGCGAGGATGCTGCCAGCGACGAACGACCGCCCCCACCAGCGCTGCCACTGCTTGTCGTGGCGCTGTTCGTACATCTCTGGGGCGAGTCCTCGGAGGATCAGCGCACCGAGAATCCCGAACATCAGCAGGTAGTGCCGACTGAACAAGTTGGCGTATACTGCTGGGAAGGCGGCGAACAGCGCCCCACCGAAGACGACGAGCCACACTTCGTTGCCGTCCCAAAACGGCCCAATAGCCGCGAGAATCATCTCTCGGTCTTCGTCGTCTTCGCGGGTGGCAAACAGCGCGCCGGCCCCAAAGTCGAAGCCATCGAGAAACAGGAACGTCCCCAGCATGGCGAAGATGAGGCCAAACCACAGTTCGGGAAGCGGGAGGCCGAACAGTGGGCCGTCGGCGAGTCCTGCGAGGTCAGTCATCGCTTGCGACCCCCGCGGGTGCCTCAGGCCTGTCGCCGGTATCCCGACGCTTTGGGTGGTCGCGGAGGTCATCGCGGCCGGGTGGGCCGGCGCGGATGATCCGTGCAATGACGTAGGTGTAGAGGCCGAGCAGGGTGGTGTAGACGAGGGCGAACCCAGCGAGGGTAATCGCCGCCTCGGTACCGGTGAGGCCGGGTGAAACACCCTCGTGGGTCTTCATCACGCCCTGGATAACCCACGGTTGGCGGCCTACTTCAGTGACGATCCAGCCGACTTCGACCGCGACGATGCCGAGTAGACTCGACCCCATCAACGCCTTGTGCAGGAGGTCGTCTTCAAAGAGGTCACCCGTCAGCCAGCGGTAGCCGCCCCAGAACGCCAGCAGGATGAACCAAAAGCCCAACCCAACCATCGCTCGGAACGCCCAGAAAACGATGGCGACAGGCGGGGCTTCCGTGTCGAACTCGTTCAAGCCGGTGATCTCGGCGTTCGGATCACCCCCGCTTGCAAGCCACGATGCCCCACCGGGAATGCCGAGGCCGAACAGCTCTTTCGCACGTGGGTCGGTGATATCACTAAGGTCAGTCGGGACCGCAATCAAATACTCGGGGACGTAGGACTCGGTCTCCCAGACGGCCTCCATCGCGGCGAATTTCTGAGGCTGGGTTTCGTAGACGTGCCGGGCATAGAGGTCGCCGTGGAGAACCTGCAGCGGCGCTGTAATCAGCAACGCGACGAGGGCAATCTTCAGCGTCGTCTCCCAAAAGGAGATATTCTCGACTGGATACTCCCAGACGTGATGCCGAAAGACGTAGTATGCCGCCACGCCGGCCATGAAGAGTGCGACCGACTCGACGGCGGCGTTCTGCATGTGGATGTACATGAACCCGAATCGCGGGTTGAGGTACGCCGCGATGGGATCGACGAGATGAACCACCGTCTGGCCGTTCTCAGTCACCAGTTCGTATCCGCGGGGGACCTGCATCCACGAGTTGGCGATGAGAATCCACACCGCTGACAGCCACGTCCCGGCGCCGACCGCCAGCGCGGAGATCATATATAGTGTATCGGAGACCCGCTCTCGGCCAAAGACGAACACACCGAGGAAAGTCGCTTCCAGCATGAACGCCATCATCCCCTCGACGGCTAACGGGCCACCGAATAGTTCGCCGGCGGCCGTCGAGAACGCCGCAAAGTTCGTCCCGAACTCGAACTCTAAGACGATTCCCGTGACGGTGCCGACGACGAAGGAGACGGCGAAAATCTTCGTCCAGAAGCGTCTGAGCTGTTCGTACACCGGTTTCCCGGTCCGGATGTCCTTCCAGGTGAAGTAGATCAAGAAGGGTGCAAGCCCCATACTCATCACCGGGAAGATGATGTGGACGATCGTCGTGAGCGCGAACTGCAAGCGACTGCCGAGGACTGGGTCAATCATGGATCGTGATATTGTATGTCTAACATTTGAACATTGTGCGAAACGAGGTCGGCTAATCTGCTTATATTCATCGCTATCTATTCGAGCATCATAAGGTGGGGTTTGTCCTCCGACAACTCTCCCGCAATAGTGGGGACTGACGTGCGAGAATATATCACACAGATCGTAGGAACTGGACGTAACGCAGTGGGCTACCCGCTCAGGTTCCAATCGCGTCCCAGTTGCGGTACAGCGCGACACCGAACACAAGAATAAACCCACCGACGGCGACCTGTCGGGCGAAGGTACCGACATCACCATTGAGGATGGCGACGATACCGCGCGCGCCCATTATTGCTGTCACTACGAGAACCAGCCCCAATACGGCGTGACGTGTCTGCATAAAACTCGCTTGGGGAGATGTGTACATAAGTGGGCGACTGTCGCACGACAGGTCGGCCCAGAAGTGGTGTCGGTGACGCCGCCTCCGGCGTTGCCTAGAGTACCTCTTATGATTGGCGTTGTGCTGGGTGCGTACGCGACGGTGCTGATCGGGGTATTCGAACAGCAGGTCGTGTGACAGACTCTGACCCTCGACTCCGTGTCCATTCGACATCGGGGTTCGTTGGACCAGCGGCGGCGTGTCCAGTCTCACCTGAGTTGTGTCCTGCGGTGGGCCGTGGGTGATCTGCGGTAGTCGACACAGACACTGGTGTAATTATCTGGTTTGTGAGACTCTCTATCTTGTTCTCACCCAAATAGTTATCAGCAAGCAATTCACATGTGAACTTGATTAATAACGAAGTTATGACTGATGGACGACCACCGAATGCTGATGAGACTGTCTCAACGCGGACTGTCACGAGTCTTAGAGCGCAAGCAGAGACGCTACGAGCCCGTTCGCCACAGCAGTTTGGTCACCTGCAACACTATCATTCGGAACTCAAAGCTGCTCTCGATGGCACGACTCACAGTTATCCAACAAGTCGTCAACTCTATGCACCACTCGATGATGAGCTAATCAGCTCACAGGTCTTTGGGAAAATGCTGCCACTGGTGGTTGAATTCGGAATCATCTCACTGCACACCGCTCGCAACAGCGCGAATCGCTATGATATTCGAGCATACGACGCCGACACGTTCGAGCGCTTAGGTGGGGTTTTAGAAACGATGAGGTTGAACAAGGAGTGACCGTCTCCGTATCTTGACATCCTCCCCGCGTAAAGCATGGGGTCCGAAAGGAATGCAGGCCGCGGGTGACGCCTGTTGAATGAGCTGGCTGTCTGGAGAGCATCTGTCTGTGCGTTGGATGTTTCTGGTGAATGGGTTGTGTCCTAAGTACATCCTGTGTCCGGTACGATTAGTCAATGAGAGAGGCACATTGAGGAGAGACACCCACCTCGGGATTGGGAGAGAAGGTGGGGTCTCTAATCACGATACAGCTTCATCCCTGGGCAGAGATGGCACCGATATCGCAGTCGGTATTCTCCTGTGTCGCATTATATGTCTTCGATATGTCTGTTTAATTTTTATTCTCTTTCTGGTAGGTTCTTAGCGATTCCTGCAAAGCGCGTCGTCGAAACAGGAAGCCCCATCACCAGAAGTCACAGACTTCTGGTTAGCAGTCAGAACTCAGAGAGTTCTGACGACACCCTCAAGCGCGAGCCGTCAGGCGAGCGGTAGGGTGGGGTGGTTCACACACCACGTAGCCAAGCCGAGACGACAACGGTGGTGTCGCCGGTCCCTCCCGGTGTGGGTTGGAACCGAAAAGGGACAACCAACCATACCTGATAGCCCATTGAGATTCAATATAGAGCGAACCTCCTCAACCTATATCAAGACAGGGCGCGAACCGTGTTTCATGGCGGAAGAAGAATCGAATCCCGAGAGCGGGC
>NZ_FOTC01000001.1:0-459047 GCF_900114455.1 Halogranum rubrum | reverse complement strand
GAGTTTGACGTCGAGTCACCGAACCTACTTCGTGGGACTCTCGTTGATGAGACGCTCGAAGCTGATGAGGAGGATCGCCGCCGTGAGATTGCACGCGAGTGGGAGCGTCTGCAGCGCCGCATGCAAATTGTCGGCTTCGCTATCCGTGAGTGGGATTTTTTGACACCCACGACAGAGCCCGCCGAGGCAGGCAGCTAGTCGATGTCTGTTCCGCACCCAGGCGGTGACCCAAACGCAAATCTCTACGCTCAACTGAAGCGTGACGTTCTCGACCGAATCCCTCAGATTGAGGCCGTTGAGTACGTTCCAGACGATATCGAGGCCAAACAGTTACGAGCGACTTTCGATTCTCACCGACTTGACCCACCGACAGGTCCTGAGTCGCCGGAGCTCACAGTCAAGTGGTATCGTCAGGATCCTCACGATTGGTTCCAGATTAACTATTCAGACCCGAATACGGGATTTCACAGAAAAGTCAAGGCGGATGCCCCGAGGCTTGACCTCGGGGAGGAAGCCGACAACTCGGTACACAAACCACGCTACGAAGGCAGGCCGACTCCCAGCTGTTAAATAACCACAACCCAATATGTGAAACACAGTGGAATACCGTCGAACCGCCGTCATCAAACTCGACACTCCCGAAGGGGCCGACCCACTCCTCCGCGAGACAGTCGAGCAGTTCAAACACTGCGCCAACACCGCAAGCGAGTGGTGCTGGCACGGCGACGACGGATACCACGTCACATCCAAAGCCAAAGCCGAACGCGCCCTGTACGACCAACTCCGCGACGAAACCAACCTCACCGCCAACCTCGTTCAGAAAGGGATTCGACGAGCGGTCGAAGCCGTCAAAAGCGGAGTCGAACGCCTCAAGCGCGGAGAGAACACGTCACGACCCTACTTCTCAGCGGACAGCGCGGTGTACGACAAACGCAGTGCGACGTTCCACCGCGACCACGTATCCCTCTCCACCGTAGACGGCAGAATCGAGTGCGACTACATCCTCCCCGACGACTCGGAGAAACCGCCGACAAAGTACATCTCCGACGAGGACTTCGAGTTTCGGATGGCGCACTTGCAGTACCGAGACGGTGAATGGTACTTGCACGTTTCCATGCGGAAGGTCGAAGCAGATGACGAACCTGAATCCGATACCAAGCACAGAACAGTCCTTGGTGTGGATTTGGGCGTCAACAACATCGCCGTCGCTTCGACAGGGCGTTTCTGGTCGGCAGACGAGTTCAACCACTGGCGCAGAGAGTACGAGAATCGCCGGGGGTCGCTCCAACAGTGTGGTTCGCGTTACGCTCACGAGAACAGCGAATCAGTGGGTCGTAAAGAGACTGGACGTTTCGAGATATACCTACACACGGTGGCGAACGAACTCATCGAGGAGTCGGTCGAACACGACTGCTCACACATCGTGTTCGAGGACTTGACCCACATTCGGGAGAACATCCCGAAGGCGACGTGGCAACACGTTTGGGCGTTCCGACGCCTCTACGAGTACGTCGATTACAAAGCCGAGGAGTACGGCGTAGAAGTCGTGCAGGTTGACCCTCGGAACACGTCTAAGCGGTGTTCGACGTGTGGGTTTACCCACGGCGACAATCGGTCTGGTGAATCGTTCTGTTGTCAGAAGTGTGGATACGAGAACCACGCAGACTACAACGCTTCAAAGAACATCGGTTTGCAGTATCTCCGTCGTCGGCAAAACGCAAACGACGGAGGCGCACCCGTAGATGTGCGCTTGAATCGCGGGACGCTGAATGTGAACGGCGAATATGCGCCTACCGTTGTTAACGGTTAGAACGGGAGTCCACGCGAAAGCCTCGGGGCTTGACCCCGAGGCAATTTACGACGCGAATAATGCATCCAACCGCGTTCACGGTCAGCACGAGCGTTCCACTCCGTCCCACAGCCGACGTACCCACAGCTACCGACGACATACATACACAGTACAACACAACTGAACTATCAGTGCGTCCACTGGCGGTGGGACGACCGGGTGAGAAATCGTCATCTCAGACCGTCCCACCCGAGGAGGCGTTGTTCGCGGCGTGAAACACCGCCTCGTCTTTCACCGCATCGAGATCAACGCGAATTCGTTTGTTCCCGCTATCACTGCGAGGAGTGTCGTATACGAACCCCGCAGCTTGCCCCGCGAGTTCCATCAAATCGTACGCGTGGCCGGGTGAGGGATTTCCATCAAAGAGCCACGTGACGTCTTTGTAGTCCATCTGCGCCTTCCGGTTGTTGCGCGTGGCTGCTTGCGTGGCAAGTGCCTCACGGAGACGCTGAACTTTCTCTGGACGGGTAAGTTGCATATAGGATTTGGCGTCAAGTTGTGGGGTGACCTCCCGTTCAAGCTCGGCGACGCGCTCTTTGAGCCGCTCGTTCGTCGCTTGGAGGTCAACAATCGTATCTGCAGCGTGGAGTGCCGCCTCGACAGTCCCAACGTCGACATCGTCTGTTGTGTCAGCGACGGTGTGAATGAAGCGAACCACCGCAATCTGGGCTTGCTGCTGTGGATTCGAGATATCTGCGTCGATGCGACGAGCGGTCTCATATCGTTCGCCTCGGTCTGTCATTGCCGTCCCTCGACACATGAGTTGAGCGAATTGAGACGACCATAGAGAGCCCACGCATCCCTCTCAACTCTGTTCATCAGGCACCCCCCTCCTTCTTGAGTGTGTGAGTGAGCCATACCACGAACGGACGGTCATCGTAGGTGCAGGTTTTCCAACTCACTGTCTTGTGGGCGGTGATATACTGAACCCACGTCGAGACAGCCGTTGACTCAGCGTGTACGAGAGTGTCATCAACGACGACCCAAACGACGTGATATCGCGCATCACAGTAGTGCTCGCGCCCCTTGGAGTCAGTTCCGAGATAGTGACTACGGTCAGTTCGAGCGTCAAGTTCTTGACGTAGCGGTGTAGAGATTGTCATGCTTCTTCCTGGAAGCACGGTTCGGCGTTCCAGCGCCGGGCCATTCTGCGATGACTTTCCGTGCTTAGTCACATCTACTATGGCCAGTAGGTTAAAACTATGCTTTGCATAGTGTATAGCACTAATCTCCACAGTATTTATAACATATCAGTGAGATTTTCTGCGTGTAGAGCGCTATGCAGAGCATAATGCCGAACACAGAATTCACTCCGACCGAGGCGTGCGACCGCGTACTCAACGTCTTCAAACAAGGTCGTGAGTCGAACAAACCTTGGGGCAGAGCAAACCCTCGGTACGTTATCGATGAGACAGAAATGGAGAAGCCGAACGTTGAGTATCATCTTCGCCGACTGAATGACGCGGGATGGATTCGAAAAGTAGCCCGAGGATTGTACGAATTCGTCGAAGACCCTCGCGAAGAAAATCCATAGGCCAGCCGCAAACGTCACTTGTGAGAGGCCCACGTGTTCACCCCGACCGAACAGCTCAGCGGATTGCTCCCAGTCTGCTGTTGTTCGGGCGCCGTCTCCTATCAGGGCACCGGTGAGGTCGACGCCCTGCGTTTGCTCTACTCCTCTGAGACCGCTCCGACGTCGTATGCGTAGGTGTACACTAGTATCAACAGGGTGCCACCGAGCGCGAACACGTTCGTCAACCAGTCTGCCACCGTGAAGACTCCGAGGAGAGACACCGGGATACAACACGCGGTTCCAAGAGCGAGCAACTGCGTACAGCGATATCGAGGGCCGAGGAGGTCGATTTCTCGCTGGTCAGAATCGCCGTTGAACACCGGCCAAAATGCACCACCGATGGCTCCCATACTGACTGCAGTCGTCAGTGTGATCGGAAGGAACTCTGGATGCCATAACAGGAGTGTCGTCGTCGAGAGTGGGGTAATTTCGCTCACCACAAGGACGGCGGCACTTCCAAGCGTGAAATAGAGGAGTCCGGCAGTCAACACCCACTGGACGGTCGTGAACAGCCGTGTCAGCGGCGCCGGCCGAGCGATGGATAGTCTTTCTTCGAACATTGTGTGTTAACACAGACATCGTACTACCCCTATTTGTTTCATCTGTCTCCAGCACTTTTCAATCGGGTTTCGTTCCGGTGAGTACGCCGGCAATCTCACGAGGTCGTCACGGGCCGCTAGGTCCGAGACAGTCCCAAGGTCCCCGCGTTGGTCGTCTGTAGACAGGGAGTAGTCCCACGGTTCTGAAGCGCGGTCAACAATCCAAGAACCATCACTCCCAACTGACGAATGCACACGCCAGAACCACTTTTGGGGGTCCTTACGTATCTGGGACCATGGACCCCACACCGGAGACACTTCTTGCAGCAGTGGACTCTGGCGACAGCAACCAAGTGAACAGGGCGGTTGACACGGTGAAGGGCCTTGACCCTCGCGAGCGTGCAACACTCCTGTCCGCCTGCTTCGAGTCCTGTCGTGAGCTCTACGACGTCAGTGATGGATACCAGCGACAGTCTGTCGTTCGGTTCCTTGATGCGCTGAATCCACGACTCCACCTTGGCAATGCGTACGGGTCAGTCGAACAGCGGACACTCGACACGCCGATTGGTGACGCCACAAGCGACTACCGCGACGCACTCGTTGGCGTTTATCTGCGAGCGATACAGGATGATGACGGTCGGGTTCGACTCGCCGCTTCGCGTGGCCTCAGCCACCTTGCAACAGAGTATGAAATCTGCGGCGAGGACGCGCACGTCGAAGCACTCTACTCGTCTCTTGACGAGCTTGCCGCAGACTACAGTGGGACGCATCGAAAGCACCTCGTAGAAGCGCGTGACCAAGTGGGAATGCATCTTGACGATGCTGAGAACGATTTGCAGTCGATAATGCAACGGTTTGCCGACGAGATGCACGCCCGCGACGAGTGAGAGGCTTGATTCACTGGTACTGGCTCTGGGGTTACGTGGCTCGTTGTTTGGGAGATCGCCAGACCGACTGAGCAAGCTTCGTCCGAAGCCCATCGCGACACAAGTTGTGTGGATGATATCTCAGACCACGAGCGTTCGTGTCAGTCAACTACCTCGTCTTACTCGCGCTGACGCGCTCGTTGAGGACGGGGCTTGCGTGTGTCTTATTGGCATGGGACTCATGCCGACGAAAGACGTTTGTAGCGCACAGCCAGACGCCAGAACCACTTTTTCGGTCCTCTCAGAGAGACGACTCTCGCGGCTTTGCAAACTCTCGCTGAATGAATAGTTTAAACAGTCTGTGTTTATTGCATTTCAATTTTGACTAGTGACATCATCTGTCACCACCGGTTACATGTCGATATTCCTTTAGGAACGATGTGCACTCGTGGCTGGCGAACGCACTATGTTCCAAAACACCACAGTATTTGCCGGGGTTGGTATCGGGATTGCGAATGGAACGCAGCCAGTTGAGGGGCCACCGAACCTCGATTCTGGGATACACCTTCGGTGGGCAAATACTTCGATTCGTGGATATCCTCGATTCGGCCATTACCTGCTTCGGCGGCCGAGCAGGGTGGGGGCGTCAAAACCGATTTCAATCGCTACTGACCAGGGTCAAGCCCTCATCACGTCGACAACGACAGATACGACTCGGCTCCGAATGTCCACAGCCGATACCAACGAGAGTCAGGCGTCGAACTGGTTTGAGTTCGAGTTCACTGATCGAAGCTACATCCGGCAAGTCGATGTATTGTTCACTGCCGGAACGACGTCTGGAACAACGATTACAGCGCAAGCAGATGGCGAGATTGTCGACGAGTCGACGGTCAGCCCTGGAACAATCAGCCGGCAGACAATTTCTGTGTCTACTCCTGGACCCTACATATCGACACTCCGAATTGAGGGCGACGTTGACCTCATCACTGACGTCCGGCTTTCCTCACGGGCAGACACCCTCGACAAAGGGTGGGAGTTCGTCCCAGGCGTCGACCAACCACTGTCGCTGCCAGTCGCACACGACGACTATCCAGCGACGTCGGCACCGTCGTCGCTCTCTGCAGCACGGACGATGGCTCGCAATCGCATTGCCTATGGCTCGGCCAGCAGGTTCGTTGCTCCGGAAGCGACGACGACGGCCGATGGGACCGTGGCGGTAACTACTGATTCGTCTCTCGTCACAGGCACGAACACATCGTGGACCGCAGAGTTGATTGGCGAATCACTGCAGCTTGACGGGGACGTCGATGCGTACACCATTCTCACAGTGATTGCGGACGACCGGTTGGTTCTCACTCGACCGTATGCCGGTAGTGACGCAACCGCTCAACCGTATGTGATTCGACCGGATACTTTCGCCTCAATCCACGATAGCCTCACCAGTCTCGTTAGCGGCGGTTCAGCAGATGGAGGGATGGCTGCACGCGCCGTCCCACAGTCGATCGAGGAGACCGGAACCATCAGCCGGACGAGCGGGAGTGCGACGGTGACTGGACAGGGAACAGCGTGGGCTGACTCACTCGAGGGACTCAGCTTGCAAGTGGCACACCCGACGACGGGAACCGTTGTGCTCACAGACGGGGAGACGACTGTCGAAGGAATCGGAACTGCGTGGACGGCTGCACTTGAGGGGGCGATATTCATCGTCGATGGTCAGCGTACCCGATACGAGATCGCAGCAGTCACGGATTCAGCTGAACTCGAACTTGACCGACCCTATGTCGGCCCACAGGCAGCTCGTAGCACCGGTGGGAGTGGCTACACGACGTACGAACGGGCGGTCACACGAATCGAACGTGTACACAGCACAACGGAACTGGAGTTGGCTCACACCTACAGCGGTGTCGATGACACGTCTGACCGCTCGTATCGAATTCTCGGGGCAATGGGCGACGGCGACCAACCGACAGGCGGTGGCTCTGTGCGTCTTCCGGTTCAGTATCCCTATGAACTACTCTCCGTGGGAAGTATCGACCCTGCGTTGAGCCAACTGCTGGGCATGTACTGGATCGACGACACTGTCGAGACAGGACGGGAGTACGACTACTTGCTCGTTGCTGATTTCACGGGGATTGTCCACTTGTTCATCGACGCGTGGGGCATTACGGGTGATGACAACGACGTCGCTACGTTCCAACGGTTCGTTAGGGGCCTCGTGGCTGCCGCAGAGTACGACTACGCCGACGCCTTCCTCGTGTCCGAACTCGTCAAAGGCGACACTGATCCATCGCCGCCGTCAGCGCCGAAGGGTGTCCAGGTGTACGACCTCCCAGAGTCGACTGCGACGGGGACGAACCGTGACCGGTATGCCGCCGGTCTAACGTGGGCTCTCCCCCACGTCGATGGTCGTCTTCCCGTCGACGCTCCCGCTGCGTACTACCTCTGGCGGACTGCTCTCGGCGAGACGCCCGGTGAGAGCTCCCCACCCGAAGCCACGTATACGCCAGTCGGAGGTGCGGAGTCAGCGTCGAACTTCCTCGACGCTGTTGACCCGATTCTCGTCACCGACGATGCAACGACAGAGACAGTACCTAGTTGGCCGACAGAAGCCATCTATGCCGTCGACGGACACCGTCCTGCAGGGTGGTACAGCTACCGCCTCAATGGATCAGACATATTCGGCCGGCATAGCCCTGTCAGCAACCCTGCAACATGGTTCGACCACGAGACCGGCGCACGGACGACCCATGCAGTGCATCCCGCGGCGACGGCCTACGCAGTGGAACTTCGTACACGACTCCCACCACCGCCACCCACTGGCGTTACCGCGACTGTGCTCGACCCACAAGACCCGTCGTCCATAGACGAGGCAGCGAGGGCGTGGTGGGACGCCAACGGCGAGCAGGTCGCGTTGCGCATCAACTGGGAGTGGCCTGCAGCGTTCGACGCACAAGCTCCGGACACAGATGCATTCGATTGTTACGTGGAACTGGGATCGCTCAACAGCCACGCAGGTCGTGTGAATACTGTAACCCAGAGTGCCGATATCTCTCGCATCGAGACCTCACTCGCACACACGCGTAATCCGGCGGTCGAGACCACTCAAGCACTGCCACCGGGGGCGTTCGCCGGTGCAGCGCTTCACGTCGCTGGTTCCCAGTTCACCATTGTCGATAGCGGTGGCGGAGCTGATCTGTGGGTCGATATCCGAACCCGTGCTGGGCCGGACGGTCCGCTCGTCCCAGCGTCGGACATCGAGTGCTCGATTGCCGTTCCGCCAGTGTACACCCGTGGAACGGCAACCGTCGTCGATGGCACTGACGTCGTGAGAGGGAGTGAGACCGACTGGGTCACGGCATTCGACGGTCAGTCATTCCGGCTCGCGGTAACTGGAGATATCTACACGGTGGCAGCCGTCGAATCTCCAACGCGACTCCGACTTGACCGACCGTATGTGGCGCCACCGAACCGCGATGACCGTGAGGCGGTCGCGTATGCCATCGACCACCCTGCAAGCACGGACTACAGTGAACCTACTGAATGGACACACCACGTCGACGATGTTTCAAAGAGCGCTGATCGTCCGTCCGCTCGTTCAGGTGGCGACCGGAGGTATGAGACGACGGTACCCGCACCTGGTGCGACCGGTGGTGCGTTTGATCCGGGAGTTGGACCCGACGAACGACCAGTCGTCCATGCGAATGTCGGCGTGAGTGCACGGGTTGACACCGTCGATGGTCCGTTGCGTGGTGACGTCGGTGGGCCTGCGCCGGTCACTCGTGTCCATCGTGACCCGCCAGCACCTCCTGTTGTCCCACCGCTCGCATCCGAACTCGACTGGGCGACTCGGCCGGATTATTCAGACACGTCGTATTACACGATTCGCTGGGAGCGCCCACCTAGTGGCGTCAATGCCCACATCTACCGCACGATGGACCGGACGCTCTTCCGTGTCGACTGGGAGCGCCGTCACAACGACGATGCGTTCGTTCTCAGTGCTGAGCAATCCACGTATTTCCCGGTCTCGCTCCGTGGTGACGATGCAGGGTTGGTCCAGCGGCGCGAGGAGATTGTGAGGCGACTCGGTGACAACCTCACTGTAGGTTCATTCGCAGACGCTGAGTCTGTGTATGAGACGCTCGAACCCGACGAACTGCAGACGCTCGCTGCACTGCCCGGAAACGAGGTCGCGTTCACGCAACTGACAACCAACCCCGTGAGCGGCGCAGCTACACCAAACGTTCGTGGGCCGGATTTCGAGGCAGGTGACCCTGGCCCCGGAACCCAACCTGGAGTCGACGGCGTCCCTGACACGATGCCGGTCGGTGATGCCCTATGTGCGTACGTCGATGGCTTCGACGGCCGCTCGCGCAACCGGTATCTCTACCGTGTCGCAACGGTCGACGACGCCCACAACCGTGGGACGGCATTCGGTGATCCGACACCACCGGTACAGGCTCGCGATGGCGTACCACCCGAACCCCCCGTGATCACCAGCGTGAATGCCGGCCATCCGGATACAACGGAGCCAGGCGACCGCCAGATCACACTCCGTTGGAACTCCGTACAGAGCCCACAGCTCTCCAGCTACCACGTCTATCGCACAGACGACCCAGATGCGACGCGAGACATTCGCCTCATGACGGACGCGGCGACGCTCACTGTGCCCCTCCCTGTTGACGGAGACCCGCTTACGACAGGCAAACGCGATGGGGCAGGCGTTCTGTGGACGGATGACGATCGTGATCCAGGTGTCGAGTGGTACTACCGTATTGTCGCGAAAGACGATGCTGGGAGCGTGTCTGCGGCGTCCTCGTCAGTCGGGAGTCGCTCGTTCGATACGACACCACCGACGCCACCGACGGGTACCACTGCTGAGTGGGTCCGTCTTGGTCCCGATGGAACGACCCAGCCCTACGCTGACCCGACACCCACCGGAGAACGGTGGCAATCGGCGATCAGTCTCACGTGGGACACGCCCGATGACCTGCGCGTTCTCGTCGAGATGGCGGTTGAGCGTCCGTCGTCCGATTTCGTTCGAGTCTCAGAGTGGCTCACTGGTGAGGATTCGTACATTGCTCCGCTTGACGATGAGACACTGGACTATCATGTTCGGCTTCGGGTACTCGACGAGCGTGGGCGACAGACAACAGGAACACCAGTGTCGGTCGTTGCCCCAGGGGGAGGGTCATCATGAACCAACATATCTTGGCGAACAAGTGGTTCATCGATACATCGGGTCAAGAACCACTCCTTGACCTTTCGCGAGATGAACTGAAGAACCACTGGCTCCCCCCACAGACCCGTCACGATGGGTCGACGCTATCGGACTACACTGTCGATAACGATGTCACCCCACTCATCGACGGCGAGAACATCATGCCTGCGTGGCACGACGGCGTCGTGCATCTGACGCAGAACCACTCGAATGCACAACTCCTCCATAGTGGATGGGCGATGGGAAACATCCCTGTCAAAGGTGGCAAGCAGGTCGTCCCGTTGCTCGATGCGCTCCTCAAACAGACTGATGAGGTGTATGTCGCGCTTTCTGACCACTGGTTCAATAAGGGCGGCAATCGACAGATGACCGACCTCATCGGCGTCGACACAGCAGCAACCGATTCACGCTATCCAGACTGGGGGTCAGCACACGTAAAGTCCACCGTCTTTCAAGATGGCAGCGATGACCGAGCACTCGTTGGGTCGGCCGACCTCTGGATGCCCGCTCGGTCCCAACGGTCACATCAATATGACCGACAACACGAGGTCAGTGCGTTACTCTACGGGCCCGCCGTTGAAGACGTCCAGCGGTCGTTCATCCATCGGTATAATGACTCGACGAGAGACGATGTCAAGGGCCGTCTCCGGCACTGGAAGACACAGACGCAACAGGGCAAGAACGCAAGCCACCAGCAGTTGGTGTCCAAGAAGGTCCCTAAACTCAGCGCAAACTCGATTCAGACACAGACAACTGGTACACACGCCGTTCAGGTACTGGAGACGTTCGGCATCGACCACGACGACGAAAGTTACTCGTGGGCGAACGGCTCTGGTGGTGAGTTCACAGCCTGGGCTGCTCGACTCCGCGCACTCTCGAAAGCAACTGACTACATCTACATCGAAGACCAGTATTTCGTCCCCTTTGCTGACCCCGGGGCGTCTGTCATGCTTGTCCCAGAGTACGAACTGGCGATGAAGACAGGAACCAACGGAGCGGGTTACAAGTGGGCTCCGTTCACGCACCTTCGAGAGAAACTCGAAGCTGGCGTTGATGTGTTTGTCGTGACGAACCCGACACTTGGCGGGACATTCGCTAATACTGCTTCACACGCTCGAACGGAGGGTCTTATCGAGCTTCGAGATGCAGCACAGACGCAAGGGGCTGGCCGCTTTGTCGTAGCGACAATGGAGGTCAACGGGGAGACGAGGAGTACACACTCGAAGCTGCTGCTGTGTGACGACGAGTACGTCTCACTCGGGTCGGCAAACTTCAACCGACGCTCAATGACGAATGACACTGAGCTCCAACTCGGTATCGTTGACGGGGATGGACAACTGGTCACAGATCTTCGAACGGACATCTGGGCGGAGCATCTCGACGTCTCGGCGTCGTCGCTCGGAGACCTGTCGACGGCGAAGACAACGTTCGCTCACCGCGTCGCCACGGCACGGGGACGACTACGGCAGCTGCCGATTCCGGATGAGTTGCCGGGTGAGCCAGTCAATCAACTCGCAGGAATCAACATTTGGGACCACTACGGCGGCCCGGACGACAGAACACCGGAGGCTGAAGAATAATGACGCAATACGACAGCGACTACCCGGCGACGCGATTGGTTTCGAGCGATGACCTGCCCTTTTCTCGGGTGTTCCCGGTAGAAGACCCAGACCGTTTCCTCGAACGATTGCACTTCCGGACTGGCGAGACCGCATACGAGCCCGATACACAGACGACGACACTCGAGTTTGACTTCGTCGTCGAGCCCGAAGCAACGTTCGAGCTACCCGGACTGGGTGGGATGACAGTCGTCGCCGGTGGTGAGTCCGCGCTTCTGGACGTCGAAGTCATCTCCACCCCGGACACGGCGACTGCGACGTTCGGTGGGGGTGTCGCGCTTCGGTTCCCACGTGAGTGGCTCACACCGGTAACTCGAGGCGCCGACGGCTGGGAAGCCGACCCCACCCGTGAATTCGTCGAACTGGATTTCGGCGGCGGCGTCACCGTGACTCAAGACTTCGAATTTTCGTTCGAGGGTACCAACGAGTTCGTCCTCGGACCAGCGATGATCGGTGAGACTGGCCTCGTCATCGAAGGAATCGTCGCCGTCGACCTCTCAGAGTCGACCGGGCTTCCAGAATCAGCGGCGATGGGACTTGACCCGACCTGGCGCGGTGTCGTGTTCAAATCGCTCGAACTCCATCTCCCGGACGACCTCGACGTCCCCGGAGCGCCTTCGGGATTGGAGTTTGAGAATTTCCATATCGGTGGTGGCGGTCTCACTGGGACCGTTTCTGGTGTGTGGGAGTCGGGGCTTGCAGGCGACCTCTTTGGGATGGAGTTCGAGCTTCGAGCAGTCGATATCGAATTCAAAGAGACTGCCCTCGTGGGTGCGTCCGCACATGGGACACTCACGCTTCCCTTCTTCGACGGCCCAGTTGCTCTCACGCTCGGCATCGCCGGGGACGGAACCGTCACTGCGGCTCTCGACGATGCAGACGGACTCGTCACTGTCGACCACGACGCGTTCACCCTTGACGTCGATGGGCTGGAATTTTCCTCCGAGGGGGTTCCGGCGGTCTCACTCAGTGGGACGCTGACACCGAAACTCATTCCGGATGCACCCGGACTCCGCATCGAAGAAGTTCGTCTCGATGCTAACGGAAACGTCCACGTCGACGGCGGCTGGCTCGCCGTTCCGGATCAGTACAGTATCGACTTCCACGGGTTCTCCTTCGAGATTACTGCGTTCGGACTCGGTCGCAACGACGACGGCAGTAAATGGATTGGGTTGAACGGCGGCATTACATTCGTCGACGAACTCAGTGCCGGTGCGAGTGTCGATGGACTCCAGGTGACGTGGTTCGATGAGGGACCCAATGCGGGTGCGCCGCCGAGTGTCTCGTTCAACGGCGTTGGAGTCGAACTAGAGATTCCTGACGCGGTTCGGTTCAAGGGAGCCGTCTCCTACACTGAAAGCACACTCCCGAATGGCGAGACGGACCACCGCTTCGAGGGAGCGATCAGCCTCGAGTTGTTGGCGCTTGATCTCTCAGTCGACGGCAAACTCGTTGTCGGAACCCGAAGTGAACCATCGGGAACGTACCCGTATTGTGCAGTCTATCTCGATGCCGAACTCCCAACGGGAATTCCGCTGTTCTCGACTGGACTCTCGTTGTACGGCTTCTCGGGGCTGTACGCACAGAATATGGCTCCGGCACTACAAGAAGACGAGTCATGGTTCAGCCGAGAGCAAGATGTGGACAGTTGGTATCACCGCTCGCCAGCGGGAGCGACCGGCTTTGGGGGGAGCCCACCGAAGTGGCCAGCTGAACGGGGTGCATTCGCATTTGGCGCTGGGGTAACGCTCGGCACGGCCTCGGATAACGGCTATTCGTTCTCGGGGAACCTCCTGTTAGTAATCGCGTTCCCGGGACCAGTCGTGATGCTCAACGGTGAGTCGACAATCCTCTCCGAGCGCTCGGAACTCGACGGCGGGGAGCCGAACTTCTCGTCGTTGGCCGTGTTGGACAGTCGTGCCGGGACGTTTTCGTTCGGGCTTGATGCACAGTACCGATACGGAGACGGCGGAGAGCTCATCGACATCGGAGCCAGTATCGAGGCCTTCTTCGCCCTCAACGATCCCACTGCGTGGCACATCTATATTGGCCGAAAGCAACCGAAGGAGAAACGAATCCGCTCGACGCTGTTCTCGCTATTTGAGGCAAATAGCTACGTCATGCTGGACCCACGACAGCTCGCGCTCGGTGCCTGGTACGGTTACGACGAGAGCGTTTCGTTCGGCCCACTCGGTGTCGACATCGAAGCGTGGATTGCAGGCGATGCGCTCGTAAGCTTCCAGCCTGCACACTTCTCGGCAGCACTTGCTGCGCGTGGTGCAGTCCGACTCAGGGCATTCGGATTCACAGCCGGGGTGAGCCTTGATGCATCGATTTCCGCTGAAGTCTTTGACCCGTTCCACTTACGTGGGTCGTTCCGGGTCGCACTCGAACTACCAGGGTTCCTCCCGGACCCAAGTGCGACGGTTTCCTTAGAATGGGGCCCACGCAAGGAAGTTCCAGACCTCCCCGACCCCCTCAAGGACATCGCTATCAGTCACGAGCTCACGACGACGACGTGGCCACTCGAAGCAGACGGCGCGTCCCCGCCGAGCGGCGAGCTTCCAGTCGTCCCACTCGACGGTCGCCCCGAGGTGACGTTCTCGGCGTCTGTGCACGACGACGGTTACGACGTCCTGTCGGTCACAGACGGCACTCCAGCTCCGATTGGTGAGAATGCCCATCCTGTCGACCCGGAGTACGTCCGTATCGGCGACCCGGCTGCGAACGAGGGGCCGGTCAACGTTCGATACGGACTTAGCGACGTCCGCGTTGAAAGACAGACCGCCACTGGCTGGGAAGCGATGGCCGATGTCTATGGGTCGTGGGCACCCGTTCCGACGCTCCCTGAAGGCGAGCGAATCGAAGGCGGTGCCCCACCAATGGCGAATACGAAACTCACGCTATTCACGCCAAACCCCTTCGAGTACGTACGCCACACCGGTGGGACGTGGGGCGACACTCTCGCTGACCGAGCAGGCGCCTATCCGTGTCTCGACGACCGCGTCTGTTTCGATTTCGAGGAGGTGACACAGACGGAGTTTTCCGCCAGAACGGCCGAAGAGCACGGATTTGAGATCACGGAGATCACTCGGCAGGATAAACCAGCATGGCCAACGTTTAGCCACATCGTCCAAGGCTGGACCAAGCCACAGGACGGAGCGGAATCACAAGCAATCGATGTAGAGACGGATCCATGGGACCTGACCACGGTCACTACAAACGATGGCGTCCGACAGGGGCTCAGCGTCGGGTTCGAGCCGAAAGAAGAGACAACCATCGTTCAGTTGCTCGGTATTACGTTACCACAGGCGTATCGGTCTGTTTCGGTTACGGTACGCGTCGATAAACACTGCGACGGCGTGTTCCTCATCGGGACTGACTCTGAGGGGCAGATGGTTTTCGACTCCGCAAGCAATAGCGGACTTGACCAGACATTCACAGTGACGAGCACCGATGGAACGCTCGATGAGGTCGCAATTCTCACGCTGTACGATGTGGCTATCCTGGCTCCGAATATGGGCGACCTCAGCCTCGTGTCGGTCTGTGCGGCGACGAGAGATCTCACAGGAGTGACGGCATTCGAGCAGGTCCGTGAACAGACCCTCCGTGAGCAGGTGACGCGCCTCGGCGATGAGGGAGAAGTGTTCGACCCCTACTCGACGTACCGCATCGTCGTCGAAACGACGGTTCAGGCACACGGCGTCGACGACTTCGAGTGGTACAGCGACGAGTGGCAGACCACTGACTACGCGTACTTCCGGACAGATGGGCCACCTGCACTGGCGGAGCTGTCAGTCCCCGCCGGAAGCGACCCAACACAGTTTGACAGTGGGCTCTCTGACCTCACTCGATACGTTCGAGGGACCACACCAGAGACAATCCCTGCTCGTGGGGACCACCCGAAACTGCCACGCCCAGTGTATCGAGCGTACGACGTTGGAGCCCGCTTCAACCGGAGTTACGTCGACCGACTGTACTGGGCTGGTAATCGTGACCTCACGCTTGTGCTCTTTGACCGAAACAACGAGCCTGTACGGTCGGCAGATGGTCGCCTCCATACTGCACCGAATCAATGGGGGAAACAAGAAACGGTTCTCCACGATGTTGCAGAACGACAGTGGTTGCGAGCGATTGGTGAGGGCAACTGCGTCAGCGCCACCGAAGCGCTGCTCGCTCGAGCGGACCTTCTTGAGACACCTATCGGCCTCGGTGTCCTTGCACCCGACGAAGTCTACGACGCTCGTCTCCTGGCCCGTCTCTTAGGAGAGACTTTCAGGACACCTTCGTACGACGATGGGACTGACCCGTGGACTGTCCACAGTCTGGGAGATTCCAGCCCCGATTGGTCGGTGGTTGGGCATGCAACGCTGTCCGGCGCACGGGCAACTCCATCCGGAGATGGATTCTACCTCCAGCAACGTGAGTCGTCGGCCCCATCAGGGTTCGCCTCTGCAGACCTCTCGGCTATCGAAGCTGGTGTGGACGTCATCCGGTTTGCCGCCGCAAGCGGGACTGCGGTGTCTCGAATTACTGCAGTCGACGTCGCTTCATCCACGATCGAGGTTGATGGCAATCCGTCGTTTGACCAGTCACGATGGACGATCCCAGGACGAGGGACGCTCCGTCAACGCGCAGACGGTGACGACACGGCAAGTCTCTGGATTCGAGACGCAGTTGCGGGAGCCCCGGACGCTTCGACGTGGTCCGACTACTGTGTCACGACGACAATGACACTCGACGCTCCGAGAGCATCTGCTGGCGTTGCTGTCCATTACGACCACGAGACTCACGCGCACGTTCGATACGTCATTGATGGTGCGACCGACGAACGGCAACTCGTCTTCGACGATGGGAGTCAGTCTCACGTTTTAGAACGAGACAGCGAGACCCCAGTCGTCAGCGGACACCCGTACGAGATCGCCTTCGAAACGGTCGCTGGCACGCTTAAGGTCTACGAGGACGATGTCTGTGTCTTCGAGTACACCGTCACAACCCCACCCGTCGGTGGTGTGGCGCTGTTTGCACGCGGGTCTGTCGAGTTTGGAGCACTCCGTGTCGACGATGTCTCCGCTGAGGCTCCGATTGCCTACCAGTTCGGATTCACCACCTCACAGTTTGCGAACGTTGCACACCACCTCGGAAGCTACACAGAGGAGACGTGGACGGCTACTGCGACGGCCGCGGTCGAACCGACGCCCTCCGTTGCACTTGCTGCGGCCGATGCGATTCCCTCCCTCGATGAAGCACGCGCCTATGAGGCGACTGTCGGTGCCCTCGATCGGTCGAGTGGCGGTGCATCCTCACGCATTGAGACAACCCTTATTCGCCACGAGGGGACGAACCGAGGACTCCTCATTGAAAGTCCTGAACCGATTGACTGGGAACGGACCACACTCGGTGTCTCACATACCGAGACGGCGTCGCAGGTCATCACGCCACCAGACGGGCTGAAGGTGACGGACGTTTCGTACGGCACTAACGAGGAGGTCGGTGTCCTCGTTTCTGCAGAGGGCGACTACACCAACCATCGGGTTGAGTTCCGACAGGGTGGGTCGGGGTACGGACCCGTTCTCACAGATGCTGCGTTCGTCGACACAGACACCGCTGCTCTTAGCGCCTATCGAGTCCCCAACAACGACTCTTGGGAACGTGCTGGAAGCCTGATTCGGTGTATCCCAGACGGTGTAGCGACCACGCTTCCAGTAGACGACTCGTTCAGTGTCACTGGAGTCTGGAGCGTCACGTTCGACTCACCGGCGACGAACACCGTTGGGATCGACTTCCGCATCGATGGCGACGAAGGTTACCGGTTTACTGTCGGTCCCGCTGGTCGTCGTCTCTTCCAATACGACGGGAGCACAGAAACGATCCACTGGGAGGATGGGACGGTCCAGCCGACTGCGGACGCGATGACGATTCGAGTCGAAGCCTTCGATGAGACACTGTCAGTGTTCGTTGACGAGACGTTGGTCTGTGCCATCGCGGATCCGGGTGGGCGTCAGGGGTCGTTCGGTCCCTTCGTGGATGGCACCGAGCCAGTTGTAGTACGTAACGTCTCGGCTCACGAGCACGTATGGCGTCCAACCCTATTCGCTGAGGAGTTCGACGACTCCACACTCGCTGGCTGGACCGTGGTCGATGAACCACCGGAAACGACTCGACGCTCTCAGTGGCGCGTTGCCGACGGCACACTCGAACAGGACAGTAACATCTATGGCTTCCACGGGGAACCGTACGGTGAACCCGGGACGTTCATCCACACCGAGGAATCGTTTGCAGACGGGCGCGTCACCGTCCGATTCCGGTCTGACGACAATGACGCCATCGGTGTGATGGTTCGCTGCGTCGACGACGATAACTACTACCGGTTCTCGATGGACGCAGAGCGTGCGTACCGTCGGTTCGACCGGCAAGTCGACGGGATTACGCAGCCACTGTGGCAAGACGACGTCGCCTTCGAGGTTGGCCACGAGTACGTCTTCACACTGGAGTGTGACGGTGACCAGTTCACAGGATATCTCGACGGCGTCGAACTCTTCCGCGTGCAGGACGACACCCTCGAAGCTGGGTCGATTGCACTCTACTGCCGTGCGAATGTCGCCGCCAAGTTCCACGACGTTCGTGTGACCGCGGCTGCAGAGCAGTGGATTCCGTACCACACCTTCGACACCGCTACACCAACTCTTGTTGGAACTCAACTTCGCCTCCACACAGGGAGTACACCGAACGTAACAGGGGCCGGGATTCGACCAATCGTCGTCGGTGAATCTCCTCGTCTCCCACCGACCGGCGCCGAGCTCCGAATTGTGGGACCCGACGGCGTGCGACACGAACGGATGGTCATTCCAGATAGTGCATTTAGCACCTGTCGGGGAGTGACACTCTCGCGAGCACATGACGGTACAGGCGTCCTCCTCAGGGTAGGAGATGAGCTCGACAGCGGAACGTACCGAATCGTCGCCGAATATGCTCGTGCAGGTGACGTGGTGCTTTCTCAGAACGGCGATTCATCACCAGAAGAGATGACGCTCGACATCGTCGTTTCGGAATCAGTAACCCACGAGTGAACTCGTGGGGTTGTCAGTGGACTCCTCTTCTGCCGTCGAATTGACGGAGACGTGGAAATCGCCATTCAGGTTCAGCGTCCCTGACGGTAGCGCGCACTCACAGAGTGCGTCTCCACCCGAAGACTTCTGCCCCGAGTGGAGTTTCTTGAGAAGTTTTCGAGCAATCTTCTTGCTCGCGCTGTAGTCCGCGTTCAGTTCGCACTCGCACTTCTGACACACGAACTGGTGCTTCGACCGCCGGTGAGATTGCACGCGAGTGGGAGCGTCACGGCTGGACGTGCGGCTTGTTCAAGCTTCGCTCGAGCTGTCGTACAACGCTTCGAAGTCTTGCTCGCCACGGATTAGTTCATCAACGCCCTCCGTGAGCGTCACCTCACCGAAGATAGTCGCTCGGTAATAGGTATACAGCCCATCTTGGCCGCGTTCAGTTTGCTGTCGTTTCTCGACGAGTCCAACCTCGACAAGCTTGTTAAGATGATAGTGAAGCGTGCTGTCGTCGATGTCGAGGGCAGCCTCGAGTTCTTTGGGGCTCATCTCGCCGCCGTGGACGAGGCGATACAAAATCTCGTAGCGAGTGCGATGGCCGACGGCAGCGTGCATTGCAAGATATTCATCGAGTGTGAGCACGCTGTCTTCCGGGAGGAGGTCCGCCGGATCTTCCGGGACCTGATTGTCGACCGCGTGTCCATGGTTCGTTGCCATCGTATTCGAGAATTCGGGCGCGTGACTCTTAGCGTTTCTCGAGCCAAATATTCTCAAAATACGCCATTTAGATACTTCACCAAACAGTGTTAGCCGTGAGCGGGTAGAAGAACCGTCCAAGACGACTGCATAGGTGCGAGCTATTCCCAACGCTCGAAACGGCTATACGTAGTTCCCTTCGGCTTCGTACACCGATGGATCGTCCTTGAACGTGTGTGCAATCTCTTCTAACGTCTTGAACTCCGCATGTTCGTGACCTTTGACGTACTGGATAAACTCCTCGAGGTGGGAGATCATGTGTGGGAGGCCGTGTAGGTCAGGGTGGATGGTGAAGGTGTAGACGCCAGCCCCGCGGCGATTGTACAGATACTCGAACTGGCGCTTGTAGTATTGTTCATACATCATTGCAGGGTCTTTGTATCCAGCGTGGTACAGGGGCTGTTTGATGAACAACATCGGCGGGATATCATCACGGTACCAACTGATCGGAATCTCGACGATATCGGTCTCTTCGCCGTACTGGTAGGGCTCCATCCAGGTTTGGGCGTCCTCTTCGTACTCGATCTTTTTCCACGAGTCACCTTTTCGCATCCACGTTGGCTCGAACTCCGTCTCCATGAGACTGCTGTCGTAGAGAAACCCGTGTTTCTCGACGAGGTCGGGGGTATTTTCGCTGAACTCCCACCAACTAGCCCGGTGGCCAACTGGTTTTTCGCCGGTGACGTCTTCGATGAGATCGATCGACGCCTCGATAATCTCGTCTTCTTGTTCACGTGCGAGATCTGTTGGGTTTTCGTGTGAGTAACCGTGCACGCCGATTTCGTGACCACCCGCGGCGACAGAATCAACTTCATCGCGGAACGTCTCGATTGTATGGCCAGGGATAAACCACGACGTATCGATGTCTTGGTCTTCGAACAACTGTACTAGTCGAGGGATCCCTTCTTTCCCCGCAGAAAGTCCTCGCGAGAGATCTGCGGGTGAATCCGCCCCACCATACGATCCGAGCCAGCCAGCAACACAGTCTGCATCGACGCCGATTGCTACGTCAATTTTGCTCATGATACTCAATTGATTCTTCTCTGAGCAAAATCATAATTGTAGTTGAGCCAGAAAGCCTTGCTCGTACTTGAGTTGATAGTGAGGTTGGAGAGTACACGGACTCGGCTCAGTATCCTGCCGTGGGCCACAGACTATTGGGATATTGCTGTGACTTTCGGTCAATGAGACCGAGTATTTCGGTGCTAGGTACTGGTGGGACGATTGCAAGCACACAAGATGCGACCGGGACAGCGCCGAGTAAACAGAGTGAAGAACTGGTCACAGCGGTCCCGCAGCTAGAAGAGTACGCCGAGTTGACGGTACGAGAGGTGATTCAACGACCAAGTTTCACCATGGACCTTGAAGCTATAGAGAAGCTTCGTAATGCTGTCCACGATGAAGTGGAGGGCGGTGCAGACGGTATCGTCGTGACCCATGGGACGGATACGATGGAAGAGTCTGCGTACCTCCTCGATATGACGCTCGATAGTGATACTCCGGTAGTCTTCACCGGTGCACAACGCTCCGCTGACGAAGTGAGTGCCGATGGACCTGCAAACCTCCTTACAGCAGTGCGAGTGCTCACCGACGAACGGATTCGCGAGAGCGGTGGTGTCTACATCGCTTTCGACGAAGAACTCCATTCAGCTCGTGATGTGACGAAGCGCCACACACACGCCCTTGATACATTCTCTTCACCGGATAAAGGCCCAATCGCAGTCCTCACTCGTGATGCCGTTCGACTGTATCGCTCCCCCGGTAGCTACTCAGCGACGTTCGAGGAGTTCGCAGTGTCTGCAACCGTCCGCACCGTCCAATCCGGGCTTGGTGTGGGACCTGTGCAACTTGAGGAGGCCATCGAAGCAGGCGTCGACGGAATTGTCCTCGAGGGAACGGGACTGGGAAACACGACGTCGTCGCTCGGAGACGCTGTCGAGCAGGCGCTTGCTGAGGGAATCTCAGTCGTCGTTACCTCTCGCTGCTACGCTGGGTCGACAGCACCTGTGTATGGAACGGCTGGCGGTGGCCAGACACTCGCCTCACACGGCGCCGTGCACGCGGATGACCTTCCGACACACAAAGCGCGACTCAAGTTGCAACTGGTTCTCAGTCAGAACGATGAGTCTTCAGGAGTGAGAGAGTCTTTCGAATCGACGTACGAATGACGATGACTCGTCAAGTGGAGACTGAGCCGGCTGCACAGACGACAAACGGTTTGGGACCGCTCTGAGAACCACGGACAAACACACTGTGAACGCCCATACCTCTCGTTTCGAAACACTTGGGCTACTGGTTGGATTCTTCGTGCTCTCGACGGCGGCTGCAGCCTACGAAATTGCACCGGCGAGCGTTCTATCGTTCATCCAGAGACACTACGTCTCAAAGCGCGTCACCGAACAGAGAGCTCTGTTCTCAGGGACGCATCACGCAGTGTTCGTGAGTAGAACAGTTGGCGGCGAGTCGGTGGTAGCTGAACGCTAATGCGGGGTCGTTTCGAGTGTACAGAGAGGTTAGGATGGGTAAGAGTGGTACCCTTGAGCAAAACTTGAGCAACCGATAACAGAGAGAGGGGTCGTTTCGAGTGTAAGTCAGCGTTTGAGCGACTTGAAACACCCAAATATGCGACTATGGGTTTAACGAACCTCTATGAGGGCCAACCCTATTTTGATTAGAAATTCACGTCAGCGTTGCCTCCCGAGGCCTTTTAGACACCACGTAGCCAAGCCGAGACGACAACGGTGGTGTCGCCGGTCCCTCCCGGTGTGGGTTGGAACCGAAAAGGGACAACTAACCAAACCCGATAGCCCATCGAGATTCAATATAGAGCGAACCTCCTCAACCGATATCAAGATAGGGCGCGAACCGTGTTTCATGGCGGAAGAAGAATCGAATCCCGAGAGCGGGCTCATGGCCCGCCAGACGACTGGCGAAGATCGGGTTCGGATGGTCACGCGGCAGCTCTCTGAGCCACGAACAGCAAACTGGATTGCGTCCGAAGCGGGCTGGTCACATGAGCCTACCAAACGTGTCCTCGGGCGACTCGTCAACGACGGGATTCTCCACCGTGACGACAGCGGGACCCACACCACGTACTACCCAGATTACCGCCGTCAAGCAATGCAAGAGGCGATGCGCCTTCGAGACAGCGGACACACTGTCGAGGAACTTACCGATCGCCTCGCCGAGATGAAGACCCAAATCCGTGACTGGGAGGATGAGTTTGACGTCGAGTCACCGAACCTACTTCGTGGGACTCTCGTTGATGAGACGCTCGAAGCTGATGAGGAGGATCGCCGCCGTGAGATTGCACGTGAGTGGGAGCGTCTGCAGCGCCGCATTGAAATTGTCGGCTTTGCCATCCGTGAGTGGGACTTCTTGGCACCCACGACAGAGCCCGCCGAGGCAGGCAGCTAGTCGATGTCTGTTCCGCACCCAGGCGGTGACCCAAACGAAGAAGCGTGAATTGAAGGCTGACAGTCTCGCCGAATCAACGTTCTCAGAATCGCTCCACGGTTCTGATGTGCAAACGAGAGTGTTGCTCTCGTCAACGCCTGTGGAGATTGCGCTCCCTACGGACACTCATTCAGGTCCACGAAGCGCGTCGTCGAAGCAGGAAGCCCCGCCTCAACAAGACACCACTTCACCTCACACCATTGAGACGCTCTCAACGACCTTGGTGAGGTCGAATAACTGAAGGTCGTCGCGGTCGGCGGCAGCCTCTCGTACCGACTCCGTGAACCCATTTCGGGCAAAAAGCGCATATTCATGCGTTACTGGCTCACCGCTTGGTGACCATCGAATCTCGTCGGTGTGGGTTTCGAGCGACGCAAGCGCGCTGTAATCGAGCGAGGAATTCGTGAACTTGCACTCGCCTGTGACCATTGTGCCATTGTTCGTCAGCCCGATCACATCGACTTCGTGCTCGTGGTACCACCACCGGCCGATATCGACGAACGTCTCCGCAGGATACAGCTCAGGGAGGGCGTCTTGACAAAGTATCTCGAACTCTTGGCTCACGAAATCGGCCAGCTCCGGTTCAATAACGGCCTCGTAGGCAGCGCTGCCCAGTCGGTCATACCGGTCTTCGTTCCCGTAGACAAATCGGAACCAGAAGCGAAACAGCGGGTCGAGAATCCGGTATCGACCCCGACGTGATTTTGTCTTGTCCTCGGTGACTGGGACCTCACGTTCGATCAATCTGAGCCGCGCTAGCTTCTGCGTGTATGTCGAAATCTGCTTCCCATCGATTCCGATTGTCTGCGCAATCTCGTTGGAGGTCGTATTCCCGGCGGCAATTGCTTTCAGGATAGCAAAGTATCGATTTGGTTCCGTCAGTTCCGTGCGGAGGACGTACTCGGGTTCGTTGTGAAGAAATCCCTGCTGTGAGAGAAGCGACTGTTGGATGACCGTTCCGAGATCCGAGTCACGTGCGATGCTGTCAAGATAGTATGGCGTGCCGCCGAACACACTCCACACAAGTACCTGTTCTTCAGGTGTATAGGTGTCTGGGAAGAACTCGCATGCAGCATCGAAATCTAGTTGTTGGAGATCAATTTTTTCGGTGAATCGACCGTACAGCGGGCTGTTCCCGAGCAGTGTCGCCTCTTCCATCATACTGATTGACGAACCGATCAAGATGAGCGTCGCCGCGGTGTCTCTGAGCTCTTGATCCCACAGTCGCTGGATGACAGAGGGGAGACTTCCATCGGCGTCGATGAGATACGGGAACTCGTCGAGCACGACAATCGCATCCTGCTCTGTAAGGTACCCGAGGAGTGATTCCCACTCCGCTTTGATTCGGCTGATTCCAGGAAACGACTCTGAGGCGACATCAACAAACTCGTCCAGTTGCACCTGCGGCGTCGTCTCGGTCGCTTGGTACAGTACAGTGTCGTCACGGTCTGACAGCGACTGTCGAACCAGTTCGGTCTTGCCAAGGCGACGACGACCGAAGATGATGATCATCTCGGCGTCATCTGAGTCGTAGCAATCGTAAACTACCCTGCCCTACTCGCTCCCTCCCGCCTTGCGACGGTCGGTCACTCCTTGAGGACAGGGCTTTTCCCGCACCGCGATTGTACCCTGTGCCCCGTGCATGGACACGGCCCGACTTCCTCTTACCGTCCACAGAATGGGCAGCAGGTCGGAGTTGTTGCTGCGACCCACACTTATCAGACCCGTTGTGTGGATTGTCCCGTCGATTTAATTCTCGGTGGTTGCACGCAAAGGCGTGCGTCCCCGAGTATAGGGTGCGTTGGAATCGCACCACAGAAGCCAGTTTACTGGTGGCTTCTATCGTCCCCGACTTGTGCGAGGGTGACAGTGACACGGGGTACGTCGCGGAGTGTATTAACCCTATGCGAACGCGCTTCCTCTCCTCCCTACTCGCGTCTTCGACGCTCGTTGAGGAAGGAGGCTCCGCGCTACCGCGTGCTGAAGCCGCGAGAGTTCGCTCTCCCGGTCCACGAAGCGGTCCATACAGTCCAGTGTTTGGATATCAGTATAATACTTCCGAGCAGCCTATTTTGAAATAGGCTAATCCAAAATAGGCTATTTCAAAATAGGCTAATTCGAATCCAGTCGGTTGAGAGATTCTGTCTTTCTGACCCGTCGACGTCCGTATACCCCCCACGAGAATTGGTCCACTTCGAACTCTGCCCGTCACTAGTGCGGATGCATGGATTGGGTATACTGCGAATTATTCGGACCTCGTCTTGATGTCTGCAGAGAGCCCTTGGGCCATCTGGATGTCCTTCGAGTTGTTCAACGTCCACGCAGTGCGCTCGGTCACAGCTTCGATGACTTCACGCGCGGAGGGGTAGCCGTTGCCGGACTTCTTGACGCCGCCGAACGGCAGATGAACCTCTGCACCAATGCACGGGAGATTGCCGTAGGCGAGACCAACCTCAGCGTTATCGCGGAAGTAGTTGATCTGGCGGTAGTTCTCGGAGATGATAGCACCAGCCAGCCCGTAGTCGGTATCGTTCTGGATGGCAACGCCCTCCTCGATATCACCGGAGTACTTCAGTAGCGCAACGTGGGGGCCGAACACTTCCTCGTGGGTACAACGCAGGTCCTCCCACGCGTCGGCCTCGTAGACGAACGGCCCAACCCAGTGGCCCGCTTCGTGACCCTCAGGAATCTCGTCGTCGGCTAACTCGGTGCGGTCGACGAGCACGTTCACGTCCTCGTCTTTCGCCAGTTGGTTGTACTTCGTGACCTTCTCTTTGTGGTCGGCCTCGATGAGCGGTCCCATGAAGGTGTCCTCTTCAAGAGGGTCACCAACCGAGACGTTCTCGGCGAGTTCGACGAAGCGCGCTTTGAACTCGTCGTAGACGTCTTCGTGGACGACCAGTCGCTCAGAAGAGACACAGCGCTGGCCGGTCGTCTTGAACGAACTCATGAGCGCCGAGTGGACGGCAACGTCGAGGTCCGCTTCTTCGGTGATGACGACGTTGTTCTTCCCGCCCATCTCACAGGCGGCGAGTTTGCCGGGTTGTTGAGCGACCTTCTCGGCGACCTCGTGGCCAACCTCTGCACTCCCCGTAAAGAGGACGGTGTCGACACGCTCGTCTTCGACAATAGAGGCGCCGACGTCGCCGAAGCCTTGGACCATGTTGAACACGCCGTCGGGGATGCCTGCCTCCTCGAACATCTCGGCGATGATCTGACCACACCACGGCGTCTGTTCGGCGGGCTTCCAGACAACCGTATTACCCTCGACGAGTGCGACGGCCATGTGCCAAAAGGGAATGGCGACTGGGAAGTTCCACGGCGTGATACAGCCGACGACGCCGCGTGGCTTGCGGCGCATGTACGCGTCCTTGCTTGGAATCTCGCTCGGAACGACGTCGCCCTTCGGGTGGCGAGCATCGGCTGCGGCCCACTCGACCATGTGGTACGCTTCGATGACGTCCGCACGACCCTCCGAAATCTCTTTGCCGCACTCTTTGGTGACGACTTCGGCGAGTTCGTCGGTGCGCTCACGAAGTTCGTGGTAGATGTCCCAGAGGTACTCTGCGCGGTCGATGTGCGACAGTTCGCGCCACTCTTCTTCGGCGTCGTCGGCCTCGGCGAGTGCGGCGTCGATGTCGCTCTCGGTGCCGCGGCTGAATTCACCGAGTACCTCACCCGTTGCTGGGTTCGTACTCTCGAACGTCTCTGTCCCGTCACCGCTTGTCCACTCGCCACCGATGTAGTGTTTGTACGTCTGCTCGGTTTGCTGGGAAGACATGCGTCACTCTGGGACCACGAGCCTGTAATAACGATTCCCTCCCATGGTGGGCCGCGAGAGTGCTATTGTCTCTGGATTGACAATCTGTATGGTTCGAGAAGCTGTTCTCGCTGGGTTCAGAGTATGTAGTTACGTGAATAGGGGGATCGACCCCGACTATGGGAGGCAGTGTTTATATGGGACCAAAGCAGGATGATAAAACATGTCGAAAGTCGATGCCCATCAGAGCGGAGTCACCGGAACAACTCGACTCACACTCAAAATCTGGCATCCCGACTGTTGGACGCTCGAAGTGACTGATTCGACGGATGCGGGTATGATTGCACACACCGTGTACAACAAACCTGCAGACACGGTGACGGGTCATTTTACGGTCTACGCTGATCAGGTCGATCAGATCGACGAGTTCATCGAGAGGACGAGAGAGTCCCGGTTGACCGATTCGGTATCGGAGCTGAGTCCACGTCATGAGTTCGATAAAAATGTCTCGAACGCCGGGAATACGACTCGTGAAATCATGGTCGAGTATAATCCCGAGAACAGTATGACCGACTCACTGCTTGCGTATGGGTTCGTTCATGACGCCCCAGTGCGGGTCGACAACGGGTGGGAGTACTGGCCCCTCATCGACACCAATCAACGTGACGAACTCGAAGAACGGCTCGCTGCATTGGAAGACGAGAAGGGCGCTGAAATCGAGGTGACCAAGGTTGCGTCGATCTCGAACACGACGAATCAGATTGAACATCAACAGGATAAACTCTCGAATCGACAGCGCGAAGTGTTCGAACTCGCGTGCGAGCACAACTACTACGCGTGGCCGAGAGAGACCACTACTCGCGAACTCGCCGACGAGTTGGACATCTCGAAGACAACGTTACTCGAGCATCTCAGGAAGGCAGAAGCGAAGCTCCTGAACCAATATGAGTGAGCGATTCTGGGTTGTTGACAGCAACAATCGGTGCTAGTCTTCAGGGCTGCGTTGCATCTCTGTCAAAAGGATCGTTCGCACCCCTAACTTCAGGGGAGTTTGATTCAATGGTGTCGTCATGACCAAACACGACTCCGCAAACCATGCAGAGTACGACGTAATCGTCGTCGGTGTTGGAGGGATGGGAAGCGCCGCAACGCATTATCTAGCGTCACGAGGTGTTGACGTCCTTGGTCTCGAACGATACGACATTCCACACACGATGGGGTCTTCACACGGCGTGACCCGTATTATCCGAAAAGCGTACCACGAGCATCCCGACTATGTGCCCTTACTTGAGCGGGCCTACGAGCTTTGGAGAGACCTCGAAAGACAACACGACCAGCAATTGCTCTACAGCCACGGATCGCTCGCGCTCGGCCGTCCAGATTCAGAGACCGTTACTGGTGCCAAAGAGGCATGTCAGACCCACAGTCTCGAATACGAAGGGTTGGATGCAGCCGAAGTCAACGAGCGATTCCCGGGGTTCGACCTTCCCGATGATTTCGTAGGCGTGTACCAATCGGAGGGTGGCTTGCTGTGGTCAGAGCAATGCATCGTCGCGCACGTCAATGCGACCCATCGCGAGGGTGGAACAATCCACGCTCGCGAGCGGGTAACTGATTGGGAAGCCACCGATGAGTTGGTGCGCGTCGTAACGGATCGAGATACCTACACGGCCGAGAAGTTAGTTGTCGCCGCAGGAGCGTGGGCACCAACAATGCTGCCTGAACTCGCTGACGTACTTCAACCACAGCGGCAGGTGCTCGGCTGGTTCCAGCCGACGACTCCGAGAAACTTTCAGCCCGAGTCGTTCCCCGTCTATATCGTCGAACGCGACGAGGACGACCTCTATTACGGCTTCCCGCAGTTCCACGTGCCGGGCGTGAAAGTCGGGAAACACTATCACTTTGGAGAAGATGTCGATCCAGACGAGATGGCACGCGAACCTCGAAACAAAGACGAAGCCGCCCTCCGAGAGTGGGTGGCCCAGGGCCTTTCATCTGCGAATGGCCCCTCGATGGCACTGTCGACCTGCTTGTACACGAATACGCCCGACAAAGAATTCATCATCGATCACCACCCCACGTACGACAATGTCGTCGTCGCCTGTGGGTTCAGCGGACACGGATTCAAGTTCTCGAGTGTCGTTGGCGAGATTCTTGCCGACTTAGCAGTTGAGGGGGAGACCGACCATCCAATAGATCGCTTTGCTTGCGATCGATTTTGAACTGAGGATCGAGGTGAGTGACTGAGGTTTCACTCAGCGCGAGGAGATACTGAAGCCCGTTATCGAATCTTTCGGGTCTTTGACGAACGTGTGCTGTCCTGTGATTCGAGCACTGCCCGTGATGAGCGGCGTGGTCACCGTAATACCGTCGCGTTCTTCAGTTGCTATCAGTCGGCCCTCGAACTGTGTTCCGACGATACTTTCGTGGAGATACGGTTCTTCGATGTCGAGTACTCCGGCATCGTGAAGCAGGGTCATTTTTGCACACGTGCCGGTACCACACGGTGACCGATCGACTTGCCCATCACCGAAGACAACGATACTCCGGTCGACGTTTGTCGGCGAGCCATAGATTTCCGTGATCGTAACCGTGCCAGGATCGCCAGTCAGGGGATGGACGATATCCAGTTCGTCGTTGACGGCATCCCGGATTTCGAGACCCCACTCGACGAACTCGTCCGTGTGAGCGGTCTCGACCGGCACGTCGAGTTGCTCGCTGTCGACCATCGCGAAGAAATTCCCTGCATAGACGATGTCGACGTCCAACGGTGTTTCACGGAAGGAGACGTCGACTCGCACCTTCTCGTAGACGAACGACTGGACATTTTGGATGGTAACGCTATCGACACCGGTCTCAGCATACTGTGGCCGTGCTTCGACGATACCAGCAGGAGTCTCGACGTGAATGGACGGTTCTGGAGACAGCTGGCCTAACTCGAGAAGCGCGGAGACGACACCAATGGTCCCGTGACCACACATATCCAAATAGCCCTGGCTGTCCATGAAGAAGACGCCGAGGTCGGCAGCGTCGTGCTGTGAGTCGACGAGCACTGCACCGAACATATCGTCGTGACCACGCGGCTCTTTCATCAACAGCTCGCGAACCCAATCGTGAGTGTCGGCGAATGTATCACGCTTTTCGCGAACACTGTCACCCGTTAGTCCCGATGTGTCGAGTCCATCAAGGACGATACGCGTCGGCTCTCCCTCGGTGTGGGTGTCGACTGTCGTGAACGACGCGTCTGTGTCGATTTCGTCGATGCATCGCTTGGTGTTCATGGTTGGAGTTCTTCGAGTTGCTCGATCTCCTCAGCAGACCACTCGTAGTACGGTTCGTCGATGTCTTTGAGCGTCCGCACACATTCGTTGTGTCGCTCTCTGGCAATCGACGCATAGGGATCGTTTGGATTCGCTTGAACCCACTCACGGAGTTCAGTGAGCGCACGTGGTGAGTAACTGTCGATACTCCCTTGTTCTTGCAGGAGCTCAAGTTTTCGTTCCTCTGAGCGCATCGATTTCACGAGAACGACAATCGCAACACCAGGTAACAGGATGATTGCGAGCAGCATCGACATCCACGCGACGGCTGTGAGTGCCATTTTAGTCACCTCCCTCGGGAACCGTTTCTGACGTCGCTTCAGGTGCATTGCCGATCGCACCCATCACAACGGTACTGACGACGACGAGCCCGGCCATCAGCGCAACACCGAGTATCATCAGCGTCTGGTTTTCCGTGCCGATACTGCTGACGACACCGTAGCCAAGGATGAACACCATCACAACGGGGATGACGTATTTAACGACCGGATTCCACCATTTACCGACGTAGATGCCGGCGTTCCGATTCAGGTCAATGACGCGAGCACGCTCGGGACCGAACTTCCAAGCGACAAGTGCGATGATTGACAGCGTCGCCAACGGGAGCCCGAAGCTGCCAAACATGAAGTCCATCTGGCCGAGGAACGACGACGAGTACGCACTCGGCAGCCCGAGCAGCCAGATTGCGCCACAGACTGCAATCACCGACTTGCTTCGAGAAAGCCGTGTTTCCTCAGAGACGGTCGTCACGCCGACCTCCGTAATACCGAGCCCGGAGGTGAACGTCGCGAAGAAAAACGACACGAAGAACACGATTGCCCACAGGAAGCCACCGGCGAGTTCTGGGAAGACTTCTGCAAGTGAGATGAAAAGCAGGTTCGACCCAGCGCTCGGCTCAAGACCGAACGCAAAGACGACAGGGAACGTCGCGAAGACGGCCAGTAGTCCGATACTCGTGTTTCCAATGGCAGTGAACAGTCCCCCACCGAGCGGGACGTCGTCATAGCGACTGAGGTAACTCCCATAGGTGAGCGCGATTCCCCATCCCAGTCCGGTCGAGAAAAGTGCCTGACTGAGTGCCGCAACCCACGTACTCCCACGCGTGAGATAATCCCAATTGGGAGTGAAAACGAACGCGAGGCCCTCCATCCCCCCGGGCAGTGTCACCCCCCGAATCGCGACTGCCAACAATGCGACGACGAGAAGCGGAATCATCCACTTGACGACACGCTCGATGCCACGACGAATCCCGAAGACAAGAACGCCAGCGAGCCCCGCCATCGTGAGTGTGTGCATCCCGATGACGAGCGCTGGGTTAGAGATGAATCCGTCCCAGAACGCTTGTGGTTCGAATCCAGGCTGTGTGAACGTCATCAACATGGAGTGGCCAGCATAGTACAGCGCCCACCCGATGATGGGTGCGTAGTAGGACATTAACGCCACGTTGACGATGAGGACGACGAGTCCGAGTCCCTGGCCACGTTTGCTCCCAACGATCTCTCTGAATGCCCCAATAACCCCGTTGTTCGTGTACCGACCGATCATCGTCTCGGCCATCAACCCGGGGACTGCAATGAGGTACAACAACAGGACGTATGCGATGAGGAACGCGCCACCACCGTTCTCGCCCGTGGTGAATGGCATCCGCCAGATGTTCCCCGCACCGACCATGGCCCCGAGCATCGCCATCAGAAAGCCAAATCGACTTCCCCATTCTTCTCTTGCCGTTCTTGCCTCTGAGTCACCCATGATAATGTCACTCAAACCACTTGGAAGGAGGCAATTATACCTGTCCCCTCCTATGGTCGGTGTCGGCAACCATAGTGGTGCATACAGAGCGAATAGCTAACGGCGTCCACGAGTAAGCAAGATTATTTCCCCACCCTTATGCTTGCAATATTTGGTAGGTGATTGATTTAGGTCCATCTATGCCTCGTTCTTAAAAGAGATGATCCCACCTATTGCGAGTCGGTTCGTTGCTGCAGAGACAGCAACCGAGTCCCTCGATCACGTAGCCAAGCTCAACCGCGACGGCATCGGTGGTATACTGAATCTCCTCGGAGAGCACTATGAGACACAAGCGGCAGCGGAAGAAGACGTGAGCGCCTACCTTGATCTTATCACGCAAATCGGAACGACTGAATTGAAAGCCTGTATTTCGGTCAAACCGTCACAGATTGGGCTTGATGCGGGCGACGACGTGTTCACCGCCAACCTTGGCCGTATTATCGACCATGCTGATGAACACGACGTCTTTGTCTGGGTAGATATGGAAGATCGGACGACAACCGATGTGACACTCGACGCATACACGAAATTCGCAACGCAGTACGACGGTGATGTTGGCCTCTGTATCCAAGCGAACCTCAAGCGCACCGCAGAGGATCTCCCACGACTCGCCGACGTTCCTGGCAAGGTTCGACTCGTGAAAGGTGCCTACGATGAACCATCTGCGGTCGCTTACAAACAGAAAGCGCACGTGAACCAGGCGTACAAACAGTATCTCGAGTATATGTTCGAGCACTTTGATGGAGGCATCGCCGTCGGCAGTCACGACCCCGAGATGATCGAGTACGCCAAAGACCTCCACGAAGTCCACGGGACGGACTTCGAGATTCAGATGTTGATGGGCGTTCGCGAGGATGCCCAACGTGAGCTTGCGCAAGCCGGTTACGAGGTCAACCAGTATATTCCGTATGGTGATAAGTGGATGTCCTATTTCTACAGACGCATCAGAGAACGCAAAGAGAACCTCGTGTTCGCTGCCCGTGCGGTATTGACGGCGTAGTCTGTTCTCGGTGAGCCATCGGTGAGCCCACTACTACGCACCAGTGCGTCTTCAGCGGCGGGCTTTACGGCCCCCACGTTCGACGAAGGTTCCACTCGCGCCGTCGTCGAAGGTCTGTTTCCAGCTCGTCGATCCGCCGTCAATGTCCAACGCAAGTAGCTGGCTGGTAAAATCGTCGGCGTCGCCGTAGTCCCAAATCATCCCTGCGACATACACTAGTCCGTTTCCAACGACGGGTGTGCTCAGAAAGCCGTGAACTGCCTCGGGGCTTGACCCCGAGGAACTCGCCTTGTACCGCTTGTAAAACGGTGGTGAAACCGACTCTCGACTCCATGTCCATTCGACATCGGGGTTCGTTGGACCAGCGGCGGCGTGTCCAGTTCCACCCGGATCGTGTCCTGCGGTGGGCCATGGGTGGTCCAGGGTAGTCGACACAGACGTCGGTGTCGTCGAGCGACTACAGCCGGCGACGCCGGTTGTGAGCGCAGCGACGCCTGCTGTAAGAACGGTCCGTCTGGAGGGCATCAGTCTCTCTTTGGAAGTGTCTGCTAAATGGTTTGTGTGTAGTCGGTGACTCTGACTACGCTCTTCGATGAGACAGAATTGTTGAGGAAAGACACCCCACCCTGGGATTGGGAGAGAGGGTGGGATTTCTTTGGTTGCGATACAGCATAACCCCGGGCAGAGATTACGTCGATATCGCACTCGGTATTCTCCTGTGGCCCATTATATTTTCTTCGATATGTCTATCCGAATTTGTGTTTGTTTTCTGGTGAGTTTCTTCGTTAGTCCCACATGACAGTCGTCAGATTTCCACGGAGAAGACTACTCATACAGGGTTTGGAGATGTTCTAGGTCCAACGTTGAGTTGTGGTTCGGAGCTGTCAGAGGAGTCGAAGATGAATGTCTGTGCGTGCTTAAGATTAGACAGAGATTGTTGAGTCGGAGCAGTACCGTTCTCTCATTCGCGTCGCCAACATTGACCATCTGCTCAAACGAGAAGCTGTCGAAATACTGGTTGTGAGTTCACGACACTGGAATTGTGTCGGTCTTCGTGGGCTCTCTTCGGTGTCCTCACTTAAGACATTCTTCGCAGGCTGCTGTCCACGAGCTGAACACCCGAATATAGGTTGGCACCGAGTAGTTGCCTTGTTTGTTCATCTCCTTGGCCGTTGGTCGCCGACCCAGTTCGTCTGCGAGCCGTCGGAGTTCGGCTCGGAACTGCTCGGCAGTTACTTTCCGGCCTTGCCCACCGAAGTTCGTCTCTAGTCCTGCTGCTTCGGTCCAACTTCCGCTCTCAGTCGTGAGTATGCAAAAGAACCAACTGCAACTGATGCGGTATTCGAACCAATGGCGCGTCCAGCAACAGTAGCCAGTGTGTTGGTGGCGCTCGAGTTCGTGGCCATGTCGGCAGTTGTCTTGCTAATTGGCCCGACTGAGGCTGTTCTCGGGGCCGTCCCATTCGCGCTGTTCTTCTTGATTGTCTTGGTTCTATACTTCCGCTGAGTCAGTCATGTTCGCCGCGGCGATTCTCACACAGTCCGTCAAACCAATTGGTAGATTCGATGTATCTTAACCAACAGACCGTCGATGTCGTGGACGTTGTTGGTTAATATCCAGATTGGCTACAGCAGCATTAGTCTGCAAACTATGGAGTTATCCTTGAACAACTCTCACTTTCCAAGCCAAATTGACCCGACGCTGCGGGGACGGGCACGACGACGACAGCTGGCACTCGCGATCCGCTGGAACCGCATGCGACGCTGTGTGTGTTGGTCGTCCGTCCAGGTCCCAATCATGTTCCAGTTACGGTACAGCGCGACACCGAACGCGAGGAAGAGCCCACTGACGACGACCTGTCTGGCCAAGAGTCCGACGTCGCCGTCGTGGAGTGCGATGGGTAGGAGAGCTTCGCGCCACTTTTCAGCTCTAGAGAATCTGTTCGGCATCGACTACCGTCTCAGTACGAGCGCCAGCAGTCCCGACTCTTTCGGTAAACGCACTCTTTTGTGATGGCGTCAGCAGAGCTTCGGGTTTCTGCGTCAGTGATGGTTTTCTGACTCAGTTCTGACGTTGTACGAGTACGTGTAGACCAACAAGATCCATAATGAAATCGTTATTTCGAATCTGATCTCGGATCTTCGTTTAACTCATATACTCCAGTATTTAGTAAATTCTCGGTGTACCCATGTTCTTCGAGACGCTTGAGTCGTTGGCCAACGTATTGTGACGTAAGTGACTTTCTGATTCCTTTTTCAACAATTAATTTCTGTGCAAGGCGTGGTGTAATACGTCCCTCTTGAAGTATCTCTAAAAGGGCTACATCAATCTCATTGAGGTCTCCTGTGTCCAGCGTCATCGTGTGTATCTATCGTTTTGGCGCTCTTGTAATTCTTCAATTTCAATCTCAAGTTTGTATCCCAAACTATATGATATTGTGATACCAACTGTTTGATGAGGTACTTAGCCAGTGAAATGGCCGCGTGCGAGGACACGCGACCAGTGCCTCAGGAACACCAAGGCAATGAAAGATAGCACTCGCATCAGTGATGAAACTGATGATAAACAACTGAATCGTTCGCCCCCTCAAACCGATGTTGTCCGTTCGCTTGAGCGACTATCTCGATTTATTCGGTACGGGCCCTCAGCCGTCACTAATCAAACCTATGCCGTATATTACCGAGCTCATGAACTGGCAGTTAGTTTCCCCAAGTGGGGGACGTCAATTCGTGATTCGGATGGGGTCGTTCTACGCCTGGAATCGACACAAAAACTAAAAAGAAAGCTCGAACAGGCCTGTGATCAACAGCTCTCTTACCGTCAAGTTCATCGTACACTGGACAAGCTCGCTGAAATCGGGGGCGAGGCTGTGTGGCTAACGGATACGGCTACCACTGGTCAAAGCAAGCACTGTCTTCACGTACATATTCCAAGCACGTACTCGGTTTCAGAAATCTTCAGCACCGAGTCTAGCTTTGGTGAACAAGCTCTTTCTCAGTTACCTTCTGGAGAGCTACTTTCTCCTCCGACCTCCGATAGTAGATTTTGGAAGCTTGAGACGTTACTTACACTTCATCCACGACAATTTGAACATCTCGTCGCAAGGCTATGGGATGAACTAGGGTACAAAACAACCGTAACTAAACGGAGCGGAGACGATGGGGTTGACGTAATTGCAACAGCAGAAGAGCAGCGGGTTGTCATTCAGACGAAACGGAACCGGCCCTCTAGTCAAGTTACGAGTCGAGTGGTACAACGAACGATCGGTACCATTCCGCAGTTTCGTGCGGACCAAGCTATTGTCGTTACAACGTCTGAATTTTCACCTTCAGCACGAAAGAGTGAGAAAGCGAGCAATGGACTTGTACAATTGGTAAACGGCGATATGCTCTTGGGGATGTTGGCAACAGCCGATATCGAGAAACCGAAGGAGGATATATGATTTTGAGGATACCTCACCCGAATCTGCATCTCCGTTTGTTAACTCGATTTATTTCGCAGAGCCCCTTGAGTTCTATCGTACAGAACATTCGTCGTTATCTACAGGAGAATCACCAATGAGCGCTCGCGAGGAGCTACAGATGCATCTCTCACAAGCGCTCTCGCGGACTGACGATCCTGACGTGCAAGCGCATCTGCATGCTGCACTGGAATCGTGTGCAGAGCTCTCTTCGACACCGCTCATTGAATGTCCGGCGTGTGGTAAAGTAGGACTTCCAGAACGGATTGAACTCCACAAGTGTAGGGTAGATTGAACCGAAAAGAGCTGTTTCCCCATTAAATTTCTATTTTAGATAGATATTACGTGACACAAAGATGGAGGTCATCGGAAGGCGATTAGAACACATCAAGACCATTCTTTGACGGCTATGTGTTGATTCATTCTCTCCACCGCTCTATTTTCCAGGCTCTTCACTACTTTTTGTGGCCGAGACTAATTGGTCACCCCAGCAGGAACCCAAACAGAGGGCACTGTCTAGATAAGGAACGAGCAGGTCGAAGAGCTAGTGATTCATGCTACTCTCAAACCTGCTCACAGAGAGCTTAGACACCGCTACGCTTGAATGTTGGCGGCGCGAGCGGACGGCGGCGCCCCTTAGGGCGTTCGCCGTCCGGCTCCATGCTGCCGGTCTTTCAATCAGAGAGACAGAATCGATTCTCCGTCTCCTCGGCGTAGAACCCTCGTTCCAAGCGATCTTCCAGCAGGTACGTCGGCTGGCTGACATCTTTATAGACCCGCCGACGGCGCAGCCGAGGCGGGTCCCGGTTGACGAGACAGCTGTCAAAATCAACGGCAAGCGGTCTTGGTTGTACGCTGCAATAGGCCTCGACACAAAAGTAATTCTTGACGTTGCGTTGTTCGAACGTCGCGGGACTGGTCCGGCAGCTACGTTTCTACACGGAGTCTGCAAGAAACACGACTGCTCAGACGCGGTGTTTCTGGCCGATGCTTTCGGGGACTGCCTCCTCTCGATTAGGAGTAAACGGTCGGGTCAACTACACAGAGCGGAACCAGATGGGAAAAATGGTTCACACATTCAAGATGAGAGCTGACAGTTCCCCAACATATGGGCAGGTAGTCGACTGAGCGTCCGCCAGTGGCTTGCAGTATTAGTCCATTACTCTAATTTTCAACGACCGCATCAGTCACTCGACGGTCGAACGCCAGCTCATGTGGTTACTAGACAGTGCCACCCGACTTCTATCTCCTCATACTGTCCATGGGATAACCTTGTCAATTTTGAATTAATCTGTTACAGGAGAATAAAATTCGGGTATATCTAGCACCGTTACCGGTAACTACAATCAGATAGACCGACGTGACGTAGAATTATGTGTATCAACGAGATATAGCTCAAACTCTCCAGTAGAGACGACTTTGTCGTGGCGTTCTAACGAGTCGAAATCGGACTTCGAATACCGAAGACCCTGATACAATTCAACGTGCCGGCCCCGAGCATATTCGGTCACAACGAGATAGCTTGATTCTGGTAACACTGATGAGAGATTACGGTAATGGTTTGGCACATAAGACTTAAAAAATCCGCCGCTATTTTTTGATATGTCCGGAGGATTAACTCTCGAAGAGATGGGCCGCACACCGCCATGGCCGTATCTCGATCTTGACGCGCCGTAGATGGCTGTCTGATAACGATATACATTTGTTGCAGTGGATACCATCGGCCGCTCTGATTGGTACTTAAATGCAGTTTCGTAGCCTTTAAACTGCGACTCGCTGTTTTCTGGTGAGGGCTTATACATATACGGAGATTTGTAAGCGACGGGTACGCTGACGACTATTGCAATTACAACGACAATAGTTCCAATCACTCTTAGATGACGCTTTGAGATTCGCTCATTTGCCCATTGCCTAAATCGGGCGAGTTGAACAATAGCTAGACAGCCTCCATAGGCCAACATCACGCCGACGTATCGGAGTGCCTGGGCGAGGTCTCCCTCTACAACAAGAGTCACTGCAAACAGTCCAAATGTGGGGATCAATCCGATTGCTATGCCGGTTATCAGCCTCTTGTAGGGGTCCTGATTGTTCAAAATAACTGGCAAAACATCCGTCTTGAGTGTTGTGAGGGCAACTATTGCAACAACCACCGACACGCCGAGCACTTTGACACCAATCTCGACTAGGCTACCTCCGAGTGCCCCAAGCGCGGTGGTCGCTCCTGCACCAGGGCCAACAGTGGTACTTGATGTAGTCACAATCGCACCTACTAAGCTCTGTGTCGCGCCAATAAACCCCGGACGACCGAGCAAAAACCAAGTTAAGAAAATTGCAGCAGCAAATATAATTGAATACCTGCGTGTGGATCGGTGCCCCCATACGGTTGCAATGCCCGCAAGTAGGCCGAATCCAACGAGTGCTTGCTGTGGATGTATGAGAGACAACGCAATTAGCAATACAAGCAGACCAGGAGCATGTTTGTTTGACACAGATTGTGTGTGAATCATCCCATAGAGGACGATTGAACTCCCAAATAATAGGCCGAAAACAGTCGGTAGAGGCGCCAACCGCGGGAGATTTATTGGAATAATTGGCAAAAATAGCATGGGCAAAAAGTACACACCTCGTATTGGAATATTTGCGTTCACAAGCCGTTTTGAGATAGAGATTGTACTTGTTGCGTACACAAGATAGCCAACAGAAACTGTTAACAAAAGTGCATATTGAGGTGAAACCTCCAGAACACGAGTCCAAGCTAGTACCAGAATGGGGTATGCAGGATAAAGAGTCCAAGATAAGATTTGCTCGCCAGCGATGAGATCTTGAACCCAGCCGAGATGCACCATTGCGTCAAAATAGCCGACATATTCCATGCCTCTAAAAATAGGTATCCCTGCGATGAGTATCGGCGCACAGAGTGCAAAAAACGCCCCAACACTGGGATGATTAGAGTAGAATAATAACCATACTGCAGAGAGCAATACGAATACTAACCCAATCCAAAAGATTACCCCTGCATCTAAATAGATATTTGTTTCATAGCCCGTTGTTGGTCTAAGTCGGGCGGAAATCACAGACAACGAAATACCCAAGAACCCAAGCGTCGCCACGAGTTTTGAAGTCTTGTTTAGATAAGAACTACCAGTCACTATCGACAACCTTGTACGCGCCATGATATAGGTTTTGTTTGAACAGTCTTTATAAGGAACCAACTCAGAACCAACAGATAGAATGATCATAGAGAGTATAATAAGAAGAATAGAGGTCAAAAAGCCAGTGCTTGTTTTAATGGTAATTACAGCATCAATATCTCACAAAGCACCCTCGGCTAGCTGTTTCTGAAGCCTGAGTTCTGTGGTGGAGCGGTTGCACTGAAGACCTCAACGATAGAATCTTGGATGAACCGAAGGAGCGCTGTCGCTGTCGACGGCGGCTGCCGCCGACAGCGGCACCACTCCTGCCGAAGGCTAGCCTGGTCAGTGATTACCGGTTAAACCGGTCGTCCGGTGGTCGGTTTACGGGGACGGCCCGATGTATAGCAAGGGTCGTCCACGTTGCCCGTCAGATCATGTCGATGAACTCCTTGAACGACCACTCTCAGAGGAGACGTCCGCCTCGGCGGTGCGTCGCCAGATATTCCCAGTGTATTGTTCATACCTCTATTCACCGTGTGACTCGCTCAAGCGGTCGTCTGACAAATCCAAGGTCTCGCCCGATTGACTTCTCGACTTGGTTGAGTAAGTCAATCTCCGCTTCTGTGACTCCAAACAGCAGTAAGGAAGTCAAATAGACTGGTGCAAACAGCAAACAAACGGTCAATATTGCCTGCCAGCCGTCGACCGCCAGCCACTTGGTCGAAAGATACACTCCCACGAATGTGCCTGCGCCGACCGCCCCCACTGCGAGTGTTCGCCGTGAGAGCGGGAGCAGTCGTGCTTCGCGGTATAGCATCCCACTCACGGTGAAATTGAACACCCCATAGCTGAGGGTTGTCGCGAGAGCCGCCCCAATCAACTGATATCGTGGAATGAGCAGAACGTTCAACACGGTGTTTATAGCCGCCGTCACAACCGTGCACACCAGTAGCAAGCGGGGCTTGCCGAGAGCCTTGAGGACGTTTCCGTTAGGGCCGACAATAGTGTGTGTGACGAATCCCAGCGCGAGAATCTGCAACGCGACTGCGCCCGAGAGGTACTTTGCCCCGAACGTGTAGCGGATAATCGTATCGGGGAAGGCGATGAACACGCCCGCGACAGGGAGCGTGACCAGGAGAATCCACTTCGTGATGAGCGAGTAGGTCTCACGCATCGTTCGGTGATCTCCCTCGTTGTCAAGCCGCGATAAGACGGGCATCGTCAGGAAACCCGCGGCAGTGAGCAACAGTGTGAGTTGTGTTGCGAGTGGGTAGACGACGTCGTACGTCCCGACCAGCCCCGAGTCGCCCGTGAAGTAACTCAGCAGGAAGATGTCCATCCGGGTGAGCACTTGGAACATCATCCCCGAGAGGACGAGAGGAAGTGAGAACGCCAGCAGTGTCCTGTATTTTAACTCTGGAACGATCGCACGGTCGGCGAGATTCGTTCGGTACAGTAGCCACCCGAGACCGAACGCACCGGCGATGAGGTAGCCTGCGGAAACCCCGAGTCCGATGAGCCATGCCTCGACGCCGAGCCATATTGTTAGAGCGGCTAACCCCAACTGCGAGAGCGGGAGCGTAATCTGCTCCATGAAGATGCGAGGGAAGGCACGTTCGTTGCCTTGCATCCCACCCATCGCCAAGCGCACAGCCGCCAGTCCTGGAAGGCCAATAAGGAACACTCGGAGCATAGTCGCTGCGTCGGGCTGGTTGAGTAACATGGCGATTTGATTGGCGAATATGATGCCGACGGTAGCCACCGTCAGCGAGACGCCCAGTGCCATCGTCACCGCCGAGACAATGTACCCACGTTCCTCGTTCGCGGACGAGGTCCGCGGGAGGTATCGTCCGAGACCGTCATGCAGACCCATAACGGTGAAGATGCCAAGGCTCAGAAGGAGACTTCGTCCCAACGCAAACTGACCGTAGTCAGTAGTGGACAGACTGCGTGCCACAACCAACCGAATCCCGAAGCCGACGACAGCACTGATGAGCAACCCGATAACGACGATTGCAGCGCCGCTGAAAATAGTCTGGGCAGCGTTGTCATCTGACATCTGTTAGACGTAGCCCAGACTCTCCAAGCGGTCAGATACCACATCATCTGAAAGGTCGGCCGTCGTTTGTGGTTCGTCAGACCGAATGTCTCGCCTTGAGTCACTTTCAAATTCAATCCAGGGGATAGTGACGAGTTCTTTCTTGTGGAAATTGGAGGGGTGCCCATACGTCCGGAGCGGAACGGGAAGAGTAAGTTCGCCGGTTAGATTCGCATGATCGGCGGTCACTATCGTCTTGCCAGGCATTTTGTCGATTAGCTCACGGAGCGGTCCCATCGCCTCTCGAAGATTCTCGATATATGCTCGGACTACATCATCAGACTCGATATCTTCACCCTCCATGAGCGCAACCCAAGGATGTGGTGCCTCACTATATTCTGCCTTGTTGCTTTTTTCGCCGATGCCTGTGGTCCGAAGTTTCTGCCCAAAGTCACTGATGAATGGGAAGTGCGGCTGCATCCAGTGTGAAATAATTCGTTTGTTAGGGTACTTCTGATGGGATTTGAGAGTTTGTTCCACCATTGTGTCCGGCATCACAGTTTGGTAGTCTGAATCCCAAAATTCGTCGAGAAGATACTCAACGGCATGGAAAGTTCCCTCCGGGATGTTAGTTGCATGAGGATTTGATGTCACATAGACGACATCGTGGAGTTCGCGACCAACATATGAGCGTTCTATGAATTCAGAAGAGTCGCTACCTGGAGACCGGCGTGACTGTACATTCCAGTTAGAAGGAGCCAGATCAACCATCATATCATACCGACACGCATCCAGAATGACAAGGCTATCCCAGTCTTCGGCCATCACATCTACTGATGTGTCAGCACCAATCCTACCATAGAAGCGTGAGTTGATAGTAGTCGCGATCTCGTGGTATTTCGCACCTTTCAACTTCTCGAGTATCTTGATAGGATTCATCTTTGAGAATGTTACTTTAGCCCTATCTAATCAACTTATCTATACTCAAACGCTCATAGTAGCATATTGTTGATTTTGGAGAGTCGCTTATCAGCGTTTTTTGAGTGCTTCTCAACCGGGTTTTCTGAAGCGTTCGCTGTGTAGCTGGAAAGCACCGAGATACTGTGTCAGTTTGTCTTTGAGATGCCTCGGTGTGGCGAGAGCCACCGTCACACCAGCGAACCTGTTCCAGCAGGTCTACTGTGAGCAATTTCGTGCTAAATGCATCCAGCGGGCCGTGTTTAGACGCTAGCGAGAGGCAGGCTGCCGAGGATTATGAGTGAATGAAGCGGGAATGAGTTGAGTATGCCCACCCAACTCGCCCGCTTCACGGACAATTGTGTCGATTTATCTCAAAAAGCGGTCATTGGTGAGCCTCAGCCGCCGCTGTAGAAGGGTCGTGTGGCTACGCTGACTGGGTCATTGTCGCGATTCACTGTCTTCGTGAGTACCTCGACCAACCGTACCGGCGGTTGCTCGATATCCTCCACGAGATGCCTCGAATCACCGCTAAACTCGGACTTGCGGTGGATGAGCTTCCCGACTTCACTACCGTGTGCACGAGGAAGCAAGACCTTGAAATGCGTATCTGACGCGTCCTGCTGCAGTCGTCCGCTTCTCTCCACGAGTTCGGCGAAGTCCAAGCAATTGACGCGACTGGCTTCCAGCGACACAAAGCCAGTCGGCACTACGTGATTCGCATCGGCTACAACTTTGACGATATCAAAACCACGGCACTCGTTGACTGCGATTCGACGGCGATTCTCGACATTCATTGCTCGATGAAACAGCCACACGACACCCCGATCGGCAGGCAAGTGCTGACGAGAAATTTCCAGCGACTCAACACGATCGTCGCGGGCAAAGGCTACGATTGGGATGCTCTACGCCACGAACTCAGGGACGCTGGGGTTCGTCCGGTAATCAAACATCGTGAGTTCTATCCACTAGATATGGCGCACAACGCTCGACATCATAAGGAAATCTATCACCGCCGGTCACTCGTCGAGTCGATTTTCTTCGCGTTGAATCATCGGCTTGGTGAGACGTTGCGGGATAGAACGTGGTTTGGACAGTTCAGAGAGCTCGTCCTAAAGTCCGCCGTCAGAAACATCAAGCAAGCCGTTAAGGTCTCATACTAGTGTTCTTCCGCGTCTAAATAAGACAGATCCAGCGGAATCATTCGTGTCGTTTCCCTCCGTGGTTCCAGAGCGGCAGCTGAGCTGTATCAACAATCTTCTACAGAAAAGCAAATATACGACATCAAGTTGCTGAACAGTGGTTTTGATAGAAAAGTATTTGAGAATAGATTCTCTGCGCACAAATAAGGGTCAGTTGGTGTATGTTTCAAAATGATTCTCGGCAGTCAGAACAGAAGAATAACTTGCTTCACCGTAGCCACAGATTTATTCATAACCCAAACCAGAAAGAAATTTTCTAATGAGAAGTCAAAGCACTACTTCGTCAGTTGACCCAGAGTCGGAATCGCTCGCTATCACTTATTTTAATAATGAAGATCCATCGACAGATGCTGCTGGTGGTGGTGAGGTGCGAATGTGGGAGGAAGCAACTTTTCTCGCTCAAGAGGGTCATAATGTGACGCTTGTCTGTGGTCGATCAGACCCAAATCTCCCACCAGTTCGTCGTGATGAAGGGGTAACAGTACGGACGATAAAGACCGTGCCAGACTGGCTCGCACGATTTGAATCGGCGTATTTCTACCTTTCTCGCTCTCTTTTTGCTCTTTTTTCACTTGTATACTTATTAGATGGTGGTATAAAAGAGACTGATATTGCTATAGATAATCTAACACCCCACCCGTCACTGGCTGGTCTAATTGCTCCCATCCTCGGCATACCAGCGACTGCGATTGTCCACGAATTCCATGACCAAACTGCGTTGCGCAAATACAACCCAATAATTGGGTTAATTCAATTAATAGCTCAGAACTCACTTCGTATAGGGATTTACGATGCTGTGGTTGTCCCAAATGAAGTTACAAAACAGGAGCTCAAAGATTTTGGTGTTCGCTCACCGGTCACCGTTATTCCGAATGGTATTCACCTCGACGAATATGCTACGAATCCAGTATATTCGGATGATCTGAAGTACGACTTTGTGGCAATATCTCGCTTAGTACACAGAAAAGGAATAGATCGCTTACTAGATTCATTCGCTGAGGTTGTGACTAAGTGCCCAGACGCTACGCTTGCAATTGCAGGAAAAGGTCCAAAAAGAGATCAGTATATCGAGAAATGTCAACTACTGAACATTGAGGATAATGTTGAATTTCTTGGATACGTCGAAGAATCAACCAAAGCTGGACTTCTAAAGCAATCGGACGTCTTTGTTTCGCCTTCTAGACAGGAAGGGTTTGGGATTGTAGTATTGGAAGCACTGGCTGCGGGGATCCCAGTTGTTGCAAATGATCTCCCAATTTTTCGGAGTTGGATTCCGTCGTCATCTGTTGAATTTGTAGACGCAGATTGTTCATCTTCCTTTGCAAGTAGCCTAAGTAGGATATATGACGACGAAACGAAACAAGCTCAGCTATCCTTAAGAGGGCAAAAGGTAGCTAAAAATTATTCCTGGGATAAGGTGGCTATAAAATCCGAGTCAGTCTACAAAAAATTAGTGAAGGAAGAAAGCGACAGATATAAATATTGATTCTAAGGTGTGACATCCATGAAAATCATTCAGACACCTGGTCGTTTTTATCCCCATACCGGAGGAGTCGAAACATATGTCCACGACTTATCTAAACGCCTTTCAGAATTGGGACATACATCTAAAGTTGTCTGTCCTAATCACCCGAGTGAGGAACATATCGATGATTTTCCCGGTGGAATCACTACTCGACGCCTGACTAGCGTCGGACAGATTGCATACACGGAGCTAACGCCTATGCTGCCAGTTGCCCTTTTACAGGAAGTTAAAAACGCAGACATCCTCCATACTCACCTCCCTACACCCTGGTCAGCGGACATCTCTACCCTAGTTGGTGAACTCACTAATACGCCGACGGTAATAACTTATCATAACGACATTATCGGCGACGGAATTGCAGATTACATATCCCAAGCATACAACTCTACAGTTCTCCGAGCAACTCTACGTTCGGCGGATCAAATAATCATCACACAAGAAAATTATATTGAATCATCTAAACAGCTGAGTCAATACAAGGACAAGATAACTGTGGTTGGTAATGGAGTGGATATTGAGCGATTTCAGCCCCAGTCTCTATCTCAAGAGTCGCAACGTTCTCACGGGATTAACCCCGATACTCCAACGATTTTCTTCTTGAGTGTGTTAAATAGGTCTCACGATTACAAAGGATTAGACGTTCTTCTTCAGGCAATAAAGTTATTGAATGAACATGATGGCCGGAGCGTTCAATTAATAGTTGGCGGTGATGGCGAAGCACGATCAAAATATGAAAAGATAGCTGCAAAATTGGGGATCGAGAATAGCGTGAATTTCAAGGGTTACATCCCAGATGAGGAACTGCCTGCAATTTATAGCTCGTCAGACGTTTTTGCTCTTCCATCACTCTCTTCTGATCAGGAAGGGTTTGGGTTAGTTCTGTTGGAAGCTCTTGCTTGTGGGACACCAGTAGTTACGACTGATGTTGTTGGAGTTGCCGATGATGTTCGTGCGGCTAACTTAGGCGAAGTCGTTAATCGTCACGACCCAGAAGCATTAGCAGCTGGTATCCGATCCGTTATTAATCACCAACGCTCGGTTAATGAAAGAGGGCACACATTCTGTGCTGAAAATTACTCGTGGAGGAGACAAAGCAAAAAGATGGAAGAAGTCTATCAAAATCTTGTTGAGAAGGAGGCAAAATAAATGGACATCTGCGTCATCTCAAACCTCTTTCCTCCAGAAGTTGTAGGTGGTGCTGAAAAGCATGCAAAAGCTGATGTAAACGAACTTGTCAACCGAGGCCATGATGTGAGTGTCATTACTACACGCTCCTCTAGTGGAGGAACCTATTTTTCCTTTGAGGAATCCGAACTTGGTGGGGCAACAGTCTATCGATTTACTCCTTTGAATGCTTACTCCCCTATTGAACACCAATCTGTTTCAGCTTGGAAGAAACCAATCCAACATGTAGTAGACATCTGGAATCCTCATGTATATCTACTTGTGAAGAAAAAACTGTGCCAGATATCCCCAGATATAGTTCACATACATAACCATAGTGGTCTTTCTCCATCAGTATTTGCAGCAGTCTCCAGTCATGAGATCCCGGTTGTTCACACTCTACACGATTACGAGGCTCTTCATGTGCGAACGAATCTCTTTGATGGAGAAAAGATTTCGGACCCAGGGATAGGAATGAAACCCTACCAGAAAATCTACCGACAACTAGTAGAGCCTCATCTTGATTATGTAGTGTCTCCTTCTCAGTTTGTCCTTGAGAAACATCACTCAGAGGGAGTTTATTCAACTGTTCCGTGCTCTCGTGTACCACTAGGGATTTCGTCTAAATCTACCGATTCAGTCTCAAGTCGACCTTCCAATTCAGATCAACTACAGCTTATGTTTGCTGGACAACACACTCACCAGAAAGGAATTGATATTCTCATTAAGGCAGTGCGGAAATCCTCTTTAGAAAACCTTCATTTGAATATCTACGGGAAGGGTCCAGAATCATCTAAGCTTGAGGACCTCGCATCCGATGAGCCACGCATTACTTTTCATGGGTTCGTTGATGACGAAGAACTCCAAGATGCCTACGCTGCGTCTCATTTCACGGTGGTTCCTTCTCGGTGGTACGACAATTCTCCGATGGTTATTTATGAAAGTTATAATCGCGGTACACCTGTAATTGGTGCGAATATCGGTGGCATACCCGAACTTATTACTGATGGCGAGACTGGAATTCTATTTGCGCCAAATGATGTTGATTCATTACAAGGTGCTCTTGAACGGGCCGCCTCTCTCCCCTATGACGAAATCCAAACACAGGTAGAAGAAACTAAGTCATACTGTATTAGCAATCATATCGACGAGATAATCTCGATCTACGAAGATATTCTGAGATGAAGCCTACGATAGAATAGCACTGTTTAGTTGACGGAGAGTACTATATATCTTCTTAGAAAAGCAAAGTAGTTTTATACAAGAATATCAGATGGTCAAGATGATGAGCGGGAAACCAAATATTGCAGTAGTAGTATTGGATACACTTCGATACGATTTTTTCACAAAATACTTTAATTGGCTTCCGGGATGTAAGTTCAAAAACGCATATACTACCTCTCACTGGACTGTCCCTGCCCATGCCTCGCTTTTTACTGGTAAATATCCAAGCGAAGTGGGTGTTCATAGCCAATCCGTCCAATTAGATTGTAAAGAGCCAACACTTGCAGAAGAACTCTCTTCAAATGGATATTCCACACACAAATATTCTGCAAATTTAAACGTTTCTCAATGGGGTGGCTGGGGCCGTGGGTTTGATATTGATATATCTCCAGACGATCTTAAATTCCCAAATTCAAACGCAGTGAACTGGACAAAATTTTTGTCAGAAGTTAACGGGAGTCGGGGGGAAATTTATATAAAAGCTATTAAAGAGTGCTTTTCGCCAGATGTCTCAACGTTAGAGTCATTAAAAACTGGTTTTCAGGAATTTCGCCAAGACTACTCCAAGGGGGGTGTAAGAACGGTACAACAGTACTTGAAAAATGAGGACTTTACAGCACCTTCATTTGTATTCATCAACCTGATGGATGCACACGTTCCTTATCGACCACCTGAAGAATACCGTACAATAGAGGAACAAGTCAATACAGAACCTTGGCGTATTCCTTCGAAAACTACGGGCAGTCCACCAAACAAACAACAAGTTCAAACTGCATACCGGGATTCAGTTCGCTATCTATCAGACGAATTCAGAAACCTCTATTCGCTTCTTGAAGACGAATTTGATTTTATATTGACACTGTCAGACCACGGCGAGCTACTTGGTGAATACGATCTCTACGATCATTGTTATGGCTTGTTCCCGGAACTTACTCATATTCCTTTAGTGGTTTCGGGACCTAATACAGATAATAAAGAGATCAGTCATCCTGTGAGTATTCTTGACGTTCATAAGACTATCGGAGAACTATCCGATACCGAACTTGACTCTCGAGGACGGAATCTTCTAGAATTAGATTCTAAACAGGAATTTCTGACCGAGTTTCATGGATTCACTCCTTGGATGCGAGACCAATTTGTTGAACAAGGAATAGACGAACTCGAACTAGATGAACTTTCCAACTGGAAATATGGGCTCTATACAGAAAATAATGGTTATATCTATGAATCAAGCGATGGAGACATTCAAACCGGACCTAACTCTAAAATAGAGAATCCAAAACAGTATCTCCGGAAGGCAGCCGCTCAGATTGAGCACCGAACCGTAACTGAAAACGAGTCGGTGAGTGAGGATGTAAAGACTCAACTTGAAAAACTTGGATACGCCTAAATACAAATATGACCGAAGAATCCGTGGCGCTAGTTCATAACTTAGTTGCACCGTACCGCACACCCGTCTTTGATGCGATTGGAGAGGAAGCTTCCTTAGATGTCTACTATTGTCAGCGTTCCTCTCCTGAGCGAGACTGGGACACGACCTACGATCCTAAAAACCATACAGCAACATTTTTACCAAATATAGAGCTCTTTGGGGCTCTCTTTAATTATACTCTACCATATCATCTTCTGAAAAAAGATTATGACACAATTGTATTAAATATGGGGAGAGACATGATTATTAACAATTTGATGAGTCTTCCAATAATATTTCTTACTGACGCTAATCTAGTTATTTGGAGTGAATTAATAGATACAGACTGGAGCTCTAATCTAAGCAATAGAAGTAAGATGGTTTCTAAATTCCACTTTGATAGTATGATAAACATATATGAGAAAACACTGTTCCAGGTAGCGGATAAGGTAGTGGGTCTATCTGAACTCGCCAAAGAATATACAAGAGCAAGAGGTATAAATAGCGAAAAGGTTAGTATAACTCCACAAGTAATGCCCCGGGAGTGCTTGGGACCTGAAAATCCAAAGGTGAAGAAGTTGGACCCTAAGCCTTCAAGCGAAAAACCCACTATTCTATTTGTGGGTAGATTTATTGAAGAAAAAGGAATCGGTACTCTAATTGAGGCTGTTAGAAGCTTTGAAGAAAATGAAGTTGAGTTATTCATTGCTGGCGACGGTCCTCTCAATGAGACACTCCGAGACCAGGCAGCTTTGGTTCCACAAATAAAGTTTGTAGGCTATGTCCGGGGTGATCAAAAATGGGAATACTACGACAGATCGGATCTATTTATATTACCGTCTCGACATGAACCATGGGGTCTTGTAGTAAACGAAGCGCTGTCTCGAAACTTGCCAGTGGTTACTACAACGGCGGCTGGAAGTAAAATGCTCATTCCTGAAGAAAATGTTGTCCCACCGGATGACCCAGATAGGTTAGCTGAAGTTATTCAAAGAATAATAAATTCAGAGCTTGTCACAACAGATGACAATAGCAACGGAGACAATCCTATGGACATTCATCAGATGTCTAGAGAGTTTATCGGGACAGCTGACGAAATATGACCATTTTGAAGATTATTTCACGTTTGATATTGCTGACAGACTCTTTCGACTCCTTGTTTAAACCTAATCTGTGGTTCCCACCCTGTCTTCTCAGTAATATTTGAGATATCGGCCATGGTGTCGTGGACGTAGATATCGTCTCGAATCGGGTTCTCGATATGTGTTGGCTCAATTTCGGTCCCAAGTTCGTCGTTCAGCAGCTCAACAACCGTATTGAAGTCGTAGCTGTTGCCCGTTCCGAGATTGTAGACGCCGTTCAGCTCCTCCTCAGCAGCCGCAATTAACCCACGGACAATGTCGTCGACGTGCGTGAAGTCCCGTGTCTGGGTTCCATCACCGTAAATCTCCGGAGACTCACCATTCGCTAAGTCATCTGCGAACTGCGCGATGATGTTCGCATATTCGCCTTTATGTTCCTCAGCGCCACCATAGCCCTGATACACCGAGAAAAAGCGCATCCCGGCCATCGACATGTCGTAGTGGTTGTGGAAATATTCACCATAGCGTTCGCGAGCCAACTTGGACGCTTCGTAGCCCGTTCGTGCTTTCACATCCATGGACTCTGGCGAGGGCTCAGTCCGGTTCCCATAGATGGACGACGTCGTCGCGTACACAACCGTGTCACATCCGTCCTGTCGAGCCTGATCAACAGTGTTGACGAAGCCTTCAACATTCACACGAGCTCCTTTTGTTGGATCTTCTTCATGCATTGCGTAGGAGGAAAGCGCCGCAAGATGGAACACAACGTCAACATCAGTGGGTAGGTCCTCTTCAAGCACGCTTGCCTCAACAAACCTCACATTCTCTTCGAGATTCTCAGGCGTTCCGAGATAGCCATCGTCGACAGCGATGACATCATTCTGTTCAGCAAGCGCATTCGCGAGATTCGAGCCGATGAACCCGGCACCACCGGTCACAAGAACGCGGCTGTTTTGCATACACGAATGTAGCAGATTACTCCGGTAAAAGTGGTCCCATGAATTACACGAGCGACAATCATTCACAAGACAACTATGCCAACGACGTGTCCATATTACAGTTCGCACACGCGGCGCTGACAGCTTAGTTCAGATTCAGTTCAACCCATCACGAAAACCAAACGACGACTTACAGATGAGTGTTCAGCGAATGAAGAATAATTGCGGTGAAGCAAGCGAAGATCCCAACCAAGGTGAAGAAACTCGCAGTAACCGCAAGACCCAGTGGGAAGATGCCCGTGTTAATGTAGTTTGAGAAGGTTGCATATCCGAATCCCAACCCGACGAACGAGCTGATGAACCCCGGAATACCCAAGACAGTAACTGGTCGTTCATGCTCAATCGTCTTGAGGATGTTCCCGACTAGCGAAAGCCCGTGCGAGATCGGGTTATGCGTACTCGCATCCTCGACGTCGTAGGAAATCGTCGTCCCCACTTCCTCAATCTCGTAGTTATGATTATGAGCGTGATAGAGGATATCCGTACTGGCGCTCATGTGATCACCGACAGTCTCGTCTGCTGCCAGCGAGTTAATCGCATCGCGGTTGTAGGCTCGAAACCCGCTCTGTGTATCAGCGACACGAGAGCGAGGTCGAACAACACCCATACTCAGATTGGTCAACTGATTAACGACCCAGAGACCAAAGCGTCGATACAGGGGAATCTCCGTCTCTGAGCCCTCTGCAAATCTACTGCCGATAACAACCTCTGCACCCGTCTCCTGTTGGGTCTCGACGAGTTTGGGAATATCGTGTCCGTCGTGCTGTCCGTCTCCATCAAGGATCACGAGGTGGCTTGCGTTACGACGCTCCGCGGCATTAAACGAAGTTTTGAGCGCGCCGCCATAGCCACGATTGTCTGCGTGTTGGATAATCGTCGCTCCAGCCTCACGTGCTCGCTCTGCGGTACCATCTGAACTCGCGTCGTCGACGACAACAACTTCAGTAGCGTACTGCTTTGCCGTCGTCACGACATCGGCAATCGCCTTGCCCTCGTTATATGCCGGGATCGCGACGAGCGTTGATGAGACGCCATCGTCGGAGTCGTACGATGACTCGAGGGTTGCATCAACTGCGAAGGTGTCCTCGTCGAGTTTCTCAAGGCTTCGCTCGAAATCGACTCGTTCACCGTTCGCTGGTGCAAGGATAATTCCAGGATGTGAATGTGCACGTGCACCCGCCGCAAGTTCTGCTCGAAACTCGTCCGAACCAATCCCTGGTTCGTGTGGTCGAACAATATTCGCATCAAGCTGTTCGGCGAACTGTACCGCCTCGAGATCGGTATCGCCGTCGTGGGCGACGAATACTTGCTGTGCGTGTTCTCGTGCCCGCAGAATCGTGCGAGCAATGACATCGCTGTTCGATTCGGTTGCGACGATACCGATTGCAGGGTTTTCTACCACCTCCTGTTGTGATTGTGAACGTTCCAAGCTCATCACCCGTTCCATTAGTTGGCCCAACTTGTTCGACCGATAAAACATTTTCTTGATGGACAGTTCGAAGCCACAAGACGAATGCCCGTACCACGACTGCTGAATACGAGGAAATAACCATTATTCTCTCATGGAACTGTTCTGTTCGGTGCCGAATATCTCTTAAATCCGAGGTTATATATGTTCTCATCAGTGACTATATCCTAACATGATACACGGCAAAACAGTGCTCATTACTGGTGGTGCCGGCTTCGTGGGAAGTCACCTCGCGGATGCACTTGTTGAGCAAAACGATGTCTACGTTCTGGATAATTTCTCAACTGGAAAGCGTTCGAACCTCCCTAATGAGGTTACCGTAATCGACGACGATATTCGGAACGCGAATGCATTCGACCAGTGTCCTCCTGCAGACATCATTTTCCACGAGGCGGCACTCGTCAGCGTCCCTCAATCTATCGAAGAACCCGAGCGTTCGAATGCAGTCAACGTCACTGGGACAATTAACGCCTTGGAGTATGCACGGGACGTCGACGCTCGGATTGTGCTCGCCTCCAGCACAGCGATTTACGGCGATGCCGAAGAGATCCCGACACCCGAATCGGAATCGAAGAAACCATCGTCCCCGTATGGTATCGACAAGATGTGTCTGGATCACCATGCTCGAGTCTACAGTAACCTCTACGACGTCGAAGCAGTCCCCCTCCGCTATTTCAACATCTATGGACCTCGACAGACAGCTGGTGACTACAGTGGTGTAATCAGTATCTTCCTCAAACAAGCACTCAACAACGAGCCGATTACGGTTCACGGAGATGGCTCTCAAACTCGTGATTTCGTCCACATTGACGATGTCGTGCAGGCAAACCTGAAAGCCGCAACCACAGAGCACGTCGGTGAGGCGTACAACGTTGGTACTGGGAGCGAGGTAAGCATTCGTGAGCTAGCAGAGACGATTCGCGACGTAACTGACTCTGACTCTGAAATCGTTCACACTGAAGGCCGAACAGGAGATATCGACCGCAGCCTCGCTGATCTTTCGAAAGCTCGCACAGGATTGGGCTACGAGCCGACGCTCTCACTTGAGGAGGGTCTCAAGGCTCTCGTCGAGCACAAACATGAGGAACTGGCTCCGGTTCAGTAACCTCGTTGCAGGAGTTTCGAGTCGTCGATAGCACTAGTGGTGTAGGAGTACACCCAATCCTCGCACTCTTGATTCTCTAGTCATGAATCTGAGTTCTGTCTTCTTGCACTACCTGTTTTCGAGACTCTGAAAAGAGAGTACCTAGTGCTGTCACAGTTTCGTGTCTGCGCCGACGACCGCCCCGCTCAGATCAATACCCTCAATCGCCGATTCGGCGTCGACGACCCTATCCCCAACTCCGCATTCTGAGTAGAGGTCAATGTATCCTCCAGAACAACTATATTTGGAGAGACTACACAAACACGTAGATTCTGAATGTGCAATATTTGCCACCACTAGTGTTGTAACTCCAATTTCTTGGGACTCTCTATTATGAGCGGTGGATGCGGATTACTTCGCCATTTGTATAACTAGAACAAATATGAACAGCCCGCCACAAACAATCAATATTTCCAGACTATTTCCTGTGGGACAGAAATATTGTAGTAGTAGTCTGGACAGGGTTGTTACATGAACGTCACATCCGCCGTCGTGCTCGCAGCGGGCGAAGGACAGCGGCTTCGACCGCTCACGAAGCACCGCCCGAAGCCGATGCTCCCGGCGGCTGGTCGCCCGATCCTCGAACACGTCCTTGATGCGATTATCGACGCCGGCATCACCGACCTCCATCTCGTCGTCGGGTACAAACACGAGCGTGTGCAAGATTACTTCGGAGCGACCTACCGCGGTCACAGCCTCACGTATCACCACCAGCACAAACAACTCGGGAGTGGCCACGCCCTTCTGCAAGCTGAGAGTGCAATCGACGCGGATTTCCTCGTCGTCAACGGTGACCAACTCATCAGTCATCACACGGTCTCGGAGGTTGTCGACGCCCACTCAGTGGCGGATGTGGCGACACTCGCGGTCGTCGAGAGCGACGACGCCCCGCAATACGGAGGCGTCCGCATGCAGGACGACCACATCATCGAACTCGTCGAGAAACCACACTCAAGTGAGTACCGGCTACTCAATGCGGGTATCTATGCCTTCGCACCCTCGTTTTTCGCTGAGGTTGAGGACACAGCACGGTTTGATGGTGAATTGTCGCTCACAGACACCCTCAGCAACCTCATCGAACAGAATGAGCTTGTACGGGGCGTCAGGACAGAGGGGATCTGGCGTGATGCAACGTATCCGTGGGACCTCATCTCCCTGGCTAAAACGCTGCTCGTCAGACCAGGGTCAATCGCCGCCCCCGTCGTTGATGAGAACGTGTACGTCAATGAGGATGCCATCGTCCACGACGATGCGACACTTCATGGCCCAGTTGTGGTCGGCGCCGACAGCGTCATTGGCCCACAAGCAGTCGTCGGTCCTGATACAGCAATCGGACAGAACGTCTCTATCGACGCGGGAGCGGTCGTCTCCACGTCAGTCGTCGACGACGACACTCGAATCGGTCCGAACGCAACGCTCGTCGAATGCGTCACTGGGCAAGGTGTCTCGATCGATGCAGGCACGACGATTCCTGGCGGCACCGCCGACGTCCGAATCAACACGACGGTCCACGAAGACGTCTCACTCGGCGGTGTCGTCGCCGACCGTACCCATCTCGGTGGAGGGACAACTCTCACTTCAGGCGTGCTCATTGGACCGAATGCGACAATCCATCCCGGCAGTCGTGTGAAGACGAATATTGGCGAAGACGCGGAGGTGTCCAACTGATGTGTGGCATCATCGGCTATGTTGGTTCGCGCGGTGATCCCTCTGAGGTTCTCATGGCGGGGCTCTCAACGCTCGAATACCGTGGCTACGATTCTGCGGGGATTGCCGTCGGGAATGGTTCGCTCCAAATTGAGAAACGCGAAGGCGAACTCGAGGCTCTCGAGAAGGCTGTCTCTACGAAATCATTCAGTGGCAGTGTCGGTATCGGTCACACCCGTTGGAGTACCCACGGCCCACCTTCGGACCGCAATTCCCACCCACACACGGACGAGTCCAATTCGGTGGCTGTTGTCCACAACGGCATCATCGAGAACTACCAAGAACTGCGCGATGAACTGCAGACAGAGGGCGTTATCTTCTCGAGTGATACTGACTCCGAAGTCGTCCCGCACTTAGTCGCGAAGAACCTCAAAGCCGGCGACGACCCCGAGCGTGCCTTCCAGCGAGCGGTCGACCGTCTTGAAGGGTCCTACGCCCTTGCCTGTGTCATCGAAGGTGAGGACGCGATTTTCGCGGCTCGCGAAGATTCACCACTCGTCTTGGGCATTGGCGAAGAGGGCTATTACCTCGCCTCGGACGTCCCAGCCTTCTTGGAGTACACGCGTGATGTCGTCTATCTTGACGATGGAGAGTTCGTCACGCTCACCGAAGACGACTACATCGTCAGCAAGGATGGCCACAGAGTCGAGAAAGACGTCAAGACTGTTGAGTGGAGTGCCGAACAGACAGGGAAGAGCGGGTATGACCACTTCATGCTCAAGGAGATTCACGAGCAACCCACGTCCCTCCGCCAGTGTCTCAGCGGGCGCGTCGACGAGCTCGCCGGACACATTACTGTCGAGGAACTCACTGATCTCGAAACGCCACGCTCGGTTCAGTTCGTCGCCTGTGGAACCTCTTATCATGCAGCCATGTATGCAGCAGCCTTGCTTCGTGATGGGGGCATCCCTGCTACCGCCTATCTCGCAAGTGAATATGCGACTGCCAACCCACCCATTCCGGACGATACCCTCGTCGTCGGAATCACGCAAAGCGGGGAGACTGCAGACACGATGAGTGCACTTAGAGATGCGAACTCTCGTGGGGCCGAAACGCTGGCACTCACAAACGTCGTCGGCAGTAGTGCGGCTCGAGAGTGCGATCACGTCCTCTACATTCGCGCCGGTCCCGAGATCGGCGTCGCCGCCACCAAGACGTTCTCCTCGCAACTAATCGGTGCAACCCTCCTCGTCGAGAACCTGCTTGAGGAGACGGCTGACCGTGAGCTCATTGGGGCACTTCGAGACCTCCCGAGCAATGTGCAAGCAATCTTGGATAATTCGAACGCTGAAGCAGTTGTCGATGACTTCCTTGAGTCAAACGCGTTTTTCTTCATCGGCCGTGGCACACATTTCCCAGTCGCTTTAGAGGGCGCCCTGAAGTTCAAGGAGATCACCTACGAGCATGCCGAGGGGTTTGCCGCAGGCGAGTTAAAACACGGCCCACTTGCACTCGTCACAGAGCACACACCGGTGTTTGCGGTCGTCACTGGCAACGGCGAGAATGCTCACAAGACCATCAGCAACATCAAAGAGGTCGAAGCACGCGATGCGCCCGTCGTCGTCGTTACTGATGGCCAATCGGACGCAGCGCGCTATGCGGATGCTGTCCTCGAAATCCCCGAGACACACGAACAGATGGCACCGCTACTCGCGAACGTCCAACTGCAGCTTGTGGCGTACCACATGGCCAATCGACTGGGTCGATCGATCGATAAGCCGCGGAATCTTGCCAAAAGCGTGACTGTAGAGTGACGCATCTCGAAGTGTGAATCGTTTATTATTCGATTATGAGGTGTGTATCTATCTGCATATTTCAGGGCAAAATTTATGAGGCAGTATAGCAGTGTTTGGTATGTATCCCTTGAGCAATACTTGCCAATACTAGTATTGTAACTGGTGTATAGTAATCATGTGCCCAGAAACATTTATGTGAGAGATCCAGTGTGATTGTATCTCAACATATTCTTTGAGGAGTTCGGTCTTCGGTGGGGAAGTTGAGTACAGAATCTGCCCTCCATCAGTGAAGGTCACTGCGCTAACTCAGACATCTCTTCAGCTGAAAAACCACCAAACGTAGTGTGGTTAACAAACAATCTGTTTTAGGAGAATAGTTAAACATCCTGAATGAATAGAGTGGAATATATGGATCCGGAACGTAGTGATGACAGACCCCCAATACGTGCTCTGTATGTGAGCGGGGACCAAGAGTCCGCACAAAGGGTCCAGACGCTCCTGGCGGCTGTCAGCGACCACATTGAGCTGACTGTTGCTGAAAAGATCTCGACAGCACAGCACGTTCTCGCTACGTCTGCAGTTGACTGCGTTGTTGTCGGTCCATCACTCTCGGATGAACTCAAAGGCGAACTACTGGACAGTGTTGACAACCGCTATTGTCCCATCATCTACGTACTCGATTTTGACAACCAGCAACAGCAGATCCCGACCGGTGAACTGATAGACCATGTTTCGATTTTACCGATAGAGCACTTTGCCGCTCGACTTTCGGTGCGGATTCAGACGCTGGTTGAGACTGCTCGCCAAAAACAGCGGACGAAGGCGACTTTCGGACAGTTTGAGCAGATGGTAGATCGGGCCACAGATGGCATCTATGCGGTCGACAGTGAGTGGCAGATTCAGTACGTCAATCAAACGATGGCAGACGGGCTTAGTGCCACTCAGTCAGAGCTCATTGGACAGGATCTCTGGGAGGCGTTTCCCTCACTGGTTGGCTCTGAGCTTGAAGCGGTCTACCGAGATGCAATGTCCAGTGCTACTGCTGTCTCGGGCGACTCATACGTTGGCCCTCCATTCGACTCTTGGATCGAGTCCCATGTCTTTCCCGATGGCAATGGCCTCACGGTCTTTTGGCGCCGGACGGCCAAACAAGAGCAAACGCAGAGTCTCACCCGAGCAAAAGCCATCCTCGACAATATTCACGACGCCGTCTTCGTAATCGACGAAACATACGAGATCCAGTTTGCGAATCCGACAGCCGCTCGGATCGCTGGCCACTCGAATCCAGCTGCACTAGAGGGACGAACGCTCGCTGACCTCATCGAGGGACTAGTGGCAGATGAAGCAGTTGATGCGTTCCAGACAGCTGTCTCTGAGGTGCGTGAGACACCCGGCGACAGCGAGAGTGCAGTATTCTCCGATGCAGACCTTCAGATCGACTTTGAGACAGCATTCGGTACCCGGCATTTCGATGTGCGACTGAAGTCGTGTGTAAAATCCCCAACTGAGACACTTGTCGTCGCCCGTGACATCACAGAACAACACGAAACCCGCGACCAACTGAAGGCTGAACGAGACGCACTTCGAGTGCTACAGGAGATAATGGCGGACACTGAGGCCACGACAGCAACACAATTATCTCGAATGCTTGCACTCGGGTGCGATACGCTGAATCTCGAAGTTGGGCTCGTCTCAGCCGTCGAAGAGACTGAGTATCGCGTCCGTGCAGTCCACGCACCAACGACAGCGATTGCTGTGGGGGATCAATTTGACCTTGCGACAACTCCCTGTGCAGAGGTGCTCGCTCGCAACGATGTCTACTCATTTGTAGAGACAGCTGAAAATTCGGGGCATCAACTCACCCCCGAGACGAATACGTTTGAACCTGCATCCTACATTGGTGTCCCTCTCTCGGTCAATGACGAACGCTATGGGACGCTCTCATTCGCAAGTGTCGCGTCACCGGTGCAGGAGTTTTATGAGGCCGAACGGACCTTCGTCAAGCTACTTTCAGAGTTGATCGGTGCCGAGTTGACGCGAGAACAGGATCAACAACAGCTCAAGGAGACAAACACACGACTAGAGTCGCTTATCGAAGCCGCACCATCCGCGATTTTCGAAATTGATCCAGAAGGAACCATCGTACGATGGAACCGAGGTGCCGAGGAAATATTTGGATGGACTGCGGATGAGGTCGTTGGGGAGCTTGTTCCGTCCGCTTCGAACGCAGAAGTTGAGACGTTCATGAAACATCGGGATCAGGCCTTGGCTGGGAAGCGAATCTACGGAGAAGAACTTACTCGCCAGACGAAAGATGGCACTGAACTAGATATACTCTTATCGACAGCACCAATCGAAGGGCCTGATGGGACTGTAAGTAGTATCATTGTCGTCATTGAGGACATCTCTGCGCAGAAAACCCACGAGCGGCAGTTGCGAGCGTTACAGCAGACAGCACAGCAGCTGACTGTTGCATCTTCACTCGACGAGATCGGAGAAATTGCTGTGGCTGCTTCAGACCGTGTCTTAGAATTGGATATGACCGGGCTCTGGAAGTACGATCGGACACAGCACGCGTTGGTTCCGGTTGCACAATGTGAGTCTTCCCTCGAAACCCTCGGTCATGCCCCAGCGTTTGCAGCTGGTGAGGGGCTTGCGTGGGAGGTGTTTGTGTCAGGAGACGTGCGTGTGTATGACGACGTTACTCAGCACACAGCGCGATACAATCCTGATACAGCGATTCGCAGTGAAATCATCGTCCCACTTGGCCACTATGGAATCTTGATGACTGGATCGAACCAATACAAAGAGTTCTCTGACCGAGAGGTTGATCTCTTTCGGATTTTGGGGGCGTCAGTAAAAGCGGCGATGGTGCGCGCTGAGCGTGAAGCAACGCTTCGAGAACAAAATGACCGGCTGACCGAGTTTGCCCATGGGGTTTCACATGACCTTCGAAGTCCATTGAGCGTCGCTGAAGGCTTTCTGGAGATTGCCAAAGAAGACCCTGAACCAGCACATTTCGAGAGAGTTGAAAGAGCACATGACCGAATCAGCCAACTACTTGAGAACCTTTTGACGCTAGCACAGCGGGGAACAACCGTCACTGAGGGGGACGAAATTGCTGTGGCCGAAGCAGCACGCGAGGCTTGGACGTTCGTGGAGACAGACACTGCGACGGTGCACATTGGTGAGAGCCTTCCAATTGTTATGGGCGATAGGAGTCGTGTGACACAGCTCTTTGAGAATCTCTATGGAAATGCCATTGAACATGGTGGTGAGGACGTCACAATTACAGTCGGTCCACTCTCGGTCGAGCAGGGATTCTACGTTGAAGACGATGGCACTGGTATCCCTGTCGACCAGCGCGAGGAGGTACTCAAACACGGCGTTTCGTTAGGTTCCGGAACCGGGTTTGGCCTCGCTATCGTCGCGGCGATTGTGCGCGCGCATGGATGGGACCTGCAGGTGACAGAGAGTGCAAGTGGTGGAGCACGCTTCGAATTCATCGTAGAAGCAATCCCGAAGAACTGAGTCCTCAGTGGCATGGCCCACACAAGCTCACGTTTCGGTCGCTGACTGTGTTGACTTCTCAATGTCGTTTCCACATGTCGCACATGAATCCGACTGCCAGGGGACTGTAGCGACGACATCCTGTTCTTGGTCACAGAAGGAACAGTACGCAGTTCTTGGCATGAGAACACTCATGCAACCAAGTATGGTAAGTAATCAGCGCCTACAAAGGCATATTCATACGTTATTCGAGAATTTCTGGAAAAGTACAACAAGCACACAGATGTGTCTGGTGAACTACCCCACCCTACCGCTCGTCGTATGACTCGTACTTGAGTGGTGAGCTTCCTGTTTCGATGACGCCGCTGTATCCCCTCCCTACTCGCTCCCTTCGGTCGCTCCTTGAGTATGGAGATGTAGTGTATATTTGTAGTTAAATTAATAATTTTAGAACCGAATGTTGACATAGAGATGCACGGCTCGCGTCCTCACTCCCGTCGTCGATTAGCTGTGGTCAGTACTGTAATCGTTCTTCTTGTCCTTCTCACCGTCGACCCAAGTCTCGTTGCACCCCATTCCGCAGAAGAGATGGACATGAAGGGACCAGACGACGTAAAACTCGTCTCCGTCTCCGAAGAGAGCGATGTGAAACTCTGGCCGTTCACCAGTCGACAGCAGTCATTTGAGTCACTCACATTGCCAATCAACGCCGTTGTTCGCGGTGAAAGTTCACGCGTAATCACACAGCTCAGTGGCCACGGGGACAAAGAGTTAGAACCAATGACCAACGACTGGCAAGGAATCGGTGATGAAAGCGAGCCCGTCGTGGTCAACGGAGGAGACATCAGGTGGCGTGACACGACTGGTGCGACGCGATACACCTATATTGCAGCACCTGGCCCCGCAGGGGGCTGGATGACCGAGACAGCCCAGCTTCACGACGGGACGTACTTCGGTTCACGCCACCATCTCCGTCTCTATGAAGGGGGTAGCGAGGGTGCGCGGTGGACGGCGATTCAGGCGCATCACGAACATTGGGACTGGTTTCGGCTTCGACACACGGTTGGGTCGTTATCAATAGCGCAGCATCATCTCGAAACGGAATATCTCGGTGCGTCGTACACTGCCGACATCAGCCGTGAACGGTTTGCGAACGGTGGCGCCTCCGACGCTGACGGCTGGGCATCAGTTATTGATCTGCGGCCGCTCTCCACCGTGGGTATGCTCTCAGCTGGACTGCTGCTCTTTGGATCCATCCAAGGGCGAAACAACTGGCAGACGACAGTTGAACAAGTATCGGAAGGGTTCTCCGATGAGGTTCACCAACGGAGTGCGCTCTTGTTGGTGTCGCTGTTATCGTTACCACTTATCGTCCGAAGCGCTAGTATTCTCGCCGAGACGACGGTTCCGAACGTCCCGGTAAAACTCGTCGCTGGGATGGGCTATCTCGTTTTTGCTGTCGGGATTCCGGTCGTTACTATTCTCTTCTCTCATGGCGGTGAACCATTCGACTGGGCTGGAATCGCGATTCTTGGATTAGGACTTGGCTTCGTCCTTGATTACCAATCGATCGGGATCGAGGTGTTACCGATTGCGGTCGTCTTGCATCGGCTCGTGGTGCTCGGGGTCATCGGATTCGTTGCAGCGAGCGCATCGAATCAGACAGTCGAGAACCCGTGGTCCCAGTCAACGAAAGTTGGACTCGTAATGTGGGTCTGCGTCCTTGCATGGCCACTTTTCATCGGATTATAGTTCACTCAACAGTGGAAGTGAAGAGTTCCCTACTACTCGAATTCAGTACTGAGAGGGATAACAAACTCGCCATTCTCTTCGAGGATGTACTCGTAGCCAGCGTTGAGGTCACTCGGGTCACGATACTCTTTGACCGTTGTCTGATCGCCGAGTTTGAGCGTTGCACTAGTCGAAGTGACGTTATCGACACCGACAATCTCGTAGGCGCCATTCCGGTCGTCGACGGCATCAGCATATACCCATGACCCTACCGTGGTCTCCATAAGTTGGGTATCGACCGGGCCGTTGGTGATTCGGACCTGCAGTTCGTTATCGAGCGAGAGATCCCGAGTGAAGTCTTCGACGACTCCTTCGATACGCGGACGTTGTTCGATCAGCCGCTCACCGTCGACTTCTAACGTCGTCCCATCGAGCAAGTAAGCATGCTCGTGGGTCCCCTCAGCATCCGTTGAATAGACCGCGAATGCTCCATCAAAGGTGAAGACGTCGTCGACGGTATGTTCTGAGACGTCATCACCGGGGCGGACGGTCGCACTGGCGATGTAGTCTGTCCGGCCGTTTTTGAGTTGGACACGCACTGCGCGGGCAGTGTGGTCTGCACTGTCGACTGGGATTCCAGTCGCATGCTCGATGAACCGTTCTCCTTCATATGACTCGATTACTGACCGGAACAGCGATCCGTGTCCTTCGGGGTTCCGATGCGCGATGAGATACTTGAGTGTCTCTGGGTTGTTCCACCGCTGTGGCGGGTTGCCATTAGCAATAGCGACGTCGTCACACTTCGTGAGCATCGTCAGCCGCAATTTCACATCTTCGTCAGTGGCCGTTCGTACGCCCCAATGGTCTCGGCTGTCCCATTCGACACTGAACCGCCAATTGGGATCTGCTTCTCGCTCCACATCGTACAGATAGTTGAACCCATTGCCCACGTCGTTGTTGTATTGCGTGTCTTCCCCGTAGTCCGGTTTTGGGATGTCTGGACCAGCATAGGTGCCGGAGTCTTGCTCTGTGAGATTTAGATATCGCGTCGAGACGGCTGATTGTTCGACGAGATCAGTGCGAAGGAACTCTCTGGGAGTCCCGTTCAAGATAAACGCGTCAAAGTAGAGCTCACCGGTCTGTCCTTCCCCAACCCCACCGAAAATCCCGACTCGTTGGTCGGTCTCGCTCGGGAGGGTGTAGGTGCCACTTGCATGGACTGTTCCGTCGGTTGTTTGGAGGGTGATGTCGACCGTTGACCCACGTGTGGAGACCGAAAGCGAGTACCAGGTTCGTTTCTCCCAATCATCCATCGTGTCGGAGGAGTCCCACGTATTCGACTCGGGATAATACAGTCCAATGCGCGGGTCTTGTTCAGCGCCTTGGTTCCCAACACCGGCACAGACGTGCCGTCCATCGGTGTCCTGACCCAGATACACGGCTTGGACGTGATGCCAGTAGTCTTGCTCCCCCGTGACCGCCGAGTTGATATCCAGTTGCACATCGACGTCGCTGCTCTCGGTGGGTAGGGTCAGTCCGCGCCACTCGTGTGTGTTGCTGGATGGGTCGAAGATGCGCGTCGACCATTCTCCTGCAGTGGCAGCGTCAGGAGAGACACCGATTCCACCCGCCCCTGCTCGAATGGTGAGCTCAGAGACTTCATCTCGGAGTTCGTATTCGAACTGGTCGGCTGGTACAGCTGGCCCGTGGAAACTGAAGTGATGGTCCTCACCACCGTAGATGTGGAAGAAATCAGTGACGTAGGAGTTCTCCTCGTCTACGGTAATCTGTGCAGTGGTCCGGTGATACCGTTTCGCCTCGTCGTATGCTTCATCTGCTTCGATAGCAGACAACTGGACGCGATCAGTGTGGTCGAACCATTCAGGTATGCCAATCCACTGTCTATCTTGTTGGCGTTCGTTGACAACGACCGTATTGTGACTGATGGTATTTGAGGTCCAGTTCCATCGCTTCGGCCAGTTGCCCGTGTCTTCGGGGTACCCAAGATCCGGTGAAAGGTTCAATCCATGCCCGAAGAGTCCGATATTGAGCGCGTCGCGATGGGTATGGCTCGTCCCATAACCGGCGTCCGGCCCGAACGCATTGCGCCCGTAGTAGGTCCAAACGCCTCGTCCGGTCCCTTGCGTAACCGACCCCGATCGGAGTGCAGTAAACCCAAAGCCAGCAAGCTGGGTGCTGTCGAGTTCGAGCGGTCCGGATGCCTCAAGCGCTGTCTCGATACGCTCACTGACGACCTCTGGATTTGTTTCGAAGATAGTTCCACGGAGGCCACTCGTCGAATTTCCATTTCGGAGATACGTCCATTTGATGAGTTCCTCGTTGTTGTTTGCTTGGTAGGCACGAACGAGGTCATCCGGATCGATCATATCCTCAAAGCCAGGTTGCCCCGCCCCCGAGGTATCACCAAGCCGTGGGACATACTGGTTGAGAAAGGTCAACCGAGATTGTGTCTCAAATGTTCGTTTGAAAATCGGGGTTTGGTATAGATCCAAGTTCGGGGCCCCAGTGTACCCGTTCAAGGTATCAGCGGTTGATTGCACGCCACTCACGACGAGTGAATTGTAGTGGACACTCTCTTCGTTCGGGAACCCATCGCGGTCAAAGTCTGAGAGAAGCCGAGCGAGGATTCCACCACCGGTGAGATACCAATGTCCGTATGGGGTTCCGTCGTCCTCTTCTATCAATTCACCTGCTCGAGAAAGGAATTCGAGGGTCTCGTCAGTGTAGCCATCTGAATCGTCTTGGATAACCGCTGATAACGCGAGTGTCTGTTGGTGGCTCCCGAAGTTCCCACGAATTTGTGCTTGCTTGACTCCCGGAAGCATCTGCTTGATGAATCCCTCCTCGATGTTTGTTCGAGTGTCGACCATCGTTTCCTTTGTCGAGAGGCCAGGGAATTCGGTTGCCTTCGCCTGCAGGAACGTCGAGAGCGTCACGTCAGCGTCAAGTGCCGGGAAGATCGCGTCGTAGGCTTTCATGACCGCTTTGACCCAGTAGGATTCCCAAATCGACCCGACCTGTTTTCCTTTCCCAGTCCCCCCGTGAGATTTGTTTGGGAATCCGTTCCACTCTGTGTATCCCCCTTCGTCGAAGTAGACCGTCTCTTGGAGACTCATCTCCGGATACACGTCAGCGAGTCGGTCGAGCAGGACGGCTGCCGCACGTGCATACCGCTCGTCTTCTGTGAACAGATATGCCTGCGCGAGAGAGTCGATTAGTGAGCGAACCCCGTAGACACCATACCAGTGGTGCGCCCACGCAACGGGGACCCACTGTTGCCCTGGAGATCCCAAATCACCCGCTTCGTCGACCCAGCCGAGCCCGTCGTCGACGCCCCACTGGGGTCCCATCTCGGGGTGTTCTTCGTTGACGAGCAAGGAATCATCGGCTCGTTCGGGGTCGAACTGCCCGGTTTCGTCACGACCGCTTTGTCGATATGCCTCGAAGTCGTTTGTTGGGAGCGTGTACTCTCCGTTCGTAATCTTCCACTGTTGACCGGGCTGTGCTGCATACGCCACCCCGGAGACAGGGGATTTCACTTCCCATTCGCTTGACCATGGATAGTAGCCCGCATCCCCATTGGCAAGATAGGATGCCCGAGGGATGTGTTGGGAGCCGACATAGTGCCACAATTCATCGAGAGTATACTCTTCGATGATGGTCTCTGCTTTGTTCACTGCACGATTCCGAGCCGATGCCGCCCAGCTGTAGGTCTCGATGTTCTCGCGAGCAGCCTGCCGCTTCTCGTCAGTGTAGAAACTCGCGCGGGTTTTTCGAGCGGAGTCGTCTCCAGCAGCGGTCCCAGAGAGGAGCGTCCCCATGATTCCAATACCTGTTCCCTTCAGAAACGTGCGCCGTCCGAAGCGAGGACCGAGGGGGTCCAGAAAATTGGATGCACCACTATCGGTGGGCTCGTCGTCATTCGGGGACATTACGTCTTTGTTTGTTCTTGAACTGTATAAAAATGCTGACTGTCTGTCTAAATATGAACGAGAAGGAAATAGAGAGCAAGGCGCTCACGGGACAGCAGCGTATGCTACAGTAGATTTACAGACCAGTCAGAGAAAGTGACTCTCGTGGTCTCTGTCGACTCTTCGCGGACTCCACGTACTCAGCGCGGTACGACACAGGCATGTACGGGACGTCCGAACCAATGGACTCATAGTCAGTTTCGAAGCGGGGCCATCGGTTGCTTAGGCTGGCCAGCAGAGACAGCGATGGAGGAGCAGTAAATGGACTCAGAGAACCTCACCGTACTGCTCTGTACGGATTATCTGCCTCCCGGTGGGGGTACTGAGACTGTCGTCACAGAGCTTGCCTCACATCTCGCCAGCCGTGGTGTCGACGTCGTCGTGTTCGCACTAACCAACGACCAAGCTGTCTCGCCGTTTACGCACGAGAATATCACCCTCCACCGGATTTCAGCCACAGACTTGACTGACACAATAGGGTTGCAAGCGCGTATCTCAGTTACTGCACTCGGTGAACTTCGCCGTGTGATCAAAACTCATCGTCCGGACGTCATCCATGTCCACAATCGATTCTTCTTTACGAGTTACCTCACAGCAGTCGCAGCAACAGCCGGATGGGCTCCGAAGGCATCTCGAATACTCACAGTCCATCTCGGCTCACTCTCGGAGTTGAACGGGATCGGCGGTGTCACAGCCCGCTCACTCGAACGAACACTGGGACGGTCACTTTGCTCATGGGCAGATACACTCATCGGCGTGAGTGAGTCTGCAACGGCACACGCCCGTCGTCTCGGTGTTTCCCCGGCGAAGATTACGACTGTCCCGAACGCCGTCGATACGAACACATTCCGGCCCCCTTCTAATCGAACTCACAGCGAGCACCCGCGAATTCTCTTTGTGGGCCGACTTGTCGAGAACAAAGGACCGGATCGACTTCTAGAGGCGCTTCCAGCCGTCTTCGAGTCACATTCCGATACCGTAGCCTCGTTTGTCGGGACCGGCCCGTTGCGCGCCGAGTTAGAACAGCAATCGGTTCGGTTAGGAATTGCTGATCGAGTGCAGTTCCATGGCGTCGTCGATAGTGTGGCCAGAAAGATGCGACACGCAGATATCTTCTGTCGGCCATCGCTCACAGAGGGATTGCCGTTGACGTTACTCGAGGCAATGGCGAGTGGGATTCCACCGGTCATGACGCCTGTTGCAGACGTGCCGACGGTCATTGACCACGAGCGAACCGGGCTCCTCGTCGAGCCGAACGCGTCCGCTATTTCGACTGCACTCACGACGCTCCTCAAGAACGACGACCACACACAGCAGATGGGCTCACAAGCACGGGAAGCGATTACGTCGAACGGTTACGGCTGGGCACAACGAGCCTCGTCAGTGCTGGACGTCTACGAATCGACCCTCGAGAAAAACACTCATCGATGAGAGACCTTCCAAACAACGTGACCTCTCCAATAGAGGCGCATCGATGGTAACTCACTCTCGAGTTTTGCTGCGGTCGCATACGCCACTCTATGTCGGCGAACCCAATGGGGGTGCGCCGTATCTCATGGAGAATCTCGCTGCTGCGCTCGGCGCAACGGGGTGGGAGATACACCTTCTCTGTCCAGCGGCCGATCGCTCACTCTCGACTCCAGCGGGCGTCACAGCCCATACATTCGACTACCAGACCCCAACGACAGCGACCACCAAAATGCTACACTCAGTGCGCGGTCTCCAGCAATTCCGCCGACTAATGAAGGCGTACTCGTTCGATGTCATCCTCGACGACATCTCTCATATTCCCTTCTATCCGGCCCATCTCTTGTGTCCATCTGAGACGGTGAATGCCTGTTTCATGCATACCGCATTCTTCGAGACGGCACGTCGGTTCAGCGGCCCACTCAGGGGTCGTGTTGTCGAGGCAATCGACCGGACGCTCCCGTACCTCAACCAGCCTGAAATCGTTTGTGCAGGTGAAAGCACCGAAGCGACGCTTCGTGACCGTCTCGGACACACGGCGACACACGTGCTCAACCCCTGTGTCGAACTGGATGCATTCAGCTATCAGTTCGACCCGCAGTCGACGGAGGTGCTGTATCTCGGGCGACTGAGCAAGCGGAAGAACGCCCAGTTACTGCTCACAGCGTGGCAAGAGATCGAGCGTCGGTATCCGAACCATTCGCTGACGATTGCAGGAACTGGCCCACAAGAAGACTATCTCAAAGAGACAGCACGAACGCTTGGTCTTGAACGCGTGTCATTCCGTGGGTTCGTCAGCCCCACAGAGAAACACCGTTTGTACCGGGATGCACTCGTCTTCGTGTTGCCGTCGCTTCTGGAGGGCTATGTCACGACGGGCTTAGAGGCACTAGCCTCGGGGACACCCGTTGTTGGTGCGGATGTGCCCGGTATTCACGATTACGTCGTCGATGGAGAGACCGGTCTTCTCTTCGAATCCGACGATGCAGCTGCATTGGCGACGACCCTCGCTACAGCGTTGTCGGACCCTGCTGGGCTCGAACCATTGGCTGAACGTGGTCGTGCCCTCGCTGCGGCACATTCGTATTCGAGCTTCAAACAGCGCGCAGACGCACTCTTCAGCACACTCGCAGAGAAATCACCATCTCGGCCGTCGTGATACGCTACGTACATACCGACGCCTCGCCTCGAAGATACACTCTCGTGCCTCGATTGTCGTAGATACGGTTGCCGAACTGTCGAAACTGGTGCAGGCAGTTGAGCGGCTGGCGACGATTCGATTCTCGCTTTTCCAGCTGTGCACGGGTCCGTTCGACCCGATCGACGACATAGAGCGCATCTGGTTCCTGATCGTTTACTAACCACGAATATGCCGCCGAACGCTCTTCGTAGCGTTGCTTCCCAATCATGTCGCCCGGAGACCAGCGGTAACTCGCTGGCTTTCCATACATGCCTTCGATGATCCAGAACGTCATCCACGTCCCGATGATGTTTGTTGTCCGGTGCTGTGCGACCCACTGCACCCCTGTAACCTGTGGCTCGGTTGCCGAGTAGGTGGCCTTCCCAGTCACGGGAGAGCCAAATGCAGTTCCGAGACCCGCAATGAGAATCATGACAGCAAACCCGACAGCGAGGAGTTCATGGGGTCGCTTCGAGTACTGTCGAAATACACCGATTGCGAGCGGGAGGACAAGCAGCGGAGCCACTTGGACGACTCGATAGATTGTAATCCCCTTCGTTGAGAGTACTGCCCCCACAAGGAGCGCCGTCCCAATCAGCGACCCAGCGACCATGACAACCAGCGAGTTGTGCCAGAACCGACGCGACGGCGAGGGAAGAAGCAGTGAGACGACAGCTGCAAACCCAAGCGACAGGACGTAGGCTAACCGAGCGAGTGCTTCCACCGCTCCCCGTGGGGTGAGTAGCTTTGCGAAGAGGGATGGCTGCGTCTGCGTGGGTCCGTCTGTGGCCGCTGGAGGCGATTGCGTCTGCAGCGAGCCAACCGTTTCAATGATCGACGCAATCACCTGCTGTCCAATCGACGAGACGAAGGCGACATAGACGACGAACGCAGCAGCCAAAAGAGACAGCATGGCTGTGAGCTTCCAGCCCGGTCTGTACTGCTGGTCATCCACCCAGAATAGACGAGCGACGAAGGCAGTCGTGATGATGACGAGTGCACAGAACGCAACAAAGGGGTGGAGCCACAGCAGTGGAAAGGTGAGGACAACAGCGAGTACCGCCATCGCCCGACGTGGAGTAAACGCATAGACCACCCAGTAAATGACCAACACGAACGGCATCGCGAGGGTGAATGGCCGTGCGATGACGCCGAGGAGCAATGCCGGAGCACCCACGATGAGGAGTGTCTGTCCAGCGACAGCCGAGAGGGGAATTCGTCGCATCAGCATGGAGAGAAACCCGATGCCAGCACTCACAGCAATGATGGGCACGCCCATGAGGACCTGCTGCTTACTAAGCTCGGTGAGCGCTGTCACAGCGAGGAGGAGTGCATGGAAGAGCGGATAGGGATTGTTCACCGGATTCAGTTGGGCTGTGGTGAGTGTATCGAGATGGACCCATGGGTCGTGGAGTCCGAACGGATAGCCCCACTGTAGCGTCATACTGACGATAGCCAGCGTTGCAATGAGTGTGAACGTCGAGACGGTCGCCCACCCAAGCCGTCGCCAGCGCACGGCCCACAGCATCAGTAGGTGACCCGCAAAGAGAAACAACCAGAACCCAGCGAGCTGTGTATAGATGTCCTCCCACGGCCCAACCGGGAGTGACCCGATTCGAAGCGCGCCAATGCTGCACACTACCAGCAGATATGAGAGGGCAACAGCTGGCGTCGTCGTTGCGCGACGGCGAATAGATACTCCCGGCATACTGTCTCGTTATTTTAGCAGAATCGCGTATCTACGAAATAGTTGTCCCTGCGAACGGATCACTTCGAGTCAGAGTCCACTTGGAGATACCCCAGTGCGTCTAAAATCTGTGCTGTGTTCTCATCAGGTTTGACCTGCGTCGCCGATTCAGCAGAGTCCAGCGACGACTGCCACTGCTCAAGTTTCGAGTTAAGCTGTGCCGTCGTCGTCGGGTGATTTGAACACGACAGTTCGCTCTCACCGTCAGTCACATCGTACAGCTCAGTCTCTCCCCGTGAGTCTCGAACGAGTTTGTGCTCGGTGGTCCGAACTGCATGGAGTGCTCTGTCGTACGTCGACATCACATCGTGTGGGTCACCAACCCGCTGTTCAATCGTCTCTGGAGTGGGTTGGGGTGCTTTGTACTCCGCAAAGACGTGCGTCCGACCTTGCTCGGAAGGGTGGGGCAGTGACGTCCCAGCCAGTTGATCCCGCAAGGCAGGCGCAGCGAGATCTGTCTCGTCGAGCAGCGTCGGCACTACATCGAGCAACTGGACGAGTTGATCCCGTTGTCCCCCGTTGGTAAACGACCCCCCCGTGATGACGAGTGGGACATGCAGGAGGGTGTCGAAAAGCCCGTATTGGTGGTCCATCAATCCGTGTTCACCGATATTCTCGCCGTGATCACCGACGATGACGAACAGTGTGTTCTCCCACTGGTCGGTCGCGCGAAGGGTCTCACAGAGTGCGCCGATGTGGGAATCGAGATAGGAGAGTTCTGCCTTGTAGAGCCCTCGGAGAATCTCGAAGTCACGCTCGGACAACGAGAGTTGGTTCGTCAGATAGCGCCATGGATTCTGGGGGATAGCCATCGCTTCGTCGTATGACACGTCGTCTGGAAGATGCTGCTGTGCATAGGATTTCGGCGGCTGATACTCGAGGTGTGGTTCCAGATAGTTTCCAAAGAGGAAGAACGGGCGATCCTGTGAGCGGGTCTGCAGCCACTCTTGGACCCACTCAGTTGTTCGAGCAGCACCGCTATCGCCTCGAGAGCTGAACCGGAATTTGGCGTAGGCTGCATTGAGTGTGTTCGTAAGTGGATTCCCATCGAACAGTCGATGCAGTAACCGAAGCCACAACGCTCGCCCGTTGTTCGTAAGTCCGACTTCGCCGAGATCCGTCTCTGATTGAACCAGTTGCCACCCCCGGTAGAAGGTCTCAAAACCACGACCGAATCCGAAGGCGTCGCTTATCCACGCGTTGTTCGAGGCGGCGACGGTCTCATAGCCATGGTCAGCGAATGCCGCTGGTAGTGTGATGAGGTCAGGTCCGAGGCGTCGATGACCGGCATGGGCCCCGTGTGTCGATGAGTAGGTGCCTGTGAAAAGCGACGCGTGCGATGGCATTGTCCATGGGGCGCTACTGAACGCTTCTGTGTAAGCAGTCCCCGATTCTGCAATAGCAGCGATGTTCGGTGTCACAGCCGCTGGCTGAACTGTATCGACACAATCAGCTCGGGCGGTATCCAACACGAGGAGGACGACGTTCGGTCGGGTAGTCACTGATACTCCGAGCGATTGCTCACGATGTACTTGAGATGACGCCATCCATCAGAGAAACTCTCCAGTGTTGCCTCACCAACGCGCTCATGATAGGTGATTGGGAGCTCTTCAATCCGCAGCCCTTCAGCTTGTGCAGCCATAAGCATCTCGCTGGCAAACTCCATGCCATTGCTGTCGAGTTGCAATGTCTGATAGGCATCTCGAGAGAGAACCCGAAGGCCACTGTGTGCATCGCTGACTTCGAGGTCATAACAGCAGGTGAGGAGTTTCGTCAGCAAGGGATTGCCAAGATACCTGTGCAGTGGTGGCATCGCTCCTGGAAGGATGGTTCCGTCAAATCGACTCCCAAGGACGATGTCTGCGTTGTCGCTCATCACACAGTCCACGAGTGGAGGAATCTCTTCGAAGTCATAGGTCGTATCTGCATCGCCCATCACGAGATAGTCTCCTCTGCTTCGCTCGAACCCGTAGCGACACGCAGACCCATAGCCTGGCTTATCTGGTGTCACAACAATCGCATCCATTTCAGTTGCGATACGTGGTGTACTGTCGCTCGAGCTATCGCTCACGATGATTTCCGCCTGGACACCGAGCGTCGCGATTGCACGCTTTACTTTGGTGATACACGTGGCAATCCCTTGTGCTTCGTTCAACGTTGGCAACACGACACTGAGTGTCGGCGATCGGGAGCTCTGCTCTGGAACGAGCAATGAGTCAGATGTGTGTGTATCGGTGCTATTCGAGCCCATATATATTTCAGTTTGATAGAACGCTCGTTAATCGAAGACGTCTCATACGTAGTTTATCGTCGTATATCAGTGTATACGAATCGGTGTTTCTTTCCAATATTCGCTATTGTCCGCGTGACCCCGCTTGAAGACGAGATATGCGCTCGAAGCGCTCAAAATGGTGATAATAATCCCAGGGCAAAAAGTACATACATGAGAAGCAGACATTTGTATCCGTCATGACACCAGACCCTGCTCGCATACGTCCCTCCAGACGGCAAGCGCTCAAAACTCTTGGCGCAGTAGTCGCTACAGTTGGCATTGGATCAACCACAGCTGTTGCCGATCAAGATACGTCCAGCTCGGAAGAAGCACCGGCAGTCACTATTGAAGATCAATCACTACACAATGGCACGGTTTACATCTCGGAAGCTACGCTCCCAGAAGATGGCTTTGTAGCGCTCCACAATGCATCGTCCATCCTTGAAGGACCCGTTCTCGGTGTTTCTGCCCCACTCACAGAAGGATCTTATTCGCGTCTCCCAATCGAACTGGACGAGTACCCAGACAAGCCCCTAACTGTCGCAGCAATCGTCCATCGGGATACACCCTCTGACGGTGTGTTCACTTTCCCTGAAGATGGTGATAACTCGATAGTTGATGATGGACTCCTCACGTACGATTCCGCACAGATGAATCCTGAATTTGGCGGAGGTTGTTGATACCCGTCTCTCCATCGGACCACAAGAGAGGTTGACCGGCTGACCTCCTCACGACTCAATTCTCGCCTCATCGGCTGCACCACACGATCGCGAGACAGCTCTCTCTCGATAATCTGCTACACAAAGTGAGTCCCGCACAGCAAACGCTGAGAAAACTATAATTTTGTAATAAGTTCAATATAGAAGACATTTTATTCTAGTAGCATGAACGTATGAGGCGGAATGTCACAACGAGGTCCCCCCGGGTCAGACACTCACCTGCGCTTTTCGCTTGAGTATCATGCCATACTCATCACGAAACAGCACGCAGATTTGTTAGACGACGATGTTTCTACTCGGTTCCACGAGTTGGCAGAAACCGTTGCCCCACAATACGACGTCACTATCGAATTCACGAAGGGTGCTACAGACCACCTGTATCTCCAGTTCACTGCGACACCGACGACCAACCTCAACGAGTTTCTCACGACACTCAAAGGAGTTACTTCACGACGACTGCGTGGAGAGTTTCCCCATCTTGAAACCCGTTTCGAACGAGGAGTATGGCAGTCAGGCTACTATCTCTCGACGACTGGCTCTGTGACAATTGAAGAAATTATCACGTACGTCGAAGGTCCGACTAACTCGTCGTTGAACTGAGGCGTCACTCTTTGATTTCGACGACAGTCCGGTAGCTTAGTAAGCCCACATCTCTGACTACTCGTCATGGTTACGACGCGTCGAGAGCGGTTCATCCGCGCACAGGTTGCGTGGATGACTGCAGCACTCCTTGTGCTTGCACTGCTCGACGCACTCACTCTCGAGCTGTTCTTCGTCGTCTGTTTAATCGGCTTTCTCGTCGTCGTCGAACTGACAGCCCCGTTCAGCGTGACACCGACATGGCGAGCCCGACTCAAGTGGATTATCGGTCTCGGTTTAGCCGTGTTTGGCTATATCGTCGTCCGACGCATCCTCGAAATACTGCCAGAAGGGGTGCTCTGAGATGGACTGGCGCTCACTGCGGAACGACTATCCACGCCTTCTACTCGTCTCGCTTATTGGCGTTGTCGCGCTTGCTATCATCGTCGCGGCAAGTACTTCGACAGCAGCGTTCGGTGTGTACAACAGTGCGTGGGACGGCGCTTCCGGACTCCAAGCAGAGGCAGACGCAGTTGGGACTGAAAGCGAAATCGCACTCAATACGACAGCATACGAGACAGCCGACGCAAACCGCACAGTAGCGGTCGTCCTCTCACCCGAGACACGGTACAACGCGACGGACACGCAGCGCGTCCAGCAGTTTGTCGAATCTGGTGGAACACTCGTCGTCGCCGAGGACTATGGTACACATAGTAACGACTTGTTGGCTACAGTCGGTGCGAGCGCGTCTGTCACAGGACAACCCCTCCGTGATGAACGCAACAGCTACCGATCTCCCGCGATGCCTATTGCGACGAACGTAACGAACGACTCACTGACGGCAAACGTGAGTCAGCTCACAATTAATCACGGGACGGTTGTTGAACCGAACGGTGCAGACGTCCTCGTTCGCTCTTCGGAATTCTCGTATCTTGACGCTAACCGCAACGAGCAGCTGGACGATAGTGAATCGCTACAACAGTACCCTGTCGTCACGACAGAATCTGTTGGCGACGGTCGCGTTGTCGTCGTCAGCGACCCGAGTCTGTTCATCAATGCGATGCTTGAGCGCCCAGGAAATCAACAGTTCACACAGAATCTTTTTGGGGCACACGAGCGTGTCCTTCTGGATTACTCACATGCAGGCAAACAGCCACCACTCGCTGTCGGGCTCTTGACTGTCCGTGAGTCGCCGCTCTTACAGGTACTTCTCGGCGCACTGGGTCTGGGAGCAATTATCGTGTGGCTTCGCCCACCGCAACGAGTGCGGCACCTGTTCGGCGCTAAACCAGACGATTGAGATTTAAGACGACATGTCGCGCAGATATAGCGAATGGCAGGTGTTTTAGTCCAGTAGACAGAGCAATCGAATAATGAGTTCTCCCCAAGAAGTCTTCGAGGCCATCCGTGCAGAGGCTGGCACGGTCCTCATCGGCAACGAAGACATCATAGAAGGGCTGACTATCTCTATGCTTACTGGTGGGCACACTTTGCTCGAAGGCGTTCCGGGGGTCGCGAAGACGACAATCGCGACTCTCTTTGCACGAAGTACCGGGCTCCAGTACCAACGTATCCAAATGACGCCTGACGTGCTCCCTGCAGACATTACGGGAACACACATCTATCGAGAGAATCTCGGCGAGTTCGAACTACAACGCGGCCCGGTTTTCGCGAACCTCGTCTTAGCTGACGAGATTAATCGGGCGACGCCGAAGACACAGAGTGCACTGCTGGAGGCGATGCAGGAAGGGAACGTGACGATCGAGGGAGATACGCTGGAACTCCCGAAGCCATTTATGGTCGTTGCAACGCAGAACCCGATTGAGCAGGAAGGGACGTTCGAGCTGCCGGAAGCACAACGCGACCGCTTCCAGCTCAAGTACGTCGTTGATCTTCCCCAGCGTGCCGAAGAAAAAGAGATGCTCAAGCGATTCGATTCAAGTCCAGCGCTTGGCCCCAATTCGATTGAACGCGTCGTCACGGCCGGTGACCTCCTCGCTGCACGAGAGGTCGTTAACGAGATTTACGTCGACGAGAAGGTCCACGAGTACATCTTGGATCTCGTCGCCGCGACGCGAGAGTCTGAAGCTGTCGAACACGGTGCCTCGCCGCGTGCGTCACTCGCGTTCTTGAACGCCGGTAAAGCACGGGCAGCGATTCGTGGTCGTGACTTCGTTACTCCGGATGACGTCAAAGCACTGGCACCAAACGTCCTTATCCATCGGTTGATTCTTGGGACCGAAGCGGAGCTCAGTGGCCGTTCACGGAAAGAAATCGTCAACGAGATTCTTGGGAGCGTCTCAATCCCACAACAGGACCTCGATGCTGATGAAGCGACAGTCGGGTAGTGCCTCACAGACCACACAGAAGAATCGAGGTGCCTCCGATCAGTTCACGGGTGTACAAAAAAAGCCCCGCTCGACTTAGCCGGGGTCGATCTAAGATTGCGATGAAACTCCCCGCCAGCGAAGCCTATTTTCGCATCCCGCACCTATTTTTCTCGGACTATGGCGATCAAGCGAATGGACAACGTCCTCATCGTGGTCGAGGACCTCGAAACTGTGAAGGCGTTTTTTACGGATCTCGGCATGGAGTTGGAGGGCGAGACACGCGTCGAGGGAGAGTGGGTGGATCGCGTCGTGGGCCTCGAGAACGTCCAGAGCAATATCGTCATGATGCGGACCCCCGATGGCCACAGCCGCGTCGAGCTCTCGAAGTTCGTCACGCCCAAAGCCACCTGCGATGGATTTGAGAGACAGGCAGTGAACACGCTGGGGATACGCCGTATCATGTTCACCGTCGATAACATCGACGAAGTCCTCGACCGCCTCGACTCTCACGAAGCCGAACTCGTAGGCGAAGTCGCCCAGTACGAAGACGTGTACCGCCTCTGCTTCGTGCGCGGCCCCGAAGGCATCATCGTCGGGTTGGCCGAGGAGATCGACGGAGCCTAGCGGGCACCCCATGTTCGTGGCGGTCACCGCCCGAGCCACGGTCTTCACCGTTCTTAATTCTGATCGGCTGATGCTTCAGGCTTCCATCGGCATGTGACACGGAAATCAGCACTGGTAGTGTCCTCTGGGTTGTGTGTTACTTCAGTCCCAATGGGAGTTTCCAACCCGACTGCAAGTCCAACAGCAAGGAACGACCCAACCGGATGGTCGACGCCGCTATCGAGTTCATAGGCACTGTTAGTCACAGCCACCGTCGCCCGGCCCGCTTCGCGATCCACGTCTGCGGTTGCCGTATCAACTAGCTCGAAGACGTTCACGAGTGCGTCAGTGAGTTGCGTGCTGACCTCACTGGGTGTTGATCCCAGGGGGCCAGAAACGGTTCGCTCGAACTCGTTGAAAAGCGTCTGCCCGGTTGGGGTGAGCGCAACGCCACGCTCGCGTTCGTTTTCGGTGATGACGAGCGTCGACATGAGAGCATCAGCTGAGGGAATGTCGTACTCTGCATGCTGGGGAATAAACAGCCGAGCAGTCTCTGTCTCGTGTGAAACATATAGGCGGGTATCGGACAACCCAAGCTCACGAATCAGTGCCGTTTCGTTGCGCATAAGCGCTCGATAGATGCGCTCACCAACGTCAGCTGCGATAAATCGCTCCGGGGTGAGATAGTACGTTAACACCCCCGCAAAGAGGCCGATCCCTGCCAATGCGAACAAGACGGTCTGTGCGGCAGGGAACAGTAGTGCACCGGCTGCAGCAACCGCTCCGATCGCACCGAGGCCGAGTGCACTTCGCCGATAGCTAGTGCGCCGTGCCCTCACGTACTGTTCGCGAAGACGGCTGTTTTCGGCCTGAAGCAGTTGCAGTTCATCGCGGAGATTCTCCGCAGAGAGGTCTGTCTGCGTCTCCGTGCCTGTGTCGCTTTGAGTAGGTTGCTGTTGGCTCATGTTTCTTGGCGAACGAGATTGAGTTGTACGAGTTCCACTCGGTGCAGTCCGTACGCAACGAACGCGATAAGTGCAGTCCATACTGCGGCGACGACCCATAGCTGTTCGCTGAGGACGAGTGCTGCAACACCAATACCACCGAGGATGGCGAGCGCCATCACGGTTCCAAGTTGGTACCGGCCCGAGTTATCCAGCAGTGAATACTCCGAGAGGAGGATACAGCAGAGTCCACACTCAACAATCACAATCGCGATGACTGCCCCGTCGGTCGGTAGACCAAGCAGAAGAACCTGCCCGAGAGCAAATGCAAACGGTGATGAAAGCACAACCACACCGAGACCAAGCACCCCAACAAAGACGAGTGCAATCGGCCCAGCGAGCCACACTGCAGCCATGGATGTGAGTACTAACCCACAGAGTGCGAGTAGTGATGGTCGTGACCACGATCTTGGGCCACGTACATCCGAGTGGGAGTCTGTCTTCATGAGCTGGACTCCGAAGGTGGGGATACTGACTCGCTGTTGAGAATGGTCTTGAGCTGCTCACTTGGGCCAACCTCGAACGTGGTTACACGGGGGAGGCCGTGGAGCTCACGTCTGAACTCTTCGAATGAGACATAGCGTTGGTGGGTCTCACTCCGAGTAGCCAGACTCCTCTCCTCAAACAACACTGCAGGGGTGAGAAAGATGAGTACACTGTGCCCGCGTTTCGACGCGATACGAGCCGTCTCACGAAGCTGGTCTCTGTTACTATCGTTGGTGAGAATCATCGTCCACGTCTGGCCAACCTCATTCATCTGTGCGCGACGAACTGCCTCAAATAAGGGGTCGCCTTGGATCCGTTGCACGTAGGCATCGCTGGCATCGAGAAATGGGCTGATGCGTTCGCTGAGTACGGAGTCGTCCATGCTGAGCAGCCGTAAGGCACGACGAGCAGCAGCGGGATGAGCGGTGGTTTCTGTGTCAGGTGATTGGGATTCTGGTCGCGTTGGTTCGAGTTCGTGGAGTGCTCGCCGAATCTGTTGGTAGCCCGCAGACGTTGCGGTGGGTGCACGGGTTACAGTCAGTCCGTCGTCGCCGACGCCGTAAAGACCGAGAGCATCGTTGTATTCGGCCGCTGATTGGACGAGACCGAGTCCAACCTCACGGGTAAAATCGAGCATTGTTCGCCCAGTCGGGCCAACGCCCATCGCTGCTCGTTGGTCGACAATCAGTAACGTCGTCCGCTCTGCTTCGACTTCGAACTCACGAATATATGGAGAGGCTTGTCGAGCGGTGGCCTTCCAGTCGATTCGATTGAGTGCATCACCCGGGAGATACTGTCGAAGCCCAGCGGGTGTGAGACCAGCACCCGACTGGTTCTGTGGGTGGTCACCGTAGGCAGCAAGCATCCGGTCACCACCCTGTCCGATGTGAATATCGCGTGGTGTCCGCGGTTCGACGGTGAGCGTCTCAGTCGGTCCACGTTGATACGTCTCTTTGAAGAGTCCTTGTCGGTCGGCCAACGTAACCGTTGGCTCGCTAAGCTCCACACGTCCAGCCAGCGGCACCGTCATCTCGAATGACGTGGTTGCTGACGTCGTTCCTGGTGCAAGCCGCAGTTGCCGTTCGGATTCGTCGATTGGATCGGCAGCGAGTGGCGGTTGGGCTGTCACCGTGACAGCGACATCACTTTCCGTTGGTCGCTGTGCACTCATCGTTACGAACATCGTGTCGTCGACGGCGACTCGAGACTGCGAGAGCGTATACTCGACGTCGAGACTGTCGTCTGTGTCCGTGAAGGCACTCACGGTAGTTGCTTGAGAGACGACCAACACTGCACCGATACCGGCAGCACCACTGAGTACGAGCGGTCGTTCGAGGACGACCGCAAGCAGCACAAAAAACACCCCAACTCCAACCAGTGCCCAATATCGGCGTGAGGGGTGCATTGTCCGAACTAATCGGAGGTATGCAGTTGAAGCTTGCGCATATCTTTCGGTTGCGATAGTCGTAAATTCGTTCGAATTTCTCTCTGTTGGAGACGAAAGTATCTTTATGCACTCCTCGATATCGTTGTGGTGTGACCCCGTGGTCTAACTCCAACTGGCGGGTGGTGATACTCACAGCGGTAGTATTCATCTCGCTGTGCGCACCACCTGCCGCCGCACTGGGGTCGTCATCGTCACTCTCACTTTCATCGTCTGCGCCCACTGCACTCGAATCCGGAGTCTACCAACAACAGAACAATTCGACCGTTCAACACGAAAACCCGGATTCAGCGAACCAAGACGGCAATCTCGACGCCGTCGAGTCCTATCTCGCACGCATCCTCGCAGAGCGACTGGGAGACAGCAGCATCCAATTAAATCAAGGCGAATACGAACAAGCACGGCAGCTTGTCGGCGACGACTATTCGAAGAATCTGGAGAAGTACATCGACGTCGCCGGCGACACGGGCAACGAGCGAACGGCCGATCGATTCGAAGAGACCCAAGAGACCCAGCAAGGGTATACGGACACTGTCCAGAACTTCCGTCAAACGTACGACGAGTATCAAGAGGCCAAACAAAACGGCAACGAACAGCGAGCTCGCGAACTGGCCCGTGAGCTCAATACCCTTGCTCAGCGGTCGAATCGCCAATCGACACAGCTCAACGAGTCGTATACGGCGCTCTCGAATCAGACAGGGGCGGACTTTACCGACGCCCAAGAATCGGTCGACGAAATTCAACAGAACATCTCTACACAGGAGCAATCGGTTCTCGAAGAAGAGTTCACGCCCACAACGTTGGCCGTCGACGCCGAGCCATCGACGATCTCGTTTCGAGAGCCGTTGCAGGTAAGTGGGCAGTTGACGACCGAAGACGGGTCTGCGCTTGCCGACCAGACGATTCGGCTCGAGACAGCCGGACGCAACGTCACAACGACGACGGACGCTGACGGCGAGTTCTCGCTTACCTACCGACCAACAGTTCTCCCTCTCTCGACAGAGAACGTCACTGTCCGCTACGTTCCGGAAGCCTCGTCGATCTATCTCGGAGCGAACGAGACAGTCGACGTCTCCGTCAGTCAAACAGACGCAACACTCCAAGTCACGGAGTCGCCCACAGCGGTTGCATACGGCGATGAACTAACCGTCACGGGGAGCGTCGCCGTCGACGATGTGGCCGTCGCAGACGCCCCACTGATAGTGTCCGTTGGTTCGACGCCGATTGCGACGACACGAACAACGTCTGAGGGTGGCTTCCAAGTCGAGACGACACTCCCGGCAAATGTTTCGGCCGGCTCTCAAGAACTACGTGTCCGGCTGAGCGGGCAAGACAGAGCAGTGACTGCGACGCCGGCAACGACACCGATACAGATCGAAGAGACGCCGACGTCGCTTACCGTCGACGCCAACAACAGTTCGAGTCGATCGGTGACTGTCGCTGGGCAATTCCAAACAGCAGATGGCCGTCCGCTCAGCGGCCACGAACTCGAGTTCGTGGTTGATGGCACCCTCGTTGGGACGACGACAACAGCCTCCGAAGGTCGCTATCGCACACAGCTCCAGATTCCGAAACAGCAACTCTCTGGCGAGGCCACTGCAGTGCAGATTACCGCGGTCTACACTGGTGAGAGAACGAATCTAGCGAGTACTCGAGCCAAGACCCTCGTTACTGTCACAACCGCCGGCAATGGAGATGTGGCCAACACGTTCTTCCCGGGAGACGATTCGTCTGTGCTGTACTGGATCGGTGGGGGGCTGGCTGTGGTGTTGCTCCTCGCTGGCGGTGGGCTTCTCTATCTTCGCCGTACTACAGCAGAGCCAACACAGCCAACGGACACGGAAGATACGTTCGCGACAACACCAGACCAACCGGATAGCACACTGGAAGCGGATCAGTCACTGCTCGAACTCGCACAGACACGAGTTGCGAGTGGTGAGACAAAAACCGCAATCGAGGCGGCGTATGAAGCACTTCGAGCTCGGTTTGCAGCACCGCTCGGATTGAGTTCGGCGGCGACGCACTGGGAACTGTATCGCGCGTATCAAGCACAGATTGGAGAGCATACAACCACGCTACGGGAGTTCGTCGAACGATACGAACGCGCAACGTACGGTCGAGACGCGCCCTCGCCTGATGAGGCATCCGAAGCGGTTTCGCTCTCATCGACCGTTCTCGAGTCAGAAACACGCTCGTCGAGTGACGACGACTGAAGGACGAGACTTTAGCGCCCTGAACCGCAGTTCGTAACTGTAGGTGAACGGCGAGGTTCTCTCCTCGAAAAAAGATAGTCTCAATCGACTCCTTTTTCACTCGGGACTTGTTTCGGATTTATATGACTGACCGCGGGACGTGGCAGCTCCTCTTGCCACCAGCCGTTCGCCATCTCCCAGCAGATCTCGCAGCGGTCATCGCTTTTGTCCTCCTTACAATAGGTGCTGTCTTCATTCCAGGCGTCAACGATTCGGTCCTTCGTGTGATCATCGGTCTCCCGTTTGTGCTCTTCCTTCCTGGCTATGCATTCATCGCTGCGCTCTTCCCAGAGGCAGGTGAGGAGCCGGACGAAAACGTCGCCATTGCTGCAGAGCCCGGGGAATCTCTCTCCGAAGAAGAGATTAGTGCAGTCGAGTCTCGTGGTGGTATAGATGGCTTAGAACGTGTGGCACTCTCGTTTGGGACGAGTATCGCGATCGTTCCCCTCATCGGGCTCATCCTCAATTTCACGCCGTGGGGCATTCGGACGCTTCCAATCGTGGCTTCGGTTGGTGGGTTCACTGTCATCGCAGCAGCAGTTGCCTCATCGCGGCGCCAACGCGTCCCGACAGCGGACCGCTTCAGTGTCCCGTATCGCACATGGATCGGTGCTGGGAAGCGAGAGCTGTTTGAGCCACAGTCGAAGACAGACGGTGTTCTCAACGTTGTTCTCGTAGTGAGTTTGTTACTCGCTGCTGGAAGTGTTGGCTATGCGACTACGGTTCCGAAAGACGGTGAATCGTTCTCCGAGTTGTATCTGCTGACCGAATCCGACGACGGCGAACGCGTTGCCGACAACTATCCAACCGAGTTCACACAAGGTGAGAGCAAACAGCTCTACGTCGGTATCGGGAATCACGAACACGAAGCTGTCAACTATACCGTCGTTACTGAGCTCCATCGTGTGCAAGTACAGAATAACTCGACAGAGGTACTTGAGCAACAGGAGCTACGACAGTTTCAAACACGGCTCGGTGCAAACGAGACTTGGCAGCGAAAGCACAATGTCACGCCACAACTGACGGGCGAACGTCTCCGGCTGACATACCTACTGTACAAGGGAGACGCACCAGCTGACCCGACGGTGAACAACTCGTATCGTGAAGTCCATCTCTGGGTCAACGTCACCGCGCGTGGCTCGTAGCCTAGAACGACTTGACCTCCTCCACGGCCTAAAGACCGTGAAATCCTACCATAGGATTCGAACAGCCGTCGTCCTTCGGTTCCAACCCGCACTCAAAGGGAACCCGCAACATACGGGGGGAACTGTCGTTTTGAATCCCTTGTATAGGGCTGTGGCGCGGTCAAAGACGCCCCGTCTGAATCCGTGTCATCGCCGTGTCAACCACCGATGGTCAACTACCCCTTGTGATTCGGGGACGGCATCTCACCGATTTAGTAGTACACTGTGGTACACTACGCCACAGCAAATAGATTGTGGTCACAAACGAAGTTAAGTGTCGCTTGACCTCCGCCTAAAGACGGAGGTATGTGCTTGACTCTCTATCATAACAGAGGCGTGCGCATCTCGACCTTACCGCTTCGCCACCCGTTTGAGGCGGAGTTCTCGGCCGATACGCGGACCACTTTCCAACAGCCAGAGTAGGGCGACTACGAGCGCGAGCCCCCATTGTGCGTTCTGGTTCGTGAATACAAAGAGGACGTACTCGTTTTGGAAGTACGCTGGAACAGTATACGCTGGTGTCTCGAAGTAAAACGGCCACACGAGAAACGTCGTCCCGAAATGCTGCCCTTGGAGTAGCGAACCACCAATATCGGCAAACGCGTGTGAGACGTTTCCAACTGCAAACGGGAACAGGAGACGGCTATTGTCAGACCCACGAAGCAAAACGAAGAGCACCGTGAACAACAGCGCCATTGAGAGTAGTGAGTGTGCAAGTGAACGTCCGTAGGAAAGGACACCAATCGCCGCTAACGGCTTGTCGATGATGTCCGGAAACTGTGTGCCAAGGCCGAGTGCGACGACTTCTGCTCCCGTTGGGGAGCGCCGGTAGCGCAGCCGAGACAGTATTGTGAAGCAGAGGTATCCGACCGCAGCATGACCCCAAGGCATCATTGTACCAAAGATACGCGTGGGAAGGCCATAGCTGAGTGCTTACATTCGCGAAAAACGAAGCGATGAACGAAGAGACGTTACTGGTTCCGGAGTTGGTACACCGACCCGACAACGACGAGGACGAACAGGAGCAGCTGAACGGCGTGAAGCGGGCTCGTCGTATTCGTTGTCGTCGGTGCGGGTGTCTGAGCGCTCTCAGTCGTTTCGGGTGAGTCAGTCGGTGACGCGTCGGAGGGTTCGGTCGTTTCTGCGGGCTGCGTCGCCGTCATCGTCGCTGTCGTGGTCATCGTCGGCGTTTCGGTGTTGGAGTCGCCGGATGAATCATCGGAGCCAGAAGAGTCCGACGAATCATCGTCCACAGTGATTGACTGCACGTCACTGATTCCAAGGATTTCCTTCTCTCCGTTGAACGTATCCGTGCCGCGAACAGTAGCGAAGACATCGAATTCACCGGACGTCTCGAACGTCGTCGTCGCGGTGTACGTTCCATCGTCGGTTTCCGATGCAGTCAGCGTCCGGATGTCGTCATCGTCGTTGGAGACCATGACCTTGACCGACTCAAGCTCTGGTGCGTTTTGCTTTGGCTCGACGTCGACAGTAATCGTCGATTCTGAATCTTCTTCAACCGTGTTATCGACGTCAGTGCTCACGTCGTACCCAGAGACTACGACCGGCTGAATCATCTTGTAGTTGCCATCAGCACCGTAGACTGCGACGACGTACGAACCCGGGGTCAACCCTTCTGTCTCGAAGGAGAACGACTCTTCACCGGAGAGCGTGTTGTTGTACGCGGCAATCTGGTTTTTCTTGTTTAGTAGATTGACACGGTACTGTTTGTCAGTCGGTCCAGACGTCTCTACAGCAATCTCGTCGCCAGGTTCGACTCTCACCGTCTCAGAGACGTCGAACGACTGTCCTTCGACAGTGACCGTCTTATCTGGAGTATCGATTCCACCATCTACCGTGAGTGAGTACTGTGACTGTGCAGCGACACCAAACGAAAGGGTGCTACAGAGCAGTACTAGTGCGACCACAAGTGCGAGGCGAGAACGAGCGGGGTGATGTCCCATGTCTAAGTGAGCAAATGGGAGGTAAATAATTCTTGTCACAGTTCGCACAGAGAAACATATCCATAGACAATGAAGGAAGCCAAGTATGTTCATCGAATCTGCACCGACCGGTTGCTTGCGATGGTCGGTCGTTTCTAGTGGATCCCAAGGAGGAAATACAGGAGGCACGCAGTAATTATGAGCCACTGAACCCTCGGAACAATTATTTGTCTCGCTTGTGGATATCTGAATGTGACACATCAACGCTCCAAACAGATAGGGGTGGCAACACTAGTTGTTGTACTACTCTTATCAACGGCTGCTCCCGTGAGCGGGAGCATACTCTCTTCTGGAGAGAGTTCAGCGGTACCGCAGGCAATGGATGATGATGATTTCTTCGAGACGTCATCAGACGTTAAAGTCTGGAAGCGATCAGTCCTCCCACTCCGAGTGCAAAATAGCAATGCAGCGACCTCAATTGTCGGTCCATCGGTCAACGCGAACTTGCTATCAGAGAACACCGGAGAGGTTCCGCTTAACAAGCGGGCTATGGGTGTTCATACAGCAGGGGAGCCGATCCAACTTTCATACGAGACCCGAACTGGAGCGGGAACAGAAGCATTCAGCAACTCTGATGCTGAGCTGCTTGTTGCTCGTCTCAATCCAGAAGCAACCAGTGGAATGGGATTCGGCAACATGAAAATGACAGAGTTATCGGATTTGGTCAGTGAAGATTCGAACGACGACGCTTATTTCGAGATTGCGGACACGATTTCGCTGGATGACAACGGAGAAAATAGTGAAATCAGCTACACACCGAGTGAATCTGGCAACTATGTGTTCTTTCTCGTTCAGAGCGACAACTCCAATGACGTCACTACCTCTGAGGGAGACCTCGTCGTCGATGGACCTACTCGCGTAATTGGCATGGACGCTACTGTCGTCCAACAGGCACCCTCCCAAGTTAACGTAGAGAAGAAAGGACAGCCTGGTGATTCCTTCACTTTTGAGGTTGAGACTGACCTCGAGGGCGAAGTGAACCACACGGTCGTGCTCTACCGCGAGGGGCAACTCCAATCACAGGAGTTCAACATCGTCGTTGAAGGAGAGATTGACCGGAGTATCTCTTCGGATCAGATCACAGTTGAACATTCCTTAGAACGTGTCAACGGCGTCGCGAACATCCCGGATTCGGTTTCAGATGCCGAAGAGTTCGATGACGGCCGCTTCAGTGGCTCATCCCAGCTAGAAGACGTCATTGGACTTCTCGCTGATGAAGTCGGTACCGACAAACCAGAGACAGAAGCAACCGACTCAAGTACGATTGATGCGTCCGTGACGACGGTCACCTCAGAGGACGGAACAACTGAGATTACGGTTGAAACACTTGAGAATTGGTCTCTTGGGTCCTATCGCTACGTCCACTACGCAACTGGAGAGAGTACCGACGAGATCTCGACAAACACTGGAAAGGTGACCATTGCAGAAGCAGATACTGACGACGGTAACGCCGGCGGCGGTGGCGGCGGTGGCGGCGGTGGTGGCGGCGGTGGCGGCGGCGGCGGCGGCGGTGCCGGCCCAGTCAACAACGTCGACACGGATGTGAAAGACGGTCGCTACATCCTCAATATCAAACAAGTTGACGCCGGACAGACCGTCCGCAAGAGCTTCGACAGCACCGTCACTGTCAATGGTGTCGCACTCCAGCAATTCGACTTCACGGCAAACAAGACGCTTAAAGACGTCAACGTGCAGGTCGTGCCACTCGCCGACCGTCCGAGTAACATTCCAGCTCCGAGCTTCTCGACCGCTGCATTCTACGACGTGCAGTTGAGTGGCTTTGACGACAGTTCTGTGTCGGGTGGAACGTTCCGATTCACACTCAGTGACGAAACGCGCCAACGGATCGATGCCTCGCGTGATGAGGTGACAATGTACCGCTTCCACGATGGTGAGTGGCAAACGTTAGAAACGACACATGTGAACGGCGAGAAGTACAAAGCCGACACGCCTGGCTTCTCGTACTTCGCAGTCGGAAAGGCACAGGCTGGCCAACCAAACTTCAAGTTAGGCGACATCTCGGTTAATGCTGAATCCGCTTCAATTGGTGAACAAATAGTCGTTGAAGCGTCGGTTAGTAACGACGGGAGCGCATCCGGTTTCCACACCGTGACGCTAACGAGTAACGGCGAGATGGTCCGCGAAGAGAGCGTCGAACTTGATGCTGGTGAATCAGTTATAGTCTCGTTCGATGTGTCCTTCTCTGAAGCTGGTACGTACGAACTGGCGATCAACGGGAACGACGCCGGAACAATCGAAGTGTCCCAGCAGGGTGACGGAAACGACAACCAAGATCCAGATGAGCAGCCAGGCGACAACCAAGGATCACCTGAGGAGTCGCCAGAGACACCAGGTGGGAATGATGGTGGCATCGGGACAATCGCCGTCCCCGTGCTTCTCGTACTTGCCCTGCTTGCAGTTGGTCTCAGCATCTTCTACTTCCGCGACGATCTGCAAGATCGACTGCAGTAAGCGCTGATTCCCGGCTATTTCTTTCCGATCTTCTTTGACTCTCAATCGAAATAGAGAGGACGCTCTGCTTGACGGTTCTCTAGCTGAGAGACTCGCTGTGGCATTTTGCTATCATATTCGTCTCTTGTCAATAGATATGGAGGCCGGGATTATATGTAGGTGCAAGAAAGCGTCTACATTAGTAGCACGTAGTCATGAAAACGAACACGCCCTCCAGGGTGGCCGAGAAACGCTCAGATTCGACCGCATCCCCTCAGCCACTCGTCTCCTGTCAGAATGTAACACGCCAATATACTCGTGGAAAGAAGTCGGTGTTAAGACAGCGAAAGGCTACGCAGACAGTCACGGCCCTCGACGACGTTTCACTAGCTATTGACCGCGGTGAGTTCGTCGGTATCGCTGGTCCAAGCGGCAGTGGGAAATCGACATTGCTCCACCTCGTGGCTGGTCTCGACACGCCCACACGTGGGTTGCTTTCGATTGACGGAACAGACGTGACGACGCTTTCTGCAAAGCAACGAACACGGCTTCGTCTCGAAACGATTGGAATCATCTTCCAACATTTCTATCTCCTGTCTGCACTCTCTGCGCGGGCAAATGTGGCCATTCCGCTCGTTGAGCGAGGCTGGAGTAAGCGAAAGCGGAGAGAGCGCGCAACCACTCTACTCACCACTGTTGGGCTTGACGACCGCATCACACACAAACCAAGCGAATTGAGTGGTGGAGAGCAACAGCGAGTAGCCATCGCACGAGCACTCGCAACCGAGCCAGATCTCCTCATTGCGGACGAACCAACCGGTGAATTGGATACAGCGACAGGCGGTTCCATTCTCGATCTGTTCGAAGAACTCTCGACCGACCACGCCGTTATCATGGCATCTCACGATGAGCGAGCGCTCGCACGGACGGATCGCGTCATTCGCCTTCAGGACGGAAAGTTGATCGCAGATGCGTAGTGGACGACGATTCACGGCGGTTATTCAGCTGGGAATCCGCCGTGTCCTAGGCAGACTGACCATCACCGCCTCGACACGGGTACTTCTCAGCGCAGCCGGTGTCGCACTCGCAGTCATGCTCATGACGACAGTCTCGGGCGTGGCACTCGGATTAGCCACTCAAGGAACGGTCCAGAGTGACGATGTCGATTACTGGATCGTTCCTGATGACAACGGGAAATCCACAGCAGCGCTCGCTGTTGGTGGTGCCCAACTCGGCGATGTTCACAGCACTGCAGCTCAACTCCAGACCGATGAACGAATTGAGTTTGCAACCCCAGTCCAACTACGAGTCGTTAACCTACAGAACAAAGCAACAGGGACTGAGGAATACGTATTGGCAATTGGCGTGATTCCACAACACGAGTCAAACTCAATTGCTGGGCTTCCGCTCCGTGGGATGACACCTGGTGATCCCTACTATGCAAACGGCTCGTACAATGGCCAGTGGACAGGAGAGGCGATATTGAGTGATGCCGCCGCAGAGCTCTTGGGTGTCTCACGCAATGACGAGTTGACGATTCGAAGCGGAGGGACGACTCGAGAATTGCAGGCACTCAACGTCAGCCAAGCTGACCTTTCGTCTGGAGCAGGACCGATTCCAGTAGTAGTGTTGCATCTCAGCGAGCTGCAAGCTGTTGCAGGTGGGACGGACGCCGACCTCGCCGATCAAATCCTCGTGAGTACCGATGATGCACGTCTCAAACCGCATCTCGAACAGTTGGTTCCCGGTACGACAGTTGTCTCTCGAAGCGGAGTCTCGAGCCCAGATCTCTCGACATCGGATCTGTCGCTGGCAGTGGGACTAACTGCATTTGTGACCGCAATCGTCGTTGGCGTCCTCTTTGTTGGGACGATGATGGGTCTCGAGGTAATGGCAGATCGTAATGAACTCGCGGTACTGGCGGCGATTGGGTATTCGAGTCGGTCTCGGGCAGTACTCGTCTTGACAGAGACGGTTACTGTCTCACTCGTCGGGGGCATTGTCGGTGTCGGACTGGGTGGACTCGGGATGGTCCTGTTTAATCAGTTTGCAACGCAGTATTTCGGCGTCGAATCAGTCGCGGCGTTCTCCCCCTTCTTGCTTCTTTATGGCGTCTTAGTTGCACTATTGATTGGACTTATTGCAGCCCCCTATCCGATATTGGTTAGCCAGCGGACCAGCGTTTCGGAGGTGCTTGGGTGATGTGGGGTCTCTCACGACTCCGCGCAATTGTCGCGATTGCGTTTGCGCAACTTCGTCACGATCGGACCCAAACAATCCTCGCGATCTTGGGCATTACGCTTGCAGTCCTTGCAAGTACACTCCTAGCCAGTGTTGGCGTGGGTGTCGTACAAACGGGCCAAGAGAAGTTTGATGCATCCGGCCGCGACCTGTGGGTGACTGGTGGGCCCGTTCGGTTGAATCCAAGCTCGGTTGGTGGGTTCGAAAACACGGTCGTCGATTCACACCGCGTTGCCGATGAAATCCAAGCACGTGAGGACGTCAAGCAAGCGAGTCCACTGTCATTTCAAACAGTATATGTGAGTACAAATACTTCTGAATTTGAGACAATCGTCGGAACGGGTATTCCACAGCATGGACGCGGTGCAGTCAGTATTGAACAGGGCACAGGGTTCGTACAAGGCGATGTTCACTATGCAGGGGGAAACTATTCGGGACCGATGACTCATGAACTGGTAATTGACCCTCGCGTTGCAGACCGCTTCGATGTCGGTGTTGGCGATACACTCTATGTTGGTGGCACGTTGAGCAGTGCCCGACAAAACGAGTTCACCATTGTCGGTGTCTCCTCAACGTTCTCACAGTTTTTGGGTGCACCGACAGTTATCATGCATCTGAGTGAGCTCCAAGAGATCACAGGGACCACAGGCTCCGACCGAGCGACATTGATCACTATCGATCTGCACGCAACCGCAAATCCAACAGCCGTAAAAGCAGAGCTTGAACAACAGTATCCGGGCTATGAGATCCGCACGAATCGAGAACAACTTCAAGCAACACTCCAACAACAGGCCGTAGTCATCGCGAGTGGAACCAGTCTCGTACTGTTAGCTGTTCTTGCTGGGCTTGCACTGACGGTCAATATGTCCCTCTCGATCGTCTATCACCAGCGCCGTGAATTAGCTGCGCTGAAGGCAGCTGGGAGTAAGACTTCAACACTCGTCGGAATCACAGTGGTACAGTCACTTTTCTACGGCACGATCGCTGGAGTACTTGGAGCAGGGCTGACCTATCCACTGGTGAAAGCGTTGAACTACATTGCACTCTCAGTCGTTGGGTTCGAGAACCTCGTGCAGGTGTCGATCCCCATACTGGGTGGTGGTGCAATGATTGGTATCGGTATGAGTTTAGCTGGTGCTCTCACAGCGAGTTGGCGGCTTGCTCGATTGTCCCCACTCAAACAATTGGCAGACTAATCACAAGAGACGATTTCAGCGGGCAATCCAAATCCAGCGTTAAACCGGGTTAAGACCGATATTAACGGCGTTATCTAGCTTTTAACTAATTCGAGTCGGGTCCAAGAACTCTTCTATGTTGCATGACACTAATGACTGTACTTTCTCCGGAGCGTATGCTAATTTCCTTCGCGAGACAGTCATTCGTGGACTCGGACTGTTCGTCGGTGTGCTCTTGAGGGCATAGCCGATGGACCCAAACCGAAGGTCGTTCTTGAAATGGGTAGGAATAACGCCGATTGGTGGAACCCTCTTTAGACTCCCACGGGACCCAGACCTCACCTCCCCCTTTGAAGAACACTACGCTCAGTCAGATGCCGAAAGTGTAGCACAAGGTGAGACTGTACATCAGCCTACACGACGATCGCTCTCGTGGGTACAGAAACGTCTCAAAAAGTACTATGGGAGTCGTTTTTACAAACAGCCAACGCGGGGGATATTCCACCACTATCCCGATCAGACATACGACTTACTCCGAAAAGATGCATTTTTACAGCTTGCACAAACCTATCAGCCTCTGCTTGTCTCTGGTCACGAAGAACGGTTTGATTGTGACGAATATGCGACTGGCCTTCGGTGGATGTTCTTAACTGGTGGGTTAGGAGAGTTTCCCGCGAGCAACATGGTTGGCATAGCACACAATTTTGCAGGGAGTCACGTGTACAACGTCGTGATTTGTGCCGAAGGGGAGATTCTCGAATGGGAACCGCAATCAAATACACTTGTATCCGAGTCTGGAGGCCCTCCCGAATATTATAATTTCAAAAGCGGGATCCTGTATTTATGATATTCTTTTGGACATAAACTTTGCTTGTACTACGTTAGTTTCAAGTTTAAACTAACTTAACGACACCTTGCTTTACTGTGCATATTTGATTAGAACACTTAGACAGACTATCGAAGAGGTCGCTACAAAAATTCTGCTACTTTTAGACTAGATTGGGAACTTTCTATACTAAATAAACCTACTGTCAGTATTTCTGTACTTGTGACGAGAGCGCAACAATATCTCGGTTACCGACGATAGGCACTATTACAACCTCATCTGTGATTATGTCTGGTCAATCTGTCACAGAGATGCAAGGAGGAAGCCCACGAGTTCACTCGTGGGTCACTGACCCAGTGGAGAAACTGACGCAAATCGCGACGATTCGTCTCTCTAGAGCGTTACAGCCGTATTCCTGTAATGGTCATCGGTGTTCACCAGTAGCGAACGAAAGATGTCACAATAGTCGGTTCTCGATAGATTTTGCTGTGCTGACGACGAGACCAGTGATATCCTCCTCTAACCGTTTGCCAGTCAACTTATCGACAGGACCCGAGACGCTCACGGCAGCGATAGCAACTTGGTCCAAGTCGGTGATCGGTGATGCGACGCTTTGCCATCCCTCGCGTGATTCCTCCCGGTCGAAGACAACTCGCCGGTCCCGTGCAGACTGAAGTTCGCGACGAAACTCGTCGCTGTTTGTGATGGTCTTCGGAGTAATTGGATCAAGACCGTCCGTGAGATAGCGCTCAATTTCCTCGACCGGTCGATACGCTAACATCGCTTTACCTGCCGCAGTGGCGTGAAGCGAGATTCGGTCTCCCTCCCGGGTCGGGTAGGTGAGTGAGTCGTTTGCACACGTCTGAGCGACACAGATACCGTTCCCGTTTTGGTGACTGCTCAGCGAGGCAACGTATCCCGATGTCTCGGCGAGGTCTCGGAGCAGCGAGGTGCTGACTTGATAGACGCGGAAGCGCGAGCGTGCAGTCAACCCTAATCCAAGAAAACCGAGCGCGATACAATACTCGTCGCCGTCACGCGAGAGATATCCCAACTGCGAGAGCGTCTGTAGGTGCTTGTGGACTCCCGCCTTCGAGAGGTCGAGCGACCGAGCCAACTCTGAGACCCCTGCGCCCTCTCGGTTGTGAATCTCCGTGAGGATGCGAAAACAGGTGTGAACAGCCTTGATCGGATACTCGTCACTCATCGGACGCCGACACCCCGATGAGACCTCGAACACAATCGTTCGCCAGTAGCAAACATGCGTGCATGTTACCGTTGTCAAATAAAGACGTTTTGGTGGTGTAACATCGGCTCAGGAACCACATCAGTGTTTCACAGCTTTTGCTTTGAAATACGACCCGGGTACGAGAGGAATTCAGTCCACTCGTCGGTCGGTTACGAGTAGCGAACGGTGGTTCTTCGGGCAATCCTGCTCTGTGGCGGTTCGGATACCGTCTGTCAGCCGCCCCCTTCAGGACAAAGGTTGCAAGTCGTCGGGGTTGCCGTCCTTAGTGTCCGGTTCCGCAGAGAGTAGTTTCCACAATCGGTGGGAGGGTATCGGTCTCACTAACACACGGGGATAGAGGGTATTCACTAAAGTCGGTAGAAACGGAGGTTAAGACGACAGAGAAGCTTTCGTTCACCGATAGAAAACGATTTCGGATACTGGTCTCAGGATAGTGCTGGGAGATGTGCCTCGTTCGCTTCGAGCAGTGCTTCGGTCATCTCGTGGATTTCGTCCAGCGTACAGGCAGCGGCCGTCAGCGGGTCGAGCTTCACCGCTCGATGAAGGGCGTCACGATCTGCTTCGAGCACCGCTTCGACTACTAACTTGTGGACGGAGACGTGCTGTTGGTCGAGCGACGCGAGTTCGGTCGGTAGCTCCCCCACCGAACAGGGGTGGACGCCGGAGCCATCAACGAGACACGGGACTTCGACGCAACTGTCTTCGGGGAGGTTTTCGATGGCACTCGTCTCGTTGCTCACGTTCAGGTTCAACCGCCGAGGTGTGTCGGTCTCGATGGCGTGGATGAGACGGGATGCGTACTCTTCAGAGCGTTCCGCACCGACCGTCTCGAGGTCGACGTCGCGTTTCGGGTCGTCGCGCTCGGCCGAACGCGCCTTCCATCCCTCGAGATAGGTCGCAGTCGCCATCCGCTCGGCGTATCCCTCACCCTCCATCGTCTCGATGACCTCGGAGTCGGTTCGGAAGTAGGGGACGTACTCGCTTGCGTGATGGCTCGACTCGGTCACGAACGCGCCGAAGTGCTCGAATAACTCGAATCGGACCGTGTCCTTCCGGTAGATACTCTCGTCGGTGGCGGCGTCGCGGAGTGCTGGATAAAGAGACTCGCCGTCGCGTTTCAGTTCGAGAAACCAGGCGAGGTGGTTGATACCGGCGACCCAGTAGTCCAGTTCAGACTGCGGGATATCGAGATAATCGGCGATGGCTTCGGCGGTGTGGGGCACGGAGTGACAGAGTCCGACGGTTTCGATGTCGGTCGCCTCAAAGAGCGCCTGACAGATGATGGACATCGGATTCGTGTAGTTCATCAAAAGCGCGTCCGGACACAACTCTTCCATGTCGGCGGCGAGGTCCAGCATCGTCGGAATCGTCCGTAGCCCACGGAAGATGCCGCCCGGTCCGATGGTGTCACCAATCGCTTGTTCGACACCGTACTGTTCGGGGATTCGGATCTCGTTTTCGAACGGTTCGGTCCCACCGACGTTGATCATGTTGAGGACGTAATCCGCCCCTTCGAGCGCTTCGCGCCGGTCGAGAGTAGAGACGATGGTGGCGTCGACTCCCTCGTTTTCGACCATCGCCTCGGCGATGCGTGTCGTCTGTTCGAGTCGAGATTCGTCGATGTCCATCAGCCGGATTTCGCTGTCGTCGAGTGCCGGAAACGAGAGAATGTCGCCGACGAGTTTGCTCGCGAAGACCATACTTCCAGCTCCGATGAAGGCAACCGTTGGCATGGCTCCGAACACCATGCCGTATGTAATAACGGTGCCGGTTACTTCAGGAACGATGGAGAAGGACTTTTATCCTGATACCGAAACCACGGTGGTACACAATGACAATCGGAGTCTGCTACTTCCCGGAGCATTGGCCGCGCGAACAGTGGGAATCCGACGCAACGAACATGGCCGAGGCAGGCATCGAATACGTTCGCCTCGCGGAGTTCTCATGGGCAGTCCTCGAACCCGAACGCGGTCACTTCGAGTTCGACTGGCTCGACGAGGCCATCGAGGTACTCGGCGCACAGGGCCTGAAAGTTGTACTCTGTACGCCAACCGCGACGCCGCCGAAGTGGCTGGTCGACGAGCGTCCCGAGATTCTCCAAGCCGATATCGACGGGACGCCTCGTCACTTCGGGAGCCGACGCTTCTACTGTTTCAACTCGCCGGCGTATCGAGAGGAGACCGACCGAATCGTCTCGCGACTGGCCGAGCGCTACGGCGACAACCCGCACGTCGTCGGCTGGCAAACCGACAACGAGTTCGGTTGTCACCGGACGGTCCGGTGTTACTGCGAAGACTGTAGTGCCGCGTTCAGCGACTGGCTCGCAGAGAAGTACGACACTATCGAAACGCTGAACGAACGCTGGGGGACGACGTTCTGGAGCCAGCGGTACCCGAGTTTCGAAGCTGTCGATCCGCCGCAGCCGACGCCCGCCGACCACCACCCTTCGTTGCTGCTGGATTACTATCGGTTTGCGAACGACAGCGTCGTCGACTACAATCGTCTGCACGCCAACTTGCTTCGGGAGGTCAACGACGAATGGTTCGTCGCGCACAACTTCATGGGGGACTTCGAGACGCTCGACGCTCACGCTGTCGCCGACGATCTCGATCTTGTGACGTGGGATTCCTATCCGACCGGGTTCGTCCAGGACCGCCGTGAAGACGACCCGACGCTCGACGAACTGCGGGCGGGTGACCCCGACCAGGTAAGCATGAATCACGACCTCTACCGCGGGACGAACGACGCTCCGTTTTGGGTGATGGAGCAACAACCGGGTGACGTCAACTGGCCGCCGACGTGTCCACAACCAGGGGACGGTGCGATGCGGCTATGGGCACACCACGCGACGGCTCACGGCGCTGACGCCGTGCTGTACTTCCGGTGGCGACGCTGCCGCGGCGGACAGGAACAGTACCACGCGGGACTGCGGAAGCACGATGGCTCGGCCGACCGCGGCTATCACGACGCGTCCCAGGCGGCGGCAGAACTCGACGGCCTCGACGTCGCCCACGTCGATGCACCTGTCGCGCTCCTCCACGACTACCACGACTGGTGGGCGATCAGCAGCCAACCGCACGCGCCCGACTTCGACTACTGGGAACACCTCCGGACGTACTACCGAGCACTCCGTGCGCGTGGGGTCCAAGTCGACATCGTCCACCCCGAGACGTCCCTCGAAGACTATGCGCTCGTCGTCGCCCCGACGCTCCATCTCATGAGCGAGGAGCGAGCCGACCACCTGAGCGACTACGTCTCCGACGGTGGACACCTGCTTCTCGGTGCCCGCACCGGCTACAAAGACTCGTACAACCGGCTTCCCGATGCTCGACAGCCCGGAGCCCTCTCGAACCTCGTCGGTGCGACGGTGGACCAACACGAGAGCTTCCCCGCTTCGGTCGACCTCTCGCTGATGTACGACGGTGATGCGTATGACTATCGAACGTGGAGCGAGTGGCTCAACCCCGATGAGGCCGACGTTGTCGCCGAACACACGACGGCGGGTGTGACCGAAGCGAAGCCCGCAATCATACGTAATGAGGCTCGGCGCGGGACCGTCACCTACGTCGGCGTCTGGCCCGAGGCGGAGCTCGCGAACACCATCGTCGGCGACGCACTGCAGACAGCAGGCGTGACCTCGACCGACGTGCTTCCCGACGGCCTCCGCGTGGCCGAACGCGACGGCCACGTCTGGGTGACGAACTTCACGAGCGACGCGGTCACGCTCGACGTCCCGCAGGGGACTCCATGTCACGTCGGTGAATCGAAGACAGAACGGAACGACACGGTCGACGTCGACCCCTTCGGCGTCGCCGTCGTCGAGTGTCGAGTCGACGACGTAGCCGTCGAGTAACCTCCGGTATTTCTTACTACACTCGCTCGCAGTATCGTTCTGCATCATCTCGTTTAATCGTTATCTATAAGTATCGTTTGTCGAATGTACAGTGTAGATCACGAGCTATGAGTATGGATGCCACATCACTCCGACGGCGACAGATACTGAAATACGCTGGACTCGCAGGTGCGACCGGACTGGCCGGTTGTGCGGGAACAGGAGACCCGAGCGCGGGAGAGACGACGCAGGGCGACGGCGGATCCGGGAACGGAAGTTCGACTGCCGGCGACGGCGCGAACATGGCGGACAGCATCGAGGTGTGGGGGTGGGACGTCGCGGCGAAGTCGATGGACCTGACGAATGACCCTTACATGGAGCAGAACGGCGGCGAGGTGTCGATCACGCAGATCGGCCGCTCTGATATGAAAGACAAGTTCAAATCGACGCTCTTGTCGGGGTCCGGTGCGCCCGGAGCGGCGATGATGGAGTCAGTTGACGCCGCCGCGTGGGTCGCTACCGACGGACTCCGAGATATCTCGGGGTGGCTCGACGAGGCACAGATCAAAGATCAGTTCGTCTCGGGGAAGTGGGAGCCGCTGACCAAAGACGGGAAGGTGTACGCGTTGCCGTGGGACATCGGCCCCGTCGGGACGTTCTACCGCCGTGACGTCTACGAGAACCACGACATCGACGCCTCGAGCATCGAGACGTGGGACCAGTTCATCGAGGAGGGGGAGAAGCTCCCTGACGGTCAGTACCTGCTGAACCTCCCGCCGAACGATTACGACGGCCTCTGGCGGATGATGTACCGGCAGATCGGTGGCCAGCCGTTCACCGAGAACGGCGCGGTCAACATCAACTCCGACAAAAGTCTGCAGGTCGCCCGCATCCTGAAGAAGATTCGTGACTCGGGTGTGGCCAACGATCTCGCCTCGTGGTCGAGCAACTGGTTCAGTGCCTTCGGCGACGGTACCACGGCGAGTTTAACGGCGGGTGCGTGGATGGAGGGAACGCTCAAAGCAGAACTTAGTGATACGGCTGGAAAGTGGGGCGTCATCAAACCGCCAGCCATCGAGTCCGGGGGGTCGCGTGCAACCAACTGGGGTGGCTCGAATCTCACCATCGCAGCGCAGACGTCGGATCCCGTCGCTCGCCGTGCGTGGGACTACATGAAGTTCACCCTCGCACAGAAGGAGATGCAGGTGAAGATGTACAACGAGTACGGTATCTTCCCGGCACTGAAGTCCGCCTACGAGAGCGACGCATTCGACAAGAAAAACGAGTTCCTCGGCGGGCAGAAAGCCGGGCGGATGTTCGCCGAAATCGCCCCGAAGATCAAACCATATCGCTTCACCACGGATACGCCGGAGGTCACGAAGGCGGTCAACAAGCACTTCCGCGACATGATGAACGGGAAGAACACGCCCAAAGAGGCGGTCGACAAGGCCGCCAAGCAAGTCGCAGACCGGACCGACCGCGAGGTCGCATAGAGTCTCCGTCATGGCCACACACGATTCGAACCGCGAGACGAGTCCGACTGTCACCGATACCCTCCGGTACTGGCGGCAGTCGCTCTCGAAGGCGCTCCCCTCAACGTCGAGCGGGCGGGTTGCGTACGTGTTTCTCGCTCCGTTCTTCGTCCTGTTCGGGCTGTTTCTCGCCTTCCCCATCGTCTTCACGCTGTACCTGTCGTTTTTCAAGTTCAACGGTGTGACACAGGAGACAGTCTTTTGGCTCGACCTCGGGTTCCACGTCATTGAGTTGAACGAGATGCAACTGGCGTTCGTCGGATTCGAGAACTATACGCGACTCCTCTCGGATGCGATGTTCCATCAAGCGATGTTCAACACCGTGTTCATCCTGCTCTTGCAGGTACCGCTGATGGTCGGCATCGCGCTCTTGCTCGCGGTTGCATTGGACGCCTCGTTCGTCCGTTTCAAGGGACTCTTCCGGACGATGCTGGCCCTACCGGTGTCAGCGAACCTCGTCGCCTACTCGACGGTCTTTCTCCTCCTCATGCAGGAGACTGGTCTCGTCAACTTCGTGTTGACGACGCTCGGGTTCCAACCGATTCCATGGCTTTCCAGTGACTTCTGGTCGCGGATGACCATCGTCGGTGCGGTGACTTGGCGATGGACCGGGTACAATATGATCATCCTACTCGCCGGCTTGCAGAACGTCCCCCAACAGCTGTACGAGGCCGCCGAAATCGACGGAGCGAACCGAATCGAGAAGTTCCGGTATGTGACGATTCCACAGCTCCGACCGGTGCTCCTGTTCGTCTTCGTCACCTCGACTATCGGCACGTTCAAACTGTTCGCCGAACCCATCATCATCAACGGCGGCGGCGCGCCGCTGGAGAGTACCATCACTATCGTCCAGTACATCTACATGACCGCGTTCATCGACTTCAACCTCGGCTACGCTAGCGCGCTCACCTACGTCCTCATCGCCGTCGTGAGCGTGCTGTCTATCGTCCAGATTCGCCTCGGTGGTGAGAACGATGCGTGAAGCCGACCGCAGGGAGGGCGTCTGGAAGTTCCTCACGTACACGTTCATCCTCGTGATGATCGTACTTACCATCGTCCCGCTCTACTGGATCGTCATCGCATCGACGCTCCCCGAAGAGGCGTTTCTCACCGCTGGGACAGCCCCACAGCTCTTCCCCGGCGGCGAGTTCTGGGCGAACTTTTCGGCGCTGCAAGACCGTCTGAACATCGGCTTTCTGATGTTCGACGAGTTGCTCGGCACCGACTTCGGGTTCCTCGGTGCCATCGCCAACAGCGTCTTCATCGCCGTCGTCTACACCCTGCTCTCGCTCGTCATCTGTTCGATGGCTGGCTTCGCGTTCGCGAAATACGAGTTCCGGTTCAAAGAGCCCATCTTCTACACCATCCTGGCGACGCTGGTGTTGCCCATCCAACTGCTCGTCATCCCACTGTTCTTGCTCATGAGCCAACTCGGGATGACCAACACCTACTGGGCGATTATCCTCCCGTGGGCGGCGAATCCGCTCGGCATCTTTCTCATGCGGCAGAACATGAAGTCGCTGCCTGACGCGCTGCTCGAGTCGGCGCGGATGGACGGAGCGACGGAGTTCCAACTGTACTACCGCATCGCGCTGCCGACGATGAAGTCGTCGCTGGCGGCGCTCTCGATCATCCTCTTTCTGTTCCAGTGGAACCTCTTTTTGTTCCCGCTGGTCATTCTTGAGGGTGACAAGTACACGATTCCGGTCGCAATCAACCAACTCGTGGGTGCACAGCGCGTCTACTACGACCAGATCATGGTCGCCGCAACGCTGTCGATTATCCCCATCTTCCTGCTGTTCTTGTTCCTGCAAAAGCAGTTTGTCAGCGGGATTCTCGCGGGGTCCGTCAAGGAGTAATTATGGCACGAATCAACGTCAACACACTACGAAAGGAGTTCGGTGAGGGCAGTGACGCTGTCGTCGCCGTCGAAGACGTCGACTTCCAAATCGAGGATGGGGAGTTTCTCGTCCTCGTCGGCCCCTCCGGCTGTGGGAAGACGACGACGCTTCGTTGTATCGCCGGTCTCGAAGACGTCACCTCGGGGACCCTGAAGTTCGGGGACACCGACGTGACCGACCTCCGAGCCCGAGAACGAGACGTCGCGATGGTGTTCCAGAACTACGCGCTGTATCCGCACATGGACGTCCGAAGCAACATCGGCTTCGGGCTCAAGTTATCGACGAAGCTCACCTCCGCGGAAATCGACCGGCGCGTCGAGGAGACTGCCGCCATGCTCGGCATCTCTGATCTGCTCGGTGACAAGCCCAAGGAACTCTCGGGCGGCCAGCAACAGCGGGTTGCACTCGGTCGTGCGATCGTCCGCGAACCCGAGGTGTTCTTGATGGACGAACCGCTCTCGAATCTGGACGCCAAGCTCCGTGCGCAGATGCGGACCGAGCTACAGGAGCTCCAGCACGAACTCGGCGTCACCACCGTCTACGTCACCCACGACCAGACGGAAGCGATGGCGATGGGTGACCGCATCGCCGTCATGAACGACGGCCGACTCCAACAGGTCGGGAGACCCGAGGAGGTGTACCGGTCGCCAACCAACGAGTTCGTCGCGAACTTCATCGGCAGTCCGAGCATCAACCTATTCACCGCCGAAGTGAATGGTGACACACTCGTCGGGCCAGGTGGGTTCAGTTACACGCTAGAGAACCCCAGTTACGTCGAGGGCTACGACCGTATCCGCGCGGGAATTCGCCCGGAGGATATGCGACTCGTCTCCGAGGGGGGAAACAACGTCGACGTGACCGTCGTCGAACCAATGGGGAACGAAAACTTCCTCTATCTGACGATGGGTGACATCGACATGACCGCCCGAGTCGATAGTTCGATGCGCCCGCAAGCCGGCGAAACGGTACAGTTCGCGTTCGACGAGGACGCGTTGTACCTCTTCGATGCGGAGAGCGGTGATGCGATAAAGACAAAGACCGACGATGTGGATGTCGGTGTGAAGGAGATTCAATCGTAGTATCATGCAAATTGTCGATTACGAACTGTACGCGGTGCCACCGCGATGGCTGTTCCTCCGAATCGAGACGAGCGACGGGCTCATCGGTTGGGGGGAACCGGTCGTCGAAGGGCGCACCCACACGGTACGTGCGGCTGTCGAAGAGCTAATGCAAACCTACCTGCTCGGGAAAGACCCGATGCGCATCGAAGACCACTGGCAGACGATGTACCGTGGCGGCTTCTACCGCGGTGGGCCGGTATTGATGAGCGCCATCGCAGGCATCGACCAAGCGCTGTGGGACATCAAAGGCAAGCACTACGACGCGCCGGTTTACGAACTGCTCGGTGGGCGCGCTCGCGACCGGATTCGGGTCTACCAGTGGATCGGTGGTGACCGACCGAGCGGCGTCGCCGACAAAGCCCGCGAGAAGGTCGAAGCGGGCTTCTCCGCCCTGAAGATGAATGCGACGGCAGAACTCGAGCGCGTCGACAACCCGGCGGCCGTCACCGAGGCCCGCGACCGACTGGCGGCCGTCCGCGAGGCCGTCGGTCCCGAAGTCGACATCGGCGTCGACTTCCACGGGCGAGTCACCAAACCGATGGCCAAGCGGTTGGCTACCGCACTCGAAGAGTATGACCCGTTCTTCCTCGAAGAGCCAGTACTCCCGGAACATAACGACGCGTTACCCCAGATTGCCGAGCACACGTCGACTCCCATCGCGACGGGCGAACGGATGTACTCACGGTGGGACTTCAAGGAGGTCTTCGAACAAGGCGTCGTTGACGTCATCCAACCCGACCTGTCACACGCAGGCGGAATCACCGAGGTGCACAAGATCGCGGCGATGGCCGAGGCGTACGACGTAGCGATGGCACCGCACTGTCCGCTCGGTCCCATTGCACTGGCTGCCTGTTTGCAAGTCGACGCCGTCGCACCGAACGCGCTCATCCAAGAGCAAAGTCTCGACATCCACTACAACGAGACGAGTGACGTGCTGGATTACCTCGCAGACCCCTCGGTCTTCGAGTATCACGAGGGATACGTCGACATCCCCGACCGACCGGGACTCGGTATCGAACCCGATCTCGAGGCCATCGAGGAACGGGCAGGTCACGGAGAGTGGCATAACCCGGTGTGGCGCCACGCCGACGGGAGTGTCGCCGAGTGGTAGCGGCCCAACGATTCGAAGGCCAAACGGTGCTCGTCACTGGGTCGACTCGCGGTATCGGTGCCGGAACGGCCGAGCGATTCGCCGCAGAAGGGGCGAACGTTGTCGTGACGGGACGAACCGAAGCCGACGGCCGCACGGTCGTCGACCGTATCACCGAGGCGGGCGGAGAAGCGACGTTCGTCCGGGCGGACATGCGTGACCCGGACGCTATCGCGGCGCTCGTCGAGGCGACTGCGGAAGCCTACGGCGGTCTCGACGTCCTCGTCAACAATGCGGGTGTCGAGACGAATACGGCCGCTGACGAGGCGACGATGGACGACTGGGAGTTCGTCCTCGAGACGGACTTTCGATCGTACTGGCTCTGTGCGAAGCACGCCCTGGAGTACATGGACGACGGAGCCATCGTCAACATCTCGTCGAACCACGCGTGTTTGACGATGCCGGAGATGTTCCCTTACAACGCGGTGAAAGCGGGCATCAACGGCATGACGCGGGCGATGGCGCTCGACTTCGGTCCGCACGTCCGTGTCAACACCGTCAATCCTGGGTGGATTGCCATCGACCGGACGACCGACGAGATGGACCCCGAGTATCGTGCGAAGTTGGAGTCGATCCACCCGGTCGGCCGACTCGGGACGCCCGACGACGTCGCTGGCGTCGTCTCGTTTCTCGCGAGCGACGACGCAGCGTTCGTCACCGGAAGCTACGTCCTCGCCGACGGTGGCCGAACGGCCGTGATGCAAGACGACATGCTCCCTGACTACCGGGCGCGTCGCACCGAGTGAGCGTCGGTACTCTTCTCTCTCGTCGAGCGCGACCACACCGGCGTTTCGGGTATAACGAATTGAGGGCGCGACTGCTTCGCTTCAGTCGCGCGCCGTCTCGACGGCGTCCACGAAGGCCCGTGCGTTCGCTGTGATCGCTTCGTAGTCGCCACGGGCGATGGCCGCGTTGTCGACGATCGAGCTTCCGACACCGACGGCCGACGCGCCAGCATCGAAGAACGCACCGACGTTGTCGAGCGAGACACCACCGGTCGGGACCACAGGGATGTGACCGAGCGGGCCCCCCAACGCCGACACGAACTCGGGGCCGTGCGTCGACGCGGGAAACACCTTCACCATGTCGGCACCGGTGGTGTAGGCTTCCAACGCTTCCGTCGGCGTGGCGATACCGACAATCGACGTCGCACCGTAGCGGTTCGCCGTCTCCACCGTCTCCGCATCGAACGACGGCGTGACGACGAACTCTGCACCAGCGAGTAGCACTGCACGTGCGGTTTCACTGTCGAGGACCGTCCCCGCCCCGACGGTAATCTCTTCGGCGGTGAACGTCGAGGAGACGTCTCGAATCATATCGAGGACGCCGTTGGTGTTCGCCGTCACTTCGACGACGTCGACACCACCGCGTCGAAGCGCGTCGACGGTTTCGATGGCTGTTTCGGGGTCGGTCCCACGGATGATGGCGACGACACCCGTCTCTACGACTCGCTGGGCGATATCGGCGGTCACGACTCTTATCAGGAGGACACGCCTCTTAGTTTTAAGGTACCGGGCCGCGCGCTCAGTGAACACTACTGAGAGGCGGACGCTACTTCACGCGAACGAGGTTGCCGTCGAGTCGACTCCACTCGGAGTCCGACCGACGTGGTCGCCGATCCCTGCCTCCGAGGTGAAGTTGGCTTCTCAACCCCGAGCAATTATATTGTCCTCAGAACACAAGAGTGCGCGAGAAAGAGCTTCTCGAAATAGTTTATGTACGGATCTGGTTGGATCTGACCCGAACCCAATGGTCTCTGTTGAAGAGATTGATTCATCCCTCCTTTCCGAGATGTGTGTGTGCCTTTTTAGTTCTGATCTGGCCATTTTGACGGAGAATATACTGACTCCACCGTGAAAATGAGCGATAAACAAAATTCAACTTCGGATTAGAAGACGGGGACTGACCGTTCTTTTCGTCCCAGAAATATTGTCGACTACACCATCTTCTCCTGACTAATGTTGATAAAAGTTTATAATTCTAACCTTGAGCGAACGGGTGCCGGATCAGGTGACGGCGGAAACTCCTTCGGATGCTTCCGGAAAAACGGTCCACAGAAATCAAGGCAGAGTGCCTAGAGCTTGACCCCCGGGTACTTCACGATCGGTCCTCCGACTCAACATGCTCTCTGCGTCCGTTGGTCGCCTGCCCCCCGGCCGCTGCGGTCGGTCATTATAGTCTCACGCGGTGTCTCCGCCTCAGCATCCCCGTCGGTGAGACCGGCCGACGAGACTATCACACACAATTGTGAAGTAACAAGAGAACATCAGGAGGGGTACGACCGAAATGCACCCGGCTCCTCCGTCCGCCACGGAAGTGGTGAGACGAGCATCAGACGACCACCACCCATGTCGAAGCTAAACGAAGAAACCCCGAACGAAGAACGCGAGTCGATTCACGAACAGTACGTACTGGATGTCCGCATCGTCGAGTGCGTTCGACCCGACGTGGACCGTCCCCAATATCGGTTCGAGGCACCCGAACACACGCCGATGAGTTTCGACGACCCCGAGATGGCGGAGTTGTACGCGGACATCTACTTCTGTACAAACGGGTTCGTCGAAGAAGGGACGGGTGAACGCGGGGTTCCCCCGGAAGTCATCGGCGCAGGGCGCGCGGTGCTGGCAGCGTACTTCCTCACCCAACCAGGAACCGACCGTGACTGGGTTGCCTCGTTCTTCGGGAAGAAACCCCACCGGGTCCGCAAGTACGTCGAGTGGGTGCAGGGGCAGGCCGAAGAGATTCGAACCGGTGTCGTCGAGCAGGGGCTGGGGTAGCAGTCGGGTGCGTGAAAATACTGCGCAGTTGGAGATATACTATCTAATTCATAAATTAGATTATGCCAATAATTTTAATGATATAGATACAATTTCTTCTGGATGGTAGATATCAACCGACGACAGTTGATGGCGACGTCCGCGGCCGTCGCGCTTGGCGCTAGTGTGAGCGGCGTCGCGAACGCGAGCGAGAGCGAAATCGACGAATCGGACACGCCGGGTGCCCCGAGTGTCAAAGGCGAACTCAAGCGGTTCGCGAACACGGCGTTCGGGGCCGAAGTGACGGGACCGTGTGTCTTCGACGACGGGACGCTTCTCTTCAGTAATCAACACCCCAGCGACGAGAACCAAGGGAAGTACAGCCAGCCCGGTGTCGGCTACTTCAGCGGGTTCCAGTTCGCCGACGACGGCAACAACGACGACTTCGAAGAACTACCGATTCCCAATACGAAGGACGAGCAGACACGGATTCGGAGTAGCGCGGGCGAGTACACGTATCTCGCCCGGGGTCGTGATTCGGTCGACGACGGTGCAGGACTCCTCGGAGTGACCCAGACACCCGACGGTACGAACGTCACGCGTGACAACTTCGCAGGCACCCAGTACGGCGCAGCGGCGACGAACCCCGACTGTAACCGCCTCGTCGAGGCCCCTCGTGAGTCGGAGTACGACCACTATCTCTTCACGAACTGGGAGAACAGTCCCGGAAACGTCTCGCGCATCCCCATCTACTGCGACGATGGCGAGTGGCACTCGGACCTCGAGAACGCGAGAAACCTCGCTAACACGGAGGCGTTCCGCAGTCTCGGGGGGACACGTATCAACTGCTACGGTGACACGACGCCGTGGGAGACGATGGTCACCTCCGAGGAACACTACGCACACCCACGCGTCTCGCTGACGAACACCGTCGGCGACATCGTCGACGCGGGGACGGGTGCGGGGCTTCTCGGTGCCGCGCACTTCTGGAATCGACCGAACCCCGCCGATATTTCGGGTGTCATCAGCGACTACGTCGACGACGGCGCTCTCGACGAGGGATGGACTCCACAGGGTGCTTTCGCACTCACCGGCGTCGAGTTCCTCGCGTACTACCTCGGTGCAGAGCGGGTCAACGAGGACACTGGTGAGAACAGTCTCGAACTCATCAGCGACGTCTATCCGAACCCCTACCGCTACGGCTACCACGTCGAGTTCCGCAACGGCGACGCCGCTGACCCGGACGACATCGAACCTATCAAGCACTACGTGATGGGCCGCGCCGCGTGGGAGTGCCCGGACTTCCAGAACGACAAGAAGACGGTCTACGGCTGTTCGGACGGCGACTCCAAGGGTATCTACAAGTTCGTCGCCGACCGCCCGATGACCAGCTACGACGACCCGACCGAAATCGCGGGGACGCTCTACGCCCCGAAGATCTCCGCGCCGATTACGGAGCCACGAGCGTCACCCGCCAACACCGACCTCGACGTCGAGTGGCTGGAGCTCGGACACGCCTCCAACGCCGAAATCGAGACGTGGATCGCCGAGTACGACGACGTGACGCAGGCGGACTACGTCTCCATCGGCGACGCGTCCCATCCTGCCGTCGACGACCACGAGTTCGCCGTCGACGCGGACGCCTCACTCGAAGACAAGATCGAAGCCGCCGACCTGTACGTCATCGAGTACGGCAACCCCAACTACGTCAGCAACGAGGAGATCGTCGAGTGGGCCAGCCAGTACGAGGCGGACGGACCGGACGGTGTCGACGAAGAACTCCGCAAGGTGCCGTTCATCGAGACTCGCGCCGCCGCAAAGGAGATCGGGGCCTCCATCGAGTTCAACAAGGCCGAAGGCGTCGACAGCGAGTCCAACGCTCGGCCGGGTGACTACGTCTACTTCGGCATCTCCGAGTTCAACGACGACCTCGCAGACGAGACGGGCGACATCCAGATGGACCGCGTCGACGGTGGTGTCGTCTATCGCGGAAAACTCGAAGAGCAGTACAACATCTCGACGCTCGAACCCGTCATCGTCGGGCCGGACTTCACGGACGGTCCAAAGGTGGCGAACGACGCGCTTCGTAACGTCGACAACGTCTACGTGATGGACGACGGCCGCGTCCTCTGTTGTGAGGACGGGTTCAACGAGTCCCAGCGGTCGTATCCGAACGACTGTCTCTACGTCTTCGAACCCGAAGGCAACGCGAACCCAGGAAAAGGCGACGAGAACCCCGGAAAGGGCGACGAGAACCCCGGAAAGGGCGACGAGAACCCCGAGGAGAGTGAGGCGGAGACAGAGAGCGAAGAGTAAACCCGGAAAGCAGTCGAACGACGCCGTTTTTTGAGTCGTGTCACGCGGACACAGTCGGTGGGTCGACTCGGCCGACTGAGCAGAGCACGCCGACAGAGCGGTCACTGCTGTTTCGCGGTGTCACCGTGGAGTAGAGTACGAGGTCACATACATCCTGTTCGAAGCAACCCCGCTCAGAGGGACGACTCAGTTTGACGCTGGTCGTTGACGATGATGCCGGTCAAAAGGAGCGACGCGGCCAGGTAGAAACTCGTGAGGAGAATCACGATTCCGCTGAGGACTCCGTAGATTGCGTATTGGCCAGCGTGAGTCGAGTAGAAGTGAAGCGCAGTGTTGAGCACCGTCCACCCGAAGGAAGCTGTGAGCGCACCGGGGAGCGCCGCGCGCGGTGTCGCTACCACACGCGACGGCACGTAGTAGAGGGGGACGAACACGACAGCGAGCGTCACCCAGAGGCCGAAAAATGAGGCGAGTTCGACGAGTGGGCCGGCGGGAGGCAGCGCAAAGAGGATACTCGTCGTCGCGACAGCGAGGAGTGCGAGCCCGATACTCCCCAGGATGACGACCGAATCGCGAACGAGGTCCCGGAGTCGGTTCTGGGCCGTCCCTTCGATCTGTTCGATAACGGTTCGGATATCACCGACGGCGTTCGCACCGCACCACCCCAACACGAGTACGGCGAGCACTCCGGCACCGGTTCGACCGTTCGCCGTCGTTATCGACTGGGTGACCAGCTTCCGTACTGGCGGGGTCAGAAACGAAGGGGCCACCCGAGAGAACTCTACCGCGAGCGGTCTGCCGACTGCAGCAAACGTCAACACGAGAAGCGGGGCGAAAGAGACGAACGCGTAGTACGCGAGCGCAGCCGCAGGATAGCGAATCTTCTGCTTGAGCGCAACCCGAAACGAGGTTCGAAAGAGGGAGAGATATCCGAAGAGTTGGAGCATACTGACGGTTGGTGCTCTTGAGGGAAATATCCTCAGACACTATCTTTCGAGCACGAAGCGGACTCGCTAGACGACGTTCCGTATCGTTGCTCTGGAGAACTCCCTTCGGCCTCGTACACACGCCCGTCTACAGAGACTCGTCAAGTGGAGATGAGCGACGACCACAGGACAGACAGCAAAGGGTTTGCGATAGCTCAGAGAACCGAGGACAAAGACAGTGAGCACCCAAACGAACACCACTGGCTCTCGCCTCGAAACGCTCGGTCTCGTCGTTGGGTTCTTCGTGCTCTCGACGGCGGCCGCAGCCTACGAAATTGCACCGGCGAGCGTTCTGCCGCTCATCCAAGAGACGCTGCGTCTCAAAGCGAGCACGGCAGGCTGGCTCGTCAGTATCATGTATGCGACTGCGGTCGTCACGAGCATCCCCACCGGGATCGTCCTCGATCGCTTCTCGGTACGTCGGGTGGTCTGCTTCGGTACCGTCGCACTCGTCGTCGCCGGTGTGTGGGGCTGGTACGCAGCCACCGCCGGCGCCTACCTCTGGTTACTCGTGTCTCGGGTTCTGGGTGGTATCGCGTACGTCATCTTCTGGAATGCGGGTGCGAACGTCGTCGGCAGTGCCGTCGCGTCTCGACACCGAGCAACCGCTGTCGGCGTGTTCACCGCGAGCGCACCCGTTGGGTTCGCGCTCGGACAGTTCGGTAGCCCGCTCGTTGCGGACGTGGCTGGTTGGCCGGCGATTCTCCCGCTGTACGCCGCTCTCGGTGTCGTCGGCGTCACGATTTTCTTACTCGCAACTCGTCGCCACGTCCCCGGTGTCGACGCGGCTGCGCCTGACCGGACGGCGCTCCGGGCGCTGTTCACCAGTCGAGCTGTCTGGACCGTCTGCGTGCTCTGCTTTCTCGCCTACTCGCTGTATCTCTTCGTCAACACCTGGTTACCGAGCTACCTCGTCGAGGGATTCGATATCTCGCTGGCGACGGGCGGCCTACTGACGGCACTGTTTCCGGCGATTGGAGCCGTCGGACGGTCGAGTAGCGGGGTCATCTCCGACAGAGTGTTCAATGGAAAGCGTCGTCCCGTCGTCGTCTTGTCGTTCGTCGTCGCCACCCCCGCCATCGTCGCCTTCGCATTCGTTTCGCAACTTGGCGTCGTCGTCGGCACCGTCCTCGCCGTCGGCTTCGCCATCCAACTCGTCACTGGACTGCTCTTTTCGTACATCGCCGAACTCGTCCCAGTCGCGGTGCGTGCCACTGCTGTCTCGCTGCTGACGAGCATCGGCTTGCTCGGAGCGTTTGCTGCACCCATCGCCGCTGGCATCATTATCGACCAGGCGGGCTACGGGCCGGCGTTTCTCGTCGCCGGTGGCGTCGCCTTCCTCGGCGTTCTCGTCGCACTGCGCGCGCCTGAGCCGAAGTAGCTCCGCGAACTAGGCCAATCGTGAATCCGGCGTACACGTCTCAGACGTGCTTCGTTTGTTCTCGACAGAGAGATGTGGGTAGTTTTATCTAAACGCGCAGTTCCATTGTATCGAGTCCTGAGCGTCTCCCAGGCGGAGTGACTCACGAAACGTACTCTCTATGTTTTGGAGAACCAACTAAGGGGGCCGACGGTGTCACCCACCCCTCGTTTGGAGTGAAAAAAGTCTGGTTTCGGGCCCTATGACTCTCTTTTCGCTGGGTGAATCAGTCGGAACCATCACCGCTGCGAGTGAAATACACTTGTGAGGGAGGAAAATCTCAGACACACCTCCCTTGCAGGTGAAAATGGACGGCATAGACCTGTTAACCCCCGAGTCGGTACTGGGTAGGGCAGGATAACTCAGTACTATTGATAATCGACGACCCTCAGACCCCACCCCCTCGTTTGGAGTGAAAAAGCGCCACATTCGTGCGAGATATGTGTTCTGAAGCCTGTCTGTGTTTGTGTAGTCGATGTGAGCGAAGGAAGATCACCACTACAAAAGAAGCACCGCGGGGTCTGAATTAATCGTTCTTGATGATAGGCAGAGGTGGTTTCACCTGTATGTAGAAACCCGGTATAATACCGTTACAGTGACTCTCAATGGGTTTTACTCACAAAAGCCATCTGCGTGTCGATTTAAGGGTGCCCTTGATTAATGAGAGTAGAGTAACACCCACCCCTCATTTTGAGTGAAACGAAACCAGAGCAAAGAGGGTGCAGATGAGATAACATCCTCTCAACCCTGTTTGAATTTAAGTGGGCCGGATTCCGTTGACTGAAATCCAGTCGGCTGCAACACTTAGAATACTGAGATTTCGTCTCAGCTCAGACACTCCATTGACCTCCTCCCACGCCTAAAGACGCAGGAACCCGCCATGGGATTTCAAACCGAGCGTCTGCTCGCCTCTACAGTTCAAGAAGTGTAATTTGCCAATCGTTTTAACCAGTAGGTACGACTGTTTTTCACTCCAAACGAGGGGTGTGTCTCCATATCAATGTCGTCAATACACGCTTCGTTTGAACCACAGAACTAATTTCGGCCGCCTCAGGGTTTTCCGCCTGGTTATATGCCGATCAGGCGTAATAATTCGCCGTTTCCAACGACTCTGTAAGCAGTTCTAGGTCAAGCAAAGTACTAGATTTACGATCCGCTCGTTTCTCAAACTGGCCTTAACTAGACAGTGCCGAGATTAGTCACACGACTGACGTCTGAGCGGTTGCGAGACTGAAAGCGTCCTTACCGCGTAGCATAAATGCTAGCCATTACCACTTAGACCGATCCGCCCCATATAGCACCAATGACCAGTGACTTTGAATCCACAATCACCGGGACACGCTATTCGTTCGACTCGCTCACCGAGGTGTTAGCGAAGGCCAACGAAGAGAAGACCGGCGACGAACTCGCAGACATTGCGGCGGACTCCGCTGCAGAACGGGTCGCGGCCAAAGACGCGCTCAGCCGAGTTTCGTTGGCGACTCTCCGAGAGAATCCCGTGATTCCCTACGACGAAGACGAGGTGACACGGGTCATCCAAGATGCAGTGGACGAGGACGTATATGGGAAACTTCGTGAGTGGACCGTCTCGGAGCTCCGTGAGTTCCTGCTCGCCGAGGAAACGACAGAGCGAGAGATTGCCGAGATTCGGCCGGGGCTGACGAGCGAGATGGTCGCCGCCGTCGCAAAACTCATGTCGAATCTGGATCTGATTCAGGCGACCTCGAAGATGACCGTGACGGCGCGCTGTAACAACACCATCGGTGGCGAGGGAACACTCTCGTTTCGCCTCCAGCCAAACGACCCGACCGACGACATCGACAACATCCGGAACTCGATTCGAGAAGGGCTGTCGTACGGCGTCGGCGACGCCGTCATCGGCATCAACCCGGTCGAGGATAACGCTGAACAGACGAAGCGTCTCCTCGAAATAACGAAGGAGTTCATCGAGACGTGGGAGATCCCAACGCAGAACTGTGTCCTCTCGCACATCACGACGCAGATGGAGGCGGTCGAGAACGGTGCGCCTGCGGACCTGCTGTTTCAGAGTCTGGCTGGAACGGAGGCCGGAAACGAGAGCTTCGGTATCGATGTGGAACTGCTCGACGAGGCGTATGCATTTGGCGAAGACGAGTGTACCGCCGCTGGGCCGAACTTCATGTACTTCGAGACGGGCCAAGGCTCGGAGCTCTCTAGCGATGCCCACGCAGGCGTCGATCAGGTAACGTTGGAAGCGCGCTGTTACGGCCTCGCAAAGCGGTACGACCCGTTCATCGTGAACACCGTCGTCGGCTTCATCGGCCCCGAGTATCTCTACGACGGGAAACAGGTCATTCGAGCGGGGCTCGAAGACGTGTTTATGGGCCAGTTGACGGGGATTTCGATGGGCATCGACGCCTGTTACACGAACCACATCCAAGCCGACCAAAACGATATCGAGAACTTGGCCGTCTTACTGACGGCTGCTGGGTCGAACTACTTCATCAGCGTTCCCATGGGTGACGACACGATGCTCAACTACCAATCGAATAGCTACCATGACGCGGCTGCACTGTGGGACATCTTCGACGTCCATCCTGCCCCGGAGTTCGAGTCGTGGCTCGAGGCCATGGGTATCGTCGAAGATGGACAGTTGACCGAGAAGGCGGGCGATCTGACGGTCTTCTTAGACGAACCCGAGGAACACTTGAGACAGGAGGGAACCCAATGACCGATGCTGAATCGCGTGCCGACGGCGACGACGAGACAGCACTCGATCGAATCCTCGAGGCGAGTCCATCTCGACTCGGAGTTGGCCGCAGTGGTCGCCGGCCACGAACGGCGTCGGTACTGTCCTTTCGGGCGGATCATGCGCGGGCTCGCGACGCCGTGCTCACACGTGTCTCCGAGGAAACAATCGAACGAGCAGGGCTTCACAAGATCACGAGCCGTGTATCGGATCAAGACGAGTATCTCGCCCGGCCAGATTTGGGTCGAGAGATCAGCGACGCGACAGTCACGGAACTCCGCGAAGCGTGCATTCACGCACCAGACGTGCAACTCGTCGTCTGTGATGGCCTCAGTTCGACCGCCGTCGACGCGAACGTTGGTGACCTCCTGCCGATTCTCATCGATGGACTCGAAGAACGGGGCTTCACCGTCGGCACACCGCTGTTCGTGGAGTTCGGCCGTGTCGACGTGATGGACGCCATCGGCGAGGAACTCGAGGCGGAGATCGTGGTGAACCTCATCGGGGAACGGCCAGGGCTGAACACCGCGAAAAGTCTGAGCGCGTACCTGGTCTATGGCCCCGAGCGAGGGAAGCCAACGGCGAAAAAGTCGGTGATATCGAACATCCACCCGGATGGGCTGCCGGCGATTGAGGCGGGCGCACAGATCGTCGAACTCGTGGCGACGATGCACGAACAGCAGGGAAGCGGTCTCGACTTGGAGTGACGGGGTGAACGATGGCCACAGAGACACCCACCCTCACGAGCGTCGGTATCGATATCGGCACCACGACGACACAGCTGATAATCAGTGAACTCACCCTCTCGACGACAGGACTCGGTGCGGTGAACGTCGAAATCGAGGACACCGACATCGTCTATCGAGGGACTATCTACGAGACGCCGCTTTTGGACCACCAGACGCTCGATGTCGATGCGATTGCCGACCTCGTTACGACCGAGTTCGAGAACGCAGGCTACACCCCTGCGAGCATCGACAGCGGTGCCGTCATCGTCACTGGCGAGTCCTCGTACAAGACGAACGCCGAAGAGTTGGTGACGCGTATTGCGGCCGACGCTGGCGAGTTCGTCGTCGCTGCGGCAGGTCCCGAACTAGAATCCGTGCTAGCTGGTACCGGCTCGGGGGCTGCGGCGTGGGCACGAGAGCGAGAGGCGACGATTCTCAACGTCGACATCGGTGGCGGGACGACCAACATGTGTCTGTTCGCCGGTGACTCGGTCGTCGAAACGCGGTGTCTCGACGTCGGCGGTCGACTGCTCCGATTTGACACGAGCGGGACGATTACGCACGTCTCTGTCCCGGCGGCGCAGTTGCTGGAAACCGCAGGCCTCTCTCTGGACGTCGGGTCTCGTCCGACAGAAGGAGAGCTCCACGAACTGGCCGCGTTGATGGCTGATGTAGTTTTCGAGACTATCGACGGAAGTGGGCGCAGTTCGACGACGAAGGCACTCACCATCGGGGATGGCGAGTACGCCGCCCGATCGCTCGATGGGGTTTGCTTCAGCGGTGGCGTCGGACAGCTAATCGCATCGGACACAGATACAGAGACGTTCGCGTACGGAGACTTCGGCAACTTCCTCGCCGCAGCAATCCGGGACCGACTCGAGTCGTCTCCGCTGGCGTACCGCTCGCCGAACGAGACGATTCGGGCGACTGTCATCGGTGCCGGAACACAGACGACGTCTTTCAGTGGGACCACAGTGTCGCTCGACGAAGACGTCCTCCCACTGCGAAACCTCCCCGTCGTCGAGGTGTCGCTCGCTGGCACAGATTGTACGTCACTCGCTGCGGAGGTGTGTCGGCAGTTGGAACATGGGCTTGCTCTCCATGAAACAGAGCAGTTAGCAGGGCTTGCAGTAGCCCTCCCCGACGTTGGGTCGCTCTCGTACGCCCGCATGCAGACTCTTGCACAGGCACTCACGCAGGGCTATGTGGACGCCGGCTACGTCGACACGCAGTTGCCAGTCGTACTCGTTCCGAGACAGAACTGTGCGAAAGCACTCGCGCAATGTCTGCGAGCGAGTTCGAGTGACTTGTCGCCGCTCATCGTCATCGACGAGATTGCTGTGAGTGACGGCGATTATCTCGACGTCGGTGAGCCGATGTTGTCGAGTCAGACGGTTCCTGTCGTGGTCAAATCTCTCGTCTTTGGAGGTCAGTAGCCCACAGCGGATCTACAACTGACAGAGGTTCGTGTCACTACCGCCAGTTCGGGTCTGCGAGGAGCGATGTCACAGGTGATATATTTGACGCGTAACTCCCGGACGTATGCGACGGCCCTCCACGTACCGACTCGGTGTCGTTGCCGTACTCGGCTCGAATCTTATCGCCCCTATCGGCGTCCTCGCGTTCGGCTGGTCGACGACTGCACTGTTAGGAGTCGTCGTTCTCGAACTCGTCGCCGTGCTGTTCTGGTCAGTGGTCAAGCTTCCCTTTGCGGCCAAGCGTCCGAACAACGCCGTCGAGAACCTGCGACTGTTGGCCCCGTTGCAAGCAAAACGCGGGTCGACGGCGGTCCCCGGTCCACTCCCGCCAGTCTATCTCCGAAATCTCCCCATGCTCATCGTCGCGGTTGTCCTGTTCGCCCCGCTCGAACTCACCGTCGCCCTCGGCGTGTTTGCGCTCTCGGACCCGGTTGTCACGGACCCCGTGGCTAGGCAGCTACTGCTCGGTGGGCTTGGGGTATTCGTCGGTCGGGGTATCGAGACTGCCACCGACTACTTCCGTGCCGGGGGATATCGCGACCACTCGCCGCGTTCGGTCCTGTTGGCCTCGTTCAAGCACTTCTTCGGCATCGGAGCGCTCCTGCTCATTGCTGGCGTGTTTGGTGACGCACTCGGGAGTGCAGGTGTCCTGTGGGTGATTATCGGTGGCAAACTCGTGTACGACCTTCGTGCGTTGCAGGTCCAGCAAAACGAAGACGCCCGTGGGGTCTTTTACAGGCTATACGGGAGCACCGAGACAGAGATCGAGCCTGTTCCCATCGACGTCCCCGAGGGAGCACCGACCTATCGAGTACGTACACCTCGGCGAGTGCGTCTCGTCGACGCACTCTATCAGGGAGTGTTGTACTCGCTGACCAGCGGCGTGCTGTTGTTCTACGCGATTGCCGTGTCGCTCCTCGTCTTTGCGCCGTCAACGCTGGTGGTCGCTCCGTTCGCTGTCATCGGTGCGTTCGTGGGGCTACAGGCGACTGCTCGCTACGTTCGTTACGGCTGGGTCGAATACCACTGTTACGACGACGTGCTCATCGTCCACGACACGGTGTTGGACACCCCACAAGCACGTCTCGAACGTGACGCCGTCACTGGACTCTCCGTCGAGAAGGACTTGGTAGACAGATGCTTCGGGACACAGACGCTCGCCTTCGAGACGGTCGGTGATGAGTCGCGAGAGATACAGTTCACGCTTCCAGACCCCGAGGCTGTCGACAACGAGGACAGACACACGAACGTCCCACTATCGGTCGTCCACGTGACTGCACCCGGGACCGTCGCTGATGCACTTGGCGAGCGGTGGCGACTGGAGAAGAGATGAGTAGTTATCAGCCGATGTGTTCTGGCACCCGAAGCGACAGCGAGAATCGTCACCACTCAGCAACTCGTGAATGAGTCCGTAACCTCATCGGAAGCGTGGCTCTCACCCACTGCTCGACAGCACCGAGAGACAGGCGACAACAGCAGTACAAACGTAGCCGAGCCGATTCGTTGCCGTCGGTTGAGAGTGAGACTACCGACTGTCGTCGTCGGAGTCCTCGCCGACGTCGATAGTCAGACTCTCCGTCTCGCCGTCGTCCTGTTGTTCGCTCCCGAACAGTCGCTCTCGGAGGTTGCCAGCGCACGACTCGACTTGGTTTCGGACCGTCGCCACCTCTTCTTCGAACTCCTCGACGGAGCGCTCGACGTAGTAGACGTTCTGGAGCGGAATCCGCCGGACGATGTCGCGGTCGTCCTGTTCGTCGGTCTTGAGAATCCAGTGGTCTTGAAAGTACGCGATGTGTTCGTTGTCGACCGTCTTCTCGACAGTCCCCTCGTTGGGGTCTTCGTAGACGATGGTGGCCTGTCCGAGTTCTTCGTCTGTCATGGCTACACGGAGACCTGCGACGTACGTATGTGCTGTGGCCGTCGTACGCACGGCTGGTCGGGGAATGTGGCGTCGAGAACGACAGAGAGGCGGTGAAGAGTCAAGAAGAGTCAGCGACAGAACCGAGAAAGACCGCAGGACGCTAGCCCAGTTAGGCCAGCGGGAAGATAGTCGAGAGGATGAGGACAGAGACGAGACCGGTGACGGAGATAATCGTCGTCACCACAGTCCACGTCTTGAGCGTCTCGGCCTGCGTCAGTCCACCGATCTCCTTGACGAGCCAGAAGCCGGAGTCAGGGTACCACGAGCAGATGTTTCCACCGGCGCCGATAGCCATCACGAGATACGCCGCGTGAACGTCGAGTTGGCCGGTCAAGGGGGCCATGATACCGGCGGCGGTGAGCATCGCTGCTGTCGCCGAACCCTGTGCGATACGGACGATGGCGGCGATGAGCCACGCCGTGATGAGGAGTCCGATACCGATGTTCTGGAGACTCCCCGCGAGGTACGAACCGATGCCGGAGGCGGCGAGCAGTGCACCGAACGCGCCACCCATCGCAGTGATGGCGGCGATGTTGCCACCGCTCTTCAGCGCCTCGGTGAGTTCGCCCTCCCACTCGGAGCGTGAGAGGTCGGTCCAGCGGAGGTAGATGTACGCCGCGAGAAGGGCCGCAGCGGTGAGCGCGACGTTCTTGTCGCCGAGGAACGCGACGAGGGGTTCGAGTGTGGCGAACAAGCCTGCGAAGCCGGGAAGGACCTGCTGGAGCGGGCCGATGGCCGTCGACGCGCCGACGAGGGCGACGGCGACGACGATTGGGCCGACAGCTTCGAGGAAACTCGGGAGCGTGCTCGAATCGCGCTGTGCGCGTTCTTCGAGTTCTTCTCGCGTCGTCCCCATCGAGTCGCGAAGCGGGATGTCGAGTCGCTTGTTGATCCAGCGACCGTAGACGAGACCGCCCATCGTTGCCGAGGGGGCGGCGACGGCGACGCCGATGACCATCGTCATACCGAGGTCGGACCCAATCTCGCTGGCGACGGCCAGCGGGCCGGGCGTCGGCGGGACGAACACGTGGGCCGTCGCGGCACCGGCACCGACGACGACGATGTAGAGCGCGTAGTTCTTTCCCATCCGCGCGCGCATCGAGCGAGCGAGCGGCGCGAGCAGGTAGAAGACGCTGTCGAAGAACACCGGAATCGCGAGAATCGTCGAACTGCCCCAGAGTGCGACGTCCGAGTTCTCCTTGCCGACGAGCGACTGGAACGTCCGGACGACGCGTTGCGCAGAACCGCTTTCGAGCATCGACTTCCCGATGATGGCAGCCATCAGGATGGGTATCCCGATACCGGCCATCCCGTTCCCGAACGCGGTTGCCGTCTGCGTCGCCGCTTGCGCGAGTGCGAAGTCGGGGACGAACACTGCGTTCACGACGCCGACGGAGAACGCAGCGAGTGCCAACCCGACGAACGCCGGGAGGTCCCAGACGACGAGTAGTAATACGACCAGCGCGAGTCCGATTCCGAACGTCAGAAGCGGACTATGTGCAAATTCGATCGCCATGTGTGCCGTGTTGTCGGTGTGGTAGTGCATTGAAAATAATTTCTATACGGAACAATTTACATTATCGTTTTCATTGTTAATCAGATATATACTGAACATTCATCCATTTCTGCAGATTCGGGCGAGCCTATCGGACGACGAGAGACGGACGAAAAGAGGGTACGTCGAGTGTCGGACGACGAACAGTCGGTGAGGCGCGTTCGTCGGCGTTACCGACGGTGGACGGTCATCCGCACCGGGTCTTTCGGGCGGGCCGTCACCGACGCTGCGAGGTTCAACTCCGTGTCTGGCGTGAGTTCGAGGTGGTACTGTTGGTAGATGGTCGCCAAGAGCAGTCGCGCTTCGAGCATGGCGAAGCGGTCACCGATACACCGTCTCGGTCCGGCGGCGAAGGGGAAGTACGCCAGTTTCGGGAGCGACTTTTCGAACTCCTTCGTCCACCGACTCGGGTCGAACGCGAGAGGGTCGTCGTACCATCGAGCGTCGCGGTGGACGACCCACTGGTGCATGCGAATCGTCGCACCGGCAGGGATCTCGTACCCACCGATGATGTCGGGTTTGACCGGTTCGCGGACGATACCCGGAACCGGCGGATACAGACGCATCGACTCTTTGACCACCTGTTCGGTGTAGGGCAACTCGGCGAGGTCCGCCATCGTCGGCGTCTCGCCGTCCAACACCTCGTCGAGTTCGGCGACGAGTCGCTTCTCGACTTCGGGGTGGCGTGCGAGCGCGTAGGCGGTGAACGTCAGCGACAGGGCTGTCGTCTCGTGACCGGCGAGGAGGAGCGTGACCACCTCGTCGCGAATCTGCTCCGTCGAGAGGCCGTCGCCTTCGTCGTCACTCACGGAGAGCAACATCGAGATGACGTCTCGCTCGCCGGGGTTCTCCCGTCGCTGTTCGATGATGTCGTAGACGACGTTGTCCAGTCGTTCACGGGCGTGTCGAATCCGACGCCGCGACGGCGTCGGAACGTTCTCCGGGAGGACGTAGTGTGAGAGACTCTCGGAAGCCTCCATGAACTCCTCCAGTGCGAGCCCCACCTCGTCGACGTAGTCGTCGATGTCGACGCCGAAGAGCGCCTGGGCGACGATGCGGAGCGTCACGTCCATCATGTCGTCGTGGATGAGTCGTGTCTCGCCGTCGCCCCACGTTGCCAGCAACTCCTCGGTGGCGTCGGTCATCATCTCGGCGTACTCGCTGATGCGACTCGGGCCGAACGCAGGTTGGATGAGGTGGCGGTTCCGTCGCCAGACGGCCCCCTCGCTGTTCAGGATTCCGTCGCCCGTAATCGGCGAGAGCGTCCGCTGGAAGGCGTCACCCTTGATGTAGTTCTGGTTGTTCTGGACGAGCACCTGTTCGATGTGGTCGGGGTGGTTCAACTGGTAGATGGGGCCGTCGAGTTCCTCCCAGCCGACGATGTCGCCGTACTCGGCGGCGTTCTGGGTCATGAACTCGAACGGACGACGTACGAACGCGGGATAGTTGCCGACGAGTGGTAGCCCGTCGGGGCCGGGCGGCATCTCGGTCGACACCGGCGGTGTCTCGTTGCTCATTACACTCTCTTCGTCCGCACGGTCCCTCTATCTGTTTCCGAGCATGCTAGGTGTGTTTAAGTAGGTCGCCGAGTGACCCTTCGGTCAAGATGAACAGTGCGGGTAGACAGCGAACGAACACAACCCACACACGATGCGCTACGCGACAGTTACCCTGAGTTGGACCGACGGCGCAGTCCACCCGGTCGACGACATCTTCGCTCACGACGAGACGGTCACCGTCGAGGCGATTCACTATGTCAGTCCCGGTCCGACCGGACAGTACGTCGAACTCCTCGAACTCCGCGGCGACCTCGACCGAGCGGCGACGCTCTTGGACGAGACCCCCGATGTCCTCGCCTCCGACGTGACGGGGGCGGACGACCACGGCGTCGCGTACGTCCAGTGTCGGAGTGCTGGTCTCGTCGACGACCTCCTCGGGACGCTCCACGACCACGAAATCGTCGTCGACTGGCCGATTCACTACTTCGACGACGGCGACGTTCGCGGCCTCCATCTGACGGTCATCGGCACCGACCGAGCGATTCAGCAGGCCGTCTCGAACCTCCCGCCAGTAATCGGGTTCACGCTCGAACGAATCGGCGAGTACCGACCCGACACGGGAGTCCTCGCGGACCTTCTGACCGACCGGCAACACGAAGTCTTCGACCTCGCCGTTCGAGCGGGCTACTACGAGGTCCCGCGCCAGACGACCCACCGAGAACTCGCCGCGGAACTCGACCTCGCGGCGGGAACGGTGAGCGAACATCTCCAACGCATCGAAGCGAAACTCGCCCAAGCGTACCTTCGACAGCAGTAGGCGAAGAGAGATGATGATAACTGAGAAAATTGTTAGAACTCTTTGGAACAGACACCGTACGGGAACTCTTCTATAAATTGTATGACATTTATAATAACAGCTGAATGGCGTGCTTTTCTCCATATAGTTCGACATACAGAATTGAAAAGCCGTGTTAGAGCACATAGACACGATATCTATGTATTAACTGAGTCGCCGGTCTCACAGAGATATCTATCGACGATAGAGTGTGTGTCCAGTAACTTTTGAACAGCTATGCAGAGAGAGAGAGCGACTACAGAGCCGATGGTCGCTGGCCGCAACCGAAATCCACTGATACTCCCGCGTCGAACGAAGCCTGTGACACGAGTGTCGGCGTCGACAGAACGGTTGTTCGCTGGCTATCCTGGCCGGATGCTTGCGACGCTCTCGCTCGCGTGGGGCGTCCTCCAGTTGGGCCGATTCCTTCTGTCGCCACTCTTGCCGACGATTATCGCCGACCTCGGCATCACCGAGGCGACGGCTGGCGTGGCACTCGCGCTCTTTCAGGGCATCTACGCGATTACGCAGTACCCCGGCGGCGAGTTCTCCGACCGTTGGACCCGCGCCACCCTCATCGTCCCCGGTCTCGTCGTCCTGGTCCTCGGGTTCACGACGTTCGGGCTAGCCGGTGGCCTCGCGGGGTTCGTCCTCGCCGCCGCCGTCACCGGCCTCGGGAAAGGGCTCTTCGCCATCCCGTCGCGAGCACTCCTCTCGGACCTCTTCGTCGAACGCCGCGGGCGTGCGATGGGCCTCTACGCTGCCGGGACGGACTTCGGTGGTCTGCTCGCCTCCGGCGTGGCGATTCTTGCACTCACCTACGCCACGTGGCGAACGCCGTTCGTCCCCGTAGCGCTGCTCCTCGTCGGTCTCACGCTCCTCTTCGTCCACTGGTCGACGGAAGGCTACACCGTCGCACGACCGACGCTCGACGCGACGGGGACGGTTCGTCGACTCGTCGCCAGCCCCGCCCAACGCCGGACGCTCGTCGCCTTCTCGCTCTTCTACTTCATGGTCGGCGGCTTCATCAACTTCTTTCCGACCTTTCTCATCGAGTCCAAGTCGTTCTCCCAAGAACTCGCCAGCGCGTCGTTCGCCATCGTCTTCGTGGTCGGTCTCGCCATCAAGCCCGTCGCTGGCGACGTGAGCGACCGCTTTAGTCGAGAGTCTATCGCCGTCGTCGGCCTCCTCGTCGCCGCCGTTGCCCTCGGTATCCTCTCGTTCGTCCAGACGCCGCTCCTCGTCTACGCCAGTATCGCCGTCCTCGCACTCGGCTACAAGATGGAGTTTCCGCTGGCCGACACCATCATCGTCGACAACGCCCCCGACGGCGGCATGGGCGCCGACCTCGGGGCGGCACGTGCGCTCTTCTTGGGGGCGAACGCGCTCGGCCCGGCCTACGTCGGAATCACGGCGACGTACGCGAACTACGTCGTCGCCTTCGCCGGACTCGCGGTCTGTCTCCTCGTCGCCGCCGGATTGCTCTACTGGGACCTCTAGCAGATTCCTCGAAAAAGTCGGGTCGAACGTCGCGCGTAAATCGGGTGCCTCTCTCTAACCACGTGCCCGTTTCTGCTGCCCTGAACCGCGTGCCCGTCTACTGCCCGCCGACCCACTGCCCGAATGCCCGAATGCCCGAGTGTCTACTCGCTGAGTTTCGCCTTCGTGTACGCCTTCAACCCGCCCTGTTCGACGAGCGTCTGGAGGAACTCGGGAAGCGCCTCCGCGTCGTACTGCTCGCCTTTCGTGTGGTTGTGGACGATACCCGCGTCGATGTCCATACTGACCTCGTCGCCGTCGTCGATGGCGTCCGCCCCCGGACAGATGAGTACCGGAAGGCCGAGGTTGATGGCGTTGCGGAAGAAGATGCGCGCGAACGACTGCGCGATGACGCCCGAGACGCCCGCGCCGACGAGCGAGAGCGGCGAGTGCTCGCGCGAGGAGCCGCTCCCAAAGTTCTCGCCAGCGACGACGAAGTCGCCCGTCTCGACTTTTCCGGAGAACTCCGGTCTGAGGTCCTCGAAGGCGTGCGTCGCGAGTTCGTCGGGGTCCGACGAGACGATGAACCGCGACGGCGTGATCTGGTCGGTGTCGATGTTGTCGCCGAACACCCACGCTCTGCCCGGTTCAGAAGGGTCGCTCATGAGAGCACCTCCGCGAACACCGTGTCGTCGTAGCGCTCCGTCTGCACACCGCGTGGGTCCGTAATCTCGCCGTACAGCGCGCTCGCGCCGACGGTGGCCGGACTCGCCAGATAGACCTGCGACTGCATCGACCCCTCACGCCCGGGGAAGTTGCGGTTCGCCGTCGCGAGACAGATGTCGTCGTCACCGAGGACGCCCTGGTGGTAGCCCGCACACGGTCCACAGCCAGCACTCTGGATGACCGCGCCGGCGTCGGTGAGCGTCTGGAACACGCCCGTCTGCAGCATGTACTGGTAGACGGACTTCGAGGCGGGGACGACGACCATCCGGACGTTCGGTGCGAGTTCCTCGCCGTCGAGTATGTCGGCGACGAGTTTGATGTCCTCGTACCGACCGTTCGTACACGTCCCGACGAACAGTTGGTCGATTTCGGTTCCCTCGACTTCGGTGACGTCGACGGCGTTCTCCGGGTTCGACGGCTTCGACACCTGCGGTGCGAGGTCCTCGGCACGGTAGGTGTGGACCGAGTCGTACGTCGCGTCCTCGTCGGAGTGTAAGTCGTCGTCGAAGGGGACGACTTCGCCGGTCTGGCGTTCGAGGTAGTCGATGGTCCGGAGGTCCGGTTCGACGAACCCCGCCTTCCCGCCCATCTCGATGGCCATGTTCGAGAGCACGAGGCGCTCGTGAATCGGCAGCGACTCGATGGTGCTGCCGCCGTACTCGGCGGCCATGTAGGTACAGCCGTCGAAGCCGACGTCGCCGATGAACCGGAGGATGAGGTCTTTCGCGTAGACGCCGTCTGCGAGTTCACCCTCCACCTCGAAGCGCATCGTCTCGGGAACGCGGAACCACAACTCGCCCGTCGCGAGCGCGGTGCCGAGGTCAGTCGACCCGACGCCGGTTCCGAACGCGCCGATTCCGCCGTAGGTCGTCGAGTGCGAGTCCGCGCCGATGACGAGGTCACCCGGCTTGACGAACCCCTCCTCGACGAGGACGGCGTGACAGATGCCGTCGCCGACGTCGAACTGGTGTGCGCCGTGTTTCGCGGCGAACTCCCGAACCGCGTTGTGGTTGTTCGCGGCCTGTACGCCGTCGGCTGGCGCGTGGTGGTCGATGGTGAAGATGGTCCGGTCGGGGGCGAAGAGGTCGGCGTCCTCGCCCGTCACCTCGTCGAACGTCTGGAACGCGAGCGGCCCCGTGATGTCGTGGGCCATCGCCACGTCGATTTCGGCCTCGACGTAGTCGCCCGCGCGGGCGTCGGTTCCAGATTTGTCGGAGAGCAACTTTTCTGCGAGTGTCTTTCCTGTCATGCGTTCTCACCGCCTCTCTTGTCTGCTGCGACCGTCTCTAGAACACGCTCGACGGTCCCGCCCATCAGGACGTGACTCGTCGCGCCGAGGCCCAGTTCGTCGGAGACGTCGTGGGCGGCGGCCTCTATCTTCCCGAAGTCGACACCGTGGTCGACGCCCATCCGGGTGAGCATCTGCACGAGGTCCTCCGTCGGCGTGTTGCCGACGCCCGACATCCCGCCGGGGAGGACGACGCCGCCGCCGAGGCCACATACGGAGGCGTCGAACCGGTCGACGCCGACGGCCATCGCGGCGAGCGTGTTCGCCAGGCTCATCCCGTTCGTGTCGTGCAGATGGAGCCCCATGTCGAGACCCGGATGCGCCTCGAAAGCGGCACTGAACCGCTCCGTAATCTCGACGGGGTTGGCGAGGCCCATCGTCGTCGCCAGCGTCACTTCGTCGACGCCGGACTCGACCACGCTGTCGACGACGGCGAGCGTCTCTGCGGGGTCGATGTGCCCTTCGTACGGACAGTAGAAACTCGTGCCCATCCCCGCCTCGACTTCGATACCGTGGTCGTGGGCGAGTTCGACGATGTCGTCCATCTCCGCGAGCACCTCCTCGCGAGTGCGGTTCTGGTTCTTCTCGGTGTTCGCCTGGCTGTTCGTGACGAGGGCGTTCACTTTGTCCACCTCCGCTTTGACGGCGCGCTCCATCCCGACGAGGTTGGGAACGAGCGCCCGGTAGGTCACGTCGTCGTGACGCTCGATTTGCTGGGCGACTTCGTCGGCGTCCCTGAGTGTGGGGACGGCCTTCGGATGCGTGAACGAGGAGATTTCGATTTCGTCGACGCCAGTGGCCGAAAGGGAGTCGATTATCTCGACTTTCTTGTCGGTCTCGACGAACTCGTCGAGTCGCTGGAAGCCGTCGCGAGGGAGCATCTCGACCACGTGAACCTTCTCGGGCAGGTCGTCGAGGAGGCTCATATCGCACCCTCCGAGTCGAGGTCCGCGAGCATCTCGTCGTCGTAGCCGAGTCGGTCACGGTACACGTCGTCGTTGTGTTCGCCGAGCGACGGGCCGAGATGGTCGACTTTGCCCGGCGTCTTCGAGAACTTCGGGAAGACGTTTTGTACCGTTGCCTCGCCGAGGTCCTCGTCGTCGACGGAGATGAACGACTCGCGGGCGGCGTAGTGCTCGTCGTTGAGGATGTCTTCGACGTTGTACACGGGCGCGATGGTCGCGTCGGCCTCTTCGAACGATTCGAGTATCTCTTCGCGCGTGTGCTCGTCCATCCACCCTTGGATGATGGCGTCGAGTTCGTCGACGTTCTCCAATCGCTTCGCGTTCGTCTCGAAGCGCGGGTCGTCTTTCAGGTCCGGTCGGTCGATGGCGTCGAACGTACGCATCGCCAGTGGCTGGGCGCTCGCCGAGATGGCGACCCAGCGGTCGTCGCCGGTGCGGTAGACGTTCCGCGGGGCCGACGACGTCGAACGGTTCCCCGACCGCGACTCGATTTCACCGAGTTGGTCGTAGCGGAGCGGTTGCGGCCCGAGCAACCCGAAGATGGGTTCGATGAGACTCGTATCGATGTACTGGCCGCCGCCGTCGTTGACGTCGCGGTGGTAGAGCGCGAACATCACCGCGAACGTCGAGAACAGCGCGGCGATGTTGTCGGCGAGTCCCGTCGGCGGGAGTAGTGGCGGCGAGTCGGGGAAGCCGTTGAGGTAGGCGAACCCGGACATCGCCTCCGCGAGCGTGCCGAATCCGGGACGCTCGGCGTACGGGCCGTCCTGTCCGAACCCGGACATCCGGAGCATCACGAGGTCCGGATTCACGTCCGAGAGGTGCTCCCAGCCGAGTCCCCACCGTTCGAGCGTCCCCGGTCGGAAGTTCTCGACGAGGAGGTCCGCTTCACTCACGAGGTCCTCAAACACCGCGCTACCGGAGTCGGTGGAGATGTTGAGCGTGATGGACTGTTTGTTGCGCGAGAGGTACTTGTGCCAGAGGCCGACGCCGTCCTTCTTCGGGCCGAAGTTCCGGATGTGGTCACCGAACTCGGGGTGTTCGATCTTGATGACCGTCGCGCCGAAGTCGGCGAGTAGTCGCCCGACCGTCGGGCCGGAGATCATCGACCCGGCTTCGAGGACGACGAGGCCTGCGAGTGGTCCGTCAGTGTCGTCTGTCATGTGTCTTGTCTGTGTTCGTGTCTGCTGTGTTCGTCTGTCGTCAGCGTTCGATTCGTCGCGTCCGGCCGGTTCGGGCGGTGGTTCGGGTCGTTGTCACCACGGCCTCACACCGGTCGGTCGACGTGCGTTCCATGTCCTTTCGTTCCGACGACGTCGCCGTCGTCGTAGGCGAGTTGCCCTTTCACGACCGTCTGTGTCGGCCATCCCGTGACCTCGCGGCCCTCGTAGGGCGAGTAGCCGGAGACGCTGTGGAGCAAGTCGGGGGTGACGGTCTTCGTCTCGTCGAGGTCGACGATGGCGAGGTCGGCGTCGCTGCCGACCCGCACCGTCCCTTTCTTCGGGTAGAGGTTGAACGCCTTCGCGGCGTTCGTACTCGTCACCTCGACGGCGCGTTCCAGCGAGATGCGGCCCTCGTTGACACCCTCAGAGAGGATGAGCGGGAGCATCACCGATGTCGACGGGAAGCCGAGGAGACTGTCACGAATGCCCTCGCCGAACTTGTTCTCGGCGAGGTTCGCACAGTGGTCGGTCCCGATAGTCGAGATGGTGCCGTCGGCGAGACGCTTCCAGAGCGTCTCTTGGTCTTCTTTCGAGCGAACCGGTGGGTTGACCTTCATCCGCTCGTCGCACTCCTCGGTCGTGAGCGTCAGATAGTGGATGCAGGTCTCACCCCACGTCCGATAGCCCGCCTCGTGAAGTGCGGCGAGTTCGTCGGCGGTCTGGCCCGCCGAGATGTGGACGGCGTAGAACCGGTCGTCGTAGCCGTGGACCTTCGCGAGCGACGCGCCCGCGACCATGCTCTGCGTCTCGGCGTAGCCGGGGAACTCCTCGACCATCACCTCGTAGCCTTCGTCTTCATCCCCTCCCGCGTCCTCCGATTCGGAGGTGACGTAGACGTTGCCGCCGGCGAGTGCGTTCGTGATCTCGACGTTCTCGGAGTGGTAGCCGAGCGTCGTCGGGACGTCCTGCTCGGCGAGTTTCTGGATGAACGCGTCGCCGAAGTCGTCGTGCATGTCGCAGTCGACGCCGAACTTCTCGCGGGCGGCGTTCTTGTAGTTCATGTACCACTTGAACGTCGTGATGCCGAACTCCTCGACGATGGTGGGAATCTCCTCGACGTGCTCCATCGACAGGAGCCCGAGCGAGAAGAAGTAGTCGTGGTAGTAGTTGGGTTCGGCCTGCGCGAAGTAGTCCGGCATGATGTCGGCGTACGCGCCGGCCCGGCGGAAGTAGTTACCAATCGTCGTGACGCCGCCGACGAGGTCCGACTTCGACTCGGACTCGGCGTCGGCTTCCAGCCCACGGTAGATACCGTGGTGCGTGTGCGGGTCTATCGCGCCCGGGAGGACGTACTTGCCCGTCGCGTCGATTTCTGTCGCTCCCGAGAGCGTCCCCGGCGAGGCAATCGCCGAAATCGTCTCGCCGTCGGCGGCAACGTCTGCCTCGAAAGTGCCGTGTTCGGGCGTGACCACCGTGCCGCCGGAGACGACGAGGTCGTACTCAGTGTCGCTCATAGCGTCTCGACCCACTCCTCGACCTCTTCGGTCTCTAAGACCTCCGCGTACTTCATCCACAGGTCGAGCAGGCCGACTTTGTGTGAGGCTTCGATACGGTCGAAGATGCACTCCTGCGGCAGAACCACGCTGAGTCCGTTCTGTTTCGCGTCGACGGCGGTGGCACGAACACACCCGCTGGTGGAGTTGCCGACGATGATGACCGAGTCGTGCCCGCCGCGGACGAGTCGCGAGAGGAGGTCCGTCCCGTAGAACGCCGAGGCGTAGGACTTGTCGACGACTGTCTCACCGTCTTTCGGGCCGACGGCGTCGACGATGTCGAGGTCCGGATGATTGGAATCGTCGTAACTCGACGGGACGACGCGCGTGTACGTCACGGGGACGTCCTGCTCGCGCGCGAAGTCGAGAAACGGGTCGATGTACTCGATGGCGTTCCACGCGATTTCGCCCATCGCGGTGCGATGCTCCTCGATGGCGTCGAGGATGGGGACGTCGTCGCCGACGATGAGTCGCTGCATGTCGATGACGAGGACCATCGGGTTCTCGCCCATACCGCGCGACTCCCACGACGACGCGCCCTCCTTGTCGTAACCGGCTTTCGAGATGACCTGTCGGTCCTGTTCGGACAGCAGGTCCTCCCAGATGCGCTCTGTCATACAGGGTTTCGTTTGTGGTGGGCTGGCAACCAGCATAAAAGTACGGCTCTCCTCAACCACCTGTTACGGGGCGAACACCTCCAGCATCCGTTCGACCCAGTCACGGTCGACGCCCGACGGCGCACGGACGACAGGCAGGTCGACACCCATCGCCCGTAACTCGTCCAGTCGCCCGCGGACGTCGTCGGGCGTGCCGACGAGACCGACGAGGTCCAAGAACTCGTCGGAGAGTTCGTCGATAGCGGCGTCCATCGTCGGGGCCTGCCGCGCCGCCTCGACTTCGTCACCTAATCCGGCGTGTTCGGCCGCCCGCCCGTAGTAGCCCGGAACGTCGCGAAGGTAGTACGCGACGTGACGGGCCGCCTGTTCACGCGCGACTGCTTCGTCTTCGTGGACCGACGTGAGCACGTACATCGCCACGTCCACGTCGTCGACGTCGCGACCCGCCCGCTCGGCACCCGTCGCCAGCCACTCCATCGCCTCCTCGAACTGGGGACGCGGATAGAGGTTCGGAAGCCACCCGTCGGCGAACTGCCCCGTCAGTCGGACGTTCGCCGGCCCGAGCGCGCCGTTGTAGATGGGTATCTCTTCACGTAGCGGTTCGAACGCGTCCCAGAAACTCGTTCGCTCGGGCGTGAAGAACTCGCCGTCGAACCCGTCGGCGTCGCCACGGAGATATCGACGAACGAGTTCGATGTACTCGTCCATGCGCGCGAGCGGACGCTCGAAGGGGACGCCGTGAAACGTCTCGACGACACCCGGATGCGCCACACCGAGACCGAGGATGGCCCGGCCGTCGGAGTGGTCGTCGAGCGTCGCTGCGGCCGCCGCGAGCGTGGCGGGCGTTCTGGAGAAGACGTTGACGATGCCCGTCGCGAGGCCGATTTCGTCCGTGTGGACCGCCCATCGCTCCAGTTTCCCGAACGCCGTCTTTCCCTGCCCCTCCGCTGCCCACGCCGACTCGTACCCCAACTCTTCGGCGCGAACGACGAGCGACGGGTCGTCACGGAGCGCGAACAGGGCGCCGATTCGGTCGTTTTCGGCACCTCCAGCACTCATACGACGCCCTCCACCGCGAGGTCGTTCCAGATGTCGAGACGACTAATCTTCCCATCCTCGACCTCGTAGACGTCGACGTATCGGACGTCGTGGAACTCGTCGCCGTCGTTGTCGACGCCGTAGAGCGTCCCGATGCTCACGACTGTCTCGCCTGCTTCTATCCACCGGTCGAACTCCTTGCCGGCCCACTCGTAGCGCGGTTCGAGGAAGGCGAGGAAATCGGCAGGGGCGGTCGGTCCTTCGAACTGTACACCCGGGAGGGTGACGACGGCGTCGTCGTGGAACAACTCTCCAATCGTCTCGCGTCGGTCGTCGCTCATCCGGTCGAAGAACTCCTCGACGACTGCTCGTGGCGAGTCTGCGTTCATACCATATCCGCGCACCGAGACACCATAGCTCTCACCCCCGGCAGAGAGAAACGAGAGACGACGACCGTGAACGGTAGATTTACGAGAGAGACTACCTAGCACGAACTATGGACGAACTAGCTCAGCGGACACCCAGCGACAGCGCCTCCGAAGTCGTCTCCGCCGACGACGTCGAGTGGGACATCGACACGGACGTACTCGTCGCCGGCGGCGGCGGAACCGGTCTCGTCGCTGCGCTCGCGGCCAGCGAGAACCCCGACCTGCAGGTGACGATTCTGGAGAAGGCCCCCGAGTGCGGCGGCAACACGTCGCTGTCGACGGGGATGGTCCCCGCGGCGGGCACGCGACTCCAGCGCGAAGTCGGCATCGACGAGACGCCCGCGGACATGGCTCGCGACATCTTAGAGAAGAACGGCTACGAAGCGGACGAAGACCGGGTCCAGTACCTCTGCGAAGAGAGCGCGAACCTCATCCACTGGTTGGTGGACGACTGGGACATCACGCTCCACATCGTCGACGACTTCAAATACCCCAAACACTCGGAGTACCGGATGCACGCCCCCGACGGACGAAACGGTGAGAACCTCGTCGCCGAACTGGTCGAACGCGTCGAGTCGACGCCGAACATCGAACTCCTGACGAACGCGCCCGTGACGAAACTCGTCGCCGACGAAGGGACGGTTCGCGGCGTCGTCGCCGGTATTCACCGTGAGGAGGCCATCGAAGCGAAGAAGGTCATCCTCGGAACCGACGGCTTCGCGGGCAACCGCGAGATGATCACGGACTACTGTGAGGAGGACATCGAACGTGCGCTCTACTTCGGCGCGGACGGCAACACCGGTGACGGCGTCCGCTTCGGTTCGGAACTCGGCGGTGAACTCGCATACATGGACGCTTATCAGGGACACGCCACCGTCGCCAGCCAGACCGGGATGCTCTCGACGTACGCCGTCGTGATGAACGGCGGAATCCTCGTCAACGCCGAGGGCGAGCGCTTCGGCGACGAGTCCGCGGGGTACAGCGAGTTCGCCATCGACGTGCTGAAGCAGTCGGGCGGAATCGGCTACGAACTGTTCGACGAGCGTATCTTCGAGAAGTTACGCGGCGAGTTCGACGACTTCGACGAGGCGGCCAGCGTCGGGACGTACCACTCGGCGGCGACGATAGAGGAACTCTGTGACCATCTCGGCTGTGACGGCGAGTCGGCGGCGAAGGCAGTCGCCGCCTACAACGACGCCGCTCGTGCGGGCGAACCGGACGAAGTCGGTCGCACTGACGGCGCGAACCCGCTCGAAGCTCCCTTCTACGGCGCGAAAGTCACCGGGTCGCTGTTTCACACCCAAGGCGGCCTCGTCGTCGACGAACACGCGCGTGTCCTTCGGGCCGACGGAAGTTACGTGGAGAACCTCTACGCGGGCGGCGGGACGGCCTGCGGCATCAGCGGCCACGGCGCGGGCGGTTACCTCTCGGGCAACGGCCTGACGACGGCACTCGGCTACGGTCGACTCGCCGGTATCCACGCTCGGCAGTCGCTCTAGTCGGTCGAATAGCGCACTGTTCTTCTCACCTCCTACTCGATTCTCACTCGACAGTCGCCCGACCCCCATCGACGAGTAGCGTCTCACCGGTGACGAAACTGGCGGCGTCGCTAGCGAGGAAGCCGACGACGGAGGCAACTTCTTCCGGTCGGCCGACTCGGTCGAGTGCCGAGAGCGCGCGGAAGCGGTCGAGAGCGACCTCGTCGTCCTCGAACGGTTCGGTCATCCGCGTGCGGATGTATCCCGGTGCGACGGCGTTGACACGGACGCCATCGGAACCCCACTCCGCAGCGAGCGCCCGAGTCAATCCTTCCAGTCCGGCTTTCGAGGCAGTGTAACTCGCGCGCTCTGCGGCCCCAATCTGCCCGAAGATGGACGAGACGTTGACGACTGCGCCGCCGTTCGTCCGGAGATGGGGCGCTGCCGCTCGACAGACGCGAAGTGGTCCTGAGAGATTCACGTCGAGTGCGCCTTGCCAATCCTCGTCGCGCAGGTTCTCGACGGGACCACGACTGATGATTCCGGCCACGTTGACGACGACGTCCACCTCACCAGTCTCACCGGTTTCGGCGGCACGCTCAACGAGTCGGGCGACGTCGGCTTCGTCGGTCACGTCGGTGTCGACGGGGACGAACGTCCCGGAATACTCGTCACACGCCTCGACGGTCGCCTGTTGGTCGCGTATATCTCCACCGGCGACGGTACCGCCGCCAGCGACGACGAGACGAGCGCACGCCCGTCCGATACCGCTCGCGGTGCCCGTGACGATGACCGTCTGCTGTCGAAACGCTTCGCTCGTGTCGGAAGCGAGACTGGTGTCCGAGTCCATAGTCGGAGTGACGACGACCGGTGTCTTGAACGTGTGCGTTAGATTCACACACTTTGTCGGGTATTTCTCACCCGTACATGACAACTATCTTTTATTGGTGTTTATTATCATCAACCCCAAAGCTGTGATCGATTGCCATGGGTAAGACTCTCAAGTCTTCGGTGACGAGCAACAGGCGACGTTTTCTCAAGACGACTGGAGCGAGCGTTGCGGCACTGACACTCGCGGGATGTACCAGCGACGATACCGGGTCCGGCGGTGATGGCGGAGACGGTGGAGACAACGGTTCGGACGGCGGGTCCGGCGGGAACCAAGGGACTACGACGGGGTCGAGTGGTGGCTCCGTCGACGAAGTCGTCATCGGGTCGAACCACCCGCTCTCGGGCAGTCTCGCCGCCACCGGCGTCGGGATGAACAACGCCATCAAACTCGCCGCCATGCGGAAGAACGAGGCGGGTGGTATCGAATCGCTCGGCGGCGCAGAGGTGAACGTCATCCAGGGCGACAACCAAGGGAAGCAGGAACTCGGTGGGCAGGTCACGGAAGAACTGCTCTCGGACGGGGCGAACGTCCTCACCGGATGTTACTCCTCGCCCGTCACGACGGCGGCGACGCAGGTGGCAGAGCGACAGGGCGTGCCGTTCGTCATCTCCATCGCGGCCGCCGACAACATCCTGGAGAACCGCGGGTTCAACTACGTCTACCGTCCACAGCCACCGGCCCGACGGATGGCGAGCGACTACGCCGACCTCGTTCCGACGGTCGTCCGCGACAACGGCGGCACGCTCGACACGGCCGGTCTGTTCTACATCAACAACAGCTACGGGCAGGCGATTCGCGACAGTCTCCGTGAGACGCTCCCCGAACAGGACGTCGAAATCGTCGAGGAGACGGCCATCGAGTTCGGTGCGTCGAACGCGAACACGCAGGTTTCGAGACTCCGACAGGCGGACCCCGACACCATCATCGCGTCGACGTACGTCGCCGGCGGCGTCCTCCTCGCACAGGCGCTGCAAGACCAAAGCTACCGTCCGCCGCATCTGACGGCCTGTGCTTCGGCGACGTTCACCGACGACAAGGCTGTCTCCGACATCGGTGACTTCGCTAACGGTGTGCTGGACAACAACTACGCACTGAACCCGACCACCGACAAGACCGCCGAGGTCCGCTCGCAGTTCACGGAGAACTACGACCAGGAGTTCTCCGCGTCCGTCGGGATGGCCTACACCGCCGGAGAGGTCATCATCCAAGCCATCGAGGAGGCCGGCAGCGCCGACTCCGAAGACATCAACAACGCGCTGAAGCAACTCCAGTACGAGGACCACATCTCCGCGATGGGGACCATCGAGTTCAACGACGCCGGCGAGAACATCAACGCGCTCGCGCCGGTCAACCAGGTGCAAGACCTCTCGGTCAAAGTGGTCTACCCCGAAGAGTACGCCGAGACGTCACCGCAGATCTGAGTTCGGCGACCTGCGCTCATCGCGACTACCTGACTACTTCGTCATCCCGTCCCCGCTTTCTTTCGCAGCAACGAACTGAGACGACGAGGGTACCCTTTATGAGACATGCCAACTATCACCGAGTGTAAGCCACCCGTATGCCACAAATAGACATATCCGTCGTTACGTTCCCACTGCAGGGGGGCGGGTTAGACCGGTTCACAGACCCGCTCGTACAGTTCCTGACCGATATCGCAAATCTCGATGCCGTCTTGTTGCAGTTGCTAGCGTTCGGACTCCTGCTCGGTGGAGTCTACGCGTTGACTGCACTCGGCCTGACGATGATTTTCGGTGTGATGGACGTCATCAACTTCGCCCACGGTGTGTTTCTGGTCGTCGGAATGTACACCGTCTGGTTGGTCTCCGAATCACTCGGCATCAGTCCGTTCGTCGGCATTCCAATCGCCGCCGTCGTGTTGTTCGTGTTGGGGGTGGTCGTCCACGTCCTCACCGTCGAGCCGATTCTGGAGGCACCCCAACAGAACCAACTCATCGCCACGCTCGGTGTGTTGCTCATCATCCAGTCGGCTATCGAAATCGTGTTTACGCCCGACCCGCAGCAGGTGCAACTCTCGCTCGGGTCTCTCCAAGTCGGCGGCGTGTTCATCCCGCTGGGTCAACTGTACGCGCTCATCATCGCACTCGGAACGATGCTCGCCGTCCGGGCGTTTCTCAACAGCACCGACCTCGGACGACGGATTCGTGGCACGGCGGACAACCGTGACGGTGCGCGCTACGTCGGTATCAACGTCAAGCGCATCAACTACCTCACGTTCGGCATCGGTGCGGCGCTCGCAGGTGTCGCGGGCGCGTCCATCGCGCTCTTCCAGCGCTTCGACCCCTTTACGGGCGAGACCTACCTCATCAACGCCTTCGTCATCGTCATCCTCGGCGGCCTCGGGTCGTTCCCGGGGGCGTTCGTCGGCGGTCTCATCGTGGGGATGATTCAGGTGTTCGGCGGCTATTACCTGCCCGGAACGACCGCACAGGTTCTCATCTTCCTCCTCTTCATCGGGACGCTGCTGGTCAAGCCCGAGGGCCTCTTCGGAGGTGCCGACGCATGAGCACCATCGAGTCGGTTCGCGAGAGTTACCGCGACTTCGACGACCAGACGTACGCGCCGTTCGTGAAGGGAGTGGCACTGTTCGGGTTCCTCGCCGCGCTCCCGTACATCATCGAAATCGACGTCGCCGGGATGGAACTGGCGGCGACGCTGAGCCTCAAAGTCCTGATTCTGACCGTCATCTACGCCTACACCGCCCAAGCGTGGAACATCATGTCCGGTTACACCGGGCAGTTCTCGTTCGGACACGCCGCGTTCTTCGGCATCGGTGCCTATGCGACCCAAAAGCTCCTCGCGGACCTCGCGCTCAACCCGTGGGTGGGGATGCTCGTCGCGGGCGTCATCGCGGCGGGCTATGGTCTCATCATCGGCTTTCTCACCTTCCGGTTCAAGCTGAAGGGGCACTACTTCGCACTGGCGACGCTGGCGTTCGCCGAACTGCTCCGGTTCGTCGTGGTAAACATGTCCGAACTACAGGGTGCGAACGGGTACTTCAAACCGTTCCCACGGGACTACGGCGCGGAGTACGGACTCCTCGCCTTCCAGTTCCAAAGTGACCTGCCGTACTACTATCTCATCCTCGGGTTCCTCCTCGTCGTCACGCTTATCTCGTGGCTCATCAAGAACTCGTGGATCGGACTCTACTTCTTCGCTATCCGCGAGGACGAATCCGCCGCCGCGAGCGTGGGTGTCCCCGCGTTCCGCTACAAGATGCTCGGTGTCGCCGTGAGCGCGTTCTTCACGGCTCTCGGCGGTGCCTACTGGTCTATGTACTTCAACACGATTCGCCCCGACACGGTGTTCGCATTGTTCAAGAACGTCGAACTACTCCTGCCCGCCGTCGTCGGCGGCCCGGGGACGCTCATCGGCCCCATCGTCGGGTCGTTCATCGTCACGCCGGTCAGTGAAGTCGCCCGGACGACGTTCACGAACATCAACGGGTTGGACCGCATCATCTACGGGGCGTTCCTCGTCGCCATCGTCATCTACTCACCGCGTGGTGTGGTGAGTTGGCCGAGTCGCGCACGGGCGCTCTGGAACCGTGTCCGCTCGACTGATTCCAACGAGGAGGTGAACAACTGATGTCTGAGACGAACCAGCACGCCGACCGCGAGGGAGAGACTATCCTCTCGGTCCGTGACGTCGGCAAACGTTTCTCCGGACTGCAGGCACTCGACGGCGTCGACATGGATGTCAAACGCGGCGAGATTATCGGTCTCATCGGACCGAACGGCGCGGGCAAGACGACGCTGTTCAACTGTATCAGTGGAACGTTCCCACCGACATCGGGAACGGTGACGCTCGAAGGCGAGGAGATTTCGGGGCTCCCCTCTCACAAGATCGCTCGGCGCGGCCTCGCCCGGACGTTCCAGATCACGCGGCCGCTCGAAGAGTTGACCGTCGTCGAGAACGCGATGGTCGGCGCACACATCCACACGCGTCGCCGCAGCGAGGCGGAGAAGATCGCCATGGAACAGTTGGAGTTCGTCGGCCTCGCCGACCGTGCCACCGAAGAGGCAGGCGAGTTGACCATCGGCGCACAGAAACGGCTCGAACTGGCGCGCTCTATCGCGACGAAACCGAAGATTCTGCTCTTAGACGAGATTATGGCGGGACTCACTCCCTCCGAGTCGAAGCAGATGCTCGACCTGTTCCGTCAACTGCGCGAGCGAGGAACGAGCCTCCTCATCATCGAACACGACATGAAGGCAATCATGAACATCTCAGACTACGTGAAGGTGCTCAACCAAGGGAAAGGAATCGGCTTCGGGCGACCACAGGAGATCGTCTCGAACGAGCGTGTCATCGAGGCCTACATCGGGGGGTCCGACGTCGATGCTTGAACTCAGTAACGTCCGTGCAGGCTACGACGAGATCGAGGTACTCCACGGCGTCGACATGACCGTCGGCGAAGGAGAGATCGTCGCGCTCATCGGGTCGAACGGTGCGGGCAAGACGACAACGATGCGAACCATCTGCGGCATCCTCTCGGCGACACACGGGACGATTACCTACCGTGGAGAGCCGATTCAGGAAGAACCCTCACACGAAATCGTCGAGCGCGGTATCGTGCAGGTGCCGGAGAACCGCGACCTGTTCACGAACATGACCGTCATGGACAACCTGCTCCTCGGCGCGCAGACGGCCGACGCGCAGGCCAAGCGCGACGAGACGTTAGAGGAGATGCTCGAGCTCTTTCCCCGCCTCGCAGAGCGAAAGAGCCAGCGGGCAGGGACTATGTCCGGCGGCGAACAACAGATGTTGACGCTCGCCCGCGCGCTCATGGGCGACCCGGACCTGCTCATCCTCGACGAACCGTCTATCGGTCTCGCTCCGCAACTCGTCCAAGAGGTGTTCGACGTCGTCGAGGAGGTCCACAGTCAAGGGGTGACCGTGCTCATGGTCGAACAGAACGTCCAGCAGACGCTTCGACTCGCCGACAGAGGCTACGTGATGGAGAACGGACGCATCACGATGTCCGCACCGGGTGACGAACTGCTCGAAGACGACGGCATCGTCGAAGCCTACCTCGGAGTGTGAGGTGGTGAAGATGAACGAACCACAGGAGCGAGCCGCCGAATCCGGGGCGAACGCCGAGTCCGAATCCGAACTCGATGAACGGTCACTAGCCTCGTTCGTCGCCGAGCTCGATACGTCGGCGATTCCGGACCGCGTCGCTGACAGAGCCAGTCTGACCATCGCCGACACCGTCGGCGTGATTCTCGGCGGCACCTCGGACCCGGCCGTCGCGGCGCTCACCGCGGACTGGGCCGCACAAAACGGCGGGAACGCGACGCTCTTCGGAACTGCCGGCCAACGCACTTCGCCGTATCAGGCGGCGTTCCTCAACGGAACGGCAGGGTCGGTACTCGAACTCGACGAAGGACACCGCTTCGCAGCAGGTCATCCGGCGATACACGTCCTCCCGGCCCTGTTAGCAGACGGGGAAAGCGAGTTCAAGAGCGGCCAAGAGTTCCTCACCGCCTTCGTCGCCGCCTACGAGACCGCCGTCCGTGTCGCACGGATGGTCGTCCCACTCACGTCGGCCTATCACCCACACGGCGTTTGGGGTGCGGTCGGTGCGGCGGCCGGTGTCGCCCGCCTCCGCGAGTTCGACGCCGAGACGACACTGCACGCGATGCGCATCGCGGCCAACTACGCCCAACACACGCGCTTCGAGGCGGCGACGGAAGGGGCGACGGTCAGAAACGGCTACACCGGAATGAGCAACCTCGCAGGTCTCGTCGCCGCCGACCAAGCACAGGCGGGATTCACCGGTCTCACAGACGGACTGGCGCGCCACCTCCAATCTGTCGCCGACGCGGAACCCGAGCGTGACGCGCTCGCAGCAGGACTCGGGGAACTGTGGGAGATCGAACGCGGCTACTTCAAACGCCACGCCGCCTGCCGGTACACGCATCCGGTGCTCGACGCACTGACTCAGGTACGGGCCGACCACGACGTCTCGGCCGCCGACGTCGACGCGGTGACCGTCGAGACGTATCCGGCCGCTGCGACCCTCTCGAATCCGGAACCGACGAACGCGCTCCAAGCGAAGTTCTCGATTCCGTTCGCCGTCGGCACCGTGCTCACGACCGGAACGACGGGGAAAGAAGCGTTCACCGACGAGGCGTTGACCGAAGACGCCTACAAACTGGCACGGCGGGTGACGGTGACCGTCGCCGACGACGTTGCCGCACGTGTGCCCGACGAACGCGGCGCGCGCGTACGAGTCACGCTCGACAGCGGCGAGACGCTCGACGCGAGTGTTCGAAGCGCCCGCGGCGGCGAACACGACCCGTTCACCGAAGCGGAACTCAGAGCCAAGTTCGACGAACTCGTCGCCCCGGTGGTCGGGTCGTCACACGTCGACCACCTCTGGAGCGCCGCCCGGGAACCCGCCGCACCGCGCGTCCTCTGTACGTTGACGCGAGCGTGAGCAGTCGGCGGCCGACGCCGACTGCACGAGGCGAAGTGAGGCGAGACGAACCGACGTTCGACGACTGACTCTCGACCATCGACTACCGACCACCAGACGAAACCCACGATTCACCGCACGCACCACACGCACCATCCACTCACCATACTCATCATGATTCCACAGACACCAGTCCGAGACTGGGAACGACACGTGTACGACTTTCTGACCACCGAGATTCCGGACGAGGTCCGCGAGGAGGGACGCCGCCTCGTGACCGACGTGCTCTCGGCGACAGTCGCCGGGGCCGTCGCACCGCAACACGAACAGGTCTTCCGCGAGGCTGCGATGGCCGAGGGAGGCGCCTCCGTCCTCGGGACGAACCGCCGCGTCGACCCCTCACAGGCGGCGTTGCTGAACGTCACGGCCGCCATCACCCAAGAGATGGAAGAGGGACACAACCGCGGCGGTCACGTCGGGGCGAGCATCGTCGCCGGGGCCGTCGGCGTCGCGGAGGCGAACGACGTAGCTGGAAAAGAGTTCGTCGACGCCTGTATTCGCTCGTACGAACTCTGTACTCGCCTCGAATACGCGCTGTTCGCGATGAAGGCACGCATCAACGACGCCGTTCCATGGCTGGTCCGGAACCCCCACTCGACGTGGACGACGGTCGGTCCGGCGTTGACATCGGCCGTGTGTCTCGGACTCGACGCCGACCAGTGCCGCGAGACGTTCCGGACGGCCGCGAACCTCGCCGTCGTCTCGATGCACGACCCCTACGCCGAGGGCGCGCCGTCGCGGAACTTCACCGCGGGATTCTCAGCGCAAGCCGGTGTGAGCGTCGCCACCTGCGCCGCCGCTGGTCTTCGCGGGTCTGCGGCGGCCATCGAAGCGGTGTACGACCCGTTCGAGGACATCTTGGGAGACGGTGAGTTCGACGCGCTGTTCGCGTCGCTCGGCGACGACTGGTGGCTGACCGAAGCCTACCACAAGCAGTACCCCTCGTGTCGGTACACCCACGCACCGCTGGACGCGCTTCGAGCGGCCGGTGTCGACGGACTGGCTGTCGACGACATCGAGCGAATCGACGTCTCCACGTATCGCAACGGCGTCGACATGAGCCATACACGGCCGCAGACGACGACGGCGGCGAAGTTCTCGACACCGTACGTCCTCGCCCGGTGGATTGCGGACGGCGAACTACGGCTCGACCACTTCGGCGGCGACGCACTCGAAGAGGAGCACGTCCAGGCGCTGAGTGAGCGCGTTCACTTCCACGTCGACGACGAGTTAGAAGCCGCGTTTCCCGAATCGTGGGGAGCGAGCGTCGAACTCACGACGACGAGTGGAGCGACCTACACCGGTCGCCGCGCGTATCCGAGCGGTGACTACCGCGACCCGCTCTCGGAGGAAGCGTTCGACGAACGGACTCGTGCGTTGCTCGCACTCGGATTAGGCGTCGAGAGCGACAGTGAAGCGGTCGAACGGGCGCGACGTGCTCTCGACGACGTGGAGACGGTTCCAGTCGGTGAGACGGTCGAGGCACTCTCTCGACAGTAAGACAGAACAGCTGTTTTGGAGAGGCGAACGAAATTACTAACCGTTATGAACCTTCGTGCGAACAGTTCACTATGACAACGAACGACCCGGCGACAGAGGGACAGATCGGTGCGACGAAAACGTCGTTCGGCATCGTTGAACACCTTCGGAATCACGGGACGATGGGCGTCTCCGAAGTTGCCTCCGCACTCGGTGTCTCGAAGAGCACGGCTCACAACCACCTCCAGACGCTCGCAGAGCTCGGTTACGTGATTCAGACCGACGAGGGCTACGACTTGAGTCTCAAGTTCCTCGATTTAGGCGACCACGCCCGTAGACGGCACGCGCTGTATCACGCCGCCATCAGCGAGATGGACGACCTGGTGGAGGCCGTTGGCGAACGGGGACAGGTCATGGTCGAGGAGAACGGCCGCGGCGTCTACATCTACCAGGTGAAGACCGAACAGGGCGTCCAGACCGACTCACACATCGGGACGACGGTCGACCTCCACACGACGGCCGTCGGGAAGTCCTACCTCGCGTTCTGTGACGACGACACGCGCGAGAGACTCTTGGAGAACAGTCTCTCGGAACTCACTTCGAACACCATCAGCGACCGCGAGACGCTCCTCGAGGAACTGGAGACGATTCGCGAGCGAGGCTACGCGTTCAACGACGAGGAGCGTATCACGGGAATGCGCGCCGTCGGCGCACCCATCCTCTCGGACGACGACACGATTCTCGGCGCAATCAGTGTCTCCGGACCGACGACGCGGATGAAAGGCGAGTGGTACCGCCGAGAGGTGCCAGAGATGGTGATGCAGGCCGCCCGCATCATCGGAATCCGCGCGACGTACTCGTAGTTCGCCTCTACCGAACATGTGTTCGGACGATGGACCACTCCAACGAGAGAGACGAGAAGCGTTACAGTCTTAGAACTGTAATTACCGTTGTGTGCCCACAGCAATACTAAATAGAAGTTTTTGGATGAATTTTCGCATTCGCATCGTACGCTATATCTGTAGAGACATTCAAAATATATGGCTAATGCGAAGATTTTGCAATGTTTTGGGCAGATATGGTTCAATAAATTCATTTCATCCGTCTCTTTGTTGGCTTCGAAAGTATATGCTCACTGTCGTTGGCGAGATAATTCGGCGTGCAGATGTCGAGTATGGGTCTCATAGCTCCTGAAATCGTTCGGCTCGGGCCGAGCGATATCGAAGGTACAGAATTGGCGTGTTTAATAACTTCTGATAACTCTCTATCAGCTGTGGGGGCTGTGGGCGGTGTGAGGGGGGTTGTCACCGGAATATTTATTCGTTCGTTGGCAGTTTCCACGTCATGAACCGAGATACCACACGACGAGCCCTCCTCGGTGCCCTCGTGAGTGTTGGTGTCGGCGGTGCAGCACTCTCACCCATCTCGGGGTATCTCGACTCGTTCGCACCGCTGAGCGGGCGGGCGTGGCACGGACAGACACGGTCGGTCCCCGAGACGGTATCGAGTCCACACGGGGAGGCGACGGTCACGTACGACGACTATCACGTCCCACACATCGAGGCCGACGACGAGGCGGCGGCCTACTTCGCCGTCGGGTACACACAGGCGGCAGACCGCCTGTTCGAGATGGACCTCATCAGGCGACTGATGGACGGCCGACTCGCGGCCGCCGTCGGCGAACGGGCCGTCGACTCCGACCGGTTTCACGCGAAGATGGACTTTCGTGGGTCGGCCGAAGCGTCGGCCACGGCCCTCTCCGGCACGCGGACCGAGACGCTCGCCGATGCCTACGCCGACGGCGTCAACGCCTACATCGAGTCGGGGCCGGAGCCGTTCGAGTTCGGCGTCCTCGGCTACGAGGCGCGGGAGTGGACGTTTGTCGACACCCTCCTCGTCAGCACCCAAATCGCGTGGGGGCTGACGGGGAGTTTCGAGACGCTGCGTCGTGCCGTCCTCAGAGAGAAACTCGACGAGTCGACGTACGAGCGACTCTACGAGACACCGTTCGACCACGGCGCGCCGATCGTCCGTGAATCGACCACCGGCACCGTCGACGGAGTGGAGGGGTTCGGCCGTGTCGGCCGACCCGACGCAGTCCGCAGTGTCGGCGACGGTATCGACGGCGCGTTCGTCGATTGGCTCTCGGCGTTCGAGCCACCGCCGCTGTGGGGGTCGAACCACTGGGCCGTCTCCGGCGAACACACCGACAGCGGGTCGCCGATTCTCGCCTACGACCCCCATCTGACGCTGATGGCACCGCCCGTCTGGTACGAACAACATCTCGTCGTCGGCGACGTCGACGTTCGCGGGGCGACGTTCCCCGGCATCCCGTTCGTCATCGTCGGCGAGAACACGCACGGCGCGTGGGGGTTCACCAACACCGGGGCCGACGTCGTCGACTTCTACACCTACGAGACCGACGGGAGTCGGTACAACTACCGCGGCGAGTGGCGCGAGTTCGAGACGGAGACCCGGACAATCGAGGTTGCCGACGGCGAGAATCGAGCGGTCGACGTGCGAAAGACGGTCCACGGAGCCTACCTCGACCGGGAGGTGAACGGCGAGACGCGACACGTCGGTGTCGCGTGGACCGGGATGAGTGGAACGCGCGAGGCCGAGGCAATCTACGAGTTCAGTCGAGCGACCGGCGTCGACGACTACCGCGCCGCGCTCCGAAAGATGGACGTGCCGACGCAGAACGCCCTTTACGTTGACGACGACCACGTCTTCTACAAGATCACGGGACAGATTCCGATTCGGCGGGTCGACGGCGACGTCGTCCGCGGTGACCGCGTGTTCGACGGGTCGGCGGGCGAAGCCGAGTGGGAGGGGTTCGAACCGTTCGGCCCGAGTACGTGGGACGGGTTCGTCCCCTTCGACGAGAAACCGGGCGTCTCCGACCCGGCGTACATCGGGACGGCGAACCAGCGGCCGGTCGACGACCCGACCTACCCCATCGGTCAGCGATACGCGTCGGGCTTTCGAGGACGACGAATCTACGAGCGACTGGACGAACGCGTCGAGAGCGGAGAGCCAGTCACACCGGCGTTCATGCAGTCGGTCCAGCGTGACACGCTCGACGTCCGTGCGCGGATGCTCGTCCCGGCCATCCTCGACGTCCGCGAGCGACTCTCGGAGTCGACTGACCGCTGGGTCGACGCACTGGCCGACTGGAACTACCGGATGGACCGCGAGTCGGAAGCAGCGCTCCTGTTTCACTGGTTCTACGAGCACTTTCGGGAACTAACTTGGACCGACGACTTCGAGGCGAGCGGATTGAGTGAAGACTGGTGGCCGCAGGAGTGGGTGCTCGTCACGCTCCCGCCGGACGACGAGTTCTTCGGCGGCGACCGAGCCAGCGTCGTCGTCGAGGCGACAGAGGCGGCAGTAGAGCGCATCGAGTCCGAAGGGTGGTCGGTCTACGGTGACTACCACCGGACGACCATCGACCACCAGTTCGGCGGGCAACTCCCGGCGTTGAACTACCCTCGCTATCCGACCGACGGGACGGCCTACACCGTGTGCAACGTCGGCGACGGCGCGAACCACGGCAGCAGTTGGCGACAGATCTCGCCGATGGACGGCGAGTCGCTGTCGGTGATTCCGGGCGGACAGGACGGGTCGTACTTCTCGGAACACTACGATGACCAACTTCGACTCTGGGCCGACGGCGAGTACAAACCGATGTCGTTCGACGTGCCGGGAGGGGGCGAACAGATCACGTTCCAAGGTGAGACGGAATGAGCGAGGAAAGCACCGAGAACGCTGAGACACCACCGACCGACTGGACGCCGCAGTGGCTCGCCACTGTTCGCGCTGACCGACGTCGGCGATTCATCGCCCTCGTACTCGTCGCACTCGTCGGTCTCGGACTCGCGTGGATACACTGGCTCGGACTGTTCGTCGCTGGAGCGCTCGTCGGCCTCGTCAGCAAGAGTCTCCCACGAGCACTCGTCGCTGGCGTGGCTCTCGGCGTCGTGGTTCTCTTCGTCCAACTGTTCGTGACGCCCGCGATGAACGCGAGCGAGTTCGTGGCGTTGACTCCCGCGTCGTACGTGGCGGTGGTTGCGGGGGTTCTCGCACCGACGTGGGGGTCGCTGGTTCGCGGTGTGCTGTGAGCGTCGGTTCGGCTCGTTTGGCTCTGGGCTGTCGGGAGTGTGTATGCGTACGTCTGTCAGTCTGAACCACAAGATAGTTAATCCAGTTGTCCAATCATCGGGAGAGGAATCGAATCATGCGTCGCCGCACCTTCATCGCTGCATCCGGTTTCGGAGCGCTCACCGCTCTGGGCGGATGCCTCGGTAACTCGTCCCCTCCACCACGAAAGTCCAGCGTCGTCTCGGAGTTCGAGATGGCCGACGGGTCGCTCACCGTCGATCTCGCTGACGACACGTGGGTCGTGTCTCGCTACGAAGCCAACCAACAGTCGCTCGCCAGTGTGAATCCGGTCGGCGTCGCCAGTGCCAAAGGCAAGGGCGGCGGCGGTGGCGGCCGCGGTGCGACCGGACGCGGGTCCGGCGGATACGCCTCGGCACCACGAACGCGATACGGGCACGCGTGGTATCACGGCGGCGACTACGCCGACGACTGGTACGAGGACCACGCTGACGACGTGTCCCGGTACGGCGTCGGCGTGGCCGCACTCGGCGTCGCCTATCTCGGGAGTACGTCGCAGATGGAAGACGACGCGCCCGACGCGGGACCGGTCCCGTGGGACGAGACGTTCCAGAATCCCAACGACACCGTCCAGTACGACGTCGCAGAGCAGTCGACGGGCGACGGCTGGTACCGCGTCGGTGCCCACATCGTCGGTGACAGCGTCGACCACGACTTCCGCTGGGAATGTTTCGACCTCGAGATCGACCGCGGATTCGGTGGCGACAGTTACAGCATCGACGAACAGTGGAAAGTGTCGCCGCGCATCTGAGGATGTCAGACCACACCGCCGTCTCGGCCGGTCGACGGCGGCGGGACCGACGAGCACAGCGTATCCGACCGACTGACCGGCTGACGGAACGGACACAGAGAGTGAAGACCCACACAGATGACTGAGCGACGAACCGCGACACTGACGCTGCTCGTGCTCACGTTCGTCGTCTCCTTCTGTAGCTTCGCCTACGAGTTCGTCTACTCAGAACTGCTGACCGTGATGTACGGTGGAACGGTGACACAGTACGTCATCACCGTCGGCCTATACTTCTTCAGTCTAGGTATCGGGGCCGCGCTCTCGGACGACCTGAACGCCGACGACCACGGCGAGAACTTCTTCCGGACGGAAGTACTGCTCGCCGCCGTCGCTCCGGCGGGATTCCTGCTCATCGTCGGACTCAACAGCGTGCGTATTCCGCAGGCAGTGCCAGCGGAACTACTCTGGGTCGCCGCACGACTCCCCGTCGTCGTCGTCGGCTTCCTCTCGGGGTTCGAACTCCCGCTCTTGACCCACATGGTCGACGAACTCGACGGCGAGAGTGCGTCGACGCCGACGTGGGTCCGTCGCGTTGGCGGGCGCGTCCACGACTTCTCTGTGGCCTGCGTCGGTCTCTTCTGGAACGTCGAACGCAACGAGGGACGGCGGAGCGGACTCTCCGTCGTGCTGGCGATGGACTACGTCGGCGGCCTGTTCGGGGCCGTCGTCTACGCCAAACTGCTCTACCCACAACTCGGCCTCATCCCGACTATCTTCGTCCTCGCGCTACTCAACGCCGCCGCGGCGCTCGTCTTCGTCGCTCGTTTCGGCGACTGGTCGTGGACGCCGACGAGCGAATCGACGCCGCTCGTTAGTCACGTCTCGCGGACGCTCCTCGTCGTCTGTCTGCTGTTGACGGCGTCGTACGCGGGCGTCGTCGCCACTCACGAGACGGTCGACGAGCGACTGTCAGAGCTCTACCTCGAACAGGGGATCGAGAACGAGTATCCGCCGGGTGCGATGCGCGCCGAAGTCACCTCGCAGTCGACGACGCAGTACCAGCACGTCGTCCACTACGAGCGGACGTGGACCGGGGCCGGACCGAACCCACACTTCACCGGCGAGTCCGAGCAGTGTCTGCGACTCGGCGCGGCGGTCCAGATGTGCGACAGTTGGGCCGACAGCTACCACGACGGCCTCGTCGACGTGCCGATGTCGATGGTCGAACACGGGCCGGAGACGAAGGTGCTCGTCGTCGGCGGCGGCGACTGGGTCGCCATCGACCATCTTCGGGAGTACGACGTCACCGTCGACCACGTCGATCTCGACGCCGAGTTCATGAACCGGACGAAAGACGACCCGTTCTTCAGCCGCTGGCACGACGACGCCTACGAGTACGACCGTCTGAACACGACAGTCACGGACGGCTATCGCTACCTCCAGCAGACGAACGAGACGTACGACCTCATCCTCCTCGACGTCCCCGGCGCGACGGACGACGACCTGCTGAAACTCTACTCGGCGGAGTTCTACCGGTCGGCCAGCCAGCGACTCACCGACGACGGGATGGTCGTCGCGTGGGCGTACTCCGCCGACAGCTACCCCGAACACCACAAGGCGTTCACCAACACCGTCCGCGCCGCGGGGTTCACCCACCAGCTACCCTACTGGGCGTGGGAAGACCTCGACAGCGACGGCGAGACCGAGCGCGTCGAACGGTTCTACCTCCTCGCGCCCGGCGAACGCGACCCGCTCGCCCCCGAAAATGGGACCGACTACGTGAGACGGTACAGTGACCGCTACGACGACGCCGAGTGGCGTCCGGTCCCTCATTATCGCGGCGTGCGGGTAAACTCCATCTTCCACCCGAACTACGACATTCTTGTCGACACCTAACCATGTCCTCCAACACATCCCCTGAACCCATCGAGACGCCCGCGGAACTGTACTTCGAGTACGCCCGCGAGACGCCCGCGCTCGACGAACTCGACGTGAAGACGGTCCACCCCGACGACCTGCTCGGGTCGCCCGCGGTGTTCACCGTCATCGGCGAGTCGCACTACGTCGGCCTGCCCGAACTCGACTTCCACGAACTCTGTTCGTGTACGCCGCTGTCGGCGGAGCAGAGCCACGAGACGCCGCTCTCGACCGACGTCGACCGTGAGTTCCGCTTCGAGAGTGCCCGAATCGCGGCGACGACGACAGTCGTCGGAAAGCCGCTCGCCGCATTCCCTGGCCCCGAGGAGTCGACGGTGGCCTACCAGTTCGGTCCCGACGCGTGGACCACCATCCGCGTCGACGACGCGGGCTACGAGACGTACCATACCTACCCCGAGCACGGACTCGCACTCTACACCGAGACGACTTTCGACCTTCGAGAACGATGACCGCAAATCCACAGCACTACGACGGTGACGTGACGCTCGCTGGCTCCGAACGGCCGCCAGTCGAACTCAGAGACCCCGCAGACGTGTTCGTCACGTCAGACAGCGTCGGCGGCGACCTCACGGTACAGAACGCCGAGTACGTGTTCACGCATCAGGCCGTCGAGAGCGACACGACCGTCCCCGACGCGGAGACGGCCATCGGCGGCAACCTCGAAGACGGCTACGTCGAACGGGTCGACGGTGACGTCGTCGTCAGCGACGCCGAGGACGTGTTCGTCGCCGTCGACGCCGCCGACAGCGCGTTCACCGCGCCCGGTGCGGAGAACGTCTACACCGACGAGAAGACGCCCGATGCGACGCCCGACGAGTACGACGTCGCGACGGTCGGATGGCAACAGTCGGGGTCGGCGAGCGACCCCTCGACGGGCGTCTACGCCGTCGGGATGGACCACGAGGTGGAACTGACGAAGACGCGGCAGAACCTCGAACTCTACCTCGTCGGTCACGGTCACGACGTCCACGTCGACGGCCGGAGCGCGGAACTGTCGATTCACTTCGTCGGCTACGAGAACACCGTCCACGTCGGGCCGTATCTCACCGCCGACGTCGTCAGCGAGGCCGGGTTCGACAACGAAGTCGACGAGAAACCCTACCCGGCCGAGGACCTCGTGGAGATGTCGCGACGCGAAGCCTACTCTAACGCCGGATTCGGCCGCCGGAAGGTGACCTTCCAGGTGCCCACCGACGACGAGGAGTGGTGTCCGAACTGCGGACGGGCCGCCGACGCCGTCGTCGAACGCCACCAACTGGAGGCGTTCTTCCTCTTTGGCCGACCGCTGTGGACGTACGAACAGAGCACCAATCCGGCTTGCGAGTGTGAACACTGCTCGCCGAACGCCGTTCACGCCGAACTGTCGCCAGACGAGCGTCGTGCCGTACTGGAGTGAGCGAGGGTGTCGAAGCGAGCGATACTCTCCCGAACATATATGTTAGAGAACGAGGAACTGAACGCCAGACAACCTCCAGGCCCGGACTCGGCCGTATCCAGTCTGGGTCTCACGCCCACCTCCAGCCATGTCGAGAAATGAGACACAACCAGCCCTGATGTCGGCGACCTGTCGATACACGTTCGACCCGTCGACGGAGACCGACGCCGGACTGCAGACGACGTGGGAGTGCCCACACGAACCGCACCCCGACAGCGACCACTGCGTCTTCCATATGAGTCGAGACGAACGCGCCGCGTGCGACGTTCGGTCGGAGGACATCGTCGAGTCGCTTCGGGCGAACCTCCAGTCGCCAGACACGCGCGTCAACGAGTACGTCGGCGCGGACTTGCCACACCTCTCGTTCACGTATCAGGACGTCAACGGGGCGACCAACCACGTGCTCAACTTCCGACACGCCGATATCGAAGGGTTGGACTTCACGCACGGCCGTCTCGACCAGGGACTCATCCTCCAGGAGGCGACGGTCGGCCGCCTCAAGTTCGAAGACGCCACCGTCACTGGCGACGTCGAAGCCGACGAGGTGACGGTCCGTGGCGACGTCACGACGGACGAGGCGACGTTCCAACAGGACGTCCACTTCGACGGCGCGGTGTTTCAGGGCGACGTCGACTGTGACGAGACGACGTTCCAGAGCGACACGACCTTTCGCGGGGCGACGTTTCAGGGCATCGTACACTTCCGAAACGTCGAGACCAACGGGAGTAGCCACGTCCTCGACGACCACCTCTCGTTCGCCGACGCGACGTTTCGCGACGACGCGAGTTTCCGACAGGCGACGTTCGACTACGTCACGTTCGAGGGCACGCAGTTCACCGCCGGGTCGGACTTCGAGCACGCGACGTTCGAGGGTGACGCCCGGTTCGACGGGGCGACGTTCCAACAGATGGCCGACTTCGACGAGGCGCGCTTCGCCGACGACGTGAGTTTCGCCGACGTGCGGTTCGTCCAGTTGGCCGAGTTCCGCGGCGTCGAGTTCCGCGGCGGTAGTCGGACGACGAACGACGACGTGACGTTCGAAGGTGCGGTGTTCGAACGCGAGGCCGACTACAAACTCGCGAAGTTCCGCTACGCGGACTTCAAGGACGTCGCGTTCAAGGGGCCGGTCAACTTCGACCGAGCGACGTTCACCGCGCGTGCGGACTGCCACCGCGTGCAGGTCGACGGTGAGTTCGACCTCGTCCACGCGACGTTCGAGGGCGAAGTCGACTTCACGGAGAGTAGTTTCGGCGACGACGTCGTCGCCACCGAAGCGACGTTCGACGGCGACGTCACCTTCGAACACGCCGCGTTCGACCGACTCGTCCGCTTCGACGAGGCACGGTTCAACGAGGACGCGAGTTTCCGTGGTGCGACGTTCCACGGGATGGCCGCCTTCCGTGGGACGGTGTTCGAGGGTGAAGCGCGACATCTCGAAGAGAACGCCTCGTTCGACGAGGCCGACTTCCACGACAGCGCCACGTTCGAGGCGGCGAACTTCACCAACGTCTCGTTTCGAGAGACGACGTTCCAGGAGCGGTGTGACTTCCGGCAGGCCGCCTTCCACGAGACGGCGACGTTCAGACTGCTCGGCGGTGACCGCGACACCTACGTCGACCTCACCGACGCGACAATCGACGGGGGGACCATCTCACAGGTCGGCGGCAGCGCCATCCCGTACGACCTCACGCGGGCGACGGTCGGTGACCTCCAACTGGAGGGTGAAGGCAACGAACACGAACTGCTCGACAGCTTTCGGTTCTGTCTCACCGACTTCGACCACTTCGACTTTAGCAACCACCACGCGTATCTCGAACGCAACGACTGGACGATTCACGACTTCACCGGGAACGAGGCGACGGGACAGTTCGCCGTCGAGATGACGAACGAAATCGTCGAGGAGACGTACCGAAAAGCGCAGGATAGCGCCGACGCCGTCGGCGACACACCGGCGAGTCGTGAGTTCGAGTTCAAACACTACTACTACAACCGAAAGAAGAACCTCGACATCATCCTCAACGAGTACTCGCTGAACGCATGGGGGCGCGGGAAGAAGGCCGCGAGCGTCGGTCTCAACCTGTTCATGCAGGTCACCTGTGGCTACGGCAACCGACTTCCTCGAATCGCCGCGTTCACCTTCCTCCTACCGGCGCTGTTCGGTCTGCTGTACGCGTTCGGTGGGCCGTTCCTGACGCAGGCCGGGAGCGTCCTCGACCCGGGGGCGGTGGACAAGACGGCGCTCGAAGTGCTCTTCGACAACGTCTACTACAGCTACATCAGCTTCAGCACCGTCGGCTATGGCGACATCAACCCGCTCGGTGCGGGTGCCCGAGTGCTCGCGGCGAGTCAGGGGATGTTGAACGGTCTGTTCTTCACCCTGCTGACGTTCACGCTGTTCAAGCGCGTGCTCGGCGGCAGCTAAGGAACGAACCGTCCGTCGTTCGTTTCGTCCCGTCCGACCACGACGCTCGATAACGACGTTTATCCATCGGTCGGCCCGAGTCTCACACATGGCTATCGAACCCGGCGACACCGTCTCCGTCGAGTACGTAGGTCGCTTCGAGGACGGTAACGTCTTCAACACCTCACGATACGACGTCGCGGTGGAGCACGGACTGGTCGAAGCGCAAGGCGCGAGTCGCGAGGACTACACACCGCTCGTGTTCGCCGTCGGCGAGGGTGCGGTCATCGAAGGCCTCGACGAGGCACTCGTCGGGATGGACGTCGGCGAGGAAGCGAGCGTGACGATTCCGCCGGAGAAGGCGTACGGCGAGGTGGACGACGAGCGCGTGCGCCAGTACGACCGCGAGACGTTCGAGGCGATGGTCGGACAGGACCCCGAAGTCGGTCTCCACGTCCACGCGGAGAACGATCTCCACGGTGACGTGACCGCCATCCGTGACGACGAAATCGCAGTCGACTTCAACCACGAACTCGCCGGCAAGACGCTCGTCCTCGACATCGAAGTCACCGACACGTGGTGACGACGTCTCGACGCCGACGCAGCTGACGACGAGACGGCGAAGACGACGCCGACACACACGTATTTCTGTCGGAGACTCCTGTAGTGGGACATGACGAACAGGCCGACCAGACGCCAACTTCTCGGGTGGGGAGTCGCCGGTGTCGTCTGTGGGGTCGCCGGATGTAGCCAAGCCCCCTCGAACCAGACGACAGCCACCACGTCGGCGGCTGGGACACAGTCGACGGACAACGGGTCGACGGAAACGCCCGAGTCGACGCCGCTGGAGACGGTTGCGCTGGAGACGCTGGCGACCGGGTTCGACGCGCCGGTCGCCGTCGAGTTCTCGACCGACGGTGAGCGTGCGTACATCGCAGACCAAGTCGGCCGAATCGCCGTCTACGAGTCGGGGAGTCTCCGAGACGAACCGGCGCTCGATTTGGGTGACTCGGTCGAGTTCGGCGGCGAGAAGGGGTTGCTCGGACTCGCCCTCCACCCAGACTTCGCCGAGAACCGACGGCTGTACGTGCGCTACAGCGCACCGAGACGCTCGGGCACGCCGTCGAACTACAGTCACACGTTCGTCCTCGCGGAGTTTCGGGCGACGGACGACGGCCGGCGGATAACCCGAGACAGCGAGCGGACGATACTGGAGATTCCGCAACCGCAGGGAAACCACAACGCGGGCGACGTCGCGTTCGGCCCGGACGGCTATCTCTACGTCACCGTCGGCGACGGCGGTGCGGGCGGTGACCAAGGCAACGGTCACGTCTCGGACTGGTACGACGCCGTCGGCGGCGGCAACGGCCAAGACGTGACCGAGAACCTCCTCGGAAGCATCCTCCGCATCGACGTCGACGGACGGGATGGAGACAGAGCCTACGCGATTCCCGAGGACAACCCACTCGTCGGGCAGGACGGACTCGACGAACACTATGCGTGGGGGTTCCGGAACCCGTGGCGGTTCTCGTTCGACGAAGACAGCCTCCTCGTCGGCGACGTCGGACAGAACGAGTACGAGGAGATAGACCGCGTCGAGCGCGGCGGCAACTACGGCTGGAACGTCAGGGAGGGAACACACTGCTACGGTGCCAGCGAGTGCCCGAGCGAGACGCCCGACGACGTGCGAGGCGGCGAACCGCTCGTCGACCCCGTCGTCGAGTACCCGCACTCGGGCGACGGCGTGAGCGGTATCTCGGTCATCGGCGGCTACGTCTACCGGGGGTCGGAACTCGCCGGTGGACAGGGGACGTATCTGTTCGGTGACCTCCAACTCCGTGGTCGGTTGTTCGCAGCGACACCGGCCGTTGACGGGAGTCGAAGCCAGTGGCCGACGCGCATCGTCGACATCGCCGAAGGAGACAGCGGAACGCTCGACCAACTCCTCTCGTTCGGGCGTGACCCGACGGGAGAGCTGTACGTCCTCGGTGTCGGCCCCGACGGCGGTGGTGTCTACCGTCTCGTCTCGCCTTGAGAGCCAGTTTCCACGTCTCGGGCGGCTACACGGGTCTCGTTTCCCTCGTCGAACGTGTCAGTACACTCTACTTTCGGGCACAAAACACTTAACGGGTGGTGCAAAACGGAGAAACGACAGCGGCACACGATGCCCGATTGGTCTCAGGCTTACCGCTGTCCCCGCTCGCACTGGGCCGCCACCCGGTGCACGCTCCATTTTTCCCGGTAACTCAGGACAACTGTGCAGCGACGTCCGTCGACGACACCATCCCCACGTAGTCGTCGTCGACGACGGGGAGATGTTTGATACCGAAGGAGGTCATCATCGCGGCGACTTCCTCCATGAAGAGGTCGGGTGTGACCGTCTCGACGGGTGCCGTCATCACGTCGCCGACGAGAACCTTACCGGGGTCTCGGCCGTCTGCGACGACGTCGAGGACATCGGTACTGGTGACGATGCCCGCTTCGGTAGCAGTGACGAGCAGTGAGCTAATATCCTGTTCGCGCATCCGCGTAGCCGCCTCTCTGACCGTGGCAGTCTCCGAAATCGTCGCAACGGGCGAAGACATGATGTCCTCCACTCGGGTTCGAGTCTCTGTGTTCATAGAGAATCAAGGTGGATACCCGCGACTTTAGGCGCGGGAGGAAACCGACACTTGCTATCTATACTACGCTCGTTGGTGGGCTGACTCCCCCACCGTTTGTTGACACTTATAAGCATTCGGATTGTTGTGATTGTATGGAGATTCGTCGCACTGTCCCTGTCAAACTTGACGTGAGTGACAGTGACGCGAATCTTCTTTCCGAGACGATTGACGAATTTTTGTGGGCTGCGAATTACGTCGTCGGTGTCGCGTCTGAGGGTGATTGGGTCGAAACACGAGCATCGCAACTCCAATCGTTGACGTATGATGACGTGCGTGACGCCACACGACTTCACAGCAACCACGTGCAGTCGGCTCGCAACCAAGCGGTTAAGTCGCTTAAGTCGGTCATCGCCACGTGGAAGCGAGGTGAGAAGGTGTCGTTGCCGACGTTCACTTCGCGTTTCTGTGAGTACAACCATCGCAACGTGACCTTCTACGACGACCACGCCACTCTCTCGACTGTCGATGGTCGCGTCGCCGTCAACTATGTGTTGCCCGACGAAACTCGTCACACGCCACACGCGGAGTATCTGCACTCCGACGGGTGGGAAAAGACAGGTGCAACTTTGCACCGTCGCAATGGCTCGTTCTACCTCCACATCCGAACAAAGGCGGACGTGGATGCCCCCGACCTTCCCGAGAACGGAACGGTTCTCGGCGTTGACCTTGGGGTCAAGAACATCGCTGTCACCTCGACAGGGACGTTTTGGACTGCGAACGAGTTCAACCACTGGCGACGTGAGTACGAGAAGCGACGTGGCTCGCTTCAACAGTGCGGAACGCGGTGGGCACACGAGAACGTACAGTCGGTCGGACAGTCGGAGACAGGTCGATTCGAGCAGTATCTGCACCGCGTAGCGAACGAACTTGTCACCGAAGCCATAGACTACGGCTGTTCGTACATCGCCTTCGAGAACCTCACCCACATTCGTGAGAACATCCCCGAAGCAACGTGGCAACACGTATGGGCGTTCCGACGCCTGTACGGGTATGTCGAGTACAAGGCAGCCAAACACGGAATCACGACCACACAGGTAAATCCGCGAAACACGAGTCGTCGGTGTTCGAGTTGTGGATTCACTCACGAGGACAACCTCAGCAACGATACGATGTGTTGTCAGAAGTGTGGGTATCGGAACCACCGCGACTACAACGCAGCGAAGAACATCGGTCTGAAACTCCTTCGGAACCAAACCGGGGCCGAGGGAGGCGCACCCGTAGGTGTGCGCTTGAACAGCGGGATGCTGAACGCGAACGGGCTTACATCCGTCCCAGGTTTGGGTAGAGCGGGAGTCCATGCTGAATGCCACGGCCTTTAGACCGTGGTTACTTACATCCAGAGGAGTGTGACGCAGGGCCTTGTCTGTTCCCCAAGACGACGACGAGCCACACGACGAAAACAGGGTGAATTATACATAACCCGTTCGACGGTTTACCCAACAAAGCGGAGCGGACTCTCGTTCGTTCCATCTCCCTACCCATGAGTCAGTCTGAGCCACACGACGTCGTCATCGCTGGTGCTGGTCCCGCAGGAGCGCAATGTGCCCAAGACCTCGCGACCAGAGGCTACGACGTCGTCGTCCTCGAAACGGAAGCGGAAGCAGAGTTCCCACGGGCGAGCAACAAGTCGACTGCAGGGACGTTCCCGTCGACGATGACCACGTTCGGCATCCCGGACGACGTCGTGATGCACTACACCGACGACGTCGTCATCGAGTCCCCGAACAACGCCTACAAGTACGGTCAGACCGGTGCGGTCTTGGAGTTCGCGGACTTCAAGAACTGGCTGGTCGACGAGGGCCGCGCAGAGGGCGCAGAGTACCGGTTCGACGCTCGTGTCACGAAGCCACTGATGGAAGGCGGTGAAATCGTCGGCGTCGTCTACAACGGCGACGAGGAGGTCCGCGGCGACGTCGTCATCGACGCGACGGGACCGAGCGCCCCGCTCGCGCGGAAACTCGGCGTCGTCGACCTCAAACGCCAGAACCAGGCCATCGGTATCGAGTACGAGTTCAGTGGCGTCGACACCAACGCCGACGGCTACGCCGACGTCACCGACGCGATGATGCTCCGTCTCGACCACGACATCGCTCCCGGTGGCTACTCGTGGATCTTCCACACCGGCGAGGACACCGCGAAGGTCGGCGTCTGCTACCTCCAGAACGAGGCCCACACCGGGAACGCCCGCGAGGGGTTCACCATCGACGACTATCTCGACTACTGGCTCGACACGGACCCCCGCTTCGAGAACGCCGAACGTATCGAAGGCAAACAGCACCGCGGGTCGGCCCATATCCAGATGCCGTCGTCGCTGTCGACGGACAACTTCATGGCTATTGGCGACACCGTGCCGACGCTCGACCCGCTGTGGGGCGAAGGTATCGACAAGTGTATGCGCTCCGGTCGGGCGGCCGCCGCCACCGCCGACAGCTGTCTCACCCACCGCAGCCGCGACACCAGCGCCGAGCAGATGGCCGTCTACGACCGTCTCTGGAACCGTGACGTCGCCCCCGACATGCGCAAGCGTCTCGTCATGACGGAACTGCTCTACTTGAGTTCGAACGACCGGTACGACGCCCTCATCAGCGACCTGAACGGCAACGGCAACGAGATCGCACAGAACGCGAACCGTGGCAAACTCTGGTCGATGCTCCACCTCCTGAAACGTGAAGACGTCCCGGTGCTTGCACGATACGCCGAACTGCAACTCAAGCGTCGGTTCGACTTCCTCTAAACGCCAGTCGCGAATCGCAATCTTCCTCCGTCCCCCTTACGAACCGCGACGCACGAACACGATTATGACGCTTCTCGATTCACTTCCGGCGCGCCCTCTCACACTCGACGAGGGCGAGGACCTCGCTCTCTCGGACACTGTCGCACCGCTGACTGTTCTCACTGCCGACGCCGACAGCCATCGGCGCGGTGTCTACACGCTCTTCGTCACGAGTTCGGAGGCGTCACGGGCGTTCGTCGCAGGGTTCCACCCCGAACAGCAGCGATGGACCGTCGTCGACTCGTGGGATGAAGACGAGTGGACGCCGACGAAACAAGAAGAGGCACTCGCGGCGTTCGTCGAGGAGCACTACGGTGACGTCGAACAGGAACACATGCGTGCGAGTCGAGGCGTAGAGTCGGAGTAGGTGTCGTCAATCTCTGCGTTCATCCTGTTGAAACGCGGGTTTCTCAACTTGGGAAAGATCGTAACGAGCGCCACGCCACCGAGCACCGCCACATGGACGCGGCCAGCCAAGAGGCTGAGATAGAGCGACCCTTTGGATGACACGACAGAGCAGTTCGAGCGGTGGGTCCATAGCCACTTCTCGGAGGACACTCGTTCGTCCGACCGGCAGGACGACGACTTTATATCCTCGTCACCGGCATCGTCGAGTGAAGTAAGGCGTCTCCGACGTAGGATACCGGAGACGACCCTGCTTCGTTCTTACCTACTCAGTGACGACATCGCCTCGGAGAAGACACGTTCTCGACACACACGAGATGTTCATTGTGATGGCGCGCGCGGCGTCGGGCCGAGGCTACCCCACCCCGGCGTCGGTGTGTCGGTGTTCAGTCTTTGATCTCGGCGAACAACTCTCTATCTGCCTCCAGCGACGCTGACAGTTCCTCGTCGGTGTCGACGTCGAGCAGGGACTCGAACTCCAGCGGGTAGTGGTAGCTGTCGCATCGAGCGTGCTGGCGTGCCTCCAGTATCCGTCGGTACGAGCGAACCGTCGACTCGCTCACGTCGAGTTCGGCCGCACAGGTCGCATCGTCACTCCCCGCTTCGACGAGTCGAAGTAGCTGACGCAGGTCGAACGGTGCCTCCGAGTCTGCCGGGCGGAAGAGATGGACGTCGAGACGGCCCTGCGTCACGGTGTCGGTGTCGACACCGAGTTCGCGGGCCATGTCGGCGTCGCTCTCGCCCGCGTAGAAGCCTCGAACGACGTCGACGAGTGTCTCGTCGTCGAGGTCCGACTGGAAGGGAAAGCGCTCGCGCATCTCGCCGACGAGGCGCGTAAGCGTCTCCTCGATTTCGTGCTCGCTCGGAACGTCACCGACGTGTGTAGCCGTCTCCTGTCGGTCGGTGAAGGTGGTCACGGGGCTCATCTTCAGGAATATCTCACGGAGTTCGTCGGTCTTGGTCGTCATAGATGGAGTAACTCGTTCGGAGCAGTCTCTGTCGACTGGATGCAAGCCGCACGGCGAGCGACAGAACCGCTCGTGTGAGCGAGCGGGCCGTCGTCGAACGCTGCGAACCGTACACAGAGCAGGTGCTCCGCAACGAACTATTACCGTATCGTAGGACTCCCGAGGAGATAAACTGCTCGTCGCTCGCGGCGCGGCCGTCGTCGGTTGAACACGTCCACGTCGGCCAATTTTCGAAGGGAGAGAGGAGAACGCTCGGCCACTCGCGTCAGCGAGTGGGCAGCTACGAACGGTCAACAACTATATCAACCACCATGGCAGTGTCTGACACGAATGGACGGGGGAACTAACCACACTGAGACCGACGACGTGGAGTCGCTCGCAGGGGTGTTTGCAGCTTCACCGCTCGAACTCGGCGACGACGTCGAAGCGGTCGAGACATTCGTACAGACACTCGTTGCCAGCGTCCCCGACGGCGTTCTCACTGTCGACGAGGTGGGGACCATCGTCTTCGTCAACCCGGCGATGGCACGTCTCGTCGGCTACTGCCCCGCCGAACTCGTCGGTTCATCGCTCCGAGCAGTGCTCCCCGACCGACTCGCTCAGCCGTTCGAACGGCACATCGACCCCGAGGACCGAGGGGGAGAGTGGGACGAAGTCGACAGCTACGTCCAGCACAAGGCGGGTCACGACGTGCCCGTGTCGATACGGGTCGCCGAACACACTTACGATGGAAAGCACCTGCTCACGGGAGTGTTCACGGCGCGAAGCGAACGCCTCGAACGAGAGCACGAACTCGGAGAGCGGGCCGAAGAAGAACGACAGTATCAGTCGCTCGTCGAGGCCGTCGAGACCGAGGCTATCTTCCGACTCGACCCGGACGGTCACGTCGAGACGTGGAACCAGGGCGCCGTCGCCATCACTGGCTACGACAGAGACGAGATACGCGGCCGGCACGTCTCGGCACTCTACCCGGAGAGCGCCGTCGAAGCCGGCGTCCCCGACGAGGCACTCGCGACAGCCGCGGCCGAGGGGACAGTCGACGCCGAAGGATGGCGGCGACGGAGCGACGGAACGCGCTTCTGGGCCAGCGTGACGCTGACGGCCATCCGCGACGCCGACGGCGAACTGGCGGGGTTCGCGAATGTCGTCCAGGACCGAACCGACAGCCGTCGTGCAGAGAGTCGCCAGCAGCTTCTCACCGACGTCAGCCGGGTGGTCGCCGAGTCCGAAACCGCCGAAGACGGCCTTCGAGAGGCCCTGTCGACGCTCTGCGCGCAGACGTCGCTCAACGGCGGCGAAGCGTGGCTCTCGACGACAGCGTCCGAATCGACCACGTCGCTCGAACACGCCGCGACAGTCGACGCGGACACGTACGGGGCGCCGAAGTCAAAGCCAAAGCCAAAGTCAAAGTCACAGTCGAAGTCGACTCCTCGGTTCGGCGACTTCGCCGAGCGAGTACGAGCGAGCGGCGACGCCGCGTGGCTGGCCGAGACGCCGTCGACAGCATCGGCAAGGGAATCTCGGCCGACTGCGTTCGGGGTTCCCATCGAGAGCGACGGTGACGTCGTCGCCGTCGTGGTCGTCACACTCGCCGACGAGACGGACGGGACCACCGCACTCGGCGTCTCCGAGCGTGAGGAGGTACAAGCGACGGTCGGTGTCGCGGTGAGTTCGCTCGGGGCGATGGTCGAGCGGAAGCGAGTGGAGACCGACCTCGAACGTGAACGCGCGTTCTTGGATCAACTACTCGAGACGAGTCCGGTCGGCATCGCCGTCGCCGCCCCAGACGGAACGGTCACGCGCGTAAACCACCATACCGAGGAGTTGTTCGGGCTCTCAGCAGACGAGATTCTCGGTCGGCAGTACGTCGAGTTGGCCGACGACGTCTTCGACGACGAGCGTGACCCACTCACCGCCGACACGTTCCCCATCACACGCGTCTTCGAACGGGGCGAACCCGTGTTCGACTACGAGTTCGGCATCACTCGATTCGACGGCACATACCGCTGGCTGTCGGTCAGTGCCGCACCCGTCCGGACGGCGAACGGCGACGTCGAGCAGGTCGTCGCGGCGATTCGCGACGTAACTGACCGAAAACGCTACCAGCAGGAACTCGAACGTCGACTCAGCCAACAGCAGGTAATCACCGACCTCGGACAGACCGCTCTCGACAGAACGGACGTCGACGACTTGTTCGACGAGACCGTCGCTGCCGTCAGAGAGACACTCGACACCGACACCTGTCTCGTCTTCGACGACGAACGACACGTCCAAGCAGACACGGGATGGCTCGCATCCGTGGACGAAGACGGAGTCTCTCTCGACGGGACGACACTCGACACACAAGTCGGCTACGTGCTTCAGACCGGAGAACCACTCGTCGTCACCGGCGCGTGGGGATGGCCCGCACCGCCGACAGTAGAGGACTCGGCACGTCCGAACGGACCGGACGACACGGCGACCATCACGACGGGAATTACCGTCCCCATCGGTGCAGGCGACCACGTCCACGGGGTGCTCGGAGCCTACACCGCCGACCCCCACACGTTCTCCGAGCACGACCGCACGTTCGTCCAGACCGTCGCGACGTTGCTCGCCGCTGCCATCGAACGCGAGACAATCGACCGAAAGCTGCGGGCGTTCCGCGAGGCGGTCGAACAGGCGGGTCACTCCATCTACCTCACTGACGTCGACGGAACAATCGAGTACGTCAACCCGGCGTTCGAGCGGATGACGGGGTACGAAGCGGCGGAAGCCGTCGGCGAGAACCCCCGGTTGCTTCAGTCGGGTGTCCATCCAGAGGCGTTCTACGCCGACCTCTGGGACACCATCCTCGGTGGCGACGTGTGGCACGGCGAGGTGACCAACGAGCGGCGCTCCGGTGAGCAGTTCACCGTCAACCAGACTATCGCCCCCGTCGTCGACGACGCTGGCGACATCGAGCGGTTCGTCGCGGTGAACGCAGACATCACCGCACAGAAGGAGCGTGAACGAACGCTCGAACGGCAACGCCGGTCGCTAGAGCGGGTTCGTGAGGTGACAGAGAGCCTTCGGCCGCTCAATCGAGCACTCTCGCGCGCGTCTACGCGAGCGGAAATCGAGCAGGCAGTCTGTGAGCAGTTGTCGACGTCCGGAGCGTATCGGACAGCGTGGTACGGGAGCTACAACCCTGCCGTCCACCGCATCACGCCGAGCACGTGGTGTGGGAGCGGTCTCGACGACCGAGAGGAACTCGTCGAGGTGGACGTCGAACAGTGGGAACCACTCTGTCAGGCAGTCGAGACTGGCGACGTGCACGCCGACGTGATGCTCGACGCCGAACACGGACTCGAACCGTGGCCGTCGGCGGGACCGAAGCCCGGCGTCGAGACAGCAGCGGTGATTCCCATCGTCTTCGACGAGACGGTCTACGGCGTCGTCGGCGTCTACTCCGCACGACAGAACGCGTTCGACGAGTACGAACGTGCACTGCTCGGCGAACTCGGCGAGCGCGTCGGCCACGCGCTCAACGCCGCGAAGAACAAGCAACTGCTCCACACGGACACGGCCGTCGAACTGGAGTTCCGAACGCGAGCGCCAGACGCCGCCTGCACGACGGTCTCTGCAGCCCTCGACTGCCGACTCACGCTCAACGCGATGATTCCGACGTCGGAGAACAAGTTCGTCGGCTATCTCGGCGTCGACGGCGCGAAGCCACGGACGGTTCGTGACCGTCTCACCGAAGAGTCGTCGGTTCAGACGGCCCGCGTCGTCCATGAGTGCGGGACGGTCGGGACGATCGAGTTCGTCGTCGACGCGTCGCCCGCGACGACGCTCATCAACTACGGTGCGACGATTCGGTCGGCAGTCGCCGAAGACGGCGTCGAGACCATTCGTGCCGAAGTCGCCCCCGAGACGGACATCCACGAGATTATCGACGGGATGCAGGCGACCTACTCGGATACGACGTTCGTCGCCAAACGAACCATCGACCGGCCGGTACGAGAGTTAGTGGCCAATCAACAGACGTTCAGTGAGACGCTGACCGACCGGCAACACGAAGTGCTCAAACTCGCGTATCACGCAGGGTTCTTCGAGTCACCGCGGGAGTCGACCGGCGAGGAACTCGCCGTCTCGCTCGGAATCAGTTCGCCGACCTTCTACGTCCACGTGCGAAACGCACAGCAGAAACTCCTCCAACAACTCTTCGGGGAGCGGACACCTGACGACCGACGACGGTGACTCGCGAGTGTCTCTACACGTGGACAGTCGCACGACGCGACCAGCCTTCGAGAGGCTGAGCCGACGTCACTGGTGACGAATAGAGACGTTCGAGCGTGAGCGTCTCGCAGTTCGTCTCTGAGTTCAGTCACTAGTTGACTAGGGTAGCAGCTTTCGGTGGAACACGGAAACACCTGAGTGAAATGACTCCGTCGCATTCGAGTCGGTCGAGTCAGTCCCGCGAAGCGCTCCCGAAAGACACCGCCTTCGCGCTCCTGAGCGAACGGCGGCGACGGTTCGTGCTACACGCGCTCCTCCGCGAGGAAGGAGTCGCGACGATGCGTGAAGTACGAACGAGAATCGAACGGTGGGAAGACGGGACCGACGGCGAGACGATAGAGGCAGACCTGCGCGAGAGACAGCTCCCGAAGTTCGAGGCAGCAGGTGTTCTGGCGTACTACACTGCATCCGACGTCGTGGAGCTACTCTCTCCGGCCACCGACCTTCTTCCGTACCTCGAACTCGCCGCGAGCGACGACTTCCGGACGGACACTCGCCCGAACGTGTAGTCGTCTCTCAGACCAACGACGCGTCGTTTCACCAACACCACCGACACGAAGCCCAGAGATGACGGAACACACCGACGACACGACAGACCACTCGGAGAGCCGTCTCACCCAGTACCGCCGTCTCATCGTCGACCGGTTGTGTGAGCATACGACGCTCACGGTGGCCGACCTCGCCGACGAGATTGCCGTCCACCAACACGACGCGCCGCTCGACGACGTCCCGCCGACAGCCGTCGTCGACATATATACCGAACTCTGTCGAACGCATCTGCCCGAACTGGCTCGTGCGTCACTCGTCGCCTACGACGAAGAACACGAACTCGTCTCACGGCCGGGATGCGGGCTGGATACGTCGGTTCCGGTTTCGGAGTGTCAGCTCCCGTCGACCGACGATTCGGAGTCCTCGTGACTACTCCAGAGTTTCTATCTCTAGTCACCTAGCGTCGGGCTATGTATCCGAAGCGTTCCTCTCTCCGGGCGTCCCCAGACGGCAGGGGAGAACGTGCCGTGACGTTCGATTCGCGTCGGACGTTCGAACGGGGAACGACCTAGAGGAAAGAGAATGAAAAACTGTAACAACTGCGGCAGTATGGTGACAGTGCGTTTCGCACAAGTGTTCGGAACGAACGGCGATATCGTGTACGCGTGTCCGAACTGTGCTCCTTACGAACAGTTGACGTCGGGTGCGGCCGGTCGGCAACCAGCGTGAATTGCGGCTAACCGCTTTTAGCCGCCGACCGCACCTATCGACCGAGCAGCGCGTGACGAACGAACTCGAGTGACAGTATCAGAGCAGCGTCTTTCGGGTATCCTGCGTGAACATCTCCAGATAGTCACCGTACGGTGTGCCACCCGTCCCGGTCGTCTCGCCAAGTGGGACGGTGAGATACTGCGTGACGATGTCGGTGTGGAGGTCACGGAACGCGACCATCCGTTCGAGACAGTCGTTGTACGTCGCGCGGAGACGTTCGTCGTCGGCGACGTAGTCGCGGATGCTCGGCCCGTCGGCGGCCGCCTCGATGAACGACCGGTGGGACGGGGGCATATCTTTTCGCAGCGTTCGGAGGTGACTGACGAGCGGGTTGTCACCGTGGTCGACGCCGAGTGCGGCGTCGAGCGCCGGCAGGAGCGACGACTGTGCGCCCGACGCGCCCCGGTAGGACTGCGGGCCGTCGAGTTCGGGGACGCCCTCGTACTCGACTTCGGAGAGTGGTTTCAGATAGTGACGGAAGGTCCGTCCGTAGTTCTCGGGGGTGTTCCGCTCGGGCATCCGACCGAGGATACGTTCGAGTGTCGCGAGCGACCCCTCCATCCGGTTGAGGGCCGCGGCGACTCGCTCGTCGTCGCCGTCGCGGACGCCCTGTTGGGCCTCGCCGATAGCACCGAGCGCCGGCCCGGCCGTGCTCTCGATGGCGACGTGGATGGCGACGAACCACTGTTCGTCTTGTAACGAAACGAACTTTGTGAGCGTCTCGACGTTCGCGGGGTCGAGGCCGCGACCGTCGTCGAGTCGGGCCCAGTTGTAGAGGACGTACCCGTCGTAGGAGAGCACGGGTGTCCGGCCGAGTCGTGCCGTCGACTCGTAGAGGGGAATCGCCACACCGGAGGGAATCGAGTCGACAGACGGGCCGTCGAGTTTGTGGACGTACGCGTTCGCGAGAAAGCCCGTGAGCGAGTAGAGCCGAAGCAGTTGTTCGTGAGACAGGTCGTCGAAACAGTCGGACGGCGGTGCTTGTAGACCGCGAACCGTCGCTCGCAACGTGTCGTTCTCCAACCGCTGTGGGAGGGAGTCTGCGACTTCGTCGAGCGTCCGGAGCGAGTCGTCTACGTCGGCACCGAACGACCGAAGCGGGTCAGTGTCGGGGACGAACCCACGGGTCGGACTGACGTCGAATCGGCCGTAGTCGAGCGTGGGGACGCGTGTGCTCATCGGTTCACAGTCGACTCGCGAGTGAGATAATTGACGTGGGTTTCGAGGTGGCCAGTAGCGAACGAAACTGGGGTCGACACCGGGGATGTGAACACGAATCACCAGAGTCGGTGGCGGGAGACGACGTGGCTGTTCTTCGCGCATCGAGCGTCAGAGAGTCGGCGTGGGGAGACTGTCTGGAAAAGGCGTGCGGGCCGTTAAGCTGTCTTGTCGCCTATCTGTTAGTCGATGATTTCGGGAAAGCGGCCGGTCCTCGTCGCTTGTCTCCTCGCTGTGCTCCTCCTCGTCGGGACGGTCCACCCGACTGTCGTCGCCGCACAGACGACGGACGTAGAGCGTGCACAAGAGCGACTGCAAGCGGCCAACCGTGCCTACCAGACGGCCCTCGTCACCGTCGACGCGGCGTACGAGGCGGGCGTAGAGACGCGAGAGTTCGACGCACGACTCGACGAAGCCAACGAAGCGCTCACCGACGGCGTCGACGCCGTTCGAGCGACGCCACCGAACACCGAGCGCGCTCTCGAAGCCGCAACACGGGCCGAACGCCTCTCGCTCGCCGTCGAAGAAGACGCCACTGTCGCCACACAGCAGGCGCTCGCCGACGAGGCTATCGAGCGCGAGACGGCGCGCCTGTCGTCGCCAGCGGCCGACGAGTGGTTACAGCGAGCGGAGACAGACCGAGCGGACGGCCAGTTCGACGCCGTCGAACGTGACCTCCTGTACGCACAACACGCCGCACAGGTGACACACTACGAGGCATATCTCCAGAACCTCTCCGCGCAGGGACTCGACCTCGTCGCACTCGACGCCGAGGTAGCCGCCTTCGACGAGTCAGTCGAGAGCGGGACACTGGACGCCGGAGAGGCGAGCCAACTCCGACAGTCGATGCAACGAGCGGACGTCTGTGTCCGACAGTTACACGCGGCCACGCTCGCTATCGAGCGGGCAGACCAGACGTCGTCGGTACTCGTCTCCGCAGACCTGACGGCCGCGACGGCGGCACAACAGGAGGGGTACGATGCACTGGAACGCGGTGAGTACGACGCCGCGTGTCGCGCCGCGGAGGCGGCAGAGACGGCGGCGGACAGCGAGACGCGCCGCGTAGAGTCGACGCTCGAAGCCAACGTTCTCGCGAAGACGGTCGACGCTGTGTACGACACGCTTAGAGCGGTGGTGCCGGGATTCGGTGACGACACCGTTGCGTCGACGACAGTCGTCCATCCACCGACGCTCGTCGTCGTCGACGTCTCGCCGGTCTCGGTAACGGCCGCGCCACCGACGCCGTCGGTGACGCCGCTCGACTTCACCGCAGAGGCAGTCACGACACCGGTCCCGTCGGAACCGGACGAACAGGTCGCGGACGACGTCGAGGAGACGCCAGAGCAGGAGCGAACACCAGAGCGCGAGCGGACGCCAACCGAACGTGACGAAACGGTCGAGCGCGAGGAGACGGCGGAACCCGAACGTGCGCAAACCGACCGAGTGGAGCAACCAGTGCGAGAAGAGACGGTCAGATTCGTCATCCGCATCGACGGCGTCGACGAGTGCGGGACGACCTGTCGCGACGTGACCGGGACGCTCCGAAACGTCGGCACCGGGGACGCTCACAACGTCGAGGTCGATATGGCGCTCTCGGTCGACGGGTCGGTTCTCTGGACGGGCACCCAGTCACTCGGTACGGTGCCAGCAGGCGAGACGCGCACCGTCTCGCAGCGAATCGTGCTGGGCTTCGGTGAGGCGTTGCAGGCTCGGTCGAACGGGACCGTGGACGTACTCATCACCGTCCGTTCGGACGAGGAGACGCAGACGATCCGCGACACGGTTCCCGTGTGAGCGTGAGACTTCGGCGACCGAGAAGACGAGAAAGCGAGAAGAACCGCTAGTCGTCGCCGCAAAACGCATGAGGTATTAAGGCACCGAGCGACATGTGTGAACAGAGAGCATGAAAGAACCAGCGACCCGACGAAGATTTCTCGCTGCAGCAGGCGTCGCCGGTGTCGCCGGCCTGGCTGGCTGTTCCGGCGGCGCAGACCCGGCGACGGAGACGACGAATGTCGTGACGAGTACGCCATCGACGACAGCGGCGAACGAGACGAGTGAGGCGGGAACAGGGACACCGAGTTCCTCGGCCGTCGAATCCCCGTTCGACCGCGGGACGCTCGTCGACGACTTCGAGGCGTTCGGGTCCGAGGAGTCCCGATGGGGAACCATCCGCGGAACCACCGAAGCCGACACCGACGACGTGTACGCCGGGACGCAGTCGGTCCGGATGTCGAACGAGAACGGCGACGCCGCGGGCATCTTCAAGTCCTTTCCGGATGGTCTCGACTTGACGAGTCACGACCTCTCTCTCGCCGTCAAGTTGGAGAAACCCGTCCGCGGGCGGTTCGCCGCCGAGTTCATCGCGCCCGCCCGGAGTGATATGCTGACCAGCAAGCGGTTCATCCCCAAGGAGTTGAACGACTGGATTCGCATCGACCTCGGCTACACGGGCAAGAAGGGCGAACCGGTGATGGAGGCGATTCAAGAACTACGGTTGATGGTGCTCACCGAGGAGGGGACGCCGATAGACGTCCACATCGACGACCTGCGGAAGATTCCGAAACCCGACACGGGGAAGGTCGTCCTCCAGTTCGACGACAGTCGGGCGTCGCACTACGACGTCGCGTTCGAGGAACTCCAAGACCGTGGCTGGGCGGGCGGGTCGGCCATCATCCCGAACTCCATCAACAGCGACGGCTATCTCACGACGGGGCAGATGCGCGAGATGCGCGACGCCGGGTGGGACATGATGTCGCACCCGCAGGCCTCGAAACCGTTACCCCAGTACTCGGAGGCGAAACAGCAGCAACTCATCCAGCAGGCGTACAACTATCTCGACCTGAAAGGGTTCTCCGAGGGTGCACGTCACTTCGTCGCCCCCTACAACCGCGTCAGTAAGACGACGCTCGACATCGTCTCGGAGTACCACGACGCGGGCTACATGTTCGGCGCGTGTCCGAACAACGCCCAACAGCCGAGCAACATGTACGCTATCTCCCGCGTGATGGGCCGAGACCCGCAAGGGACGCGTCGCATCCTCAACATCGCCGACGCGTACAACCAACTCGTCGTCGTGACGTGGCACACCATCGGCTACGGTGACGAGTACGAGACGACGCCGGAGGACTTCAGGAACGTCCTCGACCACATCGAGGAGGAGACCGGACTCGAAGTCGTCGCACCCTCCGCTCTGCTCGACGGGTAAGGTCGCTCACGTCGACCCAGAGTCGACGCGACGCACGACGCCGCCGAGAGCCACGAGCGAGCACAGCGAGACGTACCGACCGACGACGACCGGCGAAAACGGTCGAACGACGGTAGCATCACGGACGACGGACTCGATTTCACCGATGGGCTGTTCCGGAGCGAACGGCAGCGCTCGAATGTAGCGGGCGCCATCCAAGAGCGCCTCCGAAACGGCCGTCGTCACTCCCAGTACCAACAGCAACGATCGGTTCTCACGGACGTCGTCGAACTCCTCGATAGTCGTGCGATATCGCTCGAAGACGAGTTCACCGTAGAATGTCAGAAGATACCCCTCACTCGCCTCCTCGATGACGTCGTGCTGGTCAACTACCCCGCCCTACTCGCGTCTTCGACGCTCGTTGAGGACGGGACTTGTCCATGAACTCGGCCTCGAACCCGTCCGAGTGGGCGGTGAATCCGCCGCTCGGCGTCACAGTTCCAGACTTTAGGGCAAGCTGACTGTTGCCCGTCCGCCGAGACGACTGTTGGCCTCGGCGGACGTACCGCATACCGATATTCTTCGACGCGTTGTAATCCGCGTTCGCTTCCGACTCGCATTTCACGCACCGGAAGTCGGTGCGAGTCGGGCGATTCTCGTCGGCTGTGAATCCACATTCGGCGCACCGCTTCGACGTGTACGCCGACCCGACTTGCTTCACCGAGATGCCGACTGCTTCGGCTTTGTACTCTACTTGCTCGTACAGCGTTCGGAACGCCCACTTGTGACCCCACGACGCACTCGTGCGGTCACGGATATACGTCAGGTCTTCGAACGCTATCACGTCGCACTCAAATCGGAGTGCTTCGTCTACGATGCCGTTCGACGCTCGGTGGAGTACGTCACGGACGTATCGTAGTTCGCGTCCACTCGACTGTTTGAGCGTCCGATGGGCACTTCGTGTTCCGGTCTGTTGGAGTCCGGCGCGTACTTTCTCGAACTCGCGGAGGTCGTGGGTTAACTCCCGCCCGCTAAAGAAGTAGGCGGTGCTGGTGACGGCGAGGTTTTCGATGCCGAGGTCAACCCCGAGGACCGTTCCGTCCTCGGCGGTGTTCCGTTCAGTATCGTTCTTGTGGCGGCGGAAGCCGATGTGCAAGAAGTAGTTGCCGTTACGGGCGGTGAGAGTGCTTTCCGTGACGCTCCATGCGTCCGAATCGAGGTACTGCCGTTGGTAGCCATCGTCGGCGTCAGGAAGTGCAAGTTCACACCGGACGCGACTTTGCGTTGTGGAAAGCGACACTGTATCGTCATCGAACAGCGTCATGGTTCGGGTGTCGTACTTCACCGTGGGTGCGGTGAAGGTCGGCTTGCTCACCTTCTTGCCGTTGGACTGGCGTTCGATACAGCCGGTGATGGCTTGTGCGGATTGGTGGGTGGCGAGAATCGCGTGTTGACTCCCGAGGTTGGTTTTTCCGCGCACGTCGTCGTAGGCGAGGGGCTGTACGTCGCTTTTGGCGTTGCACTTGCCCCACGCCATGTCTGTAGCGATTTGACAACCACGCTTCCACTCGGAGATGGTGTCTTCGAGGAAGTTGCGTTGCTCGTCGGAAACTTCGAGACGAGTGATTGCCGTCCGACGCACGTAGTCGTCTGCCACAATTTCAATGTAATCGTGTGGCTATTAATAGATAGGAGGTTCGCTCATCTGTGGGAGATTGTTGATACAGGAATCCGACTCGGAGGGAGAACGGTAACTGCCGGTTTGAGCCCGTGAGGAACTGATTCTCGAATCGCTCCAGTTCACACCGAATCGCAAGACAGCTCTCCATCAACAATGTGCTACACATGAGCGTAGGAGGTTATAACCGATACGAACGCGCTCCTCCCCTCCCTACTCACTCCCTTCTTTCGTTCCTTGAGGAAGGGGACTCCGCGCTACCGCATCAGTTGAAGCGACTTCAGACTCCGATGGACGGTCGGTCGCGAGACGTCGACGGCCTCCGTCAGCGAACGGATGTCGATCGGACCGTCTCGAATCTGAGAGACGACGTCCTCTCGATGAAAGAGAAGTCGGAGAAGCTCTTTTGTCTCGGTCACGCGTTGGAATTTCCGTTATCGGTGAAAAGTATGTCGTGTGTGTCGACTTTCTGCACATCTGTCACACTCTCGGGTGACGCCTGCCCGAAAAGTGGCTCATCGTCACACAGGACGCCGTACTCGCGTGTGAGTTAGACTACTACTGTGAGTCCAGAGCACCACTCGTGTCGAGTATCTTTTGCGTCCGTGCCGCGACGGCAGACCGAAACGCCCGGTTGTCCATGCCAGCGAACTGTGCGGGTCGTCGTTCGCGAAAGAGGTCGTCGAGCACTCGCTCGTAGACGGCGTCGAACGTCACCGGTCGGCCCGTCTGTTCCAGCGTCCCGACGGTCTGTCGAACACGTTGGTCGGTCACTGCGTTGGCGGTGAGTTCCTCGGCTGTCGGTCGGGCTTCCGACGGGTCGAGAGCGTCGACGGCGTCGACCGTAACTTCGGGGTTGCAAAGGAGTCCACAGGAACCTCGCTTGTTCCGAACGACGACGCCCGCCGCAGGACCGTCGTACCACGCCGACTGGGGAAACGTGTAGGAGTCAGGGTCGAAGTCGACTGCTCTGACCTCCTTGGCGAACGTGTTGATCGGAGCGAGGCCGAGACGCTCGAAGATGTGCTCGACGGCGTCGACGCCGAGAAACGCCCCTTTCTCGTCGGACCAGATGTCGGTCCCGAGGAACGACGGCGTCCGCGACCAGTCGTAGTCGAGACCAGCCTGGTGCATCGACTGCCCGAGAAAGACGATAGACTCGACGTCGTCGACGGCCGACCGCAGGGCACTCCAGTCGCACGACTCACGGACGTACCGGACGGTGTGGCGGTACTGCGGCGGGACGTCTTCGGGGTCGTACTCCTGCTCGTCGTCGCCGACGCGGAGCCGACCGGACGACTGGAGTTGAAACCGAAAGGGACCGCCGACGAGGAGTTCTTGAAGCCACAGGTGGCCACCGTCGAGCAAGTCGTCGGCCACCGTCGACAGGAGCGGAACGTCACGAGGAGCCTGCATCGCTTCTGGTGAGAACGCCGACGACAATGAAGGTGGAGGCTACGACAACGCCGACGAAAGAGGGCGGTCGCAAGCGGCGGCTCCCAGAGCGGGACGACCGCCTACCGCCTCAGGTGCCCACGGGGGAAAGAAGTGGAGGACGGTGCGTCGTTACTCGAAGAGTTCGACGGCCTGCTCGTAGCGCGCCGACGGTTCCTCGAAGTCGACCACGTTGAAGAACGCCTCGACGAAGTCGCCACGGGCCGGACCGTAGTCGTAGTAGTACGAGTGTTCCCAGACGTCGAGTGCGACGATCGGGTGACTGCCCCACAGCGCGCCCTGGTCGTGCTTGTCGACGACCACGTTACGAAGCTGGTTCGAGAAGCTGTCGTACACCAACAGCGCCCAGCCACTCGCGGCGGACGCGGCGGCTTCGAACTCGCCCTTCCAGGCGTCGTAGGAGCCGAAGTCCTCGGCGATACGGTCGGCGAGGTCGCCTTCAGGCTCGGAGCCACCCTCCGGTGACATGTTCTGCCAGAACAGGTCGTGGAGGATGTGACCACTTCCGTTGTGCGTCACGTTGCGCATTGCGTTGCCGGAGGAGCTGAAGTCACCGTTCTCACGGTTCTCTGCGAGCGTCTCTTCGGCCGAGTTCCAGCCGTTGACGTAGCCCTGGTGGTGGGTGTCGTGATGCCACGTCAGCACCTGCTCAGAGATGTGCGGTTCGAGTGCGTCGTAGTCGTACGGTAGTGGGTCCAGCGTGTACTCGGACATGTGCATCTGAACCGAGAGCCGCGAGCCGGGTAAACGTTCCCTGAACGGCTCTTTAGTAACTAGTATGACACGATCGTATGGGTGTCACACACCACCTCTCTCTATGTTTGATTCCACACTACAGGAGATATTGTTCTTTATCTGTAAATTCGGCCACAAGAGACATACCGCACCCCCGCACCACTAGTGTCTGTAATGCCACAATCTTCCGTCGAGGACGGGCCATCCAGGCGCAGTGCGCTAAAGCTGGTCGGCTCCGGACTCGCTGCAGTCGCTGCCGGGTCATCGGTCGGTCTCGCAGAGCGTGGGTCGTCTTCGAAGGCGGCCGACGCCGCGACAGAGCGCTCTCCGAGCTCGAATGCGGCGCCGCAGGCTACCGCCGCCGTCGAAGAGCAGGTGGAGACGATCGGTGTCTCCATCGAGAGCCAATCGCCGCACCACGGAACGGTGTACGTCGAGGAGGTGATGGTCCCCGAAGCCGGGTTCGTCGCGATACACGACGCGTCGTTCTTCCTCGAAGGGCAGATACTCGGCGTCTCCGCTCCGTTGGCGGCGGGAACGTATCAGAACCTCCCAGTCGTCCTCGACGAGATGCCCGACGAGCCGCTGACCGTCTCGGCGATTCCGCATCAGGACACACCCTCGGACGGAACTTTCACCCATCCCGAGGACGGCGACAACCCGTTCGTCGGTGAGAACGGCGTCGTCCACGACACCGCAACACTGCAACCAGAGTAGTCGAAATCGACTGGGCGCGAGTGTTCGGACGAACCGCTCTCGACGTTACGACGAGGTGTTCGTCCGATCGTTCCCCGCCACTGCCGCCGCGTGCGACACCGCACTCTCCGCTTCTTCTTCCGAGACAGAGCCGTAACCGTACAGCGCCTTGTCTTGGAGCTGTGTCAGGTCGTCGAGATGCGAGAGCGTCTCCTCGTCGATGGTATCGTGCGTGTGGCACGTCTCGTAGAACGCCTCCGGCGAGGAAGACGAACTGAGTGAGTCCACCGCGTCGAAGTCGTAGCGCGTCTGGACGTACTCGCGGGCCGTCTCGTACGCGCGGCCGACGGCGGTCTGGTACTCACCTTCGGCGAGCGCCTCCCGCGCGAGCGTCAGTTGCTGTCCCACGTCGTCGACACCGCCGGAATCGGGGGACTCGACCGAGTCCACCGAGTCGGTTGGTTCGGCTGACTCGTCGGTCGTCGCCGATAGCTCGGGAGATTCGGCGGCGTCGGGTGACTGGGATGTCTCGGCTGTCTGTGGTGACTCGGCCGACGCCGATGGTTCCGACGACTCGACCGACTCCGTCGACTCCGCGGACTCTGCCGACGCTGCTGCCGCGCCCGACGCCGCGGCAGCCGAGGACGTGGCACTGTTGCCGGTCGAGTCGTCGAACGTCACCGGTCGTTGCGACGACTGAGCGTCTGCCGTCGTGGAATCGTCACTGTCGGGGACGTCCGACCACGAGAACTGGTTGCCGTCGGGTCGGTCACTCGCAGTGGTCGTGTCGTCAGTCGTGGTGGCGTCGTCGGTCACCTCGCTCTGGGAGACCGTCGTCGCCGCACCTATGCTGGACGGGTCGTCGTCGCCGCCGTCGCCGTCGTCTCCATCCTCACCGTCGGTGTCGACGCCAGCCGCCCCGAATCGCAGGATGCCCCACGCAGCGAGGAGGAGAAAGAGGAGCAACACCGCGCCAGCGACGGCCATGAGGAGAGAACTCCCACCGCCGAAGTCGACGAGTGACCCGAGACCACCGCCACCGACGGGGACTGTCACGTTGGTACGTGAGGCTTCGAGGTTCGCGTTCTCTGCCGGGTAGACCGCCTGTAGGCTGGCTTCGTCAGCGTCGGTTGCGGCGCGGAGGTCGGAACGTGAGACGTTCGTCTCGTAGGCGCCACTCGACCCGGTCGTCGCGGTTCCGACCACCGTCCCCTCGACGAGGAACTGCACCTGCTGGCCGTCGACAGCCGTGTCGTCGTCGGTCAACAGCGTCCCCGAGAGGAACACCCGCTCTTGGGTCGTCTCTTCGACAGCGACGGTGAGTGCCGTCGACGTCTTCGCGACGGAGACGCGCGCTTGGGCCGTCTCGGCGGTCACTGCCCGGTCCTGCATCGCGAGCGACGCAGTGAGTGGCTGCTCACCCGAAGGCACCGAGGCTGGCAGTCGCGTCGTCACCGCAAACCGGCCGTCTGCGCCCGTCTCGTTGGTCCCGAGCGTCGTGTTTCCGAGGCGAATCTCGACTGGAACCCCAGGAACCGGCGTCCCGTCGACGACGACGCGGCCACGCACCGTCACTCCGTCATCGAACCGCGCGTCCGACGGTGCCTCCGAGAGTGAGAGAGTGCCGGTCGTCTGCTCGACGCGGAGCGAGAGGTCGGAACTCGCCCGCGTGTACGGCGACGTCTCCAACGGAACGTACGTGACGGTGACGCCATCAGTCGGTTTGGCCGTCGTCGGACGGTACTCGAAGGCGAACTGTCCGGAGCCGTCGGTCTCCGTCGTGACTCGCTGCCCGTCGATTTCGAAGGCGACCGTTCGGTCGGCGATAGCCGACCCGTTGGCCGCGGTGAGCGTCCCCCGAATCGTCGCTGGCGAACTGAACGAGACGCGGTCGGCGTCGGTTTCGACCTGCAACCGGGTTCGGGTGAGTTCGGCGGGGTCTATCTGCGCCTGTTGCTCGGCGACCCACTGCTGGCCCGCTCGAACCGTCGACGAGGCCGAATCGAGGCTCACCGAGGTTCGCCCCTCGATACGGGAGTAGTTCTGCTGGAGTCGTGCGGCGGTCAGATTCGACGCGTCGGCCAACCGAGTGAGTTTGCGCGAGAGCTGTCGCGTGCCGCTGTCGTTGCCGTTCTGTTCGGCCGTCCGGTACTGTTGGCGGGTCCGCTCGTACTCGCGGATGATGGTGATGTAGGTCTGTTGGCTCGACTGCGCTCCGGCGAACGCGTCGACTGCACCGCCTTTGTTCGACAGCGACTCGTACGTCGAGAGCGTCTGTGTGTAGTTCTCGCCAATGAGTCGCTGTGCACGCTGGAACTCGCCTGCACCCGTCGCGTCCACACTGTCGGTGAGCCGGTCGCCGAGTTGCCGAGCTTTCCCCGCCCCGCGGCGTCTGTCGTCGTCGTCGTCCGAGTCGTCGCTACTGCCACTACCGCCGTCACCAGCACTGCCGCCGTCGTCCGAGTCTCCCGAGTCCTCATCGTCGCCGTCACTTCCTCCATCGCCGCCGTCGCCACCACTACCACCGTCACTGGACGTCGGGGCCGGTGACTGCGTGGTCGTTTCAGTCGTCGTGGTTTGGCCTGGTGTGGGTGACTCTGTCGCTGTCGGTTCCGGCGTCGGCGACTCTGTCGCCGTTGGCTCCGGTGTGGGTGACTCTGTCGGCGTCGGTTCCGGTGTCGGCGACTCTGTCGCTGTCGGTTCCGGTGTCGGTGAATCCGTTGGCGTCGGTTCCGGTGTGGGTGACTCTGTCGGCGTCGATTCCGGTGTCGGCGAATCAGTTGGCGTCGGCGACTCGGTCGCTGTCGGTTCCGGTGTGGGTGACTCTGTCGCCGTTGGCTCCGGTGTGGGTGACTCTGTCGCTGTCGGTTCCGGTGTCGGTGAATCCGTCGGTGTCTCGTTCGACTGGAGGACGACAGACGGAGCGTCGGATACAGTCGAGTCTTCGAGAGCGGGGGCCGCCGCAACTGGTAGTGCGGAGACCAACAACAACCCGACGACCAGTGTGGGCCACAGACCAGCGGGGAGGGTGAAACGCATAGACAATACGTGAGAGTTGACTAACAGACACATTACTATAGAGTGCGTAAACAGTCTCGCTCGGAAGTGTATCCCCGATTTTGCAGGATATGGGAACAGCAATGTGATGTTGAAACAGTCGAATCTCAGACGGCGCAATCGCGCTTCCGAACGTTTTTGACTGACCAGTCAGTAAGTTAGAGTACGATTACTTCCGAGTCCCAATATATGACACAAGAGCCAGTCGACGACATCGTGGATGCGACGTACTGCGCGCTCTGCAAGCACGGCTACGCCGAGATGACGATGCAGAATATCGCCGACGAGTGCGACAAGAGCAAGGCGGCGCTGCACTACCACTTCGACAGTAAACAGGCGTTGTTGGAGACGTTTCTCGACGCGTTGCTCGACAACTTCGAGGACAACATCGCCGACCTCGACGGCGACGACCCGGTCGAACGGCTGTTCCACCTCATCGAGTACGTGTTGACGCCGCCAGCCGACGACGACGGGACGCCCGACGCGGAGTTCAAGACGGCCATCCTCGAACTCAAGGCGCAAGCGCCGTACGAATCGGTCTACCGGAAGCGACTGACGGCGTTCGACGAATATCTCTGCGCTCGTATCGAGACGCTCGTCGCCGACGGCATCGACGAGGGCCTCGTCGTCGCCGAACGTGACCCCGAGGACGTCGCGACGTTCATCAAGACATATCTGACGGGCGCACAGACGCGGTTCGTCGCGACCGGAGCACCGTTCGAGGAGAGCCACCGACTACTGGTGGAGTACATCCGAACGGAACTGCTCGTCGATGGTGTGAACGTCGACGTATCGGAGGTCCCAGCGTGAGTGTCCTCGACAGACTCGGCTCGCTGTTCAAGGGTCGTGACGAGGTCGACCTGACCGAAGGCGGTATCGCCAAGCCGCTGTTTTATCTCTCGCTCCCTATCGTCGTCACGAACCTGCTGCAGACGGCGTACAACCTCGCCGACACCTTCTGGCTCGGCCAGTACGGGACCGAAGAACTCGCCGCAATCAGCTTCGCGTTCCCGATGGTCTTTCTCCTCATCGCCCTCGGGATGGGACTGTCCGTCGCCGGCAGCGTTCTCGTCGCCCAACACACCGGTGCCGACGAGGAGGAGCAAGCCGAGTACGCCGCCTCGCAGACGGTCGCGTTCTCGCTACTCGCAGCACTCATACTGGGCGGAATCGGCTTCCTCTCTGTCGACCGCTTCCTCGGCCTCCTCGGTGCCTCGCCCGACGTCCTACCGCTCGCGACGGACTACATGCGCGTCATCTCGCTCGGCCTCGTCTTCATGTTCGGCTTCTTCGTCTTCGTCTCGCTCATGCGGGGCTACGGCGACACCATCACGCCGATGCTCGTCATGTTCGGGTCCGTGGCGCTCAACATCGCGCTCGACCCGTTCCTCATCTTCGGCTGGTGGGTGTTCCCCGAACTCGGTATCCAGGGCGCAGCCATCGCCACGGTGTTCTCCCGAGCGCTGGCACTCATCGTCGGCCTCTACATCATGTTCGACGGGAGCCGAGGGGTGCAGATTCACCTCTCGGAGATGAAACCCGACTTCCCCTACGCGAAGAAACTGCTCGCCATCGGTGTCCCGGCCTCCATCGAGGGGACGGGCCGGGCGCTCTCGGTCAACCTCCTCTTGATCATCGTCGGCCTCTTCCCGACCACCGTCGTCGCTGGCTACGGTATCGGTGTCCGGGTCTTCTCCGTCATCTTCCTCCCGGCTATCGCCGTCGCCCGCGGCGTCGAGACGATGACCGGTCAGAACATCGGCGCGAACAAACCCGACCGGGCCGAGGGGGCCGCCGACTTCGCCGCGAAGGTGATGTTCGTCGTCCTCTCGCTGCTCGGCGTCGTCGCCTTCGTCGCCGCTCGCCCCATCACCGCGCTGTTCACGACCGACCCCGAAGTCGTCGAAGTCGGAGCGTCGTTCCTCCGGTGGGTCGCGCCCACTTTCGGATTCATCGGTATCATGCGGGCCTACACGGGCAGTTTCCGTGGGGCAGGCAAGACGATGGTCGCCGCCGTCGTCGCCATCACGATGCTCGGACTCATTCGACTCCCGGTGGCGTGGGTCGGCGCACAGCAGTTGGGGTCGAACGGTGTCTGGCTCGCGTTCTCCGTCTCCAACGTCGCGGGCGCACTCATCGCCGTCGCGTGGTACAAACGCGGCACGTGGCGTGACGCCGACGCGACTCGTGGCCCCGGCGCGGACGTCGGAACCGCTGCCGACGACTGATTCTCGGCTTTCTCACGACTTTCGGCACGTCGCCGCACCGACGAAACAGGCGGTAGCGGCGAACACGGGAACGAGCGAACTCACCATCGGCGTCGACGGATTCGCCGGGCGTGACAGTCGAGGAGGGTAGAACGGTGTCGACACTGGCGTTACCGATGCCGACGCTCGCGAGGATTCGTTTCATCTGACAGGTGTGGGCTCGGACACTGTCGTCGTGTACTTTGTGTTGCATATCGCGCCGCTGACCATCACGGCAGAGACCTGTTACGTATCCGAGATAGCTTTTTTAAGTCTCCACTCGTTCAGAGCGTCGTTAACGACTCGTTAGAGTCGGGCTTTTGGCGGGATCGACGGCAAGACGACGGTCGGAACCACGGAACGTGGAGTTTCGAAGATGACAGTGATAGACGGACACACAGTCGGTGAGGAAGCAGGAGAACAGACGACGTACACGGTGACACTGCAGAGCTATCTGGTCGATTTCGTGACGAACCGCCTCGCCGTCGAGGTGGTCGTCGACCCACCGAACCGACCCATCGACACCCTGTGGGTCGTCGACGACGACGTCGTCCGGCCACTCTGGCGGCCGTCGCCGATGTACTCTACTGAACAGTTGTCGGCCGCACTCGTCGGTGGTGCGGAGTTCATCCAGCGGTCGACCAACCTCCAATACCGAATCGACGAGTTGCCACCCGAGACCATCCCCGTACTGACCCGCGTCGAGTTTCCGCTCGCCGACTGAGACGCGTTTCGTCCCTCCAGAACACTACTGTTTGCTCTCTCGGTGGTTCGTCGCATCGACGAGTTCTCCGGATGTCGTGTATCTCGTGTATCTCGTGCGCTCGCGGTCACTCACGACGACGCTGGCGGAGTCCCTGTCGGGTGAACTGCGGCGTGACACCGAGTCCGCCACGGCGTCTGAACGACCGGACGAACAGGAGTCCGACGACGGCGGTGCCGACACCGGCGACGACAGAGACGGAGTCACCCGTCGTCGCGAGGAGCAACAGCGTCGTGACGACACCAGTGCCGAACAGGAGACCGTAGACCAGTTGTCTCGCGAGCGTCTCGTACGGTTCGTCTCGCCCACCGGCCAACACGATTGCGGCGTTCAGATTCTGGCGCTCCGTCCGCGAGAGCGCCCGGTCGAGTTTCGGCGGGACACGCACCAGTGACTGCGCCGACGCCTGAATCTGGTTCGACACCGACTCGACGACCCGACGAGCACCCTCCTCGCCGTAGCCTTCCTCGCGGACGTACTCGGTGATGAGTGCGATGACGTCGAACTCGGGGTCGAGCGTCTGGGCGACGCCGTCGAGTACCGTCGTCACGCGGACGATGAGTGCGACGTTCTGCGGCAGTCTGAGCGGGAACTCGTAGATGTTCGCCTGAAACTCGCCGACCAGTCGTTGGATGCGATAGTCGTCGAGGTCCTTCCCGCGAAAACTCTCGATTGCGATGTCAAACACTTCGCGCATCAACTCACGGTCGGCCGCCGGGTCGAGCGCATCCATCGCGACGAACGCGTCGATGACGGCGTCGATGTCGTCCTGTGCGATGCCGATGTAGAACTCGAGGATGTGGTTCTGGAGCGCCTCCGAGACCTGTCCGGTCATCCCGAAGTCGTAGAAGACGACGCTTCCGTCGGGTCTGACCGCGAGGTTTCCCGGATGCGGGTCGGCGTGAAAGACGCCGTCTTCGATGATCATCTGGATGTAGGCGGATTCGAGTCGACGGATGAGCGCCGTTCGGTCGATACCGGCCGCGTCGAGCGCCGCCACGTCGTCGATCTTGATACCGTCGACGTACTGCATCGTGAGCACCCGTGACGAGGAGTGCGAGTCGTAGACGCTGGGAATCACCACGTCGTCGTCGCCGGCGAAGTTGCCGCGAATCTCGCGGAGCATCGCCGCTTCGTGGGCGTAGTCCATCTCCTCGCGAATCGTCTCGGTGAACTCCCGTGCGAGATTCGAGAGGGTGTACGCCTGTCCCTCGGGTGCCGAGGCCAAGAGCAGCGGCAAGAGTATCTGAATGACGCGCAGGTCGGCTTCGACGCGCGGCCGAATGTTCGGTCGTAACACCTTCACGGCCACCTTCTCGCCGTCGATACGAGCGGTGTAGACCTGTCCGAGACTCGCGCCGCTGATGGGGTCGGTGTCGAAGTCCTCGAACACGTCGCCGACGGGGCCGAGGTCGGCTTCGACGACGGTGCTCACTTCTTGCCAGTCGTCCGGTGGCACCTGGTCTTGCAGTCGCGAGAGGACGTCGATGTAGGCACCGGGGAGGGCGTCGGGCCGCGTCGACAACACCTGGCCGAGTTTGATGAACGTCGGCCCGAGCGAGACGAGCGAGTCGAGGAGTCGCTCGGCGCGAGCGGTCTGCTGGTCGACGGTGACCTGTCGGCGGCCGCCGACGAGGAGGAATCGCCGACGGTCACGGAGATACGTGACGACGAGCGGGAGGAACTCGTAGACGACGACCCAGATACGGACGAGTGCGCGGAGGCGGACCCAGCGGGCGTCGGTCGTCTCGGCGTGTGGACTCTCGTCTGTCGTCTCTGCGGCCGTCGACTGTCGGTCGGTGTTCGGTGTCTCCATCCAGTTCGGTCTTACGTCCAGTACCACACCGCGAGGACAAGAACCCCACGCCAACGGTGGCTCTCGTCTCGAACAGAGACCGTCACCGACTCGGGAACACGAGACGACGGAGCCAGAAGGTCCGCAGTTCGTCCATGAGCGCCAAGAGGTCGTCGTAGCGCTCGGGTTTTTGCAGGTAGGCGTTCACGCCGAGGTCGTAGGCTCGGTCGACGGTCGCTTGCTCCGTCGACGAGGAGAGGACGAGCACTGGAATCCGTTTGAGCGGCGTGGGACTCGACTTGAGCGCTTCGAGGACTTCGAGTCCGCTCACGTCGGGGAGATGCATGTCGAGGACGATGAGGTCCGGATACGGGTCAGTCCCGTCGGTTCCCCTCTCGTCGAGATACATGAGTGCCGCATTTCCCGTCGTCACGACGTCGAGCGTTCCGATTTGCGACTCCGACATCGCCTCTTCGAACAGTCGCCGTGCTGCCGGGTCGTCTTCGACGAGCAGGATCGTCCGTTCGGCAGAACTCATCAAGGAAAGAGTAATACACCCGGGAGGTATTGGCTTTTTTGACCATCTACCAGAATAGATTTCTTTTATCCGACATATGTCCAGGTATAATAAGAATTAAAGAAGTTCTTTATTTCGAGTGACTACCAGCGGTCGGTGCGGTAAGAAGGGGCAAAGCCGCCGTACAGCGGAACGCCCTTTCACGTGCTCGCCTAAGTGGGGGTTGTCTCTATGACTGAGTCGTCTACCGTCCCCGAGACCACCCGACAGTATCACTTGGCGAAGCGTCCGACCGGCGAACCCGACATGGACTGCTTCGACCTGGTCGAGGTACCGACGCCCGACCCCGACGCGAACGAGGTGCTCGTGAAGACGCTCTATCTCTCCGTGGACCCGTACATGCGCGGCCGGATGCGCGACGCCGAGTCCTATGCGGAGCCGTGGGACGTCGGCGAACCGATGCGTGCGGGCGTCGTCGGTGAAGTCGTCGAGTCGAACCACGCGGGCTTCGAAGCGGGCGACGTCGTCGTCGGCAACCTCCTCTGGTCGGAGTACACCGCCGTCGACGGTGGCGAACTGACGAGTATCGACCCCGACGCTGCGCCTGTCTCGACGGCACTCGGTGTCGTCGGGATGCCAGGCCGGACGGCCTACTTCGGCCTGCTCGACGTCGCACAGCCCAAGCCCGGTGACACCGTCGTCGTCTCGGGTGCGGCCGGTGCCGTCGGTTCCGTCGTCGGCCAACTCGCCCGCGAGGCTGGCTGTCGCGTCGTCGGCTTCGCCGGTTCGGATACGAAGACCGAGTGGCTCACGGAGGAACTCGGCTTCGACGCTGCAATCAACTACAAGACGACGGAAGACCTCGGCGAGGCACTCGACGACGCCACACCCGACGGCGTCGACGTCTACTTCGACAACGTTGGTGGAGAGATTACAGACGCCGTGTTCGGTCAGTTGAACGTCGACGCCCGCGTCGCCGTCTGCGGACAGATTTCGCAGTACAACGCGACCGAACTCCCGACCGGTCCGCGGAAACTCGGCACGCTCATCGAGAAGCGCGCTCGCGTCGAAGGGTTGCTCGTCGGCGACTTCGCGCCCCGCTTCGAGGAGGCGACGGAACGACTCGCCGGGTGGGTCGCAGACGGGACGATTCAGTACCGCGAAACGGTGACGGAAGGGTTCGAGAACGCACCCGACGCCTTCCTTGGCCTGTTCGAAGGCGAGAACATCGGGAAGCAGTTGGTGAAGGTCGGCGAGCGGTCGGCGTAGAGACGCGTCGCTCTTCGAACCGACAGAACAGTACCGACGGACCGTATTTCGGGAGTATCCCTCTTATGTTTTTTCGCCGAAATGTTAAGGACGGTCCGAGAGTCCGAAGAGTCGCATGTCCCAGGATAACAAATCACTCGATGCAGACAGACTGTCCGGATTTCGGACGGATAGGCGAACGTTCTTGAAGGGATCGATGGCCGCCCTCGGCACGGGTGCCGTCTCGACCGGCGCGGTCCGCGGACAGGAAGGAGATGGGCCGACCGCCGGCGACGTTCCGACTGCACGCGGGGCTGACGGGATGGTGTCCAGCGCCCACCCACAGGCGACTGAAATCGGGGCCGAGGTGCTCCGAGACGGCGGCAACGCCATCGACGCGGCGGTCGCCGTTCAGTTCGCGCTGAACGTCGTCCAACCGCACGCGTCGGGTATCGGCGGCGGCGGGTTCATGGTCGTCTACGATGCCGACGAGGACGAACTGTACAGCGTCGACAACCGCGAGCGAGCGCCGTTCGGGGCGACTCCGGACATGTTTCTCGACGACGACGGCGAACCGATTCCGTTCCAGACGCGGCGAGCGAGCGGTGACGCAGTCGGTGTTCCCGGAACGCTCCGGGCCGCCGACGTCGCCCTGAAGCGGTTCGGGTCGCGCGAACTGTCGAGCCTCATCGACCCGGCGGTCGGTCTCGCCGCAGAGAGCGGTCCCGAAGTCACCGTCGATGCGTCGCTGGCGGAGGCGATTGTGGGCAACTCGCAGGTGTTCAACGACGCCGCGCAGTCGGTGTTCGCTCCCGGTGGGACGCCACTAGAGGAGGGAGCGACGCTCACACAACCCGACCTCGCAGACACCTTCCGGACGATTCGTGACGAGGGTATCGGCGCGTTCTACAAGGGACCGATCGGAGAGGCGATGGCGGAGACGGTCCAGGACGCCGGCGGGAGCATGCGTCCTTCGGACGTCGGCCGATACAACGTCACCATCGACCACCCGGAGTACGTCGAGTACGACGACGTGACCGTCCGGACCCAGTCGCTGCCGAGTTCCGGCGGGTTGACCATCGGTCAGATTCTCGAACTCGTCGAACCGTTCGACCTGTGTCGCGAGGGGCGACAGTCGTCGTCGACCTACGAGGTGCTCCTCGAAGCGTTCAGCCACGCCTACGCCGACCGGGGCGCGTACATGGGCGACAAAGCGTTCGTCGACGCGCCGTGGCAGGGACTGTTCGACGAGGCGTACTTAGAGACCCGGCGTGCGGGTATCGCCCCCGACGGGTCGGCGAACGGGTCGCCTGGCCCCGGCAACCCGTGGGACTACCAACCGGGTGAACCCTATCGAGTTGAACCGCTCGGACGTGCCGAACTCGGCGGCGGCCCGGAGAAAGACACTGGACAGACGACGCACTTCACGACGGCCGACAGCGAGGGTAACATGGTGTCGTGGACGAGCACCATCGAGCAGTTCTTCGGGTCTGGGTTGATGGTGCCCGACTACGGGTTCATGCTCAACAACGAACTCACCGACTTCGACGCCGTCCCCGGCGGGCCGAACGAGGTGCAACCGTGGAAGCGACCCCTCAGCAGTACGAGTCCCACCATCGTCTTCAGAGACGGCAACCCCTACATGACCGTCGGGTCGCCGGGCGGGAAGACCATCATCACCACCGTCGCGCAGGTCATCCTGAACGTCGTCGAGTTCGGGATGAGCCTCCCGGAAGCCATCGCCGCACCGCGCGTCTACAAAGACACCGACCCCGAGATAATCTGGGAACAGGGTGTACCCGAGGCCGTCCGAACGGAGTTGACGGACGCCGGGTTCGAGTTCGCCGAGGAACCAGCGCAGTTGGGCAACGTGCAGGCGATACTCGTCGACCCCGAGTCCGGTGAGTATCTGGGAGCGGCAGACGCTCGCCGTGACGGGTCGGTCGTCGGTATCTAGTCGGCGGGGACCCGTGCCGCAACCGTGAGCACTAACAGACCGCACGGACAACCGGTCTCGTGGACAACCGTTTCGTCACCGTCGGTCTCTTTGCGCTCCTCGCGACCCTGTGGGGCTTTTCGTTTCCCGCCATCGACGTCGGCTTGGAGTCGCTCGAACCCGTTCTCTTCGCCGCCTTTCGCTACGACGTCGCCGCGGTCCTCCTCCTCGTCTACGCCGTCACCCGGACGAGCAAGTGGCTGCCCGCGAACAGAGCGAACCTCACCGCCGTCCTCGCCGGTGGGGCGTTCCTCGTCGCCGGCAACGGACTGCTCTTCGTCGGCCAACAGACCGTTCCGAGCGGCGTCGCGGCCATCATGCAGAGTCTCGTCCCCATCGTGACGAGTCTCTGGGCGCTCGGCCTCCTCCCCGAAGAGCGGGTGACGCCGATGGGTGCAGTCGGCATCCTCCTCGGTTTTCTCGGTGTCGGCCTCATCGTCCGTCCCGACCCGGCGAACCTCCTCGGAGCGGACGGCGTCGGACGCCTCCTCGTCCTCGGACAGGTGGTGAGCATCGCACTCGGTGGCGTGTTGGTCCAACGGGCCAGTCCGACGCTCGACCGGGCCGCCCTCTCGGGGTGGTCGATGCTGGTCGGAGGAGTACTCCTCCACACGGCCAGTCTCGCCATCGGCGAACCGCTCGTCGCGCCCGCGACGCTCCACGCGCAGGTCGCCGTCCTCTATCTCGGCGTGTTCGCGACGGCGATTGCCTTCCTCATCTACTTCACCCTCCTCGACGTTCGCGGGGCACTCGAAACCTCGCTCGTCACGTATCTGGTCCCCGTCGTCGCGACGGTTGCGAGCGTGGTCTTTCTGAACGAGACCATCACCCTGCTGACCGTCGTCGGCTTTCTCGTCGTCCTCTCGGGGTTCGTCCTACTGAAGCGCCACGAACTCGCCGAACTGGCCGCCGAGATTCGACTCGCGGTGTGAGTGGACCGAGAACCAGAAGTAGTCGAGGAAAACAGTTTATGCTCCTCGGATACCTCTCGTCAGACATGACTTCGACGACCCGAGCACCCGCCGTCGCCGCCCTCCTCGGACTCGTCACGCTGTTCGTCGTCGGCTTCGGCGTCACAGCGTTGCTCGACCCCTACGTTTGGCCCTCGCTGCTCGTCGGTATCCCGGCCGGTGTCGTCACTGGTGTCCTCGTCACCGTCGTTTCCTACTGGTTCTTGAGCCGTCGGCAGCGAAGCGCCGCCTCGCAACAGGACGACTGATAGTCTTCGTACTCGCGAACGAGTGAACACTCGCGGTAGCGACGGGCGACGGTCGCTTCACACGCGGTACACGAGAGGACGAACTTCGGTGTCGCGAAGCGACGGCATCGAACGGGCGTGTCGAGTGCGTCGGCGCGGCGCTCGAACTCCGGACCGTGGTTCGTCGTCCCGAACCGCTGGAACTGCTCGACGTGAATCAATTCGTGGCGGAGTGTCGCCCGCCACTCGTCGACGTCGAACGCCTCCGCGGCGGCCCACGTCAACGAGACAGTACAACGGCGGACAGACGCGCCCCTCGTCGCGTCGAGGTCGGACCACGACAGCGGTGTCCCTACAGCCGCCTCGGGAATCCGAGGGCGTTTGACCGCCGCCGCTCGCCGTTTCGCACGCGTCGACACCTCCCAGTCGACGAGTGAGAGGTCGACGGCGACGTCGTCACGGTCGACGACCTGTCGAGCGTAGCGCCGAGACCACGCGACGAGGTCGGTGTGCGTCGAGACGTGATCGAACGTCGTCTGAGTCGGCGATATCGGTACATCCTCCCCGTCTGTCACAGTTATCCACTGTCGCACGACTCGCCTCATCAGTGGTTCGGTTCCCGAGAGGTGACCATTCATACCGTCTGCGGACGACCCGACACGTGTGAGCGTCACGTGAAAGTCAAGTACCGAGTCGAGGGCGAGGAGTACGAAGCGGTGGAGACGGTACCGTGTTGTGAAGAGTGTCTGACCGCGTGGGAGCGCGACACGTTCAGTTTCGAGGCGGGCGTCGACGTCGAAACGGACGAGTCCGTTCCGCTCGTCTGTGTCGTCGCCTACGAACGCACCGACGAGGGCGAGTTCGACAGTGCGATTCCCATCTACTACTGTCCCTTCTGTGGGACCGGGATTCTCGCCGTCGAAGTCGACGACGGCGACGAGTGACTATTCGCATACGAGAAGACGAGAAGACGAGAGACTACTCGAACTGAAGTTTGTGCGCGAAGGCGACGTAGACGCTCCGGCCGGTGTCCGTGAGCGTCACCAGCTTTCGGCGGCCGGCCGTCCGAACGTGGAGGTACTGCTTCTCCGTCAACGGGTCGATGACGGCGCTGCTCAGTCGGCGGTACTTCGACTGCCTGCTCTCGGTCGGCGGGTCGGTCATGAACGAGAGGTCCGACTCCTCGGCGAACTCGATGAGGTCACGCTTGCGGACGGTGTAGCCGCGTTCGGAGCGCGAGTGGATGTAGTCCATCACGGCAATCTGGTCGCGCGTCGGCGACTCGATGGGGTAGTTCGGGAGTTCGCTGACCGAGGCGACGCCCTCGGTGAGCGGTTCGTTCTGTACGTCGTGGGCGTAAGACTCGGGTTCGACGCTGTAGGCCGTCGCGTGGGTACTCATACAGGCGATTGCCGCACCGACACCAGCGAGCGTCGGTCCGCTCGACACGTTCACGAGAACTTCGTCGCCACCGTGGCGTGCGGCGAGCGTCGTCGTCTGGCCGAGGACGTCGTAGATGTCGTTGAGGTCGACGTCGACACGTTCGACGGCGATACCGGCGTCGTCGAGGTCCGCGAGCAGGTCGGCGTGGTAGGTCGGCGTCGACGACGACGGCGTCGTCGGACCGAGGAGGTAGAGAGAGTCGGCGTTGTACCGTGTCGCGGGCACGAAGATACGGTCGCGTTCGTAGCCGAGCGGGGCGATGTGGACGCGGCGCATCGACCGGAGTCCGCGTGAGTCAGCCATACATCGAGTGACACGAAAAGGCGTCTTGAATCGTTCGGAGCGACTCGCCGCAAACCGACACACGTCGGTGCAGCGATGGCGGGACGCAGATGGCAGAGTGCGTCCGAGCGATGGAGGGGCGGGCGTCAGCGGGAGGGTGGACGGGTACACGTGCCCTGGGAGGGCGGCGTGCAGTGGACAACGGCACACGACGGGCCGGTCGCCGCAGCGGGGAAGGGCGGCGGCGACGACCCGCGTGGGGCACGTGTACTTTCGACAAGGTGCAGTTGGATATTGAACATTGACACGCTACTATCGAGACAATCGATACGAACGAGAGAATCAAGAGTATCGGCGTGGGGGAGCGTGTGTGAGCGACGACTCGGGAGTGTGAGACGCGGTGCGGACGGTGAGGGTGAATATCGAGAGGAGCGAGAAGTCGTCAATCGGTCTCGGTGTCGGTGTCGGCATCGACCTCGGTTCCGGCGTCGGTAGTGGTGGAGCCCTCGTCGGGAGTCGACAACGACTGGGCGACCGAGTAACCGGCGACGGTGCCGACGGCGAGGATGGCAGCACAGAGGCTAGTCAACCCCCAGGCGACACTGGTCGGAAGTCCGAGTAGCGCATCGAGCGGGACGAGCGGTCCGGGACGGATGGCCGGTGGAAGCGACTGGAGGAGAGTGTTGAGACTACGGCGAAGTCCCAGTGCGATGAGCGCGTAGACGCCGAAGTAGGTCGCGATACCGACGTACTTCAGGCGGCGTCTGTTCAGCGCCTGCGCTTCGGTGACTACCGAGCGCCAGTCGTTCGTATCTTCGAACATCTGAGGGTCCACTCCGACAGCAGTCGTCTGGGGGTCACCCGGTGAGGGTTGTAGCCTTTTTCATTGGTGTCCGGTCGCCGTAGCGTGGGAACCGAGAACAGAGCGGAACGACGCACATCGACGTAGTTGTCAACGTAGCGACGTTCGATTCATAGTCTTGCCCTACCAAGGGTGGTGACAAGGGGCATAGGTTAGGGAAACTGATGGACAAGACACACTACCAGCCGTACGCCGACCTCTTCGAGAGCGACGACCAGTTACGGACACTGTTAAACAACGCGCCGGTCGTCCTGTTCGCGCTAGACGACGAAGGGACAGTCCTCCTCTCAGAAGGGGAAGGGCTGGAAGCACTCGGAGTGGAACCCGGCGAACTCGTCGGCATGTCTGTCTTCGACCTCTACAGTGACAACCCCGACGTGCTCCACAACGTCCACCAGGCACTCGACGGTGAGTCGTTCGTTTCGACTGCCGACGCTAACGGGCGCACCTTCGAGTCGACCTTCCGACCCGTATTCGACGACGACGAGACTGTCAAGTGGGTCCTCGGTGTCTCTGTCGACGTCACAGAGCGGCAGCACTACCAAGAGATGCTCACGACGCTCCACACGTCGACGCGTGACCTGTTGGACGCAGAGACGAGACAGGACGTCGCCGACTGTATCGTCGAAGGAGCGACGGAGGTCCTCAATCTCTCCGGCGTGGTCGTGTTTCTCCTCGACGAGACGGCGAACCAACTGCGTCCGGTCTCGTTCTCTCCTGACGTCCCGCCGTTCGTCGGCGTCCCACCCTCGTACCGACCCGGTTCCAGTATCACGTGGCAGGTGTTCGCCGAAGGTGAGACTCAAGTGTTCGCGGACGTTCGCGACTCCGAATACGTCGACAACCCGGGAACGAAGGTCCGAAGCGGGTTGTACATTCCACTGGGAAGCCACGGCGTTTTGGTGGCTATTTCGCCGGAGTGCGCCGCCTTCAGCGACCAGACCGTCGAACTCGTCAGTCTCTTCGCGACGAACGCGGAGGTGGCACTCGACCGTGTCGACCGAGAGGAGGAACTCCGTGACCGTGACCGAGTACTGCAACAGCAAAACGAGCAACTCGGCCAACTCAACGAACTCAACGGAACCATCCGTGAACTGGTCCAACGACTCGTCCGTGCAAGCACTCGCGAAGGTATCGAACGGGCGGTCTGTGAGCAGTTGACGACGGTCGACCGCTACGGGTTCGCGTGGGTCGGCGACCCCGATATCACCCGCGAAGAACTCGTTCCGCGAGCGTGGGGCGGAAGCGACCACAGCTACCTCGACAGCGTCTCGCTGTCGCTCACGGACGAGACCGCAGTCGAACCGGCGTGCGTGGCGGCACAGACTCGGGAGGTCGTCGTCGTCGACAACGTCGCCGACGACCTCCGAACCGCCCCGTGGCGGAAAGAAGCGCTCTCGCGCGACTATCAGTCGGTGCTCGCGGTTCCAATCGTGTACGAAGAGTTCCTCTACGGGGTGGTCACCGTCTACGCACAGAAACTCGACGGCTTCGACGAGACCACGACGGCCGTCTTCGGCGAACTCGGTGAGACCATCGGCTACGCCATCAACGCCGTCGAGACCAAACGCGGCGTGCTGACGAACGGAACGCTCGAACTCGACTTGCGACTGTCAGAGTCCGACGACCTCCTCGCCCGTGTCGCTCGACAGCTCTCGTGTCGACTCGAACTGGAGGGTGTCGTCCCCGAGACGGACACTACGGTCCTGTTCGTCACCGTCAGCGACGCCGACGTAGACGTCGTCCTCGCGGCGTTCGAGGAGTTGGTCTCCGTCCAGTCGGTTCGACTCGTCGCCGACCGAGAGACCGACGCACTCGTCGAAGTCGTCTCGACCGACCCGACGCTGGCAGGGACGTTCTCCAGATACGGTGCCGTCCCGAAGTCCATCGTCGCGGGGGGGGACGAACTCACGGCCATCGTTCACGTCGCCTACGACACCGACGTCCGTGCGTTCGTCGAGATGTTGCAGACGAAGTATCCCGGTGCCGAACTCGTCGCACGGCGTGACCGCGCCCAGACGGACGACACCGACGCCGACCAGACGTTCGCAGCCAAACTCCGAGAGCGACTCACCGACCGGCAAGCCGAGGTGATGCGGGCCGCCTACCTCGGTGGGTTCTTCGAGTCACCGCGAGCGAGCACGGGTGAAGAGATCGGTGCCTCGCTGGGAATCACGCAACCGACGTTCAACCACCACCTCCGCACCGGACAGCGGAAACTCTTCGAACTGCTCTACGAAGAGCGAGCCACCTCGCCTCTAGATAGATAGCCCCACCTCGAGACGCCATTCGTTCTATGAAGAGGCTATGGCTTTGCGGCATCCACTGCTACGAAGCTACGTGAACGAGACGCGAGAGGATGTGAACCGAACGCGACGAGAGAGTTGCGTCGGTTTACACGGGCCACTGCGCCACATCTGTGGGCAGCGAGCGGGGTTCTCCCTCACTCGACGATTCTCATCGTTCGCCACCGACAGGAGTGCTCCGTCGTCGACGGTGTCGACCGTCTCGTCGACGCTGCCGACCAATCTCGTGGCTAGTATGGTACCGCTCGTCCACGTTCTACGAACCTGCAACGAACCATGAACGACAACCAACAGTCGAAGCCGTCGACCGCCGTAGAGTACACCGAGTTCACCCTGGGAACGAAAACAATCAGTCTCATCTCCGACCCGGACAATCCCCGAGCGTGGCTCAAATCCGACGTCACGACGGTCGTCGAACAGTAACCACCCCACCCCCGATTCCGTTTCTCTCGGTGCATCACAGAGACAGCGGCGTCTTCTCACGGACAGACACGACTCCGGCCGACTCTAGATTGATAGCCTCGCGATTCGACTGGGTCAATCCACGTAGATAGAACCGCTATCTCCGATGGCTGTGTAGGGTTGCGTGTGAGCAGCGGGCAGAAGGCAACGTTCTGTCTTCGGCCGCACGCGCTTGTTCACAGTCCAACTGCCATGCGGATCGGTTTCGACCGTGGGCGCACGTACCCCCATCCATCCCTTCCCACACTTCCCTCGTGTGTCTCACGGTCGGTCCGTCGAAACTGACGAACCGACCGCGGAGAGCGTCGCCGAACGGACCCAGTCGTTACTCTCGACCGTGAGCGCTCTCGCCGAACGTGTCGCCGAGACGCCGTAGACACCAGCGTACTGTGCCGACGACGAGGTCGACAGTTTACGTCGCTCGCCCGCGTACGAGTGGTATGTACCGTACGATTCTAATCGCCACCGACGGGAGCGAATACTCCGACGCCGCCGCGGCCCACGCTATCGACCTCGCCCACAAGTACGACGCCGCCCTGCACGCTCTCTCGGTCATCGAGATGGACGTCTCCTTCTCGGAGACCATCTCCGAACAGATGTTGAAAGACCTCGAAGGACGCGGCCAGAAGGCAGTCGACACCATCACGGCCCGTGCCCACGACGCCGGTGTCACCAGCGTCGAGGGAACAGTCGTTCGCGGAACGCCACACCGTGCCATCGTCGACTACGCACACGACCACGGTGCCGACCTCGTCGTCGTCGGGACACACGGGCGTCGTGGACTCGACAGACTTCTCTTGGGAAGTGTCGCCGAGCGCGTCCTCCGAACCGCGGACGTTCCCGTGTTGGTCGTTCGAGAGAAGAAAGCAGAGTGACTGACAGCGCAGCAGACAGCACACCGGTCCGTCGACGGACTACCGGACTCGACGGTCGTCGGTCACTCGTCGACGACGACGACTTTCACCTGCCGAACGCCCCGCATCGACCGGAGTCGATTCGACAGTTCGGTGATGACGGCCGTCTCGCCGTCGACGGCCAACGTCTCCATGCAGCGGTCGTGTGAGAGGTGGATATGCTGGACGGAGATGATTGCGTCCGCAAACTCGTGTTGGACCTGCTGGAGGCGGTCGGCGATACCGTCGGCGTGGTGGTCGTGAGTGACGACGATGGTGCCGTAATGTCTCCCACCTGCCTCGTTCTCCCACTCGTACGTGACGAAGAAATCTCTGAGCGCGTCGCGAATCGCCTTCGAACGACTGTCGTATTCCCAGTCGTCGACGATAGCGTCCAGGCGGCCGACCATCTCACTCGGGAGGGTGAGGCTGATACGGTCGAAGTCGTCGGTCATACTGTCGCCTTCGAGAGGTCCACGCATCAACCTTCGTTTGGTAATATTGTATATGGGCAAAGTATTACTTCGATTGCCACAGACGCGACTGTATGCACATTCCGGACGGGTTTCTCGACGTACCCATCGCCGCAGGCTGTTTCGTCCTCGCGGGTGCTGTCCTCGCGCTGGCCGCTCGCCGAGCGGAGTCGACGCTCGACGACGTTCGTGTCCCACTGCTGGGCGTCGTCTCCGCAGGGATATTCGCTGCACAGATGCTCAACTGGCCGATACCGGGCGGGACGAGCGCACACTTCGTCGGCGGCGCGTTCGCGGCCATCGTCCTCGGTCCACATCTCGGCGCGCTCTCTGTGGCCTCGGTCGTCATCATCCAGAGTCTCGTCTTCGGTGACGGCGGCCTCACGGCCATCGGTGCGAACGTGCTCAACATGGCCGTCGTCGAGGTGTACGCCGGATACGCCATCTACCGCGCACTTCGTGGCGTCGACGAGTCGGTCGCCGTCTTCGCGGCTGGATGGCTGGGTATCACGCTCGGTGCGCTCGCCGCCGCCGTCGAACTCGGTCTCTCCTCGACGTTCGCGTACCAACTCGGAACGACGGTGACCATCATGGGTGTCGGCCACCTCCTCTTGGGCCTCGTGGAGGGTGCCATCACGCTCGTCGTCTACCGTTACATCGTGCAGGCACGCCCCGACGTCCTCGCGACCACGACCGAACCGGAGGCGGCCGCATGAGCGAACACGCCGACGGACTCCTCGCCAAACCGTGGGTCCGGCGCGCGCTGGTCTTCGTCTTCGTCCTCGTCGTGCTCGCCCCCGCCTTCGGATGGGCCGCCGGCGCAGTCGGCTACGCGGAACCCCTCGAAAACGCCGCCGAAGCGACCGGTGCAGCGGAACACGCGACGACGCTCAACGCCGGACTCCTCCCCGACTACGGCGTCCCCGGCGTCCATCCCCACCTCGGGACGTTCGTCGCCGGACTGGTCGGAACCGCCCTCACGCTCGGCGTGACGCTCGGACTCGGCCGTCTCCTCGACGGATGACGCGAGGCCGCGTGCTCGACCGAACGACTGCCGAACTCGGTGCACACGCCCGTCTCCTCCTCCTCGGCGAGTCGTACCCCGCTCGCGATGGCTTTCTCCAGCGAGTCGACCCGACGCTGAAACTCGTCGGCGTCACCGCCGTCGTCGTGACTGCCGTCGCGACCCGTGACCTACTGACGCTGCTCGCGCTTCTCGTCGCCGCGTTCGGACTGGCGCGCCTCTCGTCGATTCCGCTGCGCGTACTCGTCGCTCGCGTGTGGCTTCCGCCAGTGCTGGCGTTCGTCGTCGTCGCCCCCCGACTCGTCCTCACGCCCGGAACCCCGGTGCTGACACTGGGACCGCTCTCGCCGACCGAAGCGGGTGCCGCCTACGTCGCTACCTTCGTCGCCCGCGTCGCCGCGTGCGTCGCACTGCTCTCGCTCGTCCTCCTGACGACCCGCTTTTCGGACCTGCTGGCCGCACTCCGTCGCCTTCGAGTGCCGACGCTGCTGGTCGGTATCGTTGCCGTCACCTACCGGTATCTCCTCGTCTTCTTCGCCGAACTGCAGCGACTCGTCGTCGCCCGTCGCGCGCGAACGGTTCACGACCGACGCGTCTCGCTCCGCGAGTCGTGGCGAGCGTCGGGGACGCTGCTCGGGACGTTCTTCGTCCGGACGCTCGAACGGAGCGAACGCGTGCAGATGGCCGCCGCCGCCCGCGGCGGTGGCCGGCGAGCAATCGACGTCGGCGGAGCGCACCGCACCGTGTCTCGTCGGCGGTCGAACGTCGCCTTCGCAACGTTGGCTCTTCTCGCCATCGTCGGGATGGTGGTAGTCGCGTGAGCGACCCCGTCGTCGACGCCCGCGACGTGACCTACCGCCATCCGGACGGCACAGTCGCCGTCGACGGCGTCGACCTCAGAATCGAACCCGGCACCCGTGTCGCCCTCCTCGGAGCGAACGGCGCGGGGAAGAGCACCCTTCTGCAACTGCTCGGCGGTCTACTGGACCCGAGTGAGGGGACGGTCCGGTGGTTCGGCGAACGCGACGCCGACGTGGTTCGAGACCGACTCAGCGTCCTCCTGCAAGACGCCGACGACTACCTGTTCAACCCGACCGTCCGCGAGGACTTGGCGTACGGCCCGCGACAACTTCGTCTCCCCGCGAACGAAGTCGACGAGCGAGTGGCGACGTTGGCAGCGCGGTTCGACCTCGAATCGCTCCTCGACCGGCCGCCGTTCCGTCTGAGCGGTGGCGAGAAACGCCGTGCCGCGTTCGCCGCCGCGCTCTCGCTGGACCCCGAGGCCCTGTTGCTCGACGAACCGGTGAGCCACCTCGACGCGCAGAACCGCCGTCGCATCCTCGATGCACTCGACGAGTTGGCGAGTGAGGGTGTGACGACGGTGGTCGCCACGCCCGACCCGGACCTCGTGCCAGCGGTCGCAGACCGCGTCTGTCTCCTCGGTCCGAGTGGGACAGTCGTCGCCGACGGCACGCCCAGAGAGATTCTGACCGACCGCGAACGGTTGCGTGCCGCCGGACTCCGCCCGCCGACGCTGGTCCGCCTCTTCGGTGACCTCGACGGTGTCGACGGCGAGGACCTGCCGGTGTCGCTCTCGGAGGCGGACGCGCTGCTCCGTCGCTGGCGCGAAACCGAGTGACGCCGTCGGAGCGTCAGTGGTCAGTCGGTGAGAGTAACCAGCGACGTGGCGGGTTTCGATTCGGCACTTTTCGAGGGGAATACGCCAATTATTCTGTGTATGTGTCCAGAGCGTACGACGAGCGACAGGTTCGACCGGGCAATTATTGCTATCTCGCCCAATCCTTATCACATCGTGAGACTGATGGCGGGCATGGTTACCAAGCGCACACGCAAGCGAGGTGTCTCCGTCGCCGGAGACGCGACGAGGGGCGACGGGCCCGCGAGGACGTTGCGATGAGCGACGACCCACTCGTCCCGGGTGAGATTATCCCCGGTGACGGCACGGTCACTATCAACGAGGGGCGAAAGACGGCGACGGTCAGCGTCGCCAACACGGGCGACCGACCGGTACAGGTCGGGTCGCACTTCCACTTCTTCGAGGTGAACAAGGCGCTCGACTTCGACCGGGAGAAAGGATTTGGGATGCGTCTCGACATCCCTGCAGGCACCGCCGTCCGGTTCGAACCCGGCGACGAACGGGAAGTAGACCTCGTCGCCTACGCGGGCAAACAGCGTATCACGGGGATGAACAACCTCGTCAACGGGGCGACGAGTAAGGGCGTACGCGAAGACGCACTGGAACGCGCCCGCGACGCCGGGTTCAAGGGGGCCTGACGATGGCGAAAGACCTGGACAAGAAACGGTACACGGACCTCTACGGCCCGACGACGGGCAGTAAGGTACGACTCGGCGACACCACGCTGTTCGCCGAAGTCGAGGAGGACTACACCACCTACGGCGACGAGGCCGTCTTCGGCGGCGGGAAGACGCTCCGCGACGGCCTCGGGATGGCACCCGGCACGACGTCCAAAGAGGGCGCACTCGACTGGGTGCTGACGAACGCGACGGTCATCGACCCGATCCACGGCATCATCAAGGGCGACATCGGCATCAAAGACGGCGAGATAGCGGGTATCGGCAAGGCCGGGAACCCGAACACGATGGAAGGTGTCGACCCGGACCTCGTCGTCGGCGCGAGCACCGACGTCTACCCCGCGGAGGGTCGTATCGCCACCGCGGGCGCACTCGACATCCACGTCCACTTCAACAGCGCCCAGTTGGCCGAGCACGCGCTGGCATCGGGCATCACGACGATGATGGGTGGCGGCTACGGCGGCGGCGCGACGACGGCGACGACGGGCCCGGTCAACATCAAGCGCTACCTCCAAGCCGCAGAGGAGTGGCCCGTCAACGTCGGCTTCTACGGGAAGGGCAACAGCAGTAAACCCGCGTCGCTGCGCGAACAGGCCGAAGCGGGCGCGTGCGGCCTCAAACTCCACGAAGACTGGGGGGCGACACCCGCGACTATCGACACCTGTCTCGCACTCGCCGACGACATGGACCTGCAAGTGTGTCTCCACACGGACACGCTCAACGAGGCCGGATTCGTCGAGGACACCTTCGCCGCCATCGACGGCCGGACGATTCACATGTTCCACATCGAGGGTGCAGGCGGCGGTCACGCCCCGGACATCCTCGAACTCGTCGGCGAACCCAACATGCTGCCGTCGTCGACGAACCCGTCGATGCCCTACACGGTCAACACGTTCGACGAACACCTCGACATGGTGATGGTCTGTCACCACCTCAACCCCGACGTTCCCGAGGACGTCGCCTTCGCCGAGTCGCGTATCCGCGCGGAGACGCTCGGCGCCGAGGACGTGCTTCACGACGAGGGCGCAGTTAGCATGATGACCTCCGACTCGCAGGCGATGGGTCGTATCGGCGAGGTGGTCGCACGCACCTGGCAGACGGCGGACAAGATGAAGAAACAGCGCGGGCCGTTGCCCGAAGACGGCGACGAAAACGACAACTTCCGCATCAAGCGCTACGTCGCCAAGTACACCATCAACCCGGCCATCGCGGCGGGTATCGACGACTACGTCGGTTCCTTAGAGCGAGGGAAACTCGCCGACATCTGTCTGTGGGACCCCGCGTTCTTCGGCATCAAACCCGACCTCGTGATGAAAGGCGGCTTTCCCGTCCTCTCGGAGATGGGCGAGGCCAACGGCTCGCTGATGACCTGTGAACCGGTCAAGCAACGCCCACGAGCGGGTGCCATCGGCAAGGCCAAACACGCGCTGTCGCTGGCGTTCGTCAGTCAGGCCGCCGCCGAGCGCGAAGTCGGCGAGGAGTACGGTCTCGACAAGACCGTCGTCCCGGTCAGAGGGACGCGGAACCTCGACAAGGGGAGCATGCACTACAACGAGTATCTGCCCGACATCGACGTCGACCCCGAGACGTTCGAGGTGAAAGTCGACGGCGACATCGTCACCAGCGAACCCGCCGACGAGATTCCGCTCGCACAACGGTACACACTCTAACGCACGAACATACAGCCAATGAAACTCACACCGAAAGACGAAGAACGACTCACGATATTCATGGTCGCCGAACTCGCTCGCCGCCGAAAGGACCGCGGCGTCAAGTTGAACCACCCCGAAGCCGTCGCGTACATCTCCGATTGGGTCTGCGAAGGTGCCCGCGACGGCCGCGACGTAGCCGAACTGCGCGCTGACGCGACCCAGCAACTCACCCGCGCCGACGTGATGGAAGGCGTCCCCGAGATGATAGACATGATTCAAGTCGAACCGACGTTCCCCGACGGCACCAAACTCGTCACCGTCCACGACCCCATCCGACTGGAGGGCGACGAATGAACTACCGCGACGTGGCGAAAGTCGGCATCGGCGGTCCCGTCGGGTCGGGCAAGACCTCGCTCATCAAGGAGATCGTCCCCCACCTCTTAGAGGACGAACTCGACGTCGGCATCATCGCCAACGACATCTTGACGCAAGAAGACGCGCAGGCGCTGAAAGCCGCCTTCGCGGGCGACATCCCCGACGAACTCGTGCAAGGTGTCGAGACGGGTGCGTGTCCGCACACCGGAATCAGAGAGGACCCCTCGATGAACTTAGAGAAGATAAACGAGTTCGTCGACATCGAACCCAAGTTGGACCTCGTCGTCCTCGAATCCGGCGGCGACAACCTCGCGGCGACGTTCAACCCGGAACTCGCCGACTACTTCATCTACGTCATCTCGGTCGCCGAGGGCGACGACATCCCCCGCAAGCGCGGGCCGGGTGTCGTCGAAGCCGACCTGCTCGTCATCAACAAGACCGAACTCGCACCCTACGTCGACGCCGATTTGGAGGTGATGGACCGCGACGCACACGAGGTCCGCGACGGCCCGGTGGTCTTCACCGACTGCAAGACGGGTGAAGGAATCGACGCCGTGGTCGAACACATCCGCGAGCAGGTGCTCTTCGCGTAGATGGCGAGCGAATTTCGGCCGAATCGACCGACTCCGTTCGAAGGCTATGCGACCGAATCGGTTCCGCAAGCCGCCGCCGGGTCTGCCGGCAAGAACGGGATACTGGAGGCGACGTTCGCCGCGGATTCGACGGGGCAGACCCGACTGGTCCGCGACTTCGCGAAGGTGCCGTTCCACGTCACCGGCGACCTGAGCCACGACCAAGAGCTGCCACAACTGGCCAGCCTGTTCGTCCAGTCGCCGACGGGCGGCATCGCACAAGGCGACCGCCACCGGATGGACATCGAGGTGAGAGAGGGTGCGCAGGCACACGTCACCACCCAAAGCGCGACGCAAGTGCTCGGGATGGAGCGCAACTACGGTCGCTCAGACGTCTCGCTGACCGTCGACGACGGCGGCTATCTGGAGTTCCTCCCCGAACCGGTCATCCTCTTTCCGAACTCGCGACTACTCCAGCGCGTCCAGATGGAACTGGGAGACGACGCCACTGTCGTCTTCGGCGAGACGGTCGTACCGGGCCGACTCGCCCGCGGCGAGGCCTTCGAGTACGACCGGTACTACTCGCGCGTCGTGGGGAGAGAGCGGAGTGAGGTTGGAGAGAGCAAAGAGAGCAAAGAGAGCGGAGAGAACGAGGAGCCCGGACGACGACTGTTCGAGGACGTGGTTCATCTCTCCGGCGAGGACGACATGCGCCGACCCGGACTGTTCGGCGAGAACCGGGTGCTCGGCAGTCTCTACGTCGTCGGCACCGGGTTCGAAGACGGCGAATCTGCGGAACTGAGCGACCGGATTCACGAGCGTGTCGCCGACACCGACGCGACGGCGTCGGCGTCGACGCTCCCCCGAGAGAACGGTGTCGTCGTCCGTGCACTCGGCTCTCGAACCGACGCGGTCACGTCGGCGCTGTTCGCCGCGTGGGACGAGACCAGACAGGCGCGTTTCGGCGTCTCGGCACCGGAGCCACGGAAACTATGACAGAGAAGACAATGCTCGTCGCGAACGGCGTGGAGGGGAACGTCCACGAGGACGACACGTTGCACGAGGCGTATCACGACCACGACGCGGCGGGGACGCTCGAACGCGTCGTCGTCGACGCGACGACGCGACGGCGGTCACGGTTCCGGACGACGACAGAGAGCGGAACGGACCTCGGCGTCGTCGTCAACAGTTCCGACGGCCTTCGACCCGGCGACGTGCTCGCCGTCGACGACAGCGACCGTCTGTTCGTCGTCGAGTTCGAACAGGAGACGGCCGTCGTCGTCGAGTTACCCGACGGTGCGACGGATACAGAGACGCTCGCCGCGGCGGTGGCGTTCGGCCACGTCGTCGGCAACAAACACTGGGACCTCGCCGTCGACGGGGGCCGCGTGTACGTCCGGGTCGGTGCAGACGGCCCACGAGTCGCCGACGAACTTCGAGAACATCTCCTCGATGGGGCGACGCTCCACCACGAACAGGTCGACCCGACGCTGTTCGACACGAGCGGTGGGGGTGTCGACCACGACCACAGCCACGGCGACCACACGCATTCACACGCACACGACGGCCACAACCACAGCCACGATGGTGGCAGTCACACACATTCACTCACGCGCCCGACGGAGGGAAACGATGAGTGACGACGGCGGTGGAGCAGTGAACAGTGACCCGCTGGCGACGGTGACGGCGTTCCAACTGGCAGATTCGTTTCTTCCAGTCGGAACGTACACCGCTTCCTACGGGTTAGAACAGTTCGTCGAGTCCGACGTCGTCGACGACGTCGAGAGTCTCCAGACGGTCCTCGAAGATTACCTCGCCCAGCAGATTGGCCCGTGCGATACGGTGGTTCTCGCCCGAGCGTACGACGCCGCTGCCGAGGGTGACCTCGACGGCGTCGTCAGGGTAGACAGAAGACAGGAGTCGGTGACGCTCACCGCCGAGTTCCGCGAGAGTTCGACGAAGTCCGGCGGGCAGTTGCTCTCGCTGATGGCGGAGACGGAGAGTGACGAGTTCTTGCAGACCTACCGCGAACGCGTCGACGACGGTGACACGCCGGGGAACTACGCGGCCGTCTTCGGGGCGGTCGCTGCTCGAACAGAGATTCCCCGAGAGAGCGCCTGTCTCGCGCAGGGATACGGGTTCGTCGTCGGCTTGCTCGGGGCCGCCCAGCGGTTGATGCGCATCGGCCACACCGACACACAGCGGATACTTCACGAGGTCAAACCCGTCATCGTCGACGTGGTCGAGGAGTGTGCGTCACGACCGTTGGACGACCTCCAGTCGTTCGCGCCGATGGTCGACGTGATGTCGATGCAGCACGAACGGGCCGAGCGGCGACTGTTCGTGAGTTGAAGCGCACAGTCGTCGCGACGGACAGCGGCCACCCACCTCACACGCGTTCGCCGTCGGTGGAAACGTGGCGTCTGTCTAGAAGAGTTGTGAAGACTGCTCCCGAAGCGTAGTCGACCATGAGTGACCAAGCTACTAATACATACACGTCGACAGACTGTTCTCTAGTAGCGGGCTTTCACGCGAAGCCGGCTCGGGGTCGACGAAGCCTCTGACACCATTCTTCGCCCCCTCTACCACAGACTCGACGAGTGAATCGTAAGCGCTCGTTCGACAACCCAGGAGAGATGTCAACGGTCGGTGCATTCATGGCGGTCGGTTACTTGATGAGCGTATGATTGCTGAGTTTACGCTCGACGCCGAGGTGCTTCGCGAGAGTCTCCGCGCCGCGCCGGAACTCACCGTCCGACTGGAGCAGTTGTACAGCACACCCGACGACCCACTTCGGAACGTCTTCTGGGCGACGGGGACGGGCGCGGACGCCTTCGAAGCAGCACTCCCGTCCGATCCGAGTATCACCGACTGGGTCCGCTTGGAGACGACAGAGATCGGCCGACTGTACCGTATCACCTACGCGCCGGACATCGTCGACCTCGAACTGTATCACATCGCGGGCGAGGTCGAAGGGCTCATCCTCGATGCGACGGCCAACGACGGTCGATACGAGATGCGTATGCGCTTTCCGAGTCGGGCCGCCTTCGAGGAGTTCTACACTCGAGGCACCGCGTTGGACGTGAGGTTCGACCTACAAGCGCTCTACACGTCCCAAGTGGGTGGGCGAGAAGACGAGTCCGTCCTCACCGACGCACAGCGCGAGACGCTCATCTTGGCGTTCGACTGCGGCTACTACGACATCCCACGAGGAATCTCGCTCGACGAGTTAGGCGAGAAACTCGGAATCTCCGACCAAGCTGTCTCCGAGCGACTTCGACGCGCGACTCGGTCGCTCGTCGCCGCGACGTTCGCCTCGCAAGGTGCCGCGAAGATAGCGAACGCGGACGCCGACACAGTCGACTTTTCCCCGCGTTCTTGACGCCACTCGACACCATCGACGAAGGAGACTGACTGACGAGACCGACTTATTGCACTCGCCAACAGATACTTGTGTCCGTCGTCTAGACGCATTGGTACAGCCATGAGTCAGGCACTTGTAACCGGTCGTGACGCGCTCGTCGAGAAACTCCGGAGCCGCGACTGTCAGCACTGTTCCAACGGGACACTCGTAGAAGGAACGTACAAAGACAACGACGCGGTGCTGTGCGACGAGTGCGAGACACCCGCACTGCAGCTCTGGTAACGGAGAGAAAGACGACACACGGCGAGGTTGGCGACGACGACCGGCTGCTACGACTCGACTCGCTTTTTCCGAACGACTGCGCCTCAGTGAGCGAAGCCGCCAGTCGTGACCGACGGCGACCGGTGGTTGTGACCGACGATGAGCGCACAGCAGTCGAAGAGTACCGTCGCCGCAAACAGCGGTACCTCGGCCGGGAGGAGGCCGCCGAGGAGGAGCCAGACGGCGTAGCACGGGAGCGCGACGGCGGCCCAGAACGCGACGGTTCGAACCGAACGAGCACCCCCTCTGAGGACCCTCGTCCCCACGCCTCGCGGCGTCGTGTAGCTGAATCGCCACGCCCGCTCTGACGTGTTCGCCGCGCCGGAGGACGTCGACGAAGTCGTGTCGACGGACGACGAGTTCGGCATCAGCGAACCTCGTCGAGCGAGACGTAGGAGTCTCGCTTGGCAGAGAGCCACCGGCTTCCGTTCATGCCTTTCTTCCGGTCGAACAGGACGACTTCGTCGGGTGCGAAGTCGCCGACGATGCCGTCCAGGTCCGGGTTGAACGTGTAGTCGATACCGAACTCCGGCCACTCCTCCGTACTTGGCTCGACGCGAGACTGCGATTTACTCACGCTGAGCCACCTCGGTTGCCAGTTCGGTCGGTCGCGCACTGTGAGCGTGGGTAGGGAAGCCGTGTGTCGTCGTCATCAACTATTACTATCGAATACACCTATATGAAAGTCAGATAACAGAGGTGTAACTCACCGCGCTTACCCGGCAGTAAGCCGCGAATCCCAAGCGTTCTTACGGCCAGCGGACGAACCTCTGTGTATGCCCAGAGTCGAAGTCTCTCTCTCAGACGATGTACACTTCCAGTTCGAGCGAATGGTCGACGAAGAGTTCGTCACCGAAGAGCAGGCAGTCGAGGAACTACTGACCGCCGGACTCGAAGCGTACAACGCAGGGTCGGGGACACCCGACGACCGAAGCGGATTCGAAGAGGGGATGGAAGGGAACCTGTTCAACACCGACGAGGGCGACCCGAGCGGACGGGACACGCTGTAACCGACGACGAACCGACTACAGTATCGTCAGCCCGAGACCGCCGAGGACGGCGAGTCCACCGAGACCGACGCAGACCCCCCAGAAGGGGACTTTTTCGACGAGTCGCATCAGTGCTCCAATCGTCGCGTAACCGACGAGCGCCGCGGCGACCAGTGCGACGAGTGCCGCCTCCACCGTGAGCCCCGGCAGTCCACCGCTGTCGACGACGGCGAGGACGCCACCGCCGAGTGCGGCGGGAATCGAGAGGAGAAACGAGAGGCGAAACGACGCCGGCCCGTCGTGACCGCGGAGGAGCAGTGCGCTGGCGGTCGTCCCCGAGCGAGAGACACCGGGGAGCACTGCCATCCCTTGCAGCGCGCCGACGAGGACAGCGTCGACGACGTCCGGTTCCGAGCGGTCACCGAGCGTCAGCGTTCCGGCGAACCGCTGGAGTAGGCCGGTGAGCACGAGGAGTCCGCCGACGAGTGCGACGAACGCGCCGCCGGTGAGTGCCGAGACGAGGTCGTCGAGGAGGCTGTAGGCGGTGAGTGCGACGACGATAGAGACCGTCGTCGCGACGGCGAGAAACGAGAGCGTCGCCGTCTCGCCGTCGAACGCCGACCCCGGTCGCCACGCCGGGAGCAGTCCGAGTACGTCGCGGAGTTCGTCGCGGTAGTAGACCGTCGCCGAGAGCGCCGTCCCCGCGTGGAGAAAGAGGGCGAACGAGACGGCCGCAGAGGGCGACGAACCGAGCGCAGTCAGAACGATTGCGATGTTGCCTTCGCTGGAGATAGGGAGCCACTCGAAGACGCCCTGCAACACACCCGCGACCAGCGCAATCAGCAACGTGCGGTCCATATCCTCTCCGCTCTCGGGCAGTGATAAAAGCGGTTCGGGACGAAAAGAACGGAGAGGGCGAAGCGGACGAAGAGAGCGAAAGACGTCAGACGCGGCCCGCTTCGGCGAGCACGTCCCACACGAGGTCCGACAGGAGGTGGGTGTAGAGGACGACGGCGGTGAACACCGCGAGGAAGACGTCGAACGCGAGGAGCACACCCACGGCGAGACCACCGAGGACGACGTGGCTCAGGAGTCGTCGGAGGGTGCCGACGTCGCCCTCGTCGAAAATCTGGCTCTGGTCGGCGAAGACGATACGCGGGTCGCGGAGACACCGTCGTACTGCGGTCCACTCGCCGGTGTTGAGTCGGGCGACGAGGAAGTGGTCGAAGTCGATACCGACGCCGAGGACGACGGCGTAGGCGACGAGGAACCACCACGGATACACAGAGACAGTCACAAGTGCGATAGCGGCGCCGACGACGACCGAGATGAGGAAGTGTTGATGTGAGTAGATAACCGCTCACCGACTGAGTCGACACCCGTCACCGTTATCAAACCGACGGCGTCGCCTCAGAGTCGTTCTTTCGTCGAGCGAGAGCGCGACGAGCGAGACGAACGGGAACGTGACGTCCGAGACATTCGGGACGAACGGGACGAACGAGATGAACGCGACGAACGGGCCGTGCGCTCCGACTCCGACGACTGCAGGACGGGGAGTCGGTCGGTCAGTTCGTCGCGCCAGTTGGCGACTCGCCCATCGTCGGCCGAGAAGCGACGGACGAGTCGCGGGATAGACAACACGAGGTGGAAGAAGACGACGAGGAGCGGATTCGACGAGACCAGATAGACGAACACACCGGTGAGAAGCAGTCGAACTCCCATCAGGAGCAACAACCCGTTGACGAGTTCGTGCGTCACGAGCGGACCCTGACGAGTCTGACCGTCACGAGAAGAGAAGAGTGCGACACACCGCTCACGGAGCGAGTCGTTCGCCGGTGACCGTCCCCGGGCGTCACCTAATCCAGGCATGGCATGTGGTTTCGGCGGGGGAGGTAAGAAACTCCGTCAGTCGTTCGTCAGACAACTCTTCACAAGTTGAGTGAGGTATCTCGTCGAGGAGGTGCTCTGAGTCGAGAGAGTTGGTTCGAAGAATCGCGCCGGGGGCTATGGCTCACACCCGGTCACGAATCCGGAATGCCACAATTCGAAACGTCCTCCGGGCAGGAGATCGAATTGCAATTCATCGAACGGCCTCTGTCTGTAATAGCGTAGTGGTTAGATAGAAACCCCCTCTGATCAGTAGCTATTATACATATAATGCGCAGGGGTAAAACGACACGACCAGCCGCTCGCTTACCCGATGGCCGCGTCGAATCGTTCGGCACCGATGTGGGGGTCACTGGTACGAAGACATCGCTGAGAGGACGTAACACACAAGTGAGTGTCGCCCTTCTCCATACCAACCGAATGTCGCTCTCGGAACTGATTTCGGGCGTCGAATGTCGCGAGCAGACACTCACCGTCGTCAACGCCGACGCAGAGGTGGCCGACGAACTTCGCGAGTACTTCGTCGACCGAAACGTCCGTATCGTCGAGGAACAGTCGAGCAGTACACCGGCAACCTACGTCGTCCTCGGCGAGGACGGCCGCTTTCTCACGGCCGCGAGCGTCGCCGAACTCTTGGACGACGACGACCCCCAGCGACCGGAGTTCGCAGAAGGGTCGTACCAGCCGATTCTCGATGCGGTAGACGAGACGACGTTCACTTCCTTCGACACGGGCCGGATGGTCGCCGCCTCACGTGAAATCGAAGACCGCGCGTGGCGGGCAGGGCGCGGACAACTCCACGCCGGGTTCCAGACCGTCTCGTCGTTCGAGACGCAACGCGACGTGTACGAACGACTCGGAGCGCGCGACAGACTCGGCGTCCACGCCTACGCGACGCCCGACGGCACCGAGACGACCTGTGACGAACTTCGTCTTCATCTCGAATCGACGACCGAACTCGAACGCTCGTGGTTCGTCGTCTACGACGGCGGCGGCACGAGGGAAAACGCGTGTGCCCTCGTCGCGGAGGAGCGTGAGCCGAGACAGTTCTACGGGTTCTGGACGTACAGTTCGGAGACAGTCGAGACCATCGTCGACCACCTGAACCGGACGTACGCGTTCGCCGAGACCGACGGCGGCGGGTGGACGTCCGAAGCGAGCGACGAGCGAACCGCTCTCTCCGTAGAGGACGGTCGTAAACGGACCCAGTGTCGGCCACCGGGCAGGAGGGCCGACGTCAGAGGGGTCCACGTGGATAGTTCGGGCAGAGCTACCCACAACAGTGTGTCAGAGTAGGCACCGACACGAGACGAAATCGGTCGTGTTCGGTGGCGACTATCAGTAGTCACCCTATCAGCCTCCATCTTTCCCCTTCGCTTTCAGGGTGATATATGTTCGAACGAGCGGAATGTCGACGACACAGCCACCGTGGTGGAGTCGAGTCGAACTCGAAAGCTGTCGACGGCGAGACGCCTCGGCAGACTCACAACCCCATCGCATCGATCTGTTCTTGATACCGGTTCCGGATGGTGACCTCGGTGACTTGTGCGACGCTGGCGACTTCGCGCTGGGTCTTCTTCTCGTTGCAGAGCAGCGACGCCGCGTAGATGGCGGCGGCGGCGAACCCGGTCGGCGACTTTCCGGAGAGCAGTCCCTTCTCGGCGGAGACGTCGATAATCTCGTTCGCCTTCGATTGGACCTCCTTACTCAACTCCAACTCACTCGCGAACCGGGGGACGAACTGCTTGGGGTCGACGGGTTTGAGTTCGAGACCGAGTTCCTGAGAGATGTAGCGATAGGTTCGTCCGATCTCCTTCTGTGGCACGCGCGAGACTTCCGCGACTTCGTCGAGCGAACGCGGGATACCCTCCTGTCGACACGCGGCGTAGAGCGCACTCGTGGCGACACCCTCGATAGAGCGCCCGCGGATGAGGTCCTCGTTGAGTGCGCGCCGATAGATGACCGACGCCACCTCGCGGACGGAGTCGGGGACACCCAGTGCAGAGGCCATCCGGTCCATCTCCGAGAGCGCGAACTGCAGGTTCCGCTCACCCGCGTCTTTCGTGCGGATACGCTCCTGCCACTTTCTGAGTCTGTGCATCTGTGAGCGCTTTTCGGAGGAGAGCGACCGCCCGTAGGCGTCTTTGTTCTGCCAGTCGATGGTCGTCGTCAGTCCTTTGTCGTGCATCGTCTTCGTCGTCGGTGCGCCGACGCGCGACTTCGATTGCCGCTCGGAGTGGTTGAACGCGCGCCACTCTGGCCCCCGGTCGATGTTCTGCTCGTCGAGGACGAGTCCACAGTCGTCACAGATCACCTCCCCCTCGCTGTGTACGAGATTGTCGGAGTTACACTCAGGACAGGCGTGGTGTTCGTCCTCCGATTCGTTCTCTGTCTCGCGCTGACGCTGACGTTCGTGCTGTCGTCCGCGAAACGAATCTGTCATCGACAACAACTCACTTCGTCGGTGTTTAATTGTCTGTCGGACGATGACACGGACCACTCGGTGTTCGAGGGCAACTCTCGAGAAGAGGTCGTGTATAGCTGTGGGCTTGACGCACAATACTTTTTGCGCTCAACCGAGTCAGTACACGTATGAACCGAAGCGACCAGCGCCGTTCGTCCGAGCGTGATTCGACCGACTCGTCGTCGGACGACGTCGCCGGTCACGCTGAACCGTCGTCGGCAGAGACGACGTTCGACCCGAGCGACGAGCAAGCACGGACTCTCGGACGGGGGTTCTTCGAGGAGACGAGTGCGCCCGGTTCGGCGATGGCACACCTCTACCGTGGAGAGATTCACCGCATGAAGATGTGGCGTGAACGACTGGATCGAAGTAGCAACTGGGCGGTGACAGTGATGGCCGCCATCCTGACCTGGGCGTTCGCCGACGCCTCGAACCCACACTACGTAATCCTGGTCGGTGCCCTCATGGTGGGCATCTTTCTCGTCATCGAAGCGCGTCGGTACCGGGGTTACGACATCTGGCGCTCGCGTGTGCGACTCTTGCAAGAGAACGTCTTCGCGTACGCACTCGACCCCTCACAGGGTATCGAAGACGACGAGTGGCGACGGAAACTCAGTCGCGACTACCGAACGCCGACGACGAAGATTACCTACGAGGAGGCCATCGCTCACCGCCTCCGACGTGTCTACCTCCCGCTCTTCACCGTGTTAGGCGCGGCGTGGCTGTTCCGTATCACGGTGATGCCGACGACGGGGTGGCCAGCCAGTGCTGCCATCGGGATGATTCCCGGCGCCGTCGTGACGGGTCTCGTCATCACAGCGTATCTCGGTCTCGTCTCGATTACCTTTCGCCCCCGACGCTGGCAGGCACACGGTGAACTCCGAAACTGCGACATCGGCGCGTGGGACGAGATGGAGTAGGCACACGCTCAATCAAGATCTTCGTAAACGGTATTATGCGATAGCAAATCAGATGCTGTCGACGTTTAGTGCTGTTCAGGTCGAATCGACTGCCACGTGCGGACTCTCAACCGGTCGACTTACGCATCCGGCGAGTACCGGCGCTCGATGGCCACTATCTCCCCGTCGACGAACTCAGCTTGGTACATGTCGGGCGTCGTCAGTTTGTCGCGCCAGAAGTCGGCATCGAACCGGTCGTCGTAGTAGTTCAACAGTGAGGTGAGCAGTTGACCGTGTGTACCGACGACGACAGCCCCGTTCTCGTATCGCGACAACACTCGGTCGAGGGCAGCGAGTCCTCGTCGTTGCGCATCGAGACTTGACTCGCCGTCGGGCCACGCGTACGACCAGTCTTCCCACACTGCAGCGACGGCACTCTCGAACGTCTCCCCGATGGATTCGACGGGACCGTCGGTCAACTGTCGTTCGCGGAACCCCTCGTCGATAGCGACGTCGAGGCCGTGGTGTTCGGCGAGGGGAGCGACCGTCTCGCGTGCGCGTGCGAAGGGACTGGACACTACCGCGTCGACTGCCTCGTCGGCGAGGAGATCTGCGATTCGGTCGGCCGCTTCACGACCCTCCTCGGAGAGTGGCCGTTCGGCTTCTCGATTGGGAACCCACGGCGAGTGCGCGTGGCGGACGAAGTAGACGGTCGTCATCGCCGAATTCGACTCGCGTCGCGGAGAAAGCCGTTCTGTTCGTCGCCAACGATTACCGCAGACGAAGGAACGAGAGCCAGCGTCTCTATCTCTCGGTGACGATCGCACGTGCACTCCAGTCGCTCGCCGATTCGACGCGGAAAGTCGCCATCGGGTTTGACATCCTCTCAGAGGTCATCCGGAAGTTCGAGTTGAAGGTCGTCTTCCGCTTTCTGAACATCCTGACTCGACAGATCGCAAAGACCGACGCCGTCGCGCACTTCCATCTCAACCCACAACGGCACTCGCCGGTCGAACTCAACCTCGTCCACTCGCAGTTCGACCTCACGATAACGACAGCAGACGACCTACTACTGAGTGACGGCTGACATCCTCTCTGTTCTGAAGCGCGGTTGTAGCCTCGTTTCCTCCCTACCACCGTATCACGCAAGAGTCCGAAACAGAGCGCGAATTCGATGGATTCGACAGACAGCCACATTTCGTATCGCCAATAGTGGTTTATCGGGGCGCGTTCGTAGCGGACAGGCTATCTGAGACCGTTCTCGCCACTCGGCGGCGCAACGTTCAACTGTCCGTTCTGTGATGCCACGCGCATGAACGTCACTGAGGCCGCAGCCACCTGTGACGACGTACTCGACGCAGTCGGTGGCGCGGTCATCGCCGACCGAGCGTTCCTCGAAACCGTCCTGACTGGTGTCCTCTCGCGCGGCCACGTCCTCCTCGAAGACGTCCCCGGCACGGGAAAGACCCTCACCGCCCGAAGTTTCGCCGACGCACTCGGTCTCTCGTTCAAACGCATCCAGTTCACCCCGGACCTCCTCCCTTCGGACATCACGGGGTCGAACGTGTTCAACAAAGAGACGAGTGCGTTCGAGTTCAACCCCGGTCCCGTGTTCGCGAACATCGTCCTCGCCGACGAGATAAACCGCGCTCCACCGAAGACGCAGGCGGCGCTCCTCGAAGCGATGGGCGAAGGGCAGGTGACCGTCGACGGGGAGACCCACCTCCTGCCGGACCCCTTCTTCGTCATCGCGACGCAGAACCCCGTCGAACAGGAGGGTACCTTCGCCCTCCCCGAAGCACAGCGAGACCGGTTCGTGGTCAAGACGGAGATGGGCTATCCGTCGAGAGCGGGAGAACGCGAACTCATCGACCGACGGGCGAGTCGCTCCGCCCAGTCGCCGAGCGTCGAGGCAGTTATCCGCGGCGACGTGGTCGCCGAGTTGCAGGCCGTCCCGGAGACGGTACGGGTCGACGGCAAACTCCGCGACTACGTCGTCGACCTCGGTCGAGCGACTCGTGTCGACGAGCGCGTCGAAGTCGGCGTCTCACCACGTGGGATTCAACGACTGTTCGAGGCGGCCCGTGCCGTCGCCGTCCTCCAGGGACGTGACTACGTCGTCCCCGACGACGTGAAGCGAGTCGCCGTCCCCGTCTTCCAACACCGACTCGTCTTGCGAACCGAGGCGGCCGTCCGCGACACCGACCCTCGCGACGTCGCTCGCGACGTGCTCGATAGCGTCGACGTGCCCGCCGTCGCCAGTTCGTAACGCGACTCAATCGGCGACACGGAGCGCGACGACGAAACAGACTGCACCGACGGCGGCCCCCGCGAGTGCGACGAGGAGTGGAACGTTCGTGTCGACGACACCGCGACGAATCGGCCCGGCGAGCACGGCGGCCGTTCCGGCGGCGACAACCCCCACGAGGAGCGACCCGCCGAAGTGGACGAGTTCCGTCTGACTCGTCGACCCGCGGCGGCCAACCTCTCGCCCCATCGTCACCGCGTAGTCGCCCGCGTCCCACACGAGCAAGCTGACGACGAGACCAGCGAGGACGACCGGTGCACCGACACCCACCGTCTTCGAGAGCGCCACCGCGACGAGGAGGCCACTGCTCGCCGTCGAGGCACCGGCCGCACGACCCGAGAGGAGTCCGAGCCACGCACCGAGGAGCAACCCACCGACGACGAGCGTCGCGGCGAACAACGTCCCCGTGACGAGACCGAGAACGACCGTCTCGGGACCGTAGAACTCGACGACGGTTCCCGAGAGGTAGCTGAACTCCTCACCCATCGCGGTCGGCAGGAGGTCAGTGACGGTCGTGAGCAGCGTATCGAGGATAGCCTGTGGGTCGATGAACGCGACGAGTGTCACGAGGCTTCCGCCGACGAGCGGGGTGAACGCCACGGCGGTTCCGTGCGTCGAGACGCGGTAGAGTCGTTTGAGCCCCCAGAGGGCAGCACCGAGGAGGCCGCTCACGACGAGGAGAGCGAAGAGGAGTTCTCGGAGCACCGTCGCGTTCGAGACGACGAGGAGGAGTGCGGCCACCGCCGCCGGCAGTCGGCCGAGCACCGCGTCGGGAGCGAGGTAGTCGACGACGAGGAAGACGAAAACGAGTGGCGCACCCCAGCGGACGAGTCGAGAGAGGAACGTATCGAGGGTGGCCAGCGTCGACTCGACCGAGGCCGTCGTGTCATCGTCGACGAGTTCGACGAGCGGGAGCGCACGGAGGACCGTCCGCGTCGAGAGTGCCACCCCGAGGACCAGCAGCCAGAACGTGGTGAGATGTGGCTGGCCGACCGGCGTCGGCGCAAAGAGCACCGTCTCGGCGAGCGAAACGCCCTCGTCGAGCAGGTCGCCAGCAGGCGTCAACGCGAGTGCGGCGAGGACGGCGAACCACGCCAACGGTACCGCGAGTGTCGTGACGGCGACGGTGGCCATCCGGCGGAGTGCGGCGACGGTGAGCACGTCGCGGACGGCGGCGGCCGCACCGAACACCGCGACGACGAGGCCGATGACGACGAAGACGGAGCCGACGGCGTAGCTCCCGGCCAACTGTTTCAACAGCGTGTAGCCGACGCCGATAGCGAGACCGGCACCGACCGGGAGTAACAGGAGACTGGCGCCGAGCGTCGCCGGGAGTCGCCACCGGTCGCGGTCGGCCAACCAGAGTGTCGCCGCGAGTGCGACAGCACCGACGCCGCCGACGAAGACGGGCGTGTCGAGCCCCGTCTCGGCCACGAGCACGGCAGTGAGACCGAGCGTTCCGAGGAGGACGAGTGCGGTGCTCAGACGCGCTGGTGCCCAGTTCGACTCGGCGGCGTCGCTGTCGACGTCGCCGTCGAGCGCGTCAGTCGAAGGAGCGTGCCGGTCAGCGGCGGAGCGGGTATCTGTGGTCATGATGAAGAGAGCACCCGTGGAAGGTGTCGTCGCAAGAGGAGTTCGAGCGGGTCGGTCGGATTCCAGTCGGCGGTGGTCAGCGTTCGACCACTCGCCTTCTGGAGTCGAACACGACGTTGGACGCCCGCGAGCGACTGGCCCGGCGTGTCGTCGCCGATGACGTTCGGACTCACGAGGAGGACGTCGTAGCCGCGGAGCGCGAGTTGCTGCGCCACGAAGACGGGCGTATCGTCGAGGGCGGGCGAGAACAGCACGACGTTCGTATCTCGGGGGAGCTGTGAGTCGAGTCGAGTGACGTACTCGTCGTCCCTCTCGTCGACACGGTCGGTCGCCGCCCTCGGGGCCGTTCGAACGGCGTCGAATACGGCGGCGGCCTGTGCTCGGGTTCCACTGGCCGTCCCCGCGTCGACCCACGGTATCCCGTCCGGGTCGACTGGTACCTCCGGCGCGACCGCTTCTCGGTCGAGTCCCAGCGCGGACACGCTGGCGACGTGGCCGGCGGCCGTCAGCGCATCGTAGACACGTTCTGCGGCGTAGGCTCCGAGTTCGGTTCCCGTCGGAAACCCGGAACGAGACGAGACACGTGAGACGGGGCGAGCGTCGACCACGAGGGCGACGCGGGCGACCTGTTCCTCGGTGAAGTTCACCGTCGTGAGCGCCTCGCCCTTGGCGTATCGTCGCCAGTCGATGCGGTTGATAGGGTCGCCCGCGCGGTACTCGCGGGTGGAGTGAAACTCTAGTCCTTCGCCACCGGTCGAGCGAGGCAACGCACCGACGCGCGAGACGGCGTGTAGCGTCGGTATCTCGCTGACTCGGCCGTGACAGGCGAGCGTCGCCGACCCACCGACGGGAAGTCGGTCGGTCAGAACGCTCGTCCCGGCCAGCGGCCGAATACGGACGAGCGGGTCGTCGAAAGTGTGGTCGCCACGGCCGGCGACGACGCCGTACGTCACGGTCGTCGACCCGCCGGGACGGAGCGAGGCGGCCCCGCGAGGCGACCCCGTCGTCACCGGCAGTTCCTCGGGGACGCCGTCGACGATGCGGAGGTCCGAGACGGTCGTATCGCTCGTGTTCTGTACCGTGAGCGACACGGTGACCGGTTCGCCGGGTGCCGGTGTCGACGGCGAGAACGAGCGTTCGACGGACAGGTCGACGCTAGACGGCGCAGACGAGAGTGCGCCGAACACGACGTACGCGAGGGGAACGACGGTGGCCACGAGGAGCAACGGGTCGGCGTAGACGAGACCGACCACGAGCAACGTGAGCGTCCCCACGAGTCCGACGTCCCAGCGACGGCTCCGGTGGAGCGTCACGGCCGACCACCCGTCGACTCCGAGCGGTCGTCCAGTGCCGTCTCGATGGCTTCGACCGTCCGCCGGAGTCGGCGTTCGCGTTCGGCGACCGGGTCGAGCCACAGTCGAACTCGTGACCAGAGCGACGGCCGCGGACCGTCCGGGCCCGCGAGCATCGCCGCGGCGACGGTGTCGTCGGTCCACCGCCCGCAGGCGACGGCCCGTGTCGCGTCGTCGACGTCGGACCGAAGCGAGAGAACGTCGACGGCCGTCGACCGAAGCGTCGACAGCACCCGCGCGTCGTGTATCGAAGCGTTCCCCGCGGCGACGGTGGCGAACTGCTCGTCCAGCTGGCGACCCGCGACCACGTCGCCGTCGACGGAGACGGCCTCCGGTGGCGACTCGGTCAACGTGTCGAAGGCGTCGTCGGGGTCAGTCCGAGTGTGGTTTCGCGCGGTCCAGAGACCGACGAGACCGACGACGGCGGCGACGACCAACAACAGCTGTTCGGTGTCGGCGTCGGCCACCGTGTCGGCGACCGACCCGAGCGGCGACCCCACGGCCGCCTCGGGAGCGACGGCGAAGGCGGCCGAAACGAGCGTGACGAAGACACCGAGTGCGCCGAAGACGAGCGCTTTCCATCCGACTCGTCCGTTCATCGAGAGCCTCCCGTGGGACCAGCCGGGTCGACCGGTTCGGTCGAATCGGTCCCGTCGGTCGAACCGCTCGCTTCGGGCGTGTCACTCGTCTCGTCACTCCGCTCGACCGTCTCCGCGTCAGGTCCGTCGCGACGGGCGGCTAGATGCGCTTCGATGGCGGTTATCGCCGCTTCGACCCGGGGAAGCCGTTCGGAGGCGTCTCGGCCGCCGTACTCGACTTCGCGGAAGACGTCCCGCAGTGTCTCGACGGGGTCGCTCGGGAGTTCGTCGACGGTAATCGCGTGTGTCGCAATCTCTCCCGGCGACTTCGTCCGTGCACGCGGAATGGAGACGACGGCGAGGAACCGCCCCCACGCCTCGCGTATCGTCCGGGAGTCCTCCTCGGCGGGGGTAGACGGCCCGCCCGAAGTCGGCGTCACGCGTCGACTCGCCTCCCGAATCCGCGTTCGGTTCGAGGCGACGAGGGCGAGTAGCCACGCGCGAAGACTCCCGAGTACCTCGTCGAGCGCGCGTCGCCGTTCGAGCAGCGCTCGGAGCGTGGCGACGACGTGGCGGGCGGCGTCAACGGCGCGGTGGAGTGCGCTGTCGACGACTGCGGCGAAACCGACGAGCGTCGCGAGCGTCGTTCGGAGCAGTCGGTCGGCGAGTCTCGACAGGACACGGAGGGCCGAACGAGGCGTCACACCGCGACGAACCACGCTGATTCCGAGGCCGACGAGGAGAAGTCCGGGGACGAACGCGACGAGCGCCGCGTTGGTGTAGAGTCCCGTCACCTGCTGTTCACGCGTCTGGCCGTACTTACTCACCGAGACGGTGACGCTGTCGCGAAACGGGAGGTCCGGCCGAAGCGTCCCGTTCACAGTCGTCTCACCCACCGACTCGCCGTCGATGGAGACAGTCGCGCCTGCGAGTGACTGGTTGCCGAGGCGGGCCTGTACGACGACCGGTTGAAGCGGAAGCGACAGTGGGAGCGCCGGTTCGACCGCGAGGCCGAGACCACGGACTGTCAGCGTCTCCGCACCGGCGGCCTCGTCTCGACTGACGGCGAGCGTGACGTTTCCTGACTCGTCGGGAAGCGTCACCTGTGCGCGGCCACGGTCGTCTGTCGTCGTGACCTGTTCGCCGTCCAGTTCGACGGCCGCGTCGCGGACGGGAACGCCGCGAATCGTCGCCGCGAGGGTAATCTCGTTGCCGGTGACGGGTTCACCTGTGAGCGAGAGCGAGACGTTCGTGTCGAGTCGATACGACTGCGAGGTGTTTCCCTCGGGTGCGCTCTGGTTGCTTTGGGCGCTCTCGAGGAGCGTCACCGGTGGTGCGTCGAGTGCGTATCGGAGGTCACCACGCGGCGGCGCGCCGAGAGCGGCCTGTCGCTCCACGTCTCGTCCGGCGAGAGAGACGGTGAACTCCGTCGTGTACGGGACGGTGGCGACGACGCTCCCGTGTCTATCGGTGGTCCCCACCGGTTCGTCGTTGAAGAGTACGGTCACGCCAGAGACCGGGACGCCGTCGTTCGTCACGGTGACGTTCACCGAGCGACCGGGAACGGGCGTGGTGTTGAGGTCGAGTGCGTACCCCGACGGTTGCGGTTGGTCGGCCGAGTCTGTCGTCTCCGGCGACTCGGTTGCGGTCCCTTCGCCCGAGGCGGGTGTCGATGGCTCCGACGGTGGTGTCTCCGCCGCGTTCGGTCCGTTGCCCTCGCCGGGCGTCTCGGAACTGCTCTCGTTTATCGAGGACGTCTCACCCGGGCTTCCCTGTTCGGTCGGCGCGTAGCTTCCGTTCTCGTTCGACGCCTCGAACGCTTCTTGTTCTTCCTGCAGGCGTGCCGCGCCGGGTGTCGGGTCGAACTGGACCCACCCGACGTCGGGGAAGTAGACTTCGACCCACGCGTGGGCGTTCATCCCTCGGACGGTGTAGCTGTTCTCGTCGGTCTGCTGGCCGGTTGAGTAGCCGACGGCGTAGCGGGCGGGGACGTCCTGCGAGCGGAGCATCGTGACCATCGTCGTCGCGAAGTACTCACAGTAGCCTTCGTCCATCTCGAAGACGAACTGGTCGGCCACGTCCGCTCCGGTGTCGTGGCTGGCGTCCAGCGAGTACGTCTTGTTCGCCTCTAACCAGCGCTCGATTCGGACGGCTTTCTCGTAGGGCGAGTTCGCGTCGGCGGTCAACTCGTCGGTGAACGCCGTCAGGCGGTCGGGCGTCGAATCGGGGAGGCGAGTGTACTGGTCTGCGACATCGGGAGGGTAGTCGCGGCCGGCCGACCGGAGGAGTGCCGGGTCGCTGGGTGGCGTGACGCTCTGTCCGGTGTACGTCGTTTCGGCAGGAACCGACTCGGTCGCACGGAGTGCACCGCCGGGCGTGACCCGTAACTGTTCGTCGAGTGAGACACGTTGCGGCATCCAGACCGTCGGGAGCGACGTCGCCGAGCGTTCGAGCGTCACCTCGTAGCTGACCTCGGTGTCGCGGAGACCGTCGAGGTCGACGGACCCGTCGTAGGGTCGAGAGTCGCCGGTCTGTGTCCAGCCACTGCCGGTGTAGCGGTCGTAGGAGCCGGTGCGCCAGTACGCGCCTGTCGTACTCTGGACGGTGAAGTGTGTCTCGGTGCCGAGCGACTGGAAGGCGTTGTCGCTCTGGTTGCCGAGCGACCCGCCGACGTCCGTCCGGTTTCCGTTGTCGAGTGCGCCGAGTCCACTGCGACCCCCACTGGAACTGTCGCCGTCGGACCCGCCTTCCACGAAGACGAGTGCGTCGGCGGGGGCGCTGCCGGCCAGTGCAGGGACGAGCGATGCAGCGAGGACGAGCGCGGCCGCACAGCAGAGAACGAGGAGTGCGCGCCCGTACTCACGGCCACGCGACTTGGGTGGAGGGCTCCTATCGGGCATCAGTCGGATACACTGGATATATCACCGCCGAACAAAATAGCCTCGGTTCCGGTGAACGGTATCACACCGCGCGCGACGATTGTCGCGACGTTCCATCGAGACAGCGAACGGGACGTTCCGAACGAACGGCCAGTTCTTCGTCGGCATCGTTCACGATTACGGACAAACGACCAGTATTTAGGTTTCGATACCGGAAGTGATTTGGCCAATGTCCCTACGTTTGACCAAAGTTTTATTATCGAGGGGAACATTTGGCCACCTGTATGAGTGTAGGACCGACAACCACACGAAACTGGGATAGTCCCGAGACGTGCCCGTTCTGTGGTGGGAAGTTGACAGATGCGGGTGCGGGATTCATCGCTCACATCGACGAGTATCCCGGGTGTGAAAACGAGTTCCGCGACTGGCGCTCGATGGTCGCCTCGGACATCGGTGGCGAGTGGGGTGGCTGATAGGGACGAATACCAGTTCTTCGGACAACCTGCGAACCTCGATGTCACGGCCCGCGTCGGCCGAAACGGCGCACCCTATTCTGTCAGTCCGTAACCGCGTTTGAACAGGTAGACGTCCAGCGCGGCGACCAGACCCGTCAACACGAGCAAGACGAGAAGCGACAGGTTCGGGTTCACTTCTGCACGGCCGATGAACCCGTAGCGGACGCCGTTGACCATGTAGATCATCGGATTCATGAGCGACACGTCACGGAGCAGCGGCGGGATGTCCGACAGCGAGTAGAAGACGCCGCCGAAGAACACCAACGGCCGGAGGATGAACTGGTTCATCATCGTCAGGTCGTCGAAATCTTCCGCCCAGAGACCGCCTGCGACGCCGAGACTCGCGAACAACAGCGTGATGACGAGCATGAACGCGACGAGATAGAACGGTCGAGAGACGCCGACGCTGGCGGCGTACAACGGGTTGATGATGGCGAGGCCGAGGACGGCGATGAGCACGCCGACGATGACGCCGCGCGTCGCACTGGAGACGATGTACGCCCAGACCATCTGCCCGTAGGAGAGCGGCGACGTCAGTGTCTCGTGGATGTACTCGTTCCAGCGGCCGTGGAAGATGCTGAACGAGGCGTTCTCGAAGGCGTTCGAGACGGCCCCGAGGACGACGAGACCGGGGAGGATGAAGACGATGTAGGGGACGCCCGATATCTCGCGGATGCGTTCGCCGAGGATGACGCCGAACACCGAGAAGTACAGGATATTCGTGATGAAGGGTGGCGCGAAGGTGTTACGCGGACGACGGACGAACCGAAGAATCTCGCGTCGGACGAGCGTCTTGAATCCAGTGGGGAGATAGCTCATTGGGTAGCCCCCTCGATGTTCGAGGATTGGCCCTCCGTCATCTCGACAAACACCTCTTCGAGCGAGGTTCTGGAGATGTCGAGGTCGACGATTTCGTGGCCCTCGCGGTCGAGTTCGCGGACGATGTCGGGTGCGACGACGCCGCCCTGGCGTGCGGTGACGACGAGGCGGCCGTCGACGAGTTCCACGTCCTCGATGTGGCCGTTGCCGGCGGTGAGCGCCGGCGCTGACGTGGGCGACTCGCGGAACGAGATGGTTATCTTGTCGACGCCGCGGTCCATGAGGTCCTCGGGGCTGGCGACTTCGACGACGCTGCCCGAGTCGAGGATAGCGACTTCGTCACAGAGGCGTTCGGCCTCCTCGATGTAGTGGGTCGTGAGCAGGATGGTCGTCCCGTTGTCGTTGAGTTCGGTGATGAGGTTCCAGAGGTCCCGTCGGAGTTGGACGTCGACACCGGCGGTCGGTTCGTCGAGGATGAGCAGGTCGGGTTCGGTGATGAGTGCACGCGCGAGGACGAACCGTCGCTTCATCCCGCCGGAGAGCCAGTCGAACCGCGTGTTTCGTTTCTCGTAGATACCGACGCGTCGCAGCACGTCGTCGGCGCGTTCGCGGGCCTCGTCGGCCGGGATGCCGTGGTAGCCCGCCTTGTGTTCGAGCACCTCCTTGATGGGGAAGAAGCGGTCGACGTTGAACTCCTGTGGCGCGAGTCCGATAGCGTCGCGCGCCTCCTGGTAGTCGGTTTCGACGTCGTGGCCGAACACCCGCGCCTCGCCGCCGGATTTCCGCACCAGTCCGACGAGGATGTTGATGAACGTCGTCTTGCCCGCCCCGTTGGGTCCGAGAAGGCCGAAGAAAGAACCCTCGGGGACGGTGAGCGACGCGCCGTCGAGCGCTTGCACGTCACCGTAGCGTTTGCGGAGGTCGGAGACCTCTATCGCAGCAGTCATTCGTTCGAAGGTGGACGACACAGCGCATTAAGCGGCGTGAACGACGGCGACGTTGCCTGTACTACGCATACCGGCAACGACGGCCGAGACCGGCGCGATAGTCACACGGTGTTCGTCACCGTGTCTCGAACCACCACCCCACAGAGTTGTAAAATAAAAGACATTTATACTCCCCGGCCAAACGTCCGGGATATGCAGCGACGCACCCTCATCGCAAGCCTCGGTACCCTGTTCGTCGCCGGTTGCGCCGGCGCACCCTCCAACGATTCGACTGCGAACAACTCTTCTACCGGCAACGAATCTGCCGGCAACGAGTCGATGTCCGGCGACGGCCCCGCCCCGGAGTTCTCCTTCCGGTCGACGGCACCGGGCACGACGCGTGTCGTCCACATGGGCGGCGACGAAGTGACCGACGACAGCACGAGTGAACTGTACGTCACCGTCAACGACGAGCGCGCCGTCACCTGGGTCTCGGACGACGCCGAGGAACCCGCCGGCTCCTATCCCGTCTCCATCGGGAACTACGTCGAAGTCGAGACGGCCAACGGCGACGAAGTCGCCGTCGTCTGGGTCAGCCAAGACGGAACCGAGAACACGGTCGCGACCCACACGGTCGAAGCCGAGACCACGGAGACGCCGTCGGGCAACGAGTCGGCGGGTAACGAGACGGCGGGTAACGAGACGGCGAGTAACGAGACGATGACTGGCAACGAAACCACGACTGGCAACGAGACGATGGCCGGTAACGAGACGACGACCGGCAACGAGTCGGCCTAAGCGAACCGAGCCGAACGAGGTCTATTTCTTCACCGGTGTTGGCTGTCTGAGCGCCGCGGCACCCGCCCGAGCAGCGATTGCGTCGCCGTGGTCGACGATCTGACGGAGGCTCTCGACGAGACGACCGAACTCGGCCGCGTCGGAGCCACCCTGTTCGTAGAGCGTTCGGTCGAAGACGGCGAGTTCGTCGCGGAGGTCGGTACCCGTCGCCTCGAGGACAGAGGCCTGCCCGCTGTCGACTCCGTCGAGTAAGACGGCGACGGCGTCTTCGACGTGTGACCGAGTCCGTCGCGCCAACGCCGTCGTCGAGGCGAGCCACTCGTTGGGTGCCGAGTCGAGGCGGCGTGCGACGTCGGCGACAGTCGCCGCTTCGGTGGCGACGCGGCCGAGTCGAGTGGCGGCGACTCGGTAGTCGAACAGTCTCGGACGGGTGAGACCGAGTGCGTTCAGCACCTCGTGGTCGGTGAGCGCCCGCTCGAAGTATCGTTCGACGACGGCCGCCCGACGCTCCACGTCGCGCTGGCGGTCGATGACGTGCGCGGCGAGTTCGTCGTCGCCCGTCGTCAGCGCGGTTGTCGCGTCGGTTTGCATCGAGAGTGCGACGTACTGCAGCTGCACCACCGAACGGTCGAGAGACATCTCTGTGGCATCGAGCAGACAGTCGACCGTGACCACCGAGTCCGTCTCGTCGACGACTTGCAGGCCGGTTCTGCTGTTCGCGGCAGTGGTTATCGCGCGGCGTTGCTCCGTCGTCAGGTCGTCGGCGACGAACCGAACGTGGTCGAACCCGAACGCGTAGCACCGCTCGACCGTGCGGCGAACGTCGGCCGCCGACTTACCGGTCAGGTCGACGGTTTGGGTGCCACCGTCGGCCGTCTGGTTCGCGCCGATGACGAGCGACCCGTCCTCGACGGGGCAGAGCGCGAGCGACATCCCCGGTTCGATACCGTGGCGACTAGCCCACTGCTTCGGCAGCGAGATGGTGTAAGTCGAACTGCCGGTCTGCTGGACCTTCCGGCGCTCCATCTTCAGTCACCCGAACTTTCCCGTGATGTAGTCTTCGACGCGCTGACTCTCGGGGTCGGAGAATATCTTCTCCGTGTCGTCGTACTCGACGAGTTCACCACCGGTCAGGAAGACGGCAGTCTGGTCGGAGATACGCTGTGCCTGCTGCATGTTGTGCGTGACGACGACGACGGTGTACTCCTCGGAGAGTTCCTCGATGAGGTCCTCTATCTTCGAGGTCGCAATCGGGTCCAGCGCCGACGCGGGTTCGTCCATCAGGATGACCTCCGGGTCGGTGGCGAGACAACGCGCGATACAGAGTCGTTGCTGCTGCCCGCCGGAGAGACCGAGTGCGTTGTCGCCGAGTCGGTCGTTGACCTCGTCCCACAGCGCCGCCTGCTTGAGACTGCGCTCGACGAGTCGTTCTTCTCTCTCGCCGTCGTCCCGACCAAGAACACGTGCGAGTAGGCCGGTGTCGATGTCGCCGTGTTTGCGCGGGCCGTAGGAGATGTTGTCCCGAATCGACTTCGGGAACGGGTTGGGACTCTGGAACACCATCCCGATGCGCTTGCGGAGTTCGACGAGGTTCGCGTCTGCGTCGTAGATGTTCTTGCCCTCGAACTCGACGTTTCCCTCGATTCGGGCGGCCTTGATACGGTCGTTCATCCGGTTGAGACACCGGAGATACGTCGACTTCCCACATCCGGAGGGGCCGATGAGCGCGGTGACGCTCTGCTCGGGAATCTCCATGTCGATGTCCTTGAGCGCGTGGTCGTCGCCGTAGTAGACGTTCAACTCCGAGACGGACAGCTTCGCCTCACCGTCGAAGTCGTAGTTCGTCCACTCGTCGCGAATCTCCTCTGACGTCTCACCCTCGACCGTGTGGTCTACGAGGGGTTGCGATTCGGTCTGCGTGTCGCTTCGAGAATCTGTGTCGGTTTTACTCATTCTTGTAGCCTCCGTCGGAAGTAACTGCGCGATGCGATACCGACCGCGTAGAAGGTCAGAACCACGATTAGCAGGACCAGCGCCGTACTCCACGGGTCGATGTCAGCGTCGCTGCCAGCACCCGCACCCACACCGGCAGTGATGAGCGCGTACAACTGGTACGGGAGGGCACTCGACGCCTGCAGGAGTTCGGTGTTGGTGACGAACGGTGGTTGGGCCGTGAACTGGAAGCCCGAGAGTACTCGGGGGACGAACCGCGAAGCCGGGAACGGCGACATCGACGAGGACGTCACGAGCAGAATCGGCGCAGTCTCACCGGCGATACGGCCGACGCCGAGGATGATTCCGGTGACCGTTCCGGGGAGCGCCGCCGGCAGGACGACGCTCCGAATCGTCTGCCACTGGTTGACGCCGAGTGCGGCACTCGCATCACGGTAGGAGTCCGGGACGGCCTTGATGGACTCGCGGGTCGTGATGACGACCAGTGGGAGGAGCATGAAGCCGAGCACCAACTGTCCCGCCAAGAGCGAGGCGCTGTTGCCGAACCGCGGCACGAGAAACGCCAGGCCGAACAGCCCGTAGACGATACTCGGCGTGGACCAGAGCCCGTTCGTCGCGATCTCGACGACTTGGGTGAACCGACCTTCACGCGAGTACTCGGTGAGGAAGACGGCCGCACCGACGCCCGTCGGGACGGCGAGAACCACCGCACCGACGACGAGCCAAATCGTCCCGAAGACGGCGGGCAGGACGCCGTTCACGTCGTTTCGGAGTCCGTAGCTGTTCGTCACGAACGGGACGTCGAACGGGAGGTGAAGCCCGAAGGCCACCTCCGGGCCGGTTCCGAGGCCGACGGCCGCTCCCCGGAGCACGCCGGGGAGGCCGCGGTAGACGATGAACGCGATGAGGACGAACAGCACGAACAGCATCAGCGCCGCGTTCAGGTTGACGAACATGTACGCGCCGAGTTGGCGGCCACGAGCGCCGAACCCTTCGTAGGCCTTCGCCCCGGCCCACGCGGTGAGCAGACTCACGACGAGTGCGACGACCGGGACAGCCATGTCGCCGCTGAACGTCGCCGCCAGCCCGGACGGGTTCCACGTCCACGAGTCACCGATGACGCCGAGGAGGACGACGAGTCCCGCGAGCAGCGCGAAGGCACCGATGGGCACCGTCGACCCGACGTCTTCACGAGGAGCGACCGTCGCGACGAACACCGCGGCACCGCCGACGAACGCGGCGAGGAACCAGCCGAGACCCATCGGGCCGTCGATGCCGAGCGTCTGTGAGACGAACAGTCCCGTGACGACGAAGCCGAGGACACCGAGTACGACGCCAGTCGTGACACCCGCAGTCGCACTCGGGGTGGCCGGGACGTATCCCGTTCGTGAGGCCACACCCGAACCGACGAGTGCGACACCACAGAGAAGCATCGCGAGACCGAAGACGTCGTAGAACGTGACTCCGCCGACGAGTTGCGTCGACGGCGTCAGGATGGGGAAGAGGACGAGCCACGCGAGCACGAACGTGAGAAACGACAGGCCGACGACACCGGCGCTCACGGTGGGGAGGAGGGGTGAGTGGTCCCGATGGACGCCCCGTTCGCTCGCGTTGCTCACGAGTCACCCTCCAGTTGTCGCCGCATCCGTCGCTCGATGAGTTGCGAGACGAGTGAGAGGAACATCACGATGACGAACAGCACGACACCAGCGACGAACAGTGCGCTGAGTTGCGTCTCGGCGGCGTCGCCGTATTGGCTGGCGATGAGACTGGTCAGCGTCGCGGTACTCGCGAAGACGTCGAAGATAGGGTTCGGGAACTCGCCGGCGACGTTGCCGAGGATGACCGTGGCGGCCATCGTCTCGCCGACGGCACGGCCGATACCGAGGATGATAGCGGCCGAGACACCCGAGAACGCTGCTGGGAGCGTGATACCCTTCATCGTCTGCCAGTCGGTCGCACCGAGCGCGAGCGACCCGCTCTTCATCGACTCCGGGACGGACGTGATGGCGTCTTCGGCCACCGAGACGACGGTGGGAAGCGCCATGAGTCCGATTACCCCGCCCGCGAGGAACAGCGACCCCTGCGTGTTCAGTTGGAGTTCGTAGAACAGGTATCGATTCAGAATGGCGAACCCGATGAACCCGTAGACGATAGAGGGGATACCGGCCAGCATCTCGATGGCCGGTTTCACGAGTTCGCCGACACGCTCGGGGGCGATTTCGCTGATGAACAGTGCGCCAGCGACGCCGAGCGGTCCGGCGATGAGGGTCGCGATTACCGTCGTGACGATAGTGCCGTGAATCGCCACCTGGAGTCCGTAGATTCCCTGTGAGGGAGACCAGACGGGGACGGCCGACCGGAGCAGGAGGCTCAGTCCTGCAGTCTCGAACGCCTTCTCGGCTTCCAGAAACAGGAACACCAAGATGAGCCCGAGCACGACGATGCCGACGAGCGTCGTCAGAACCGAGAGCCCCCACGCCGTCTCCGCTTGGTGGAACAGCCAGCCGTAGGCTGCCGCGGCGACGAAGACGACGAGCGCCACCGAAGCGAGGTCCGACTCGACGACGAAGAGGACGAACGTCGCCAGAAGCGACAGCGCACCGACTGCGGCGACAGCGGTGAACGCCGTAGAGTCCCCGAGCCGCTCGTCGAAGACGTTACTAATCCCAGTACGTTGTGACATTTGTTGTGACCGTATAGTGTGAAATGAATGTGAGGTTCGTGGGGTGGTGTACCCCTGCACGCTACTCAGCGGTTGTAACGACGGGAACCCGCGAGCTCAGTTCGACTGCTCGGCGAGTTTGGCCATCTCCTCTTCGCGTCGCTCCGGCGGGAGCTTGAAGTAGTTGTTCGGCTCGACGAAGTTCGTCTGGCCGAACTCGCTGAGGAGCATGGCGAGGAACGCCGACTCCTTCTTCGAGGTTCCTTCCCACGTGTAACAGTGGAGGTCACGCGAGAGCGGGTATCCCTTCGCGCCGAGGTTCTTCCCGTACTCGTACGTCGTCCCTTCGAGTTCGAGTGCAATCGGCGGAACCGCGCCGTCGGGTTGAACGAACGCCAGTGCGATGTACCCGATAGCGTTGTCGGAGTTGGCGATGGCCTGCTGGAGCTGCTGGTTCTGGCCGTAACGGCCGTCGATACCCGGCATCGACGCCTCGGGGTCGTCGTAGAGGTTCGCACGGAACGCGGTGTCGGTTCCGGAGCCTTCGGCGCGGCCGAGTGCCTGAATCTCGCGGTCTGGGCCGCCGACTTCGTTCCAGTTGGTTATCTCGCCCTTGTAGATCTGACGCAGTTGGTCACCGGTCAGCTTCGTGACGCCAGCGTCTTTGATAGCTTTACTGACGACGATAGGCTGGCCGTCGACGCCGACGACGTGGTCGACGAACTGCTCGTAGGAGTCTCGCTCGGGGAGTTCGTCCTCGACGGGGGCCGACGAGTCACCGATGTCGACCTGTCCGTTCATGACCTTCTCCACACCGGTTCCGGAGTGCGAGAGACCGACGTTGACGAAGAACGGAGGCTGACCCTCACTCCCCGGCTCGAAGCCGTAGAGGCCGGCCCAGTAGTCGGCGAGCGGTTTGTCGGTGTCGATGTCGTACTGACCCGGACCCCAGTACTCTTCGTCGTCCGCGGGCGGGTTGGAGTTCCAGACGGACCCACCGTCGCTCGTGATAGGGTAGACGGTCGAAGAGCCGTCAGCCGTCAGCGGGCTGGACGAACTGGAGCTCTGCGTCTCCGTCTCGCCGCTCGCGGCTTCCTCGGTGGACTCGCCGCCGCTCGACGTTGCCGAGCTCTCGCCGGAACCGCCGTCTTCGGAGCTGGAGCCGGAACAGCCGGCGAGGGCCGTCACACCAGCTGCACCGGAGGCGAGGAGGAACTTGCGTCGTGTTGCCGATTCGTCTTGTCGCTCTGAGTCACGCGCCATCACCAGCACATCGACAGTTCACACGTAAGAGGGCTGCTAATACCTATATACAGGAGTTAGGAGATTAATGGAGTGGTAGTAGTCGTCAGAGCTGCAACTGACGCATATATATCTCTATTGACCGTGTGGTTCGCTCGACGATAAGACTACCAGAACGTTTTAACTTATTTCTTTTGCTAATTATCGAGAAATATATGCGTCGAACAGCTTTCGAACCCTCTCGCCCAAACAGTGTCATCAAATGTCACACCTGAACAATGTTTAAGTTCCTGCCCCGAATCGGGTAGAGTACGCAACGGTGAACATGATGACCACTCTGACCAACAGTTCCCGGCCGTCCGCTCGCTATGGTGGCGACGCCGGGAGTATTCGTTGCATGAAGTGCAACGGAGCGGTCGGGGTGGGCTCTCACCCACGCACTCGGTTCGACCTCGTCGTCGCCTAATCCACGGACTGGACGCGGCGGCCGTCGACCCGCTTCTCTGAATCCGACGAGAGGAGAGGGCTGACGCTATCGGTCGACCCGACGCGGGTCTCGCCTTCTCCGCCGCATCCTCACGCCGACGACAGTCACCCGAGAGTCAGCCGACTGTCTCGGTGGCCGACACGGAACAGACCGACACGAACCGCGTCGTCGGTGTCTGTCGAGTCGACCACCAGCACTCCCAGTGAGAGGCATCACTACCCATCTACCCCTGCGGGTACCGCCCGTGGTGCGCGCCGACCCGTCTCGGCGTGTCGCGTTCGAACCGCGACAGGGGCCTCATGTCAGTCCAAAAATTACCCGACGTGACGGTCGACGCGAAACTGACCGTGCTCGTCTCGCGACACGCTCGCGGCGACCTCCACGACGGCGTCCACGAACGACTCCAGAAGATAGACGGCGTCCAGCGCGTCGAGACGGCCGACATCCGCGGGCTCCGCCCCGGTCTCAACGACCTCACGGTCGAGGTTCAGGCGGTGCTTCGCCTCCGACCGACCGCGCTCGACGACGACAGTATCGCCGCACAACTCGCCGACGGGTTCGGTATCAAGCGCGCCGTGGCGACGGTCGATTCGGACACCGGCATCAGCTGACAGGTGCAGATCCGCACGTCTGTCTGCCCCTGTCGGTGACGCCACCTTCGGCCCTCCCACCTCGCGACGCTCGTCGGCTCTCGTATCGCTCGACGAACCCACACCATCCAGTCCCCATGAAACGACATCGCGTCACCCGACACGACACTGCACAGCCCTACGACTCCCGACCCGCACCCCCGTTCCACGTCTCACTGGCGCTCACGCTGGTGGCACCGGCCGTGGTGTTCGTGGTCGCCTACCCGCTGCTCTCGGTCCTCTTGGCCGTCGTCGCCGCCGTCGCGGTCGTCGGCGTCCGTCGAGAGTAGCGCGACTCTCGCCCGCGTTTTCTGCCGCGAGACTCAAGCCGATAGCCGCCGTTCGGTGTACTGTGAGTGACACCCAGTCGAGCGAGGCGTGGTATCCGGCTACCGAGGACGTCGACGCCAGAGAGACCACAGAGACGCTCGACCGACTCCACGGCATCAGCCACCTCCTCGACAACGCGATTCGGATTCCCGGAACGAACTACCGAATCGGTCTCGACCCGCTTTTGGGGCTTCTGCCCGTCGTCGGCGACGCACCGACGACGGCGATGGCGGCGTACATCGTCGTCGAAGCGGCGTATCTCGGTGTGCCACGAGAGACGCTGCTACGGATGCTGTTCAACCTGGTCGTCGACGCGACGCTCGGGTCGATACCCGTCGTCGGCGACGTGTTCGACGCCGTCTGGAAGGCCAACGCGCGGAACGTCCAGTTACTGGAAGCCCGGCGACTGGACCCCGACGGCGGGGCCGAAGATAGACGCTTCCTCCTCGTCGCAACCGCTTGCTTGCTCGGCGTTCTGCTCGCGCTGGGAGCGGCGTCGACACTGCTGGCCGTGTGGGTGCTCGGCGAACTCGGGGTCGGGTTCTAGTAGCGAGTAGCGGACGTCTTCGTACTCGTTACCGTCACACGCTTCCGGCCTTCTGAAATCTGCGTGCTGGATAGAGGGTACAAGTCGCGAGTACCTGTCAGCGATGATTCTTGAGACCCTTATCTTTCAGCGCATCGTATTCGCCGTATCGATGACCGACACGGAACGTGACTCTCACGGCTACACTCCGATGGACTACGATGCGGACAGCGAGACAGACGAGGTGTACCAGAGGTGTCTGTCGTCTCTCCTCACACACGCGCCCATCGAGCCCGACGATGTCGTGCTCGATATCGGTACGGGTACTGGCATCGTCGCTTTCGAACTTGCGTCGAAGTGTGACCACGTGATAGGACGAGACATCTACGACGAATGGCTCCGACACGCCCGTAAGAAGGCAGAGCAGCGCAGCATCGAGAACGTCTCGTTCGGCCACGGATCCTTCCGTGAACCGAACGTCGACGAGCCGGTGAATGTCATCGTCGCCAGCTATGCCCTCTACATGGCCTACGACGAAGGAGGCGAGGACGAGTTACGCGCCGCTATCGATAGTCTCGCGTCGCTGAATTCGCGGTGTGTAGTGGTCGCTGACAAGATGCGTTTCGAGCCGGCACAGTCTCCAAGCGATTACGAGACGCTCCCACCGATGGGAACCGTCGCAAATCTCCTCATGGATGCAGGCTTCACGCTCACCGATATCGAAATCATCACCGAGTCGGTCGGTGTCATCATCGCCACCCGATAGCACCGCGTCAGCAGCCTTCCAACGAGAGTTCAGCACACGAGTTCTGACAGCGAGTGGGTAGCTTTCAGCGAGCGTGCCGAATAGAGGGCGCAAGTCGGTCAAACTGCCCTTTGTCTCTGCGGTAGCTATTTTCCAATCCCAGAGTGATTGTACGGTATGAATCGGTCTCGCGTTCTTCAGGGATTCGGTGGTCTCAGTCTCTTTCTCGGTTGTATCTCGGTTTGGTACGCATTCCAGCGTCAGATGTGTTCTGGGGGTGGAGAATGCGCTCCGAATATCGTGTATCTCCTTCCCGGGGTTCTTGCTATCCTTCTTGGGGCCAGTTTAGCTGTGTTTGCGTATCGACGCAGTCCTGCGAAGAATGCGATTCAAGCCTGATAGGCTCACCCTCTATATTCGGCTCTGTAGCTTCGCTAGACTGCGGCCAATTTGGCTATATTTCAGCCGATGTTCTCACAGTAAATCTCGTGAATCTTTTGCCAGTACCGACCGTTCGTTCCTTTGTTTTTCGCACAAACCGAGAGACTCCGGTTGATTTGACGAACGAGTCTCTCTACTGACTATTTTGGGCCCACTTTCCACCAATTGCAGCGCAGTCTAGCGAAGCTACAGAGCCCTATATTCAGCACGCACCTTCTGACAACCTCAGGAGAATAGACCGAGTGATTGTCTGACTCTTTTCGCCAGCCTCTGGAACTCGACTTCAGTCGTCGCTCGGGTAGGCGTGGGTCGTCGTCGACTGCGCCGGCGAGTCGGGGACGTAGACGTTCTCCGCGGAACGCCCACGGCTGAGTCGTGCTTCGAGTCGAACCAGACGGGGGAAGACGACGTCCCACTTCATCAGCGAGAAGCCACCGAAGATGAGCGCGAATCCGCCGACGGTGGTGGCGGTGATGGACTCACTGAGGAGTGCCCATCCCGCGAGTGCCGCGAAGACGGGAACGGCGTAGTTGACGAGGCTGATTTCGACCGGTCCGAGTTCGTCCAGCAGGTGGAAGTAGATGAGGAACCCGCCTGCGCCGGCGGCGACGGCGAGGTACGCCAGCGAGAGCAGGACGTCGGGAGACCACCGAACGGTACCAATCGACGGTTCGCCGAGGACGACGTGGAGGACGTGGAGCAATCCCGCACCGAGGAGCATGGTCCACGCTTGGGTCGTCGCCAGCGGGAGTTTGGCGGGAAGTCGGTCGGTGAGCACCGCGCCGAAGGCGAAACTCACGGCCGAGAGGAACATCAGCGCGACGCCGACGAACTGGCCGCCGAGCGCCGACGGGTCGGGGTTGGCGACGACGACGACGCCCGCGAGGCCGAGCAAGACGCCCAGCATCCCTGGAAGGCCAATTCGCTCGTCGGGGAGGAGAAACCACGCGAACAGCGGTGTCAGCATCGGTGTCGTACTCAGGACGATTGCGCCGGTGGCGCTCGTCACGTACTGCTGGCCGGTGAAGAGGAGGCCGAAGTGAAGACCGATGACCAGCACGCCGCCGACGCCGACGAGTGTCCACTCGTCGCGTCCGCGGGGACGCCAATGAGCGGTCCGTACCACCGCGAGTGCGAGGAGAAGCACGCCGGCGATGTCGTAGCGGAGGGCCGCAAAGAGGACCGGTGGGAGTTCCGCCAGGCCGGATTTGATGGCCATGAAGGAAGTTCCCCAGACGAATGCGAGTGTGACGAACAGCAGTGTGTTACGATGTTTGGTCAGATTCGAGATAGCTTTCATGAATTACGTGTCTCAGTCAGTGAAACGACGTAATAGCCCCGTACACATGAATATTCTTAAGGTCACGGTAACACACAGCACGGGTGTGAATTGGGGGCACAGCTCCAAAAAAATATATAATGGTCGGGCGTGCCGAGACGGGTTGTCGTCGGGACTGGCACCGCGCGAATAGCAAGGCAATTACATCCGCGCTCACTGCCATACAGCATGAGCATCCTCGACGACGCCCGTGCACTCGCCGAGAGCGGCCCGCTCTGTGACGCTTGCTTGGGCCGCGTCTTCGCCGACAAGAGTTTCGGGCTGACGAACGCCGAGCGCGGACGCAGTCTCCGCGTCGCCGCCGCACTCGACGCCGACGAACCGTTCGAACCCGTAGAGACGACGGACTGTTGGGTCTGTGAAGGCCGCTGTGCGGAGTTCGACGAGTGGGCCGAGCGATGTGCCGAAAGCATCGACGGCGTGGAGTTCGGGACGTACCAGGTCGGGACGCGAACCCCGCCGCTCATCGAGGAGAACGAACTGCTCCTACGCGAGGGGGCCGGACTCGACGAAGACGCCGGTGAACTGTTCAAATCGGAGTTCAACCGCGAAGTCGGCAAACGCGTCGGCCAACTCACCGAGACGGAAGTCGACTTCTCTCGCCCAGATGTCCAGTTCACGCTGAACCTCGAAGACGACGACGTGGAGACGCGCGTCCACTCGGCGTTCGTCTACGGCCGGTATCGAAAGCTCGAACGCGACATCCCGCAGACCGAGTGGCCTTGCCGCGAGTGCGACGGCAGTGGGTATCAGGGCAAACAGACCTGTGACTACTGCGGCGGGTCGGGCTACCTCTACGACGAGAGCGTCGAGCAACTCAGCGCCCCCGTCGTCCTCGACGTGATGGACGGCGTGGAGGCGCTGTTCCACGGTGCGGGCCGCGAGGACGTCGACGCGCTGATGCTCGGGACGGGTCGCCCGTTCGTCATCGAGGTGAAAGAGCCCCGTCGCCGGAGCATCGACGTCGAGCAGTTGGAGGGCGACATCAACGCCTTCGCCGAGGGGAAGGTCGAAGTCGAGGGACTCCGCCTCGCCACCTACGACATGGTCGAACGCGTGAAGGAACTCGACGCCAACAAGACCTACCGTGCGGAGGTCGAGTTCGGCGACGACGTGACCGAAGAAGCACTCGAAGAAGCACTCGCCGAACTCGACGGCGCGACGGTCGAACAGTACACGCCGCACCGCGTCGACCACCGACGCGCCAGCCTCACGCGCACGCGTGACGTCTACAGTGCGACCGGCGAACTCCACGACGCTCGCCACGCCACCGTCGACATCCACGGCGCGGGCGGCCTCTACATCAAGGAACTCGTCTCCGGCGACGAGGGCCGGACGAACCCCAGTCTGGCGGGCATCCTCGGCGTCGACGCCGTCGTGACGGCACTCGACGTCGTCGCCGTCGAGGGCGAGGAGGAGACGTTCGAGGACGAGGAGTTCTTCAAGCAAGGCGAGTAGGCGGGTCCGGCGACGGTCGATTACTCTCTCTTCTACACTGACTTCTACAGTCGCTCTGGCGCGTGGCTTCGCGGCTGTGCTGTCTGGGTCGACCGACCGCAGAAGCAAACACTTAGTCGTCACCCGAAGACAACCCACCTAATGATTCGCGTCGGCGCGGACGAAGCAGGCAAAGGGCCGGTGCTCGGGCCGATGGTCGCAGCAGCGGTCCGCGCCGACCCGACGCTCCTTCCCGACGACATCGACGACTCGAAACAGGTCGCCCCGGCACGCCGCGAGGAAATTGCGACAGCCCTCCGCGCACACGACGACGTCGACGTCGGCGTCGGCGTGATTTCGACCGACCGTATCGACGACCCCGAGACGGACATGAACTCGCTCACCGTCGCCGCACAGGTCGAAGCCGTCGCCGCCATCGCGTGCGACGGCGACACCGTCGTCGTCGACGCAGGCGACGTGAGCGAAGAACGGTTCGGCCGGCGAGTCCGCGACGGCGTCGCCGAGATAGGCGTCGACATCGACGTCGTCTCCGAACACGGCGCGGACGAGACCCACGGTATCGTCGGCGCGGCGAGCATCGTCGCCAAGGTAGAGCGCGATTCGAGAGTGGAGGCGATTGCCGAGGAGTACGACGCCTACGGCGACGTCGGCAGCGGCTATCCGAGCGACCCGAAGACGCGCAGGTTTCTGAAAGCGTACGTCGCTGACCACGGCGACGTGCCGGACTGTGCCCGCCGGTCGTGGTCGACCTGTGCGGACCTCTTGGCGGCGCGAGAACAGTCGTCGCTGGGCGAGTTTTGAGTGTTACCAGCGTGGACCATCTTCGGGTTCGCCGGGTGGAGGCAATCTGAACTGGCCGACGAGTACCACCGCACCGACGAAGCCAACGAAGAGACCGAGTCCGCCGGCGTCGAATCCTCCGAGAAGCGCGTAGACGCCGGTGAAGAGGGCGAACCCGCCGAGAATCGTCGTCTGGAGGTGACGGACCGCGCCGTCGAGTTCGTCGCGAACGACCTGTCGGACTTCTGCTTCGGAGAGACTGTCGTCGGAGGGCATAGCTATCGAGTCAGTAAATTCAGAGAAAAGCGTTCCGTGTCGACTACTGTCCCGTCTCGTAGCGAGAAACGGCCTCGTGAGCGTTCGGTCGGTCTAGCACATCCCGTCGAGGTCGACGTAGGAGCCGTCCTGTGCGGAGAGCCACGTCGTCAACCGTTCTTCGCCCTCGGTCGCAGTCGGAGAGATGGTACACTCGTCCGGCGCGTCCTCGTACCGAGCGATCTCGGCGTCGTACGTCGGTTGCGTGGCGTCGGACCCGTAGAAGGGTGGCACCTGCATGCTTCCGTCAGTATCCGCGTCGGTCGAGTCGGCGCTGGGAGATGTAGATGTTACCATGGTTGTATCGTCGCGTCCCGTCGGTGTCCGACGGGCGAATATCGTCTCGATTAGGAAACAGTTCGTCGAAGTCGACGAGTAGGACACACCAGGCCGGCGGTCTCCGAAACCTGATAAGACGAGTAAATAGAGGGGTGCTGGCCTGAAAAGTCCCGTCATTTCGGGACGAAGCGGCGTTTCACTCTGTCGACGAAGCGTCGGTTCGAGACGCTCGACGCTCTGCGAACGGCCGTTGACCGGACAGCGAGACGAGACCGAAGAGGAGGAACAGACCACCGGCGGCGAGGGCGACGAGCGGATAGCCGCCCACGACGACGGCAATCAAGAGCAGTTGCCCGCCGCAGAACACGGCGAGACCGCCGAAGAGCGTGGTACGCTGGTATCGAAGTGCGGCATCCGTCTCTTCACGGACGATGGAACGGACGTCGTCTGGAGAGAGTTCGTCGTCGGAGGGCATAGCTACCGAATCAGCGAGTCGAAAGAAAAGCGTTCTGCGTTTTCGACTACCGGTCGTCCGTCAGGAGCGCACGGAGGATGTCACCGTAGGCGGGCCGCGTGAGCAACACACCCGCGATGACGCCGAGGATGGTGAAGATGGCGAAGCCCTGCAAATCGCCGAGCGAGAGCACGGCGAGCGGACTCATCGCGATGATGGTCGTCGCGGCGGCGGCACCGATGACCCAGAACGCCTTCTTGAAGCGCGACTGGAAGATCTTCCGCGAGCGAATCTCACCCTCTTGCATCACCTCGTCGGCGATGATGATGAGGTCGTCCACCCCCGTCCCGATGACGGCGATGAACCCCGCGATGACCGAGAGGTCGATTGGGTAGCCGATGGCGGCGGCGAACCCGAGCAGGATGACCACCTCCGAGAGCGCCGTCACGATCATCGGCAGCGCGACTTTCGCCTCGCCGTAGCGGACGAAGACGACCGCGCTGACCGCGAGGACGGCGATGAGTCCCGTGATGAGCGAGTCGCGCTTGAAGTCCTCACCCTGCGAGGGCGAGATGAATGAGGAAGTTCCCTCGCCGCCCTCGCCGATGTCGAGTTGTGCCGGGAGCGCACCGGCGCGGAGGTTGATGGCGAGCGTCTGTGCCTCCGAGAAGTTCTGCGTGGCGAGGATGAACTGCGGGTCCTGCGTCCACTCGCCGCTGAGCATGCTCGACGCGAGCGACGGCGACATGCCGGCCGCGTAGACGACTTCACCGTCCACCTTCGTCAGGAGACACGGGTCAGTGTTGTTGGGCGAGTCCTCGTAGCGACAGGTCGTCCCACCGGGCTGAGCGACACCGGTCTCCACGACGTCCTGCCGGAACTCCTCGGCTTTGTCCTCACCGACGACGACGGGGACGTTCGGCGGGAACTGACCCTCACCTTGCTCTGCCGCACCGATGCGGCGGAAGTCACCCTGTTCGAGGACGGCCTCGCGAGTCTGGTAGGTGCCGTTCTCGGTCTGGTAGTAGATGTCGATGCGGACGCTCCCGCGGGAGTCGACGAGGTCGAGCACGTCCGAGCGGTCCTGTCCGGGCACCTCGATGAGGATGAAGTGTTCACCCGTCGAGGTGGTCACCTGCTGGACCGTCCCGCCGCTCAGTCCGGCCTCGTTGATCTTGCTCTCCAAGACCGCGACGGTCTGTCGGCGGGTCGTCTCGGTGACACCCTCGCGGACGTCGCCGTGTTGGTAGCCCGCCGCGTCGAGTGCGTTCGCGAGTTGCTGTGTCGAGACGTTCTCGGCGGTCACTTCGACGGCGTTGGTCGGTTGGTCGGGACCGGCACGTTGGGCAGTCACGTCGGTGACTGGCACGCCGTCCAGTTCGGCGGTGACGTTGTCCTCGACTGAGGCGAGACTCTCGTTGCCGAACTCTACCTCTTCGGCCGTGACGCCGACGAGCGGTGCGCGGATACGCGTCCCACCGGAGAGTTCGAGACCGAACTGGAGGTTCGTCGGTCCGTCTCGGGTGGCGTTGTCACCGCCCGCGGGCGGAGACGACCCGGACGTCAACCCCGGCGGTGCGAACAGCGCGAACGTACTGCCGAGGAGGACGACGACGAGGAGTATGACGCGCCAGTTGTCGCGGAGGAACCCCATCAGCGAGCCACCCCCTCGAACTTCCACCAGCGAAGCAGACTCAAGTTGAGCATGTAGGTGTTCATCAGGTCGGCCGTGAGACCGAAGACGAGCACGATACCGATGGAGGCGAGCAGTTGAATCCCGAACAGCGTCGCCGTGATGGTCATGACGACCATCGCCGCGAGCGACGTCAGCGTCATCGTCACACCGGTCCGCATCGCGCTGGCCACAGAGGTGTAGAAGTCACCGCTGCGCCGGAGGACGTGGTTGTTCAACAGGATGTCCGAGTCGACGGAGTACCCGATGAGCATGAGCAAGGCGGCGACGGTTCCGAGCGAGAGTTCGATACCCAAGAGATTCATCAAGGCGACGGGGATGACGATGTCGGAGAACGCCGAGATGACGACGGCGATAGAGGGGACGAACGTCCGGAACATCGCGAACACGAGGATACTCATGCCGAGGAAGGCGAGACCGACGCCGCCGAGTGCGAGTATCTGTGTGTCGGCACCGAAACTCGGGCCGACGGCGTCGATAGAGCGAATCTCGAACCCGGCCTGTTCGGCCTGATTCTCTAGCTGCGTGGTGGTCGGCGCGCCACCACCGTCCTGTGATTCGAAAGTGACGATGTAGGTGTTGTCGGCGGCGGCGACAGAGCGTATCGACTCGGGAGTCGTCGAGAACGCCTGTCCGATCTGGTCACGGGCCGCCGCGTCGTTCGGCGCGTCGACGGCGAGGCGGAGTTCCGTCCCGCCGGTGAACTCGACACCGGGGTCGACCGGCGCACCCGTCAACGCGAACGTCGCCGCGATGACGAGGAGCGCGATGGCGAGCACCGCGAGCGGTACGGCCGCCAGTTGGCGATTCGAATACCGCGTGTAGTCGACCTCGAAGAGGTCGAACGGAAGATTCGACGTACCGGACACGGTGTCAGGCCACCTCCAGTACTGCGAACTGCATCATGCGTTCGGGTCGTTCTGGACGCCGAATAAGCCTTCTTCTTTACAGATATCTTGCACGCCGGACTATCACACCGGGTGACGGGTCGAGACGGGCCGAGACAGGCCGAGACGGCCGGTGGCGGCGGTTCGGCTCCTGCCGTGAGGCATTTGGGAGCACAAAGCATACAGAGAGTATGAAGACGGCTCACGAGCGTTCAGACGGTTCCGAGAGTCCCGAAAGTCCCGAGAGTGCCAAACTCGCGACGCGCGTCGTCGTCTCTTACCCGACGGCTCTGAGCAGGTGGGGACGCGACCAAGTGACCAGTAGCCGCTACGTGAACTATCTCCGGAAGACACTGGGTGAGGTGCGTGTCGGCGACGAGTTCGAAGAGTTCGCCGACGTCGGCTGTTGCGGCAACACGCTCGACGTGCCGTTCCGCGTCGAAGCCGTCGACGACGGCGCGAGAGTCGGTCCCGACACCGTCGTCGAGTTCGTCGAACGCGACGCACCGATGGAGGGCGGATGGCGCGTCCAGAGTGCGGCAGGACCGGACGAGTGCGAACGGTAGCGTTCGTCGGAATCGCTTAGGGCATGTAACGGACGCTCACGACGCCCGGTGTCCAGCGAATCTCGACGCGGTTGACGCCGAGACGGGCCGCCCGACTGAGCGTCGTCTCCACGTCGTCGGCGACGTCGTCGACGGCCTGTTCGGTCAACTCCTCGGGGACGGTGAGGACGTGAATCTCACCGGTCCCTGCGCGTTCTTCGCGGTGGACGTTTCCTGTCTCCTGCTCGGCGGCGAGGTCTGTGACGTGGGCTGTCGGTGACTCGTCGTTCTTCTCTATGGAGATCGACCAGCGACGCTCGATTTCGACGAGTTGCCACGAGACGTTCATCGGTGGGTCGGGGGCGACGGTGCCCGTGACGGCGTCGTGAACCTCGACACCGGGGTTCGACGACAGCGTGTGGACCTGCCCGTCGTGGACGTCTTTCAGTACCGCCGACTCCTCGTCGGCAGCGGTGACGAGGAACGTACTCTCCTTGTGCTCTTGCTCGTCGGTCATTGGCCTCTCTACTGTGTCGGGCCTTTTCCCGGTTTCGTCGCGTAGGCGGTACGGGAGTCGCTCGCACACGACAGGCTCGCGTCCCCTACTCGCCGACGACGCGGTGGACGACCCAGATGAGCGCACCCGCGAGTGCCGGTGGGAGGAGCGCGGCGAGTTGCGGGAGGTCGTACAGGACGGCGATGACGGGCGCGAAGAGACCGGTCGGTTGTCCCTGACACACCTGTTCGCCGTCGAGTGTGAAGCACTCCGGGATGGAGATGACGAGCGCGACGTACAGCGAGGCGATGAATACGTAGCCCGCGACGGCGAGCAACTGGTCGTAGCGCACGCCTGCGTCGGGTGCCAGCCCCCGCCGGTGGCGACGCGCGACGAGGAGCACCGGTGCGAGGACGGGCGCGACGAGAAACAGACCGACGACGATGTAGAACGCCCGCGAGAGCGTCAGCGACCCGCCCTGCACGCTAGCCGTCTGCCCGAACAGGACGACGAGACTGAGTGCGACGAACAGTGAGAGGACGGTCGCGGCGAGGCCGCCGACGACGACGTAGGACTTGAACAGTCGGGAGTCGGTCCGCCCGAACGCGTAGGGGAACGCCCCGAACAGCCCGCGATACCCATCTGCCATTGGTCGAGGTTAGGGGTTGGGGCGATTAAACTGCCCGATTCGGCTGTCGAGATGCGGGGCGAGACGACTACTGTGGCGCACGCTAGCGACGCCACTGTACGTCGACAGTCGGCGTGCGAGGACTTACTCTCTCAATGGGACTTTCGAGAGTCGTCAGTGCCAACGGAGAAGACACACAGCCATCGGACCTCGTGGACGTTTCGGGACAGATGAGGACGTGTGAGGACAACGACTTTACTCCCGCCCTACGCGCGTTCACGCATGTACGTCGACCTCGGTAACGTTCTCGGCACGACACCTGGCGTCTCGAAGGAGGCGCTGGAGCGACTGGACGGGCGCGTCGCCGACGCCCACGAGCGAATCGAACAGGGCCGCGCGGACAGTGAACACGGCTACGCCGCGCTCAACTTGCCGGAGACGACCGACCCCGACGAGATTCGGAACGCCGTCTCGCGGTTCGAAGACCCCGAGGCCGTCCTGACGGTCGGTATCGGCGGCAGCGCACTCGGCGCGGCCACCATTTCGGAGGCGCTCGACTCCGACGTCGACGCCTACTACCTCGACAACGTCGACCCCGAGTGGGTCTCGGGACTGCTCGACGACCTCCCGCTCGACGACACCGTGGTCAACGTCGTCTCGCGTTCGGGTACGACGGCCGAGACGCTCGCGAACTTCCTCGTCGTCCGCGAAGCGATGGACTCGGCGGGCGTCGACTGGACCGAGCGAACGTTCGTCACGACGGGCGAGGAGGGCAATTTGAGAGACCTCGCGGACAAACACGACCTCCCGGCGCTTCCGGTCCCGGACGGCGTGCCGGGCCGGTTCTCGGCGCTCTCGACGGTCGGGCTGGCCGTCGCCGCGATTCAGGGCCACGACCTCGACGCCCTGCTGGCGGGCGCTGCCGACGAAGCCGACCGCCTCTCCGGTTCGCTCTTCGAGTCACCCGCATACGCCTACGGCGCGACGACCTACGCACTCGACCGCCGTGGGGCCTCTATCAACGCGATGATGCCCTACGCCGAGTCCTTGGAGTACTTCGCCGAGTGGTTCGCCCAACTGTGGGCCGAGAGCCTCGGCAAGGACGGCGTCGGCCAGACGCCAGCCCGCGCACTCGGCGCGACCGACCAGCACTCGCAACTGCAACTCTACCGTGCTGGCCCCCGTGACAAACTCGTCACGCTCGTTCGGCCACGCGAGAAACAGGATACACAGATTCCCGAGACGGACCTCGACGGTCTCTCCTACCTCGGCGGGTCGTCACTCGGCGACCTGCTGGACGCCGAGTTTGAAGCGACGGAAGCCTCCCTCGCCGCCGCGGACTGCCCGAACATCCGCGTCGAAATTGACCGTGTCGACGAGCGTGGTCTCGGCGAACTTCTTTACGGGATGGAGGCGGCCTGCGTGCTCTACGGCGAACTCGACACCGTCTCGACGTTCACACAACCCGCCGTCGAATGGGGGAAGAAAGCCGCCCGCGGGTTGCTCGGCGGCGGCGACTTCGAGGAAGCCGACGCCGTCAGCGACAAGGTCCGACTCGAAGTCGAGTGAGTAGCGCGACAAGTAGCGAGCGACCTGCACCGCCGGGCCTCAAGACGACTGTTCCGGGCCGGTGAGCGCGGCAGCGTCGGCGTCGACGTTTCCTTCTTCGCCGTCTTCGCCGCCTTCTCCACCCTCACCGCCCTCGCTATCCATACCGTCTTCTTCGCCGCCTTCGCCACCTTCCCCTCCCTCTTCTCCCTCTCCATCCTCGCCGCCCTCCTCTCCTTCGCCGCCCTCACCCGGTGACGCACAGCCAGCGAGCGGAAGCGTCAGAGCAGTTCCTCCGAGTACAGTCAGCAGTCGTCGACGGTCGAGTGTCGGGGTTTCGGGTCGTTTCATCGTGTGCCGCGTTCACCGGAGACGCACATAGCCGCTGTGGCCGGGGGACTCAGGCCGCTGGCGTGATGTTCTGGTTCGACTGGAACAGGTTCTCCGGGTCGTACCGGGCTTTCACCTCGGCGAGTCGCTCGTAGTTGTCGCCGTAGACTGCCCGAACTAGTTCTTCTCCCTCTTCGCCGAACCCCGGGAAGTTGACGTAGAGTCCGCCGGGCGAGTACTGCTTCATGTCGGACCAGAGCGTCCGCGCCCACGCGACGTTCGCCTCGTCGGCGGCCGGGTCCTCCCAGTTGGCCTCGATGCCGAGCATGTGGGGCATCTCACGCCAGTCGATAGCCGTCTCGTCGTCGTCGACGCGGGCGATTGCACCACCGAGTTGCCAGACGTCGACCGTCGAGAGCTTCGATGGGGCCTCTCGCGCTGCGGTGGCGATGCGGTCGATGGCGTCGTCCGAGAGTTCCGAGAGGTACAGCGACTTCCAGTAGTAGCGTCGACCGTCCGGGTAGTCCTCGTCGAGCATCCGCTGGAGTTCCGCGAAGGGCATCACGCCACTGAAGTCGACGAGCGGCGTGGCGAAAGAGCGCGCTGGTTCGAACGCCTTCTCACCCTCGTCGACGGGACCGATGTAGGTCCCGAGGAAGCCAACACCGGGCTTGTCGCGTGCGTGTTCGGGGAACAGGTCGTCGTCGGGAACCCACATCGTGAAGGCGAGGAGACCGACTTCGTCGGGCGCGTCCTCGCAGAACGCACGGTACTGCCGAAGCAGGTCGGGGACGTCGTCGGCAGGGTGAACGACGAAGCACGCCATCACCTCCGGCCCGACCGGGTAGGCTTCGTACTCGAAGCTCGTCACGACGCCGAAGTTGCCGCCGCCGCCGCGGAGCGCCCAGAACAGGTCCGAATGCTCCTCGGCGCTCGCCGTAATCGAATCGCCTGCGGCGGTGACGATGTCGACGGAACGAAGCGCGTCACACGACAGACCGAAGCTCCGACTGAGGTGGCCGAAACCGCCGCCGAGCGTCAGTCCTGTGACACCAGTGGCGGAGACGACGCCGAGCGGGACGGCGAGACCGAACACCTGCGTCTCGCGGTCCACGTCGCCGATGGTCGCTCCCGCTTGGACTCTGACCCGGCGCGCATCCGCATCGACCCAGACGCCACGCATCTCCGAACAGTCGACGACGACACCGTCGTCACAGACGGCCGTCCCCGCCACGTTGTGACCGCCACCGCGAATCGAGATGGGGAGGTCCTGCTCACGGGCCGTGTCGACGCAGGCGACGATGTCCGCCGTTCCGGTACACCGGACGATTGCAGCGGGTCGGCGGTCGATGAGGCCGTTCCAGACCGACCGCGCCTCGTCGTAGCCGGCGTCGCCGGGTCGGATGACCTGGCCGACGACTCGCTCGTCGAGGGTTTCGAGGAGATATTCACCACGCGGTACGCCAGTCTCTCCGGATTCGTCGATAGACACGGTTCGGCACCGAAAGAGAGTACGCCCGAGAACTGCATAATCGCGTATTCTCGCCGGAAGACAGGTCAGAAAAGCGTCTCGAAGCGTGGACACAACCGGCGTTGTCGAACGTCTCGAAGTCGTCGAATCGTCGAAGCTTCGCGAGTCACGTCGAGCCACTTCGAGTGACGACGTCGTGTCGCGAGTCGCCGTAATCGGTGCATCTATTCGCCGTGAGCGACTATCTCCGGCGAATCAATGGGAACTGACGTCTCCGCGACCGACTTCCAGGTCCATCTTCAGACTGCCGGTGCAGTCGTCAGCATCGTCGCCGGGTCCTTGGTCGTCGCTTCACTCGCCATCACGCTCGGGTCGAGTCTACTCAGCAGTCTCGGCCTGTCGTCGACCGCCCCCGGACCTCGTGCGTTCATCAGCGCGATGCAGTTCGTCGGCTTCGCCGTCGCCATCGCGGCGTTCCTCCAACTCAGCGACGACTGGGGACTCATCCGCTGGCGACTCCCGACGCTCAGAGATATCGGTTGGATGGTCGGCGGCCTCGTCGTCCTCTTCGGCGTCCTCTTCGGACTCAGCGCGCTCATCAGTCTCCTCGGCGTCAGCACGGCCGAGAGTTCGATCGTCTCGACGGGTCGCGAGAGTCCCGCCTACCTGCTGTATCTCGTCCCCGTGACCATCTTCCTGGTCGGGCCGACGGAGGAACTCATCTTCCGCGGCATCGTCCAAGGGACGATTCGACGCGCCTACGGTCCCGTCGTCGGCGTCGTCGGCGCGAGTCTCGTCTTCGCCTCTATCCACCTGCCCTCGCTGCTCGGCGACGGCCAGTTCACGACGCTCGCCATCATCTTCACGCTGGGCGCACTGCTCGGCGTGCTCTACGAACTGACGGACAACATCCTCGTCCCCATCGTCGTCCACGGTCTGTTCAACGCGGTGCAGTTCGTCGTGCAGTACGCGACACAGACCGGGATGCTCTGAAAGGGAGTCGAGCGCCGCTCTACTGTCGACGTTTCGACTGATAAATCTGGTACCAGCCCCACACGAGACACGCTAGTCCGACGACGGAGAACACGCCGTCGACCAGTCCCGGCAGCGAGACGACGTACGGGATGCCGACGAGGACCATCCCGACACCGGCGACTCGCCACCCCAGTACGGGGTCGTCGCTGTCAGCCGTATCGACGGTGTCTGTGGCGTCGGTCTGTGTGTGACCCTCGTCAGTGCTCATCGTGGATTGTCAGGCGGGGTTCTTCCGCGAGAGGTCGCTCCCGCAGATGGGACAGCGGTCTTTCTGTTCGTCGAACTCGCGACCACAGCCAGCACACTGGAACGTCCAGTTGCGCTGTTCGCTGATGCCGTCCTGTGCGATGGCTTCGACGGTGACGCCCAGGTGGTCCGCGACGTTCTGCATCGCGTAGTCGTCGGTGACGAGCGTGCCCGAGAGTTCGAAGGCGGCGGCGATGAGGCGCGTGTCGGTGTCCGAGAGGACGTCGGCGTCGCCCGTCTCGCCGGCGGCGCGGGTGACCTTCTCGACGGTTCCCTCGGCGGGGATGTGAATGTGCATCCCGGCGCCCTCCATCGCGTCGAAGCGGAAGGCGTGTTCGCCTTCGAGTTCCGATTGGACCATCGGAATAGACGCTGTCTGGTTGTCGGTGTGGTACTCGTGAATGAACGCGGAAGAATCGAGAACGTGCATCAACCTAGCGCTGAACGACAATGTAGTCTTTGACTGCCTGGACGCGACCGACGGGCACGCGGAGGTGTCCGTCTTCGTCCGTATCGTACGACGACTGACTCGGAGCGAGGTCGCCCTCGTGTGGTTCGACCACGAGGTCGTGGAGTTCGCCCGACTTGAGGTTCATCGTGATGTTGTACAACATCCCCAGTTCCGTGCCGTCAGAGCCCATGACGGCCTTGCCGGAGAGGTTTTCGGCGAGTATGTCGGCCATGCATCGGTATTCGTGTGACGTTACATAAACGCCACGGGGACCGTCTGACACGTGGCTCACCCCGTCGGCCCGTGCAGAACTGTGCTTGGTGCGCGGCAACTGAACGTGCCAACGAGACGCTCCGCCGAGTTGAAAGACTTAACTACAATCCACCGCTCAACTCACACAAGAACACTTCTACCGGGTGATTTTGGATGTCGGACTCAGACACAACAGATACACACAGCCAGACGGGAACGCTACGGACGCCGATCGTCGCCGTCCTCGGACACGTCGACCACGGGAAGACCACACTGCTCGACAAGATTCGTGGGTCGGCCGTGAGCGACGGTGAGGCCGGAGCGATCACGCAACACATCGGTGCAACGGCGGTGCCGCTCGACACTGTCTCGCAGATGGCGGGCAGCCTCGTCGACCCCACCGACTTCGACCTACCGGGACTGCTCTTCATCGACACGCCGGGCCACCACTCGTTCACGACGCTTCGGTCGCGCGGCGGCGCACTCGCGGACATCGCCGTCCTCGTCGTCGACGTCAACGACGGCTTCCAACCGCAGACGCTGGAGGCCATCGATATTCTCAAGCGGACGGGCACGCCGTTCATCGTCGCCGCCAACAAGATAGACACGACACCGGGGTGGAACCCACAGGACGGGTCGCCCATCCAGCAGACCTACGACGCACAGAGCAAGCAGGCGCGCCAACGCCTCGACGAGAACCTCTACGAGATCATCGGCCACCTCTCGGACAACGGCTTCTCTGCGGACCTCTACTGGCGCGTCCAGAACTTCACGAAGAACATCGGCGTCGTCCCCCTCTCGGCGATGACCGGCGAGGGGATTCCGGACCTTCTCGCAGTTCTCATGGGCCTCTCCCAGCGCTACATGAAAGAGGAGATGGAGATAGACGTGACCGGTCCCGGGAAGGGGACGGTCCTCGAAGTGAAGGAGGAACGCGGCTTCGGCGCGACGCTCGACGTCGTCCTCTTCGACGGCACCGTGAGCGAGGACGAGACCATCGTCGTCGGCGGCGCGAACGGTCCCATCGTGACGGAGGTTCGGGCGCTCCTCCAACCGCGACCGAACGCCGAGATTCGAACCGAGAAGCGCTTCGACCGAGTCGACTCGGTGTCGGCGGCGACGGGTATCAAAATCGCCGCACCGGACCTCGAACACGCGATGGCCGGCGCGCCGGTCCGTGTCGTTCGCGACCAAGACGTCGACGACGTCGTCGCGGAGGTCGAAGCCGAACTCGCCGGCATCGAAGTCGAGACGGAAGAACAGGGCGTCGTCGTCAAAGCCGACACCCTCGGGTCGCTGGAGGCGATGGCAAATGCGTTGAAGGAGGCCGAAGTACCCATCCTCCGCGCAGAGGTCGGCGACGTCGCCCCACGCGACGTCTCCATCGCGGGCACCGCTCGCGAGGACGAACACAAGGTCATCCTCGGCTTCAACGTTGACGTGCTTCCGGACGCCAAAGAGGACATAGAGGAGTCCGACGTCCGCCTGTTCAAACACGACGTCATCTACCAACTCATCGACGACTACGACGAGTTCGTCACGGAGCGCAAACGCGCCCAACAGGAGACGGTGCTCGACAAAATCGTCCGCCCGTGTCGCTTCCGCATCCTCGAAGACCACGTCTTCCGGCAGAACAACCCGGCCGTCGTCGGCGTCGAGGTGCTCGCAGGCACCATCAAGAACAACCAGTACGTCGTCAAGTGGGAGGGCAACGAACCGAAACGCGTCGGCCAACTCAACGGGATTCAAGAGCAGGGCGACGACGTGAAGGAAGCCCGTGCCGGCAAGCGCGTCAGCGTCGCCATCGACGGTCCGACGGTCGGTCGCCAAATCGAGGAGGGCGACGAACTCTGGATAGACCTCCCCGAGAAACACGCGAAGATTCTCGAACAGGAGCTATCGGGCGAGATTCCGGGTGACGAACTCGAAGCGCTCCAGAGCTACCTCGACAAACATCGGCGTCGTGACCCCTTCTGGGGGAAGTAAGCGAGCGTTCAGGAGACAGTCGGCGTGGCACGGCGACGCACTGCTTGTAAATACGGCGATAACCCCTTTTAACCGTCCGGGAGTCCGCTCCGAGTGGAGGACTCACAGATGAGCGTGCGGGACGCGTTCTCGGCCGGTCGCACAGACCCAGAAACCGTCTCGCGGTACGACCTCATGCTGGCGGTACTCCCGGTGCCGGTCGTTCTCGGCGCTGTGGGAGGGCTGCTGACGTCGGTGCCGACAGCCCTCGGTGCCGGTGCCGGTGGACTCCCGTCCGCACTCGTCGTCGGGTACGGTCTCTTCGTCGACGCGCCGGAGACAGTCGAGTCTCCGAGGCGTGACGAGACAGAGACGTAACGACGACGGCACCTTTCGGAGAAGGACTACGCCCAGAGACAGCGACTGCGCTGTCTATCGATGTTGCGTCGGAACGAACGCACGAGAACGGGGTCGTTACCGAGCGGTCTGAGAGACGCCGTCGCCGACGGCGTTCATGACCTGCAGTGCCGCGCTGGCGGCGAGACCACGAGCGACCTCGCGTCGGTCGTCGTCGTCGAGTCCGGATTCGAGGTCTTCGAGGTCCGGCGTGAACCCGGCGCTGACGGGGTGTCCCGCCGGGGGGTGGACCGCGACGGTGGCCTGCGGTCCGTTCGAGCCATAGGAGAGTTCAGAGCCGATGGCGTAGCTATCCGGGAGATAGGTACGAGTTTGCGCGACGATACCGGCGACCGCGCGTCGGAGCATCCGTTTTTGGTCGGGTGTGAGTTCGACGTCTTGCGACGGCTGACCGGCATCGACGACGCCGGGTGCACCCGCGTACGGATTGTTTCCATTCATAAGGAGATGCTACCTGCCATAAGTGAACACGGAGTATAAAGCCGTCGGAGCATACGGAAATCGCCGCTGTTTTCGGCTCAGAGAATCGGTTCGCTACGGCCGTACGCGGCGATTGTGAGCACCGTCGTGTAGCCGTCGCCGTCGCAGTCCGCCGTCGTCACGACCACTTGCTCGTCGTCGAACGTCCACTCGCGAAGGTCGCGGCCTGCATCGAGTCCTGCCCGGACTGTTTCCTCGACGGCTTCGGGGTCGGTGCCGCTGGCCTCGTAGAACAGTCCCGCACCCTCGCCGGTCGTCCAGCCGAGACCCGCGCTGACGGTCTCTTCTTCCCTCGTCGTCGCTCGTGCCTCGACGACAGTCAAGCGGTTGCCCGCGGGACCGAGGTCCGGGGCGGTGTCGACTGGTTCGACCGTCGCGTCGGCCGGAATCACCGAGGAGACGGCGACGAGGTTGTAGTTGTGGATGTTGGCGTCGGCGAGTGCGGCGTCGTAGGAGGCCATCGCCGTCGGTGCGGTGGCCGACCCGGTGACGACGTAGATGGTGCCGGCAGTTTCAGCAGTCCCAGCAGTTCCAGAGGTGCCCATTACCGAAGAAGCGTGATGCGGAAAAGAAGCAGTTACGGATTCAGTTCACTCGACGCGTTCGATTCGCTCGATTCAGGCCAACAGTTGCGGGCCGAACACCATCAAGACGAGCGCCGCGAGCATCGTCACGCCGATGGAGGTGGTGATGGTGCGCACGACGGGGTACGGGTCACTGATGGGCAGTCGAGAGACGATTGCCTCCACGCTGGTCCGCATGATGCGGCCACCGTCGAGCGGGTAGCCGGGGATACAGTTGAACAGACCGAGTTGGAGGTTGATCCACGCCGTCCAGAACAGCAGGTTCGCGGCGAGGAACACGCCGCCGCCGAGGAACGAGAGCGGCCCCTCGACGACGAAGAAGTTCATCACTTCGGGCGTGAAGCCGGGGAAGTTGTAGGGGAGGCCGAAGACGCTCGCCAGTGGCAGGATGAGCGCGACGAACGCGAGACCGCGGAAGGTGTCTATCGTCGACGAGAGCGGTCCGCTGAGCGCGTTCGCGTCGGCGTCACCGCCGAGGAGTGCGAGGTACGTCGACGCGGGGTAGCTCTGAATACCGAGGTCGGTTACGGAGAGACCACTGGTCCCGGAGAAGAGGTTCACACCGAGGAACGCCTCGTCGAGGTCGGAGTCGAACGTCAGCGTGTACGACCGCATCTGACCGTCGACGTAGGCGTCGACGTCGACGGTGTCACCGCCGCTGTAGCCATCGAGGACGCGGCTTAGGTCGTCTGCGGAGGTGATGCGTTCACCGCCGATGTTGGTGATGATGAAACTCTCGTTGGGGTCGTCGCCGTTCTGTTCCATCGCGTCGTACATCGGTCGACCCTCTTGGGTTCCGGTGACGTACGCACCGACCGGGACGACTCGCTCGCCGCGCGAGGTGTCGAGACGTGCGAACGTGTCGTTACCGACTGCCTCGCGGAACTCGGCCTGCGTCGAGACGGCGGTTCCGTTGACGGCGCGAATCTCGATCGGGTCTTGGCCCTGCTGGAGTGTGAGGTTCGCCGGGTTGCCGCCAATGGTGCCGACGACGACGAGCGAGCGTTCGACGGACACCTCGCGGGTGTCGCCGTCGGAGCCAGCGACCGAGAGTTGGACCGATTCGCCCTCGCTCGTGTCCCACGCCGTGTCGAACGTCGACTGGTTCTCGACCGACTGGCCGGCGACGCCGACGATGCGATCACCGCCGCCGATTCCGGCTTGGCTCGCTGGCGACCCGTCGTACGACCCGGCAACTGCGACGCCGGGGGCGACGCCGATTGCGCCGACGACCGGACCGAACAGGAGTGCGAAGGCGATGATGGTGACGACGAAGTTGTTCGTCACGCCGGCCGCAAACATCCGAGTCCGAGCGCCGCGGTTCGTCTTCCGCTGACTCTCTTCGTTCGGTTCGACGAACGCCCCGATGGGGAGAATCGTGAGGAGGACGACACCCATCGACTCGATGTCGATGTCTTCGACACGACAGAGCAGGCCGTGACCGCCCTCGTGGACGACGAGGCCGACGAGCAGGCCGAAGACGATTTCTGGAGCCATCGACAGCGGGAGGAAATCGTTGACGCCGGGGATGACGAGGAAGTTCCGGGGTTGGTTGATGGCGGTCGGTTGTGGGCTCTGGACGGTCTGGATGGCTGCCTGGAGGAACAGGAAGAACGACCCGACCATGACGACGAGCGCGACGCCGACACCGACGTTACTCCACGCGCGCCAGAAGCGTTTCGGTCGGGCGAGCCAGTTGAGGAAGGCGCGGCCGCGTTTCGTGTGGATCGTCGTGAGCGGTCCCTGAATACGGACAGAGTCGGGAATCAGGCCACGAGACTGCAGCGAGACTGCGACGACTGAGTACAGGAGGACACCGGCGAGTACCCAGAGCAGCGGATTCATTGGCCGAGTGGAGGGGACGACGCGCAAAAGGCATTCGGGTTACGCGGGGGGTTCCCCGAAGCGTGGCTATCGACCGAGCATCGCCGGTTCGTCTCGGATTTCGATCGTTACCATCTCTCTGTCGTCACGTCGACGGCGGCGACGACGGCGGACGACTGCAGCAGCCGTGAGTACGGCACCACCGGCGAGAAGATATCGACCGAGTCGACGACCGCCGGTGGTCTCGGCGTCTACTTCCTCGTCCGCTGGCTGCCCGATGTGGTGAGTGAGTTGCATAAAGGTCTCCTGGTCGGTTCTCGCGCTTCGTGGCGGCGCGTGGTTCGACCCGCCCTGTCTGGCCCGATTCGACCTAGACAGGCGTAGTAAGGAGTATGGCGATATAAAACTATAGACGTTCTTCGTTAGGTTCGGCACGACCGTTCGAACGAGGCGACTGACCTCGTGCCCAAAGCATCTTTGTCCGACTGTCTGGTAATCAGAACCGTATGTTCGACGCGAGCCGGTACGAGGTCCGACAGAAACTCCGCATCGGCAACAAGTACAACGTCTACGAAGGAGACGAGAACATCCTCGAATCCGCACAGAAGAAGTTCCGCTTGAAGGAGGACTTCCGCTTCAACGACCCCGAGACGGGTGAAGAGCGGTTCCGCGTCAAAGCCGACAGCGTCCTCGACGTCGCCGCCAGTTACGACATCGTCGACAGTCGAACCGGCGACCGAATCGGCTCCGTCAAACGAAGCGTCAAGTCGTTCTTCAAACACGAGTACGCACTCGTCGACGCGAGCGGGTCTGTCGTCGCGACGGTCAAAGAAGACGGGTGGCTCCGCGCGATTCTCCGCCGAAATCTCACGACGCTCATCCCCTTCTCCTACGACATCGAGGGGCCGAGCGGCGAGCACTTCGGCGACGTCTCCGAGAAGTTCACGCCCGTCCGCGACAAGTACACCATCGACCTGTCGGGCGACGGGCAGTTGGACCCCCGACTGGTCGTCATCGGAACCGTCGTCATCGACGCAATCGAGGAGAACTGAGCGCGGAAGCTGTCGGCGTCTGTCGCGTCGGTGAGAACGAGTGAGTCGTGATTGAAGCTCGACTACGGTTCGAGTACCTGCTGCAAGAGCGCCGTGTCCATGTAGTTGGTGAACTTCCGGAGCTTTCCGTTGTGTAACTCACAGAGGTGCACGAACGGCACTTCGAACGACGTGCCGTCCAGCGTCGTCCCCACCATCGTTCCTTCGGCGACGACGATGTCGCCCGCGTCGATGTACCGTGCTGGCGTCACCGTGAACGTCTCGTACGCCTCGTCGAGCGGCGCAAACACCCTCGACATGACCGCAGCGGGGCCACGATAGGTCCCGGCCGAGAGCGGGTCGCCCTCGGGTTCGACCCAGGTGACGTCGTCGGCCATCCCCGCGAGGACGTCGTCGACGTCGCCGCGGTTGAACGCATCGTACATCTCCTCGACCATCTCGACGTTGCGCTTCGCGGTTGCTGCCATCGCGTTCGTCTAGACGCGTCAAGAGGAGATAGCCGCTCGCTCTGGGGGTTGAAACGACTGTCGGAGTCACGTACGAACGGGTCAGTTCTGTGACGGAACACACAGCCCGAAACGACATGTTCGGACTCAGTTAATGAGCGAGGTCGGGAGGTGAATAGGGCCGTCTGTGGGTGCCGGAATCGTGAGCCGGTCGCTGATGACGGACGACTCCACACCGATGACACTCTCCGGCCTATCTTTCAGTCTCTGAGCCGGTTATGTCGGAGTGGGGTTGTTGCCCACGTTTGACATCGATGTTGACGATTTCGACTTCTACGTCGTTGATTTCGCCGTCAAACATGAGGACCCACCCTCCTTGGACGGACAGTCCGTTCTGTTGCGCTTCTCGGACAACTTCGCGAAGGGTAGTGCGAAAGGCTGTTTCGGAGTCGATCTGTGCAGCGTTCATGAGTGACAGAGGAGCGTTCTCTGTGTTCTGATTCCAGTTGCTCGCATATGGTATCTGAGAGCAAACAGGTATTCACTCCTAATAGTCGTTTGTGACTATCCGAGTGACAGCTCGGTCAGTTTCTGGACAGACTTCCGTCACCAACGCCCGCTCTCGGACTCCAACCACGAGCGAACCACTGGTTCGAATGTGGCGACCAACATGTTCCCCTTGCCACGGCCCCACATTCCGGACTTCTTCGTTAGGTCGGTTTCGTTGGGGACAGTTACGAGTACGGTCGTATGGTCTACGACGAGTATCGAGTCGATTTCTGACTCGTCCCAAATTCCTGGAGAAGAGTTCAACACCACACAAGAGAGGGTACTAGTGACTTGTTCGCGGGATTCGTCACCGAGTCCCCCCAGAAAGACGTCTACCCCGCGTTCGGCCGCCGCTTGAAGGTGGTTCGGAACCAAATCGGGGAGGCTACCGCTGACGCTCACGTAGACGATATCTTTGTCCGCGGACTGAATCAACTGTGTCGTCCGGTCCAGAACAGCATCCTCACCGTTGAGGATAGAGAGCGCATCGATTTTCTCGTCTCTGGAGAACGAAGGAAGTTCGGAGAGAATCGTAGAGAGGCGTGTGATTGACTGTTCGTACTCTCGCTGAAATCTCCGCTTTGTTGCCTCTTTCGAGACGGGAGCGTACTGTCGCGGACTCGTATAACGGACTTCGACCAGTCCCAACTGCTGTAGTTCCTCCATGACGTCGTACACCTTCGTCCGCGGTACCGACGACGCCTCGCTGACCTCCCGTGCAGTTCCGCTACCGAGTTGATGCAGTGCCAAGAACGTCCGTGCAGCATACTGGGTCAATCCGAGCTTTTCCAACAAGGAAACTCCTTCATCCAGAGAAGCGGGGGTGACGTTCTCGTGAGGGTCGGTGTCTGTCATGTGTTCGGTGACTCTGCGCAGTTGTCTCGGGGCGAAGGAGTGCTTCTCCCGGAGTCAAGACGTGTACCCTTTGGCTGCCCGGTATTTGGAATTTGTGATTATTCGAGTAACAACAGGCAGGTATCTGCTCGTGTGGAGGTCGTCGTCACTAGAGTCGTGACAAACCTGAAAGCCTAAACCCGTAGGGCGTCATTGGACGAATATGAACACTTCGCAGAAAAGAGAGTTATCGCGGTCAATACTCTCTGATGGCGAAGATTTCGGTCCCGGAGCACCATCTCATGGGTGAGGAGCGTGCCGACGACGGTGACGAGGCAGTCGAGTTGCTCAAGCAGTTAGGTCTCAAAGAGTATGAAGCGAGAGCGTTCGTTGCGCTGACAAGACTTCCTGAAGGGACCGCACGAGAGGTGAGCGAGTGGGGAGAGATACCCTGTCCCCGCGTCTACGACGCGATGGACGTTCTCGAGTCGAGAGGGCTGATCGAAACGCGGCATACCTCTCCACAGAAATTTCGAGCGATCGCAGCCGAGGAAGCTATCCAAACGCTCCGAAAACAGTACGACTCACGGTTCGACAAACTCGGTGACGCACTCGGTACCGTCAAAACGATACCACAAACCGCAGAACAGTCGACACAGGAAGTCTGGACAGTCGAGGGCCGAGAGGCAGTATCGAGCCGAACGCTCTCTGTCGTTGGAACTGCCGACGAGGAGGTCGTGCTCTTGGTTGCTGACGAAGAGACTCTCACCAGAGAGCTAATGGACGTCCTGGCTGAGGCAACGGCACGTGGAGTCGAAGTGTTCGTCGGGGTACTAGACGAAACAGTTCAGAGACAGTTCGAGGAGCAAGTCCCGCAGGCACAGGTGTTCAAGTCCGGACTGAGTTGGTTACAAAATCACGGGGACAGCGAGACCCGAATCGGACGCTTCCTTCTCGCCGACCGGAACGTGTTGTTGGTGAGTTCGCTCGGTCCCTCCGGCAGTCCGAAGCCTGAGTCTGCAATCTGGGCAGAAGGACTCACGAACGGGCTAGTCGTAATCGCTCGACGACTGCTGCAGGCTGGACTCGACGAGCAAACGCCGAAGTAGGCAGACCGAACAATGGCTGCAATACTAACAGTTCAGGTGCCAACAGAGGAGTTTGTTCTCAGGAAAACCTTCAGCGCATCCAGAGACCACTGTTCAACTAGAGCGTCTCGTCCCGATTGACGATGGAAGATTTCCATACATTTGGATTACGGCCGATGATATCGACGCCATCGCGCGAACGCTTCGGTCGGAACCTGGCATCGAAACAGTCGAGTTGCTCGCGACAGTCGGGACCGAAGCCCTCGTTCGCCTCGTCTGGAAGGAGGAAGCTGACGGTCTCACCGAGGCTATCTTGACCGCCGATAGTACAATACTCGAAGCGATTGGAACTGCAACCCAGTGGCAGCTTACACTTCGATTCCCCGGCCACAGCCAACTCTCGGCGTTTCATCAGCGACGTATCGACCGCAGAACCGATCTCTCGGTTCGAAGCGTCCAGAACTCTGCCACGTGGTGCAGCGGAGAGGATCAGTCAGCGGTCACCGACGCCCAGCGTGAAGCATTGTACGAGGCCTTCAGACTCGGCTACTTCGACATCCCTCGTAAGACGACGTTAGCAGAGTTGGAACAGCGTTCGGGCGTTTCGTCTCAAGCGATGTCAGAGCGACTCCGACGTGGCCTCGGAACACTGCTGACAGAGTCGCTCTCCACTAGTGAGACGCCAGAGTCGCACTCGTCTCGTTGACACTGTCGCTCCTCTGAAAGGCAGGGTTGAAATTATTTCTCTCTCTTCGAGAACAGAAGGCAGGTTTCGACTCGCGTCTGCATCGGGAGCGCGTACTCAGATGTCTCTCTCGAGTCACTCCTCGCGGCGCAGTCGCTTCACCACGAACGTGGCGTCGAGTTCGCCGAGGAAGGTTCCCAAGCGAGGGCCCTGCGTCGCGTCGAAGAAGAGACGGTAACCGGCTTGGAAGAAGTCACCCGTCTCGACGTCGTTGCGCTTGGCCGTCTCGTAGATTTCGCCCTGGATCTCCTCGCCAGAGTGACCCTCTTCGACGAAGTCGGCGAGTTCCGCGAGCGCCGTCTCGACGTCGTCGTCGAAGTCGGTCTCGGGCATCGCTACCTGCAGGCGGTAGTTGTACTCGTTGTCGAGGCGTTCGGCCCAGTTACGGGCCTTCTCGACGCGCTTCATCGCCTCCTCGATGGCCCACTCGGGCGTGTCGTCGGTGATGTGACCCTCGTTGCGCGCCATCTGCTCGCGCAGGTCCTCGTCGTCGGTCATACCCAAGACGGCCGCGAAGGTGTAGGGGAGACGGACGCGGTTCTCGCGAACCTCGTCGACGGTGAACGGGTAGGCTCGGTCGGCGAGCGCCGCCAGACTCTCGTCGTCGACGTCGTCGAAGTAGATACCCTCGAAGCGGTCGAACTCGTCGACGAGTTGGTCCAGACGCGAGATGTCGAAGTCCTTCGCCTTCATCGGGTTACGGACGAAGAAGTAGCGGAGGACTTCGGGTTCTAAGAGTTCCAGCACCTCGTGGACGGTGACGACGTTGCCGGACGACGAGGAGAGCGCCTCGCCGTTGAGTGTAAACCACTCGTACGTCATCGGCACCGGTGGCTGAATGTGCAGGAAGTTCTCGGCGATGTCCTTGCCCGAGGGCCACGACCCCTCGGCGTGGTCCTTACCGAACGGTTCGAAGTCGACACCGAGCGCCTGCCACTGGCCGGGCCACTCGAATCGCCACGGCAGTTTCCCCTCGCGGAACGTCGCCGTCCCCTCGTGGCCACAGCCGTCTATCTGCTGGCCGCCGGCTTCGAGGCCCTCACAGACGTAGTCGACGGTTTCTGACTCGACGTCGACGCCCGTGATGTTCGTCGTCAGGACGCCGCACGACGAACATTGCGCTTGGAACGGGACGTAGTCGTCGTCTATCTTGTCTTGGTACTGCGAGAGAATCTTCCGCGCCTCGTCTCGGTGTTCGAGGACGTACTTCACGACGTCGTCGAACGTGCCGTCGGCGTAGAGGTCGGTGTTCGACAGCATGTCGACGGGAACGTCGAGCATCTCGGCGCTCTGGTGCAAGAGGTCGGTGAAGTGGGCCCCGTAGGAGTCGTGGTCGTCGAACGGGTCCGGAATGTCGGTGTAGGGCTTGCCCAGATTTCGACCGAGTGCACCGGCGTTCACCTCGCCGAGGCCGACGATGTTCCAGTCGGAGTCGGCGAGTTGGCGGGGGACCTTCCGGAGCGCGTCTTTGTCGTCGCTCGTGAAGACCTGTCGGACCTCGTGACCGCGCTCGCGCAGCACTTCGGCGACGAAGAAGCCGCGGAGAATCTCGTTGAAGTGGCCGAGGTGCGGGATGCCGGAGGGAGAGACGCCGCCCTTGATGACGATGGGTTCGTCGGGGTCTCGCTCCTCGATACGGTCGGCCATCTCGTCGGCCCAGAAGACGCGGTGGTTCTCGCCGTCCTCGTCGGGGTCGACGGTGTCGGCACCGGTCGTCTGTGCACGGTTCACGTCGGTCGACTTCGGACTGTCGTCCGCACTCATCGTTGTGCCCAGTAACTCGGTTCGCCGCTGCTTCCTTCGGGGATGACGTCGGTGCCGTCGTGGTCGCCGTGGAGCACCGCCGCCTCGACGCGGTCGGGGTCGTTACCGTCGAGGACGATGGTGCGCATCCCCGCGCGTTCGATGAGTTTCGTCGCCAGCAGGTCGACCGGTGCCGAGGACCCCGCATCGCGACTCATCGGCGCGACGATGTCGACCAGTTCGGAGGGCGTCATCTCGTCGAACTTCACGGCGTCGGGGTTCGTCTTCGGGTCAGAGTCGTAGACGCCGTTGGCGCTCGTCGCGTAGACGAGCAGGTCGGCGCTGACGTACTCGGCGAGTGCGGCGGCGACGGCGTCCGTCGTCTGCCCGGGCATGACGCCGCCCATCACGCTGATGTCGCCACGACGGATGGAGTCGCCCGCCGCCTCGTAGTTCTCTGCGACTTTCGGGTCGACACCCGGTCCGAGGGCGGCGATGAGCAGACGCGCGTTGATACGCGTCACGTCGATGCCGATCTGGTCCAGTTGGACCTCGTTGGCACCGAGTTCACGGGCCGCTCCGATGTACTCGCGGGCTACCCCACCGCCGCCGACGACGACGCCGAGTTCGCATCCTTCTCGCGCGAGCGACTCGACGACGGCCGCGTGCCCTTCGACACGACACGGGTCGAGTTCCGGCGCGAGCACACTGCCGCCGATAGAAATCACGACTCTCATTGCAGCGGAATTGCCCGGTTTCGGGCTTAAGAGTTATCAAGTCGAAGACGGCCGTGTGTGTAGTTCACAGGCGACGAGCAGCGACAGGCCGAAGCAACACTAAAGCCTCTCCGTCGCCGCGTTCGACACATGCAACTGCTCTCGCTCGTCGGTCCCGCGGCCGACAGTCTCGCCGAGCGACTGGCCCCCCGTCTCGACGGACGCGTCGCGACGGTCGAACGACTCCCGAACCGGGAGGGTGGAACCGACACCGACGGCGTCGACGGCGCGTTCGGTCTCGCAGACGACGGCGCGTGGGTCGGCGCGGGCGACGACCGCTCGCTCACCGACCTGCTCGACGCACTCGCGCCCGAGTACGACTACGCGCTCCTCTCGGGGTTCCCCGAGGCGCGCGCGCCGACCGTCGTCGTCGGTGACCAGTCGACCAAGGTCCGTGGCGAAGTAGTCGAGACTGTCGAAACCGTCGACGACATCGACGCCGACGGCCTCGAGACGCTCACCCGCCACGCCGACGACGGCGAACCGTACATCACGCTCGACACGCTCGTCGAGCAGGTCAAGCAGTCACCCCGGGCCGAGCGCGCGGGAGCCATCGCGACGTTCACCGGCCGCGTGCGGGCGAAAGACGGCGACGACGACTCGCGAACGACGCATCTCGCCTTCGAGAAGTACGCGGGCGTGGCCGAAGACCGGATGGCGACTATCTCCGAGGAACTGACCACGCGCGAAGGCGTCGAGGAAGTCGTCATGCACCACCGGACCGGCGTCATCGAAGACGGCGAGGATATCGTCTTCGTCGTCGTGCTGGCGGGCCACCGCACCGAGTCGTTCCGGGCGGTCGAAGACGGCATCAACCGGCTGAAAGACGAGGTGCCGATATTCAAGAAGGAGACGACCGTCGACGAAGAGTTCTGGGTCCACGACCGGCAGTGAGTGCCGGTACCACGGTAGACGACGGGCGCACGACAGTCGTCAGACGCTCTCGGCGGCCGAATCGCGCGGGCGAGTCCGACAGACCCGCTGGTAGGGCGGAATCGACAGTATCAGCGCTGATTTTGCAGAACATATTGCCGCAAAACTGAGTTTATCAATCTGTCTTATTCTTTCTGAAAGAAATACATAGCAGCCGTTCTAAATTTTCTAAGCGTCTCTCGAAGCGTCATGAAAGGTGTGGTTTCCCTGTATTTAGGCTGAAAGAAGGCGAATCACCACTAACGTTCCTCCGTTTATATGTTCCATACGCTGCTTAGGAAGAATCGAGGAAACACCCAATGAGCGCAACAGCACACCCCTCCACCGACCGCCCGTCCACCGAGTCCAAAGAAGAGCGCCTGAAGCAGTTCCTCTTGCAGAAGGCCCAGGACGGCGAACTCTACTTCAAGAGCAAGTTCATCGCCGACGAAGTGGACCTGTCCCCGAAAGAGATCGGCGCGCTGATGGTCAAACTCCGCGACTCCGCGACCGAACTCACCGTCGAGAAGTGGTCGTACACGAGCGCGACGACGTGGCGTATCGAGTCCGCCGAGATGGCGTAAGGGAACGAGCGCGTAGAGAGACGACATCGGTCCCCGCTCGCTCACCAGTCGTCGCCGGTTCTCGATTCCCTCGGCGGCATCTCCCCGATGGTCACTCCAGCCATCGGACGGTCCCCATTTTCTTCGAACCCGCCGAGAGTGAGAAACGGAGACGAGAGGCAGTTCTGAACTCAACGATACTGTCACGGCCTTTATACAGACGCGACGCGTACCGCTCGAACAATGGATTCGGTCGACCCGTCGGACGGCGCGCCGCCGACGGACGCGCTATCCGCCGTGTTTCACCTCTACGAGGTCCGCCGTGATGGTGACCGGTTGCTCTACTACGGCGACGCACTCGTCCCCGAGCGGATGCTCCTCCGTGAGGTCTGGCCCGCGTTCCGCGAGGCGGGCTACGAGGTGCAGGTCGCTCGCACGAACGGTCCCCAAGACGTGCTCGTCGCTCGACCGCTCGACAATAGCGTGGACACCGTGCCGTGGAAGAACCTCTTACTCCTCCTCCTGACGGTCTGTTCGACGCTGTTCGTCGGCGCGAACGCGTGGTACTACGTCCCCGTGGACACGATTGTGGCGAACCCGTTCAGTGTCCTGCAGGCGTGGCCCTTCACCGCCGCCGTCCTCGGCGTCTTGCTGGTCCACGAACTCGGCCACTACGTCATGGCCCGCTACCACGGTGTCGACGTCTCGTTACCCTACGTCATTCCCTTCATCTTCCCGTTCGGAACGATGGGAGCAATCATCCGGATGCGCGGACAGATGCCGGGGCGAAAGGCGCTGTTCGACATCGGTGTCGCCGGGCCGTTGGCGGGGCTGGCGGCCACCATCGTCGTCACGATAATCGGCCTCTCGCTCGACCCGATGCCGATTCCCGACTACATACTGTCGAGCGGTGGCGAAGTCATCATCTTCAACAACCCGCCGCTGCTCGACATCATCGCACGACTCATCGACCAACCCGTCGCCTACGGCTCTGGCGCCTCGCCCTCGACCGACGTACCGCTCAACCCGCTCGGTGCGGCCATCATCGACCTCATCGGCGAACCGGCGGTCAGTTCACAGACCGGTGTGACCGTTCACCCCGTCATCATCGGCGGGTGGGTCGGGATGTTCTTCACCGTCCTCAACCTGCTCCCCGTCGGCCAACTCGACGGCGGCCACATGCTCCGAGCGATGATCGGCGAGCGCCAAGAGACGGTGGCGGCGCTAGTGCCGTTCGCCCTCTTCGGCCTCTCGGCGTACCTCTACTACGGTCGTGGCTTGAGTATCAACGAGTCCGTCGGCTTGTGGGCGTTCTGGGGGCTGTTCTCGACGTTCATCGCCTTCAACGGCCCGGCCAACCCTATCGACGAGGCGGGACTCGACCGGCGGCGACTGGCCGTCGGCGTGTTCACGTTCTTCCTCGGCCTGCTGTGCTTCATGCTCGTGCCGATTCAGTTACTGACCATCTGAATCGGAGCAAGCCGGAGCCGTCGGGGCCGTAATCTGTCCCGTCTCCACCGCCCTGAAGACGTACTCGGCGGCGACGCCGGCACTCGCGAACCCGAGGCCGATGACAAGCAGTCCAACGGGAAACCGAATCGACGGGTCGATGTCGAGCGGTTGGACACCGCTGAGCGCCGCGAAGGTGACGAGACCACCGAGGACGCCGGACCACCGGTTGCCGCTCCGCCACAGGTCCCACCGGTTGGCGAACGCCCACGCGCCGACGCCGTAGGTGACGGCGAAGACGACGGCGAATCCGAGACCGGTCGGAAACGAGAGGGCGAGTGCACCGGCGAGGGTAGTGGCGATGAAACCGGCGAGGCGGGGTGTGCTGGCGTCGGACATGGCTCGCCGAGAGAGTCGGAGCGGAAACGTAAGTGCGTTGTCTAGTCTTAGCCGTCGGGTCGGCCCCTCCGGTCTACTCGCCGCCGTGCGTGAAGCCTCGGTCGGAGAGCGGTTCGCCGTCGGCGACGACGCCGGAACCGGACTCGGTGACCGTCCCGACCTGCGTCACGTCGACGTCGATGGCCGGTCGAATCGTCTCTAACTCGGCTTCGGGGAGCGTGAACACGAGTTCGAAGTCCTCGCCGAAGTGGAGGGCACACTCCCGCCGGTCGGCCTCGTCGCGAGCGACGTCGTCGACGCTGGGGTCGACCGGAACCTCGTCGAATGCGACGTCGAACCCGCAGTCGCTTGCCTCGGCGAGTTGATGGAGCGAACGAGCGAGGCCGTCGCTGGAGTCCATCATGGCCGTCGCGTGGTCACGGAGCGCTTCGCCGGCAGCGACGCGCGGAGTGAACCGAAAGAGGTCGTTGGCGCGTTCGACGTCGCCGCTCTCGAAGAAGCGGAGGGCGGCGGCGCTTCGACCGAGGGTACCGGTCACGCAGACGGCGTCGCCCGGACTCGCACCAGTTCGGCGCACGGGGTCGTCGGTGTCGCCGATAGCCGTCGTGGCGACGGTGAACTCCTGGTGTCCGTCTAAGTCGCCGCCGACGTACTCGGCACCGACGGCTTCACAGACATCGCGTGCGCCGTTGACGAACGCCAGCAAATCCGACTCGTCGAATTCGGGGGCGGCGTAGACAGCGACGGCGGCCGTCGCCGTCGCTCCCATGGCGGCGACGTCCGAGAGCGACGCGCCGACCGCACGCCACCCGGCGGTGTAGCGGGTCGTCCCGTCGGGGAAGTCCGTCGTCTCGTGGAGCATGTCGGTCGTGATGACCGTGTCGCCGACGACGGCGGCGTCGTCGCCGGCGCCCGAGAGGTCCGCAGCGAGCATCTGCAACGCCGTGCGCTCGTCCATGCGTGGGACAGTCTCTCCGTCTCCCTAAAGCCTCCGAGAGACTCGCAACAGACAGAGGACGTCTTCCTCACACCGCGAGTCACGAAATCACCTGTCGACAAGCGCGCGAATTATTTGAGGTTGGTGCGCTCTCCGAGCCAAAATCCAAACGACAGCATAGCCATTCCAACTGCCGCTACAACCCAAAATCCGACCTCTGTAAACAGAGTGAGAGAGAACTCATCAGGGGCGATGATGGCTATCCAGAGAGGCATCCCGACCAGGATGCTGGCCGAGGCGACGAGAACGAATTTGAGGTACGAATCCATAGATACTGTCTCGAAACGTAGTTGATACGTGTCACTCCATCAATAATAATCGTTCCGCCAATCGTTGGCCGACGAACGCCCTCTATTCAACACGGTCTCGGTAAACTATCAGCGACCGAGAGTTTCAACAGAACCGGCCGAAGGGGCAATACGCGAGCGAGGCGTCTACGGCTAATTGAAGGCAGAGAGACGGTTTCGGTGGCTTAAAGCCGTCACTCACCGACCGTGGAGATATGGCAGGTGAGCGACTGCGGACGACCGTACTGGGGTTCGCAGTGACGCTTCTCGTCTTCGCGGCGCTGTTCTACTTCGCGGGGAGCGACCAACTGGTCGCACAGTTGGAGCGAGCCGACACGCGAATCGTCCTCGTCGTCGTCGGTGTGACGCTGCTGTGGCTGGCGTCGTGGAGTCTCTCGCTCCGAACCGTCCTCGACGTGCTCGGTGTCGACATCTCGCCGGTGAAGTCGTTCTTGGTCTTCTCGGGGGCGATGTTCTCGAACAACATCACCCCGTTCGGACAGGCGGGCGGCGAACCGGTGACGGCGCTTCTCATCTCGCGGACGGCCGACGCCGAGTACGAGACGGGTCTCGCCGCTATCGCGAGCGTCGACACGCTCAACTTCGTCCCCTCCATCACCATCGCGCTGTTCGGCGCGGGCTACTTCGTCACGGAGACGACGCTCGTCCAGACGAACTCGCGAATCGAGATGGCCGTCGTCGCCATCGCTGCACTCGCCGTCGCCGTTCCGGGGCTGCTCTATCTCGGGTGGCAGAAGCGCTACGAACTCGAACACCGAGTCATCCAGCGAATCACGCCGACGATTCAGTGGCTCGCCCGAGTGCTCCCACGGCTGTCGGTACCGACCGCCGAGAGCATCGAACAACGGGTGAGTCGCTTCTTCGAGGCCATCGAGCGTGTGGCGACGAACCAGCGCGGACTGGCGCTGGCACTCGGTCTGTCCGCACTCGGCTGGTTCTTCCAGATGGTCGGGCTCTGGCTGGCGTTTCAAGCCATCGGCGTCCCCATCAAACTCTCGTTGGCGATGTTCGTCGTTCCCATCGGGGCGATTGCCGGTGTGACGCCGCTCCCCGGTGGGGCTGGCGGCATCGAGTGGGTGTTGGCGACACTGTTGGCTGCCGCGACGGGACCGGTCATCGGGTTCGCGACGGCGACGGCGGCGGTCATCGTCTATCGCGGGTCGGTCTACTGGGTCCCGACGCTCATCGGCGGCGCCGTGATGGGCGTTCTCAGCGTCCGCGGACAGGGCTAATACGATGGGTTTTTACAGCGATACCATGAAATGCAGGACATGGTAACCCTCTACGACGTTCCGGCGGACGAGCTCATCGAGGAGCTCGCCGACCGACTCGAGGACCGAATCGAGGCACCCGAATGGTCGCAGTTCACGAAGACGGGCTCCGCCAAAGAGCTCCCGCCGCAGGACGACGACTTCTGGTTCGTCCGCGCCGGCAGTCTGCTCCGTAAGGTCGCGACGAAAGGCCCAATCGGTCTGGAGACGCTCGCCGTCGAGTACGGCAGCAAGAAGCGTGGCTCGAACCGCTACCGCGTCGCCAAGGCCAAGACCTCGACCGGTGCGAAGAAGATCAACCGCGTCATCCTGCAGCAGCTCGAAGAGGAAGGCCTCGTCGAGACGGCACAGGGTGAGGGTCGACGCATCACCGCCGACGGTCGCAGCTTCCTCGACGACGCCGCCAACGACGTCTTCGAACGACTCGACCGCCCCGAACTCGAACGCTACGCGTAGAGTTTTTCGCTCGGATTCGTTTTCTTCGACCTACTTCGGCCAGCGACGGCTCTCACGTCCGTAATCGTTTTCCTGCCGAAGCAGAAACCACTACGTATGAGTGGGAACTCCGACGACGAACGAATCGAAGAGCTTCGACAGAAGAAGATGCAGGAACTCCAGGACCAAGCCGAACAGCAACAGGGTGGCGGTGAGGCCGAAGAGGCCGCGCGTCAACAGCAGGAGGCGCAGAAGGACGCTCTGCTCCGGAAGTTCCTGACCGACGGCGCGCGCCAGCGACTCAACGCCGTCCAGATGTCGAAACCCGACTTCGCCGAACAGGTCGAGAGACAGGTCGTCGCACTCGCCCAGAGCGGCCGGATTCAGGGTCAGATCGACGAAGACCAGATGAAGAGCATCCTGCAGGAACTCAAACCCGACTCGAAGAGCTTCAACATCCGTCGCCGGTGATGGAGCTCGCGCTCCTCTACAGCGGTGGGAAGGACTCCTCGCTCGCAGCACTGTTGCTTGACTCGTTCTACGACGTCCGACTCGTCACTGCGCACTTCGGAATCACCGACGATTGGGAACACGCAGAACGTGCCGCAGAGACGCTCGGATTTCCGTTCGAGACGGTCGAACTCGACCGCGACGTCGCCGAGTCGGCCGCCGCGGAGATGTACGACGACGGCTATCCGCGCAACGGGATTCAAGCCGTTCACGAACACGCACTGGAGGCCGTCGCGGCGTGGGACGTCGACGCAATCGCCGACGGTACTCGCCGTGACGACCGGGTTCCGACCATCTCTCGTGCACAGGCACAGAGCCTCGAAGACCGCCACGACGTCGACTACCTCGCACCGCTCTCGGGGTTCGGTCGCCACGCCGTCGACCGAGTCGTCGAGACGGCACTCGACGTGCAGACGGGACCGAGCGAGGAGATTCCGCGCGCCGACTACGAGGGCGAACTCCGCGTCCTCCTGACCGAGGAGTTCGGCTCTGCGGCCGTCGGCGACGTGTTCCCGCCACACACGCAGACGTACGTACGAGGCCGACAGTAACTCGTCGGCTTCGACCGCTGTCCGCAGGCGGCAGTGAATCGCCGCCTCCGGCCGTTCTCGACCGACAGACGAACTCGACGAACTCTCACCAACGCTCACGAACCGCCACGAGACGCGTTCACGGAGTTCACTGGCCCCGAAAGTCGAACCGCTCTTAGGGCGGCGAATCACACGCTCACGTGTGGACCCCGGAATCCTCTACTCGCTGGTCGCCGCGCTCCTGTGGGGCCTCCAAATCGTCGCTTTGAAACGGTACTTCGACGGCTACTCGGCGCTTGCGCTGCCCGTCCTCATCAACGGGTTCGCCGCACTCGTCTTCACGCCGTTCGCCGTCGCGACGACGTCGCCCGGGGAACTCCCGTCGGCGTCGACCTTTACGCCCATTGCTATCGGCGCGATTCTCCTCACCGTCGTCGCCATCGGTGCGGCGTTCATCACCTTCTTGCAAGCGCTGGAGATTGGCGAAGTCTCCTACGTCGCCCCCATCAACAAACTCGCCCCGGTGTTCGTCCTCCCCATCGAGATAACGCTCCTCGGTGCGCATCTCGGTCCGTTCCAACTGTTGGGTGTCGGCGCCGCGACGCTCGCCGTCTACGTCGCCAACTACGAACCCGGCGAACTCGTCGAACCCATCAAACGGGCCGCGTACTCGAAACCCGCGCAGTTAGCGCTCTTGAGCGCCGCGGGATGGGGCGTCGGCGACGTGGGTAAGCGAGTCGCGTTGCAAGAGCTCTCGCTGCCGCCACAGCTTTGGGTTCCGCTCTTGGAGGTCAGTGTCGCGCTCGTTTTGCTTCCAGTGGCGTACCGGTCACTTCCGTCCATGGACCGACTCCGCGGTGACCTCCGGAAGTTCCTCGCACTCGGCGCACTCGTCGCCACCGCAGAGTACGTGACGTCGCTCGCGTTCGGACTCATCCCGGCCAGCATCGCCTCGCCGGTCATCAACACGCAGGCCGTCGTCGCCGTCGTCCTCGGCGGCCTCCTCCTCGGCGAAGAGAATCTCGGTATCCGACTCGTCGCCGCACTGCTCGCCGTGGTCGGCGTGGGTCTCATCGCGCTGTGAGCCGCGGTACGGGCACCATACCGAGAGACGGCGTCGCCGTCGCTTGCGAGTGAGACAGCCGTAGACACCGACCGAGAAAGGGCAGGCTTGAAGCGCACCGTCGTCCAAGCCCCGTCCATGTACGACCGACTCAAGGGATTCCGCGACTTCTACCCCGAGGAGATGGGGTCGCGTCGACAGGTCTTTGACGCGATGGAGGATACGGCCGCCCGCTACGGCTTCCGCGAGATTGCGACGCCGACACTCGAACGAACGCAGATGTACGTCGACAAGTCGGGCGAGGAAATCGTCGACGAACTGTACGCCTTCGAAGACAAGGGTGGTCGTGAGGTCACGCTCACACCCGAACTGACGCCGACGGTCGCCCGGATGTTCGTCGCCAAACAGCAGGAGCTGTCGAAGCCCGTCAAGTGGGTCTCGACTCGGCCGTTCTGGCGCTACGAGCAGGTCCAGCAGGGTCGGTTCCGCGAGTTCTACCAGACCAACGTCGACATCTTCGGCTCCAGTGAACCCGAGGCCGACGCCGAGATTCTCGCGTTCGCCGCCGACACGCTTCGTGGACTCGGCATGACCGCCGACGACTTCGAGTTCCGCGTCAGTCACCGCGACATCCTCTCCGGCTTGCTCGACGCCTTCGACGCCGACGTCGACACCCGCAACGCCATCCGCGCCGTCGACAAACGGGCGAAGATAGACGAGATGGAGTACATCGGTCTGCTCGAAGACGCCGGTCTCAGTGACTTGCAGGCCCAGCAGTTCGACGACCTCATCACGACGGGCGACCTCGACGCCATCGCCGACTTCGGCGACGAAGACTTGACCGCTGCTGTCGACAACCTCCGAAACGTCCTGAGCGCGGCCGAGGACTTCGGCGCGGGCGACGTCTGTACGCTCTCGCTGACGACGGCCCGCGGACTGGACTACTACACCGGTGTCGTCTTCGAGTGCTTCGACACGACCGGCGAAGTCTCCCGCGCCGTCTTCGGGGGCGGACGCTACGACGACCTCATCGAGGACTTCGGTGGCCAACCGACGCCGGCCGTCGGTGTCGCCCTGGGTGACGCGACGCTTCAACTCCTTCTCCAGCGCGCGGACGCGTGGCCCGACGAAGCACTTCAGACCGACTACTACGTGCTCACGGTCGGTGACACCCGAGAGACAGCCGCCCGCGTCGCTCGCGACCTCCGCGAGCGCGGCAACGTCGTCGAGACTGACGTCTCGGGGCGGAGTTTCGGCGCACAGATGGGTTACGCCGACAGCGTCAACGCCGAGACGGTTGTCATCGTCGGTGAGCAGGACCTCGAGAACGACGAAGTGACCGTCAAAGACATGGTGAGCGGCGAGCAGACCACCGCTCCGGTCGACGCGTTCCCCGGCGAGTTCGACGCGCCGACGTACGACGACTTCGCCGAATAAGAGACCCTCTTCTCACGCCGTGGGAATCGTCGGTGGCGCTTAACGGGCTTCGAACCGTCTGTCCACTCGAAGTGAGAACGATGTACGACAACATCCTCGTGCCGACGGACGGAAGCGACACCGCCGCGAAGGCGGTCGAACACGCTATCGACCTCGCCGAGCAGTACGGCGCGACACTCCACGTACTGTCGGTCGTCGACCCGACACGGTTCAGTACGGTCGGTGTCGACCCGAGTAGCGTCTTGAGCGCCGTAGAGAAGGGTTCGCGCGAGGCCGTCGACCGAGTCGAAGCCGACGCCGAAGCCGCCGGTCTCCGCGTCGAGACGACCGTGGTCCGCGGCCGCCCCGCGGAGACGATTACGACGTACGCGACCGACAACGACATCGACCTCGTCGTCATGGGGACGCACGGCCGCACGGGACTCGACCACTTCCTCCTCGGAAGTGTGACCGAGCGCGTCGTCCGAACCGCCTCGGTCCCCGTCTTGACCGTCCGCCTCGACGACGAGTGAGCGGCGAGCGGGCGTTTATCTCGTTTTCCGGCGTACAGAGCGTATGGACACGCAGTACGAGCGAGTGCTGATTCCCACCGACGGTAGCCCCGAAGCGGCGGCAGCGCTCGCCCACGCAGTCGAACTCGCCTCACGGTACGACGCGACGCTCCACGCGGTTGCAGTCGTCGACGTGAGTCACTTCAAAGGAATCGACGCCGACACCAGTGTCATCGTCGACGGGTTCGAAGCGGACGCACGGAAGGCGGTGTCTCGCGCCGTCGACGCGGGCGAGACAGTGGGCGTTCCGGTGGAGACGACCATCGTCCGCGGACACGTCGCAGAGACGATTCTGGACTTCGTCGACGACCACGATATCGACGTCGTCGTCGTCGGCACACGCGGACACCACGGTCTGGAACGGTTCCTCCTCGGGAGCGTCGCCGAGCGACTCGTCCGTCACGCCTCCGTTCCCGTGTTGACCGTTCGGTCCGACGAGTAGCGTCCGGACGTGAGGCGAGGGCGAGGAGACATGAATGGGTCTCCGTCGAGCGAAAGCGGTTAATCGACGCGACGAACATCTCTCGGCATGCGCGCGTTCCGTGTCGCCTACGACGGGCGACCGTACTTCGGGTTCCAGCGGCAGCCATCGGTCTCGACCGTCGAAGACACCCTGTTCGATGCGCTGCGTCGCCTCGACGTTCTCGACGAGGACGCCCACAGACCGACGGGATACGCCGCCGCCGGACGAACGGACGCAGGCGTCTCAGCCGTCGCTCAGACAGTCGCGTTCGAGTGTCCGGAGTGGTGTACGCCGCGGGCGCTGAACAGCGAACTCCCGGGAAACGTCCGCGCGTGGGCGGCCGCCGACGTCGACGACGACTTCCACGCGACACACGATGCGATTCGGCGACAGTACACCTACCACCTCTACGCGCCGAGAGCGGGAACCGAATCGCTCGATGGACGACCGCAGGTCGACGACCAGCGCGCTCGGGAGGCGCTCGACGCACTCTCCGGGGAACACGACTTTCACAACCTCACGCTCGACGAGACGGGAACCGTCCGAGACGTGTCGGGCGAACTCGTTCGCGACGGCGACTTTCTGGAGATACACGTCGAGTCGGGAGGGTTCGCACGGGAACTCGTCCGGCGACTCGTCTCCGTGGTCCAGAGTATCGGAAGCGGTGACGCCCCACTCGACACCGTCGGGCACGTGTTGGGTCCCGAAGTACTCGAAGGCCGTGAGGGTATCCCCTCGGCCCCACCGACGCCGCTCGTCCTGACGGGTGTCGACTACCCCGGCGTCACCTTCGAGCGCGACGAGATGGCGGCCGAGTCGACGCGAGCGGTGTTCGGTGAACGCGCCGTCGACGGACACGTCCGACATCGGGTCGCCGCCGACATCTGCACGAGAACCGACGAGACGTAGCCGCGACGCTCGCACGTTGCTTCTGTGAGCGAGTGTCGGGAGAGATAGAGATTCGGGACTGTCCGTTTTCGAGCAGTTGGCAGTTCCAGAGTCACTCTGTACACCGAGTAAGTACAGGATAACGGCCACAGGAGCGCCTGAAGCGTCCGAATCCGCGTTTTGGTGAGGGGTGCGGAGTGAGGGCGTCTTCGAACCGGTACGGTCACACACGACACGACACCGTCGCAGCACAGGCTTCCCTTGCCACGAGCGGGAAATCCGGCAACCAACATCTAACTAACGAGATGAATCTCGTGGTTTTCCTCTGGAAGCAACCATGTCTAAATCCAGCGGTAAACACGATAAATCCTCCATTCGAACCGACGGTGGGACCAGTCTGAACATCTCGGGGCAGAGTTTCCTCCTCCCCTCCATACTCGCTGTCCTCGTCGTCAGCGGGATGATTGCGGTTGTCCTCGGCGGTGGCATACTCGGACCCTCACAACCGGCAGTCGCGGACTGTGTCGGTGACTGCGGGTCACAGGCCGGCCCCGACGGTGCGTCGAACGCACCCGTGGTCGTCTCGGACCCCGTCAGTAACTCCGTCCCCGACGAGAACGTGACGACAGCGACGAGTAGCGGCGACTCGTCAGACGGGAGTGACGACTCATCCGCGGAGTCGAAGAACTCGAAGAAGTCCAAGAAGTCCAAGAAAGACAGCGACGACGACGCCGACGGCGTCGACGACGCGGACGAGAAGGACGACAAGTCCGACGACAGTGACGAGAGCGACGGTTCGGACGAGAAGAGCGACGACTCGAACGACGCTGACGACAGCGACGACGGCGACGACAGTGATGGAAACTACGCCGGTGACACGAGCGGGTCGTCGCAAGACCAGAGCCAAGACCAGTCGACCGACCAGAACCAATCGCAGTCCGGCACGAACAACGACCAGGACCAGGGCCAAGAACTGGACCAGGCGCAGGGGCAGGGTCAGTACGCGAACGATAGCGCACAGGACCAGAACCAGGACAGCGACCTGACGCAGAACCAGACGCAGGACGGCGACGCGAACAACCAGACGCAGAACCAGAGCAACGACCAGTACCAGACCGAAGGCCAGACCGGCGCGGACAACGAGCAGGGTCAGAACCAGACCAACGGTCAGGACCAGAGCCAAGACCAGTCCGGCGAATCGAACGACCAGACGCAGGACCAATCGAGCGACCAGTCGCAAGAGGAACTCCAGTCCGGAAACAACAGCGCACAGGACCAAGAGCAGGTCAACGATCAAGAGCAGGATCAGTCACAGTCCGGCACGGACAACGAACAGGACCAAGACCAGACAGTCGACCAGGACCAGGGACAGAGCCAGTCCGGTAACGACAGCGCACAGGACCAAGAACAGACGGTCGACCAAGAACAGAACCAGACCCAGAGCGGCACGGGTAACGACCAAGAGCAGACGCAAGACACGACGCAGTCACAGTACCAGAACCAGACCGCAGACGACGCGAACCAGACGCAGACGCAGAACAGCAGTCAGTCGCAGGACCAATCGCAGTCCGGCGACGGCAACACGCAGAACCAGAGTCAGAACCAGAACCAATCGCAAGTGCAGGTCGGTGGCGAGAACCAGCAACAGGCACTCGCAGTCCAGCAGGTGCTCGTGCAGTCCGACGGTGACGTGACAGTCGTCCTCAACATCATCATCAACCAGTTCATGACCGGCGATACGGGTCAGGAACAAGCACAGGCAGTCCAGCAAATCGAGGTCCAGAGTGACGGCAGCATCGTCGTCGTCAGAGAAGTCGTCATCAACCAGGGCTCTCTCGAAGACTACCTCGCGTCCTTAGAATCGACCGAATCGGACGAATCGAGTGAATCGAGTGAATCGGGCGAAACGAACGAGTCGGACGAGACGCCACAGAACGAGACGGCGACACCGCAGACGACGCCAGAACCGACTACGACGCCCGAACCGACCACGACGACGACGCCCGAACCGACCACGACGACGACGCCCGAACCGACCACGACGACGACGCCCGAACCGACCACGACGTCCGAGCCAACTACGACGCCGACGCCCGAGTCGACAACCTCGGAGTCGACGACGACGCCCGAGCCAACCACGACGCCGACGCCCGAGTCGACAACCTCGGAGTCGACGACGACGCCCGAGCCAACCACGACGTCCGAACCCACGGCAACCCCACAGTCGACTACCACGCCGACGCCAGAGTAGTCGAGTAGTCGAATCGGTCACTGGATCGAGTACCACTATCAGTCACACACGTGACGAACCAAAACCGAACGAACACATTTTTGCGGCCTCTCGAACAGACGAGCAGTCTCGTCTCGGCGACAGCAGCCGTCGAGTCGGAGACACGAGTAGTATCCCAGCCAGAGAGACAGAACGACACACGTGAGTCGGACACACTGTTTCGGCTCGCGCTTGTAGTAGAGAGGAGACGAGTCGCCGTCTCGTCAGTGTCGGTCGAGTCGGCGGGATGTCTGACTGTTAGAATCGATAGGAGTCACAGTCACCGAAGAGACGAGCGTCGATCAATCTGGGGAAAAGCGGGAGGCTCGACGACGGTTCGGGAAGCGTACCCGTGGCTTCATCCACCGTTAAACGACGTTAATAGCCGTTTTCGAACCGACAACGGGGTCATACCCAAACCCGTTCCACCATGATAGATGGATGACGTTACGTGAAAGTCAACGTCCCCAACCAATGTCAGACAACAATCAATCAGCCGATTCCGACTCCGCTTCCGGACGTCGCGGGATGCGCGTCATCTCTCGACTGTTCGTCGTCGCGATCACTATGCTCGTCGTCTCGGGCAGTATCGTCGGCGCCGCCGGCGCGACTTCGGCATCGTTCGGCAACTCCCAATCACAAGTACAGGAGTTCGTCCAGTCGCTCACAGACGACCAGGACGGCATCAACAACGAGAAGACCTCCGACCAAGACATCGCGCAGATGCAAGGTCAGGCACAGGCTGGCGCTGGCAACGGCCAGGCACAGGCTCAGGAGTCCTCGCAGGCTGGCAACACCGGCCAGTACGGCGTCCGCAACGTGCAGCAGGTCGCACAGGACGTCTACCAGTACGGTACCAACCTCCAGCAGAGCCTCTTCAGCTTCCAGGGTCAAGACCAGACGGTCGACCAGGAGCGTCTCGCTGGCCAGGACGGCAAAGCGAACGACCAGACGTCGACGCAGGACGTCGACCAGACGGGTACGCAGTCGCAGCACTCCGTGCTGAGCGAGCAGTACCAAGACCAGAACGCCGAGCAGTTCAGCGAAGGCTACCAGGTCGGCTACAAGAACGACCAGCACCAGAACCAGGGCGTCGACCAGAGCGCCAGTCAGCACCAGGAATCGGCTACGAGCCTCCAGGTGCAACTGCAGGACGACAGTCAGACGCAGGCGGGCGGTCAGCTCTCCTCCGTCGACAGCCGACAGAACCAACAGCAGACCGTCGACACCCACCAAGAACAGAGCCAGTCGACGCTCGCCGGTGAGCAGTTCCAGGGCGAATCCTCCGAACAGAACCAGTTCGCCAGCCAGACGGGCGAAGACAACGCACAGCGCCAGAAGGAAAGCGCCGAGGCCGACCAGACGCAGTCGCAGACCGGTGCGTACGTCGAGCAGACTCAGGGCGCAACCTCCGACCAGGACCAGACGGCGTACCTCGAAGGCGAGGACAACACCCAGGTCCAGACCGAATCCGTCGAACAGAAGCAGGACCAGTCCCAGCACGCAGCCGGTAGCAGCCAGGACCAGAGCGCCGAAGCCGAGCAGTCCGAGTACCAGCAGCAGTTCGGCGACGACAACGACCAGAAGCAGCGCGAACAGGCAGTCCAAGAGCAGGACCAGACCCAGTCCGGTGTCCACAACGACCAGGACCAGGACGCTGACTCCAGCCAGGACGCCTACCAGAGCCAGGACGGAACGGACAGCAGCCAAGAACAGACCCAGAGCAACAAACAGAACGCAGAACAGGACCAGGACGGCCACGGCAACGACCAGAGCCAGTCCCAGGACAGCACCGAATCCGCCGAACAGATCGCCACCGGCGACGACAACTCCCAGGAGCAGTCCCAGGGTGTGACCCAGGACGCCGAGCAGAGCCAGGAGGGCGTGCACAACGACCAGAGCCAGAGCCAGGACGCCGACGCTGACGCCAGCCAGGCCGCACACGGCGACGACATCACTCAGGACCAAGAACAGGACATCGACCAAGACGCCGAACAGACCCAATCGGGCTACGGCAACGACCAGAGCCAGACGCAGGATGCCGAGGCCGAGGCACACCAGTACGCCCAGGGTGACGACGTCGACCAGAGCCAGACGCAGAACATCGAACAGTCCGCCGAGAGCGACCAAGACGGCGAGAACAACGACCAGAGCCAGTCACAGAGCGCGAGCTCGACGCAGGTTCAGGTCAGCTTTGACGGCATCGGTGGCATGGGGATGCAGGGCGCCTCCGTGACCCACGACGCCGAGACCGGTTCCTCGTCTGACGGTGCACACACCGCCGCATCGGCGATGTGCACGGACAGCCAATGCGCCGAGAGCCAGGCTTCGATGTCGGGTTCGAGCGACGACGCGAGCTTCGCCGCCGACTCCGAGACCGACTCCGGTGCGGGCGACGACGAGATGGACCAGGACGTCACCGTCACCAGCGACGACGGCAACCTCTCGACCACGGTCGAGCAGGAACAGGAACGCTAACCGATAGCGACCTCACTTCCCGCTGACCGAACCGACTTCCGACTACACCGCGATTTCTTTATTCGAGTTCTCGACCGACGAGCGACGGTACTTGTTTTTCCTCACCAGTCGGTCGGCCACAGCCCTGCCGCACGCATCCCGCGCTCGAAGTCGGCCTCTCTGAACGCCTCGGCGACGTGACTTCGGTCGAGTCGCGGAATCTCGCGGGTGGCGAGTTCCTGCACGAGCAACGCCGTCAGCATCGCGTGTTCGCGGAGGTTCCGTCGGTCGACTTTGTCGCGCGTGTCGGCCGACGTGTGTCCCCACCCGCGACCGCGTTCGCCGCTGTCGCTGTGTAACTGTAGTGCGGGGACGCCCTCGCGGACGAACGGCCACTGGTCGCTGAAGGGGTGTGGCTCCGAGACGACGCGTATCGGCTGGCCCGTGTCGTCGGCGACCGCTCGCGCTACGTCTCCCGTCGCCTCGGAGGTGTGCGTCATCGCGACGAGGTCACGGAACCGACCTGCGCCGTCGACGTTGACGACGGCCGAAACCTCGTCGTGGTCGACGACGCCGGCGAGATGGTCTGAACCGACGAGTCCCGTCTCCTCACAGCCGACTGCTGCGACTCGAACACCGCAGTCGAGAGCCGGTTCCATCGCCGCGAGGAGGCGGGTCGCCGCGGCGACGACTGCGACGCCACAGCCGTTGTCGAGTGCGCCTTCACCCACGTCGTGGGCGTCGTAGTGGGCGAGGAGGAGGACGTCGCCCACGGTGTCTCCGTCGGAGCCGACCCGTCCGAGGACGTTCTGGCTCTCCGCCGGGTCGGTTCGGGCGTCGACCGAGAGTCGAATTCGACCGCCGCGGTCGGCGTACTCCGTCAGCCACGCACCCGTCTCCTTCGAGACGCCGACGGCGATGGCGTCGGCCTCTTCGTCGAACCGGAGCGCGCCCGTCGGCGGCAGTTGTCCGGGGATGTGGTTGACGAAGACGAAGCCGACGGCTCCCGCTTCGAGGGCGTGGCCGAACTTCTCCATCCGGTGGACGAACCGCCCACCGTCGGGGGTGGTCGTACTGGCGACGGCAATCTTCCCGTCGACGTCACAGTCGTCGACTTCCGCCGGCGTTCCGTAGCCGACGTCGACGAGCGGTGCTTCGACCTCGCCCGGCGGACAGTAGGGGAGCGCGATGGTCTCGAAGGAGCGTTCGTCCGGTTCGAGTAGGTCGAGTGTCGCCGACCCGCGTGTCCAGCGCTCCGTCTCGAACGACTGGCGGTGAACGTCGTCGGCCCCGGCGTCGCGGAAGGCCGTCGCGACGCGTTCGGCCGCACGGCGTTCGCCGTCGCTCCCGCCCATCCGGTTCTCGATGGCGGTGAGGTCGGAGAGAAGGTTCCACGCGACGTCGTCTGGGTCGGCCAGCCACGCTCGGCCGAGTGCAGCAGCGATGTGGTCGTCCATGGGGCGTGTTCACGTGGGGGTGACAAAGGCGCGTGGGTCGCGTCAGAAGCGAGCTACTGTGCTGTTCCTGTGTCGTGTACGCAACCGGTTCGACAAGACTTACCACTACGACGACCGACCCTCTCCCAATGAGTTCGGTTCCCGAACGGAGCGACATCGACGAGGAGTACAAGTGGGACCTCGAGAGCATCTACGCCGACGAGGACGAGTGGGAGACGGCCTACGAGGACGTCGAGAGCCGTGTCGACGACATCCGCGCGTACGAGGGGCGCCTCACCGAGGACGCCGAGACACTGCTCGACGCGCTCGAACTGGAGGAAGCCGTCATGCGCGACGTCTCGAAAGTCGCCTCCTACGCGCAGCTTCGCAGTAGCGAGGACACCCGCAACCAGGAGTATCAAGCGCTGTCGGCACGAGCGCAGTCCCTCGCCTCGAAGGCCCAGAGTGCGGCGAGTTTCATCGAACCGGAACTCCAGCAGCACCTCGACGAGGAGGAACTGGCCTCGTTCGTCGACGACGAACCCGACCTCGGGGAGTACGAACAGTACTTCGACGACGTGCTGCGGATGAAACCGCACACCCGCTCGGCGGAAGTCGAAGAACTGCTCGCAGAACTCTCGGAAGTGACGGGCGCATCGAGCGACATCTACAGCATGCTGTCGAACGCGGACATGACGTTCCCCACCGTCGAGAACCCCGAAGGCGAGGACGTCGAAATCTCGCAAGGCAACTTCACGAAGCTCCTGAAGCATCCGAACCGCGAGTTCCGCCAGACCGTCCACGAGGAGTTCTACGACGAGTGGGCCGACGTGCGCAACTCGGTCGGGACGGCGCTGAAGAACAGCGTCAAGACGGACGTGAAGCTGGCTCGTGCCCGGAACTACGAGACGGCCCGCGAGGCGTCGCTGAACGGCCCGAACGTCCCCGTCGAAGTGTACGACAACCTGCTGGACACCGTCCGCGACAACCTGGACTACCTTCACCGCCACGCCGACTTGAAGCGACAGGCGCTGGACGTCGACGAACTCCAGATGTGGGACCTCTACATGTCGCTGACGGGCGACGAAGGCCCCGAAATCCCCTACGAGCAGGCCAAAGAGTACATCGTCGAGGCCGTCGCGCCGCTCGGCGAGGACTACCAACAGCGCGTCGCCGACGGGCTGGAGAACCGCTGGGTCGACGTCTACGAGAACCGCGGGAAGCGCTCGGGTGCGTTCTCCTCGGGGACGTACGACACCCAGCCGTTCATCATGATGAACTACCAAGACGACATCACCTCGATGTTCACCTTGGCCCACGAGTTGGGTCACTCGCTACATTCGGAGTTGGCCAAGGAGGAACAGCCGTGGCAGTACTCGGGCTACGAAATCTTCGTCGCGGAAGTCGCCTCAACGGTCAACGAGACGCTTCTGACGCACTATCTACTCGAAAACGTCGACGACGACGAACTGCGGACCCACGTCCTCGACGAGTACCTCGAACGCGTCCGGTCGACGCTCTACCGTCAGACGATGTTCGCCGACTTCGAACAGCAGATTCACGAAGTCGCCGAGGGTGACGGCGCACTCACGCCCGACACGTTCGACGAACTGTACGGCGACCTGAAGGCGGAGTTCTACGAACCCGCCGTCGTCGACGACGCGATTCGTCGCGAGTGGATGCGGATTCCACACTTCTACTACTCCTACTACGTCTACCAGTACTCGACGGGTATCAGCGCCGCCGTCTCCATCGTCGAGCGCATCCGCGAGGAGGGCGACGACGCCGCCGCCGACTACCTCGACGCCTTGGAGATGGGCGGCCGTGCCTACCCGATGGAGATTCTGGAGACGGCCGGCGTCGACATGGCCTCGCCGGAACCCATCGAAGACGCCCTCTCGGTCTACGGCGACTACCTCGACCGGATGGCCGAGCTATTGGACCTCGAATAGGTTTCGAATCCGCCATTTCGAGCGTCTTGAGGCTGTCGGCCACCGAACGCGTCCCGCGACCCAAAGGCACATTTACGCGGATACCAAACGTGGACGTAACGAATGTCACACAGCCCGTCTCTTCCAGACCGACCTCGGTTGGACCTCGACCCCGATATGTCGGACGCCGAGCGGCTGGACGCGATGCGAAAGCATTACGCACGCATCGTGCAAGTAAACGAAGAACTGGACGAGCGATTGGAGGAAGCGGACGACCGCCGTGACGACCTGCAAGAGGAAGTCGACCACCTCAAGCGACGGAACGAAGTGCTCAAGACGTCCTCTCTCTACATCGCCAGCGTCGAGGAGGTCACCGACGACGGCGTCGTCATCAAGCAACACGGCAACAACCAAGAGGTACTCACTGACGTCTCGCCGCAGCTACAGGACGACCTCGAACCGGGCGACCGTGTCGCTATCAACGACTCCTTCGCCGTGCAGCGGCTGCTCGACAACGAGACCGACGCCCGAGCGCAGGCGATGGAAGTCGACGAGTCGCCGACGGTCACCTACAGCGACATCGGCGGTATCGACGAGCAGGTGCGTGAGGTGCGCGAAGCCGTCGAGGACCCGCTCGTCAACCCCGAACAGTTCGCGAAAGTCGGCGTCGACCCGCCGTCCGGTGTGCTCCTCCACGGGCCGCCGGGCACCGGGAAGACGATGCTGGCGAAGGCCGTCGCCAACGAGACCGACGCCACCTTCATCAAGATGGCCGGGTCGGAACTCGTCCAGAAGTTCATCGGCGAAGGGTCACGGCTCGTCCGCGACCTGTTCGAACTCGCCTCCGAGCGCGAACCCGCCGTCATCTTCATCGACGAGATAGACGCCGTCGCCGCCAAACGGACGGACTCGAAGACCTCCGGCGACGCGGAAGTCCAGCGGACGATGATGCAACTGCTCTCGGAGATGGACGGCTTCGAGGACCGTGGTGAGATTCGCATCATCGCGGCGACGAACCGCTTCGACATGCTCGACGAGGCCATCCTCCGACCGGGTCGGTTCGACCGTCTCATCGAAGTGCCGAAACCCGCCGTCGAAGGTCGAGAGCAGATTCTGCGTATCCACACGCGGAACATGAACATCGCCGACGACGTCGACTTCGAGGCACTCGCCGAGGAGTTAGACGACTACAGCGGCGCAGATATCGCGTCGCTGACGACGGAGGCGGGGATGTACGCCATCCGCGACGAGCGGACGACGGTCACCCACGAGGACTTCGAGCAGGCCCGCGAGAAGATAGAGGCGAGCGACGACGACTCCGACGCGGCCGCTCGAAGCTACCAGTACTGAGTCGCCGGACGCAAACGGACTGGAACGGCCTCGGACAGATTCGAACGGCTTCGAACGGAACCGCCCGCTGCTTTTTTCGGTACGCGACGATTGCCAGTGCCGTTTCGACTCCAACCGTGTTCAGTGGCGACTCTCGTCGAACGCGAGACCGGTCAGTTTGTTGAGCCCCGCTTGGAGATGTTGGTGGAACGTCGGCCCGGCGATGTCGAACGTCTCGGCGAGTTCCCCGCCGGAACTCTGCCGAGGTTGGGCGAAGTAGCCGCCGCGGTAGGCGGCCTCCACTACCTGCCGCTGACGGTCGGTGAGCGTCGTTCGGAGATGTTCACGGAACCCTTCGACCGACCGGACGGTCCGGTCTCGTTCCCGCTTTGCGACGAGTTCGGCCGAGGGGTGCGCCATCGTGAACCCCTCGACGAGCAACCGGATGTCCGTCTCCGGTGGGACGACGGCGTGGATGTGCATCGACCCGGGCGTCACCCGGACGGGCGAGACAGTCGCCCCCGAATCGAGGAGGACGCGAAGCGGCGACTCCGTGAGGGTACACTCGACGGTTCCGCCCGTAGCACCGTCCTCGAGGATTCGCGTTCGTTCGATACCCTCGGTCGTCTCCGCGTGATCGACGACGTTGCTCGGTGCGGCCTCGCGGACCCGGAGGTAGCAGTGGAGTCCTGCGGGACTGGGGATGACGCCGTCGACGTCGAGCGTGCACTCTGCTGCCGAGGCGAGACCGGCGAGCGTCGAGCCAGCACCGACGGTCAGTTCTAGTTCGGTCAGCGTGTCCGCAAAGAGGAGACGTCGGTTCTCGACGGCGTTGATGGCGTAGCCGATAGTCTCGCCGAGTACTTCGAAGGCGTGTCGCTCGCTCTCGCCGAACGCCTCCGGACGGAGTGCGTTGACGACGAGGACGCCGTAGGTGTGGCCGAGATACGAGATGGGGATGAGCGCGAAAGAGCGGTAGCCACCGTCGAGAGCGACGTCCTTCAGACCGTCCGGGACGGACGGTACGTCGTGAAGATACTGGACTGCCTCGACAGTCGCGTCGGTAAGCGCCGTGTCGAGTTCGGGGAGGGTCGTCCGGTCGCCACTGAGGGCGTCAACCCACGCGTCGCCGTCGGCGTTCGATGCCTCTCGCACCGAGAGACCGTCGCCGTCGAGTGTCGGCGCGACGACGAGCGCAGACCCGTAGAGATGCGAGGATGCGAGTTGGTCACAGACCGTCGACTCGACCTCGTCGCGGGTGACGCCGTCCAAGAGCGAGTCGACGACGTCGTGGACGAGCGTGTTCACCTGGTTGTACGTCTCGATTTCGTCGTTCTGTGTGGCGACGCGGAGTTCCGACTCCTTGCGGTCGGTGATGTTCAGGTGGGCGACGAGGACGAACTCCGTATCCCGAAACGGAAAGCGGATGGCACGCATCGTGAACCAGCGCTGTTCGTCCGGCCCGTGACAGGGGTACTCGAAAGAGAACTCGTCTTGGTCCTCACGGAGGACACGTTCGATTCCCGCTACGGCGGTCTGTGCGTCGTCGTCGTCGGACGACTTGCACACTTGGAGGTAGTTCACACCGAGTGTGTGGGCTGGGCCTTGAATCCCGTTCTCGTCGCCGAAGCGTCGCCACGCCTGATTGGTGTAGACGATTTCGGCGTCGGTGTTCAGTATCGCGACCTGTGTCGGCAGTGCGTCGAAGCCCGCTTCCGTGAGCGACCGTTCGGGGGTTGACCCGGAGACCCCGTCGACCCGACTGCGCTCGGGAGCGGATGAGTGGTTGTCGTGTGGAGCGTTCATGGCATTCCGGCTCTAGAGGCAGGTGTTAGAACAGACGACAGATAAATAATTTGGAAGGAATAGTTATCCGACTGACTAGACGTCAGACGGCTGAGAACGCGGATACTGCCGGGGGCCCCACTGTGTGTTTGACGGGGTTCGCGGGTGTTCGCGTTACCGGTGTGCGAGCGTGAGCGAACGAACGACTTGCTCGAGTTCCGCCCGTTCTGTCGGTTTCTTGTGGACGGTGAGACCCGGCGTGTGTCGAAGTTCCGACTCGAACGTCGGGGAGAGATGCGTCGTCAACAACAGTACCGAGATATCCTGTTCGTGGAGGCGGCGGCAGAGTCGCTGGACGCGACTCGTGACGGACCGAACGTCGACGACGGCGAGCGAGACGGCGTGCGGGTCGGCGAGCACCTCGTCGATTCCCTCGCTGGACGTCACCGAGTCGAACAGACACCCGGCCGAGTGAGCGGTCGCCTCAAGTAGGTCGGCGTTGGTCTGGTTCGTCCCGATAGCGACGACGCTTTCGGTGGGATGGTCCTGAATCGACGGTCCGACGGAGATGGACTCTGGAGCAGTGGGGGACATGTTGAAAGAGTAGAAGTAACCTATCGGCATAGGTCGACTACCTAATGAGACAGGTATCGGTGTGACAGTGTCACTCCTCCAGGTCGGCCGGGTCGAGGCCGCAGCGTTCGTAGAACTCCTCGGGTGTGTCGTCGATTCGTTCGAACCGACCGAAGTCGCGTTCGTGGTGGCGAATCATCTGCTCGATTATCCACGAGCTGAACTGTTCGTCGAACGACCAGTCGCCGTCCGGACAGTCGACGTCGAACCGCTCGTCGGTCGAGAACGTGACGTAGACGTGGTAGAACCCGAGGATGACGTCGGCGAACTCGTGGGCTTTGGTCCCACACTCGCCGCGTTTGGCCTCCAGTTCGTCACGACCGGCGTCGGTGAGAGCGAAGTACTTCCGGTCGGGTTCGTCCTCTCGTTCGACGCGTTCGGCCCAGCCTTTCTCCTCGAACTTGTAGAGGATGGGGTAGACGGAGCCGTAGGACGGTTCCCAGTGACCACCGCTCAGGTCGTGAATCTCTTTGAGAATCTCGTAGCCGTACCGTGGTCGTTCCTCCAAGAGTTCGAACACGAGGTACGAGATGAGTCCTTTCGGCGGTCCACTTTTCCGCATTGCCCGTCCGTTCCTGTGGTGGTCGTGAAAGGGTTTCGGTTGTGGCCGTCTCAGGCCTTCTCGTCTCTCTCTGTCTCCGTAGACGCCTCGAAGTCGACGTCGACGACGTCGCCGGCGAGTGCGACGTGGCCGTAGTTGACGAGGGCGACGAGAACGCTCCCGCCGAGTACGTTGCCGAGCGTCGTCCACAGGAGGAAGTGGCCGTAGTCGGCGACGGAGACGGTCTGTCCGAGTAAGAGTCCGGTGAGCACCTCCGTCGTACCGAGGAGTGCGTGGTGGAACGGGGCGAACCCGATAGCCGCGGCGACGATGACGATGATGAGCACTCGAGAGACCGTATCCCGCGTCGCGGCGACGAGCCACGTCATCAGCCCCATGAGCCACCCGGCGACGACGCCGCTCAAGAGGACGACCCACCACGGGTGGTCGACGAGGGCAGTCGCGAGCGACTCGGCGGCGGCCGGGGTGACGATGCCGAACGCGGGACCGAGGACGGCGATGAATGCGGCGAAGGCGGCACAACCAAGGAGGTTCGAGACGTAGACGTTCCCCCACAGTCGACCGACTTTGCGGACACTAGTTCGCCCGTCGAGCACCGGCAGAACGGCCATCGTCGTGTGGGCGGTGAACAGTTCGGTCTGGCCGAGGACGACGAACAGAAACCCGACCGACGACAGGAGGGCGAGCGTGACCTGTTTCACGAGTGGCGAGGGAAAACTCGGCGAGAAGGTGAGCGCCATCGCCATGAACAGCGCGCCGAAACTCACGTTGAGGCCAGCGGCGACCCCCGAGAGGAAGACCCCCTTGGAGGGTCGGTTTATCTCTCGGAGGGCGTTCTCGAGTTCGCGCTCGAGTATCTTTTCGTACGAGAGACTCGCGCCCTGTGGGTCGTCGCTGGTCATCAGACGGAAGGTTCACCATCCTGTGAAAAAACCGCTGGGGCCGAAAGAGAGAACACGCAAACCCCTTTACCGGAGGGTCCTAAGGGCCGCACATGCCGAATGCACCCCAGACGGACGAAGGGTGGTACGTGCTGCACGACTTCCGCAGCATCGACTGGGACGCCTGGCGCGACGCGCCCGAGCGTGAACGACAGTTGGCCGTCGACGAAGGTGTGACCTACCTCGAAGACCACGAGGCCGTCGCCGATGCCGACGAGGGTGCCTCCGCGGTCTTCTCGGTGCTCGGACACAAAGCCGACCTGCTCGTCGTGCACTTCCGCCCGACGCTGGACGCACTGTCGACCGCAGAGCGCCGCTTCGAACAGACGGCGCTCGCCGCGGTCACGGAGCAACCGACCTCCTACGTCTCCGTCACCGAAGTCTCGGGCTACGTCTCCGACGACTGGTTCGAAGGGAACAAAGACGACATCGACACCGGCCTCCGCCGCTACATTGAGGGGAAACTCAAACCCGACATTCCGGACGACGAGTACGTCTCGTTCTACCCGATGAGCAAACGTCGTGGCGAACAGGACAACTGGTACGACCTCTCCTTCGAGGAGCGCGCCGAGTTGATGTCCGGTCACGGCGAGGTCGGAAAAGAGTACGCCGGAAAGATCAAACAGGTCATCGCCTCCTCCGTCGGCTTCGACGACCACGAGTGGGGCGTGACGCTGTTCTCGGACGACCCCGCACACATCAAGGACATCGTCTACGAGATGCGCTTCGACGAGGCCTCTTCGCGCTACGGTGAGTTCGGCGACTTCTACGTCGGGCGACGCTTCCCGCCGTCGGACCTCGGCGCGTACCTCGACGGCGAGTCGGTGCCGACGAGCGAACACGAGGGTGCGCATGCACACGCACACGGCCACGGAGAGGGCGGCCATCACGGTCACGGTAGCGACGAAGGAGGCCACCACGGCGAGAGCGGGGGTCACCACGACCACGGCGACGAGGCGGGCCACCCCCACGGCGGAGAGGACGGCGACGAAGACGACGAAGAGGACATCCGCGGCGAGTTGTCGGACCTGAACATCTACGCGGGCAAGCCGCACGGCGAGGACGTGTACGCGACGGTGCTCTACTCGGAGGCCGACGCCGACGAGTTGTTCGAGGAAGTCGACGGTCTGCGCAAGAACTTCGACCACTACGGCACGCACGTCAAGACGGCCGTATACGGCGCGAACGAACGCGACCGCTCGGCCGTCGTCAGCATCTGGGAGACGGCGAGCGCCGCCGACACAGCGGCAGGATTCCTCTCGGAGTTACCGGGAATCGTCGAACGCGCGGGCGAGGAGTCCGGGTTCGGCACGATGGGGATGTTCTACACCGTCAAACCCGAACACCGCGAGGACTTCGTCGAGAAGTTCGGCGTCGTCGGGGGTCTGCTGGACGACATGGAGGGCCACCACGACACCGACCTGATGGTGAATCAGGAGGACGAAAACGACATGTTCATCGCCAGCCAGTGGCGCTCGAAGGACGACGCGATGGGCTTCTTCCGCTCTGAGGCCTTCCGTGATACGGTCTCGTGGGGACGCGACGTGCTCGCCGACCGACCGCGACACGTCTTCTTGGCCTGAAGCCGGCACGGAGTTGCTTTTTTGCTGAACTGTTAAGCACACCTCGCGCGTAGCCAGCGCCATGGTCGCCCTCGAAACGGTCTATCAAGCCCTCGCCATACTGGGGTTACTCGGATTCCTCCTCTACGTACTCAAGACCCTTCCTGCGCTTGCTCGTGACCGATACGAGCGCGGGAAACGCGGTGTTCCGGACAAAGACGAGAAGTAGCAGGTTAGCTCAGTCGCCGGCGCGAACGTAGCCGACGACGCCGAGCAGTCCCCCGAAGAGCGTCGCGACGGCCCACTTCCGACCGTCGTCACGACCGGTGAGACGGGCGTGAGCGACGAGGGCGGCGGCGAGCACGGAGTGGACGACGAGCGTGACGACGGCGAACAGTCCGCCGAGTCGTCGGAATGAGCGCTTCATGGCTCGACTCAGTCGTCAGCGACCTGTTTGTCGATGTTGGCGGCGCGGATGTCGTCGCCGTCCATCGAGGAACGGAGACTGTCCATCCCGTCGTCGCGGTCGATGCCGAAGTTCGTCTGGTAGAGTTCCTCGACGCGTTCGACTTCCTCGTCCGACAGCGGCGGCGTCTCGGAGGCGGCGGCCCACTCACGGATGTCCTCGGCGGTGTAGAACGTCGGCGTGACGGACGCGACGGCGTCGTGGCTCAGGAGCCACTGGATGGCGGCCTGCCCCATCGTTCGTTCTCCGTCGCGTTCGAGGAAGCGTAGCGTCTCCAGTTTCTCCCAGCCAGTCTCGTACCACGCGTCGGGGCGGAACCCGCGGTGGTCGCCCGCTTCGAGTTCGGTGTCCGGACGGACGTGCTCGTTCAGGAGGCCCGAAGAGTGCGGGACGCGGGCGACGACGGAGGTGTCTGCGCCGGTCGCCTCGATGTGGTCCAGTGCGTGTCGGCCCGGTGTCTGCTCGAAGACGTTGAAGACGGTCTGGATGCCGTCGAAGTCGAGGTCGACGGCGCGTTCGTGTTCGGCCAGCCAGCCGATGGAGGGGCCCATTGCCCAGCCGAGAGCGTCGACGAGACCCTCTTCTTTCAGTTCTTCGAGCGTCTCCATCACGTCGGGCGTGACTTCGTCGACGTTCGCGTTGTGGAGTTGGAGATACTCGACGTGGTCGGTGTCGAGGCGGTCGAGACTGCGCTCGACGCAGGTCCGAATCCAGTCGGGTTCCAAGTTCTTCGGCAGTTCGCCGTGCCCGGCTTGCGGGTGGTTGTAGAAGTCGTAGCCGACTTTCGTCCCGAGCGTAATCTCGTCGCGGTACTCGTCAAGTGCGCGCGCGAGCAGTTTCTCCGACTCGCCGTGGCCGTAGACGTCACCCGTATCGAAGTAGGTGATGCCCTGGTCGAGCGCGAGTTGGACCATCTCGATGGTCTCCTCGTCGCTTCTGTCGCCCCACCAGTCGGTGCCGACGACCCACGCACCGAAGCCGACTTCACTCACTTCGACGCCGGAGTCGCCGAGCGTGCGATAGTTCATACGTGCGTGATAGGAGTCGGCGCACTTATCGGAACCGGTTCGACCGGAAAGCCCTTGCCCGCTGGCGGGGTGTTCTCTGTCGATGACCCGCGACGACCCCCTCCAGTCGCAACTCGACGTCCTCACGGTACTAGTCGCAGTCGTCGGCCTCGGACTCTTCGTCGGCGGCGTCGTCGAGACGTTCGCGACGCTCTTCGCGCTCGGTACGGTCGTGTTCGTCCTGTATCGAATCGTCCAGCGAGGGAGATAGTCGTCGGGTGACGGAGCGATTCGTGCCAGAAATTGTGTGGGAGAATCACATGCCAGCACGGGGATTGACGTCGTTTTCACACACCCGAATCCATTTGAATGCTCCCGCCGAACGAGGTTGCATGACCAAGCGACACGTCTCCCTGCCGGTGGAGGCTGAGTCCGGCCTCCAGGCGTTTCTCGAAGAAGTCGACGAGCGACTGTCGTCCGACGAGAGCACCTGTGAGGTAGTACAGGACACGCTCGTCGACCTGTTCGGCGACCGTGACGCCTACGAACGCTGGCAGGAAGGCGAAGAGGTCACACCGGCAGAACGCGTCCGTCTGCAGGGGTACGACCCCTGCAACTCGACGCTGGAGTCGGAGTACTACGCCGAGAAAGACGAAGAGCGCTATCGACGCTCGAAACATCTCCAGTGGCTCTGGCGGCAGTTCGACGCGACGCCGATGGCAGACAACGTCGAGTTCGCGCTCCGGTTCCGACAGATGCTCGCCAACCACCTCTTCGAGGAGGCGGGCGAGAACCTCCGCATCTTCAAGGGCGTCTCCTTCTCCTACGGGCACAACATCACCGTCGGCGACAACACCATCATCCACGACGACGTCCACCTCGACGACCGGGGGAAACTGACGATTGGAAGTCGTGTCTCTATCTCCGACGACGCCCACATCTACAGCCACGACCACGACGTCGTCGACCAGACGGAGGTCAGAAACTTCCACACCGTCATCGAGGACGACGTCCGCATCACCTACGACGCGATGATTCGCGCCGGGACGCACGTCGGTGAGAACGCCATCGTCGGCGCGCGCTCGAACGTCCAAGGCGACGTTCCCGCCCATCACATCGTCGTCGGTGCGCCAGCCAAGAGTGTGAAGATCAAACCCGGCTACGAAGACGAAGCCGAAGACATCGGCGACGGCCGACTGGAGAGCCACCAAGACGAACGAGAGATACCGTACGACCTCCCCGAGGACCTCGACGTCTTCGACGAGTTCCAGCGTGACATCGACGGTCCCATCCATCCCCACAAGCGGCCGTAACTCGCAGCGACTCAACTACCTCGCAGAGACGAACGTGAGCGACGGTGTTCTGCAACGAACTGTTGTCTCTCGTGACGACGAAATCGGCCGACACGTATAAGTGAAACAATCGAAGCAACGAAGTTCCTTGACAACATAGAACATGGTATGGATTGGCTGGCCTGGATATTCCTCTATGCGGTGGCTCTCGTGGTCTTCCAGGTGCTCGTCTACCGGTACCTGTGGACCCGTGAGGAACCGTTCGAGCGGACGGCACCGCACGCCCGACCGAACAGCGACGGTGAGGCTATCGACGACGGCCGACGACACGAACGTCTTCGGACGGACGCCGCTGCCGGCCTCTGGGTCAACACCGGACCCATGTCGACGAGCGACCGCCAGTGTCCCCACTGTGGCGAGGAGAACGAACCCGACCGAGCGTTCACGTTCTGCTGGAACTGTACCGGGCGACTAGCCTGACGCGACAGTCCACAGAACGAGAAACGCAGAAGCACGACGTTTTCAGTCCACTCGGCGTAGCCGCTCGTATGTCTCGCCAGCCTCGAAGCATCGCTATCAACGTCGGTGCGAACACGAACATGCCCGGATTTCGTGGGCCGGTGTATCCGGACGGCCGGTTCGAGTACGTCCCCATCCCGGAGGAGAAGTCGACTCGAGAAGCCGTACCCACTTACGGGGACCTCGAACTCGGATTCGACGTGCCCGACGACGTACGCGACACGCCAGTCCACCTCGACCCGGAGTTTACCGAGTATCCGACCTGCGAGCACTACAGTTACGGCGACGACCACGGCGTCAAAGCCGGACCGTTGTCGAAACTCGAACCGGGTGACTCGCTGCTGTTCTACGCGACACTGACGTTTCACGGCAACGCCGACACCGCCGCCGACTGGATTGCGCCCGACTGGGGAGCGTATCTCGTCGGAGAGTTCCGCGTCGCACGTGCCGTGACCGGTGACGACTATGCGGCACTCTCGGCCGACGACCGAGCGGCCTTCTCGAACAACGCCCACGTCAAACGCGACCCCGTCGACGCGAAGGTGTTGGTCGAAGGCGAGGACACCTCGCGACTCTTCGAGTACGCCGTCCCGCTGTCGAGTTCGGAAGCGGGCGCGACGGCGAATCGACTCGTCACGGAGTTGTCGAACGACTCGGGGAAGGGGCCGTGGTGGCGACGCCGACTGTGGTACGACGCCGACGCGACACGAGAACTCCGCGACATCGTCGACGGGTGGCCGACCTCTTCGGTTTGCTGACAGAGGGGGTTATTCTCTCAGAGAACCATTATCGACCGATGTCCGCAACGCCCGAAGACCGGCGCACTAACGTCGAGTATCGAACGATTCAGGGTCGAGAGACGCGAGTACGCACTATCCCCGACGAGATATACGTCGAGTGGCGACCAGGGCGACCGGTCTACTTCGGCGTCCGAGTCGGCGACCACATCAAAGACGCCGACCGCGACGTCGAATCTGCCCACATCACGGAGTGGGAAGTCGTCGAGATTACACCCGAGACAGTCGTCGGTGTGAACCAGAAGAACGGCGAACGGACCGAGTGGGACCGCCGCGACCTCGAACAGAGACTCGTCACTCGTCAGTACGCGACTAACCTCTCGGAGTTCGCGACGCTCACCGTTCATCCGGTGGGCAGTTGGGAGAGCTACGAGGCGGCGACCGACGCAGACAAACCCACCCGAGAGCCGTCGGTCAACGTCGTCGTCTTCGGGAACAACGGCGAGAAGTACGGCCGACGCTACCGATTCGTCGAACCCGGCGAAACCACCCGTATCGAACTACTGGACCAGGACGCGAGTATCGAGCGTCTCGACTCCGAACTCCAGCGACAACTCGACGAGACCGTCCGTCAGGCGCTCGACGAAGACGGATACACGGTGCAGTGAGGTCGCGAGTTCGCGTATTCGGGAGTCTGTGAGTTCGTGGGTTCGTGAGGTCGAAACGACGACAGACGACCGTCTGTCGGGTCAGACCACACGGACCGACACCTGTCGTGTTCGCGGGCCGTCGCACTCGACGAAGAGCAGCGACTGCCACGTTCCGCAGTCGAGTTCGCCGTCGGAGACGGGGACGGTGACGCTGTTGCCGACGAGCATCGCTCGGAGGTGTGCGTCGGCGTTGCCGTCGAGTTCGTCGTGGTCCCACCCCTCGTCGGCAACCGTTTCCGAGAGGAACCGTTCGATGTCGCCGACGAGTCGGCGCTCGTTCTCTTGAAGACAGATACCGGCGGTGGTGTGTCGAACGAAGACGGTACAGAGGCCGTCCGCATCGGCCGGAACAACGTCGGCGACGCGGTCGGTGACGTCGACGACACAGAGGCGGTCGTCCGTCTCGACGGTGACGTTCATACGACCGAAAGCAGACGAATTCGCAAAAAGGTAGTCCCGGATAGAGAAAGCGGAGATTAGGCGCGGGACTCTTCGTACGCCTGGAGCAGTTCGATAGTGAGCTCGCTCTTGCTGTGGGTCGTCATGAGGTGGACACGGAGGTCCGTACGCGCCCCGTGCGACAGACCACACAGCGGGCAGGTCGATAGTTCGTCGGTCGGTTCACCCTCACTCTCCCTCAGGAGTTCACCACTGAGCATTGTCCTGAGTGTATATCGGAGTATAGGGCGATATAAGTTCGCTCACCCCTCGCCGCATTGAGTACTCTTCGAACAGAGAACGAGCGTCCTGTCATCCTCGAATGACGCTTCTCACTGGCGTTCGAGACAGTCATGCGCCGTCCGGGAGTTCACCGAGAGTAGCGAGGTGAACGTCGGCGGCGCACGACCGAGGAGTGCGCCGTCCGGGAATCGAACCGGAGTGAGACGTTCCTGCTCGCTACGCTTGCGGGCTGCGACTCACAGGATTCAACTTTCCTCCGGTGATTTTCCTCGCTTCGCTCGAAAAATGCGCCGTCCGGGAATTGAACCACGGTCGCTCACGATGTTCGCTCTCTGCTTCAATTCCCGCAGTTCCGATGACGTCTCTCACTGGCGTTCGAGACAGTCATGCGCCGTCCGGGAATTGAACCCGGGCTAGAGCCTTGGGAAGGCTCTGTCCTACCACTGGACCAACGGCGCGCACACCTGTCTACTATCCGACCCCACTTCAACGTGGCGTTTCCCACTACTGCACGTACGTCCACCGAACCCGACACAAAGGGTGGCTATTAGTTCCCTCCCTCCCTACGACTGGGCGATGAGCAACGACACCTCCGTTCTTTCCGACGTGGCTCCCCTGGACCTGCGACTCTCCGAAGCCGAACTCGACGCGACGCGTGACCATCTGACGGCGTTCATCCGTGACACCGTCGAGGACGCCGGTGCCGACGGCGCTGTCCTCGGTCTCTCCGGCGGCATCGACAGCACGCTCACCGCCTACTTAGCCGTCGAAGCGCTGGGCGAGGACGGCCTCCACGGACTCGTGATGCCCAGCGAGGTCAACACCGAGGGCAACATGAGCGACGCCGAGCGCGTCGCACAGGACCTCGGAATTGAGTACGACGTCGTCGAAATCAACCCCATCGTCGACTCGTTCTTCGAGGCCTACCCCGAGGGCGCAGACGACCAGATGGCCGCCGGCAACGTCCGCGTTCGAGCGCGTGGCATCCTGAACTACTTCGTCGCCAACCACGAGAACCGCATCGTCCTCGGCACCGGCAACCGCAGTGAAGCGATGACGGGCTACTTCACGAAGTACGGCGACCAAGCGGTCGACTGCAACCCCATTGGCAACCTCTACAAACAGCAGGTGCGCCAACTCGCCAGCCACGTCGGCGTCCCCGAGGACCTCGTGATGAAGACGCCCTCCGCCGAGATGTGGATGGGCCAGACCGACGAGGAGGAGATGGGCCTGACGTACGACACGCTCGACGCCATCCTCGCACTGCACGTCGACGGCCCGCTGTCGACGTCGGCGACGATGCGAACCCTCGACGTGACCGAAGAACAGGTCGCCCGTGTCGTCGGACTCGTCGAAGCGAGCGAACACAAACGACACATGCCGCCTGCACCCGACTCACTGCGACTGTAGAACAGGCCGGTCGGAGCGCGCTCCTTACTCTCTGTCGGCGGCGATGTCGGAAGCGTAGGCGCTCACCAGTCGGTCGAACGCCGCCGCCTCTGCGGCCTCTTGCTCTTCTCGGGGACGGTCGTCGCGCATCCGTGCTTTGACGACGGCGAGGGCGTCCGGTTTGTTGGCGGCGACGTCCTCGGCGACCGTCTTCGGGTCGGTGACGACGCGAGAGACGAGGCCGATTCGTTTCGCTTCCTCGGCGTCGACGACGCGACCCGAGAGTGCGAAGTCCATCGCGTCGCCGTCGCGGAGGACTCGCGAGAGGCGGACGGTCCCGCCCCACGCGCCGAACAGCCCGAACTTGACGCCCGGTTCCGCGAACGTCGCGTCGGGCGTCGCCACACGGAGGTCACAGGCGAGCGCGAGTTCCACGCCACCGCCGCGGGCCGCCCCGTCGACTCCGGCGACGACGACGCTCGAAGACGCCTCGATGGCTTCGGCGACGCGTTGGCCGTGCCGAGCGAACGCCGCAGGGTCGTCGAGTCTGGCGACGACGTCGAGGTCAGCACCCGCACAGAAGGCGTCGCCCGCGCCGTGAAGATAGACGACGGATGCGTCGGCGTCGGTGACGGCGGCTTCGAGCGCGTCGAGGTCGGCGGGTCGGAGCGCGTTGCGGCGGGCCGGGCGGTCGATGGTGACGACCCGGAGTAACCCCGCGTCCGTGGTGCGAATCATGGAGCGACCTGTCGCCCACTTTCCAAAGGTCTTTGCCCTTGCCGTCGCTAGAGCGGATTAATGGAAGACGCCGTGCGGGCCCGCGATGCCGCGCGTGAGGCACTCGCCGACATCGAACCCCCACAGTTACACGAGACACTCGACGACCGACTCGTCGACGCCTCCATGTCTCCCGGTGTCCTCACGTTCACGAGCGCGCGAGCACTGGAGTCGGGGGTCGACCTCGACGGAATCGCCGAGCGGGCCGCCGGAGTGCAGCTCATCTACGAAGGCTTGCGATTGACGCGAACGCTGGCACACGACGAACCGTGGGTCGACGACGCTGGCAACGATATCGACGCCGACCTCGACATCCTCGCCGCCGACGTACTCGTCTCTCGCGGCTTCTACCTCCTCGCTCGAACCGAAGCGGCGGCCCGCGCCGTCGAGACGGTTCGGGCGTTCGGTCGCGACCAGACGCGGCGGGAGACGGGCGGTGGAGACAGCGAGACGCTCGACCGGAATCTCGAAGCCGACGTGTTCGAACTCGCCGTCGTCGCCGGGACGACTGCCGTCGGCACCGACGCACCGACTGCCCTGCTGGAGTACGTCGCGAGTCTCGCCCGCGAGTACGAGGGTGACCTCCCGCCAGCAGCAGTTGCGCTCCCCGAGACGACGGCCGAACAGATTGCCACGCTCTCCGGTGACGACCGAGTGCCGTCGTCGGCGACAGACCAGTAACACTTCTCGCGGTAGTCGACAGTGCACGAAAGTCGCCTCCAGCGGCCGGGTTGTGGTACGCCACCTCACGCCATCCGCGGCGCATTTCACCACATATATATACCGTACTGCAGTATCGTTGGATGCAGAAGGCGGTACGCGGGAATAACGCCCGACGTGCCTGGGTAGCTTAGCGGTAAAGCGCGTCCTTGGTAAGGACGAGAGCCCGGGTTCAAATCCCGGCCTAGGCTTCTTCCGTTCTCTTCGAATTCGCCGACGACCGAGACTCGTCAGCGTCGGCTTCGACCGACACCAAACCGGTCGTAAGACTACACCTGTGAGCCGAACGTCGACACTCTCACCCCCCGACTGAACTATACTGATTCCTCGCGTAGTGGTAACACACCACACCCGAACTCGGGTGCTGACGACCCATGACCCTCGACACCACGACGTTCGAACACCACCTCGCTCGACTCGACACGGAGTCGCTCGTCTCGTTCGTCGCCGACGTGTGGGCCGCCAGAGGGTTCGAGACCGACGTGGAAGGCCACTTCGTCGTCGCCTCCCGCGATGGCTCGACCACCGTCTGTTGGGTCGTCGGCAAGCGTTGCTTTCGGCGAGCGACGCCGCCGGACCGCGCCGTCGACGTTGTCGTCTCTCCTGCCGCAGGTGAGACGACACGAGCAGTCGCACAGAGACAGGATGCACGCCTCCTCGATGCGACGGCACTCCGGGAGTTGCTCTGGTACGGTATCGACAGGCCGATTGCTGTCGCCCTCTGTGAGCGGTATCTGGGTGCGACCCCCGAAGCACTCCATCCTCCTGTCTCGGTTCGCGCCCGTCGCTGTCTGGCCGCCGTCGACCCCCCGGAATCGAGAACGTTCGTCGTCAGCCTCGTCGCACTCGGCCTCCTCGTGGCGGCGGGACTGGGAATTCCGTCAGGATGGCTCACGGAGAACGACGTCGAGGGAATCGGTGTCGGCGACGAGAGGGGGTTCGGAGCAGCAAGTGGAGGAGACGAAACACCGATAGCGACCGACACAGCGGACCCATCGGATTCCGTCGCAGGGACGATAGTCGACAGTCGAACCGCACCGAACGCCACGACTGCGAACGTCTCCGGTGTCTCGGATGTTCCGGGCCTCTCGGCCGACGGTATCGACGACCTCTCTGCACTGGCGAGGGCACACGAGCAAGCGGTCGAGAACCGGTCGTACACGCTGTGGCTCGACGTGTACGAACCGCAAGAGGGAGACCCGGATGGGCCGCGACTCCAACGCGACATCGACGTCGCCGTCGACGGCGGACGATATCTCCTCGTCACGGAGACCGAAGTCGGCGACAACCGTACTCGCGTCGGGTCGGTCTACCACGAAGGAGCCGACTGGTTCGTCGAGGGTGACGACGAGGCGAACGCCTCGTGGCGGCAGGTCACCGAGTCGGAGGCGAGCGTCTTCGGGCCGAACCCGTTCGTCCTCGCAGAGACTGGTGTCGAGCAGTTCCTCTCGACGCCGGAGACGGCAGTCGTCGGCCGTCTAGATATCGACGGAGAGACGCACTATCGTGTCGTGGGACGAGGACCGCCGAACGGCACGTTCTCGGCACAGATGATGGAGTACACCGTCGTCGCACTCGTCGACGAGACGGGGTTCGTCACGGATCTCGCCGTCGACTACACGGTCGTGACGAGCGGTCAGCCCTACCGCGTCCGGTTCGAGTGGACGTACGGAAATCTGGACGAGACAGTCGTCGACGCGCCAGTACCACGAGACGACGGAGCGTAGCGCGGGAGGTGTACGCGTTGTGCGTGAAGATGTCAAGAGATGATAATGGATATTTATTCCACTTTGGCCGACGGATTTGTACACATTCGTCTAAAACAGACGTACGTACGATATTTCATGTCAAGCGAACACAGCCGACAGTCAGCGACCGGAGCGAGTAACACGTTCATCTACGTGGCCGCCGCGCTCGCGGCGCTGAACGGACTCCTGTTCGGATTCGACACAGGGGTCATCTCCGGGGCGTTTCTGTACATCCAAGACGCGTTCGTGATGTCCTCGTTCGTCGAGAGCGTGGTCGTCAGCGGAGCACTGGTGGGAGCAGTCGTCGGTGCGGCAGTCGGTGGCCGCCTGGCCGACCGTATCGGGCGACGGCGACTCATCCTCGTCGGTGCGGCCGTCTTCTTCGTCGGGTCGTTCACCATGGCAGTCGCACCGACCGTCGAGATACTCATCGTCGGGCGAATCGTCGACGGCATCGCCATCGGCTTCGCGTCGATGGTCGGCCCGCTGTACATCTCCGAGATATCGCCGCCGGAGATTCGCGGGTCGCTCGTCTCGCTCAATCAACTCGCCGTGACCGTCGGGATTCTCGTCTCGTACTTCGTCAACTTCGCGTTCGCCGACGGTCCCATTCTGGCGCTCGCACAGGACGTCGTCGGCGCGGCCGGATGGCGCTGGATGCTCGGTGCCGGGATGGTACCCGCGCTGATACTCGGCGTCGCGATGCTGTGGATGCCCGAGAGCCCGCGGTGGCTCGTCGAGAAGGGCCGCGAGTCGAAGGCGCGGGACGTTCTCGCCCGGACGCGGAGCGAAGACCAGATCAGCGAGGAGATATCGGATATCGAAGAGACGGCACGCAAACAGGCCGACACGGACCTCTCGGACCTCACGCAGTCGTGGCTCCGACCGGCGCTCGTCGTCGGTATCGGACTCGCCGCCTTCCAGCAGGTCACCGGTATCAACACCGTCATCTACTACGCACCGACTATCTTGGAGTCGACCGGGTTCGGCAACTCGGCGTCCATCCTCGCGACGGTCGGTATCGGCGTCGTCAACGTCGTCATGACTGTCGTCGCGGTGCTCTTGATGGACCGCGCGGGTCGCCGACCGCTCCTCCTGACGGGGCTGACCGGGATGACGCTCACGCTCGTGGGTCTCGGTGCGGCGTTCCTACTGCCGGGACTCTCGGGCGTGGTCGGATGGGTCGCGCTGGTCTGCCTGATGCTCTACGTAGCGTTCTTCGCTATCGGTCTCGGGCCGGTGTTCTGGCTGCTCATCTCCGAAATCTACCCGCTGAAGGTTCGAGGGACGGCGATGGGCGTCGTCACCGTCGTCAACTGGGCGGCGAATCTGCTCGTCGCGCTGACGTTCCTCCAACTCGTCGACGTCGCGGGAAAACCGGGGACGTTCTGGCTCTACGCTGGATTGAGCATCGCGGCGCTGGCGTTTACCTACTCGCTCGTCCCCGAGACGAAAGGTCGCTCGCTGGAGGATATCGAATCCGCCCTCCGGGAGAGCGCACTCGGTGGAAGTGGACAGGAAGCGTTCGGGAGCAGGTCGTCGACGGACGACGACTGAGAAGCCGAGTCAGTAGAACCGGACGTTACTGGAAGTCCTCGACGAACCGTTCGGGAACGTAGCTGAGCACCGTCGTCGGGAGTGCGGCGACGAGTTGCTCGGCGGCGGCGACCATCGGCTTTCGGAGGAGCGCGTACGCCGCCGAGATTGCGAGGGCGACGCCGACGGCGAGTTCGACCGTTCCCTCGAACACGAGGAGCGGCGGAACCGCGAACGCGACGGCGAGCAGCAGGTCTTCGGGTGCGCCGTCGTAGCGAATCCACCGCCGTGGTGGTATCCACTGCCCGCGGAAGTGGTCGTAGACGGCACGCTCGGAGGTGGCCTCCCACGGTTTCAGTTCGAGGCCGCCGCCGAAAGCGTCCATCACGGAGTGTGTCGCCGCCGCGAGGAGGAACAGCGCCACCGACAGCGTCGCGACGCCCGGTGCGGCGAGTGCGACGAGCGCCGCCGGAACCGCCGCCAGCGAGAAGTACACGGGAAAGTGAAGCGTCTTTCGGTGGCCTGCATAGAGGTCGAAGTCCGGGAACAAGCCCCCGAGTGCCGCCGCGAGGACGGGGACCGTTCCCACGTCGGGTGCGACGAGAAACACGAGTGTGCCGAGCACGACCCCTGCGAGGGCGTGCGTAGTGGCCATCATCGACGCCGGCTAGGCCAGCGGGCCACATAGCACTGTCGTGTGAGGAATTGACACACACAGAGAGGCACACATCACCGACAGTTGTCGACAGCGTGGCAGCCGTGGGCCGCTGACGGACACTGTTTAGCCGTCTCGGTACCATTGGCCGGTATGGCCCTCCTTCGCCTCTCTGCGCGGACACAGCAACGAGCGACCCGGGGGATGCAGGTCGCCATCGTCGGCTTCCTGCTCGTCGGTGTGTGGACCCGGAACGTCGCCGTCGTGATCAACGCCGTGTTGTCGCTGGCGGTGACGTTCCTCCCTGCCGTCCTCGAACGCGACTGGGGCCTCCGACTCGACACGGGACTCACGCTCTGGCTCACGACGGCCGTTCTCTTGCACACCGCCGGGATGCTCGGCCTGTACGGGTCGATTCCGTGGTGGGACCATCTCACTCACACGCTCTCGGCGACCATCGTCGCCGGCGTCGGTTACGCGACGGCCCGAGCGTTCGACGAACACAGCGACGCGGTCTACTTTCCGCCCCGGTTCATGTTCGTCTACGTCCTCCTCTTTACGCTCGCGTTCGGTGTCTTCTGGGAGGTGCTGGAGTTCGGCGTCCACGGCCTGAGTGACTCGCTCGGCGTCGACGCCGTCCTCATCCAGTACAGCCTCGAAGACACCGTCGTCGACCTCATCTTCGATACGGTCGGTGCAGTGCTCGTCGCTCTGTTCGGGACGACGACGCTCCGGTCGGCCGTCGAGACGCTCACGACGCGTCTCGCCGGACAGACGTCCGACGAGGTTCGGTGAGGCCACGAAAGCGACGGAGTGGGTACAGTTCGGCGAGTCTTCCGACCGTCGACTTCGGGTGACGGTCCGGAGACGAAGCGGGACCTATCTTTTTGTGTCGGGTGACGTATGAAGGGCCATGCGATTCGTTATCGTTGGCTACGGACGCGTGGGTGCACGCACTGCTCGTATTCTCTCCGAAGAGGGCCACGAGGTCGTTCTCGTCGAGAACAACCGCGACAAGGTCGAACGGGCGAGGAAGGCCGGCTTCGACGTCGTCGAAGGCGACGGCAGTAACGAGTCGGTGCTCCAGAAGGCAGACCTCGACAGCGCCGACGCCGTCGGTGGACTCACCGGCGACCCGAACATCAACTTCGCGGCCTGCATGATCGGCAAAGAGCACGGCTGTCGGTCGGTGCTCCGTATCGACGAGGACTACCGGAAGGAGATTTACGAGCAGTACGCCGAAGACGTCGACGAGATTATCTACCCCGAACGACTCGGCGCGGCGGGTGCGAAGACGGCACTCCTCGGCGGCAACTTCAACGCCATCGGTGAACTCACTGAGCGCCTCCAACTGTCGACGGTGACGATTCCCGACGACTCGCCCGTCGTCGGCCAACGCGTCAACGACATCGACCTCCCGCAGACCGCTCGTATCTACGCACACGGCCGAGGCCGAGAGCCGATGACGATTCCACTCCCTGGGACGAAAGTCGAAGCGGGCGACCAAGTCGCGATTATCGTCGAGCGTGACTCCATCGAGGACGTCCGAGCGACGCTTCTCGGCGAGTAGTCAGTCTGAGAGAGGAGCCGACGCAGTCTCCAACCTCCGGGGGAACGGTCGGCGCTGCGTCGGTCAGTGTCGAACGGTGTGGGGGTGTGCCGGGCGCGCGGGTGAGAGGATGGGAACTTGCGGTCGTCAATGCGCGCCCACCTGAGCCGTCTTCTGGATTCACCTTAAATCCGCGTCAGACACCCGACCGACAGACGGAAGCTACTTTTCATCGGCGTGAGTGGTACGCCCATGCACGGAATCGGTGTGCCACTCGTTACCCCGTTCACGGAGACCGGCGACGTCGACGACGACGCCCTACGCGAACTCGTCCACTGGGTCGAAGACCGCGGTGTGGACTTTCTCGTCCCCTGCGGGTCGACAAGCGAGGCCGAACTGATGACCGTCGACGAACGCGCCCACGTCGTCGACGTCGTCGTCGAGGAGGCCTCTGTCCCGGTACTCGCAGGGACGGGCCATCCCGGTCTCCGAGAGACGCTCCAGCAGACCGAACGGGCCGCCGAGTCCGGTGCCGACGCCGCACTCGTCGTCACGCCGTTCTACTTCCCGCACGACGACGCCACGCTCGAAGCGTACTACGAGACGGTGGCCGACGAGTCGCCGATTCCCGTCTATCTCTACAGTGTCCCGCCGTTCACCCACGTCACACTGGACCCGGCCGTCGCCGGACGACTGTCGGCGCACGAGAACGTCCACGGCATGAAAGATTCGAGTGGAAACGTCGAGGCGTTCGTCCGCACCCGAACTCTCGCCAGTGACGAAGCGTTCGACTTACTCGTGGGTACCGCCGGCGTCCTCGCACCCACGCTCGACGCGGGAGGGTCCGGCGGGGTTCTGGCGCTCGCGAACGTCGCTCCCGAGGCGTCGAAAGAGATGTATCGGCGACACCGCGACGGCGACGAGCAGGGTGCACGGGACCAGAACGCGGCCCTCCTCGAACTGAACCGCGCCGTCACGAGTCGGTTCGGCATCCCGGGGTTGAAGGCGGCGATGCGCGCTCGCGGTGCACCGGCAGGCTACGCTCGGCGTCCGCATCAGCCAGTGAGCGAGGAAGCACGCGACGAACTCGAGTCGCTCGTCGCCGAACTAGAAGAGCGGTAGTGGTGTAGTTTCAGACCGTCGTCGCCCGCGTCGCCGTCGCCTTGAACGAGGCGACTACCTCGTCGCCGACGGCGAGTGCGAGGCGTTCGACGCTCTCGACGGTGACCAACGCGACGAGTGGTGACGCCGTGCCCACGTCGAGTGTGACGCTCGCGACGGCCGTCCCCACGTCGAGTCCGGTGACGGTCCCCCGAAACCGGTTGCGAGCGCTCGTCGCCCCGCCAGCGGGCGCGTCGTCGGGGGCGTGCAGCGTCACCGCGTCGGCGCGGATGCTCACCTGCACCGCCGAGTCGACGGCGGCGTTCTCGTCGACGAGTGCACGGACCGTCCCGGCCGCCGTCTCGACGAGTGCGAGTTCGCCCGTCCGCTCCGTCACCGTCCCTTCGACGACTGTCTCTGAGGCCTGTGCGGTGCCCGAGACGGCCGCACACAGTCGGTCGAACCGTGCGAGCAGGTCGTGAGCCGTGTCGGTCAACCGACTCCCACCACCGTCCGAGCCACCGCGTCGGCGCTCGACGAGGGACCCGAACGCCGACTCCAGTGTTTCGAGGCGCGTCAGCGCACGTGAGCGTGACCGACCGAGTTCGCTCGCCGCGGCGCTGACCGACCCACTCTCGGCGATAGCCCGCAGGAGGGCGGCGTCGTCGACGCCGAACGTCACGTCTCCAGCACGCAGTCGAGCCTCCACGCCAGCGTCCATAGGAGAGAGGAGAGCGAGACCATCAAAACGGTTATCACATCGGCCTAACAAGTCGTTGTATCTATGTCGGAACAACGAACCGGAGCGCTGTCACGTCGTCGACTCCTTCACCTCGGCGGTGCTGCGGCAGTGACCGGACTCGCAGGCTGTACGGGTGGTTCGACCGACGGTGGTTCGGGCGACGGCGGGTCGTCACCGGACGACACCGCTTCGGTGACGGAGGGTGACTCGTCGGCGACGAGCGAGAACACCGAGACGGGAACCACGAACGACGAGGGGTCTCTGACCATCTTCCACGCCGGGAGTCTCGCGCCCCCGTTCTCGGCGGCCGAACCGAAGTTCGAGAAGAAGTACGACACGACGGTCAACCGAGAGGCGAAGGGTTCAGTCGCCTCGACGCAGAAGATTACCGAACAGGGGCGTACCGCAGGCGTCCTCGGCGTCTCGGACTTCCGTCTCATCCGTGACCGCGTCCTCCCCGACTACGGCGACTGGTACACCATCTTCACGACGAACGCGATGTCCATCCAGTACCGCGAGGACTCGCCCGGTGCCGACGAGATCAGCACCGACAACTGGTGGGAGGTGCTCTCGCGTGACGACGTCGTCATCGGCCACAGCGACCCGGCCGTCGACCCTGGCGGCTACCGCTCGGTGATGACGATGCAACTCGGCAAGACGGCGTTCGACGGCGAGAAACTGTACGACGACGCGACCTACCAGAAACTCCGCGACAACTCGACGGTGCCGACAGGGACAGAGACGAACCTCGAAGGCCAACTGAAGTCGGGCAAACTCGACTACGTCTTCTACTACCAGTCTATCAGCAGCACCTCGGAACTGCCGTGGGTGAAACTCCAACCCGAAGTCGACCTCTCGAAGGCGACGGCAAAGTACGCGAAGCACTACGCGAAGGCGAAAGTCGAGACGGACAGCGGGTCGTTCACGGGCGCACCGATCGCCTACGGGATGACCGTCCCGAGCGTCACCGAGACGCCCGAACTCGGCGCGAAGTGGGTCGAGTACATGGCTTCCGACGCCGGCCAACAGACTCTGAAAGACAAAGGTCTCCAGCCAGTTTCGCCCATCGTCGTCCCGAAGAGTGGCGAAGACGCCGTGCCGGACCGCGTGATGGACGTCGCCGAGGCGAAGTCGTCGCTCGGTCCACTGGAACTGTAACGAAACCGGTTTGACTCGTGGTCACTACCCACCCACTCGAATGAGTACGATAACCGACGGCACCTCACGCTTCGTCGGCGAGACGTTCGGCCGCGGTGCCGTCGTCCTCGCCGTCGTAACCGTCCAAGCCGTCGCTTTCGCCACCGCCGTCGCCGTCGACCAACCGACGCTCTATGCGGTGTTCGCGCTCGGTAGCGCCGCCGCGTTGGTCGCCGCGTCCGGCGGTGGATGGCGGGGTGTCGCCGCTGCCACCGTCGGGACGCTCGTCCTCTGGGGCGTCCTGTCTACGGTCGGCAGTCTCTGGATGTTGGTGCTCGCACCCGTACTCCTCACACTCGCCGTCGGTCTCGGTAGCGAAGGCAGCGAGTGGACCGGTGTCGCCGCGGCGACACTCAGCACGGTCCTCCTCGTCGCACTCGGTGTCCCGCTGGCGCTCTTCTTCGTCCGACAGGACCCCGCACTCGTCGCCGAGAAGGCGACGAACCCCGAGGTCCACCAGATGCTCGTGCTCTCCGTCTACGCCCCGCTGTTGGCCGCGCTGGCGGCGCTCGTCTGCGGGGTCCCCCTCGCCTACCTCCTCCGTGAGGGCTTTCCCGGTCAAGCGCTCGTCGAGAGCCTCGTCGACCTGCCGCTCGTCGTTCCGCACTCCGTAGCGGGACTCATCGTCCTGTTCGGGTTCGGACGCGGTGCGGCGTTCTCCGACATCCGTGTACTTGGCACGCTCGTCGGGATGGTCATCGCACTCACGTTCGTGAGCGCGCCGTTCGCCGTCAACGCCGCCCGCGAGGCGTTCGAGACGGTCGACTCCCGACTGGAGTTCGCCGCCCGCGCCCACGGCGCGAGTCGGTTCTCGTCGTTCGTGCGGGTCACGCTCCCTCTCGCCGCACGCGGCATCCTGACCGGCGGCGTGATGGCGTGGGCACGCGCCGTCTCGGAGTTCGGGGCCGTCGCCGTCGTCGCCTACACGGTCCAGAACTACGTCTCACCGCTCACGCTCGAAGAGACGAGCGCCCAACACGCGCCGGTCTACATCTTCAACACCTACACGAGTCAGGGTCTCCCCGAGAGCGGGGCGGTAGCGACACTGCTCTTGCTCCTCTCGGCGGGCATCTTCCTCCTCGTGCGGTGGGCGGCCTACGACGACGGGGGTATCTTGTGACCTCCGACAGCCTCGACGTCGACGTCCGCGCACGATTCACCGCCGAGGGGACCGAACCGTTCACTGTCGACGCCGAACTGTCGGTCCGAGAGGGCGAGACACTCGTCGTCCTCGGTCCCAGTGGGAGCGGCAAGACGCTCCTCTTGGAGACGGTCGCCGGGTTCCACGCCCACGAGGGACACATCAGTCACCGCGGCCGCGACCTGACCGGCACACCGCCCGAGAAACGCGGGTTCGGCTTCGTCTTTCAGGACTACGCGCTCTTTCCGCATCTGACCGTCCGCGAGAACGTCGCCTTCGGCAGTCGCTACCACGACGACACGACCGACCCCGACGAGTTGCTCGCGGAACTCGGCGTCTCGGACCTCGCCGACCGGACGCCGAAGACGCTCTCGGGCGGCGAACAGCAGCGCGTCGCTCTCGCTCGCTCGCTGGCAATCCACCCCGAGGCACTCCTGCTCGACGAACCGCTCTCGGCGCTCGACGTACCGACGCGGCAGACGCTCCGTGCCGACCTCGTCGACCTGCTCGACGGCGTGACGTCGCTCTACGTCACGCACAACCGGACCACCGCGCGAGCACTCGCCGACCGTATCGCCGTGATGCACGACGGCCAGTTGGTCCAAGTCGGCACGCCCGAGGAGGTTTTCGAGTCCCCAGTCTCGCCGTTCGTCGCCCGGTTCACCGGCGCGAACGTGCTCTCTGAGAGTGCGCTCTCTGCGGTCGGTGACGGCGAAGCGGAGATGGTCGCCATCCGACCGGAACACGTCGTCCTCGACCCGGCGACGGCCGACTTCGAAGCGGCCGTCGAACGCGTCGTCCGGGAGGACGCGACGTTCCGCGTGTCGCTCTCGGTCGGTAACGGTGTCGGTGAGACGACGCTCGACGCGTTCAGCGACGACCCGCCCGCCGTCGGCGATACTGTCGGCGTTCGCCTCCCGTCACGACGCGTGACGCGCTTCACCACGACGTAACTGAATCTGGTTTCCTCGAACTACCGACGAACACGGTTTCGATTGCTGACAAGACTGATAGCCATCCCGGCCGAACTGGGTTTCGTATGGGGATTTCGGTCCGACGAGAAGGACAACGAGACCTGCAGTTCTCCGTCGGTGAACTGACCGGCGCACTCGGAGATTCGGTTACGGTGCTCCCGCTCGTCGTCGCACTCGGTGCGTTGACGCCGGTGTCGCTCCCCCACGTCCTGCTTCTCTTTGGCGTCTTCCAAATCGTGTGGGGGGTCGTCTACGGCCTCCCGCTCTCCGTCGAACCGATGAAGGCACTCGTCGGCCTGACTATCGCCGGAACGCTGACCTACCCGGAACTCGCCGCCGCTGGCTTGCTGGCCGGTGGCGTCCTTCTCGCCGCAGGGTCGACAGGCGTCCTCGGCCGCCTCGAACGCTACGTCGGGACGCCCGTCGTCCGCGGGGTGCAGTTGGCCGTGGCGCTCCTCCTCGCCAAATCCGGGCTGGAACTCGGCGTCGCCGACCCGGTCCTCGCTGGCGTCGCCCTCCTCCTCACGCTCGCCGTCGTCGCGCTCGGCTACCGCCGGACGGCGGCGCTCGTCATCCTCGCCGTCGGCGTCGCGCTCTCCGTCGCCGCCGTCGGCGTCCCCTCACCTTCTCTCCCCTCGCTCACGCTGTTCCCCGCCGGCGCGCCGCAGTTGTCCGTAGGCGCAGTCGAGGCGTCGCTCGGCCAACTGGCGATGACCGTCGGCAACGCCGCCGTCGCCACCTCGTTGCTCTGTGCGGACCTGTTCGACGCCGACGTGGAGGCCGACGAACTGGCGAGCAGTATGGGTGCGATGAGTCTCCTCTCCGTCCCGCTGGGCGGTCTCCCGATGTGTCACGGTAGCGGTGGTCTCGCCGGGAAGTACGCCTTCGGTGCCCGGACGGGCGGCGCGAACCTGATTCTCGGCGGCCTCTACGTGCTCGCCGCACTCGTCACCGGTCTCGTTGCCGCGTTCCCGCTGGCGGTGCTCGGTGTCCTCCTCGTCGTCGTCGCGGTGCAGTTAGGAAAGAGTGCGAAAGCGACGACGTCGCTCCCGCTGACGGTTGCAGTAGGGGTGACCGGGTTACTCGTGAACGTCGGTGTGGCGTTCGTCCTCGGCGTCGTCGCCCACCAGTTGCTCGCGCGTCGATGACAGAGGACGGTCGATGAGCACACCAGACCGGCAACTGTCTTGTGATGGCCGGACCACCATTGAGTATGACCTGGGCCGACCTGTTCGCACGCGCCGCCGACTACGACGTAGACGAGGAGACAGTCGCCGACGCACTGCGGGAGCACCGCGATGCCTGAGACGGACCCGAGTCCGGCACGCATCGTCGCCGACGCCGACGTGCTCGCCGCAGACCTCTTCGTCGACGGCGACGCCCGGCGCGCACTCGACATCGTCCGCGAGCACTCGTGGCTGACGCTCGTCGCCAGCGACCGCCTGCTCGACGACGCCGAGGCCGTGGTTTCGACGGTCGGCGACGCCGACCTCGCCGCGGCGTGGCGCGACCGAATCGAAGCCCTGCGCGAACCGGTCGACCACCCCGACGGCGACCATCCCGGCCTCGCCTCGGCGTATCGCGGCGGCGCGATGCATCTCCTCTCGTTCGACGAACGCCTCGGGAGCGTGCAGGCCGGCGCGAACCTCCAGGGGAGAGTGCCGCTGAGCGTCCGTCATCCGAAGGCATTCGCGACACTGTTCGACGCGGAGAGCCTCTACAAGGAAGTCGTCGGCGGCGACTACCCCGGCCCGGACCGCGACCCGCGGGCGTAGGGAGGGTCCCGACCGAAGAGATATTGACGATTTGACTGGTCTACGTTCGGCATGTCTCCGCCACCGCTTCGCGTCCTCGTTCTGACGGCGTACGGTTCCGAGACCGCCTCCGGGAAGGGAGAACTGGGCCGCTGGTTGGACGGCTACGGCGAGTTCGCCCACGAGGTTCGGGTTCCCGGAGTGCCGATGCCACTCCGCATCACCGACCACGGCGTCGGCGCCACGGCGACCGAGATTGGACCGACACGGGCGAGTGCGACGACGACTGCCCTCCTCTCGTCGGACGTCGTCGACACGACCGACGCGTACGTGATGACGGCGGGCGTGGCGGGCATCTCGCCGCACGTGGGGACGGTCGGGTCCGTCGTCGTCGCGGACCACGTCGTGAACTGGGACGCGAAGAAGCGCTACAGCGACCACGGCGGTGTCGAACCGTGGGGGTTCGGCCCGCAGCAGGCGTACGAACTGAACGCGGACCTCGTCGCTGCCGCAGTCGAAGTCGCCGCTGCCGTCGAGTTGGAGGACTCGGCGGCCGCACGAGACCACCGCCGGCGGTATGACTCGCCGCCAGCGACGGACTCGCCGAAACTGGAAGTCGGGACGACTGCGGCCGGGGCCGACTTCTGGCACGGCGAAACGTTGGCAACGCAGGTCGAGTCACTGGTCGAGACGTACGACGCTGGAACGTACGCCACGACAGAGTGCGAAGGGTTCGGCACGGCCGTCGCCTGCGACCGATTCGGGAAACTCGACCGCTATCTCAGCGTCCGGGCCGCCTCGAACTTCGACCGCCCACCCGAAGGTGGAGAACGCGACGACGACTGGTGGATGGGTGGCCCCGCACACCGGAACGCGTATCGGGTCGGGCGAGCGGTCGCAGACACCATCGCGAGCGACTGGGACCGCTGGCGTGGTGGACCTCCGACGCAGTGAGAACGAGTCGAATCAAGCGGTGTTCATCCGTCTGGTCACCTTGCGAACGATGCTGCGCGGCGTGACCCGGACGAGGAGCGTGAGCAGTTTGGCTTTCTTCCCGTAGACGGCGACCGCTTTGCCATCCATCGTTGCCCGGTACCCCATCTCGGCGACGTCGGCGGCGCTGGCGACGTTGCCCCGGAAGAGCGGCGTATCCGAGACGCCCGCCCGTTCGTCGAAGTTCGTCTCTGTCGCCCCGGGACAGAGCGCGGTAACGGTGACGCCCGTTCCCCTGAGTTCCTCGGAAATCGCCTCTGAGAAGGAGAGCACGTACGCCTTCGTCGCGTAGTAGACGGCCATGTACGGACCGGGTTGGAACGCCGCCGTCGAGGCGACGTTGAGGATTCGACCCTCGCCGCGTTCGACCATCTGTGGCAGAAACCGCCTCGTCAACTCGGTCAGCGCCGTCACGTTGACCTGTATCTCGTCGAGTTCGCGGTCGAGGTCGGCCTCGGCGAACGGCCCGCTCGTCCCGAATCCGGCGTTGTTGACGAGCACGTCGACCGGGATGTCACGTTCCTCCAGCGCCGACTGAATCTCGGCTGGCGACTCCGGACGAGCGAGGTCTTTGACGACGACAGTGACGTTGACGCCGTGGTCGCCTTGGAGTTCCTCACCGAGTTTACGCAACGTGTCCTCGCTCCGAGCGACGAGCACGAGGTCGTAGCCGTCGGCGGCGAGGAGTCTGCTCAGTTCGAGACCGATACCGCTCGATGCACCTGTGACGAGTGCGACGCCGACGTCGCTGTCTCCGGTTCGTGACATGTTACTTCGAGAAGACGTGAGATGGAGAGATAAGCGTGTGTCGTCCTGTGTCTGCCCCCCTTAGATTTCTCGTTGACGACAGCCAAAACCAATATTTGCACAATATTTGTCAGCCGTACTATGTCTGGAATCGGTGTGAACGCAGGGCCGTGGACGGCGCTCATCGCCGTCGTCATCGCAGTTGCCATCGCACTCGGAAACTACGCCGGGTCGCCGCTCCTCGTTGCCGGAGCCCTCCTCTCGGCACTCTTCGTCGGCGTCGCGTACCGAGCCTATCGACAGACTGTGTGAGTGTGGATGGAAAATTTCAGCTCACTCCGTTCGCTGAACTACCGAGAGACTCGCTTCGCTCGCCTCTCGTAGTTTGCCTCACTACCGTTCGGCAAACCACTCCCCAAACTTCGCCAACGCCCGTCCGCGGTGCGAGATGGCGTTCTTCTCGTCCGTGCTCATCTCGGCCATCGTCTTCCCGTCGTGTTCGAAGATGGGGTCGTAGCCGAACCCACCCTCGCCGCGCGGCGCGACGAGACGGCCGCGAACGACGCCCTCGAACAGTTTGACCGGCAGGGTCTCCCCTTCTTCTTCGTTCTCGTCGGCACCGGCGGCCGCGGCGGCGACTCGGTCGTCGCGGTCGATCGGGTCCGGACTGGCGCGGAACTCTTCGCCGTCGCAGTAGGCGAGGACGCACCGGAACTCGGCGCGGCGGTTCTCCTCGTCCTTTCCCAAATTCCAGACACGCTCGACGCCGACGGTGTCTTCGACGTAGGAGGAGTACGGACCGGGAAAGCCGCCGAGTGCGTCGACGAACAGCCCCGCGTCGTCGACGAGGACGGGTTCGCCGACGTGTCGGTAGGCCTCGCGGGCACCGTGGGCCGCGATGGGACCGAGTTCGGGCGCTTGAATCTCGGTGTAGTCGAAGTCGAACTGCTGGACGTCGTCAGCGAGGTAGTCGACTGCCTCCCGAACCTTTCCGGGGTTCGTCGTGACGTAGTTGAGCATGTGCGACGGTGGGGTGTGTGGTCGCAAAGAGCCACCGGTGTCCGTCTGGCGTCTACCACGGCATTGAGACAGCCGTGGTCGTCTGCCAGCTACCACGGCACTGGAACCGCCGTGGCCGCCCTCACGACGAACGTAGCTGTCACTCTGGAAGCAGCGGTGTCGAAAGAGAGTCGTGAAAGGAGAGTGGCGAGGTGCTCAGTCGTCGTCGACGATGACTTCGACGGGGCCGTCGTCGTCTTCGGCGACGGCACCGGTCTGACCGCGACGTTCGAGGAAGAGCATCGCGCCGGCCGCCAGGAGCACGACCCACGAGTGCCAGTTAGCGAGGTTGAGCGTGTAGCCGACGCCGAACGGCTTCTTCACGAGCATGCCTTTGCCCGGTTGCCAGTACGACGAGAGGAGACGGCCGATGCTCGGTCGCTCGAAGTTGTACGGAATGCCGAGAATCTCACCAGACTGTGGTTTGTCTGCCATACGTAACCCGTACACACGACCGGGATAAAGCGTTTTGGCTGTCGTCGCGGTGAGGAAGACGGCGACTACTGGTATCGGCCCCGGCCTTCGACGGTCCGGAGACGAGCGAGCACGTCGTCGTCGCCGACCGCTTCGTACCCCGATTCGAACGCCTCGCGCAGCGGTTCGGGGTCGTCTGCAGTCCCCTCGATGCTCTGCTCGAAGACGTGGAGGTCCATCGCGTGGTCTTCGACGTGGCCGGTGTGGAAGCCGAGGCCGAAGTCTATTAACTGAACAAACTCCCCTCCCACGCGGACGTTCCGCGTCGTCGGGTCGCCGTGGACGATACCTGCTCGGTGCAACCGTCCGAGATGCGTGCCTACGTCGCGAACAGCGTCGGCTGTGAGGTCCTCTGCGAGGTCACACGCGCCGACGTGCTGGAACGAGATGGTCGACTCCTGTACGTCGACGTCGCGGACCAGCGGCGTCGACACACCCGCTCGACGCGCCTCGCTGGTGAGGCGGGCCTCTGCGACGGTTCGCTCCTTTCGGAGCCGTGCGTCGAGTTCGGGGTGGCGGTACGTCTTCGGGAGACGGCGCTTGACGACGGTGTCGCCCTCGAAGGAGACGGTCGCCTCCGCGCCGCGGATGTCGCCGCTGTCCGTCACCGCGCGAGCGACGGACTCGTCGTCGCCGCGCCACGTGACGGGCACTTGGTCGGGTCGATAGTTCGGGTCGATGCTCGACTCGCTGATGGGCAGGGTGTCGCCCGCCTCGTACATCTTCGCGCCGAGGACGGCAATCATGCCGGCGTTGTCCCGCAGGAACCGCGGGTCGGGCGCGTAGAACTCCGCACCGCGCTCTTCGCACATCGCCGCGAGCATCTCTCGCAGTCGTTCGTTCTGCCCGACGCCGCCACCGAGGACGAGTTCGTCCGTCCCCGTCAGCGACAGCGCTCGCTCGGCGACTTCGGTGAGCATCCCGAAGATTGTCTCTTGCAGTCCACAGCAGATGTCCGCCACGTCCTCGCCGTCGTCGTACGCCTGCTTCGCGGCGCTCATGATACCCGAGAAAGAGAAGTCCATCCCCTTGACGACGTACGGCAGGTCGACGTACTCGCCGTCTTTGGCGGCTTGCTCGACTTTCGGGCCGCCCGGGTGAGACCACCCGACGTGGCGCGTGAACTTGTCGATGGAGTTGCCGACGCCGGTGTCCATCGTCTCGCCGAGTACCCGATACCGACCGTTGTGGTAGCCGAGGAGGTGGGCGTTCGCACCCGACGCGTTCAGACAGACCGGCGAGTCGAACCCCGACTGGTAGCGACCTATCTCGAGGTGTGCGACCATATGGTTGACGCCGACGAGTGGGACGTCGAGCGTCTGTGCGAGAGAGCGGGCCGCGGTGCCGACGATACGGAGACACGGCCCAAGTCCGGGACCGCGAGAGAAGGCGACGGCGTCGATTTCGGGGGAGCCAGCGTCGCTCGTCTCGACGGCGTGAGAGAGTACGGAGTCGACGACGGCAGGAACCGCGTCGGCCATGTGTTCGGCCGCCTCACGCGGGTGAATGCCGCCGCTCTCCGGTTGGTAGGGGTCGGAATCGATGAAGATGGAGTCGTCCTCGGCTTCAGTGTCGAACAGTGCGGCGCTTGCGGCCCACGCCGTCCCTTCGATGCCGAGAACGCGCATTCAGGTCAGATTACGCTTCTTCGGCTTCGGCGTCGCCTTCCTCGTCGCCGGCGGTGATCTTGTTGCGTTCGAGCATGTGCTCTTGTTCGACGTCGCGAGCGAAGTCGGCCGTCTCGTAGACCTTCGCGTAGCCGATGGTCTTTCGCATGCCGAACTTCGTGTCGAGTTTGTGGACGACGACTTCGTCCGAACCCTTGTCGAGTTTGGCCGCGAGACTGTCGCGGACCTGCAGACGGGAGGGGGATGCGTCGTCGTGGACGATTTCGAATCGGACGTCGGTACGGTGCAACATGGGGTTCTCGTCTTCGGAGATGATGTCGATGTCCATGGTTCAGTTGCTACAACCTCTTCTCGAAACAAGTAAAAGGATTTCGACCTCGTGACGCCGTCTTTCGGAAGCGTGACTGATACGTGGCCGGTAACGCCGAGTAGCGGATTGACGCACTACCGGCCGAGCGCGTGCATCCCGTCGGCGGCGACGACATACACCCCACCCTCGACGAGCGTCGGCGGTCCACGGACGCCGGCCTGTACGTAGTCCGAGATGGCTTTCTCCGCCGTGGCGTACCGCCAGCGCCGTTTACCGGTCTCTCTGTCGAGCGCGAAGGCCGACGGTGATTCGAACCCCTGCCCGCCCACGTACACGGCGTCCGTACCGACAGTAGGCGACGTCGCTCTCGACAGTGAGAACTGCCACCGGTCGGACCCACCGGTGGTCAGCGCGACGAGGCCTGACTCTGTCCCGACGTACACCTCGTCGTCGGCGACGGCCGCTGCAGTCCCTCTGACCGGTTCACCCACGTCGGCCGCCCACTGCTCCGTGCCGTCGGCCGCGCTGACGGCGTGAAGAGTCCCCGTAGTGTCGGTGACGTATACCATCCCGTCCGCTGTTGTCGGCGTCGTCTCCGCCGGTGCGTCGAACGTGACTCGCCAGCGTTCGCTCCCGTCGGTCACGTCGAGTGCGACGAGGTCACCGTCCACGACGAACACCGACCCGTCGGCGACGGCGACGGAACCACGGAGATGTGGCATACCACTCCCGAGTTCGACGCGCCACTGCTCCTCACCGGTCGTCACGTCGACTGCGAAGGCTTCGCTCGGTCCCGAAGCGTACGACCCGTTGGCGAGATATGCCGTGCCGTCGACGACCACTGGCGACCCCGGCGAACCCTGTCCGATGTCGAGTTCCCATCGCTGGTCGCCGGTCGTCCTGTCGAAGGCGAAGAGAATCGTGTAGCTCTGTGCGAGAAGCGTGTCCCCGACGACGGTAGGGTGAGTGACTGCCCCACCGCGGTCGGCCGTCCGGAGCCACTGGACCCGACCGGTCGCCGCGTCACGGGCGACGAGCGTACGGTGGTTGCGGTCGCGTTCGGCCGTGTAGAGCGACCCATCGGCGACGACGGGTGGCGACGACTGGACGAAAAACTGCCAGTAGGTGTCGGGGTCGTCGGGGACGGCGGTCAGTCCGGGTCGATGCCCGGTGTTTCCGCCGTCGAACTGGAATCGCGGCCAGTCCGTCTCCGTCGGCATCGGCGTCGGGTCTTGCGGCGCGGCCGACGTCGGTTCCGGCGGTGGGAACTGTGTGGTGTCTGTCGCCGTTGCCGTCGCTGTCGGCGTCTCAGCCGGTGACGACGTGGGCGACGTCGACACTGGTGGAGAGCTGGTACACCCGGTGACGAACGCACCGAGAGCGAGGCCACTGCTGCGGAGGAAGCGCCTGCGAGTGCGGGGAGACATACCCGTGCTGCCGACGGGTTCGTAATAGCTCTTGTGTGAAAATTGACCGGTTAGTCCAACCGAGCGAGCGCCGCGTCGACGTCGCCCTCGAACTTCGAGAGCAACTCGCGGGCCTCGGCTTTCGTCTCCTCGTCGACGGGCACGTGGACCATTCCCTCGTTGGGTTGACCGTAGACGATGCTCGCACCGACCGGTGCGGCGACGATAGCCGGGAGCGTCGCCAAATCCTCTTCGCCGTCGACGAAGATGACGGTCGGGTCGTCGGCAGCGAGGGCACTCACGAGTGCGTCGAGCAGCGCTTCCGAAATCGTCGCCGGCGGGTTCTCGACTTCGATGCGGTCGGCGTCGCCGTCGAGCACTTCCTTCACAGCCTCGTCGACGGCCTCCCGTTTCGTCTTGCCGTCGATGACAGCGACGTCCGGGTCCCGTTCGGCCTGTCTGAGGTGGAACGTGACGACGTCGCCGACGGCGATTATCGGGCCTTCTGTCTGGTCGGCGTCGCGGAGGAGGTCCACGGGGTCGGTGTAGACGCGACCCAGCGGGTCTTTGAACGCGCCACGCAGGTCCGCGGGGAGCCGAAGCATCACCGGACCTTGAGCGCGTAGCCGCCGGCCTCGCTGACGTTCATCTCGGTGGCGACTTCGCTCTGTTCGGGGTGCGTGATGACCACGTAACCGGCCCAGTCCTCCGTCAGACTCGACGACCCGCAGTTGTTGCAGGTCTGGTTGTCCGGTTCGTTGATGTAATGGCACTCACGGCAGGCCTTTCGCTTCTTTGCCATCGGTTACCCCTCCGTGCTGGCCTGTCGCTCTTCGCGCTTCTGCTCCAGCCAGCCGTGTTTGCCGAGGCCGGGCTGTTTGGCCGTGAGTCCGATCTTCGAGTCGCGCGGGTTGCGCTCGTCGATGCTCTTCGTCACGACGCGCACGCGGACGGCGTCGTCGACACCGAGCGTGTCGTTCGAGTCCGTCGACGCGAGCTGCTGGTTCTCGCCGTCGTAGGCGAGATATTCGTCGGAGATCTGCGAGACGTGGAGCAGTCCGTCCACCGGGCCGATGCCGACGAACGCACCGAACTCCACGACTTCGACGACCGTCCCGTCGACGACCTCCTGCATCTGTGGGTCGTAGGTGATGGCGTCGAACTCCGCTTGGTAGTACACGCCGGGACGGTTCGGCAGGACCGAACCCTCGCCGATGTCGTGTACGTTGACGACGCTGACGACGCTGCCCACGTCTTCGTCCATTCGTCCTTCGAGCTTGTCTTGGAGCAGTCGCTTGACTCGCTGGGGAGTCACGTCCGCCAGATGCTTCGGCGGCACTTCGACCGTGTCCTTGAGTCGTACCTTCTTATACATATCCTCGTGTTATGGCTCTGTTACCGCGAGTGTGTTCCGACCCCGGACACCGACGACGCGAACACCGCGTTCGAGCAGTCGGTCCTGTAGCGGTCGGTCGTTCGTGACGACGCAGTCGCACTCACCCTGCGTGGCGAGTTCGACGATGGCGTCGTCGGCGTACGATGCTTCGGTGTCGACCACGCGACAGTGGCGAGTCGCCAAGTCCGAACCGACGCTGGCGGCGACGCCTTCCTCACCGTTGGACCCCGCAGCGAGTTTCTCGAGTTCGTCGAGAACCGCACGAGGGGTGACGAGGTCGGCCGTCCCGAACAACCGGTCGAGTTCGTCGAACACACGGACGTCGAGTTCGACCGGCATCATCAGCGCGTTCGTATCCACGGCGACGACCACCATCTACTCTTTGAGCGTCCCGATACCGATGAGACGCCAGCGAGCGCCGACGCGGCGGTTGATCGCGATCTTCGCACCGATAGGTGCACAGACGGGGCGCTTGAGTTTGACCTCGCACTCCCCTTCGCGGGCGCTCGTGACTGCACCGACGGTCGTTGCCGTCCCGACGGTGAGCATGAGCGGTTCGCCCGTGGAGATCTCCTCGATCTCCTCGTCGCCGCCGACGACGCGTTCGAGTAGGTCGACGTCCATCTCGAAGGTGTGCCACGTCGGCGGGAGGGTGCCGGGCTTGCCGGCGACCTGTCCCGCGAGGGCGTCACCCTTCGTCAGGCTGGGGTCGAGTCCCGTCCCGACGCCGAGCAGTCCACCGGGGCTGACCTCGTTGACCTGCTTGCCGCCCGCCTGTAGCGAACGGACGCTGGTCGTGATGGGTCGCCACTCGGACTGGCCGCCCTCTTCGACCTCTCGGCCGGGGCGAAGTTCGATTTCGTCGCCCTTCGTGAGTTTTCCTTCGATGAGCGAGCCACCGACGACGCCGCCCGTGAGACCGTCCCAGGTCGTTCCGGGGCGGTTGATGTCGAAACTGCGCGCGACGTACATCCGTGGATCCTCCGCCTCGTCGCGGTCGGGCGTCGGAATCTCCTCTTCGACGGCCTCGATGAGGAGGTCCATGTTCACGTCCTGCTGCGCGCTGATGGGCACGATGGGGGCGTCTTCTGCGACGGTCCCCTTCACGAACTCCTTGATCTGTTCGTAGTTGTCGACCGCGCGGTCACGGTCGACCAGGTCGACTTTGTTCTGCGCGATGACGATGTTCTCGATACCGATGATGTCGAGCGCCATCAGATGCTCTTCGGTCTGTGCCTGCGGAACGTCCTCCGTCGCAGACACGACGAGTACGGCCCCGTCCATCAGGGCCGCACCCGAGAGCATCGTCGCCATCAGCGTCTCGTGGCCGGGTGCGTCGACGAACGATACTGTTCGAAGTACGTCCGTCTCGACACCGTGTTCGTCGCACGTTTCCTCTACTGTGAAGCATTCGGGCTCGTCTTCCTCGGGACACCTGCGGAACGTCGCGTCCGCGTACCCCAGTCGGATGGAGATACCTCGTTTCATCTCCTCCGAGTGCTGGTCGGTCCACGACCCACTAAGCGCCTGGACCAAGGTCGTCTTCCCGTGGTCGACGTGACCGACGAGTCCGATGTTCACCTCCGGTTGCTGCGGATTTTCCGTCACCATTTACCTCCTGAGAGTAATCTTGGGGAAGTTTCGCCCCGAACGACTGATAAAGTTGCTGTTCTCGTATCGGCTACGAGTCTGTCCTGGCGCGGTACGCGGTGACAGTCCGCGTTCTCGTCGGGTACGAGAACGATAGTGTGTTACACACTGACAACCCTTTAGCTTCCCGGTGAACAGAGAACGGTATGGCCGACTCCGACTCCACACGAACCGAGGTGGACCGCCGCGTCGCTCCGGCGGACGCCTTCGGTGCCATCGCCAACGAGACCCGACTCGCCATCCTCCGGGCGCTCTGGGAGGCCCCCGAACGTCCGGTCAGTTTCTCGGAACTCCGCGCCAGCGTCGGGATGCGCGACAGCGCGCAGTTCAACTACCACCTCCGACAACTCACCGACCACTTCGTCCGCAAGACCGACGAAGGCTACAGTCTCCGGGCGGCGGGAAAAGGTGTCGTCCGCGCACTCGTCGTCGGGACGTTTACCGAGGACCCGCGCCGCGACCCGTTTCCGGTCGGAAGCGACTGCGTCCACTGCGGTGAACCGCTCCACGCGCACTACGCCGACGAGTCGCTGACCGTCGACTGCACCGCCTGTGAGCGAGTTCACAGTCGCCACCCCTTCCCACCGGGGGGTCTCTTCGGCCGCGACGACGACGCGCTCCTCGACGCCTACGAACGGTGGGTCCGCGGCCAATACGCGCTCGTCGCCGCTGGCATCTGTCCCGTGTGCGGGAGCGAACTCCGCACGGAACTCGTCACCGACACCGACCGGTTCTCCGAAGACGGCACAGCGTCGGCCTGTCGGTTCCCAGAGTACGATACCGTCGTCCTCGCGACGTGTGACCGGTGTATCCGCCGTGTCGGGGCGACCGTCGGGATGCGCCTGCTCTCGGCCAGCGCCGTCGCCGAGTTCTACCGTGACCACGGTCTCGACCTCGCTACCATCCCGTACTGGGAACTCCCGTGGGCCGTCAGCGACCGACACACGACCGTGCTGAACGACGATGGCGGCACCACAGACCCGTGGCGCGTCTGCGTGACGATTCCACTCGACGACGAAGTCCTACGAGTCACACTCGACCGCGATTTCGACATCGTCTCGACCGACCGTCTCGGCCAGGAACCTGTCTGAGTACAGACTGAACTAAATTCCGGTAGGTGGCTCGACAGAAATGTTTTTCAGCGAACATATATCCCACGAGAACCCGTCTCAGTAATCGAGGGAGACACGATGAAACCACGCGCTTCAGCACCCACGACCCGAGTTCCAGTGACGACGAACCGCAGTCAGAAGAATCATCAGCGAATAGGGAAGTTACCTGCACCCGACCGGCCTCGGTTCGACTGGCGACGCGTCCTCTCGGCACTCGCGACACTCCTGACGAGCCTCCTCGTGCTCACGGCCGTCGTCGTCGTGGGGTGGCTGTTCGTGACGACGCCGCTCTGGGTCGTCGCCGCGTTCGTGGCACTCGCAGGACTCCCGTTCGTGCTCACCTACGCGGCCGTCCAGTTCGCCGGCCTCCTCGTCGCAGTCGGCGAACGCTGAACTCGATGAGTGCTGAGGTAGATGGTTGACGGGCGCGACGCTTTTCTTTCGGCTTCACTAACCGACTCTTGTGCACGAGTTCGGGTTCGAACTGGCGCTCTGCTCGCATCTCGAAGCGACCACCGACTCGGTCGTCGCCCGCCAACTCGGCGGCACCGTCGTCGCCCCGGGCAATCGCATCGTCGACGTCGTCCTCGTCGAGCAGGGCCCCGAGTTCGACGCTCGAACCCGCATCACCGACCAGCGAATTCCGACACTCGCCGTCGAGAGCGACGTCGGCGTCGGCAGCGCCGTCTACTGGAAGGACGCCTTCGACTGTCACCCGGAGCGAGCGCGGGAGGTCACCGACTGGGCACTCTCGGTCGGCTTCTTCGAACGCGAGCGCGGGGGCCGAGGGCGACACGGCGGCCGCGAGTACGTCCGCCGAACCACGCGCTACCCCGACTGGTTTTCGTCTCTGACCGCCATCGAGAACAAACCCGACCTCGGCACGCCGGGTGACCTCGAACGCCAACTCCGAACCGACGTGAGCCTCGCGCTGTTCGACGAGGTGATTCTGGCGACCGAGAGCTACGTCACCCGCGCCCACCTCAACCGAATTCCCGAGCAGGTCGGCGTCTGGCGGTTCGACCCCGAGACGGGTGAGCGTGAGGTGGTGCGAGAACCGACCACGCTCACTCCCGAGTCGACCGGCGTCGAACTGCTCGACCGACAGCCACTCCGCACCGACGTGGCGTTCGTCGACGCGGCCGAGAAAGCTCGTGTGCGCCGTCGTGTGGCCGAGAAGGCTTACGGCAAGGGGTGGCGGAGCTACGACCTGCCGGCCTGTGCACACGCGACGGCGACGGCCGATGGGCGTCCCTACTGCGAACACTTCGGCTGTGTCGTCGACCCGGGGGCAGACTGCGGCGCGTCGTGTACGGCCGCCGAACCGAGCGACCCGCCAGCGGTCGACCTCGCGGCACTCCGCGACGAGCGCTCACCGTGGGTCGCGAACCCCGCAGGCGTCGCCCGCCGACAGGTCGGGTTGGACCGCTTTCGATAGCAGAAGTCACAAAACTCATACTGTGGCCCCCGAACCGGAGAGATATGCGAACCCGCCTCTCGGTCCTCTGTCTCGTGGTCCTCCTCGTCGGTACCGCCGCACTGCCCGCGGCGACGGCGCAATCTCAATCTGACGGTCCCGGCATCTGTCGGGGCGTGATAACGGAGACGCCCGAGACGATGACCGTGCTGAGCGTCCAAGGTGCAAAGTTCGACGGAAACGACTCCGGGAAGAAGCCCGCACGACTCGTCGGCGTCGCCCCCGACGGTGAGGTGAAGTGGGTCCAGAAGACGGGGAAGAACCAAGGCATCACGTGGGGCTACGACGTCGACCCCCTCGACAACGGCAACCTGTTCGTCACCGGAACGATGAACAAGGGGACGGTCGTCTACGAACTCGACCCCGAGACGGGCGAGACGCTGTGGTCCGAGCAACTCGACACCCACGACACCCACGACGTCGACCTCCTCGATAACGGCAATCTCGCCGTCGCCGACATGCGGAACTACAACGAAACGTCCGAGGAGAACGAAGACCGCATCTTCGTCTACAACCGGACGACCGACGAAATCGTCTGGGAGTGGCAGTTCGCCGACCACTACGACGACTCCGTCGGCGGCAACTACACCGAAGACTGGACGCACGTCAACGACATCGACCCCGTCGGCGACGACCAGTTCCTCATCTCGCCGCGAAACTTCGACCAGGCGCTCCTGGTGAACCGAACGACGGGCGAAGTCGACATGACGCTCGGCGAGTACGGTAACCACGACATCCTCCACAAGCAGCACAACCCCGACTACCTCGAATCCGAGAACGGCACGCCGACGTTCCTCGTCGCCGACAGCGAGAACGACCGTATCGTCGAGTACGAGCGGACGGGCGACGACTGGACTCGCACGTGGCGCGTCGGAAACTCCTCGGTGTTCGACTGGCCGCGCGACGCCGACCGCCTCGAAGACGGGAACACCCTCATCACCGACTCCGCGAACCACCGCGTCGTCGAAGTGACGCCCGACGGCGAAGTCGTCTGGGAGTTCTACTCGCCGTGGCTGGTCTACGACGCGACCCGCGTGCAGGTTCCCGAATCGGGCGGGCCGACGATGGCCGACCTGAACGCCAGCGAACGAGTCACGCTGAAGAACGGCACGCCGCGCACCAGCGCCGAACTCGCGGACTGTGACGAGGCACTCTCGAACGTCGAGAACACCTACTGGCAGGAGAACCGTGAGAACCAGAGCACGTCGACGGGCACCGCAGACGGTGGCGAGAGCCCCGACGACGTCTCGACGGACATCGTCACCGACGACGGTCCGACGGGTGTCGCCAGCGACCTCGACAGCTTCGTCGTCGCCGCCGCGGCACTCCTCCTCGGCCTCGGTCTCCTCGCGCGTCGAAGCCGAGACTGAACCAGGTTCGAGAAAGGTCAAACACTCTTTTGACATTACAGAACGGCTTATTCGGTCGATACCGTCGAGGACGGTATGCCCCGCAACCCACTCTCGACCACGGCAGTCGCGGCCATCGCGGTGGTCGCGTTGCTCGTCGGCACCGCCGTCGGTGCTGGCGTCTACGCGGCCGTCGGGTCCGACGATGGCTCGAACTCGCAGCAACTTCGAGACGGCCAGTCGACGGCGACTAACAGTTCCAGCGCCGACGTCGCCGCCTTCTCGTCGGCCGCAGCGTTCCGCTCGTATCTCGACGCCTCGGCCGACCGACGCAGTGGTGGCTACTACGGCGCGACGTTCCTCGATGGCCCGCGAGTCGCGTCGAGTGCCGAGGGAGGAACGGCCGACGACGTGGTGACCGAAACCGCCGTCGCCGAGTCGACGCCGCAGGCGACCGCCGAAGCGGCCCAGACGGTCGCGTCTGACACCAGTGCGGGCGGGAACGCGGGTGGCGTAGACGGGTCAGGCGGGTCCGACAGCGTCGACCGAGTCTCCGGAACGAACGTCCAAGTCACTGACGTCGACGAACCGGACGTCGTCAAGAGCGACGGCGAGTCGGTCTACTACGCTCGTGGGAGTCGCTCCGGGTTCTACCCGAACAAACGCGCCGGTGTGACCCTCTTGAACACCGCCGACCCCGTCTCGCCCGAACTCGCGGGAGAAATCGACGCCTCCGGACAGTTGCTCCTCGCGAACGACACGCTCCTCGTGCTCTCGCACGACGCCGTCGTCGCCTACGACGTCTCGGACCGCGAGAACCCCGAGGAGCGATGGACGAAGGAGGTATCGGGACGACTCCAGACCGCTCGCCTCTCGGACGGTCACGTCTATCTCGTGACCGTCGACGGCCTCCGGTACGACGCGCCGTGTCCGATTCGACCGTTCGGCGACGGCGGCGCGGAAGTCGCCTGCACCGACGTCTACCACCCGACCGAACCCGTCCCGGTCGACCAGACTTACACGACCACCGCACTCGACCCCGAGAGCGGCGATGTTGCCGATTCGGTCTCGTTCCTCGGCGGCCACAGGTCGACGGTGTACATGTCCGGTGACTCGCTGTACGTCACCTACGTTCAGCCACCGGAGTACGGTCGACTCTACCTCGACTTCCTCCTGACCGAGGAGCGTGACCGGTTGCCCGACTCGGTCGTGGACCGACTCGAAACGCTCCGCGAGTACGACCTGAGTTCACAGGCGCGCTCTATCGAGACGAACCGTGCGCTCTCGGCGTGGTACCGCAGTCTCGACGCCGACGAACGCCGCGAGGTACAGACCGAACTCGCCAACGACTGGCGGAATCACCTCGACGAGCACAAACGCGAGTTGACGAGCACGGGCATCGTGAAGGTCAGCGTCGACAGCGCGGAGGGCGAGAGTGACGGAGACAGCGCGCCGTCGCTCGCCGTCGCCGACGTCGGGAGCGTCCCCGGGGTTCCGTTGAATCAGTTCTCGCTGAGCGAGTACGACGGCCATCTCCGTATCGCCACAACGATTCAAGCGCCCGGCACCGAGAGCGAGAACGACCTGTACGTGCTCGATGAGCAGTTAGAAACTGTCGGTGAGGTGCAGGGGATGGGCGTCGACGAGCAGATTTACTCGGTGCGCTACGTCGGCGACACGGCCTACGTGGTGACGTTCAAGCGCATCGACCCGTTCCACGTCGTCGACCTCTCGGACCCCGAGAACCCCGAGGTGAAAGGCGAACTGAAGCTCCCGGGCTTCTCCTCGTACCTCCACCCGCTCTCGGAGGACCGCGTGCTCGGCGTCGGCGAGGAGAATGGTCAAGTAAAGGCCGTCGTCTTCGACGTCTCGGACCCCGAGAACCCGACGGTCGAAGACGACTACGTGCTCGACGAGCGGTGGTCCGCGATTCGTGAGAGCCACCACGCGTTCCTCATCGACCGGAAGCACGGCGTGTTCTTCCTCCCGGGCCAGCAAGGTGGCTACGTCTTCGGCTACGACGACGGGTTGGAGTTGCAGAAGGTGGTCGACGTGCAGGGAGCACAACGTGCCATCTACCTGAACGACTACCTGTACGTGTTCGGTGAGTCGGAAGTCGTCGTCGTCGACGAGACGAACTGGGAGCGCGTGACGATGTTGGAGTTGCCGGAGTACCGGTACGACGTCGTGGAAGAACCGGAGCCGCGAGCAGAGTAGCGCCGGTATCTGTGCGGATGGCGCGCGCTGGCGATTCCGCTCGTGATTCTCGCGAGGTGACGAGCGAGAGCCAGCAAGAGCCTGTGGCTCTTGCGTTGATCGCCAGTCGGCGTGCGAGGTCTTCACGAGCAGAGCGAGTGAAGGGCAGGAAGACCGCAGGTCTTCCAAGGGATGAGTGAGCGGAGCGAACGAATCGGCTGGGGAGGGTGAGGCATCTCGTCTGTCAAGCAGTCACTCGTCGCTCAAACCTAAATAGTCGGGGTGAATCAGCACTTCTAGACACAGGTCGAATTCAACGATATTCCCCAAAACGCTCACCACGAACGCCCACAATCCCTCAATCGTGCCCCTCCACTCGACCAACACCCGTTCCACGAGCCTCCTCGCCGGAGTCGCTACGCTCGCTCTCACTGCCCTCCTCTGGACGTGGTTCGACTTCTCCACCCGCGCTGGCAACGAACTCGTCTTCGCCTACGTCGGCGTCGGTGCGCTCTGCCTCGGCGTACTTCCGACTGCTCTCTTCACGACGAAGCGACTCGTCTCGCCGGTAGTCGTCGTCTCGACCCTCTATCTCCTCTCGGCGTACGGCACGTGGTCGCTCGTCGGTTCGGGTCTCACACCCGTCGACCCGACGCCGTTCGGGTGGTTCCTCCTCGGGTGGCCCGTCGTCACCGTCGTCGCGCTTCTCGTCGGTGGCGTGGAGTTGGGACTCCGACGAGTCAGAGACGCCAGTGGGCCAACCGTCGGCTGAAAAGGCGAACCGACTACAACTCGTACTGCTCGCCGTCTACGGCCAGCGGTTCCTCGAACGCCTCGTCGACGGGGTAGAAGTGCGCCGTATGCACCAACCGCGTCGTCTTCGCGTCCAACTCCTCGGCCAACTCCAGTGCGCCCTCTCGGGTCATATGTTTCGAGCCAAAGGTTCGCGGAACTCCCTGGTCGTTCTCGTGGCGGCCGCCGATAGGGTGGTACTCACAGAGTGACGCCGGGACGATGCCGTCGACGAGAAACAGGTCCGGGTCGCGCAGCGCGCCACGTGACTCGTTCGGAATGTCGTAGCTCGTATCACCCGACAGTGAGAGTTTCGCGCCCGTCTCGGGGTCCTCGACGACGAGTCCGTAGCAGAGAAGCGGCGGGTGGTCGACGGGGACGAGCGTCACGTCGAGTCCACAGATTCGGCGCGTCTCGAACGGCGAGACGTCGTGGACGGTGATGCGGTCGAGGTAGTCGTACTTCGAGCGAACCGTGTCGGCGACGCTCTCGCCCGTCGTGGGGTCCGTCTCGTCGGCGGCGTAGACGGGCAGGTCGTCGAACACTCGGTAGGCGTTGCCGAGGCCGTCGAGGTGGTCGAAGTGGATGTGCGAGATGACCATCGCGTCCGGCAGCGGCACGTCGTGGGTCAGAAACTGGTGGCGGAAGTCGGGACTCGCGTCGATGAGAAGCGACTCGTCCGTTCGCTCGTTTCGGACGTGAACCGAGAACCGCGAGCGTTCGACACCGCGGCGGCGGGCCTCCGTACAGGTGTCGCAGTCACACCCGACGGTCGGCGTCCCCGTCGTGTCGCCGGTTCCGAGGAGCGTGACCTGCATCGATCAGTGGTCGTGCGAGTGGTCGTCCGAATCGTGGTCGTGTGAGTCTCCATCGCCACCGTCGCCGGCGACTTTCGCCCCCTCGCCGTCGATCATGTCCATGTTCTTGAGGTTGTCACGCTCTTCGAAGTCTTCGACGGCGTCGAGGATGTCTTCCTGCGTCAACTCCATCCGACCTTCGGTGAGTGCTTCGAGGACGGCCTCCCGGAGCACCATGCGGAGGTCGCTCCCGGTGAGTCCCTGTGTCCGGTCGGCGACTCCTTCGGGGTCGAAATCCGCAATCTTCATCTGTCGAGTGATGACGCGGAGGATATCCGCGCGCATCTGCCAGTCCGGTTTCGGGAAGTTGACGATCTCGTCGAAGCGTCGCCACGCCGCCGCGTCGAGTTGGTCGGGGTGGTTCGTCGCCCCGATGAGCAACACGTCGTCGCGGATGAGCGAGATGTCGTCGATGCTCTTGAGCAAGGTGTTGACCGCGCGTTTGAGCGCCGCGTGTTCGTCGCTCCGGCGGGTCTTGGCGACGGAGTCGAACTCGTCGATGAAGAGGATACACGGCGAGAGTCGCTTGGCCACTTCGAACGTCTTCTCGACGTTCTTGGCCGTCTCACCGAGATACTGACTCGTGATCATCGAGAGTTTGACCTCGACGAACGGCATGCCGAGTTCGTGTGCCAGCGCCCGCGAGATGGTCGTCTTCCCCGTCCCCGGCGGGCCGACGAAGAGCAGTTTGCCGATCTCGCGCAGACCGATCTGTGCGAGGTAGTCGCGGTGTTCGATGGCGGTGACGATCTTGCGGATCTCGCCCTCTTGGTCCTCGGTCAACACGAGGTCTTCGAGCGTCATCTCGATCTCCTCGGGTGCACGGACGTGGACCAAGTCGAGCATCTCCGCGTCGCCTTCCTCGTCGGTGTCGAAGTACTCTTCGAGCAGCGAGTCGATCCAGACCCGGTCGGCCTGAATCGGGCGGTTCTGTTCGCGCGCTTCTTCGTGAGTCACGTCGACGTCGTCACGGTGTTCGACCGTCGCGACGATAGTCGGATTCGTAGCGAGTCGCTCGTCGTCCACACGGTCCAGGAACCAGTCGAGCGCCATCTCCGGTTGCGTGAGCGAGAGTTTCCCGGAGAACTCGGTCCGCTGCGTGAACAGCAGGTCAGAGACCGCCTCCCAGGGGTGCTCGACACTCGTCGCCGTCCGCGCCGTCTCCTCGGTCGCAGACAGCGGCCGCTCGATGGCCCCGTCCTTCCAGAAGACCTGCCGGTACCGCGGTGGCAAGTCGTTCTCGTCTAGGTCCCGGTTTTCCGTGTAGAGATGAGCGGTCAGAAGAAACTCGACTACCTCGAATGCCGGGTCAGTCATCCGTGCAAGGTTCCGACCACAGAATCTTAAGACCGTCGAAGCGCCGGAGCGCCGACGTGGCCCGAAGCGACGTCGCGCCAGTACCGTCGCAGCAGTTACAGGAGGAGAGACCTCGACCTCCGCCTCGCGTCGCCGCGCGCGCACCCCTCCTCCAATACACCGTGTACTCACCTCCGAATGACACGACTTGAGGTGCCCAAATGCACACAAATTATGTAGAAAACTGTCTGTGTTACGAGGGTATACTCCTTAAATATCCTTGTAAATCGAACGAACAACGGCGCAAGCAGGTTCTTTTTTCTCTTTTTCAACGGTTAGCGTTTTAGCCCTCGATTCGGTCGAGTATTACCGTGAGAACCAATACGTTTGCAACTGTTCTGGAGAATTCTCCGGATGTGTGTTGCAAAAGGAGTCAGACAGTCGGTGAGGTGGTGACCGATGGCTGACCCGGTCCAGACGACCTGCATGCGGTGTGCGGTCGGTTGTGGCCACATCCACAAAGGAGCAGACATCGGCAACGGACTCGACACCGTCCGTGGCGACGCCGCCCACCCGGTCAACAACGGACTCGCCTGCGGGCGCGGTATCCGCGAGACCGCAGACCCCGGCGGCGAGTGGCTCACAAGACCGCTCGTCCGCAAAGACGGCGAACTCGTCCGCGCGACGTGGGACGACGCACTCGACCGCGTCGCCGACGCCATCGAAGGGGTGAACGACCCCGACGAGGTGGCCGTCCTCGGGAGCGGCCAGCAGACGAACGAAGCCGCGTACGCACTGGGAAAACTCGCCCGCGGCGGCATCGGCACCCGCAACTACGACGCCAACACGACGCTGTGCATGGCGAGCGCGGTGAAGGCCTACTCGGACGCCTTCGGCAGCGACGCACCGCCGCCGACCTACGACGACATCCCCGAGGCGCAGACCCACGTCGTCTGGGGAGCGAACCCGGCCGTCGCCCATCCAGTCATGTTCCGCTGGATCGCGGATTCGGCCCGCGACGACGACAGTCGACTCGTCGTTGTCGACCCGGTTCACAGCGAGACGGCGGAGATGGCGGACCACCACGTCCAACTCGCCCCCGGCGGCGACTTCGCACTCGCGCGGGCCGTCCTCGCGAACCTCGTCGAGGAGGGAGACGTCGACGAGGCGTTCGTCGACGCCAACACCGACGGGTTCGGCGCGCTTCGTCGGTCGCTTCCCTCGGTCGAAGCGGCCGCCGCGGAGGCCGGTGTCGACACCGAGACGGTCGACCTGCTCACCGCCCTCTTCGGCGACTCGACGCTCGTCTACTGGGGGATGGGTGTCAACCAGAGCGTCCGCGGCACGGCGACGTGTCGTGCGCTCGTCGACTGCTGTCTCGCCTCCGGCAACATGGGTCCGGGTTCGGGGCCGTTCTCGCTCACCGGACAGGCGAACTCGATGGGGACGCGCGTCTGCTCCTCGAAAGGGTCGTGGCCCGGCCAGCGGGAGTTCACCGACCCGGACCACCGACGCCGAATCGCCCAGACGTGGGACATCCCCGTCTCCCGACTGCCGGACGACCCCGGTCCCGGTCCGGTCGGTATCGTCGAGAACGACCCCTCGGTGGTCTGGACCGTCGCCACGAACCCACTCGCCGGGTTGCCGGACACCGCGGTCGCCCGCGAGACGTTCGAGGACGCGTTTCTCGTCGTCCAAGACGCCTTCCGAACCGAGACGGTCGAACTCGCGGACGTCGTCCTCCCGGCGGCGACGTGGGGCGAGTCGGAGGGAACTGCAATCAACATGGAGCGGACCGTCTCGCGCGTTCGTCCGGCGACGGGACTCCCGTCGGGTGTCCGCACGGACCTCGACGTCGTCGCCGCCGTCGGCGCGCGGGTCGCTCCCGACCTCTTTCCGGAGACGACGCTCGACCCCGAGTCCGTCTTCGACGAGTTCGCTCGACTCACCGCGGGGACGACGGCCGACTGTTCGGGCATCAGCTACGACCGACTCGACGACGAGTTGGCCGTCCGCTGGCCCGCCCCCGACGCCGAGTCGAGCACCGACTACCGGTACTACGACCCCGAGACGGAGAGATGGAGCTTCCCCACACCCTCGGGTCGGGCGCAGTTCTCCCAGTACACGAACGCGGAGACGCTTCCCCTGCCCGACCCGACGAGCGACGACTACCCGCTCACCCTGACGACGGCCAGAGCGGCCGACGGCTACAACACCGGTGTCCGCTCCCGCGACGTCGACGACCCCGGACCGGTCCCGGCGCGACTCGACCCCGAGACCGTCGACACGTACAGTGACCAGATAACCGACGACCGGACCGTCCTCAGTTCAGTGCGAGGGAGCGTCTCGGCCACCGTCGAGGCCGACGACGCCGTCCCTGCGGGGATGGTCTGGCTGCCGATTCATCATCCCATGACGAACGAACTCACTATCGCCGCAGTCGACCCCGAATCAGACGAACCGAACTACAAACAGTGCGCCGTCGCGCTCGTCGCACCCGAGACGGACGGAGAGGCGGACGCGTCCGTTCCGAACGACGAACCGACCCCGGCGGAGGTCCGCCAATGAAGATGACCAAGTGGCGGACCCTCGTCCTCGCGACGATGGCGTTCAACCTCTCGTTTCTCATCTGGTTCTCCTTCGCTCCCTTCACCGGCCCTATCGCCGACGAGTTCGGCCTCTCGCTCACCGACCTCGGCATCCTCGCGAGCGCGGCCATCTGGAGTGCGCCGCCGGGCCGTATCTTGACGGGGTGGCTCTCCGACCGCTACGGTGCGTCGTCGGTGTTCGCCATCGTCCTCGCCTACGTCGGCGTGTTCAGCATGGCGAGCGCGTTCGCGACGAGTTACGAGGTGTTCTTCGTCGAGCGTCTCGTCGTCGCCTCGGCGGGTATCACCTTCGTCGTCGGCATCCAGCACGTCGCCCAGTGGTTCCCCGAAGAGCAGTTAGGGACCGCGGAGGGCATCTACGCGGGTATCGGAAACGCCGGTGCGGCGGGCGGCGCACTCGTCCTCCCACGCGTCTTCGGCGAGTGGAGCGGTCCGCTGTTCGACACCGGATGGCGTGCGGCGTTCTTCTACACGGGTATCGTCTCGCTGGTGATGGCCGTCGTCTACTACTCCATCGGACAGGACGCCGTGACGGAGACGAAAGCCGAGGCGACCAGCGACTCGGCGACGCTCTCGTCGTGGGTCCACGTCGCGACGCGGTACGGCGTCGTCGCACTCGCGCTCGGTTACGTGATGAGCTTCGGCCTCGAAATCTCGATGAACGGATGGCTGCCGACCTACTTCCGCGAAGGGTTCGGTTCGACCCTCGTCATCGCCTCGACGTTCGCCGCGACGTTCTCGCTCGCGGCGGGTCTCTTGCGTCCCATCGGCGGCTACATGAGCGACTGGGTCGTCAGGACGGAGACGAACATCTTGCCCGTGTTCACTGGGCGCTACCGCGAGCAGTGGACCGTCCTCTGTATGTGCTTCATCGTCACCGCGATGGCGGGACTCACGCTCGCCGGACAGACCGGGAGCGTCCTCCTGACCGTCGTCGTCGGCTTCCTCGTCGGGACGGCCTGTGCGTTCACCGAAGGAGCCATCTTCGCGCAGGTGCCGGCGATGTTCCCCGAGCGCTCCGGCGCGGCGGCGGGCGTCGTCGGCGGTATCGGGACGTTCGGCGGTATCGGCTTCCCGCTCGTCTACTCGTACGCCGCGGAGACGGGGATGATTCACAGCGGCTACGTCGTCGTCGCCGCCATCATGGTCCCCATCGTCCTCTTGAACGCCTACGTCGCTCGCCCGAAGATAGCCGAACGTGCCCACATCGACGGGTTCTTCGGAGGCTCCGACGCGGGCTACGGAACCAGCGATGACTGAGGTGGCCGCGAGACGGACACGATGAGACCGGACACGGGTCGCGCCGGCGTCGTCGTCGCCGGCGGCCGTTCGACACGGTTCGGCGATACCGACAAGGCGACCGTCCGAGTCGACGGCGTGCCGATGATTCGGCGTGTCGTCGACGGACTCGCCCCCGCCGTCGACGAGATAGTCGTCAACTGTCGGCGGGGACAGCGACCCGCCTTCGAGGCGGCACTCTCGGGACTGGAGGTCCGGTTCGCCGAAGACCCCATCCTCGATAGGGGTCCGGTCGCCGGACTCCGAACCGGGTTGCAGGCGACTACCGCCGAGTACGCCGCCGTCGTCGCCTGCGACATGCCGTTCGTGCCGACGGCGCTCGTCGACCACCTGTTCGCCGCCGCTCGAACACACACCGGGGCCGTCCCGGAAATCGGTGGTCAGAGACAGCCGTTTCCCGCCGTCGTCCACGTCCGCGCCGGCTTGACGGCCTGCGCCGACGCGTTCGTCCACCAGCGGGGACGTCTCTGTGAGGTCGTCGACGTACTCGACCCGGTGGTCGTTCCCGAACGGACCGTCAGGGCCTACGCGGATTCGGCCGCGCTCCGAAACATCAACACCCGCGCCGACCTCTACGAAGCCCGCGTGAGGACCTGAACGCGCTCTCCTCACCTTCTCGCCCGTCACCTTGCCCGCCCAGCAGCCACGCGTGGTGCGTCGGTCCAACAGCCGCGGAGGAACAACTCGATTCCGTATTTCCGTACCTGTCGAAAACACACGTCGAATAAGACGTCCAAATAGTGAACAGAATACGGCCTTATATCCCTCTTATTTGCTAATAAACTGGTCGTTCTGTGGGTTGTGTGTCCGATTTTGTGAGTATGTCAACGGTTAGCATTATGTGTCTCCTTCGTACATAGTCCGACTGTGAATTACCCTATGCACGTTCGAGATATTTCGGTTGTAGTCGACGAATGGAGAGAGGTGTTCGGAATCGATGGCGCATAAGAAAGAAACGTACAAAGACGAGTTGTACGGCGACGCCGTCCGCGAGAAGATTCTGGAGTTCGCCGAGGAGGGGTTCGACTCGATTCCCGAAGACGAGTACGACGAGTGGTTCATGCGCTTCAAGTTCTGGGGCGTGTTCCACCAGCGAAGCGGTCAAGAGAGCTACTTCATGATGCGGTTGACGAACGCCAACGGTCGACTGAAACCCGACCAACTCCGCGCCATCGGCGAAGTCGCCCGCGACTACTGCACCGGCCCCGCCGACAACCCCGAGTTCGGCAACGGCTTCGTCGACCTGACGACGCGACAGTCGGTGCAACTCCACTGGGTCAAACTCGAAGATATCCCGGCTATCTGGGGCGAACTGGAGGGCGTCGGCGTGACGACGCGTTCGGCGGGCGGCGACACGATGCGCAACATCTCCGGCTGTCCGGTCGCTGGGCGCGACGAGCACGAACTCGTCGACACGCGACCGCTGCTCGAACGGTTTCGCGAGGACCTCCGCGGCGACGACGAACTCGCGAACATGCCCCGGAAGTTCAACATCAGCGTGACCGGATGTCGCGAAGGCTGCGCGCAGGACTCCATCAACGACATCGGCGTCGAACCGGCGTTCAAGGAGGTCGACGGCGAGGACGTGTTGGGATTCAACGTCCGCGTCGGCGGCGGCCTCGGCGGGAAGAAACCCAGAAAAGCGCGTTCGCTCGACGTCTTCGTCACGCCCGAGCAGGCCTACGACGTCGTCCGTGGCTTCGTCGAACTCTACCACGACCACGGGGACAGAGACGTCCGTGCGAAGAACCGCAGTCGGTTCTTCGTCGACGACTGGGGGACCGAGAAGATTCGTACCTTACTGCAGGAGGAGTACGTCGACTTCGAGCTGCAGACCGCCGGAACCGATATCCGCGAGGAGTACACCTACAACGCGGGCAAGCCTCCCGCCGAGGGCAAAGCCGACCACGTCGGTGTCCACAAGCAGAAAGACGGCAGTTACTACGTCGGTCTCTCCGTCGCCGTCGGTCGGTTGACGGCCGACGACGCCATCGAACTCGCCGATTTGGCCGACGAGTACGGGTCCGGCGAGGTCAGACTGACCCGCCGGCAGAACCCGCTCGTGATGGACGTTCCTGAATCCGGCTTGGACGACCTGTTGGCCGAACCACTCCTCTCGAAGCACACGCCGGAACCGAACCCGTTCCAGCGCGGCGCAATCGCCTGCACGGGCACGGAGTTCTGCTCGCTCGCGCTGACGGAGACGAAGGCCCGGACGGCCAGAATGCTCCGGTGGCTTCGTGACAACGTCGAGTTACCCGAGGACGTGGAAAACCTCCACCTCCACTACTCGGGATGTACTGCCGACTGTGGACAGGCCAACACCGCCGACATCGGCCTACTCGGGATGCGCGCCCGCAAGGACGGTGAGATGGTCGAGGCCATGGACATCGGCGTCGGGGGCGGTATCGGCGAAGAGCCGAGTTTCGTCGAGTGGATTCGCCAGCGCGTCCCCGCCGACGAGGTGCCGGGAGCGATTCAGAACCTCGTCGAGGCGTTCGCCGCCCATCGGGAGGAGGGACAGACGTTCCGCGAGTGGGTCGCCGAGACGGGGACCGAACCGCTCGTCGAACTCTGCGAGCCAGTCGAGACGACGTACGAAGACCCCTACATGACCGACGCGAAGCAGTCGTGGTACCCCTTCGTGGAGGAGGACGAGTCGACCAACCCGGTCGAGACGACTGCAGACGACTGACCTGACCATGCACGGAACCGAAGACGCTCCGACGACTGAAGCGAGCGAGATGACACACGACGGGGCTACGTCGACGTCGGCCGGCCCGTCGTCGTCGACGCAACACACCTCGGCCGACGTCGCCCCGGAACTGTTCGAGCCGTAAGTAGGCTTGGTCGTCTCCATCGACGGCTCGAACTGTGAAGAAACGATAAACTGTTTTCGTTGGGTTTCCGGTTCTCTGTGGGTTTATCATGCTAGACCTCCGAGGGAGAGACATGCCAACGCCAGTCATCGCGAAAGCGTACCGGACCCCGCAAGGGAAGGGCGGCGGCGTCTTCGAAGACGTCCGCAGTGAAGACCTCTCGAGCGCCCTCATCAACGAAATTCTCGCCGAGACGGGCCTCGGCAGCGACGACGTCGACGACCTCATGTGGGGCGTCGCCCAACAGCGCGGCGAGCAGGACAACAACGTCGCCCGCGTCATCGCACTCCTCTCGGACCTCGGCGAGGGCGTCCCGGCGACGACCATCAACCGCTGGTGTGCCTCTTCGATGCAGGCCATCATCTCCGCCTCGGACGCCATCGCCGCGGGCAACCGCGACTGCATCATCGCGGGCGGCGTCGAGAACATGTCGCGCGTCCCGATGGACGGCGAATCCTACCAGTCGCTGCACCCCCAACTCTCCGAGGAGTACAACATCTTCCAACTCCAGATGGGGATGACCGCCGAGAAGGTCGCCGAAGAGTACGAGGTCAGCCGCGAGGACCAAGACGAGTACGCGCTCCGTAGCCAGCAACGCGCCGCCGAGGCGACAGACTCCGGACGGTTCGAAGACGAAATCGTCCCCATCGACACGGAAGACGGGACGGTCACCGAGGACGAGGGTATCCGCCGAGAGACGACGCTCGAAGCGCTCTCCGGTCTCTCGTCCGCGTTCACCGGCGACGGGTCGGTCACCGCAGGCAACTCCTCGCAGATCTCCGACGGCGCGTCCGCCGTCCTCGTCACGAGCCAGGAGTTCGCCGAGGAAAACGGATTAGAGATTCTGGCGAAAGTCGGCACGAACAACGTCGCCGGCGTCGACCCGACGGTCATGGGTATCGGACCGGTGCCTGCCACGCGCGGTCTGCTGGAACGAGCGGGACGCTCTATCGACGACTACGACCTCGTCGAAATCAACGAGGCGTTCGCCAGTCAGTGCGTCTACTCGCGCCGTGAACTCGGTATCGACGAGGAGAAACTCAACGTCAACGGCGGTGCAATCGCCATCGGCCACCCCCTCGGTGCCTCGGGTGCGCGTCTCCCCGTGACGCTCATCCACGAGATGCTCAAGCAGGACGTCGACCGTGGCCTCGCGACGCTCTGTGTCGGCTTCGGTCAAGGGGCGGCCATCGAGTTCTACCGGTAGAACACCGGTTGTGGAAAGTTTTTCCGCGAGTTGGCCGCGACGTATTAGTGTCAGTCGGCCATACGCCTAGACAGATGTCCGACAACACTGGTGATTCTCGGCGAGCGACGGCCACGAACGTCTCGCGACGACGACTGCTCCGGACGAGCGGTGGCGCCGTAGCAGCGGTCGCCGGTATCCCGGCAGTATCCGGACTCGCGAGCGCGCAGGCCGAAGGAGAGAACGAAGAACAGGACGGTATCACCACGACTGGCGTCCTCTCGAACTCGACGCCGAAGTTCGGCAAGAGCGACTTCACGGGGTTGTACCTCCTCATCGAGGACCCGCACAACGACCCCGACACGACGGGCGTGAGTTCGTGTAACGTCATCGAGTCCGACGACCGAATCGCCGCGTACAACGCGACTATCTCCGAGAAAGTCGACGTAGGTTCGGATTCGGAAGCCGAACAGACAGTTATCTACATCCCGGCACAGGATTCGACCGTCGAGACGGGGAAACAGTTCGCCGTCAACAGCCAAACCGAATGTTCCGGCGGCTACACCTCGGTGCAACTCGAACAGGTCGGAGAGAGTTCCATCGAGACGGAAGCGGCCAACGAGTCGACCCAGACGACGGGCACGACGGAGACGACCGAGAGCGGCCCGGTGACGGACGAACCCGAGTCGACCACCGACGCATCGAGTCCAGGGTTTTCGGCGCTCACGGGTGTCCTCGGTGTCGGTGCAGCGGGACTGGCGGCACTGAAACGGGGAAGAGAGGACGACTAGCGGGAATGGGTCGTCTGTAGACGCGATGTCCGTACCCGCTGGAACCCGTTCTCGTTTCCACCTGCGAACTGACGCCGAGAGAGTAATGTGCTCGTCACGTGTCGCAGACGAGTCGCTGGGCGAATGACACCGAGAACCGTCGAGACCCGTCTCACTCCCGCGGTTCTGCGACGGCCCGGACCGGCGCGCCGTCAGCGTCAGTGAGAGCGAGTGGGAACGCGAAGAGACGGACGCGTTCGGGGAGTGCGCCGAGGCCGGTCAGGTTCTCCACGAGGAGGCAGTCGGCGCGGAAGAGGCGACGGTGTGCGGGAAACGTCTCGGCTCCAGTCGGGTCCGGCCCAGCGGTGTCGAATCCGAGGTCGTAACCACGGTCAGCACACCACTGGGCGGCGTCGGGTGCGAGATGTGGATGGTCGTCGTACCGACTAGTCCCCCAGTGGGCGTCCCACCCGGTGTGGACGAGGAGCAGTTCGCAGTCCGGGTCGGGGAGGTCACTCGCCCGAATCGCCGCATCGGCGTCGAATCCGGTGCAGTCGACGACGTGCGCGTCGAAGACGAACCGGTCGACTGGGTAGTCGTCGAGCGTCCGGCCGTCGGCGAGAAGGTGGGCTGGAGCGTCGATATGCGTTCCGGCGTGGCTGTTCAACTGGAGGTCGGTGACGCGGTACCCGTCGGCTTCGTGCGTCGCCGCCGGGTCGAGAGAGACGGGCGGGTCGCCGGGGTAGACCGGTGTCTCGTTCGTGAGGGGGTGGGTGAGGTCGTACATAGTGCCGAGTTCGTCGAGACGCGCAAAGAATACTGGTTTCGACAGTACTCGGCAACGCCAAACCCTTCGACGACCGAGACGGTCCAGCTATCCCTGTTTCTCGGGGTGGCAGAACTGCATCGCGTCGCGGACGGCGTCGCGACGTCCGAGCAGTGTGAGTCGGTCACCCATCTGCAGCGTGTAGTCGGCGTCCGGGACTTCTATCGTCCCGTTCCGAGCGACGAGGGCGACGAGACAGCCACCGGGGAGTTCGGGACCGATCTCTCGAATCGTTCGGCCGACGAGTTCCTCGGAGGTCACCTCTATCTCCTGGACGTCGCCGGAGCGGCCGATTTCGCCCATCCAGTTGGCGAGCGCCGGCCGTTCGATGATGTTGTCGATTGCCTGTGCCGTCGCCAACGTCGTCGAGATGGTGCGGACACCGAGTTCTTCGAACGCTTCGACGTTGTCGGGGTTGTTGGCGCGAGCGATGATGGTCTCGGGGTCGAACTTCGACGCCGCGAGTTGCGAGACCAGCAGGTTCACGTCGTCGTCGCCGGTGGCGGCGACCACGATTTTGGCGTTCTCACCGCCAGCAGACCGCAGCACGTCCGTGTCGGTGCCGTCACCGTGATGGACAGTGAATCCCCTGCCCCGGGCAGTCTCGACGATGTCTATGTCGTCTTCGATGATGACGACGTTCTCTCCACGGTCTTCGAGGCGTTCGGCGAGCGCACGGCCCACCTTACCGCCTCCGATAACGAGTACACGCATTGGTATCACATCTAAGAATTCTGCAATCCGACGGGCGAGTCCGGCCTCGAACACGACGGTCATCAGGATGACGAGGAAGACGGTGCCGACGAGAACGTCGGCCGCCGCCTGAAGCCCCTGTGCCTGCAGTTCGATGGCGAACAGCGTCGCGACCGACGCGGGGATGATACCGCGCGGGCCGACGAAGCTCATGAACAGTTTCTCGCCGCGAGTGAACCGGTCGCCTATCGTCGAGACGAAGACGAGGAGTGGCCGGAGGACGAGAGCGACGACGAGGACGACGCCGATGCCGCCGAGGCCGAGTTGTTGGAGGTTCCCGAAGTCCAAGAGCGCCGCGAGGGCGATGAAGACGAACGAGAGCACCAACAGGGTGATGTCACCTTTGAACGCCGAGATATCCTCCTCGTAGGGGACGTGGACGTTTCCGAGCAGGATACCCGCCGTGGCGACGGCGGCGATACCCGACTCGGTGGCGATGAACTCCGCACCACCGTACGAGACGAGCGCCCCCGCCAGCACGAGCAACCGAGCGTTCTGCGGAGCGTTCCCCGGCGAGAGGTCGACGTAGCGCAGGGCGAAGAAGACGATACCCGCCACGAGGCCGCCGATGACGACGCCGACGCCGAGTCGCTGCGTGAACTGCACGAGGAACTCCATCGGGTTCTCCATGCCGATGGTGATGGCCTCGAAGATGACGATAGCGAGGATGGCGGCGGTGACGTCGTTGACGATACCTTCCGTCTCCAGTGCCGTCTCGACGCGGTCACGCGCCGGGACGACTTCGAGGATCGGTGCGATGACCGTCGGACCGGTCGCGACGAGGAGCGCGCCGATGAGGAACGACACCAGCCAGTCGACGCCGAGGAGGAAGTGCACCGCGATGGCCGTTCCCACGAGCGAGATGAGCGCACCGACGGTGACGAGTCGGAGCGTCGCCGCCGGCGCCTCTCTGAGTTTCTCGATACGGACGTGGAACGCCCCCTCGAAGACGATAATCGCCACCGAGAGACCGACGATTGCGGGCAGTGCGTTCCCGAACGAATCGCGAGTGACGATGCCGAGAACCTCCGGTCCGAGGAGGATACCCGCAGTGATGAGGAAGATGATACTCGGCACCTGTAGCCGGTCGGCGAGCACCTGTGAGATGACGCCGATGGCGATGATTGCGGCGACGAGTGGAATCAAGTTCCCCGCTGCTTCGGCGGCCATTAGCAATCCACCATGTGGTTTGGTGGTTGACGTGAGCTTTGATAAGTTCCCCCATCTCGGTCGGGTTCTCCGCAGGAGAAAGCAAATAAACGTTTACGACGCCAGCTAATTCGACAAATTCGCCCGGAAGTGGCGGCTACGGCCGGCTCGTCGAGTCTCGATAGAGCATCTCGACGTCGTCGGCGTACCGGTCGAGGATGTGTCGCCGCTTCTTCTTCATCGTCGGCGTCAACATCCCGTTCTCCTCGGTGAACTCCTCGGTGACGATTCGGAACTGCTTGATCTGTTCGTACGATTCGAGGCGTTCGTTGACCTGGTCGACCTCTCGTTGCAGTCGAGCGCGGAGACGCTCGTCTCGGGCCAGTTTCCGGCGGTCTTCGGGCAGGTCGATACCCTCGCGGTCGGCCCACTCGTGGACTGCCTCGACGTTGGGGACGAGCAACGCGCTGACGAACTTCTTGCCGTCGCCGAGCACCAGACACTGCTCGACGAGTTGGTTCGAGGCGAACGCGTCTTCGATGGGACCGGGCGCGACGTTCTTCCCCGTCGAGAGGACGAGCAGTTGTTTGGCACGTTCGCGGAACTCGATGTAGCCGTCGGGGCGGAGGTGGACGATGTCGCCGGTACGGAACCAGCCGTCGGTGAACGACTGTTCGGTCTCCTCGGGACGGTTCCAGTACCCCGAGGTGACGTTCGGCCCTCTCACGAGGAGTTCGCCGATCTGCCCCTCGGTCTCACGGCGCTGTACCTCGCCGACGACGCTCTCGTCTATCTCTATCTCCACGTCGACGACGGGGGTACCGATGGTCCCGATTTTCGGGCCGTTCGGCGGGTTCACCGAGATAACGGGTGACGTCTCCGTCAACCCGTAGCCCTCCAGAATCGGGAGACCCATCCCGTGGTAGAGCGCACAGAGGTCCGCCGAGAGGCTTCCGCCGCCACTGATAAAGAACTCTAGGCGGCCGCCGATTGCCTCGCGCACCTGCGAGAAGACGAGACGGTCGGCGATGCGGTGTTTGAGCGTGAGTGCCGTGCCCGGGTTGTCTACCTCGTGGTACGCCTGTCCGACGCCGACCGCCCACTCGAAGATGCGTTCTTTGACGGGCGACTCGCTGGCCTGCGTACGAATCGCGTCGTACAGTTTCTCGTACACGCGGGGGACGCTCGTCCCCGTCGTCGGGCGGACGAGTTGGAAGTCCTCGCGGAGCGTGTCGGGACTCTCCGCGTAGGCGACGGTGGCCCCTGCTGCGAACATCAGATAGTGGCCGGCGAGACGCTCGAAGACGTGCGCGAGCGGAAGAAACGAGAGCGTCGTCGAGTCCGGGGTGATGGCGAGTCGGTCGGGGTCGTCCGGACGCGGTCCGAACCGACGGAAACACTGGTTCACGTTGGCGCGGAAGTTTCGGTGTGTGAGTTGCACGCCCTTCGGTTGGCCAGTCGTCCCCGACGTGTAGATGAGACTCGCCAAGTCGTCCATCGCCGGTTCGTCGACCCACGTCTCGTAGGTGTCGGCGTCGTAGGCGTCGACGCCCATCTCGTGGACGTCGGCCAGCGAGTAGATGTCGTCTCTGTCGCGTATCGCGCCGGACATCCCGCTGCCGTCGGGAATCTCGTCTAGCACGACGACGAACTCCAGGTCGAGGTCGTCTTCGACGGCCAGTACACGCCGAAGGCAGTCGGCGTTCTCGACGACGACACCCGTGGCCTCGGGGTCGCCGAGGAGGTACTTCACCTGTCGCTCCGAGGAGGAGGTGTAGACGGTGGTGACGACACCACCGGCGGCGAGGAGCGCAAAGTCACACTGTGCCCACTCCATCCGGGTGTGGGCGAAGAGGCCGACTCGCTCGCCGCCGGCGACGCCGAGTTCGCGAAAGCCCGCCGCGAGGTGGCGGACGAGCGTGCGCATCTCGGCGTAGGTCAGGTCGGCGTAGTCACCCGCCGGCGCGGCAGGGACGACGTCGTCCGCGACGAGCGACCGGTCGTAGATGCCACCTTTGTACTGCTGGGCGACTCGGTCGGCGTTTCGGTCGGCACTCGCCTCGAACAGTCGAGCGAGCGTCGTCTCCCCGAGCACCTCGCTCTCGTACTCCGCTTCCGCATCCCGCCAGTCCATATCCCGGCGTTACGGGAGTTGATTATAAAAAACCGGTCAGAATTCGAGACTCGTTGCCACGAGTTGATTGTCTACTTCACTCACTCCTCTTCCCGGTAGTCCAGATAGCCGAGGACACCTTTCACGTTCAGTCGCTCCTCGTCGCGGGCCTTCTGCTCGCCCCACGTCTCCACCATGTCGGTGTGGTTCTGGAAGTACTCGATGACCGCGTCGTCGTCTTCCAGTTCGTCGCGCTTCTGTCGGACCGCTTCGACCCACTCGACGAGCGTGCGCTTGTAGCCGTCCATCAGTTCCTCGCCGAAGTCGAGCGGTCCGAAGTGACCGAAACAGAGTACGTCCGGGTCTCGGTCGACGATGGTCGAGGCGTCGTCGAGACACTGTTCGAGGTCGAACTGCGAGGGCGGCGTCGTCTGTCGAACCGTCCGCTCGCTCGGAATCCAGATACCTGCGGCGTCGCCGGTGAACAGCACGTCGTCGCCGGTGTCGTGGAACATCACCTGATGCGGGGCGTGGCCGGGAGCGTGGACGACCGCTAACTCCCGGTCGCCGAGGTCGATGGTCTCGCCGCCTTCGAGTCCCTCGATACGGTCTTCGGGGACCGGTTTGGGGTCGACGTAGAACTGCCACTGGTCGTCGACGGCGGCCTTCGTCCCGGCGACGAGACGCGAGGGGTCGACGAGATGCGGGACGCCGATGTCGTGAGTCATCACCGTCGCGTTCGGGTACCTGTCTGCCAAAAAGCCCGCGCCGCCCGCGTGGTCGAGGTGGATGTGCGTCGGCAGGATGTATTCGAGGTCTTCCTCGCCGATGCCGACCGCGTCGAGAGCGTCGAAGAGGAACTCGCGGTTCGTGCCGATGCCGGTGTCGACGACGGCAGGTCGGTCGGCGTCGACGATGTAGACGGACCCGTACGCCTCGGTGTCGTACATCCCGGTGTCGAGATAGTAGAGGTCGGTACAGTTCGGGACGCGTTCGAGGTCGCCGATAGCCATGCGCAGGAGAGCGTCGGCAGCGTTCAAAAGGGTTCGGACGAGCGGTCGCGATGGACTCGGGGAAAGGTTCTCGTAGTCGACACGTGAGTGACCAGTATGTCCCTCCACTCGCGACGAACGGTGTTGAAAGGGGTGACCGCGTCGGCCATCGCGCTCGCCGGCTGTACCGGTCCCGCGTACGCCATCCCCATCACCGTAACGAACAGCACCGAGAGCGAACTCTCGACGACCCTCTCGTTCGCCGAGGACGAACTGTTCGACAACTACGGCAAACAGTGGACGCTGGCCCTCGATGTCGGCGAGTCGAGAGAGTTGGAGTTCGGGAGTGGCGGCCGGGGCGACAAGCAGTTCCACCTCGAAGTCGACCCAGTCGGGCGTGAAGCCGTCGAGTGGACGATGTACAGACCAATCGAACTCGCCGTCGACATCGGCACTGGGCGAGTGACGGTCGCGATCACCAGATACAGCGACGAGGAGACGCGAGAGACGACGGCGTCGTCGCTCGACGGTCACCTCGCCGACTGACACCCGGACACGTCTCGTCGAGCGACCGGCGAGGTGATGACACGCCACAGTACGTGTTTATCTCGCTACACGACAAATAGCTGAGCGAGCGAATAGGCGGCCAACACCGACACCGGTTTTCTCGCGGCGTCCCTCTCGGAGAGCGCGGCGACCGACGATTCGACTCACTCAGCGGTGGTGTCACTGCCGAGGAGTGTCCACAGGTATGAACACAACCCCTCTCACGACGTTCGCTCGGAACTCGCGAACACGAATCGACGCACTCGAACGCACTCGAATCGGTGAACTCGTACTTACTCTCGGACGTATCGTGGCTGCGATAGCGATGATACTGACTGCCGTCGTCGTCTATCAAGCCGTCGGCGTCGCAGTCTTCGGATTCCTCGGTGTCGGCCCGACGCCACCCGTAGCGCTGCAGTTCGTCGCAGGTCTCGTCGCGACGGTCGTCGCCGTCGCTGGATACGTCGCGTACGTCCACTGGGTCGAATCCCGTGGAGTGTCCGAGTTTGGTCGCCGCGGTGCAGTCCGCGAGTTCGCCCTCGGAACTGTCCTCGGCGCTGCGCTGTTCAGCACGGCGATTGCCATCGTCTGGGCGGCCGGTGGCTACACCATCACGGAGACGAACTCGTGGCAACTCGTCGTCCCCCTGATTACCGGCGCGTTGTTCTTCGCGACGCTCGAAGAACTCGTCTACCGCGGTGTCGTCCTCCGTCTCGTTGAGCTTCCCTTCGGAACCTGGGCCGGACTCGCCGTCTCGGCGCTCGCCTTCGCGGCTTTCCACGTCGTCGCGACACCGAACGTCACGCTCTGGACGGGACTGTCGGTGTTCCTCGCCGGTCTCTTGCTCGGCGGGGCGTACGTCTACACCCGCCGACTCTGGTTCCCTATCGCGCTCCACGCCGCTTGGAACTTCGTGCAAGGCGGAGTCTTCGGTATCGCCGTCTCCGGCGACGAGGCTGGGTTAGGGCTGTTCGTCGGCACTACCTCGGGCCCCACCTGGCTGAGCGGCGGTGACTACGGTCTCGAAGGCTCTGCGGTCGTCGTCGGTGTCGTTCTGCTCGCGACGATGGTTGTTCTTCGGCAGGCGCGGCAACGTGGTCACTTCCGAGCGCCTGCTCGGCGCTCGTAACTCTCACGCACAGAGCGACGAACAGCGGTCGGCTACTCACCGGTCTCGCGGAGCGAGGGAGCTACCACGTCGCGACGCGTGAGGCGGACAGTCACAGCGGCTTTATCTCGTCAAAAGCTGTTGTACTGCTGATGATTTCGAATACGATTCCTCAAGTACAGAGAGCCATCAGAGCGCACGAACTGGTCGTCTTCTACGTCCTCGCCTGTGCGTTCTCGTGGGCCGCGTGGAGTCTCATGGTGTACGCCGGCGACTCGCCAGTGGCGATGGCCGCGAGCATGGTTCCCGTCTTCGGGCCGGCCGTCGGGGCACTGCTCACACTGAAGCTGAGTGGCCGGTCGCTCAGGGCGTGGGTTCGCTCACTCGGACCGGTCGCTGGAAGCGTGCGGTGGTCTCTCGCTGCCGTCGTTCTCGCCGCTGCACTGCTCGCCGTCACGACCGGTGCGTATCTCCTCGCCGGTGGGGTGTTCACCGCGCCGACAGTGACGGTGTCGGCCTTGGTAGTCGCCTTCGTCCTCACCCTGACCCTGGGCGGTGGACTCGAAGAACTCGGATGGCGCGGGTACGCGCTTCCCCGTCTCCAGCAACGGTGGTCTCCGGTCGTCGCGACACTGGTCGTCGGCTTCGGCTGGGCGCTCTGGCACCTGCCGCTGTTCGTCCTCCCGGGCGCACAGAACGCTGACCAGCCGTTCTGGCTGTTCACCGCCGCCGCTGTCGTGTTGAGTTTCGTGTTCACCTGGCTCTACAACGTGGCCGGCGGGCGCGTCCTTCCGGCCATCCTGCTGCACGGGTTGTACAACACCACAGGGCTGTTGTATCCGTTCGCCGCAGACACCTCTGTCGCGCTCAACTTCGGAGCGGGCATCGCCGCCGCCGTCAGCGTCGCTACCGTTCTCCTGTTCGTCACGAAGGGGCGATTGACAGGCGAGGCCGGGCCGGTTCTCCCTCGCGACGTCCTCGTCCAGTCCAGCCGAGCAGAGACTAAGACGCTCGCAGACTGAGGGTTCCACTCGTACTGGTCGTTTTCGGTCGTGGGGGCTGACGCCGTCTCGAGCACCCGTCAGACCAGACGTTATTTGTATTCGGGTCCGTCAATCCGACAGTATGGCCCGGTCGCCCTCCATCGACGTCAGCGAAATCTCTCCGATGGCGTGGCGACTGCTTCGGACGGCCGCCGGATACGAACAGCGGGGTGTCGAACGCGAACTCGACGATGTCATCCAAGCGCACGTCTCGATGCTGGAGAACGACCGCCGCGGTCTGTCACAGTCACGTAGAGACGCACTCTTCGACCTCTACGCGTCCGAGCTCACCGACGAGCAGGTTCGAGCACTCGTCGACGTGTTCTGACTTCGGACTCACCACAGAGGTGACTTCGACCCGACGTATTCATTGTAATGATAAATCCAACCGATGTGAAAATGATTAAGTAAGACAATCGTCCACACCACTCGTGTATCAATGATACAGCGGCTGAAACAGACGGCTCAGGGTCGACTGCTCGTGTTCGCAATCGCACTCGTCGGTGCGATGGCCATCGGATTCGGACCGTCGCTGGGCGGCAGCCTCTCGTTGAAAGGACAGTACGCGCTCGCGACGATGTTCTTCGCGGCGGTGCTGTGGGTGACGGGTGTCGTCCCCCTCGCCGTGACGGCACTCTCGATACCGGTACTCCTGACGGCGTTCGGCGTCTACAACGACATCGACCCGGCGCTGGCGGGGTTCGCAGACCACCTCATCTTCCTGTTCGTCGCGGGGTTCATGCTCGCGAACGCGCTGCAGAAGTACGACATCGACCGTCGCATCGCACTCTGGATAATGAGCACGATGGGGGCGTCGCCGCGACTGCTCATCCTCTCTATTATGCTCGCGACGGCGTTCCTCTCGATGTGGGTGTCGAACACCGCGACGACGGCGATGATGACACCCATCGCCCTCGGTGTGCTCGCACAGGTGCTCGGCCGCGAGGAGGTGAAAGAACAGGGCGCAGAGAAGGAGGCCTTCTCCAACATGCAGATTGCGACGCTCCTCGGGACGGCGTACGCAGCCAGCGTCGGCGGCGTGGGGACACTCATCGGAACGCCTCCGAACGCCGTCGTCGCCACGCAACTCTCGGCGATGCTCGACTACGAAATCGGCTTCGCCGAGTGGCTTCTCGTGGGGCTTCCAATCGTCTTCATCACGCTACCCATCGTCTGGTACGTCCTCACGTTCGTCTTCTTCCCGCCCGAAGTCGACAACGTGCAGGGTGCACGCGAAGAAGCGCGTCGCTACCTCCGCGAAGAGGGTGACCTCAGTCCGCGGGGCAAGCGAGCCGCGTACATCTTCGCCGCGACGGCGAGTCTGTGGGTGCTCGGCGGTCTCGGGACGTTCATCCAGCCGTACCTTCCCTCGGACGTCTTCGTCACCATCTTCGGCGGCGAGGGACAGACCGTCACCGGCGTCGAAGGCCATCAAGGACTGCTCTACTACGTGATGGTCGGCCTCTACGCCATTCCGGCACTCGTCCTCGCCGACACGATGGAGTGGGAGGACCTCGTCGACATCGACTGGGGGACTATCCTCCTCTTCGGCGGCGGTATCTCGCTGGCCGACGCGTTCGCGACGACCGGTGCGACCGAGTGGATTGCGAAGGGTATCTTCGGGTCGCTCACGGGCGCACCTATCGTGCTGGTCGTCGCCGCCGTCGTGTTGCTCGTCATCTTCCTGACCGAGATGACCTCCAACACCGCGACGGCGACCATCGTCGTCCCGGTGCTCATCGGTATCGGGAGCGTCTTCGCGGCAACGCTCGGCATCTCGGAAGTCGGGTCTGCGGTGTTTCTCTCGGTCAGCGGTGCTATCGCGGCGAGTTTCGCCTTCGCGCTGCCGGTGGCGACGCCGCCGAACGCCATCGTCTTCGGGAGCGGCCACCTGAAGCAAGAACACATGATGAAAGTCGGCGTCGCGCTGAACCTCATCATGACGGTCATCCTAACCGGTCTCATCTGGGTGCTGTTCCAGTTCGTCTGGCCGATGTTCCTGTGGTAGTCGGCCGACGAGCGACTTCTCCGTTCGTTCTCTCAGACGACGGCGTCGAGAATCGTCTCTCCGTGTCTCACGAGCGGTGAGAGGTGGCATTCGCCGTCGAAGACGGTGAGGTCGGCGTCCGGAATCGCAGCGGCGAATCGTTCGACGTCTGCAACGGGGACCGACCCGTCTTCGGCCCCGTGCCACAGCGACACCGACCCGTCGAGCGTCGCCGGGCCGAACCCCCACGGACGACTCAACACCGCCCCATCGTGTGCGGGACCGCGCGTCCCCTGTCGGAACGCCTCTCGCGTCGAGGCGAGGAGAGAGGCCCACACTGCGTCGTCAGCGAGGACGGACTCGTCGCCCGTGGCCATCTGCCGTCGCATCCCGTTCCGCAAGGACTCCGGACGGTGCTTCGCTTGCAACGCGACGAGCGCGAACCCCGGGCGCACGAGCGTCGGGAATCGGGCGAGGACACCGAACACGGTGCGGCCGAGAACGTTTCTGTCGGCGAACGACGTCGGGAGCGCAGAGTCGACGAGCGCGACACCGGTCAGACGGTCGCCGGTGACGGCGTGCGCGCAGGCCGCCGCGTGCGGACCGCCGCCAGACAAGCCGACGACACCGAACCGCTCGAATCCGAGTTCGTCGGCCACGGCAGTCACGTCCGTCGGCCAGTCGAGGAGTCGACGAGTCGGTTGAAACGTCGAGAGACCGAATCCGGGGCGGTCGGGCGCGACGAGGGTGACGTCCCGTGACGTCGCGGCGTCTGCGAGGAGTTCACCGTCCAGTCGTGAACCGGGGAGGCCGTGGAAGAAGAACACCGGGTCGCCGTCGGGCGCGCCGAACGTCTCGTACCCGAGTCGTCGACCGTCGGAGAGGGACAGCGTTGGCATGGTCGAGTCCGGAGTTCACCCGGACGGGACAAATAGCCACCCGTGGTTCGAGAGACAGACACACAGAGGCGATACGATTTCCCCCGGCCGACTGGACGTCGACACGAACCTTCTCTCGTGTGAACACCGAGACACGAGTAATGAGCGACCATCGTGCACGGAGCACGCTGGCGGACGTCGGATTGCTTCTCGCCCTCGTAGTGGGGGTTGTCGTTGGAAACGTGCTCCTCGTCGTCTTCTACGGGATCTGGTGAGTACACCTCGGTACAGGGACTCGTGAGGCTCGGACGAACTACCCTCGCGAGTGAAGCGAGTAGGCGATGAGCAGGACGCCGAGGAACTGGAACAGTCGCGTGACGAGCGTGAGCGCCTGCTGGTACTGCAACCCGAGGATACCTTCGCGGAGGAGCAACGACCCGACGAAGGCGATGCTGAACGCGACGGCCGTGAGGAAGAAGAGTCCCAGCGAGAGCGCTTGCATCGTTCGGCTGTCGTGGCGACGATACCCACGGTAGGCCTGATAGCCCACGTAGCCGCCGACGAGCGTCGACCCGAGCGCGAGAACGACGATGAGCACGTCGACGACGGCGGTCACGGACACCATCTCAAAGGTCCTCCCACATCTTCGTGAAGCGGTCGGCGGTGTCGCTCTCTCGCTCGCCGGGGAACGATTCGTCGTCGGTGCGCGTCACGGCTGCTTCGAAGGACCCGGCGTCCAGTTCGAGCGAGACTTTCGAGAGCGTCGCCGTGTAGACGCTGTAGTGGTTACTGCTGGTCTGCACCTTCGTCTGTTCGTCGAGGAGTCCGTGGGCTTGTAACCGCTCTACCCGCCGGTAGACCGTCGGCTTGGACATCTCACACTCGTCTGCGAGCTCTTGTGCGGACATTGGTTTGATACTCGTCGCTGCGAGGATGTCCCGGGCGTACTCGTCGCTAAGGACGTCGAGAAGTTCGCCCAACGCCGGATCCTCACTCACTTTTCTATCGGATAACTGCCTGTCGTATTAATAGGCCCACGGGTTTCGGACACGGACGGTCACGTCGACCGGTTCCGAGTGTACAGCGGGGCCGTCGGAACAGTACGGCGATACTGTGGAGGGGCTGATGCGTCAGCGGTGACGACGATGGGACGTGTCGTGCTGTCAGAGGCACATCAGGCACATCACCGGACGACCGGTGAGCGTAGACGTGTCGAGACGTCCTGTCCCATCGTACTTCGACCGACGGACCGTCGGAGCATATAAACAGAGGACGAGTTTCTGGGCCAGAAATTCGGCAGAAATCAGACGGGACAGCCCACCGACCGGCCGACTTCGACCAGTTGGTCGGTCTCGACACCGGTTCCGCGAACGGTGTACCCGTACCCGTTGCAGTCCCACGAGAGCGAGATGGTCGGTCCGGGGTCGAGCGACGCCGGTCGACCGTCGAGTGTCAGGTCACGCTCGTCGGGGTCGATGCCGAGGGTGTAGTTGAACTTCGCCACCGTCAGTTCGCGGCCGTCGGCGACGTAGCTGAGTCCGACGCCGTCGATGCGTCCCGTCGTTTGCGTGGCGTAGACCAGTTCGAACGCGGGTGGTACCGTCGGGTTCGGCACCGACATCGAACTCTGCGCTCGCAGGTCGGCGCGACTTTGGTACCACTCTCTGTCGGGGAACTCGGGCCGCCGGACCGTCGTATCGTCTCCGATGTCGGGACGGAACGTGTCTTCGGACACCTCCGCATCGAACGTCACGTTCGTGTACGTCGTCGTCACCGACCGCTGGGTCCCGTCGTCGGTCCACGACGTCTGCTTACGGAGCGGGTAGAACCGCTCGGTGTCGAACCACAGTCGCTGTCGGTACTGCGCCTCGCTCTGGTTGCTCGTGGGGGCAATCTCGAGTACGTACGCGTCTTGCCCGCCGACGGTGTCAGTCTCGACGAACTCGACGCCGTAGCTCCAGTTGGCGTCCACCTGCGGAGCGACGCCGGTGTGTCGCGGTAAGACGGGCAACGGTGAGACGCCGATGGACTGCGGTCGACCTGCGTCGTCGGTCAGCCCCGCGGCAGTGACGAGTCCTTGGATGCGGGGGGCTGTAGACGACTCTGTCGGTGGTCCGGTCAACTGGTAGACCGTCACGGTGTTCTGGTCGGTGTCGTGGAGCCACAGCGTCGACCCGTTCGAGACCTGGAGTTGATGTTGACGGTTCGCGCCGTCGTGGAACCGGACACGCTTCCGGTCGGTGTCGGGGACGAGTGTGACAGTGGCGACACTCCGAGACGTGACGGTCCCGTTGGTCCGTATCTCGACGGTCTGCGTGCCACTGATGGCGTCGAGAGAGTCGTACCGCTCGGTCACGTTCGCGTCGACTGACGGACTCCCATCGTCTATCGCACCCACCGACGCCCAGATGACTGCGGGGAGTACGACGCCGATGAGGAGGAGTCCGACGAGCGTCTGTCGGCTGAAAGGGAGTGGAGGACCGGTCATGGTTGGAGCACGGATAGGTGAGTCAGATACATGTCGAGTAGCTGGTGGCTAAATACTTCTGGAGAGTCGTCACTGGTTCACCCGAATCGTCTCGATACTCGATGCAGCGGGTTCAGAGCGTAGTGAAGGCGACACCAGCGGTAAACGCGACCAGTGCAATCACGGCCAGCGCGACGGCGGCCGTCTGTCCCGACGACTCCGTCTCCGTGTCGAACTCCCGCCACCCAGTCAAAATGCCGACGCCGACGAGGACTGCGGCGCACCCTCCAATCAATCCAGCAACCGACGACAGAGACGGGTCACTCAGAACGGACTGCTCGAACGACTGACTCGCGAGAAGAAATCCAGTGACTAGCGGTGCGATACCGACGGCGTTCTTGGAGGACATAGTCGCCGTTCGGTAGCGGTGAGCATAATCCTGGCGGAGAGTTGACGAGAAGAGGCCGTGCCTACGGTATCTGTGCTCATCGGGCACGTCGGAGGAACAGTTCGGCACCGCCCCACCAGTTGACGACGACGTCGTCGAGTTCCCAGCCGTCTGCCGCGAGGTCGTTCAACAGCTGTTCGGTCTCGTCGCGTTTGATTCGGAACCACAGGAGGCTGGTCGGTGCGTTGACGACTTTGTACTCGTAGTTCGCTTCGCCACTCACACGCCGTTCACTCGTCGTGGTACTCATGGTGCACCGTAGGTCACGAGAGAGATAAATCGTTCCGCTCGTCTAGAAAAGTCGTAACAGCGACTCTGCCAGCAGTTTACCCCCCACCCCGACCCACCAAACCCCACCCATCGCCTGAGAGAGAGACACACAGATGCGATACGGTTTTCCCAATCCCGACTGAATTTCGAGCAAATGCTTCACCGACGATACCTCCGCGAACATCCCGAGGAGGTCCGCGAGAGCCTCGCGAACCGCGGCTACGACGACGTCGACATCGACCACGTCATCGCTGTCGACGAGGAGTGGCGCGAACTGAAAGCGACGGGCGACGACCTGCGCCACGAGCGCAACCAGGTGAGCAGTCAGATCGGCCAACTGAAGGCCGAAGGCAAGGACGACGAGGCCGACGAGGCCATCGCTCGCTCGCAGGAGTTGAAAGAGGACCTGCAAGCGCTCGAAGAACGCGCCGACGAACTCGAAGCCGAGTTGGAAGAGGCGCTCTTGGAGATTCCGAACGTCCCGCACGAGAGTGTCCCCGTCGGTGCCGACGAGAGCGACAACGAGGAGATTCGTCGCGTCGGCTTCGACGACTTGCGTGAACTCCCCGACGAGGTCACGCCGCACTACGACATCGGCGAGGACCTCGACATCATCGACGAGGCCCGCGGTGCGAAGACGACAGGGTCGGGATTCTACTTCCTGAAAGGAGAGGGCGCGATGCTGGAGCACGCGCTCATCCAGTTCATGTTGAACGTCCACCGCGAACAGGAGTACGTCGACCTCTTCCCACCGATTCCGGTGAACACGACGTCGATGACCGGCACCGGCCAGTTACCGAAGTTCGCCGAGGACGCCTACCGAATCGGCGGCAGCGAGACCGAGGGGTACGAGGACGACGACCTGTGGCTCTGCCCGACGGCCGAAGTTCCGGTGACGAACATGTACGCCGACGACATCCTGCTGAAGGACGACCTACCCCTGAAGCATCAGGCGTACACGCCGAACTTCCGACGCGAGGCGGGAGAACACGGAACCGAGACCAGAGGAATCGTCCGCGTCCACCAGTTCAACAAGGTCGAACTCGTCAACTTCGTCGAACCGGAGGAGAGCTACGACCGCCTCGAAGGACTGCTCGGCGAGGCCATCGAGGTACTCGAACAACTCGGGCTACCGTACCGCGTGCTCAACCTCTGTACCGGTGACCTGACGTTCTCGTCGGCGAAGACCTACGACATCGAAGTGTGGGCACCCGGCACCGAGTCGGACGAGGGGCCGGAACAGGGCGGCCGCTGGCTCGAAGTCTCGTCGGCGTCGAACTTCGAGGACTTCCAAGCGCGTCGCGCTGGTCTCCGCTACCGGCCAGAGCGCCACGAGTCGACGGAGTATCTCCACACGCTCAACGCGTCGGGAACGGCCGTCGGCCGCGTGATGGTCGCGCTCCTCGAATACTACCAGAACGAGGACGGCACCGTCGACGTGCCCGACGTACTCCAACCCTACATGGGCGGCCGCGAGGTCATCGAGGGTCACGAACCCGTCGGCGAAGCGGCAGTCGGCGCAGGCAAGAAAGAGTAACAGGTCGTTCGACTGTCTCTTCGCTTCGTCGACAGCTTCCGTCTCTACTTCTGTTTCGTCGCTACTCTATGAGAGCCGTCGAATATCTTCGACGGTGAACCTGTGCGAAGAGATATGTTACCACAGCCCATACAAGAGACGATGAGCACGAGAGTCGACACACTGAGTGAGACGGCGGCCGTCGTCGCTGCGAGCGTGCTCCTCGTCACCGTTCTGACGGCTGTACTCGGCGCAGTGTTGCGCGTGACGTTCTGGGGGACGATGCACGGGACGGGTGCGACGGAGTATCACGTGTTCGACGCTCCCGGGTTCGAACTCGGCTTCGGTGTTCCCGTCGTGAGCGTCGTCGGGTGGACGACACTGGGTGCGCTCGTTCTCGGAGGAGCGTACTTCCTCTACCGTGAGCGAGATGTGCGAGATGCGCGAGGAGAGTCGGTAGCGGCCGGATCCGACGACCGATGAGTGAGGTGTGAGCGCGGTCAGTCAGTGTACGTCTGTACCTGCGAGATGCGGCCGTCTTCGAACTGGAAGACGTCGAGGAACCCGACCAGTTCCGCACCGCCGTTAGTGCAGACTCGTCCGCGGACGGCGAGTTCGTCGTGTTCGCCTGTTTCGTTACGGTAGACGACGTCTATCTCGTGAGACGTGTCTTCGTGGGGGCGGTCTTCCTGCATGAAGTCGATGAACGACTGCCGAGTGGTGAACGACCGGTCCGGACGCGTCTGTTCGAACGACGGCGCGAGAACGACCAGAAGAGCGTCGTAATCACCCTCGTCGAGCGCGTCGTAGTAGGAGTGAACGGCTTTGAGGTGACTCATGAGACTAGCCACGTAGTCAGCCCTCTTGGTTCTCACCCACGACCAAACGGGTCGTTTTTGTTCGACGCCGACCTCCGAACTCCTGTGGACCTGCACATCCGGTACGAGGGCGACGACGACCCCGACAAGTGCACCGCGCGCCGCCTCGCGAAGTTCGACCTCGCCGAACTGCACAAGTCACATCGCGCGACGCCGTACGGTGTCGTGTTGAACCCGCACGCCGAACAGGCACTGTCGCCAGCGGACAGGGTGGCCGCCACCACCGGACAGACGGAGACGCTCGTCGCACTCGACTGCTCGTGGGAGTCTGCGGGCGAAGCACGCTTTTCGCTCCCGGGGGAACACCGGGCGCTCCCGTATCTCGTCGCCGCCAACCCCGTCAACTTCGGTCGGCCGATGAAACTCACGACGGTCGAAGCGATGGCCGCCGCACTCGCCATCTTCGGCGAGTGGGAGGAGGCGGAGAACATTCTCTCGAAGTTCACGTGGGGACACACCTTCCTCGAACTGAACGAAGAACCGCTCAGACGCTACTCGGAGTGCGCCGATTCGACGGACGTCGTCGCCGTCCAACAGGAGTATCTCGACCGCGGCGAGTAACCGTACTTAGCCCTTCAGCCAGCCACCGAACGCGCCGGCGATGGCGCTGTCGATGGCGAACAGCAGCGTCACGAAGACGCCGACGAGGAGGACGCCCGCTCCGCCGAGGAATCCGCCGAGAGGACCGGCACCGAGACCTAACAACCCGCCGAGGAGCGCCAGGAACAGCGTCAACACGACACCCGTGATAGACCCCGCGAGCAGACCGTGCCACGCCCCGTTTCCGAAGCCACCGCCGGCGAGGTAGCCCGCAGCGAACCCGCCGATGAGTCCGGCACCGATCTGTCCGAGGAGGGGGAGCTGGAGGCCAATCAATCCGGTGAGGAGGAGGACTACGAACCCACCCGCGACCGCACGCCAATTCGTCATGTGAGAAGGAAAGACGCGCAGACGATTAAGTCGTGCGACGGCGGTAGGGGACTGTTACCGACGACCACGACTACCGACGAGTGCTATCCGTGCCGATAAAGAGAGTATCACAACAGAACGACAAGATACATTATCTTGCGGAACGTTACTAGTTGTCTATACACACATCCCCGACGACACGCTGTCACCCCGTGAGACCGAAACCGGACAAGCCCTTCCAAACCTCCTGACGATTCTGCACCGACGCAAGAGACCTACTATGACACCTGACGACCGCTCACCGATTCGAGACGAGGCGGTATTTCGCGAACAGCTTAATCGCCTCCTATTGCGGGCACACATGGGTGGAATCACTGTCTCGGGTGGGTGGCCGTGTGAGAATACAGACGGAAATCCGAGTTGGGACGTCGAAATATTCCGGCTCAAGCGAACACGCGTCGACGGTATCTCGGCGGCGAACGAAGAACGAGAAGTCGAAAGCGAGCAGGCAGTCGACGAGCGAGAAGTCGACGACGAGTGAGTGTCGGTCGACCGCTCACTTCACGAACTTCAGTAAGTCGTCACGTTTCGCCTCGTGGAAGTGGTGTCGAAGCGTCTCTTTCAACGGCTCTATCTGTCCGCGCTTCGCGACGATGGGTGCGATGGTGTCGTCTTGCCACTGCTCCCACGGCGGGTAGAGTCCAAGCCGGTCACACAGGTCGTTCAGTCGCTCGTCCTTGTCGTCGACTTTGTCCATCTTGTTGACGGCGACGACGGTCGGAATGCCCAACTCCTCGAGGAAGTAGAACATCTCTACGTCGTGCGGAATCTCACCCTCGCCGGAGTGGCGGTCGATGATGTCGATGACGCTCTTGCCGTCGACGACGAGCACACCCACCAGAATCTCCTCGGCGTTCTCTTCGATGTAGCGGACGATGTCCGTCTTGATGACCTCACGGTGGTCCTCTTCGACACCAGACATGAAACCGAACCCCGGCAAGTCGGTGAACATGAAGCTCTCGGAGTTCCAATCGAAGTGATTCGGTTTCCGAGTCACGCCGGGCTTCTTCCCCGTGTTGAACTTGTTGTGGCCGGTCAACTCACGCATCAACGTCGACTTGCCGACGTTAGAGCGCCCGACGAAGACGACTTCTGCGTCTCGGTTGGGGCGATTTTCGAACATACGCCTCGTAATCGACCGAGGTGGTTAACGCTGGCGAGAGCGTCGCGCACCGTCTGTCTCGCCTCGTATCGCTTTTCCACCCGGGATACGTCCTCCCGGCATGGACAAACAGACGCTCCGCGAGCGCATCTGGGACGAGTTGGCGGACTCGGGAGAAGCCCGATTCCCGTTCCCGCCACACGGGCGCATTCCGAACTTCGCGGGGGCGAGAGACGCCGCCGACCGACTCGCCGCCACCGACGAGTGGCAAGCCGCCGACGTCGTCAAAGCGAATCCCGACGCGCCACAACTGCCCGTCCGTCGGCGCGCTCTTCACGAAGGAAAAGTCGTCTACATGGCCCAACCGCGTCTCCGCGACGAGCAACCGTTCATGAAACTCGACCCCGCGGCCATCGACGAGTCGGACCTCGATTCGGCGGCGACGGTGTCGAAGATGGACGGCTACGCCGAACCAGTCGGTCCCGACGCCGTGCCGCACGTCGACCTCGTCGTCTCCGGCAGTGTCGCCGTTACGGGACAGGGTGCGCGCGTCGGCAAGGGAGAGGGGTACAGCGACCTCGAATACGCCGTTCTCTCGGAACTCGGCGCAGTCGACGCGACGACGACGGTAGCGACGTCGGTCCACGAACTGCAGATTGTGGGAGCAGACGCGCCAGAACCGGACGCACACGACGTGCCGATGGACCTCGTGGTCACACCGGACCGACTCGTCCGAACTGACTCGCCCTTCCCGCGACCAACGGGTATCGACTGGGAGGTCTTAGACGACGAGCGACTCGACGAGATACCCGTCCTCCGGCGGTTCGCTCCGTAGTCCGATTTTACCCAGAGGTATTTTCCCCCCACCGGGAGAGGAGGCAGTGTGCGACTCGTTGAAGTGATGATTCCGGCTGGCAAACGCGAGACGGTTCTTCGCGTCCTCGACGACGAGGGTATCGACTACGCGCTCACCGAAGAGGTCAGTGGTCGCGAGTACACCGCTGTCGTGAGCTTTCCGCTCCCGGTCAGTGCGGTCGAACCAGTGCTGGAACAGCTTCGAGAAGCCGGTATCGAACGTGACGCCTACACCGTCGTCATCGACGCCGAGACGGTTATCTCCGAGAAGTTCGACCGCCTCGTCGAGCGGTACGAAGAGACCGAGGAGGGGAACGGGGACCGTATCGCCCGTGAAGAACTCGTCGCTCGGGCAGAGGACCTCGCCCCCGAGCGGTCGACGTTCATGATCATGACCGCCGTCAGTGCCATCGTCGCCACCGCCGGTCTCCTCTTGGACTCTCCGGCCGTCGTCGTCGGGTCGATGGTCATCGCGCCGCTCATCGGTCCCGCGATGGCGACGAGCGTCGGGTCGGTGCTCGACGAGAAAGACCTGTTCGTGCGTGGCGTCCGTCTGCAAGTCATCGGCGGCGTCCTCGCCGTCGTCGCCGCAGCCATCTTCGCCAGTCTACTCAAGTTCAGCGGTGCGATACCGCTGAACGCAGGCGAGGTGTTCGCCATCGGCGAAGTCCGCGAGCGACTCGCGCCGGACGTTCTCTCGTTGGCCGTGGCGCTGGGTGCGGGCGTCGCCGGTGCACTCAGCCTCTCGTCGGGTGTCTCGGCGGCGCTCGTGGGCGTGATGATTGCCGCCGCGCTCGTCCCGCCGACAGCCGTCGTCGGCATCGGACTCGCGTGGGGCGAACCCAGTACAGTAATCGGCGCAGCGGTGCTCGTCCTCGTGAACTTCCTCTCGGTCAATCTCGCCGCACTGGCCGTCTTGAGCTATCAGGGCTACCGTCCATTCCACTGGTTCCAACAGGACGAAGCCACCGAGTCGACCGGCCGACGCATCGCCGTCCTCGGCGTCATCCTCTTGCTCCTGTCGGGATTCCTCGGTGGCATCACGTTCGTCACGCTCCAGAGCTCACAGTTCGAGGACGAAACGAGCACTGCGGTCGAAGATATCGCCGCAGAGAACAACGTCGAACTCCTCTCGATGAGCGTCGTCTACGGCGACTTCCCGATTCGACAGCCACAACGAGTGACGCTCACCATCGGCTATCCACCGTCGACGACACCGCCGTCGCTCGAAGGAACGTTCGAACAGGAGATCAACCGACTCTACGAACCACCGTTCGGACTCAGGTCGGACCACCACATCGAGGTAGACATTCGGTACATCGCCGCCGAGTGAGACAGAAACCCCTTTTGTTCCGTCGACTATTCTGATGAACGATGGAGAGATTGGCCGCCGATCGCCGCAGGTTCCTCGCACTCGCAGGGAGCACCGCCTTCGCCGGTTGTTCGGGACTCTCGCCGTCGAACGACGGCGAGGATGCGGAGACGACGACGCCGACCCGGCGGAAACCACCGCTGGGTGACCCTGCCCCCGAGGGGTCGTGGCCGACCGTCGGCCGGAACCGCGCTCGAACGGCCGCCGACCCGACGACGACGGCGGCGGCCCCGTCGCTCGCGTGGACACAGTCACTCGCCGGACCGACGACGGTTCCCATCGTCGTCGGCAACACGGTGTATCACACTCGGGGAGCTCCGAGCGACGGCGTCGCCGAGGCGACGCTCGAAGCGTTCGCACTCGACACCGGCGAACGCCGCTGGAGCGAGCCACTCGGACGCTCGTTCGAGGGAGTGGAGTCCCGCCCGACGTACCACCGCGGGACGCTGTTTCTCGTCGCCGGCCGGGTCGCCCTCGCCGTCGACGCCGCGAGTCGCGAACGCTACTGGGTGACGCGGTTCGAAGATAGAGAGTACACGGACAGTCGCGGCCGAAGCGAGACCGAGTCCCACTGGGTCCTCGGTCCCGTCGCCGCCACCGACGACGGTCTGTTCGTCGGCGACGCGCTGGGTGGACTCGTCTGTCTGAATCGGGACGGAACCGAGCGCTGGCGGCACGGGTCGAAGCCGTACATGTACTGGCCGCCGACCGTCGTCGACGGAACGGCCTACGCCGAAGGATTGACGGCACTCGATACCGCCGACGGAAGCGTCCAGTGGCGATACACGCCCGACGACGGACCCGTCGCCGGCGGACCGGTCAGCGTCGCCGACGGCGCGGTGTTTCGCTCGGGCAGAGACGTCGTCGACGCGGTGACGCTCGACGGCAGTCGCCGCTGGGCGAGAGAGACGTTCACCGACGGCGGCGTTCGTCCCGCCGTCGACGGCGAACGACTATACGTTGCCGACAACGACGGCAACGCGGCCGCCTTCTCGCTCGACTCGGGTGAGCGCGTGTGGGGAACTCAACTGTACGACGATGTCGGCCCGAGTCGGACCGTTCCCGTCGTCGTCGACGGGGCGTTTCTGGTCTGCTACGCCGTCGACGGCCGCGTGACCGTCACTGCGCTCGACACCGAGACAGGTGAACAACGTTGGCAACTCGAACGTCGCGCCAAAACGGGAGGCGGCACAGTCTCGTCGGACGGAACCGTCTTGTTCACCACGAAGACACCACCGGACCCGGAGGGGTCTGTGACACCCGACCGCTCGACGGCCGACCCCACGGGCACGACGACCCGACTGTATGCGTTCCGCCACGACGCCTGAGCGCGTCGGTCTGATATGTGAAACCAGTCTTTGCGCTTAGCGCGGGTTGAATATCTCATATCACCTTATAGAAGCTATGCGACCGTTACTTCCCGTCGTATTCGCCGCGATGTTACTCCTCGCTGGCTGTGTTGCTCCCCTTCAGACAGACGGTGGCTCCGCCGCCGCACCAGCGGACGGAGAGACGCCGCCGAACATCTCCGTCTCGGGGACGGGAACCGCCTCCGCCGACGCTGACCTCGCGCTCGTCTCCGTCACTATCTCGGCGCTCGATAGCGACGCCGAGGCCGCTCGCTCGGCCGTCGCCGAGGACTCCCAAGCGATGTTCGACGCGTTGACCGACGCCGGCGTCGACACCGAGGAAGCCGTCACGACGACGTTCTTCCGCATCTCACCGGAGTACGACTACTCCCGTGACGGCGGCCGAGAACTCCTCGGCTACCGCGCCGCCCACGGCTACCAGATAGAGGTCACGCCCGAACAGGCCGGTGACGCTATCGACGCCGCCGTCGGCGCTGTCTCCGGTGACGGCGAGAACGGCATCGTCGTCGACGGTGTCCAGTACACCCTGACCGACGAGACGCGCGCCGACGTCCGCGCCGAAGCCCTCGAGAACGCCGTCGACGCCGCCCGCGCCGACGCCGACACCGTCGCTGGCGCGGCCGGTGTGAGCATCGCAGGCGTCCGCACCATCTCGACCGGTGCCGACTACAACCCGTACCCGCAACCCCGGTACGCCTTCGAGGAGTCCGCCGACGGCGCGTCGACGGTGCTCCAACCCGGTCCCGTCGAGGTCTCCGCGACGGTCACCATCACCTACGACATCGAGTAAGTAGGAATCCGCTGACGCTCGCTAACTCACCTCTCTCCGACTCTCTACCCACGGTCGATGACCGACCCTCTCGGACCGAGACGCTCAGGCACGAGGATTCCGGGTCGCGAGACCACTGCCAGCCCGATATCCCACCCATCGGGCCGTTTTTGGTCGTCCGCTCGATGGCCGGACGTCGTGCATGCGAACGGATATCCTCCCCTTCGCACTGCTCGTGATGCTGTTCGCGGGTTCAGACTCGTCAGGTTCTGTCTGAACACTCAGTCGCTGATAGTTCGTTGGGGGTGTGCTGGATAGAGGGCACGAGTCTACCGAACAGTGACTCCTCAATTACCTACGCAGAGTCGGTCTATCGCCCGACCCCGTCGAATCAGGGGATGACAGTTGACAGGTATTCAGACCACCGAACGCAGTCGGAATCTCCTCGCTGGTGATATCGAAATGCACCTGGAAGCACTCGTCGTCGCCCCAGTCCTCGACGAGTTGTTCCGCGTCCGACGTTGAGAAGGTGGCCTCTACTCGGGGATTGCGAGCAGTTACTGCAACCTCGTAGGTGACATTCTGTCCCATCCACGATTCAACAACTTCGACCATATCAACGCGATTTCCTTCGCGACCTTCGAGCGTGTGCGATTGTTCGTACACAGAGCGACCGTCTCTGAGAACGGTGATGTCGGCAGTAGTCGGTGCCTCCCGGCTGTTGAACACGCTGATCTTCCCGAGGCCAACACGTGGCGACGCTGGTTCATCACGAAACGGGAGAGAACCCATGCACCCTGCTCCGAGAGTAACGAAGGGGATAGTGGCGATGAGGTGGCGTCGCGTGGTGGAGGGAGCCATCGTCGAATGGTAGTTGGAGGAACGTATAGACATTCGGGAAGGATAGACACACCCTATATCTTGCACGGCACTTCTGACAGGGACGAGGTAGGTCTCTGTGGTCGTGCTGAATAGAGCGCGCGAGTCGGTCACTTCGGTATGGTGCTACACCACGTCAAGAACTATGCTCAACCAGAGGATATGTCTCCACAATATCCAGACGATAGTGATTCAGAATGAGTTATTCTAAGGCCGATGAAGCAAAAAAAGCAGGAGACTACGAGGAGGCAGCGTCAGAATATGCGAAGTACGCCCTGTCAAAATTAGTCGATAACAACTTCGCTGTGGATGGTCGAATGAGATGGGCGGTAGGTGAATTGCTGCAAGCTATGAGCTGTGATGCGCATGTTGGAAATACTGCCCGAGCTCAACATCTGTTCAAATACGCACGGTGGCATCTCGAAGAGGTTCGAGAAAATACACAAAAAGGTGTGCTCGTCGGTCTTACACACGAGTGGGAAGGGGACGGACTACTGTATCTTGGAGATTCAGAGGCGGTTCAGAAGTATCAGACCGCTCAAGGCTACTATCAAGACCTCACATGGCACGAAGAACGATGGAAAGATGAACCGGACTTTATGGAATTCTATTTCGCGTACGAAGAGTTCGTGAAAATGTATGGAGTGATGGACAGTACGGAGCTGTGTCAAACATCGTTCCCTAAGAGAATTGAATATAAAATAGAGTTCGCACGGAAGCACATCGAATAGACTCACTCGTTTTGAGTTGCTGCATACACCCTCTATATTCAGCACGCCACATCTGTCAAATTTTGAGGACTTCAACAGAGCTACTCGTAAACGAACCCGTCCCGTACGACGTCGCGTAGCTACTGACGATGTGCGTGTCCGTCGTCTGCCTCGTTGAAGTCAGCCAGTCGATGGGAGAAACAGTCCGCGAGTGACCTACTCCTGCCGCGACGGCGGGATGTCCGGTTCGAAGCCGACCGCTTCGACTGCTAAGTCGAGTACGCCGTCGACGTTCTCGCCCTGGATGACGCTCATGTAGGCGTCGGCGTCGACGTCGCGAGAGCGGTCCGACTTGTTACAGATGGTGAGCACGGGGATGTCGCGCTCGGCGAAGCGTGCCTCGACGGCGTCGCGGAGTTCGAGTTGCGCTTCGAGCGGGTAGCCACAGTCGCCGCTCGGGTCGAGGAAGAACAGCACCGTGTCGGCCAGATGCTCGATGGCGCTGACAGCCTGTCGCTCGATGTCGTTTCGGTCTTCTTCGGGCCGGTCGAGCAGTCCGGGCGTGTCGATAATCTGGTAGCGAATCCGGTCGCGCTCGAAGTGCCCGATTTGGACGCCCTTCGTCGTGAAGGGGTACTCCGCAATCTCGTTGCTGGCGCGGGTGACGGCGTTGACGAACGACGACTTGCCGACGTTCGGGTAGCCGGCGACGACGATAGCCGGTTCGTCCGGGCGGATGTCGGGCAGGTTCTTCAGCGCGTCACGTGCCTCGCCGATGCGGAGCAGGTCGTCTGAAATCTCCTCGATGATGTCGGCCATCCGGGCGAACGCCTGTTTACGGTGCTTTCGTCCCGTGTCGAGGTTCGCGTTGCGGAGTTTCGACTGATACTCGCTTCGAAGCTCCGGAATCTGACGACTCGCCCACATCACTTCGGAGAGGCTCTTCCGGACCTCGTCGACGTCGACGATGGCGTCGGCCAGTTCGTAGTAGAACGGGTCGACGGTCCCGAAGTCGGGCCACGCCGTGACGACGTTTTCGAGGTTGTCCGAGAGGATGTTCGCCGCCGTGATGAGCATCGACTCTTGGGCTTCGAGGCCGCTCTTGGCCCGACCGGCCCGCGCCGCCCGCGAGAACGCCTTGTCGATGAGTTCCTCCGACCGGGGGGTGGTCGGAAGATTCTCGAAAATCATGTTCACCAGTTCAACGCCGGAGCGTAAAAGGCCGTTCGTTTGCCGACGCAGGCGATTTCGTGTGGAACCGGCTGTCACGGGCCGGTCGTATCAGACGATTCGATTGACCAGTTCTCCGCCGTTTCGAACCTGTTCGACGTTCGTCCGGACGAGTGTCGCGATGTCGCGGTGGTAGCCGCGCGTCTGTGCGGCAGCGTGCGGGGTCACGATGACCTCCTCGCGGCCCCACAGCGGCGACTCTTCGGGCAGTGGCTCCTCTTCGAAGACGTCGAGCGCTGCACCCGAAACGGCCCCCGTTTCGAGAGCGTCGACGAGCGTAGACTGGTCGACGATAGGCCCACGTGCTACGTTGACGAGGTATGCGTCCTCGCGCATCACCTCGAACTCGGGCGTGTCGAACAACCCCTCCGTTTCCGGTGTAAGCGGCGTCGCCAGCGCGACGAAGCGCGCGTCGGCGATAGCCTCGTGGAGGTCCTCGCTCTGATAGACTTCACGGACCTCCGGCACTGGTTCTTCGGACTGGCGGACGCCGACGACGTCCATCCCGAGTGCATCGGCACGCTCTGCGATACCCCGACCGAGTGTTCCGAGACCGACGACGCAGAGTCGCTCACCATCCAGCGTGAACGGCTCTTCGTAGGGTAAATCGTGCCACTCGTGGTCTGCTTGCGCGTCGCGAAAGACGTGGAGGCGACGGGCGAACGAGAGCATGTAGCCGGCGACCATCTCGCCGACCGAGGTGCCGTGAACGCCGCTGCTGTTAGTCAGAGTCGTCCCGGCCAACTCGTAGGCGTCGACGTCGAACTCGTCGTAGCCCGCGCGGATGCAGTGGACCCAGTCGGCCGCGAGAAAGCCCTCTGCGGGACCGAAGGTGACGACGCCGTCGCCCTGGCTGAAGTTGGTGTCGTCGTCAGCGGTTTCGACGGGCACGTCGAGATCCGAGAGTTCGTCGACCAAGAGCTCCGGCGGAAACGCGATGCCGACGGAGTCGTGAATGAGGAGTCGATGGAGCGTCACGTGCGTTGCTGCGCGGAGCGTCGTCAAGGAGATTGTGGCTTCGGCGTGACGAAGGGTACCGAGGCGGCTACCGACGAGGAAGCGTGCCGCTCACGAGTGTCGAGAGGGCGGCTCTGGAGAATCCATCGTCACAAGGGGCTCGGTGGGGGTAACTGTCGTCACGGCCGCCCTAGAGGTGGGTAGTTCGGGGCGGGTTTTGACGGTTGCTATCTCCGTCACGCCGACGCGTCTTCGTCCCACCCGGCGAGTCGACGATGCTCGCCGGCCACTCCGGCCACCTCGTCGGCGGAGAGCATGCCCTGTTCGGTGACGAACCCGCTCACGAGGTCACCGGGTGTCCGGTCGAACGTCGGGTTGAGGACGTCGACGTCGTGCTCACCGTCGTAGATATCGACACGGTCACCGAACTCGGTGTGGAACTCGTCGGTCGGCGAAATCTTGTCGCCGGCGGCGACGACGTAGACCGGTACGTCCTCTCGCGTCGCCGCCAGCGCGAGCAGTCGGGTTCCGACCTTGTTCACCACCGTCGCGTCCGCGAGAACAGTGTCCGCGCCGACGACGGCGGCGTCTACCTCCCGCTCGGCCAGTGTGTAGCCAATCGCCGCGTCGGCGACGAGTGTCGCGTCGATTCCAGCCGCTGTGAGACGTTCGGCGACACCGACGCCCTCGCGGGCGGGCCGCGACTCGGCGACGATGACGTGTTCGAGGTCAGCACGCAGGAGTGCGTCGGTGACGGTTCCCGAGCGCGAGAGCGTGAGAACGGTTCCCGAGAGCAGGTCGACAGCGTTCGCGGCCGCCGCCGAATCGGCTCGAACCGCGTCGTCGACGGCGGCCTGCGCTCGTTCGCACACCGCGTCGGGCGTCCGCTCCGCTTCGCTCATCACGCGGTTCACTCGGTTCGCCAGCGCGGCCATGCTCGGCCGAGCGTCTCGGAGTTCGCGGGCGACGGCGGCGACGCTCTCCCAGTCGTCGGCGACGGCCGCCGCATCGCGGAGCACGTCGAGCGCTCGAATCGAGATATACGCCGACCCGTGGGTCTCGTCGTCGCGAACGTCTTCGACGGTCGGCGCGACGGCGTCGTAAGCGTCCCAGAGCGCGGGAACTACCTCTCGAGCGAGAATCGCGGGCGGGTGGACCCACTCGGCCGTCGCCACCTCGTCGTTGAACGCGAGTTCGCTCTCACCGTTCCAGTCGAAGAGGAAGGGGTGGACGGTCCACTCGTGGTCGCCGTCGACGACGTCGACTGGGTCGCCCGCGCGGACGAGCGTGGCGTCGCGGACGCCGACTTCCTCGCCGAGTTCGCGACGGGCGTCGACCAGCGCGTCGGTCGGGTCACCTTCGACGTAGCCCGAGACGCCACCCCAGCACCCCTGATAGGTCCCGACGGCGTCGCTCCGGCGGAGGAGGAGGATTCGACCGTCCGAGCGGAGAAAGACGGTGACGACGTGTGTCATAGCTACTCTTGGCAACTGGGCACAACGACTTTTGTGGTGTTCTGTGGAGTAGCGGTATGCCCACGGAACTCGCACTCGTCAGCGACACGCACGTTCCCGGCCGCGCCTCGTCGATACCCGAGTGGATACGTGAGAAGGTCGAGGCTGCAGACCACACCGTCCACGCCGGTGACTTCGACGCTCCGGAGACGCTCGAACTGGTCGAGTCGCTCGCGGGCGGGAGTGAACAGTTCACGGGTGTTCGGGGGAACGTCGACGGGGTTCGCGTCGACCTCCCCGAAGTCGCGACGCTCACCGTCGAGGGCGTCACTTTCGTCGTCACTCACGGGACAGGACCCAGAGCAGGCTACGCCGAACGCGTCGCCGGCATCGTCCGCGAAGAGGGCGGCCCCGACGCCGTCGGCATCTCGGGACACACCCACGACCCGATGGACGACGTCGTCGACGGCGTCCGACTCCTGAATCCGGGGAGCGCGACGGGTGCCAACCCGGACGACGACGAGACGATGCTGACCGTCCGCGTCGACGACGGCGAGATGGAGGTTCGTCTGCACCGCGAGTAGGTGAGAGGCGTCTCCGACACCGGTTCGCTTCGCCACCTTCGGCGGCCTTTTGGGTACACGACGCACAGCGTCGGTATGGAACTGCTCGCCGTCCCCGACCTCCCGGAGATTCAGCCGGGAGACGACATCGCGGCACTCGTCCGCGAACGGGTCGACCTTCGCGCCGAGGACGTGGTCTGCGTCGCCTCCACCATCGTCTCGAAAGCGGAGGGTCGACACGCGAATCTGGCAGACTTCCCCGCCGGTCCCCGAGCGAAGGAAATCGCTGCGCGCCTCGGCGACATCAGCGGCGAGGAGAAAGACCCGCGGTTCGCACAGGCCGTCCTCGAGGAGAGCACCGAGGTCATCATGGAAGCCCCGTTCCTGCTCACCGAGACGCGGTTCGGCCACGTCGGCGTCAACGCCGGTATCGACCGCTCGAACGTCCCCGGGTCGGACCTCCTTCTGCTTCCGACGCGACCGACCGAGAGCGCCGAACGCATCCACGACGAACTCCCCGTCGAGAGCGTCGTCGTCACCGACACCTGCGGACGACCGTTCCGCCACGGGCAACGCGGCGTCGCCATCGGCTGGGCCGGGATGCCCGCGAGTCGCGACTGGCGGGGCGAACCTGACCGCGACGGCCGCGAACTCGGTGTCACGGTCCAGAACGTCGTCGACGAACTCGCCGCCGCCGCGAACCTCGTCGCCGGCGAAGGCGCGGGCGGCACACCCGTCGTCGTCGTCCGCGACTTCGAGTTCGGCGACCACGACGGAAGCGATAACCACTTCCGCGACGTCGAGGGTGACTTCGTCCGCCAAGCACTGCGCCAGTGGGAGTTCGACGGATAATGTTCGGTATCGAACTCACGCCCGAACACTCGGTCTCGCGGCTGACCGACTTGGGTGAACAGGCCGAGGAAGCGGGCTACGACACGCTCTTTACGAGTTGCCACTACAACAACCGCGACCCCTTCGCCGTCCTGACGAGCATCGCCGCCGCGACAGACGAGATTCGTCTCGGTCCCGGCGTCGCCAACCCCTACGAGACCCACCCAGTGACGCTCGCCTCGAAAGTCGCCACCCTCGACGAGACGAGCGACGGACGGGCCGTCTTCGGCATCGGTCCGGGCGACCCCTCGACGCTCCGCAACCTCGGCCTCGAAGACCAGCGCGGTCTTCGGCCCGTCTTGGAGGCGTTCAAGACGGCCCAGAAGCTCTGGGCGGGCGAACGCGTCGACGCCGACGGGACGTTCACCGCCCGCGAGGCCGGACTGAACTACGAGCCACCGAGCGAGATTCCGGTCTACGTCGGCGGCGAGGGCCCGCACATGTGTCGGATGGCGGGCAAGCACGCCGATGGACTGCTGTTCAACGGGTCACACCCCGACGACTTGGCGTGGGCACGCGAGCAGGTCGAACAGGGGAAAGAAGACAGACTCGACGAGTTAGGCGAGTTCGACCTCGCCGCATATGCGTCAGTGAGCGTCGCCGAAGACGGCGAGGCCGCACGCGAGGCGGCCCGGCCGCCCGTCGCGTTCATCGCCGCGGGAGCGGCCCCGCCCGTCCTCTCCCGCCACGGCATCGACGAGGAGCGAGCGGGCGAGATAGGCGAGAAGATCAGCGCCGGAGAGTTCTCTGAGGCCTTCGGTCTCGTGACACCCGCGATGGTCGACGCGTTCTGCATGGCTGGCACTGTCGAGGAAGTGAGTGAGCGAATGGAAGCGGTGCGAGAACACGCGGACAGTCTCGTGGTCGGGTCGCCGCTCGGACCCGACCTCGACGAGGCGATTACTCTTGCTGCGGCGGCTGACCGGTCTCGAAGCTGAACAAGCCGCCGAACAGTTCAGCGACTGCCCCGAGAAGCAGGTACGTGAAGTAGAGAGACGCGACGCCGATGAAGATACTCCCCGACACGAAGGCGACGATTTGGAGCGGGTCGCCGCCGGCGATGACGACGTCGAACAGGAATATCTGGATGAGTTCGGCGACGCTCGTCAGGAGTTGGACGATGAATTCCGTGACCGTGACCATGCCCGTCTCTTTGCAGTAGGGGTACTTGTGTGTTCGTGGTTCACGCGCCGCCTCGCCGGACTCGGTGATGGGGTGCCTCGTCGCGTCTCGGTTGTGTCGCGTCGTCGGTCGTTCCCTTCTCGAAGAGATGACCCCGGAGACGGTAGTCCGGAAGCGGTGCGCTCAGAAGTACAACTCGGCGATTTTGTCGGCGGTTCGGAGCGCCAGTGCTTGCCCGGTGTTGGTCGGGTTCGGTCCCCCCAGCCCGTTGGCGAGCGCCGAGTGGTCCGCGACGAACAGGCGGTCGACGTTGTACGCCTCGGCGTTCTCGTCGAGCACTTGTCCCATCCGCATCGACGACTGCATGTGGAGCAAGAGCGGTGGCCAGTCACAGCGGTGGACGTGTGCGGCGCCGGCCGACTTGTGGATGCGCGCAGCGATGCGCGAGAGTTCGTCGCGCTTGGCGTCGTCGTCGGGGTGTGGTTCCCACTTGACCTTCGGGACGGGCCCGTGCTCGTCGCTGAAGGTGTTGTCGAGCGAGACGCCGTTGTCCTGTCGCGGCAGGTCGTCGGTGAGTATCAACAGCGCCTTCGTCTGTCGGTAGTCCGACATCCGGCGTTTGAGTTCCTCGCCGACGACGTAGCCGCGCGTGTCCCACGGCTCCTCCGGGTCGACTTCGGTGTCGAAGCTGTAGCCCGCCTGACTGAACAGGTAGTCGGCGTAGGAGACCAGTCCGGGCGACATCCCGATGTCCTCCATCCCACCGATGCCGGGTTTGTCGAACCGGACCGCGGAGTTCTGCCCGATGTACGGGTCCATATGCTCCGTCTCGGGGTTGATGTCGGCGACCGTCTCGTCGTCGTAGACGCCGACGACCCAGTCGAACCAGTGGGTCGTCAGCCCCTTTCCGACCCAGCCGTCGTCCGGGAGTCCGGAGTTGAGCCACAGTCGAGGCGTCTCGATACACCCACCCGCGAGGACGGTCACGTCGGCCTCGACCGTCTGCGACTGCCCGGACCACGAGTCGCGGAACGTGACGCCCGTCGCTTCGCTCGCTCCGAACGTCTCGTTGGTCTCGACGTTGGTGACGTAGGCGTTCGGACGGAGTGCGACGCTCCCCGCCGTGTCGTCCTCGTTGGTGTCGAGTGCGCGCGGGACGTAGCCGACGTTGCTCGACTTGCGAGCCTTGTCGCGAACCGGCGCGTCGACGGGCGTCGAGGACCCTTGGAAGTGGTCGCCCACGAGTGTGTCCCCGCGGAAGCCGTCGTCGTAGCTGAACGAACCCTCGTAGTCCGCGTCGAGGGGTTCGCCGGTCGACGTCTCTCGGCCCGGCACTTCGACCGCGTTGGCCTGCGGCCGCCACCCGGTCTCGGTGACGTTCTTCGACGTGATGAGGTCGTAGCCCGCGTTCGTCGCGCCCTCGATGAAAACCTCTTCCTTCCCGGTCATCGGGGCCTGCTGGGTGCTCGTAATCTCCTCGTTGAGTTGGTAGTACGGCACCAGTTCCTCGTAGTCTATCGGCCAGTGTGGCTGGTCGTTGATGGCCGTCGGGTAGGCGCGCGGATGGTTGGCGAAGTAGTGGAGCGAGGTGCCACCGACCGCGGATATCTGCCAGATGAAGGCGTTCTGGTGTAGGTTTCGGAACCACGGAGCACGCGAGTGGTCTGCGGGGCCGACCCGCAGATAGCCGTAGGTCGGGTCGTTCGCGTCGGCCTCGCGGTGGGTGAACTGCTCGTCGAGCAGTTTCCCGTCGAGGTCGTCCGGGTCGGTACTGACCGTCCCGCCCGAGTCGGCGTGCGGTTTCGGCCACTGTTTGTTCCCGTGCCACGCACCGCCCTCCAAGAGGAGCACGTCGAGGCCGTGGTCCCGAGCGAGTTTCCAGGCGGCGGCCGGGCCGTCCGCTCCGGCACCGACGATGACGACGTCGGGGTTCTCCATCAGGTGTCACCTCCGATACCGTCGAGGACGTCGTCGCCGGTCAGGTCACCCGAGAGGTCGAGTTGGTCGACGTCCGGGTCGTCGAACCCGCCCTCGACGGCGTGTCGCCAGTTCGCGGCGTAACCGGGTTGCGGTCCGGGGTAGCCGGACTGTTCACGGCTCTGAACCTCGCCCGGCGGCGTCGCCAGCGTCCGCTCGTTCGGCGTGTTAGTCTTCGTCTCGCCGAGGCCGGACCACTCCGTGTAGTAGCCGAAGCCGTGGAGTCCGTTGACCGCCATCACCACGTACTTGAGGATGCCGACGTCCGGAACGAGCGGCGAGAGGAGGTCGTCCAAGCGGTCCACGACGCCGCCGTCGACGATAGACCAGAGACAGCGCAGGCGGTCTTCGCGTGACAGTTGCGTGAAGGTACCGCCGCCCGGGAACTCGGTTCGGTCGCGGGATATCGCGTCCTCGTTCTTCCCGAGGGCGATGAACTCCGCGGCGACGACGTCGAAGACGAGCGTAAACGCCGGCGCGTACGGGTAGTTCTGGAGGACTCGGTGTGTCGTCTCGGTAGCGGTCTCGACGACGAGGTCGAAGTCGGCAGGCCCGGACGCCGACTCGACGTCGTCGGCGAACGAGACCTGATGCCGCTCGACCGGGCCGAGCGTGAGATGTTCTTCGAGTTCTTCGCCCGTGACGTCAAGACTGGAGACGAGGTCGAGCAGCGAGATGTCGGCGAGGTCGAGTAGCGCGTCGAGAACCGACCCCGAACCGGTCACGTCTAGTCCGGTCTCGAACATGCTCACCGGCATCAGTCCGTCGGGGACGCCCCCGAGTAACCCCGGTTCGGTCACCATCTCGGCGCGAATCTCCTGGAAGTGGTTGAAGTCCCAGATGAGGAACTTCTCCAGTTCGACGTCTAGCCCGCCAGGGACGTGTTCGGCCCCGAGTTCGGCTTCGAGTTGCGGGGTTCGTGGGATGATCGCATCCACGATTGCTCGATACGTGTCCGCGGTGTGGGGGTCGCTCGCGAGCGGGTTGTCGACGGCGGCGGCCGCTTGCGAGAAGGTCGCACCTGACATCGACAACGCGGCGAGACCGCCGATGCCCTTCATGACCCCGCGTCGCGTCGGCGACGAGTCGGTATGTTCGTGCATGATAGTTTGTGACACCTATTGCAATACCAAACGTAAGAGCATAGTTTGATAAGATTTTTGTAAAGAATACTGGCACGTCGACGAATCGCCGCATTTGGACGAACCAACCGACACCTAAATCGGCTTTCGTCTTGCGTTTATCTCCGCTTCGTTTCCTCACATATTTGTGATACGATTGGGTCGAATAACGGCGTATTATTCCCTAACTACCATAAATATGATTTGTATATTTTATTTAACCTACACTCTGCTGACTAGAAATTTCGAGGAAGACTTTCCGGTATGGCCGGACAATCTAAGAGGATTCGGTGGAGAACACAGACGATGACGACGTATCCGGTCTCGGCCGTCAAACGGTCCGCCGACATCGTCGAGGTGCTTCTCGAACACGGGACGGCAGGAGTCACGACAGTCGCAGCGTCCCTCGATATTCCCAAGAGTACGGCCCACGACCACCTCCGGACGCTCGAGCGAGTCGGCTACGTGGTCAACGAAGACAGGAGCTACCGCCTGAGCACCCGCTTCCTGCACGTCGGCGAGTCCGCACGCGATAGCCACGAACTCTTCGTCCACGGACGCGACGATACGCTCGCTCTGGCCGACGCCGTCGGTGACACGAAACACGTCCAACTGGTCACCGAGGAACACGGGACGTGCGCGAGTCTCTTCGCTCCGCGGCCACGAGGCGCCCAAGTAGGGGGTGCGACCTCGTACCCGCGACGCCCGCACCTCCACACGAACGCCCCGGGGAAGGCGATTCTCGCGCACGAGTCCGACGAGACGGTCGAACGCGTGCTCACGGAACACGGGTTACCTCGCTGGACACCGAACACCATCACCGACGAGGACGCACTGCGAGCGACCCTCGAACAGATTCGCGAGACTGGCTACGCGGTCGACGACGGTGAGGTCGTGGCGGGGATGCGTGGAGTCGCTGCGGCGGTCGTCACCGGCGAGACGGTCCACGGAGCCATCGCCGTCTACGGCGCGAGCGGCGGATTCGAGTTGGACGGCCACGACTCCTCGGTCGGCGAACTCGTCGTCGACGCCGCCGACGAGATTCAGGCGAACATCATCTTCGCCGAGGAGTGACCGGCGGAGACGGGTCGTCGAGAGCTTTCCGGTAATACCGAACAAAATTCGAGAGAACGGGGCGGGCGTCGGTATCGAATTGGGCGCTCGCTCGTGTCGAGACCATGATTTATCATTCTCCAAGGGGTTGGTACGAGAAGCCACGGTATTCTCTCACATCATGAACTTCGCTACCCACGTCGACACCGCAGCGCGAAACGCACCCGACTCCCTCGCGGTCGGCGACAGTCGTGAGTCGCTGACCTTCGGGGAGTTAGCCCAGTCGTCGGACCGCATCGCCGACGCGCTCGTTCACCGAGGTGTCGCCGTCGGCGACCACGTCGCGATAAGCATGGCGAACAGCGTGGCGTTCGTCTGTACCTATCTCGGGGTGCTCAAGCGGGGCGCGGTAGCAGTCCCGCTCAACCGGCGTTTTACGGACGAACAGACCGAGTACGTCCTCACCGACAGCGACGCGGTCGCGGTGGTCACGAGCCGTCACGACGCTTCCGTTCCGACGGCCATCGACGGCGAGACGTGTGAGTACGCCGCCCTACTCGGCACGGAAGGGGGCGACACGGACGTCGAACCGCGACGGTCCGAAGAACTGGCCGAGTTGCTCTACACCTCGGGGACGACGGGTGCCCCGAAAGGCGTCTACCACACACACGGCAACCTCGATGCGAACGCACGGGGCTACATCGACTGTAATCGGTGGTCTCGCGACGACGTCGCACTCACGGTGTGTCAGTGTTTTCACGTCACCGGCCTCAACATCACGACGACACCGTTTCTCGCGTTGGAGGCCGAGAATCACCTGCTCACCGAGTGGGACGTCGAGGCTGCGCTGGCCACTATCGAGCGTCACGACGTGACCTACACCTTCCTCATCCCGACGATGGTCGTCGAACTCCTCGAACACGAACACGTCGAGGCGTACGACCTCACCAGCCTCCGAACCGTCGGCGTCGGCGGCTCTCCGATGCCGGAGCGGCGAATCGCCGAAGTCGAGTCCGCACTCGGCTGTACGTTGGTCGAGGGATACGGGATGACGGAGACGACGCCGCTCGCGACGATGAATCGCCCGGACGACGCGGGCCGGAAACCCGGCAGCGTCGGCCGCCCGGTGGCGAACGCAGTCACCGTTCGAATAGAGGACCACCGAACCCACACGCCCGTCGAGCGTGGCGAACGCGGCGAAGTCCTCTGGCGCGGCGACACGGTCACGCCGGGGTACAACCGACAGCAACTCACCGAGAGTGCGTTCGTCGAACGTGACGGCGTCCGTTGGCTCAGGTCGGGCGACGTCGGCTGGATGGACGACGACGGGTTTCTGTACATCGTCGACCGCCTCGAGGATATGTTCACCACGGGATGCGGTGACGTCTACCCTCACGAGATCGAAGACGCGATCTACGAGCTAGCGGCCGTCCAGCAGGTCGCCATCGTCGACTCGACGGACGACGTCCGCGGGACGACGGTGACGACGATCGTCACGTGCCGCGACGGCGAGACGGTGTCGGCGGCAGAGATCAAACGGGTCTGTGAGCGCCAGTTAGAGAGCCACGAGGTCCCGGACCGCGTCGTGTTCGTCGACGAGTTTCCCCGGACTGCGACCGGGAAACTCGACCGCGGTGCGCTCCGTCGTGAGTTCGGGTGAGTAGCCACGGCCCTTCGACTCCGCCTCGCAAGCCACCCTCGTCGACGCTTGGACCGACTCTCCGCCGGTTCAGTTCTGCCCGTCCGCCGCATCGTACAACGTGACCGAGACGGCGGCGTACCCCTCGTAGAACGGGAGGACGCTGCCGTCTTCACCGCCCGTCGCGATACGGCCGTCGGGCGTCTCGAACACGAGACTGTTCTCGATGGGGAACTCGTTCGTCGGGTCGCCGACGAGATGCTGTCGAACGCCGACCACCGGAACGCGCTCGTACGTCGTCGTCTCCGTCTCGCCGACCGCTCGGACGGTGACGTCGGCCAGCAGCGACCGACCCGCCGCGCGGTGGAGTGCAGCGTTGATGGTCGCGGTCCGGAGGTGGTCGTACGTCGCTGGCAACGGGTCGGGGTCGCTCACGTACCGAACCTCACCCATCGGCCAGAAGTTGCTGATGGCGTTGCCGAAGAAAGCGCCGGCGATGTCCTGTTGGGCGAACGACAGCGCGTAGGCAGCGCCGTGGCGTCCGGCGAGTATCCCGTGTGAGCCCATCACGCCCGTCTGCTCGTCGGCGACGACTGTCACCGGCGGCGTCGCGTCCCACGTCTTGACGACGGTGCCGAACCGTCCCCAGTCGACATCTGGCGAAACCGCTCCGACGGGCGCGACGAGTTGCAGATACACCGTCACGCCGCGTCGACGCGCCTCGGAGAGTGGCTCCTGCAGGTGTGTGAACTCGCTCGCCGGAACCGTCAGCACCACGTCGTGACGCGCCCGGTCGATTGCACGGACGATTCGCTTGCGGACCGTCGTCCGCGAGTGGACGATTTCGACGGATGGCTCGGTCGGTTCCGAGCGACGGTAGAGACGGTCGATATCCTCGCCGAGTTGGTCCAGTCGCTCGGCGAAGTCGCCGAGTGCCTCCTCGGGTGGACGGGCACGGAGGAGCGTCGGCGACGTCGTCTCGTCGACGGTGATGAGTCCGTGTGCGGCGAGTTCGCCTGCAATCTCGTAGACGTACCCCTGAGAGACGCCGGCGACCTCCGAAATCTCGCCGGTCGTCGCGTCTCCAGCCCGCAAGATTGCGAGGTACGCGTCGGTCTCCTTCTCGGAGAGGCCGAACGCGAGGAGGTTGTCACGGAGCGAGCGGTCGGTCATGAGAGAGAATTATACAACTATCTACAAAATATTTTTCCGTCGGTGCGGCGAGAGCGACGTATGGAGACGGCCACCGACGAAGAGACGACACGCGAGTTCGATGGCCGTCGATGGTGGACGCTGGCAGTCTTCGCGTTCGTCGCGCTAGAGGGAGCCACGTTGCAGATGCAGGGGGCGATTATCCCTGTCCTACGAACGACGTTCGGGACGGCCCAGTGGCAACTCGGGTTGGTGTCGCCCGCGGGGACGGTCGGCTTTCTGGTGTTCGTCGCTGCCGTCGGTGCAGTCGCTGGACGGTTGGAGACACGTAAACTCCTCTTGGTCGGCGTCGCCGGTACCGGTGGCAGTGTGCTCCTCATGGGACTGGTTCCGTCGTTCGGTGCCTTTCTCGTCGTCTTGCTCGTCCGCGGCGCGTTCGCCGGCATCGGACGTGGCAGTGACAGGCCGCTGTTGAGCCATCTGTACCCACGGCGACGCGGGCAACTGTTCGGCTACTACGACATGATGTGGGCCGTCGGGGCGACGCTCGGACCGCTCGTCGTGACTGTGGCACTCTGGATGGAAAACTGGCGACTGGCTTACTACGCGCTCGCTGCGTCGTTTCTTCCGCTCGTCGCACTCATCTGGTTCCTGCCGAGTCCCTCCGTCGAGAGCGGTGACGACCCACTGACGCTCGCAGGGGTGCGCCGAATCGTACAGAACCCCGCCGTGATGGTGATGGCGGCCGGCATCCTGTTCTCGACCGGTGTCGAGGGTGGACTGTTCACGTGGCTCACGACGTACGCCGACGGCCGAGTGCCCGCGTCGCTCGTGACTGTCTCGTTGAGCATCCTCCTGGTCGCCTACATCCCCGGGCGGTTCGCCGCCGGATCGCTCTCGGAGCGGTTCGGCTACCTCCCACTCGTGTTCGGACTGGGGAGTCTCTGTCTCGTGGGGGCCGTCTACACGTTCGTCTTCGCGGCTGGACTCGGCGTGCTGGTCGGCGTGTTCTGTATCGGCGTCGGTCTCTCGGGGTTGTACCCGACCCTGTTGGCGTACGCGACGGAGAGTGCGCCGACACACAGTGCGCCGATAAACGCCCTCGCCTTGGTCGTCTCGTCGTGCGGTATCGCCGGTGTGCCGACGCTGATGGGGTTCGTCATCGAGCGTTCCGGCATCGCCGTGGCGATGCGACTGCTCCTCGTTCCCATCGTCGGGTTACTCGTCGTCGCTCTCGTCGCGTGGGCCCGTCTCGGGACAGTCGCCGACACCACTCGCACGGTCGATTCGACGGGCGATTAGCTCTCGGCTCTCACGCCGAGTGCTTCGCACGCATTGAGACCTGTTCGGCCTCCCACTCGTGTCGGCGCTGCAGTGTGCGATAGCCACTGTCAGAGAGTGTATAGGAGTTCGTTCGTCGGTCGAGAGTCCCCTTATCGACGAGACCCATCTCGACGAGGGTGTCGAGGTTCGGGTAGAGTCGGCCGTTGTTGACGTCGCGTTCGTAGTACTCTTCGAGTCGCTGCTTTATCCCGAGTCCGTAGGGTTCGTCGAGTCCAGCAATCACGTAGAGGATGTCACGTTGAAATCCAGTCAGCTCTTGCATCATTCGTCTCGAGTGAAGTATCGCCACCAGTAGAAGCGTATACGACTGTTGCGTTGCGTTGAGCACTGTTTCACCATGTTAGGTGCTTGTTGGGTGTCACTAAGTCGGCAGATAGCAGAGCGACACGAGTCCCGAGACGCTCGAGGTGACAGTCGTCACCGCTAAACCGGTTCACCGACAGGTCGAACCATGAGCAGAGACCGGTCGCTGGACGACTTCGCCGGAAGTGGCGTCGACGTCGACGAAGACGAAGACGAGACCGACGACGTCGCCACTGCCGAACCAGACGCACCCGGCACTGGCGACGATAGCGACACTGACGACGCTGTCGAGACGGACGCCGTCGCACCGGCGACACCTACCTACCGCTTCGACCCCGACGGCGCGGCCTGCGATGGCTGTGACGAGGCCGTCCAGAAGCGCTGGCACGACGACGGGCAGTTCGTCTGTGCCGACTGCAAGGAGTGGTAGCTACTCCGAGTCGTCGACGTCGTCTTCGTTCTCGTCACGCCGCGTGACCGCAGTCTTCCGCTCCTCTTTGCCCATCTCTTTGCGAATCGTCGAGAGTTCGTCTTCGACTTCGTCGTCCGTTCGCATCTTCGCGAGTTCGGCGTCGAGGTCCTCGTCTTCGTCGTCGAAGACGCCGCGCTCCTCCAGTTCTTCGAGTGCGGCGGCGCGGGCCTCGCGTTCGTCGATGTCGTCTGCGGCGTCCCCGGCGTATCGCCCGGCGTCACTGCCGACGCCACCCCTGGCCGCGAGGTCGGCGCGAGCGGCCGTCTCGCGGGCCGCCGTTCGGGCGCGTTCGGCGCGGTAGTGGTCGACGCGACGCTCTAACTCCTCGCTCCGTTCGATGAGTTCCTCTTGGGCGTCGGCGAGTTCGGTGATCTGTTCGTCGAGGTTCTCCAAGTCGTTCAAGTCGCGCTGTTTCTTCCTGAGCACCTCGCGAGCGAGGTCCTCGCGGCCGGCGGCGACGGCTTCCCGTGCCTGCTCGTTTCGCTCTTCGACCGTCTCCTGCAGTCGGTCGCGACGCTGCTCCAGTCGTTTCTTCTCGGTCACGAGGTCGAGGATGGCCTCTTTGACGCGTTTGAGTTCGTCGCGGAGGCGTTCGACGGCGTAGTCGGCGCTCTCCCCTTCGTCTTCGAGACGGTCGAGGAGGGCGTTCACGCGGGTGTTCAACAGGTCGGAGGTCCGGTCGGTGAGACCCATGAGGAGAAGATACTCGCCACAGAACTTAGCAGTTGTCCGGCGCGAAACTAGTCGAGACGGGTTCCGCCGCGGCCGAACCCCGTCGCGAACGTCTGCTCCTCGATGGAGAGCACCGTCGGCCGTCCGTGCGGGCACGCGAAGGGTTGCTCGCACTCGCCGAGGCGGCCGAGCAGGTCGGCGGCCATCTCACGGTCCAACACGTCACCCGCCTTCAGCGACGGGTGACACGCGAGGTCCTTCAGCAACTCGTCGCGGGCGTCGTCCGGGTCGTCACCCGCGCGGAGTGCGTCGACAGCGTCGTGGAAGGTAGAGACGTCGGCGACGCGGCCGAGCGGCGCAGGCAGGCCCGTGAGACGATACGTCCCGCCGCCGAAACGCGAGAACTCGAAGCCGAGTCGCGTGAGCGTCTCCCGTTCGTCGTCGGCGACGGCCGCCTCTGCTGGCGAGAGGGAGACAGTCTCCGGCGGGTCGACGAGCGCGGACTCGACGGCCGACCCGGCGAGTGCGGCCCGCAGGCGCTCGTAGTTGATGCGCTCGTGGGCGGCGTGCTGGTCGACCACGAGCAGGTCGTCGTCGGCCTCACAGAGCAGATAGAGTTCACGGAACTGGCCGATGACGGTCACGTCGTCGAACGACGAGCCTTCCTCCCTGCGTTCGAGCGTCGTCTCGAGGTCCATCGTCACCTCGCCACTCTGTCGTAAGTCGGCCGTCGTCAGCGCCTCGTGAACCGCGTCTTCGACCGCAGATTCGACGACGTCGCCGTCGACGAACGCCACCTCGTCTTTCGAGGGGTGGACGTTGGCGTCGACGAGTTCGGGTGGTAACGACACCGAGGCGACGGCGATGGGTTCGCGACCGCTCGGGAGGAGCGTCCCGTAGCCCGAGACGATGGCGCGTTTCAGGCCCGCGTTGCCGACGGTACGGCCGTTGACCGCGACGTGGACGTGGTCGCGCCGCGAGCGCGTGACCGAGGGGTAGACGAGCACTCCTTCGAGGCGGAGCGAGTGGTCCACCCCGTCGATGGCGACGCTCGTCTCGTGGTCGAACGTCGTGCTCTGTCCGGCGACGGTCCGGTCGTAGACGCCGAGGACGGCGTCGGTGTAGTTGCCCGACCCGGGCGTCGAGAACACGTCGCGGCCGTCGTGGCGGAGTTTGAAGCGGACGTCCGGGCGAAGTAGGGCGTATCGCGAGACGACGTCGCTGATACGGGCGAACTCGGTGTTCGAAAGCGACTTGTGGCGGGCGGGGCGGTTGTGGAACAGCTTTCGGACTTCGACCGTCGTCCCCGTCGCCCGACCCGCGGGCGACACCGTCGTCTCGCCGCCCTCGACGAGAACACGCGTCCCTCGCGGCCCGCCGTCGTTCGTCGTCACGTCGAGTGTCGCGACGGCGGCGATACTCGGCAGGGCTTCGCCCCGGAAGCCGAGCGTCGAGACGTGTTCGATACCGTCGTGCTCAGCGAGTTTGCTCGTCGTGTGGTGGTCGACGGCGAGTTCGGCGTCCGCTTCGCTCATCCCGTGACCGTCGTCGGCAACTCGGAGACGCGCCGTTCCGTCGCCGTCGACGTCGACGGTAACGCTCGTCGCGCCGGCGTCGAGGCTGTTCTCGACGAGTTCCTTCACGACGCTCGCTGGACGGGTGACCACCTCGCCCGCGGCGATGCGTTCGACCGTCTCGGGGGGAAGGCGTCTAACGGGCATCGTCCTCTTCGAGAAGTCGCTTCAGGTCGTTCAGTCGGGTGAGTGCCTCCAACGGCGTCGTCTGGGCGATATCGACGGCGTCGAGTTCGCTGGCGACGGCCGCGAGTGCGTCGTCGCGTTCGGTCGTCGAGTCCGTCGAACTCGTCGACTCGCCCGTCTCGGTTTCGACTGCACCAGCGCCGTTCGTCAGCGTGGTCTGCGTCGGTTCGCGACGTCCGTTCGAGCGGTACTCGCCAGCGGACGGCGAGTCGGAGACGTCAGCGCCGTCGGCGTCGACCAGTTCCTGCGACCGGGTGACGACTCGCTCTGGAACGCCCGCCATCCGGGCGACTTCGACACCGTAGGACGAGGAGGACGCCCCCCGCTCGACGCGGTGGAGAAACGTCACGTCGTCGCCCGTTCTCGTCGCCGTGAAGTGCAGGTTGAACACGCCGTCGCGTTCGTCGGCGACGGCCGTGAGTTCGTGATAGTGGGTCGCAAAGAGCGTGTACGCGCCGACGTCGTCGTCGACGAACTCGGTCGTCGCACGGGCGATGGCCTGGCCGTCGGCAGTCGACGTACCGCGCCCCACCTCGTCCAAGAGGACGAGCGAGTCTTCGGTCGCACCGTGGAGGATGTCGGTCAGTTCGGCCATCTCGCGCATGAACGTCGACTGGCCGCCCGCGATGTCGTCGCTGGCACCCACGCGGGTGAACACTCGGTCGACGAGAGGGAGGTGAGCAGAGTCGGCGGGGACGAAACTCCCCATCTGGGCGAGCACGACGACCAGCGCGACCTGTCGCATGTAGGTCGACTTGCCCGACATGTTCGGACCGGTGATGATGGCGATACTCCCCTCGTCGCCGCCGAGTCGCGTGTCGTTCGGGACGAAGTTCGGTTGGGTCCGCTCGACGACCGGATGGCGGCCGCCGTCGATGTCGATGCCCCGTTCACCCGCCTCGTGGAACGTCGGCCGGACGTAGTCGTTGTCGACGGCGACGGCCGCGAGTGTGGCGAGGACGTCCAACTCGGCGAGTGCCGCCGCGAGCGCCTGCACTCGTTCGGACTCGGCGGCGATGGTGCTCCGAACCTCGGTGAACAGTTCGTACTCCAGTTTGTCGGCGCGTTCGGCCGCCCCGAAGATTTCGTCCTCTCGCTGTTTCAGTTCCGGTGTGTAGAACCGCTCGGAGTTCTTCAGCGTCTGTCGGCGCTGGTAGTCGTCGGGCACCCTGTCGAGGTTGGGGTTCGTCACCTCGATGTAGTAACCGTGGACCTGATTGTGCCCCACGTCGAGCGAGTCGATGCCCGTCCGCTCCTTCTCGCTCGCTTCGAGGTCCGCGACCCACTCGCGACCTGCTCGCTCCGTCGCCCGCAAGTCGTCCAGTTCGTCGTCGAACCCCTCGCGGACGACACCACCCTCCGTAATCTCGATGGGCGGGTCGGTGGCGATGGCCCGGTCGATGAGGTCACGCACGTCGGCCAGTTCGTCCAGCGCGCCGTGGAGGTCTCGGAGCTTCGCACACTCCGCGTCGGCGAGTTCGGATTTGACCTCGGGCACGACGTCGAGCGTCGTCTTCAGTGAACGCAGGTCACGGGCGTTCGCCCGGCCACGGGAGACGCGAGCGATGAGTCGCTCCACGTCGTAGACGTCGGTCAGCAGGTCGCGAACCGCCTCGCGGACGAGGGCGTGCTCGGCGAACTCGGCGACGGCGTCGTGTCGGGCTTCGATACGCTCGCGGTCGACGAGCGGTCGTCTGAGCCATCCTGTCAACTCCCGACGGCCGAGCGCACAGGAAGTCTCGTCGAGCACGTCGACGAGCGCGTGACCCGAACTCGCGCCGCGCGTCTCGAACAGTTCGAGGCTTCTGAGGGCAGTGGCATCGAGACGAAGCGACTCCCGCGGGTCGTAGCGCGTGACCCGCGAGACGTAGTCGAGTCGGTCGCCGCCCTGCGTGTACTCGGCATAAGCCAAGAGACCGCCGCAGGCAGAGAGTTCGGCGTCGTTGGCGACGACGGCTTCGGGTGAGGGGACGTACCCCGAGAGCGTCTCGCGGGCCGCGTCGTGGCCGAAAGCGTCGGCGTCGAAGTCGGTCACCATCGCGTCGCCCGCGACGGTGTCGAGGTCGAACTCGCTCGCGTCGACGTCGGGGGCGAAGAGCAGTTCCGCGGGGGCGACGCGTTCCAGTTCTTCGACGACTCTATCCAGTTTGGCGCTCGTGACGAGACACTCGCCGGTGGAGACGTCCACCGCAGCCAACGAGAACGTGTCACCGTCGCGGGCTACCGAAGCCACGTAGTTCGTCGTTCCCGCCGAGAGCAGTTCGTCGTCGACGATGGTGCCCGGTGTGATTATCTGCGTCACCGCCCGGTCGACCAGTCCCGACGCCTCCTCGGCGTCCTCCACTTGGTCGGCGATGGCGACGCGGTAACCCGAATCCAGCAGGCGTTCGACGTAGGAGGCGGCGTTGTCGATGGGGATGCCCGACATCGCGTAGGTGCCTGTCGAGTCCTCGCGCTTAGTGAGCGTAATCTCGCAGATGCGCGCGACGGCCTCCGCCGCGTCGCAGAACGCCTCGTAGAAGTCGCCGACTTGGAAGAGCACGAGCGACTCTTCGTACTGCTCGCAGAGGTCGAGATACTGCGACATCATCGGCGTGAGGTCCTCGCGGACGGCGACCATCTGCTCGGGTGGGCCGGTCACCGAAGTCATGTCTGGAAGGGGGCGACGAACGGGCTTAAGCGCCCGGGATGTGGGTCGAAATCGGCGGGTGGGTGTACTTCGCCGACGGCGACGGCGCCCACGCGTTTCGTTAGACGTAGCTGCACAGTCGGCCGAGAACGAATCTCACAGTGTCAGACACGTGCGTGGAGCGTGCGAACCCCCGGCAGAGTTAGGTGGTTTCCATTAGTAAGATAATCTGTGTATCGTGTGCACGGACCACGCAGTCAGACGACTGTCCGGCACGAGAGACGAATCTACTGTCGAGTCAGCGCTCGGCAGGTCCCCTATCTATACAAATGACTGACGCAGAGACGACCGAGGCCGAAGTCAGTGACCGTACCGCACTTCCCGTATCCGACGCCGCCGCGTTGAGCGAGCGCATCACCGAGAACGTCGAACGGGTCATCGTCGGCCACCACGACGCCATCGAACACATCCTCATCGCCATGCTCGCACGTGGACACCTCCTCTTAGAGGACGTGCCGGGCGTCGGCAAGACGATGCTCGCCCGCTCTATCGCGAAGTCCGTCGACGGGAGTTTCAAGCGTGTTCAGTTCACGCCCGACCTCCTCCCCTCCGACGTGACCGGCGTGAACGTGTTCAACCAGCAGACTCGCGAGTTCGAGTTCCAACCCGGTCCCGTCTTCGCCAATCTCGTCCTCGGCGACGAGATAAACCGCGCGCCGCCGAAGACTCAGTCCTCCTTACTGGAAGCGATGGAAGAACAGCAGGTGACCGTCGACGGCGTGACGCGCGACCTGCCGGACCCCTTCACCGTCGTCGCCACGCAGAACGACGTCGAACAGGGGCGAACGTACGACCTACCGGTCGCCGAAATCGACCGGTTCATGAAGAAACTCAGACTCGGCTACCCCGACGAAGCCGCCGAGACCGACCTCCTCGGCCGCGTCGCCGGACGACATCCCATCGAGTCGCTGGAACCGGTGGCGACGGTCGAAGAACTCCGACAGGCACGCGCCACCGTCGCGGGCGTCGACGTCGCCGAACCGGTTCGGAACTACGTCAGCCGACTCGCGGCCTACACCCGAAACCACGCCCAGTTGGGTGTCAGTCCGCGTGGGAGCATCGCACTCCTCCGCGCCGCACAGGCGCGAGCAGTGCTCAGCGACCGTGACTACGTCGTTCCCGACGACGTCCAGACGGAGGCACCGACCGTCCTCAGCCACCGTATCGTCACGCAGTCGGGGGCGCAGACCGGAGGGGCGGTCGTCGAGGACGCCCTCGACGCCGTCGCGGTCGAATGAGGCTCACCCGCCGCGGGATGGCGCTCGTCGGCGTCTGTGTCGCCGGATTCGTCCTCGCAGGGCTGTTCGGTGCGCGGGCGTTGGACGCCGTCGTCCTCCCCGGCATCATCGCGCTCGTAGCGGGCGCACTGCAGGTCCGAAGCCTCTCGCCGCCGACCGTCGAACGAACCGTTCCCCGGGACGACTTCGTCGGCAAGACCCACGAGGTAGCGCTCCGCTTTCCCGACGTGAAACGACCGTTCGTCGGCACCGTCACCGACGACATCGACGACGGACTCACGAGTGGGACGGACGCGGTCACAGCGACTGTCGGCGACGATTCGATTCGCTACGAGGTAACGTACGACCACCGAGGTGAACGGCGACTCGGCCCGACCCACGTCGTCGCTCGCGACATCTTCGGCCTGTTCGAGACCGACCTCCACTGCTCGGGGCAGGATTCGATTCTGGTGTATCCACGAGTCTACGGCCTCGACGGATGGGCGCAGCAAGACTTGGTCGCCCTCCGTGAGACGGACCGGACCGACGAGCGCGCCGAGTTCGACAGCCTCCGCGAGTACGTTCGCGGCGATGCCCTCCGCGACGTCCACTGGAAGTCCAGCGCCAAGCGTGACGACCTCATCGTCCAAGAGTTCGCCGCCGACCACGACGTGACGAGCGTGACGGTGGCTGGCGGAGGCGATGCGGCCGGTGCAGACCAGTTGGCAGAGGCAACCGCGAGTGTGGCACTCGCGCTCCACGACGCGGACATCCCGGTAACGCTGTTGCTGCCGAACGGTCGTGTCGACGCCGACACCGACCGAGTCGGCCGAATGCAACTCCTCGAACACTGCGCACGGGTCACCGACGGACCGGTGCCGACGGATGAAGCAGACGTCGTCGTCGACGCGCGTGACGCCGGCGTGGAACTCCGTATCGGCGACCGTCGCGTTCCGTTCGAGGACCTACGCGGCCGCGAGTCGCGACTGGTCGACGGGTGGTCGACGGGAGGTGTGGTCGCGTGACGACATCCGAGACTCGCGAATCCAGTCGGTCGACGCAGTTCGACTTGCGTCATCCGGCGCTCCTCGGCGTGGCTATCTTGACGCTCTCGTATCTGAGCGTACTCTATCACGTCACCAACGTCGTCCGCGGGAGCACGACACTACTCCTCGTCGTCGGGGCGACGCTGGCACTGGCGACGCTACTCGGCCGGTTCCTCCGCATCCGGAGTGCGCTCGTCCTCAGCGCACTCATCCTCGTCGGCGGGTTGGCCGCGTACTTCTTCTCGGTCCCCGAGAGCAACCGAGCGCTGTTCACCGTCGGCCGTGTCGTCTCCGACACCATCGCGCTCCTGACAGGGCTCTCGGTGCTCCGTCTGACGAAAGCCGGAGCGTGGGCGCTCGCTATCGCTCCCGGCCCGGTGTTCCTCTCGTGGTATCTCGCCGTTCGCCGCGAGTACGTCTGGTCCGTTGTCGTCGGTGGCGGCGCACTCGGGTTCTTCGTACTGACCGGCGACGCGGGCGCGGCGACGACGCTGCTCGGCGTCGTCGGCGCGGCGGCCGCAATCGGACTCGACACGCTCTCGACCCGAGGCGCGTGGACCGCGCAACTCGACACCCTCGCCGTCGTGTTGGCGGCGATGGTCGTCTTCTCGGCGACGCTCTCGATAGTGCCGGGTGGGGCGGCCCAACCGTTGCTCGAGAACCGCGGTGCGCCGACTGTCGAGTCCAGTCTCGTCTCGTCGAGCGACCGCGTGACCATCCTCGGGAGTATCCGCCTGTCGCCGAAGGTCCGTTTCGAGGTCAGAAGCGACTCGCCGGAGTACTGGCAGGTCAGGTCGTTCGACCGCTACACCGGGGGAGACTGGGTACGAACGGGCGAAGACGAGACGTTCTCGGGGCGACTCGACGGCCCGCCGGGGAGTTCTCGGACCGTCGTCCAGAACGTGAAGGCGAAGACGTCGATATCGAACCTCCCGGCGGCGTGGAAACCGGTCAGAGTGACGGGTCTCGACGAGTCGACGCTTCGCGTCACCCACCAAGGGAACATCGTCTCTACGGAGTCGGTCGGGGTGAACGAGAGCTACCGCGTCCGTTCGGAGATGCCGCAGTACACCCGCGAACAGCTTCGTCGCTCGGGGACGGACTACCCGACGCGCGTCTCGGAGAACTATCTCCAACTGCCCGAGACCACCTCCGACCGCGTCCGCGAGAAGGCCGCGGAAGTCGCTGGCAACGAGACGAACGCCCACGACAAAGCACGCGCCATCGAGCAGTATCTCGAAGCCAACAAGGAGTACTCGCTGACGGTGCAGGAACCGGACGGCGAGATTGCCGACACGTTCCTCTTCGAGATGGACGCCGGCTACTGTACCTACTACGCCACGACGATGGTCGTGATGCTGCGCTCGCAGGGCGTCCCGGCGCGGTTCGTCAGCGGGTACACGACCGGTCAGCAGGTCGCAGACGACAAGTACGTCGTTCGCGGGTTAGACTCTCACGCGTGGGTGCAGGTCTACTTCCCGGACGTCGGGTGGGTCGACTTCGACCCGACACCCTCCGGCCCACGACAGACCGCCGAAGGGGCCCGTCTGCAGGAGGCCCGTCAGAGCGAAGAAGCGGGCGTCGACACCGAGGAGACGAACCCCGAGTCGTCGACGACGGAGCCGAACACGACGGAGACGGAGACGCCCGAACCGGAGACGCCGACCGACAACACGACGAACCAGTCGACGTCGAACCGCTCGTCGGTCGACCCGAACCGCATTCTCAGCCAAGAGGCCCTTGGAGCGAACGGGCCGGGAGAGACGGGCGAACTCAGCGTGACGACGAGCGACGACACGAGCGGCGGCCTGCCCTCGTTGCCGTCGCGTGAGACGCTCGGTGTCGGACTGGCGCTGATGGTCGGTCTCGCCGCGGGTGCACGCCGAACCGGGATGACGTCGCGGGCGACACGCTTCGTGTGGATGTACTACCAAGGGGCGCGACAGGACCCGACGGCCGACACGGAACGAGCGTTCGGTCGATTAGAGTACCTTCTCGAACGGCGGTATCGGCCACGTCGTCCACGGGAGACGCCCCGAAGCTACCTGACGGCACTCTCGAAGGTCGGTCTCGACGAGCGAGCGACGGAGGTCGGCGAACTCTACGAGCGTGCCCACTACGGCCCGGGCGTGAGTCGGGACGAAGCGGACCGTGCAATCGCGCTCGTCGACACCCTCGTTCGAGAGGAGATTCCGGTCATCGGCAGAATCCGCAACTGAAGCCGAATAGTCCCCGTAAACCGGTTTTCCAGGGCCGTGCGAGGTCCCGATACTGTTTAATATCCCCATCGTGTAGAGTGGAATTGTAATGTCGGAAGTCTGCTCGACGTGTGGGCTGCCCCAGGAACTCTGCGTCTGCGAAGACGTCGCAAAAGAGTCCCAGGAGATCAGCATCCGCATCGACGAGCGCCGCTACGGAAAAGAGGTAACGATTATCGAAGGGTTCGACCCGAAAGACGTCGATATGGACAGTCTCTCTTCGGACCTGAAATCGAAATTCGCCTGTGGGGGGACGGTCGAGGACGGCTCTATCGAACTCCAAGGGAACCACACTGGCCGCGTGGAGGACTTCCTCCGCGACAAGGGCTTCAACGTCGCCTGACCGTTCTGTAGCATCGGCACGTCGAGTTTAGTGTTTTTTGAGACGTACCACGACTCCCGAGCGGCGGCGCTCTCTCCGAGGAAAACGGTCATTAGCCGACCGGGCTAACGTCGACTACGTACATGGTTCGTGCCGTCGTCGCCCTCCTGCTCACGCTCTCGGTACTGACAGGTGCCGTCGTACCGGTCGCCGGCAGTACACCGTCGGCGACGAGCACAGCGGCGAGTGCGTCGACCACAGTCGACGCCGGAGACGCAGGAGACGACGGTCGGAACGCGCTGGTGTCGACAGACGCCGCGGCAGCGACCGACAGTCTCGCCCAGACGACGACGTTCCACCTCACGCCCACACGACCTGGAGAGGTTCTCGTGACGCTCGACTACGACGTACCGAGTCGCGTCGTCGACGTCGAGACACGGGTTCCGTCGAACGCGACGGTCGTCTCGACAGACGGGTTCGACCCCTCGACGGGAGACCGCTACACGTGGACGGAGAGTACCGACGAACCGTCGCTCACCTATCGTCTCGCGGTAAACGAGACGACGGCCGGCCGACTCCCACTCGCCAGCGACGGAACCACGCTCTTTGCCGACACCGGGCCGTGGGCGCTCTTTCGCCGTCCCTCGACCGGGACGCGCTGGACGTGGCACGGAAGCGAGGTCGAACTCACGCAGTCGACGGCCGTCGACGGCGACGGTGTCGTCGGCGAGCAACTCGTCTTCCTCGGCGAGTACACCGACCACCGACGGAAATCGAACGGCCAGCAGTTCCGACTCGTCGTCCCCGACGCCGCCGAGTTGGCGGTCGAACCGTCGGCGATTCTCGACAGTTACGCCGACGCGTCCGAACGGCTTCGCGTCGGCGCTCGTGACGACCGAGTGCTCGTCATCGCCGCCCCAACGGACGGCGTCGAGTGGGGTGTTCGCGGGCTCCACACCGGCGAATCGGATATCTGGGTGCAAGCGAGCGAACCGCTGGCGACACCGAACAACGTCTGGCTTCACGAGTACGTTCACAGTCGACAGTCCTACCAGCCGACGAGAGAGGTGCGCTGGGTGACCGAAGGGAGCGCAACGTACTACGCCGCGCTGCTCACGCTCCAACAGGGCCACATCGGCTACGACGAGTTCGCGTCGTGGCTCGCCGTCGGGTCCAGACCTCCCTACGCGGAGACGGTGCTCTCGAACCCGTCGACGTGGGGGCGACAGGGCCACTACCACAAGGGCGGACTCGTCGTCGGGTCGCTCGACTACCGTATCAGGGCCGCCTCGGACGGCGACGCCTCGTTCGAGACGGTGTTCACCGAGATGAACGACCACGAGGGGACGCTCACCGCCGAAGCGTTCTGGACGTTCGTCGCCGACGCAGGCAACGGGTCGGTCGCGACCGACGGCGAGGCGTACGCGACGACGACGGACGCACCGTCGACGTGGACGCGTGCGGAACACGTCGAGGCGTTCGGGTCGTTTCCCGCGCACTTCGATAGCCGATTCAGTATCAGCGAGGCGACACCGACACGCGTGAGCGGACCGTACCGAACTACGACCGACACCGAACTGGGCGGTATCGTCCTCGTGACGAACGAGACGCTCGAACTCCCTGTCCGAGTGACGAACGATGGCGGCGCGCCGGGGCAGTACGACGTGGTCGTCCGGACGGACGAAAACGATACCATCGAGCAGTTCACCGGTCGGCTCGACTCGGGTGAGTCGACCATCGAGACGCTCACGCGGACGTTCGAGACGCCGGGGACCTACGTCCTCAGTGTCGACGGGGAGGAGTTCACCGTCTTCGTCCGCTCTCCGGCGCAGTTGTCGGTCACGAGTCTCTCGGCGACACCAGTCCGCGTGGCCGCGGGCGACCCAATCGCCGTGACGGCGACGGTCGAAAACGCCGAGTCGCGACCAGGTGTACGGACAGTCGAGTTCACACTCGACGGCGACGTCGTCGCCCGCGAGGAGGTGGTGCTCGACGCTGGCGAGGAGACGACGGTGTCGGCGACGGTCACGCCAACGACGACGGGCACACACCGACTCGGGGCGGGGGGTTCGACGACGGTACTCGTCGACGTCGTCCCCGCAAAAGCGGCGGGGACGGCGACCGAATCGAGTGACGAGCAGACGTCGACGACGACGCCGGGGTTCGGGCCGCTCGTGGCGCTGTGTGCACTGGTCGTCGTGGGTGTGCTCGCCGTTTGTGGGGTGCGGGCAGCGAAGATGCGAAAGAAGTAGGGTTGAGCAGAAGGGTTGGGACAGTCGTCTCGGTTATCTATCCGCGTCGTCAGAATGGGCTTGCTGAATATAGAGGGTGACTGTATCACTAACGTAGTTAGGGACTATGTGTCTTAGTAGCCCAGAAAAGATGAACGAAAGGGGGTGGATTTGAACCACCGTAGCCATATTTCAGGCCACCCACCACGATGGTGGGCGCTCTGGCCAGACTGAGCGACCCTTTCATGTGGAGTCGTCCACTATTACCTACATTGGCTGGGGCCGTAGTAAGTATATTGAGGATATTTCTAGTTAGGGGCTTCATATCCCGCACTTCAACGATAGTTATTCATGATATGTCTTTAATCGTTATAATAATATTTACATATCTGATTGCCACTTTGCTGTAGATGCGCGCTGAGTTCGGCACGTCGATTTCGAGAGGTAGTAAACTCGTGACGTCGAAAAGTACGACGAGTTTCGCTAAGCGTGACGAGTAGTCAACGATAGAAGAGCGCGCCGAACGTCTCAGAACGGGGCGTCGGGACCTTCGTCGGCCGTCGCTTCTTCCACGTCGGCTTCGAGGTCACCTTCCCACGCGTCGAGGCCGCCGGCCATGCTCTCGACGCGGGCGTCGCCCGTCCCCTCGTAGGACTTGATGAGGCGGGCGGCCTGCACGCTGGCCTGTCCGTGCGGGCAGACGGTGACGATACGGTCTGCGCCCTCCAACGAGGCGACCTTGCTCGGCAGTTCGTTGAACGGGATGTTCTCGCTGCCGGGGATGTGTCCTCTGGAGAACGAGACCGGTTGTCGGATGTCGACGATGCGGGGTGGTGTGTCGCTGTCGAGGAGTGCTTCGACCTCCGCAGTGGAGATTTCGCCGTCCATAGTGTGACCAAACGACCGAGGAGGATAAGTGACTCGTCTGTCTCGACGTCCCGCCTACAGCAACCCCTCGTCGCGTGCGAGGAGGATGCCTTCGACCGTCGCGTCGTTGGTCGGCGACTCGCGGGCGACGTCGAGTGCGTCGTCGACGGGAATCGCCTTCGGCGTGAGGAACTCGTTGGAGTCGAGTTGGCGCTCGCCGAGTTCGAGACCCTCCGCGAAGACGAACCCGCGACGGTGCCGAAGCAGGCCAGTGGAGCACCAGAAGTCCTGAATCAGCGAGGTGCTCGTCGGTTCGAACCCGGTCTCTTCTTCGAGTTCGCGAGCGGCGGCGGTGGTGAAGGACTCACCGCCCTCGACGATACCGGCGGGGAGTTCGAGTTGCGTCTCGCGGATGGTCGGTCGGTACTGTTCGACGAAGAGCACCTGGCCGTCGGTGACGGCGACGACGACGACGGCGGTGGCGAGTTCGGCCCAGTAGTACTTCTTCTGACCGCCGTCGGGTTGTTCGACGAGGTCGTAGCCGCCGGTGAACCACTCCGTCTCGTACTCGACTTCTGAGTCGATGACGGGCCATTCGGGGTCGGAGAGCGATTCGTGTCGGCGGCCGTCGGGATGTCTGCTCATGGTTGGACGACTCTCACACGGTAGCGCTGGCCCTTATACTCCACGAGGACGGCATCTTCATCGTCCACCCTCGCGTCGGGGTTCTGCACCACGAGCGAGTCGTACTCGTCGAACGGTGAGTGTGTGAACGCCGTCTTCAGACCGAACGGCCCCTTCTGGTAGCCGTCCGACTGTCCGTCTTCGAGTGCTCCGAGCAAGTAGGGGTAGCGCCGTGCCGAGACGTTGCTGACGTCGACAGCTTCGACCGTCGAGTTCGCTGAGTCCGTCACGTTCGTCGTCTCGGCGGTCAGGTAGTACGGGTCACCGGTTCCAAGGTAACTCGGGAGCGCCCCGAGTGCGAGGAGAGCGACGACGACGAGGCCGACACCGACGAGGAAGTTGCGGGTTACGCGGCGCACAGAGGAGGTAAGGAAGCGAGTCGTATGGTGGTTTCGACCCGCGAGTAACACTGGGTCTGTGCGGTGGCGGTGGTACAGCACGGTGAACGAGACGGCTCCGACAGCAGACTACTGCGCAGCCATAGCCCGACTACTCGACGTCCGAGAAAAGACCGCAGGTGGATACCTCACTCCTCGAACACGGGCCGATAAATCCGTCCGAACGCCTGCCGGCGGAGCGTTCCCACGGCGGCGTCGCGCTCGTTCTGGTACGTCGCCGCGACTGCAGTCTCCGAAAACGGTGCGGCGTGCCAGACGACGCTGTCGACGTTCTCGCTTCCCGTCTCGTGGACCTCGTACTCGGAGTGCTCTTCACACCACTCGTCGAACTCGGCGCGTGTGCCGACCGAGACTTCCAGAAGCGAGGCGAACAGCGCATCGCGAGCCGTCTCGACGACGTCGCTCGTCACGCGTTCGCGGTACTCCTCGCGGTCGAACGCCATCGCCTTCACCGTCTCGCGGACGACGACCTGTGCGGCCGGGCCAGCGTCCTCGTAGGCGGCGCTCGCCTCGTCGACCGTCTCGGGTGCGTAGACGCCTTCGGTCTCCATGTTCGTGGCATCGCTCGCCCGACGCTTACACCTTTCCGTCTCTCGGTTCGGGCTACTCCTCGGCGTCGTCGGTGTCGTCGGTGTCGTCGACTGCAACGTCGTCGCTCGGCGTCGACTCGTCGGCGTCCTCGCCGTCGCCCTCCATCATCTGTTGGGTGAGTTCCTGCGCTTCGCGGAGGACCTGCTGGGCCTCGCCGTCGAGGTTTCCCTCCTGTCGGATGGCCGGACTTCCCCCGCCTCCGTGTCCGGCGTGTTCGTGAGCGTGGTCGTGGTCGTCGGTCGTGTCCTCGAAGACAGACTCGAAGTCGTGTTCGTCGGCGTGGTCGACGACGTGGTCGGCGAGTTCGGGGGCGTTCATCTCGCTCCAGTCGTCGACGTGGTCGTCCAGCCACGTCTCGTGGTCCTCGTGGCGGAGCAAGGCGGTGAACGCCAGATGGTTCGCGAGATGCTTTCCGTCGCGCTGTGGCACGTCACAGACCGGACAGGCGTATCCCATACCGCCCGTTCGGCGTCGATGGACAAAAGGGCACTACTCTCCGCTACTCGTCGTCGATGTCCGGACTGGCGGGGTCGCCAGTCGCCCAGCCGTCGAGGTCCAGCACCATCACGAGCGCCGCCTCGCCGTCGTCGTAGTAGCGAGGGACGCGACGCATCGGTTCGAACCCCACGTCGCGATAGAGGTCGAGCGCCGGGTCGTTGCTCTCACGCACTTCGAGTTTGACGAGCGCCGTGCTGTCGACGAAGAGCGTGGTGAGCGCCCGTTCGAGGAGGGAACGGCCGACTCCCTGTCCACGAGACTCGGGGCGGACCGCGAGGTCCTTGATGTGGCCGATGTCGCGGCCGTAGTTCGGAATGACGTCGGCGACGACGTAGCCGACGACGACATCGTCGCGTTCGGCGAGCATGAACCCCGATTCGCCGAGAAACTGCTCGAAAGCAGCGTAGGGCCACGGTTGGGAGAAGCACTGCTTCTCGATGCGAAAGACGTCCAGCAGGTCCGCGCGCTCGACCTGCCGGAGGGAGAGTGGCTGGCTACCCGCGGGAGGGGTCGTCACGGCCCGACGTTGGCACTTCACCGCTAAAAGCCGTCCGGCCAGTCTCCAGGGGAGGTGGCGCTACTCTCCACCGGCCCGTAGAATTGCGTGAGTACGACTCGACGTCCCTATCGCCGACGACGAACTCCGCGCTCGGGTACGCGACGTCCTCCACGAGTACGAGACGGCGATTTCTCGCTGGCACATCGCCGCCGGAAGGTGACGGACGGTGTCGTCGTTGCAGAGGGTCACGACCGCTCCTCGGAGACGGAGGCCGACGCCGTCGACACGCCGCTTCGACAGACCTCAATCTGTCGCAGCTTCGTCGCGGGCGGCCAGCAGACGATTGAGAGAGTCCCGAGAGCGCAAACTACGAACGGGAGAGGGAGCGAACGCTCACGCTGGGAGCGAGACACCGAAAAAATGGGACGGTTGGTGGGTGGTGAAGCTTAGTCGTCTGCAGGGGCAGCGCCGCCCGAGCCTTCTTCGTACTGCTGCTTCGTCCACGAGAGCTTGCCACCGGCGGCGAGAATCTTGCGCTCGCGCTCGGAGGCCTTCAGGTTCGCCGTGGCTTCCCAGTCGTCGTTGACGCGGATGGTGAACTCCTCGTCACCGGATCTGACAGCCTCGGCGACGTCGTCGACGATTGCGATGTCGTCGCCCTGCTCGATCTTCTCGTACGTCTCCTCGTCGATGGTGAGGGGGACGATACCGAAGTTGAACAGGTTCGCCTTGTGGATGCGGGCGAACGACTGTGCGAAGACGGCCTCGATGCCGAGATACATCGGACACATCGCGGCGTGTTCGCGCGAGGAACCCTGGCCGTAGTTCTCGCCCGCGACGAGGACGCCACCGTCGGCGTCTTTCGCGCGCTGTGCGAAGCTGTCGTCGACACGCGAGAGCGTGAACTCCGAGAGGCGCTCGATGTTCGAGCGGAACTTCAGGATGTCCGACGTGGCCGGGATGATGTGGTCGGTCGTGATGTTGTCCTCCATGTGGAGGAGCGTCTCGCCTTCGATGTCGGCGGCGAGTTCGTCCTTCAGGGGGACGTTCCCGATGTTCGGACCCTTGATGAGTTCGTCGTCGATTGCCTCGTCGGGCGTGATGATGTCGGACTTCGAGCCGTCGTACTTGTCGGGGAGCTCGATGCCGGGTGCGTCGAGGTCACCGAGTTCGTCGGCGAGGTCACGCGGGTCGACGATTTCGCCCTTGAGGGCGGCGGCGGCGGCGACTTCCGGCGAGCAGAGGAAGACGGAGTCGTCCTCGATACCGGAGCGACCCTCGAAGTTGCGGTTGAAGGTACGCAGCGAGACGGAGTCCGAGGCGGGGACGTGACCGATACCGATACACGGCCCACACGTCGCTTCGGAGACGTTGACGCCTGCGGCCATCATCTCGGCGGTCCAGCCCTGACGGGCGAGGAGTTCGCCGGCCTGTTTGGAACCGGGTGCGACGATCATCTCGATGTGCTTTGCGATTTCGCGGCCCTTGACCATCTTCGCGGCCGGGAGGACGTCCTCGTAGCCGCCGTTGGTACAGGAACCGACGATGACCTGTTCGACTTTCTCGCCGGCGACTTCGCGGACGGGGACGATGTTGTCCGGCATCGACGGCTTGGCGATGAGCGGTTCGAGGTCGGCGAGGTCGATGACGACTTCGTCGGCGTACTCGGCGTCCTCGTCGGCGGTGAGTTCGACGTATTCGTCGCCGCGGCCCTGCCGTTCGAGGTAGTCTTTGGTCTGCTCGTCGGTCTCGAAGATGGAGGACGTGGCGCCGAGTTCGGTACCCATGTTGGTGATGGTGGTGCGCTCGGGGACGGTGAGCGAGGCGGCACCTTCACCGGTGTACTCGAACACTTTGCCGACGCCGCCCTTCACGCTGAGGCGACGGAGCATCTCGAGGACGATGTCCTTCGCGGTCGCCCACTCGGGGAGTTCGCCTTCGAGTTTGACGTTGACGACTTCCGGCATCTCGACGTAGTACGCGCCGCCACCCATGGCGACGGCGATGTCGAGACCACCCGCACCGATTGCGAGTTCGCCGAGGCCACCGGGCGTCGGCGTGTGGGAGTCCGACCCGAGCAGCGTCTTGCCGGGTGCGGCGAAGTTCTCCTTGTGGACGTTGTGACAGATACCGTTGCCCGGGCGGGAGAAGTACGCACCGTACGTGCCGGCCGCCGAGCGGAGGAAGCGGTGGTCGTCCGTGTTCTTGAAGTCGAACTGGTACGTCTGGTGGTCACAGTACTGTGCGGCGAGTTCCGTCTGGACCTCGTCGAGGTCGAGTGCCTCGAACTGGAGCCAGACCATCGTCCCGGTCGTGTCCTGCGCGAGGACCTGGTCGATCTCGATACCGATTTCCTCACCCGGCGTGAGGTCACCTTCGACGAGGTGGTCGTCAAGGATTTTCTCTGTGAGCGTCTGTCCCATAACGTCCGTTGGTCGTTCCTCGGCGGATATAAATCCCGCGTGTTTCCGTTTCAATTACCATGTGAAACGAGCGCCGTATGGCAATTTTCGCGGAGAGACATACAATAACTCGGTTGTGAGTTGTGAATTCGTCGGGCGAGTCGGCAGCGTTTTCCGCTACCGACGGAAGCGTCGACTATGTTCAAATCCGGGTCGTTCGTTGCCGAGCACGTCAGTCCACTCACTAAGGCACAGATTCAGCCGAACGGCGTCGACCTCACGCTCGACACCGTCTTCGAGCAACTGGACCCCGGCCGCATCGGCGTCGACGGAAAAGAGATCGGTGAGCGACAACCCATCGAGCGTGAGGAACGAGGCGACGACGGGGCGGACTCGTACTACCTCCCGGCCGGGGGATACATCGTCCAGTACGCCGAGCGAGTTCGCATCCCCGAGGGCCACGTCGGCTTCATCTACCCTCGGTCGTCGCTGATGCGGAACTCCTGTATGCTCAACACGGCCGTCTGGGACGCCGGCTACGAGGGTCGCGGCGAGGGACTGCTCCAAGTGCACCACGACATCGAACTCGAACGCGACGCCCGCATCGCCCAACTCGTTCTCGCAGAAGGCAACCACGACGACGCCTACGACGGAAGCTATCAGGGCGAGAATCTGGTGGAGTAGCGCGCCGACTCCGAGAGACGGTTCGTGACGCCGACGACCTCGTGAGGACAGAAAGACATCTTTCACCGAACAGTCTAGCCACCATAAAGCCCTCTGCGAGCGATGTCTCCTCGGAGGAGAGAGACAATGCCAGAGACCACACAGATCCGAATCGGCCACTGCTGTCCGGACACGGCCGGAGTAGACGTTTATCTCGACGACGACCGAGCGTTCGACAACGTCACGTTCGGAAACGTCAGCGAGTACGCGTCGCTACAACCGGGAACGTACGACGTCGCAATCACCCCGAACGGCGAGGAGCGTTCGGCGGCGCTCGTCGACGAGACCCTGACGGTGAAACGCGGAGAGGACTACACCGTCCTCGCGACGGGGTTTTCGGACGATATCCAACCGCTCGTCTTGACCGACGAGAACGGCACCGTTCCGCAGGGGAAGTGTCACGCACGCTTCGTCCACTGTTCGCCGGACGCCCAGAAGGTGGACGTCCGAACCACCGACGGCCGGACGCTGTTCGAGAACGTCGGCTTCCGGAAGACGAGCAACTACGAACCCGTCGACGCCGGCACCTACGACCTCGAAGTCTGCTGGGCCGGCACCGACGACGTCGTCGTCGAACTGCCTGACTGCGAGTTCAACGGCGGCGAGACCTGTACGGTGTTCGGGGTCGACACCGCGAAGTCCCTGGAGGCAATCGTCACCCGCGACGCCGGGTCACCGGCGGCGAAGGGTGCTGGAAAGCGTGGGCGCGCATACTGACGACTGTCGGCAGCGCACGCCACCGACTCGGGTTTTCTGGAGTTTTCGAACTCACGAGCGCAGAACGAGTTAATAGCGAACACGATATCCATCCGTCATGAATCGTGCAGACGTGCAAGTGCTCGGTCTCGGTGTCGCCTTCGGACTCGCTGGTTGGTCGATGGCCGGTCCAGTCGGGGCGGTTCTCGCCTTCCCCGTCGGCACGTGGGTCGGCGGGCGGTTGGCGACGCTGAGCGAGCAAGTCGAGTCGCTGGAAGCACGGATTGGGGAACTGGAAGCGGAGCGAGATGGCAACAAGCGGCTACGAAAGCACTGACCAACCGCCGTGGCGCGTGGCTTCGCGACCTGCGTGTCGCGAACCACGCACGCGAGGTTCCCGTGAACGGAGTGAGCGAAGGGCGCAGCGAGTAGCCCGAGTCCACTGCCTCGGGGCTTTCGAGGTGCCAGCATTCGCACGGTTTCTGAGGTAGCGAGTACTCGCTTGTTTCGCGCACATCCAACGAAGCGGGCCGGGAGGGACTTGAACTACGCCCAGACGTGCTCGCTTCGCTGCGCGCGACTGGTCTACTCCAAGCCCTCCCGCGTTTGTCCAACACCGCTCGCTGTCGCTCGCGGATTTGGTACGGGCCGGGAGGGACTTGAACCACGGTCGCTCACTGACGTTCGCTCCCTGATTCAAGTCCCACGTCGCCGCACACAGCAACGAGCGAGTGACGAGCACACGAGGTGCTCGCCGTCGTGTAGGTTTCCGTAGAAACGGGCCGGGAGGGACTTGAACCGAGCCGAGACGTGCTCGCTCACTTCGTTCGCTGTGCGCGACTCGTCGGGTTCAGTCCTCCCGCGTTCGAGTAACACCGCTCGCTGTCGCTCGCGGAGTAAATACGGGCCGGGAGGGACTTGAACCCCCGACCGTCTGGTGTCTCCCGCAACCACGCGCAAAACCGCTCGCGTAGTCACGATAAAAGCCAGACGCTCTGCCGAACTGAGCTACCGGCCCTCATTCACACATTCCCGTACTACGGTTTAAGCGTTTACGATTAGCCCGAGAATCCCGAAGCCCTTACGCACTCTTTCCACGTCGAATCGACCATGACCGACATCCGGACGTTCACCGAGGAACTCCTCCGATTCGACACCACCGACGGCGACGAGGCGGACGCGCAGACGTGGGTCCGTGAACGACTCAACGAGTTGGGCTTCGAGACGTACGAGTGGACCGCCGACGCCGAGCGTCTGGCCGAACATCCCTCCTTTCCCGACGACCCCGGCGACATCGAGGTGGCGAACCGCCCGAGCGTCGCCGGCGTCCTCGAATTCGGCGACGCCGACGCGGGACCGACGCTCGTGCTGAACGGCCACGTCGACGTAGTCCCCGTCGAACGCAACCTGTGGACCAGCGACCCGTTCGAACCGACGTGGGTCGGCGAGGAGGGAGAAGACCTCCGAGCGCGCGGTGCGGCCGACATGAAGTCCGGACTGGCCGCCTGTGTGTTCGCGGCGCTCGCGTTGCGAGAGGGCGAAGCAGACGAAGAGAGCGACGGACTGAACGGTCGTGTCGTCGTCGAGAGCGTCGCGGGCGAAGAGGAGGGCGGCATCGGTGCCGCCGCGGCCACACTCGACAACCCGTATCCCTTCGAACGCGACGCCGCACTCGTCGCCGAACCGACCGACCTGCGGGCGGTGACGGCGACGGAGGGAACGGTGATGAAGCGACTCCACCTGACGGGGCGGTCGGCGCACGCTGCGACGCGGTGGGTCGGCGAGTCCGTCCTGCCGCACTTCGAGACGGTGCGCCACGCCTTCGAGGCGTTGGAAGCCGAACGAAGCGAGTCGGTGACGCATCCGCTGTACGGCGAGTTCCCGATTCCGTGGCCAATCTGCTTCGGCACCGTCCACGCTGGGTCGTGGTCCTCTACCGTTCCCGCCGAGTTAGTTGCAGAGATTCGCATCGGCGTCGCGCCCGGCGAGACCGTCGACGAAGTGGAAGCGCAGTACGAAGCCCGACTGGCCGAGGTCGTCGCCGACAGCGAGTGGCTCTCCGAGCATCCACCGACGTTCGAGCGGTTCACCATCCAGTTCGAACCGGCCGAGACCGACCCGGACGAACCGGTCGTGGCGGCGCTACAGGACGGAATGCGTGAGACAGGACTCGACGAGACGGAGCCACAGGGTGCGACCTACGGGGCTGACTCGCGACACTACGTCGCTGCGGGAATCCCGACGGTCGTCTTCGGACCGGGAACGATAGAACAGGCGCACTTCCCCGACGAGACGGTCCACTGGCCGGACGTCGAACAGGCGAGAACCACCATCGCTGCGACGGCGCGGCGTTATCTCTCCGAAGGCTCCTCGAAGTAGTCGGTGAGTGCCTCGGCGACGACGTCGCCAGGTGCTCGGTTCTCGACGGACGAGCGCCGGCGAAGTTCGTTGTACAGTTCCGGGGGAACGTCGAGCGTGAGTCGCCCGGAGGTGACGCCATAGCTTTGGAGCGCGTCGAGCGGGTCGGCTCCGTCGTTGACCTCACTGGCGATGGCGCGGACCTCGCGGACGGTCAGGTCGCTGTCGATGGTCGCCCACGCGAGTGTGAACCGCGCCTCGCCGGGGACGCGAGCGATGTGTTTCGCCGCCGTCGGCGCGATGTGGCCGCGAGCGACGTGCCGGCGAATCGACTGCGGTAGGTCGTGGACTCGCGCCCACTTTCGGATGAAGGCGATGGAGGCGACGCCATCTGTTCGCTCCGCTGCCGCCTTGTACGAGCCGACGCCTCGGACCAGTGCTGCACACGCCGCGGCACCGCGGAGCATGTAGACGTTGTCCTCGGCACCGACGGTGTTCTGTGCGAAGGCACTGACTGTCTCGGCGGCGTCGGCGACGCTCTCGGGGTCGTCGGGGTCGAATCCGACGGCCTCGGCGGCGCGCTCGCCGGTAATCGCCGGGTCCGCCCGGACGACGGGTGCACCGACCGGTTCTTCACGGTCGGCAGGGAGTCCTCCCCCGGGCGACTGGTCTCTCATGTAGTGTCTCGTTGTGTGGTAGCTATCAAAAACATCTCGCTGTTGTAAGGGTCGCAGACAGCAGAACCGGTTCGACAGCGGCGAGGCCGAAGTCGCGACTCGCTACTCCTCGTTCTCCTCCCGGCGCTCCGAGAGGTGTTCCCAGATTTCTGTACACCCGGAACCATCTTCGAGATTGCGGAGGTGTGCGTCGTCGCGTTCGTCGGGTGCGTCGAGTTCGGTTGCGGGCTCACTCATCATCACCTCGTTAGGCGAGAAGAGTCATAAGGCCGCCTCTATGCGTAACCTTCACCTCTGCTCCCGCTTTCGAGACTATCTTGCCGCTATCTCTGACACGCTGTTTCACCGAAATCACGCGACAGGTGCCATACCTTCACGGACCTTCCCGTCGTGGAGTCGCCGCAGTGCTTGCAGTTGCCGACTGCTACAGGTGGGTGGACGACGAAGGGGAGGGCATGGCTGTCGCCCTTCGCATCCTCGACGACGGTGCTTGGATTTCGGTCAACGACCACAGAGAGGTCAGCGTGAGTGAACTCTGGCGGTTCGTCGACCCGACGTTCTGTGCGTGTACCCTCCCCGATATGGTCGTCGAGAACTTCATCGAGGTGGGTGTAGACGGCCGAACCGTCGAGGTGCGTGTCTACGGACAGTGTATCGCTTGTGGCGAGAAGTCGACGACCGAATGGCTTCCCGTCGGGCGAATCGTCGACGGCGAGTTCCGCGACATCGACCGCGAGAGCGTCCTCGCACCGACTGGCGTGACAGAACACCAAGAATAAGCAACATTCTCCTGTTTGCGGGAGCACCGGGAAGGGTTGACGGCATACGCGCCACCTTACGTGTGCGTAAGAAAGGGCTGTCCAGAGATGCCTACGGACGTCGAAAACTGGAAGTCGGAGGTGTACGGCAACGAGATTCGAGACCACCTCCTCGAATTTGCAGAGCAGGGGTGGGACTCGATTCCCGAAGACGAACACGACGAGTGGTTCGAGCGCTTCAAGTGGTGGGGACTGTACCACCAGCGCAACGGCCAAGAGAGCTACTTCATGATGCGTATCGGGACGCCGAACGGTGTGCTGACGCCGGGCCAGACCGAAGTCGTCGCGGAAGTCGCCGACGAGTACGCTCGTGGCCCCGCCGACAACCCAATCTTCGGCGATGGCTACGTCGACTGGACGACCCGTCAGTCCATCCAACTGCACTGGATCAAACTCGAAGACATCCCGGAAATCTTCGACAAACTCGAATCGGTCGGGCTGTCGACGCAGCAGGCCTGTGGTGACTCGTGGCGTAACATCGTCGGCTGTCCCGTCGCCGGCAAGGACAAACACGAACACGTCGACGCACTGCCCGTCGCGATGGAACTCAACGAGGAGTACAAGGGCAACGAAGACCACTCGAATCTCCCCCGGAAGTGGAAGGTCTCCGTCACCGGCTGCCGCGAAGGCTGTGGACAGGGCGACATCAACGACCTCGCACTCGAACCCGCAACGAAGGAAATCGACGGCGATGAAGTCAAAGGGTTCAACATCCGCGTCGGCGGCGGTCTCTCGCGGAACGAACCACGACTCGCCCGCGACATCGACGTCTTCGTCACGCCCGAACAGGCCCCCGAGGTGTCGGGTGCCATCTCCGCGCTCTTCCGCGACAACGGCGACCGGGAGAACCGCTACAACGCCCGCATCAAGTTCCTGATGGACGAGTGGGGTCCCGAGAAGTTCCGCAACGTCCTGCAAGAGGAGTACGTCGACTACGAACTGGAGACGGCGGGCGAAGACCTGCGCTCGGAGTACAGCTACAACTCCGGCTACGCCAACGGCGGTCACTCCGACCACGTCGGCATCCACGAACAGCCAGACGGCAACTACTACGTCGGTCTCGACGTGCTCGTCGGTCGAATGGGCGTCGACGACACGAAGGAACTCGCCCGCGTCGCCGACGAGTACGGCTCCGGCGAAGTTCGTGTCACGCAGCGCCAGAACGTCATCATCACCGACGTCCCCGAGGAGAAACTCGACGCGCTGAAGAGCGAAGACCTGCTCGAACACTACTCGCCGGACCCGCATCCGTTCATGCGTGGTTCGGTCGCCTGTACGGGCACCGAGTTCTGTTCGCTCTCTATCGTGGAGACGAAGAACCGACAGGTGCGCTACGCTCGCTGGCTGAAGGAGAACGTCGAACTTCCCGAGGGTGTCGAAGACTTCCACATCCACCTCTCGGGCTGTACGGCCTCCTGCGCCCAACCGCAGATTGCGGACGTCTCCCTGCGCGGCATGAAGACCCGCAAGGACGGCGAACCGGTCGAGGCGCTCGACATCGGTCTCGGCGGCGGTCTCGGCGAGAATCCGAACTTCGCCGACTGGGTCGCGCAGCGTATCCCCGTCGACGAGGTGCCGGGAGCCATCGAGAACCTGCTCGCGAACTTCGAAGACGAGAGAGAAGGCGACGAGACGTTCCGCGAGTTCGTCGAGCGGACGGACGAGGAGGCGCTCGCCGACCTCGTCGAACCCGAAGAGACCAGCTACGAGGACCCGATGATGCACAACACGAAGATGACGTGGTACCCATACGCCGACGACGACTCCATGGACGCGAGTCCCGCGCCGACCGACGGCGAAGGTAACTCGCTGCAGGCGGACGACTGAGCGCCGTCAGTCACTCGCATTTCCCGCATTTCCTCGCACTTCTTCTGCGCTACTCGGCCGACGCCGGAGCGTCGATGCCGACGATCTCTAGACAGTCGTCGAGGAGCGACTGGTTTGCGAGAAGCGTCCCGGGTTCGAGGCTGAACGCGACACCCGCTCCTTCGCTGACGATGCAGTGGACGACGGTAGCGTCGTCGAAGAACCGGACCGCACAGTTGAGCGACCCGAGGTCGAACGAGTCCTCGCTGGTCGACTTCGCCAGCGACTCGACGAGGAGTTCTTCGAGGATGTCGTCACGGGCCTCGGTGCTCTCTTGTTCTAGTTGGTAGTTGAGTCCGGGGCGAAGATAGACGTACTCGATACTTCCAGACCCCGAGTAGGCTATCACCGCCCTGAGGTCGTCGTCGACGACGTCGTGGACGTGCTCGCGGAGGGCGCTACCGCTCGCGGCGCTCACAGTAGAAGACATACTGAATGATAACAGTCAGACACAAAAGACAGTTTCGACTGACACGTCAGTGTGAGGTACTGGGGGTCTCGTCCGTCGTCGCGTCGAGAGACGAGGGGTCGTGAGTCACAGTCGTCGATAGACGCTGATGATACCGCTTCCCTCGACGACGACACAGTAGCGGTGGATGGCGAACTCGAAGCGCCACACCCCATCTGTCACGTCGCTGTAGCGGTCGAAGAGCGAGTCGAGTGCGTCCGGGTCGACGTACTCGGTGAGCGTCCACGACGTCTCCGCCGGGTCATTGTCGTCGGCGGCCGCCACGGCCGATGCGACGGCAGTACTCAGCGACTCGCCGCTCTCGCGAGCGTGACGCGTCAGGTGAACCAAGCGCTGTTCTGGCTGGACAGAGACTTGGTTTCCCATCATGATACAATAAATTCTGTGAAAGAAGATAAATCTTTCCCGTGACACGAAACGTCGTGTGACGAGCGTGACGACAACCATTTGCACACGAAGGTACCAGAGTTACCCATGCCCGACCGACTCCTGCGTATCAACGCCTACACCACGTTCGACATGCTCGACGGCACCGCGACGGGCCACGACTTCGAAGAAGATGCGTTCGCAGTGCTCAACGTCACCGCACCACGGAAGAACCCCGACCACGTGAAACTCGAGTTCGAACTCGACAACACCCAGTTAGCGTATCTTCCGGCCCACGCCGACCGAGTGACGCTCTCCGCCGAACAAGCCCGGACGCTCGCGGGCGAGTTAGAGAAGTACGCCGACAGAGTCGACGCCGCCCAAGCGGACGAGTAGCAGACGAGTAGCCGAGACGACGCCGTTTCTTCTGTCCCTTCCTTCGTACGAGACGATTACACGACACACGACACACGTCACACGATACACGGTGACAACCATGTTGGTTTTTGACGATGGTGAGTAACTCTTTGTCACGGTCAATCGTCTCCCAGTGAAAATAAGTAGTAGTGGACCCGATTATTAGTTGAGGAACCAAACACATGGGCTATCACTCTCTCGACGTGTGTTCTCGTATCGCCGCCAGGACTCCCGGTTTCGGTGCCTGCAATACCCCAAATGCAGGCGTCCCGAAACCGGGGGTGCGGCGATGAGTTCTCGCGGAACACTCACTCTCTTCGGTGCGGCGTCGGTCTGTCTCGGCACCTCGTTCGTCGCCATCAAAGCCGGATTGGCGACTATCCCGCCGGTCCTCTTCGCCGCCTTCCGCTTCGACATCGCCGCCGTCCTCCTCTTGGCGTTCGTCGCCGTCACCTTCGACTCGTGGCTCCCACGGACCCGTGGAGACGCTCTCGGCATCGCCGCCAGCGCCGTCTTCATCGTCGGCATCAACAACGCGTTGCTGTTCGTCGGCCAGCAGTACACCGCCAGCGGCGCGGCAGCCATCATGTACAGCATGATGCCCGTCGTCTCGCCGGTGTTCGCCTACCTCCTCCTCGGTGAGCGACTCGCTCGCTGGGACGCCGCCGGCATCCTTCTGGGCTTAGTGGGCGTCGTCGTCATCGTCCAGCCTTCACCCGACCAGTTGGGAACGGGTGCCATCGGCCAGTCGCTCGTGCTCGTCGCCGCACTCAGCGTCTCGTTCGGGAGTGTCCTGCTCCAGCGTGCTCGCCCACGACTGGCGACGCTCCCGCTCTCGGCGTGGTCGATGCTCGTCGGCGCACTCGGACTTCACGCCGCCAGTCTCGTTCTCGGTGAGTCGGCGGCGACGGTTCCGTTGACGGCCGAGACGCTCGCCGCCATCATCTACGTCGGTGTCCCCGGTACGGCCGTCGCCTACGGCGCGTACTTCCTCCTCATCGCCGACGCCGGGCCGGTTCGCGCCAACCTCGTCGCCTACGCCGTGCCCGCGGTGGCGGCGGTGACGGCGTGGGGACTCCTCGGCGAGCAACTGGCCGCGACGACGCTCGTCGGCTTCGGCGTCATCCTCGCCGGGTTCGGACTTCTCCAGCGCCACCAACTGCAGTCGGAAGTCGAACGGTTCGTCACGACGGCCGAATACGACGCGAGACGGTTCGAGAGCGACGACTGACGACTGAGTCGCTCGCAGCGCCGCGCCGTCAAATCTCCTCGAACGGACAGGTCGGCGGCGGTGAACTCGTCTTTAGCTCCCACTCCATCCCGTAGCGGTCGGTGACGAACGCCGTCGTCTCACGTTCGTCGACTGCACAACCGAGTGACCGGGCGCGGTCGGAGAACGAATCGAAGAACGACTCGTTGACCTGAAACGCGAGGTGGTCCACGCGGCCACCCTCGACCGGGTCGTCGCTCGCGGCGAGCGCCAACGAGAGCGCGCCGTTCCCGAGAAACGACATCGCGGGTGTGACACCGTCGGCGACGGCAGTCTCCCAATCGGGATGGTCGGGGACTCTGCCGTAGTCGCCGTCGCGTTCGCCTTCTCGGAACCGGACGTCCATCTTGAACAACTCGCAGTAGAACGTCTCCGCCTCGGCGAGATTCTCGACGACGAGGACGACGTGGTGGAGCGCTTCGAAACCCATAGCTCGTCTCTTCTCTATCGGCGTCGAGCAAAAGTGCTCGTTCGGTCAGTCTCGGTCGGAGACGTTTGCTCGAACTCAGACGTCGCGCAGTCGGCCGTCCAGTTCCACGTCCAGTCCGCACTGGCGGGCGTACGCGACGATAGCGTCGTACTGGACGCCGTGGTCGGCGACGACGTCGTCGGGCGTCGGCGCGGGGAACTGTTCGGTGTCGACGACGAATCCGTTCGTAGCGAGCGTGTACGTCGCCTCTGTGTCGACTGGCTCTCCTCGATGCGTCAACTCGACGAGTTCCATCGCCTCGCGGTCCCAGACCACCTCCAGCCCCGAGACGTGGCCGAACCAGCGTTTGTGTGCGAGACGCTCGGGCGGTGTCGCCGCGCACTCGACCAGCGCCCGTAGGTCCCCACCGCTCACTTCGGCCGTCTGGAGGATGCCAGCGAACGGCGAGAGACCGACGAGGTCGGCGACGGTCACGTCGCCCGAAAGCGGCGGGCCGTCACGCAGTCCTCCGGTGTTCGTGAACGCCACGTCGGCGTCCGTCACGAAGCGGTACGCGTCTGCGACGAGGTTGCCGATACGGCACTCGCCGTCGTACCGGTGTTCTCGGTTCCGCATCACCGGGTTCGAGACGTGGGCGACCACGTCCGATAGTCCGGTCGCGTCCATCCGAGCACGGAGGCGGTCGGCGACAGAGTCGTCGACAGGGGCCTCGGTCACGTCGTGACGGGTCGCAGTCGCCGCTTCTTCGCCGAGTTCGACCTCCCACAGCACCCCGCCGTTCGCGCCAGGTCGAGTGAGTAGCGTCCCGTCGACGAAGTCACACCGTTCGCTGTGGAGGTGCCCGCCGAGAATCGCGTCGACGTCGACGGCGCGAGCCAACTCGTCGTCGCCGTCGCCGAGATGTGAGAGGACGACGACGTGGTCGACACCGCGGGAACGCAGGTCGGCGACTGTCTCGCTGGCCGCCTCGATTGGGTCGGCGAAGACGAGGTCGCCCGCGGCGGGACACATCGACGGGGTCTTCGGGTCGGTCAGACCGAACAAACCGACGCGGGTTCCGTCGCGTTCGACGACGAGCGAGGCGGAGACGTCGGCGAATCGTCGCTCACCGTCCGGTTCGTAGACGTTCGCACTCAGCCACGGTTGTGGCGAGTCGGCGACGATGTCGCGCGTCTTCGCCGGCCCGAAGTCGAAGTCGTGGTTGCCGAACGTCTCGGCGTCAGGAGCAATAGCGTCGAAGAACTCCAGGGCGTGTCGTCCCTCGGTTTCGAGTGCGAGCACACCCGGCGCGGTGTTGTCGCCGGTGCCGACGACGAGCGTCCGGTCGTCGCGGCGAGACTCGATGACTCCCGCCAGTCGGCCGATGCGTGCGGCGTCGTCGTACGCGTTCTCGATATCCGAGTAGTGGAGGAGACGGAGAGACATAGCTCAGCAGTCGGCCAGACGGTGTAAAGTTGTAGCGTCGTCGCGGGTGCGTCGAGAGAGCGAGAGAGCTATTTACCGACCCACGACGAACGGCCGTTCGTGTCAGTCGCCCCCCGACCCTACGACCACGTCCGCAGCGAGGGCACACCCGTCGACGCGGGGACGTACCGCGTGGTCGGCGTCGCAGACGACCGAGTCACGCTGCTTCGCGTCGCCGACGCCAGTGGCAAGCGTGTCCACGTGGGGCAGGTCGTGTACGTGAGTCTGGAGGAGTACGGCCGCCTCGAAGCCGCAAGCAACCCGGACGAACCGTCGCTGGCGAGGGGTCTCGCGGTTGCTACGGTCGGCGCTGCACTCGTCTTCGTCGGGTCGACGCCGGAGTCGCTCGCGTCTCTCGGCATCGATATCGGAACCGGTCTCCTCGCCGACGGACTCGTGTTCGTCGGCGTGCTCGCACTCGTCGTCGGGGTTCGACGGCTGGTGAGATACCGGCGGTTGAAGCGTTAAACTTCGACGACGTCGCCCACTTCGGGCGCGCTGGCGTCGTAGTCGTCGTGGCGTAATTCGGCGGCGAAGTGCTCGCAGTTGTCGCCGTGGTTGACGAGAATCTCGCTGCCCTCGTAGGCGGTGAGAAACTCGCGGAGGCCGTCGTGGTCGGCGTGCGCCGAGAAGTCGTAGGATTCGGCCTGCGCGGCGATAGGCATGATACGGCCGTCGATGTCGGCGCGGCCACGTTCGAGGAGTTCGCGGCCGGGCGTCCCCTCGACCTGATAGCCGGTCATCGTGATTTTGTTCGTCGGGTCGCGGCGAATCTCGGGGATGTAGGTCATCGCCGGCCCGCCCGAGAGCATCCCGCTCGTCGTGACGATGACGGTGTTCTGCTCGGCGATACGTCTTCGCTGGCCGTTTCGCCCCGTCACGAACCGAGCGTGGGACTTCGCCTTTCTGAGTGCGTCGGCGTCGCGGACGAACGCCGGGTAGTTCCGGAGCATCGTCGTGACGCCCTTGCCCATCCCGTCGACGTAGCACTCCAAGTCGTGGGCGTCGCACACGAGCAACATCTCCTGTGTCCGGCCGATGGCGAACGCCGGGACGACGACGGTGCCGCCCTCCCACATCGTCGTCTGGAGGCTCTCGACGAAGCGGTTCTCGACTACCTCGCGAGGTTCGTGGTCCACGTCGGCGTACGTGCTCTCGCAGACGACGACGTCGGCGTCCGGTCGGTCGGTCGTCCCGGAGACGAGCCGCTGGTCGTCGGTGTGGAAGTCGGCGGTGTAGAGCAGTCGGGTGTCGCCGTCGTCGACGAGGACGTGCGCACTGCCGGGGATGTGGCCGGCGTTGAAGAGCGTCACCTCGTAGCCCGCCGCCTCGAACGTCTCTCCATATTCGTGGGGGTTCGACACCTGTGTCATCCGCTGGACGTGTGTCTCGGTGAACGGGCAGTCGTAGGTTCCGCCGTGGAGTTTGAGGGTGTCACGAGAGAGCGTGAGCGCGAGTTCCTGCGTCGGCGGCGTCCAGTGGATGGGTGGTCGTCGGTCGCCCGAGAGGAGCGTCGGCACCGCGCCGACGTGGTCGAGATGCCCGTGAGAGACGACGACGGCGTCGGGGTCCGGTGAGTCGACGGGGTACTGCGGGGGGTTGCCCGTCAGCATCCCGTAGTCCAAGAGCAGGGAGTCGTCGACGAGAATGGCGCTTTTGTTAACCTCGCGCGCCCCACCGAGAAACTGGAGTTTCATTACGTCCCGGTAGTGGGTCAGACGGTTTTCATCCATCGGTTCGTGAACGCCGAGGCCCAGTTGGGTGTCGCTGAGAACCCGAATAGGCCATCAGTCGTCAAAATCCCGAAGCAATATTTATTGTAACCGGGAAATAGTGATATTTCATATGGATTATCTGCGCTTAGAGACATTCTACATAGGAGTTCTATTTCTATCGAGCGCAGTGAACGTCGGCGTCGCCGTCTGGTTACGAACGCGGAGTGCGAACGAACAGGCCGTCCGACTGTTCACCGTCCTGCTGTTGCTGCATCCAATCGTCGGCCTGGTCGTCGTCGCCGAACTGCTCGCACCAAGTCAGTCGCTAGCCTTCGTCTTCTACGGAATACACAATACGACGCTCGTCGCCATCAACGTCGTGTGGTTCGCCTTCACGTTGGCCTACGCGAACCGGACACGGATACTCTCTCGGCCGGTGGTTGGCCTCATCGTCGGCTACTTCGTCGGTACGGCTACGCTCGAGGTGACGAACACCACGCATCGGGCAGTGTGGCGTAGCTATCGGGTCGTCACCGACCCGTTTCCCTACGTCGAGGGGGAGCCAACGCTTCTGTTTCTCGTTCTTACCACTGGCATGACGCTCTTCCATCTGGCCGGAATCGGCGTGTTGGGCTACCACCTCCTGTTCGGTCCGTCACGGAGTAGTCGCCGAACAGCGACGTTGCTCGCCGGATTCACGATGCCACTCGTCATCCTCGTACTGTGGGGTCTCGGAATGGTTCCAGGTCCTCTGAACGGTGCGTTCATCGTCGGGTCGACGGTATCTCTGAGTTTCGTCGCGTGGGCAGTCTTTCGACACCAACTCTTCGACGTGGTCCCACTGGCACGCGAGCGTGTGTTCGAGGAGTTAGACGAAATCGTCCTCGTGGTCGACCCCGACTACCACCTCCTCGACTACAACCAGTCGGCGAAGCGAGCGTTCCCCGAACTGGTGGGTGCGACGGGGTCCCCGCTCGTAGAGGTTCTCCCGCATCTCCTCGACGGCGACTCGTTCACTGATTCGTTCACCACCTACGAGAACGGGAGGTTAGACGAGTACACCGTCGACGCCTCGCTACTGACCGTCGATACGTCGATTCGGGGATACGGAGTAATCATCCGAAACGTGACGGAGCGTCAGCAGCACATCCGCGATCTCGAACAACAGACGATGCAACTCGAACGGTTCGCGAGTACGCTCTCACACGACCTCCGGAACCCGCTGAACGTCGCACAGGGCTGGATAGACGTCACTATCGAGAGTGGAGACCTCCAGCATCTCGAACGGTCACAGAGCGCACTGGACCGAATGGATCAGATAATCAGTGATTTGCTGACGCTCGCTCGGGAGGGACGAGCGATAGACGACCACGAACTGGTGCGAGTCCGCATCGTCGACATCTTCGAAGACGCGTGGGAGACGACGACGACCGCCGGCGCCAGATACGAACTCGAACTGGACGCTGACGTCGTCCTGTACGCCGACGAGACCCGCCTGCGAAACGTCTTCGAGAACCTCGTTCGCAACGCCGTGGAGCATGGCTCCGCGAAGAGTCGGAGCGGGTCAGACCCTCCCGTCGGAAGCGGCGACGGTGCGGTGACGATTACACTCGGTCGTCTCGTCGACGGGTTCTACGTCGAGGACGACGGACCGGGGATTCCACTCGACCAACACCAACGGGTCTTCGACTACGAATACACGACGGCAAAATCGGGAACGGGGCTCGGACTTGCAATCGTCGAATCGATTGCGAACGCACACGGTTGGACCGTCACGATGAGCAACGGACCCGACGGTGGTGCGCGCATCTCCTTCACCAACGTCGAGTTGGTGGACGCCGAAGTGGAGCGCCCGACCACTTCGTAACGGAGCGTTGATAAGTGGCGACGTCGTCGCCTCTCTTCCGTGATGCCCTCGACCCGCCTTCTCCCCATCTCCAGACGCGGCCTCCTCGCGCTCGGCGGGGCGGCGGCAGCGGCCAGTGTCGGTCTCCTCGACTCGACGTGGTTCCGCAGTCCACAACGACTCGACACCACTATCGCCGACGAGACGTGGCCGATGGCCGGCCGTGACCCCGGCCGAACGGGGTTCGTCGAACGCGGCCCGACCGAGTTTGTCGGCGTCGTGTGGACCCACGAGTTGGACGACTTCTTCCCGGGCATCGACACACCAGTGGTCGTCGACTCGGGGACCGTCTACACGGCGACGCGCAACACTATCCACGCGCTCGACGCCGACTCGGGAGCAGAGACGTGGCAGTACGAGTTCGACTCGAGAAGCCTTCTGGGCGGTGAGGCGCAGTTCGTCCAGAGCCACCCCGTCGTCGGCGACGAGGGCGTCTACATCAGCGGCAGTGTCAGCCTGTTCGCCGTCGACGGCGAGGGAGAGTCACGCTGGCAGTACCGGACGTCGCGGAGTTTCCAGAACGTCCTCGTCGCCGGCAACACGGTCTACTTCACCTCGCGTCTCGACGACGAGACGCTCGTCGCACTCGACACCGAGTCCGGACTGACCCGGTGGACGGACTCGCCGCCGACGATTGTTCCACAGGCGTACAGCGACGGCGTCGTCGTCGGCGTAGCGGCGGGTGACTCGGACGCGACGTTCGGCGCGGTTCGCGCCCAGACTGGCCGGACACGATGGACGCGGAACCTCGCCGTCGACGACCCGTACTGGCACCTTCCGTCCGTCTCGGACGGGACCGTCTTCCACGGGACGCAGACGCTCTACGCGCTCTCGCTCGCCGACGGGTCGACGCAGTGGAAGCGTGACCTCGGCACCGAAGACGACGGCTTGCAGACCTGTGTCGACAGTGAGACGGTGTACGTCGTCTCGCCCGGAACCGAGCGAGTGTTCGCGCTCGACCGTCGGACCGGCGAGACGCAGTGGGAACGTGAGATGTCGGGACTGGAACTCACGAGGAGTCCGGTCGTGACGAGCGACACGCTGTACGTCGTCGCGGGTCCCACGGTAGTCGGATTGGAAGCGGAAGGCGGGACGGAGCGGTTCCGCCGCCGCGTTCCGGGCGAGGGTCCCGACTCCCTCGCACTGGCCGACGGGACGCTGTACGCCGGGAGCGGTCAGCGTATCGTCGCGCTCCAGGAGGGCGAGCGATGAGCGACGACGGCCTGTGGAACGGAGTCGAACGGGAAGCGAAGACGCTCGGACGCTCGCTCCTCGTCGTGTTCGGATTGAACCAAGCGGTTGGCGTCGGTCTCTCACTCGTCGTCGCGCCCCTGCTCGTCAACGAACCGTGGAACGCCACGACGATGTGGTCGCTCCCGGTCACGGTGGCGCTCGTCGTCGTGCTCGAATTGGCCGGAGTCGCTCCGACGGTCCGCCGCGCGTGGGTGTTCGGCATCGCTACCTTCGTCGGCTTTCTCCTCTGTTCGTTGGTCTTCGGTGCCCCCGACGCTCGACTCAGCGGGTCGCTCTATCCGGTGATTCGTGGGGTACTCCTCTACCTCGTCGTCCTCGCGTTCGCCGGTCTCGCTAGTACCGTCGGCGTCGACGACGTGCGGCGACTGGCGAAGACAGAGCGATGAGACAGACTGGTGAGACTGGTGAGTGACTACGCGTCGTCCTCGTCCCACTCGACTTCGACCGCGATTTCGTTTCGTCGCATGAACGGCGGCGTGTAGGGGTCGTTGTACTGCAGGAGGAACGGGCCGCCGCGGCGTTCGAGACTGTACTCGGCCAGTGTGTCGAGCAGAACCGCGCGCTGTTTGGCGACGCGCGTCTCGGAACTCCACCACGAGAACGTCTTCACGGCGAGAATCTGCGGTGGCTGTACGACGAGTCTGACACGAGAGTCCGTCGGTGTCGGGGCCGTCGCCGGCGTGTAGTCGGCGGGGAGGAAGAACGACATGGTCACGTCGCCGCCGTCGTCAGTCGTCCGGACCGGTGCAGTCATCGACACCGCTTCACTCTCTGCGCTCTCTGTTCGGACCGGTGCAGTCATCGAGACGTTCTCACCGTCGCTGGCGACGGGTGCGGTCATCGACACCTCCTCGCTCGACTCGTTCGCGCCGGTGATGTAGTCGAAGAGGCGGCGGAACGCCGCTTCGCCGCTCTCGGCCGTCGTCTCGACGAGGATAGTCCGCGGGTAGCGCCGTATCTCGACGTCGTCGTACGAAGCGAGTGTATCGTAGGGGACGCGTTCGGTCGTTCGGTTCACGTACAGCCCCCAACCGACCCAGAGGGCGAGTGCGCCGCCGCCGACGGCGAGCAGTCCCTTCAGTTCTTTCGACAGGTATTGCACAGAGAGAGAAGGTGCGCCAACGACAAAACCTGTCGCCTACTTCACCGTGACGTAGGTGAGAAAGGCGATGGCGAGGAGTTGGAGGCTCCGGAGCGCGAGGATAGCCGTCTGGACGACCGGGTCGCCCGAGTAGAGCATCGTCGTACTGAAGAAGAAGTAGATGGCGAGTGCGTTCTCCAAGAGCATCGCCGCCCCGAAGGCGATGAGGCCGAGTGTCAGCGTCGACTCGAACGTCCGGTAGTTTCGGACCCACACTCCCGTGAGAACGAAGAGAAGCAGGATGCTCAAGCCGGACAGCGCGGTCGCAATCGTGAGGGTCGTACTCATTGCCATGGTGGGTTAGTCCATCTTCGTCAGAATCTCTTCGAACTGGTCGCGGTGTTGCTCGAAGCGGTCGGTGAGAAAGTACATCGTCCCGTAGGACTCCTCGCCCTTCTCGACGATGTCGTGGTCGAGGAGCAAATCGAGGTGGTATCGGACGGTGTTGTACTCGACGCCGAGGACGTCCGAGAGTTGGTTGGCGTTTCGCGGACGCTCCGAGAGGGCGCGGATGATTCGCGCGCGGTTCTCACCGCCGCGCATTCCGGCCAACAGATACCAGAGCGCCTTCTCCATCCGAGTTCATCTCCACTATCTGAGAGGAGCAGTATATAGGTGCTCATCGCCCCCGTACCGTCCGCGACACCCACCCGGACGGTCCGTTCGGGAAGGGAGACGCCTCTTCGGACGACTGGAGTTGGCCGGTGCCGTCGGTGGCGCGGACGACAACCTCGTGTTCGCCCGTCGGTGGGTCGTACTGATACATCCACTGCCGCCAGACGTCGGTTCCGGGGAGTGTCTCCGAGAGCGTCGCCTCGGCCCACGTCTCGCCCCCGTCGGTCGATACCTCGACACGCTCGATACCGCGAGTGCCAGCGTAGGCGTGTCCGGCGACCTCCTTTCGGCCATCGTCGAGGTCGTTGACGACGTGAAGTTTCGCGACGGTGTTCACCGGCCCGGTGCCGTGCCAGCCGCGTTTCTCCCAGTAGCCGTCCTCCGGGCGTTCGAGAATCTCTATCTCGGTGAGCCACTTGACGTTTATCTCGCCCCAGTGGCCGGGGATGAGCGCCCGGGCAGGGTAGCCGTGGCCTCTCGGAAGCGCCTCGCCGTTCATCCCGTAGGCGAGAAAGCCGTCGCGGAGGGCCGACAGCGGGAACTCTTCGTAGAAGCCGTCGGCGGCGCGGAACATCACGCAGCAGCCTTCGGGGAGGCCAGCGGGTTCGACGAGGTCCATAATCCGAACTCCTGTCCACAGCGCGTTGTCGAGTTTCTTGCCGTTGAGCGCCTCACCCACACAGCGGAGCGAGACGAACCGGTGTTCCGGTTCCATCGACGTGATGTCCTCGTACCCGTACGTGACCTCCTCGTCGACTGCGCCGGTGACCGTCAGCGTCCACTCGCTGGCGTCGACTTCCGGGTCGGTCGAGTTGATGTCGACTTCGTAGAACGCGTCGCTGACGAGGGGTTCCAACCCCTCGACGGCGAACGACTTCTCACTGGCTTCCGCCAGCAGCGCGTCCACGTCCGACCCGGCCCACGGCGTCCCTACGTCGAGCGGTGCGCCGGTCGTCGCGGTGTCCGGACGAGTGCGTGCGCCGAGAGCGTAGCCACCGACGACGAACGGGAGTGCGCTCGCGAGCGCCGCGAGGACGCGCCGTCGACCCGGCGAGGTTCCCCCGACACTGGGGCCGAGTGCGGAGAGTACGTCTCGCGTGGCGGCGAAGTCCGCGACGGCGACGACGACGCCCGCGGCGACACCCGCTGCCAGCGACGCGGAGAGCGCGCCGGTGACGGCAACTGCGACGACTGCAGTCGCTGCCGCCGCGAAGAGGCCGGAGACCGGGGCGTCGAATCGCCTGCCGGCGGCGAGGCCGACGAACGAGGCGACGGCGAAGAGGAGGACCGAGAGCGCCAGCGCGGTCAAGACGTTGAGTTGGTCGCCGAAGTCACCGAGCACGACGATAGCGAACGTGATGACCGGTCCCGGGAGTCGGCGGGCCAGGAAGCCCGCGATGGGGCCGGCGACGAACGAGGGCGTAAAGGAGGCGACAGCGAAGGAGCCAGCGACGCCCGCAAGACCGGCCAAGAGGGCCACGAAGGTGGTGCTGACGGGATGCAGGCGGTCGGTGAGTGTGTGTCGTGTTTGGGGTGCCATGTGTGAATCTCGCTTCTCGATTAGCCGTCCATCGTCTCGCCCGGCGAGATAGCGAGTTTTCCGACTGCGCCGACGGCGAGGAACGTCCACCGTGTCGTGTAGCACGACGAGTACAGAGAGGTCGTCTCGAGGGATATGGATTTTTCAAACTCGGACTCACATCGATACAGACTCTGTCGAGAGTCTCTCTAGAGTTCGTTGTAACTTCGGTCGACGGCAGTCGCGCTCGACTGCCTTCGACGCTCGACTCGCCAGTGGACTCTTGGGCACGCCCGCCCGACACGCTCTATGGTCGACAGCGACGTGCAGACGCTCCTCTCGGAACTCGCCGCACAACTCGATGCGACCGCCTCACGGCCGATGCGACCCGAGGTGACTCATTGGGTCGCCGAAGCCGACGCCGTCGCGGGCGACGTCGCCGACGCGGACCTTCCGAACGACGTCGTCGCCGAGCGTGTAGGCCACGTCCGTGACCTCCTCTCGAACGTCGACGAGACGGGCGACGAAGAGGCCGACGACCACGTCGCCGCCGCGGAGACGCTGGCCGACGAGGTACTCGCACGTCTGGACGACGAGTGACTCACTCCCGCGGGACGCGCTCGACTTGGAACTCCCGATAGCCGCCGTAGGCGACGTCGAGCGCGCCGAGCCACCAGTTCCAGCGCGAGGGAAGCGAGTCTCCGTCGGGTGCGTCGGCGAGGTTCTCGACGACTTCCTCGACGGTGAGTGGACGCCCTCGGTCGGCGTCGTGCTTGCCCGAGTCCGCCAAGTCGCGGGCTTGTCGGGCGACGACACGTCGCTCCGGTGCAGTGCCGCCGAACGCCGATTCGAGGGCGGCTTCGATTTTTTCGGGGTCCATGTGAAGACCCACGAAGTGGAGACGTTTGAGCGCTACGCGGTCCACGCGAAGAAGACGAACAACAGCCCCCAGGCGCCGACGAACCACGAGAGCCCGATGGCTCGTGGCACGTCGGAAGTCGCCAACACCGCGGCGACACCGAAGAAGGTGAGCGCGAACCCGACGAGGACGACCCGCTCAGGGGTCACTGTCCGAGACTCCGTCGACTCGTCGTCCGACTCGTTCCGCTCGGTCAGCGCCCGCAGTGCAGGCCGGAGTGTCTCGAAAGCGTCCGCCGGAACGACCACGCCGAACGGATCGTTGAGTGACCGGTCTCGACCGTACCGAAACAGACAGACGACGTACGGGCCGAGTCGAACAGAGCGAAACGACCGAAGTCTGCCGAGGTCGTATTCGACCCGGCGTTCGTCCCGTTCTTCGTCTCGGCGGACGAGCACGCCCGACTCGGTGTCCAGCGTCCCGCCCGTCTGTCCGACTCTCACGACGACCCACACCGCGATACCGAGGGGGAGATAGACGAACAGTAACCACGGAGCGAGCGCCGCGCCGTAGAGGACGAGCGCAGCGACTGGCGTCGTGACGACGAGCCACCGAAGCCGGAGTCGACGACGGAGGCCGGCGAGGAAGTTCCGGAGCATCCGTCCCTCGTCGTTCTCACCGTAGCGCAGCGCGTACCAGAGGTAGAGCAGCGAGAACGGGCCACCGACGAGGAGCGTGACGACGAAGAAGAGGACGAACTGTGAGACACCGCCGAGGACGAGTCGGGCAAAAACGTACGTCACGAAGAGGCCGAGGACGACGAAGACACCGGCACCGACGTGCCTGACGGCCGATGCGAGCCGGTCCGGTCGACGGCCGGACCACTCGACGTGGGAGGGGACCATACTGGCTATTACTCGTCACCCCGACAAAAGGGTTGGTCGGCGTGTCACTCCCACCACGCGCTTCGGCGGTCACGGTAGCTCGCGTCGCGGAAGGGTTCGGGTCGCTCGTTCGGGTCTTCCATCCCCAGTCCGTAGGCCAGCCAGTTGCCGACGTGCCAGCCGATGGCGGGCGTGTCGAGACCGACGAGCGTGATGCGGAGTTTCGTGTACGTCTCGATTGCGCCGTCGCCGTCGGGGTCCGGCCCGAGCGTCTGGAAACACGACCCCGCGTCCTCGCCACAGGGAGACGTCTCGCTGAATCGGACGACGACGTCGGCGTCCTCGGGCGAGTCGACGTACTCGAAGGAGATGTTCTCCGGAACACGGGCGTTCCCGTCGGCGCCGGACTCGTAGTAGTCCAGCGCGTGGTCGACCTGTTCGCGCGTCGCGTCCGGGTCCGACGTGTTCGCATCGTCGACGTAGACGGTAAACACAGCGTCACGCCACGGGAAGTCACGTTCCGTCGCGTTCAGTCGTGGCTGCGTGTGAAGCACCGACTCGGCACGCATGACTTCGTGCGGCGCGTCGTCGTGACGCAGACCGAGCGTGTGCCCGAGTTCGTGTTTCGTCACGAGCGTCGTCGACGCCACCGAGAGGCCGTCCTTCACGTAGACTGCCGCCGGGCGGTCGATCTGTCGCGACTTCGTGACGAGCGGCGCACAGCCGACGGCGTCGTTCGTGTCGCCGCACTTCGGCACCTCGTCGACGAAGTGGACCACCAAGTCGGGTGACTCGGCGTCTGCGTCCACGCGGTATCGCACGTCGAAGCCGGTGTACTGCTCGCCGTTTGCGGCCCAGTAGGCTGTGGCCTCCTCGACGATACGGGCAAACCGACTGTCGTCACTCGGGGCGTCGATACCGACGACGATTGGGTCGTCCCCCCACGGGTTCTGCGTGTCTGGGACGGGCGTCAGGGCTGTACCGTTTTCGGACGTGCCGCTCACCGGTCCGGGGGACGTACTTCCTGTCGACGACACCGTCTCGGTCGTCGAACCAGCGGGGTTGTCACTGTCGGGTCGGAAATCGTCGAACGACGCGCCGAGACACCCGGAGACGACGACGAGACAGACGAGAGCGAGCGTGAGTGCCGCGGGCCGCACATTCCGCATTGCGTCGTTCTCCGTCGGACGGACTCAAGAGCGTTGCGGCGCTTGAGACGGGAGAGGAAGAGTACAGTCGAATCGAAACGGCCGTCAGACGTGGTCGTGGTCAGCGTGGTCGCTGTGGTCGTGGTCGTGTGGACGACCCTCCTCGTGGTCGGCTTCGTCCGACTCCGGCGAGACGTTGGCGAGACGTAGCGCGTTGCCGGTGACACCGAGGCTCATCCCCATGTCGCCGACGACGATAGCCGCGATGACAGAGACGTAGCCGAGCGGTGCACCGATTGCGAGGACGGCTTTCACCGCGAGCGACGCCCAGATGTTCTGTCGGATGACGCCGTTGGCCCGCGAGGCGAGGTCGTAGAGATACGGCATTCGCGTGAGGTCGTCGGCCATGAGCGCGACGTCCGCCGTCTCCAACGCGGTGTCGGTTCCGGCCGCACCCATGGCGATACCGACCGTGGCGGTGGCCAGTGCAGGCGCGTCGTTGACGCCGTCGCCGACCATCGCCACGCCGCCGTCGTACTCCTCGCGCAGGCGTTCGACCACGTCGACTTTCTGCTCGGGTAAGAGGTCCGCGTGGACCTCGTCGATGCCGACCTGTCCGGCGATGGCCTGTGCGGTGCGTTCGTTGTCGCCGGTGAGCATCACGACGTGTTCGACACCGAGTTCACGCAGACGCGAGACGGCCCACTTCGCCTCCGGACGGACCGTGTCGGCGATGGCGACGACACCTTCCAACTCGTCTTCCGTGCCGACGAGGACGACCGACTTCCCCTCGGCTTGGAGTCGGGGAATCGTCTCGTTGACCAAATCGAGGTAGGTGCCGTGTTCGCAGTCTTGCGGGTCGGCGGCGTCGCCGTCGCTCCCGGCGACGACCTGTCCCCCGTCGCTTACCACGTGTGCGTGCTCTAACTCGAATCCGAGGTCCGCGAAGAGACCGGGTTTGCCAGCGTAGTGCGTCTCACCGTCGAGGTCGGCCTTCACGCCTTTGCCAGTGATGGCTTCGAAGTCCGTAATCTCCCGGTCGGGAACGCCCTGTGACTCGGCGTGGTCGATGATGGCCGTCGCGATGGGGTGTTCACTCCGCTGCTCGATGGCGCGGGCACAGCCCATGAGGTCGGACTCGGTCGTGCCGTTGAGCGTGATGACGTCCGTGACGGCGAGGTTGCCGGTGGTGAGCGTCCCCGTCTTGTCGAACGCGACGGCACCGACGTCGCCCATCGCTTCGAGGTAGTTGCCGCCCTTGATGAGCACACCGTTGCGGGCGGCGCTCGTGATACCGGAGACGACGGAGACGGGCGTCGAGATGACGAACGCACACGGGCAGGCGATGACGAGGAGCGTCAGCCCCCGGACGAACGCTTCGGTCCACGAGACGCCGAACAGCGGCGGCGAGACGAGCACCGTCGCGATAGCCAGTGCGACGATGACCGGCGTGTAGTAGCGGGCGAACCGGTCGACGAACTGCTCGGACTCCGTTCGGTTGGACTGCGCTTCCTCGACCATCTCGATGACGCGCGAGAGCGTCGAGTCGTCGGACGTCGACGTCACTTCGATTTCGAGGTAGCCGCCTTCGACGATGCTGCCCGCGTACACCTCGTCGCCCGCGGCTTTGTCGGCCGGGACGCTCTCGCCGGTGATGGGCGACTCGTCGAGCGGACTCGACCCGTCGCGGACGACGCCGTCCAGCGGGACCTTGTCGCCGGGGCGGACCACGACCGTCTCGCCGACCGAGACGTCCTCGACGGCGACGGTCGTCTCCTCGCCGTCGCGCAGAACCGTCGCCGTGTCGGGTGACAGTTCCATCAACTCGCGCATCGAGTTGCGTGCGCGGTCCATCGAGTAGCGTTCGAGCAGGTTGGCGATGCTGAAGAGAACGGCGAGGGTCGCCGCCTCGAACGGCAGGTCGACGAGGAGTGCGCCGACGATGCCGACCGACATCAGGAAGTCGATGTCGAGGTTGCGGTTCGTCGCCGAGTAGTAGCCGTTGCGGACGATAGCCTGTCCGGCCACGAGCACCGCGCCGAGATAGAGCACCCACGCGACGCTGATGTCGCGGGAGAGCACAGAGAGAAGCGTGACGTCGAGGCCAGTGAGGAGATACTCGAAGACGAGACCGAAGAGTAGGAACGCCGCACCGGCCCACGTCTTCAGGGCGCGCGGACTCCGCCAGACGCTTTGGGTGGTGTCGGTCTCCTCGTCGTCTTCGACGGCGTAACCGGCCCCTTCGATGGTCGCGACGACCGACCCGCGAGTCGTGCGTGCGGGGTCGTAGGTGACGAGGACGCGGCCCGTCGTCGGTTGGGTCTCGAACTCGCGGATGCCGTCGAGACCGGAGAGCGCGTTTTCGACTTTCCCCGCACAGGACGCACAGTCCATGTCGGGAACGCTGAACGACTCGGATTCGGCGTCGTCGACGCCGTAACCTGCACTCTCGACCCGCTTCCGAATTTCGTCGAGACCCGTCACGTCGGGGTCGTAGGCGACGACGAGCGTGCCCGTCGTCGGTCGGGGTTCGACCGAGGTGAGACCGTCGAGGTCTGCGAGAGCGTTCTCGACCTTTCCGGCACACGACGCACAGTCCATCTCGGGGACCGACAACTGGAGCGTCTCGGTGCCGTCAGTCGATTCAGTCGTTGAGTCGGTGTCGGATGAGTGCGCTTTCTCCTCGTGGTCGCACCCACACGACGACCCACCACAGCTATCCTGCGTCTCGTCGCTCATTGTGTTGACGTAGTTCGCGCGGTCCTATTAATCTCCCTGCCAGTGGTACATCAGTGGTTATTACAAATTACTAACTCAGGAGTAGTTTGTTAATAACGTGGGTCGCCGACTCGAATCGAGCGTCGCCACTGCACGAGTGAGAGTGTGGCTGAGAGGAGTAAGCCCCCTTCTGTTCCTCCCGACATTCGGCTGAGCGTCCGCGTCCGTCGTCCAAACTACCTGTGGGCAGACGAACGACACACGAATCGTGTCGTCCGGCCGCCACGTGGCGCGGACTTGCACCGGTGAGGATTCGCCGTTCCATCCGTTCTCGACCGTCAACTCGTGGGCGCGAAGCGCCCGGTCGTCGTCGAGATGCGTTGCATCTCGTAGCCCTCGACGGGTTAACTCCCCTTCCTCGCGGTCGGGTTCGCACGTCTCATCGGTCGGGTCGAGTGGTCTCGTTTCTGTTCCAGAGCCAGCCGTCTCCGACTCCGGGCTTGCGCCCGGTCACCTGTTCGGACGGTGGGGGGACTTTCCTCATGCCTCAGAGAGGCACGGGAGTCGGGCTCTCTCTGCCGTCGGAGAGTAGCTTGGCCCCTCAGATAAGGCGTTCGGTCGGGTGACTTCGGGATAATATTCCTCATGATTCTTCTTGTGCGAAGGGAAGCGTTCAAGTCTCTCGGAGCCTTGTGTGTGGGTATGTCCGAGGCGCAGACCGTACGCCTCTCCTACGAGGATGGGGCTCGGGCGGTCGAACTAGCGCGAGAATCGGTCGAATCGTACGTCCTTCATGGGCAACGTGAACAACCGGGCAGTATGCGGGATGCGTTCTACAACCGCACCGGCGCGTTCGTCCGACTGACCTCGACACGGGGTCGAGGTCGCGTGCGTGGGTGTGCGGGCACCTACCAAGGTAAGAACCAACTCGGCCACGCAATCGTCGACGCGGCCATCAAGGCCGCCTCCGGCGACTCCTGTGGCTCCGAAATCGAACCGCCTGAACTCCAAAACCTCAACGTCTCTGTCTGTATCGTCTCGAACCACATCCTCACCAACGACCCACTCGCCGACCTCGAACTCGGCAAACACGGTGTCGCCGTCGACAAAGGCGGCAACCACGGGTGGCTCTACCCGACGATTCCCGTCGAGAACGGCTGGAGCAAGGAGAAGTACCTCAGTCGCGTCTGCCGCAAGGCAAAGCTCTCGCCGCTCGCGTGGCAGGACGAAGACACCATGGTGACGCTCATCGAAGGGCAGGTCTTCCAAGAGCGCCCCGACGGCGGCAGCGTCCAAGAGCTGCAGATTCGGTAACTCGCCACTCTCCTTCAGCGAACGTCGACGCACGTCTCGCCGACTGCACGTTCCCCATCTCGAATCACGCTACCTCCAGAGCTAGCTTTCTCACTCGTCGCGACTGAACCCGGTCAGCGCCGCGTCGTCGACTGCCCGTGCCGTCGCCGCATCGAGGTCGAACAGGTCGTCGTCGACGATGTCACCGTCACGGACGAGCGGTTGCAGTAGCGCCTCGGCGTCGGCAGGAGCGTCGTGCCCACGGAGTCCGACGTGGTGACCGCCATCGGCCGTCCGGTACACCTCTTTGACACCCGAGAGCTTCCCGCGTTTAGCCGCCGGTTCGCCGTCGATTTCGACGATGTCGAGCGCGAAGTCGACCGGGTTCGCGTTCGAGATGTAGCCGCCGACGCCGAAGCCGTCGACGACGTCGCGCAGGTGTCGCAAGTCGTCGGGCCCGAGACCACCACTGACGAAGATGTCGACGTCGTCCTCGCCGCGGGCTTCGAGTTCCCAGCGGACCTCTCGGCAGATGTGCCGGAAGTCGCCACGGCGTGAACTCGTCGTGTCGAGTCGGACGCCCGAGAGACGGTCACCGAGTGCCTCGACGGCGCGGACGACTTCGTCTTTCTCGTCGGAGTAAGTGTCACAGAGTGCGATGCGAGGCACGTCCTCGTCGACGGCTTCGTCGAACGCCTGCCACGCCTGCTCTTGGTTGCCGCGGCCGAACGCAATCATCAACGCGTGCGGCATCGTCCCGCTCGCTTCACGGCCGAGTACCTCACCCGCGGCGACGTGCGAGATACCGTCGACTCCGGCGACGAGGGCGCTCCGTTCGACCATCGCCGCCATCGACGGATGGACGTGGCGCGCCCCGAACGACAGCACCTGCGAGTCGGGGGCCGCCTGCCGGGTTTCGAGTGCGGCCGTGGCGATACCCGAGGCGTGCGAGAGAAAACCCAAGAGCGACGTTTCGAGTCGGGCGAACTCGAGATAGTCGCCCTCGATTCGCATCACGGGGCCACCGTCGAACAGTCGGCCCTCCGGGATGGCGTCGACGTCGACGTCGTGGCCTTCGAGCAGGTGTGCGGCGTCTTTCAGGCCGGCGAACAGTTCGAACCCGCCGTCGGGGAACTGGTCGGCGGTGACTTCGGCGACGACGTGGGGATTCTTCCCCGCGTGGCGAAGCGTCGTCTCCGTGCGGTCGAAGTAGGCGTCGGTAGCGTCGCCCGCCAAAATCGCCTCCTCGCCGACGATGTCGAACACGGTCATTGGCTCACCTTCTTTCGGGAAATTGAAAAAGACACCCGTTCGGTCGGCGGCGTCGAAGAGAATCCGTCTTCAGTTCGGTCGCTCGCCGTCTGTCGGAAGCCACTCACCGTGGTGGACCCGCTCGACAAGCGTATCCACCCCGTAGCCGAGACTGACCACGAGCAGACCGGGGAGGGCGTTGCTCTCCGGGCCGACGAGTAGTGCGAGGAGCGCAAGGATTCCCAAGAGGAGCATCGAAACTCGCTTGTATCGAGGGATTCGCGCTCGAACCGTCGCACTCGCACCACCGAGAGACAAGAACGCCGCCGTGAACGCGAAGAGAACGTGTGAGACCGGAGTGCTTCGCTGGAGACCCCAGATGCCGAGTCCGAAGAGGGAGACGCCGGAGACGACGCCGAGGACTGTGTGGTACCGCTCGGAGACCATGTGTCAGCCGATATGCGGGTGAATCAAAAGTGTTCGCCAGCGCGTTCTTCAACGCCGCCGATGGACCGAATCCAAATCTTCCACCGTCGGCGCGTTGACGATGGTGACGCGCTTTCCGTTGCGAGTCACCCGGAAGGCGTCGCCGAACGACCGGTCGTCGGGCACGCGGTAGACGCCCTGTTCGACGCGCTGACCACCGACGTGGAGTTTCAGGGTCGTCTCGTAGGCAGACTTGAACTCCCTCGCGTCTTCCTCGGAGTCCCACGTGGTAGCCCAGACGTAGCCGTATTTGGTGTTCTCGCCGTCGTCGCTCCGATACGGAACGACCCTATCGCCGGCCCATCCGGTCGTCGCCGGGTGGGCGTAGTTGTACGCGGAGTAGTTCCCCGTGTTCCGCCGGAGCGCCGACTGCTCGATGTAGTGGTTCTGCCAGAACATCGCGTACAGCGACGCCTCGCCAACGGTGTCGAACTGCTGGTCCCGGTCGAACCGCGACCACTCACCCGACGAACGGTCGGGGACGGACATCTCGACGGGAGCCTCGTCAGGATACTTCTCGGGGTGGATGAGTTGCTCCGTGCTCGCCGGGAGGTTCGTGTAGACGTCGTTCACGGCGTCCCACCCGCCGCGGCGGTAGAGCGAGTCGACCAACGCCGGACCCTCGCTGTAGGGGGTGTAGATGGTGACGAAGACACCAGGTGCGGAGCGGTCGCTACTGCTCCCGCCCGACCGCTCGGGCTTGGGGATGCAGTCGAACGCACCGCTCTCACAGCGGTCCTCGTACAGGTACTCGACGTAGCGGGCGTCGCCCTCGACGATGCCGCTTCGGGCGAGTTGGGCGTCCTGCGTTCGGGCGTCGCTGGCGAGACCGAACTGCTGGTCCTGCAGCGCGTGGACGAGTTCGTGCGCCAGTGTGCCGCGGTTTATCTGCGGCGTCTCCGAGTCGCTGACGATGACGATTCGGTCACGACTCGGCGAGTAGAAGCCCAACACCGACCCGCCGTACAGTTCTTCGAGAACGTCGCTCACCTCTCGGTCCTCGCCGACGAGAAGGAGGGCCTCCCACACCTGGTTGTTCCACGCGCGATACTCGGCGCTCCGGTCGCTCTGTGTCGACCGACTCTCGCGGTTCGCTCGGTACTCCTCGCGACTGACGACTTCCACTGGAACCTGTTTCGTGAACTCCAGTTGTCGAATGTGTTCGACGCGGGCCATCGTCCGGGCGACGAGCGCCTCGCGTTCGGCCTCGTCGAGGCCGTCTGACTGGCTGATATCCAGCGACTCGTTGTACCAGTAGCCGTTCTCCCAGCCGAGACGGTCCGTCGGCGGGTCCTCGGGCCACTCCCAGTTCGGGTCGCCCGCCGTCGGCGGGACGGGGGTTGCACAGCCAGCGAGGACCAACGTCAGTACCGCGAAGACGGCGAGCAGTCGTGACACAGGTCACTCTCGGCGCCGGTTCGACAAAGGTCGTTCGCCGCGCGCGAGGCGGCAGTCGTGGTCAGGAGTCGCTGACAGCGTGGACCTTCGACAGTGCGTCGACGGTCGGTGCGTTCGTGACGACGATAGTGTCTCCCCGCTGGACGACGCGGAAGGCGTCGCCGAACCCGTTCGGGTCGTCATCCGGGATTCGGTAGACGGTTCCCGGCCCGCTCGCGTCCTCGACTTCGCTGGCGTTGCGGTAGTCGAGTAACTGTTCGTAGCCGTCGCGGAACTCGTTCGCCGACGACTCGTTCTCGAACTGAATCTGCCACACGTAGCCCGTCTCGTTCGCGTCGTTCGCGTATGGAACGAGTCGGTCACCCTCGAACCCGTCGGTGTAGGAGGTGTCGTAGCTCAGCGGGTCGAACTGCCGTGGGTCGCCGCTCTCGTTCGTGTTGAGCCACTCGCGCGGCGAGACGATTCGCGCGCCGGGCTTCTCGTAGAGCGGTGCGGCGAGCATCACCGCGAGTCCCGCTTCGCCGACTTCCGCGTAGTTCACTCGTCCGTCGACGGCGATTCGCTCCCACGACCCGGTAGTACGGTCAGTCACGGTCGGTTCTGCGGGTGCGTCGTCGGGATACTGCTCGGGGTGGATGACCTGCGACGTCGACGCCGGCGGGTTCTCGTAGACGGCGTTCACGGCGTCCCACCCGCCCTCTTGATACTGCGCGTAGACGAACGCCGGACCGTCAGAGTACGGTTGGTACTTCAGGAGATACGGGCCGATGTCGGCGAGGCCGCTCTCGGGCGAACTGGCGTTCTCACCGGTCTCACCCGTACTATCGCTCGACGACTCGTCGGTCAGACACGACCACTCCGACTCACACCGCTGCTCGTAGAGATAGTCGACGAGGTTGCCGTCGCCCTCGACGATGCCGTCGATGGCGTTGTGGTCCTCGCGCGTCGACTGGTTGTACGACGTGATGTCGAACTGTTGGTCCTGCAGCGCGTGGAACAACTCCTGTGAGAGCGTCACCTCCGAGAGTCGCGGCGAGTCGGCGTTCTCGCTGACGATGACGATTCGTTGTCTCTCCGGCGCGTAGTAGCCGCCGACGGAGGCACCGCGGTTCTGCGACTGGACGGCCATCGAGTTCGTCGACTCGTTTATCATGAACAGCGCCTCGAACTTCACGTTGTCAAAGCGGGTTCGGTTCGCCGACGTCGTTCGGTTGCCGCGGGCCTGCGAGAACTCGTCGCGGGCGACGACGTCGACGGGGACCGACCGCTCGAACTCCAGACCACGGATATACTCGACGCGGGCCATCGACCGGTTGGTGACGGCCGCGAGTTCCTCGTCGTCGAGGCCGTCAGATTGGTCGACGTCGATAGACTCGTTGTACCAGTAGCCGCCTTCCCAGCCGAGTCGGTCCTCGGCGGGGTCCGAGAGGTCCGCTGGAACGGGCGGAATATCGGCGTGAGCGTCCCCCTCGGGGACGATGGTGTCTGGCGGGCCGTCGTCGATGAACGGTATCGACCCGGCACAGCCAGAGAGTGTTACGAGAATCACGGCCGCGAAGACTGGGAGGCGTCGCACGTCTACCTCGACGTTAGAGTGCGAGACGCAAATGTGTGCTGCCCGAGTTGGTTACTCCTCCGCTCACCGCCGGCCGGTACGTAGGGCGGTGAGGACGGCGGCGGCGAGTGCGCCCAGTGCGACGAGGACGCCGAATCCGGGCGAATCGGTCGACGACGTCGGCGAGGGCGACGCTGTCTCCGGTTGCTCTTGGGCGGAGCGGGGACGGACGTCCCCGAGGTCGTCGACCGTCGGCGCGTTGACGATAGTGACCGTCGTTCCCTGTCGCGTGACGCGGAAGGCGTCCGCGAACGCGCCGTCCTCGACGACGAAGACGTTCGAACCCTGGGACTCGGCGTCGTGTGCCTGCAGCATCGAGAGATACGTCGTCCGGAACTGCCTGGCGTCTTCCGGCGAGTCCCACTCCAGCACCCAGACGTAGCCGTGTTCGGCGTCGTCACCGCTTCCCTTCGCGTACGGGAACAGACGGTCGTTACCCCACCCGTCGGTCGCCGGTGACTGGTAGTTGTACCGGTCGTACTGGCCCTGTTGCTGCCCGACCGACTGGTACTCGAAGCCGTCGAAGCCGTCGGTCCCTTCCCTGTCTTGGTACCAGAACATCGCGTACAGCGACGCCTCACCGACGGTGTCAGAGCCGTTTTCGCCCTGCTCGAAGAGTGACCAGCCGTTGCGAGCGCGGTCGGTGTAGTCGATGGGTACCGGTTGCTCGTCGGTGGTGTGGATGACCTGTTCCGTCGAGACGGGCGGGTTCGCGAAGCGCTCTTCGACGGCGGCCCATCCGCCCGCTTGCTTCAAGTTGTGGACGAACGGCGGGCCGTCGGAGTACGGTTGGTAGATGACGAGGAAGATACCGAGGTTGAGATTGCTGTTGCCCCCGCCACTTCCGGCCGTCTTCGGCGTCTCGACGCACTCCCACTCGCCGCTACACTTCTCGGTGTAGAGATACTCGATGTAGTTGGCTTCACCTTCGACGACGCCGGAGACGGCGAGGTCACCGTCCTGCGTCTCTCCTCTGTAGGTCTTACTCGACAGGTCGTGATACTGGTCTTGCAGCGCGTGGACGAGTTCGTGGTGGAGCGTCGCGTTGTCGATGACCGCCTCGTCGGGATTATCGGAGACGATCTTGATCTCGTCGTCCTTCGGCGAGTAGAAGCCGGCGACCGCCGACCCGAGCGTCGACCCGAGTTCCGACTGGACGTTGTCAGTCTCGCCGGTGATGAACAGCCCCTCCCACACCTGGTTGTTCCACGCCTCGAAGGAGTCGTTCGTCTTCGACTGGTTCGCAGACCGCTCGCGGTACGCTTCGCGTGTGATGATAGAGACCGGAACCGACTGTTTGAACTCTCGCTCTCGGAGGTGTTCGACACGCGCCATCGACCGGGCGACGTAGGCGTCGAGTTCCGCGTCCGAGAGACCGTCGGACTGGTCGACGTCGATAGACTCGTTGTACCAGTAGCCGTCTTCCCAGCCGACGACGTCGCTGTCGGGGTCCGACGGCGCACTGCTCTGTTGAACAGCAGGGCCGTCGGCCGCCGCAATCGGCGCAAACCCGGCAGAGACGACGAGCGAGACGAGACAGAGGGCGATGAACCGTCGCATACTCGGGAGTAGGGCGGGTCGGTCAAGTACCTTACTTGCGTGTCGTGATTCTGAAGAAACATATACTGTCGCTCTATCGACTAAATGACGCCGTGCCGGTCGTCGTCGCAGCGTTCGGCACGTTTATCTCACTGAGCCGACAGCATGGGCTCATGCAGTTCGATACCGGAACGAAAGTCGTCCTCCTCGACGCGTTCCTCGCCGCTTCCTTCGTCTTCCAGTACTGGCTCGGTCGCCAACTCGCGACGAACGACGACTGGTGGGTCGCCGTCCCCGTCGCCCTGGTCACGTTCGCCCTGTTCGCCGCCGCCGATAGGAGTCGTGCAGGCCTCTGGACGCTGGTCGGGGCGGGACTTCTCGCGATGGCGGCACTCGTCGGGCTAGCCGTGACCGGCGAGTTCCGAACGTTTCCCTACGGATGGTTCTTCCTCGGACTCGCCGTCGCCATGGCGGTGAACCGCTTCCTCTTCGGCGTCGTTCGGCCCGTTCCAAAGGCACGTCGTCACCGCATGGACCCGTCTGGCTGGGTCGACGAGTAGGGACCCGAGCCAACCGTTTTGCCCTCCACGCTCGAATCGGCGAGTATGCACTTCGACCCCGCCCGAACCGCCGTCGTCGTCGTCGACATGCAGAACGGCTTCTGTCACTCCGACGGGAGTCTCTACGCCCCCGGAAGCGAAGCGGCGATAGAACCCGTCTCGGACCTCGTCGCCACTGCCCGCGAGGCAGGCGCGGCCATCGTCTACACCCGCGACGTTCACCCGCCAGAACAGTTCGAGGGGAACCACTACTACGACGAGTTCGACCGCTGGGGCGAGCACGTCGTCGAAGGGTCGTGGGAGGCCGAACTCGTCGACGGACTCGACGTCCGCGACGAGGACCACGTCGTCGTCAAGCACACCTACGACGCCTTCCACCAGACGGAGTTGGAAGGGTGGCTCGACGCCCACGGCATCGACGACTTGCTCATCTGCGGGACGCTCGCGAACGTCTGCGTCCTGCACACGGCGGGGAGCGCCGGACTCAGAGACTTCAGGCCGGTCATCGTCGAGGACGCACTCGGCTACATCGAAGAGGAACACGAGACGTACGCCGTCGACCACGCCGAGTGGTTGTTCGGCGAGGTGACGACGCGCGAAGGCGTCGAGTTCGTCTCGACCGAGTAATCGACTGGCTACCGAAAGAGACGGTAGGCCGCCTGCCCCGTGGCGACGGCTTCGGTGTCGCCGTCGGGTGTCGGACTCTCGACGGTGATGGTGCTGACGCCGATAGAGCCACCGGCGCGGACGACGTCGGCCGTCGCGGTCAGATTACCGGACGCGCGCCGGAGATAGTTCACGTTGAGGTTGACCGTCGCCACGCCGCCCGAGAAGGGGTCGTCGAACGTCGTCCGCTGGGCGACGCCGCCGGCCGTGTCGATGAGCGTCGCGGCGACACCGCCGTGCATCTGCGGTGTCGACGGTTCGACGTCACCCGATGGGGGCTTGTTCGTCAGTTTCTCGTCGAAGGGGACGGACATCACGACGCGACCGTACTCGATGTCGTCGACGGAGGTGTTGAGCCACGCCAGAAAGTCGTGGCGGTCCTCGATGTACTCTTGGACCCACTGGGCGGCGTCTGCGGGAAACTCCGAGTCTCCGGAGGAATCGTCGGCCATATCGAAGAGTGCACGGAGCATCGGTTTGTACTCGTCGGTCAGTCGACACGGCGTCACACAGACTCTTTAGACGAATCGGCCAGAAACGATAGTCGGTCTATGTGAGAAGTGTGTTTCATGGGAACGTACAGCGCGCTCGTCGACGTCACCGGTACCAACGTCCAGAACGTCCAAGAGTTCGCATCGGTGTGGGGCGACATCAGTCAAGACATAGAGGAGTGCGGCGGCGAACTGCGAGACGCATACGCGATGCTCGGCGAACACGACTTCCTCGTGCTGTTCGAGGCCGAGGACCACGAGTCGGCGCTCCAAATCGCGCTCTCCGTCGAGCGCTACGGCCTCGACACGCAGACGATGGAGATTATCCCCGTCGACCAGTTCGGCGCTATCGTCGACGACATCTGACCGACGGTCGGCCGACAGACCGAGGTGACCGACGGACGAACAGCGACCAGTGATTTTTCGTGAGCGATGAGAACGGAGAGGGCGGCGAGAGCGACAATGGTGAGGACGGACCAGAGTACGAGACGGACTTCCGCGAACACCCCGAAGCGTACCGCGTCGGCCGCGGCGAAGAGGGCGTGTTCAAAGTCGAACCGTACAAGAGCGAACTGCTCCCGTCGTGGGGCTACGCCGACCGAAGAACGGCCGACGAAGGCGGGGAAGCCATCTACGAGAAGTTCCGCGAGTACCGCGAGAACGGCGAGTTCGTCGGGATGGACATGGCGCGGAAGTACCTCCAGATGGGGTACACGCGAGCGATGCGGTACGCTCGGTATCCGGGTGGACAGAAGTACGAGGACGGTGAAGAGCGCGAACCCAAACACTGGGCCGACCACGACAAGCGGGAGGCGGCGTTAGTGTACGACGTCTGGTGGAAGAGAGTCGAAGGCGACGAGACGTACCAACGGGCGAAAGAGCGACACCGCGAGCAGTACGGCTAGCCGAGTCGAGTCGAGTCGACTTTGCCGAATCTATCCGAGTCGAATCGGGTCGTCAGTCGGCCGTACCGTCAGTTCGACGTCGTCGCCGACGGTGAACTCGTGGTCGAAGGCGACGAGTTTCGCGCCGAACGCGGCGTCTTGGGCGGCGAAAAGCGAGAGACCGACGATGCGCTGTCCGTTCGCGCGGAGTTCGACGTCGTTCCACGTCACGTCGCGTCCGTCCGCGACGCCGACCGGCGTCCCGAGGAAAGAGACCGGCCCCTGTGTCGGTGTCAGGATTCCGCCGCCCGTGTAGTGGGTGAGGCCGCCGTCGAGGACGGCCCCCGAGTCGGCGGCGATGCCCGCGAAGCACTCGCCGGGTGCAGGGTGTGTGGGCGCGTCGAGGACGGCGTACGTCTCGCCGACGGCGACGACTTCGCCCGACCCGTCCCAGTCCAGCGGTTCGACGGCCACGGCCACGTCGACGGGGAGCGACCCGCCAGCGCGGAGGTAGTTCTGCCCCTGCTCGCGAAAGCCGAGGTGGACGTGGTTGTCGACCCACTGCCCGAAGAACCCCGAGCGGACCATCTCGCCGAGTGAGTCGCCGACGGTGACGATATCGCCCGGTTCGACCGTCGGGTCGACGTGGAGGATGCGAGCGACGTACTCGTCACAGTCTATCACGATGAGGTGGTCGTGGTCGACGGCGTACGGTTGGTCGGGACAGCGAACCGTCTTCGTCGCGACGACTTCGCCGGCGACTGGCGAGAGGCCGTCGTTCGTCTCGGGGTAGAGGTCGATTGCACAGCCGTGGTCGTGGGCGGGGTACGGCGAGTTGTACAGCGAGAAGCGTCGGTAGCGTCGGAGAACGTCTTCCGAGAGCGTGACCGCCATGCGTGGACGAAGCGACGCGAGTGTTTAGATACGTCGGGTTCCTCACTCCACTATGTCCACTATGCGGGTCATTCGCGGCCGTGCATCGGGGCCAGCGGCCGACCGACAGATGACGGCCGAGATGCTCGCCGAGACGGCCGACGGCGGCGTTCCGGCGATTCGCGTCTGGACGCCCCACCGGCAGGTCGCCTTCGGTCGCCGGGACGGTCACGCCGAGGACTACGACGTGGCGACGGCGGCCGCCGAAGACCGAGGCTATCTCGCCATCGAGCGAAGCGTCGGTGGTCGAGCGGTCGCCTACACTGGCGAGACGACACTCGCGTTCGCTACCGCCGTCCCCGTCGACGACATGCGGCAGGGACTCGACCGCCGGTACGAGGAAGCGACACAGACGATTCTGCGGGCGCTCCGCGACGTCGGCGTCGTCGCCCGACGCGGCGAACCCGACCACTCGTTCTGTCCGGGCGCGCACTCCGTACAGAGCGGTGGGAAGATTTCGGGCATCGCCCAGCGGGTGACTCGCGGGTCGGCGCTCGTCTCCGGATGCGTCCTCGTCGCCGAGCGCGACGAACTCGTCGACGTGCTCGAACCGGTCTACGCTGCCCTCGATGTCCCGTTCGACCCCGAATCTGTGGGCACTGTCGCCGACGCCGGTGGCCCCGACGACCCCGAAACCGTCGCCCGCGCCGTCGAACACGCGTTCGTCGGCGAGCGTGAGATGAACATCGAACACGTCGACGACTGATTTTTGTTCGATTGGAGCGCGCTGGCGATTCCTCCGTGAATCGCCTGTTGCGTGCGAGGTCTTCGCGAGCGGAGCGAGTGAAGGGCAGCAAGAGCGAGCTCTTGCGAGGGATGAGCGAGTGAGCGTGCGAACGAGCGAGTCGGTTGGGGAGGACGTGGGCGGTGCGGTCCGCTGTCTCTCGGTGTGTTTCGGAAGTCGTGAGTAACCCGTGCCGAAACCACCCCAGAACGAACAACAACGCGAACAGTCGAACCAGCGACAGAATCGACCGACCGGCCCCTCAACTGAACACTATTCACCCGAAGCCACGACCTTTAGCACCCGTAAGCGAACACAGTCAGTATGCTCTTTCGGAACGCGACACTCGCCGACGACCGGACTCGGGACGTCCGAATCGAAGACGAACGAATCGCAGAGATAGACACCGACCTCTCGCCCGAAGCCGACGAGCGAGTCGTCGACGCCACCGACAAACTGCTCCTCCCCGGCGCAATCGACGCGCACGTCCACTTCCGGCAACCGGGCTACGAACACAAGGAGACGTGGGCGAGTGGCTCGAAGAGCGCCGCCGCAGGTGGTGTCACCACCGTCGTCGACCAACCGAACACGTCGCCACCGACGGTGTCGGGCGAGGCGTTCGACGAGAAGGCCGACTACGCGCGAGAGTCGCTCGTCGACTGGGGTATCAACGGCGGCGTCACCGCCGAGTGGGACCCCGACTCGCTGTTCTCGAAACCGGTCTTCGCACTCGGTGAGGTCTTTCTCGCCGACTCGACGGGCAACATGGGTATCGAGGCCGACCTGTTCGCCGACGCCGTCGAACGCGCGGCAGAGGAGGACGTGGTCGTGACCGTCCACGCCGAGGACGCGACGCTGTTCGACGACTCGGCGAAGGAGCGCGCTGGCGACGACTACGACGCGTGGAGCGCGTACCGTGCGCCCGAAGCAGAGGCCGCCGCCGTCGAACGCGCCCTCGAAGTCGGCGGCGACTCCACCGCGCAGATTCACATCGCTCACACCTCCACGCCCGAAGGTGCCGACTTGGCCCACGACGCCGGCGCGAGTTGCGAAGTGACGCCGCATCACCTCTTTCTCTCCCGTGACGACTACGACGAGTTGGGGACGAAGGGGCGGATGAACCCGCCACTGCGGAGCGAGGAACGCCGCGCGGGCATGCTCGAACGACTCCTCGACGGCACCATCGACATCGTCGCTACCGACCACGCACCGCATACGGTCGAAGAGAAAGACGCGAGCATCTGGGACGCGCCGAGCGGCGTCCCCGGCGTGGAGACGATGCTGCCGCTCCTGCTCGAGACTGCCCGAGCGGGGACGCTCTCCTACGAACGCGTCCGCGACGTCACCGCGGCGAACGTCGCCGAGATATTCGACCTGCCGCAGAAGGGCCGCGTCGACGTCGGGAACGACGCCGACTTGGTGCTCGTCGACCCCGAGGCGAGTAGAGAGATTCGCGGCGAGGACCTCCACTCGAACTGCGGTTGGACGCCGTTCGAGGGTCGGCGCGGGGTGTTCCCCGAGTTGACGCTCGTCCGTGGCTCGGTCGTCTACGAACGAAGCGGGGAAGAGACGGAGCAAGCGGAGCGGCAGACGGAACAGTTCGGCGACGCGGCGGGAGAGAACGTCCGCGAGTAGCGGACGCGACTGCCGCAACTGGGTGGGTTGATACGCCAGTGCCGACTCTGACGGACAATGAGTCTCACAGAGGAGAGCGCCTTCGACCGCTACCGTGCCCAGGTCGAACGGCCGCTCGCCCGCCTCTTCTCGGTCTACGGAACGCCACGGTGGACGTGGCTCACGGTCGGTCTGCTCGCCAACTTGCTCGCCCAAGCCGCCTCGCTCGTGCCGCCGGTCGTCCTCGGGGCGGCGCTGGACGCCGTCTTCTCGCGCGGAGAGTCGGAGACGGCGTACCAACTGCTCTTCGTCCCTGACGCGTGGATTCCCGCTGGCGACGAGGCACAGTTCTGGTTCTCGCTCGCGCTCATCGTCGGGTCGTTTCTCACGACGGCCGTCTTCACCTGGATATACGGCGTGTCGGCCAACCTGTTCGCCCACGAGGTGATGCACGCCGTCCGCACCGACAGTTTCGAGAAACTGCTCGCGCTCGATATGTCGTTCTTCGACGACAAACAGACCGGCGAGGTGATGGCGATTCTGAACAACGACGCCAGTAACCTCGAAGCGTTCCTCGACAACGCGCTGATGAACTCGCTGCGCCTCGTCGTCATGGTCGGCGGCATCTCGTTCATCCTCTTCTCGTTGAACTGGCAACTCGCCGTCGTCACGCTCGTCGCCGTCCCCGCCATCGTCGCGCTCACGTGGTGGTTCATGCGCGTCATCGCACCACGGTATCGGGAGCGACAGTCGGCCGTCGCCCGGTTCAACACCCGCGTCGAGAACGGTATCGGCGGTATCGAACTGACGAAGACGACCGACAGCGAGCAGTACGAGGCGAAGCGTGTCTCGGACGCCTCCCACGACCTGTTTCGAACCACGATGGAGGTGCTCAAACTGAGCTACCTCTATCGCCCCGGGATGGAACTGCTCGCCGGCCTCTCCTTCGCGGCGACGTTCCTCGTCGGCGGTTACTGGCTCCTCGTCGGCGCACCGCCCGGGTTCTCCGGGAGCCTCACGGCGGGGACGTTCGTCACGTTCATCTTCATGACCCAGCGGTTCGTCGCGCCGCTGGCCGAAGTCTCGAACATCGTCGACCAGATTCAGAGCGCCCGCGCCTCCGCCGAGCGTGTCTTCGGCTTGGCCGACATTCCGGTCCACATCACCGAACGCGACGACGCCGTCGACCTCTCGACTTCGACCGGCCGCGTGGCCTACGACGACGTCTCTTTCGCCTATGCCGACCGAACGCAGACAGACGGCGGCGACCAGGCGGGCGGGACGGCGGTCATCCACGACCTGTCGTTCGACGCCGCCCCCGGTGAGACAGTCGCCCTCGTCGGCGAGACGGGCGCGGGCAAGTCGACGGCGCTGAAACTCCTCTTACGACTGTACGAAGTCACGGACGGGGCGATTCGCGTCGACGGCCACGACGTTCGGGAACTGACGCTCGGCAGTCTGCGGAGAAACGTCGGTTACGTCTCACAGGACACCTTCCTCTTCGACGGCACCATCGCCGACAACATAAGATATGGACGGTTCGACGCGGGCGACGACGCCGTCCGCGAGGCCGCCCGCGCCGCCGAGGCCGACGAGTTCATCGAGCGCATGCCCGAGGGCTACGACACCCGCGTCGGCGAACGCGGCGTCAAACTCTCCGGTGGACAGCGCCAGCGCATCGCCCTCGCCCGCGTCTTCCTGCAGGACCCGCCGATTCTCGTCCTCGACGAGGCGACGAGCGCCGTCGACACCGAGACGGAGCGCGCCATCCAGCGCTCGCTGGACCGACTGAGCGAGGGCCGAACCACGTTCGTCATCGCGCACCGCCTCTCCACTGTCGTCGACGCCGACGAGATTCTCGTCCTCGAAGACGGCCGGGTCATCGAACGCGGGAACCACGAGGTGCTGCTCGACTCCGGTGGGAAGTACGCCTCGCTGTGGGCGGCACAGACGGGTAATTGACCGGAAAAAGTATGCCCGCGTCGCGAGGGGTAGTCTACTCGAGGAACTTCTTCAGTCCCCGCATCGACATCCCGACGAGCGAGTTGTTTATGCTGCGCTCCATCGACCGCTGTTTCAGGTAACTCGCGAACGCGAGGATGGTCGGAGGCCAGAGACCGATGAAGAGCCCCTGGGTCTTCCGCCCTCGGTAGTAGAACTCGTACCACGAGAGGAGGACTGATGCGCCGGCCGCGAGCACCGCGATGTCGGACGTGGTCCGCTCTGGTTCGCCCATGGACGTCATCTCTTGTTCCAGTTCGTTCATCTGATTAGACCGGTCGCTCCGCATCTGACTGAGGAATCCCATGCGCGAAAAGAAACGCGAGCGAGCCATAAGTAGATTTTTTGCGCCAAATATAGGGGAATAATCACGAGACTCTCGGCCGCCAGTAGTTGATGAAAACACGACAGAATGGGGCGTCGACAGAGAAGACGGCTGGCAGAGATGTGGGTGACTCAGACTCCGCCGAGCGCAACCGTCGCCACCGCCGACCCGACCATCACACCGAAGCCGAAACTGCCAATCCTCGCCATCGCTCGCCGCGAGTTCTGCTCGGTCCACCCCGACGCCGCGTCGAGATGTTCCTGCATCGCCTCGACACTGTTGGCGGCGAGAATCGACCCCGACCAGCCGAGGAGACCGAAACCGAACGCGAGTGCACCGAGGACGAACATCGTCTCACTGGCGTCGCGGACGCTCCCGAGTGCGAGAATCGCAAAGACGAGACCGCCCGCGCCGACGACGAGGCCGACGGCGAGTGCCGACCCGACGAGGCGCAGGCGAGACTCGAACATCTACTCGACGGCGTCCCGCATCCGTGGGTCGAGTGCGTCGCGCATCCCGTCACCGAGCAGGTTGAACCCGAGGACGGTGATGGCGAGCAAGAGACCGGGGAAGAACGACCACCACCACTCGCCCGTCAGGAGGCCTTGTTTCACCCCGTTCGAGAGGATGAGTCCCCACGAGGGCGTCCCTGCCTCGGCACCGAAGCCGAGAAACGAGAGCGCCGCGAGGTCCAGGATGGCAAGCCCGAAGTTGAGCGTCGACTGGACCGTGATGGGCGCGAGGCAGTTCGGCAGGACGTGCCGGACGAGCACGCGCGGGTCCTTCGCGCCGAGGGCGACGGTGGCGTCGATGTACTCGTCTTCGAGCACTTTCAGCGCCGCGCCACGGACGACGCGGGCGAACCGCGGCGTGTAGACGAGCGTCAGTGCCGTCACCGCACGCCACAAGCCGAGTTCGTCCGGGAAGATAGCGACCAGGGCGAGCGCCAAGAGAAGCGACGGGAAGGCGAGCAGAACGTCCATCGTCCGCATGATGATGTTGTCCGTGATGTCGCTGTAGTACGCCGCGACGATGCCTAGGCCGACGCCGAGCGTCGTCGAGATGGCCACCGTGACGGTGCCGAACTTCATCGCCAGCCACGCCCCGTAGAGGACGCGTCCGAAGATGTCACGCGCCTGAATGTCCGTCCCGAACGGATGGGCGGCACTCGGCGGCGCGAGACTCGGGTTCGTGCCAAGTTGCGTCGTCTTCAGCGTCTGGAGGTCCGGCGCGATGCCGATGAGTGCGCCGAAACGGGCGTAGATGGCGATAGCGACCATCGCGAGGATGATGACGATACCCCCGACGGCGAGGCGGTTCGACAGCAGGTCAGAGAGGAACGGCGACGCCTGTAAGCGAGCGAGGAACCCCCGCTCGTCGGCGGCCTGTTTGGTCTTTGTTTCCGTGCTCATTGTTCGATCCTCGGGTCGAGATACGAGTAGGTCAGGTCAACGCCGAGGTTGACCAGCGTGAACAGGAACGCGAAGACCAACACGGTCCCCTGTACGAGCGGGTAGTCACCCACCTCGATGGCGTTGACGAGCAGCGTCCCGATACCGCCGATACCGAACACCGTCTCCGTCAGGACGGCCCCACCGAGGAGCGTCCCGAACTGGATGCCGATGACGGTGATGACAGGGATCGTCGCGTTCCGAAAGCCGTGTTTCATAATCGTTATCTTCGCGCCTTGGCCCTTCGCGCGGGCGGTCCGCATGTAGTCTTGCCTGACGACTTCGAGCATCGACGAGCGCATCATCCGGGAGATGAGCGCCATCGAGTAGACGCCGATGACCGCCGCGGGCAGGAGCATGTGCGAAATCGCGGATTGGAACGCGCCGAACCCGCCGCCCGACAGCGCGTAGACGAGCGAGTCGAGGGTGATGAGTCCCGTGTAGACGGGGACGTCGTAGGCGGAGGCGATACGGCCGCTCGCGGGCAGCAGGCCGAGGAACTGTGCGAACAGCAAGATGAGCAGCGGCCCGCTCCAGTAGATGGGGACGCTGATACCCGTCAGTGCGCCCACCCGCGTCAGGTGGTCGGTGATGGTGTCTTGCTTGACCGCGCTCAGTACACCCAGTGGAATGCCGAACAGAATGCCCAGTAGCTGTCCGTAGAGCGCGAGTTCGAGCGTGACGGGGAGTCGCGCTCGAAGGATGGTGAGCACGGGAACGCCCTTGCGGACGATGTACGAGTCACCGAGGTTCAGCGTCACGATATCGAAGAGATATCGACCGTACTGGACCCAGATGGGGTCGTTCAACCCGAGTTCTGTCCGGACGGCGGCGACTTGCTCTGCGGTGGCTCGTTGCCCGGCGATGACCTTCGCCGGGTCGCCCGGACTGAGGTGCAGGATGGCGAACACGAGCGTCGCCACGCCGAACAGCACCGGCACGAGGAGCAGAAGTCGCTTCAGGAAAAAACGCTTCGAGACCATGATAAAGGAAGTGGGAGTGAGTTAGTTGAGGCTGACGAGGTTCAGGAACGGTCCGCTGATGGGTGCGAGCGTGAACCCTTCGACGCCGTTCGCGACACCGCGAAGTTCCTTCGCGTGGTCGATGAAGACCCACGGAGCCTCGTCGTGTGCGAGCTGTGCCGCCTGGTTGTACTTCTCCTTGCGCGTCGCCTCGTCGTAGGTGGTCTGGGCGTCCTCGACGAGCGTCATGTAGTCGGTGTTAGCCCACGCGGCGACGTTGAGCGTGTTGAAGTCCTCGGTGTCGAAGCCGACGTAGTCCTGTCCGTCCGGCACGTCGTCGGTGGAGATGCCGGGGTGCAGCAGGGCGTAGAAGAAGTTGTCCGGGTCGGCGTTGTCGGTCATCCACCCGAGGAAACAGGCGTCGTGCTTACCCGCCGACGTGTAGTCGAGGAACGGGTTGAACGACTGCTGGTTGATGCTGACTTCGATGCCCACCTCCTGCAGGTTGGACTTGACCGTCTGGGCCGCCTGAATCGGCGACGGGTTGTACGCCCGCGGGTTCTTGAACGTCGCGAGTTCGAAGCTGAAGCCGTCACCGTAACCGGCCTCTTCGAGCAGCGACTGTGCCTTGTCGAGGTCCTGCCCGTACGGACTCAGGTCGTCGTTGTACCCCATGACGTTCGAGGGGATTGGCTGACTGGCCTGCTCGGCGATGCCCTTGTAGATGGTGTCGACGATGGCCTTCGTGTCGATGGCGTAGCTGATTGCCTGTCGGACCTTCTTGTCCTGGAACTCTTCGACTTTCGCCATGTTGAACGCCATGTAGCCGACGTTGATGCCGGCCTTCTCGACGAGTTCGGCGTTCGAGGAGTTCGAGACGACTTTCGACGCCTGCGCGCCGATACCGTCGATGATGTCGGCACCGCCGGAGTCGAGCGTCTGGGCGCGAGTGGAGTTCTGAGCGACGGCCGTGAAGACGACTTCGCCGACCTGCGGCGCGTCACCCCAGTAGTCGTCGTTCGCCGAGAGACGGATGCGCTGGTTGGAGGTGTCCCACCCCTCGAACTGGAACGGTCCCGTCCCGACTGGTTCGCTCTTGAGGTCCGTCCCCTTCTCCTCTATGGCCTTCTTCGAGAGGATGGACGCCGCGAACATCGCGAGGTTGCGGAGGAACGGCGCGTACTTCTGGGTCATCTGCATCGTCACCTTGTACTCGCCGTCGGTGGTGACCTCCTCTATCCAGTTACCGAGCGTGAACGGGCCGTAGGCCGACGTGTAGTCGTCGCCCGGGTAGTGCTCGTAGTCGGGGTTGACGAAGCGGTTGTACGTCGCGACGACGTCCGCGGCGGTGAACTCCTCGCCGTTGTGGAACGTGACGCCCTCTCGGAGCGTGAGCGTCGTCGTCGTACCGTCGAGCGACCAGTCGGTCGCGAGCCCCTTGCGAAGCGACGTCTCGCCGGGCTTGAACATGATGAGCTGGTCGTACAGCTGGTTCGTGACCTTCACGTCCTCCCCGCTGGTCGTGTTCTGCGGGTCGAGCGTTCCCGAGTCGTTCCCGCGGGCGTACGTGAGGACGTCTCCACCACTGCCGCCGTCGCTACCGTCGCCGCCGTCGGTAGCGTTGGACCCGCCGTCACCAGCTCCGCCGTCGGAGCCGGAGGTCGTTTCGTCGGGGTCGGCTGCACAGCCTGCGAGCGTTGCAGCGGCCGCCGCACCGCCAGCCGCTTTCAGGAAACTGCGACGATTGACAGAGCTATCGCGTGGCATACGAGCACATCATACACTTCATTCCTAAAACTATCGATAGTCATACCGAGGAGTATAGAGAAACGCACCCGGAAGTAAAGGAGATACTAGGTAAGAGTATCGTCAGTCCTGCTCGTAGAGATGACAGGCCGCCGGGTGCGGGTTCTCTCCGAGCGCCGGATTCTTCCGTTCACAGACGCTCTCGAAGCGGTCGCGCAGGCGGGATTCGGCCGCTTCCCAGTCCTCGTCGACGAGGGCGGCGAGCGCTTCGTCGACGACGGCGCGGTTCTCGCCCGTCAGGCCGGTGTCGAAGAACCGCGCTCGCAACGCTGCGGCGGCGGGACGGCCACCGTCGGCGGCCGCCTGGTGCCCACTCGCCTGCGTAGTCTCGCCTTCGGCGGCATCGAGGTCGATATTTCGACTCTCGACGCGCTGGCGGAGGTCCATCACCTCGCGGTACGTCTCTTGGTCGATGTCGACGTCTTCGGGCGGGATGACCTGCGGACACCGCGTCCGGAAGTGACACCCCGATGGCGGGTTGATGGGCGACGGGACGTCGCCTTCGAGGATGATTCGGTCCCGCGAGACGGTCGGGTCGGGGTCGGGAATCGCCGAGAGCAGCGCCTGCGTGTAGGGATGTTTCGGGTCGTCGAACAGGTCGTCGGTGTCGGCCGTCTCGACGATTTCGCCGAGGTACATTACGGCGATGCGGTCGCAGATGTGCCGGACGACAGAGAGGTCGTGGGCGATGAACAGGTAGGTGAGGCCGAACTCGTCCTGTAAATCTTCCATGAGGTTGAGAATCTGCGCCTGCACGCTCACGTCGAGTGCGGAGACGGGTTCGTCGGCGACGATGAAATCCGGGTCGACGGCGAGCGCACGGGCGATGCCGACACGCTGGCGCTGCCCGCCGGACATCTCGTGGGGGTAGCGGTCGACCTGTCCCGGTTCGAGACCGACGGCCTCCATCAACTCGGCGACGCGGTCCTTGCGCTGCTGGCGACGAGATTGCCCGTCCGACGGTTCCGCCTCGGGTAAGTCGTGAATCTTCAGCGGCTCAGTGATAATCTGCCCGACAGTCATCCGGGGGTCCAGACTCGACATCGGATCCTGGAAGATCATCTGGAGGTCGCGGCGCTTCTCTCGCATCGCCGACCCGTCGAGGTCGGTCAGGTCCTCGCCCGCGAAGACGACGCGGCCCTCGGTGGGTTCGAGCAGTTTGAGCAGCGTCCGACCTGTGGTCGACTTTCCACATCCGGACTCGCCGACGAGACCGAGCGTCTCGCCTTCGTAGACGGTGAAGTCGACGCCGTCGACGGCTTTCACGCTCGCACCGTCGAGGCCGAGCCACTCGTCGAGCAGGCCGTCGGCCCGCGAGAAGTGTTTCTTCACGCCCTGCGCTTCGAGGAGCGGCGCGCCGATGTCGTTGTCGCTCGTCGAGAGCGCCTCGTCGCCGCCGTACTCGTCGGTGTCGAACTCTTCGAGGATACACTTCGAACGGTGGTCCACGTCGTCGGGGCCGTGTTGGAGAAACGGAATCTCGCCTTGGGTACACTCCTCGGTCGCCCACGGACACCGCGGCGCGAAGTGACAGCCATCGGGCATGTCGATGAGGTCCGGGACGTTGCCCGTGATGGGCGTGAGGCGCTCTTTGTCCTCCGTCGGAATCGACTCCAAGAGCGTGTAGGTGTAGGGATGCGAGGGGTTCTGGAATATCTCTTCGACCGGTCCCTCTTCGACGATTTCGCCCGCGTACATGACGGCGACGCGGTCACAGGTCTCGGCGACGACGCCGAGGTCGTGGGTGATCATCAGGACGGACATCCCCAACTCCTCTTGCAACTCGTTGATGAGTTCGAGAATCTGTGCTTGAATCGTCACGTCGAGTGCCGTCGTCGGTTCGTCGGCGACGAGCAGACGGGGGCGACAGGCGAGGGCGATGGCGATGAGCACGCGTTGCCGCATCCCGCCGGAGAACTCGTGGGGGTACTCGTCGACGCGGGAGGTTGGCTCCGGGATGCCGACCTCGGAGAGGACGTCGACGGTGCGGTCAAGCACCTCCTCGTCGATGTCTTTCCCGCCTATCTTCGGCAGGAGTTCGCGGACGCCGTTGAGCCAGGTGTCCTTCTTTCGGTTGCCGTACTGGTGGAGACGGAGCGACTCTTCGACCTGCTCGCCGACCGTGAGCGCCGGGTTGAGCGAGGTCATGGGGTCCTGGAAGATCATACTCATCGCGTCGCCACGGATGGAGCGGAGTGCCTCCTCAGGGGCGGCAGTGAGGTCGACGACGTCGCCGTCGACGAACTTCGGGTTGCGATACTGGTCGCGGAACGACTCGGCGAGGTCGGGTGCCCGGAGGGTCACCTCGCCGCCGACGATGTCGCCCGGTTCGTCGACGAGGCCCATCGCCGAGAGCGCCGTGACGCTCTTACCCGACCCGGACTCACCGACGAGTCCGACGGTCTCGCCTTCGCGAATGGTCAGGTCCACACCGTCGACCGCTTTGACCTGCCCACGGTCGGTCGAGAACTGCGTCCGGAGATTCGAGAGAGTGAGTAAGTCATCCATTACCACAGGATTCCCCCGGCGGCCCGCAAATAGCTTTTCACATCTATCGCTCGCGTCAACGTTCGCCAGAAGCACGTGTGGGAAACCGCCCCACGAGCGGGAAGCGAACGTTTTTCCCGTTCGCCTCGTCGACGGTGTGGCATGGACAACCATCCGCTCACGGGGGTACTCGACGTCTGGGAGGGTGTCGTCGAGGACATGGAAGCCACAGCGGCGGAGTATCGCGACGAGGGCTGGGAGACGCTCGAACTGCATCCCGGCGACGTGAACGCGCTCCCGTCGGTCCAAGAGCGCAGAGACGGACAGTTCGGTCTCACCGTCCTCGTCCCCGGCGACGAGTACGAAGCCGTCTCCTCGTGGGTCGACGGAAGCGAGTTCGACGAGTACGAGGTCTTTCGCGCACAGGAGGGCGGCGTCGTCTTCCTCGTTCTCGCCACGAAGTCGACGGCGACGAACCGCGTCGTCCTGACGCCGCTGTACTACGGTGTCGAGGACGCACAGATGATGGTCGAGCGAGCGACGGAGGAGGGACAGATGCAGGTGCACGTCCGTCCGCTGTCGGACGACGAACACGTGACGTTCACGCAGACCGACCCCGAGTTGTTGTTTCCGGAGTAGTCGAAACGTGTCCGAGACGCGCTGAAGCGACGGCAACGTGAGCATACCGCCCCGCACACGCGGCGTAAGCTACGGTTTACTTTGTCTCCACCGAGCCACGTGTCGGATATGGCGACGAAACGACGAGTAGAGTGTCCGGCGTGTGGCCACACCTGGGTGAAGAAGACGCGAGCAATCGGTGGCGTTCGACGAGTCGGGTACTCGAAACTGAACGAGGACGCGAGACGCTGTCACAACTGCAAGTTCGTCGAGAGTATCTGATAACTCGCCGCGCGCACGTGAGTTCGTGAAGTACGCGGTCAGCCCGAGCGACGAGGAGACGTCAGTTCAAGGTTCGTGGACGTGTCCACACTCGGGACACTCGACTTCCTCGCTCCGTAACTGCGCGCTCTCTTTTCGCACCTCGCGCATCACCCGCGAGATACGGTCTTCGGCCTCCAGTTCGTCCTCGACCGAGAGATCGACGCCCTCGACTTCCAAGAGGAACTTCGCGACTTCGGTCACCTCGTACATCATCTCGTCCAGTTCCTCTGCGGTGAAGAAGCCGCACATCGCGCCGTAGAGGAACGTCGCGCCGGACTGCTTGACCTTTCCCTCGAACGACGAGCGGGCCTGATTGACCGCCTGCGGCGTGTAGGTGTCGGTCATGAAGGGGATGAGACGCGGGAGGTTCTTGCCGATCTTCGTCATCTCGACGCCCGTCTCGGTCCGGAAGTCCGCACAGAGACGCGCGATAGCCCACTCGCGGGCGGTGATGTAGGTGCGCTCGCGCAGGAACGAGTTGACGCGGTCGTACTGCGCGCCGTCCATCTTCTTGAAACGCTCGTACTTGCGCACGTCTTCGGGGACCTCGTCGGCGACGTCTTGGTCGAGTGAGTCGGTCGAATCGGTCGAATCGGTCGACCCAGTCGAATCGGTCGAATCAGTGGATTCACTCGACTCGGCCGACTTAGTCACCTGCTCCGGTCGCTCGTTCGACTCTGTCGACTCCGTCTCTCTCTCCGTGCCAGCCGTCTCGTCGTCGAAGTCGGCCGTCGGCGCGGGGTCGTCGGTCATCAACCGCCCTTGCCCGGCGGGGTGCAAAAGGGTTGTCGTGCGCCGAATCGGTCTCGATTCCGTTCGAACACGAGAAACTGTTTTCTATCACGACGCCGACCCCTCGGCCATGAAGATACTGCTGGGTATCGGTGGGAGTGAGGACTCCATCCGCGCGCTGGAACAGACCGTCGAGCGCGCACTCGCCGCCGGCGACGACCTCACCGTCGCCATCGTGGAGAATCCGAACACCGACGTCTCACCCGACGACATCGAGTCACAGGTTCGCGCCGTCCTCGACGAGGCCGACCTCGGCGCCGACATCCGCCACGTCGACGGTGATCCGGGGAGCCGTATCGTCGACATCGCCGAGGAGGAAGGCTTCGACCAGATTGCTCTCGGCGGCGGCGAAACCAGTCCGATGGGAAAGATAAACATCGGTGGCATCGCCGAGTTCGTCCTCCTGAACTCTCACGTGACGGTGAAACTAGTGCGATGAACGACCGAATCTACCCCGACGAACCGGCGAGCGAGTTCGACGAACCGCCGGTCGAGTTCGAGGACCGCGAGGGTCGGCCCATCGAGATACGGCCGTACGACGGCGACGAAGACGAGATGGAGGCGCTCGTCGAGATGTATCTGGAGTTCGACCCCGCAGACCGCGCACAGGGGATTCCACCGGGGCGAGAGAACCGCATCCGGAGTTGGTTAGAGAACATCCTCAAGGGAGACTGTCTGAACGTCATCGCGTGGGACGGCGACCAAGCCGCAGGCCACGCGACGTTAGTTCCCGCCGACGAAGGAGCCTACGAACTCGCCATCTTCGTCCTCCAAGCGTACCAACAGGCCGGAATCGGAACGAGACTCATCGAGGGTCTGTTAGGATACGGTCGAGCCAACGACGTCAAGAAGGTGTGGCTGACCGTCGAACGCTGGAACCGTGCGGCGGTGTCGCTCTACAAGAAGATCGGCTTCGAGACGAGCGACGCCGAGAGCTTCGAGTTGGAGATGACGCTTCGACTGACCTGACCTGCGTTCACTCGGTCGCTCTCTTTCTTCGCTGCTCTACTCTTTGCCGTTCTGCGTCCAGTCTCGCGTTCACACCGACAGCACGGGTTGGGTCGCATAGAGGAGTACGTACTCGGCCGCTTTCTCTAGCACCTTCCCGGGGTCGCTGGAGAACGGTTCACGGGGGACGACGACGAAGTCGGCGTCGAGGTCCTCGGCCGTGTCGAGGACGACGCTGCCGGGATGGCGCATCTTCACCCGTGTCGAGAACCCGTACGCCATCGACGTCGCGAGGTCGACGCCGTGGGCGTCCGTAATCTCTCTCGCCGTTTCGGTGAACGCCTCGCTCTCGGCAGCCACCTCTTCTTCGTCGACGGCGTCCGTCTCGATGGCGCGAACGACGTCTTCGCCGAGGACGTGGACGGTGTGGACCGTCGCGTCGTACTCGGCGGCGATGGCGGCCGCGTACTCGACGGCAGTTACTGACTCCTCGCTCCCGTCGACTGGGACGAGCACGAGTCCGATGTCGAGTGCATCCATACCCCCTCTGTGGACCGAGATGGTAAAAACACTCACCTGTTCGGAACGTCGAGAGACGGCGAGAGTCAGAGACGCAGTGCAGTTTTATGGGACGGGGAGACGAACCCCGCGTATGTTCGACCGCATCGTCATCGCGACGGATGGCTCCGAGAGCGTCCGCCGGGCAGTCGACGTCGCCCTCGACGTGGCCGACCGGTTCGACGCCGAGGTACACGTCCTGTCCGTCGTCGACACCGGTGAGGTAGAGTCGTCGCCCGAACGCCTCCGCGACGAGATGCGCGAGGCGCTCACCGAACAGGCCGACGAAGCACTGGAGAGCGTCCGAGAGATGACCGACCGCGAGGTCCACACGGCCGTCCGCGAAGGGCGTCCCGCCGCCGAAGTGACGAGTTACGCCCGCGACGTCGACGCCGACATGGTCGCGACGGGCACTCGTGGCCGACACGGTGAGAACCGCTTTCTCATCGGGAGCGTCGCCGAACGCGTCGTCCGCACCTGTCCGGTGCCCGTGTTGACCGTCCGACAACTCGCCGACGAAGAGCGCTAAGCGGCGCGAAGAGCGGCCGGCGGAGCACGGGAGTTTTCACCCTACCCACCTACTCGCCAGTATGGACGACGACCTCATCGACAGCAGCAGCCTCTCCCTCTCACGGAAGTCGCTCCTTCCGGGGACCGGATTCTTCTATCCCGACTCGCTCGACGACGACCGAGACGACGAACGCGTCCAGGAGGCCGTCGACGGCGCGGAAGTCGTCGTCATCGCCGACTCCGACGCCGACGGACTGGGCTGTGTCGCCCTCCTCCGCGAGATGTACGACGCCGCGCTCGACGTCGAACCGTTCGAGGAGGACATCGCCGAGCGACTGGCGAGCGAGGGGCGTCCGACACCCGACGAGGAGCCACTCGACGACGAGGACGAAGAAGACGAACTCGAACAAGAGTCGCCCGTCGCACTCGTGGGTGCGTCGCCGCACAACCTCGAAGACGAGATGGCCCGTGTCGCCGAGTTCGCCGACGAGGGCGTCGACGTCTACATCTGCGACCTCTGTCCGGACCGCTACAAGTACGTCGAGGAGGAACTGAACGACCTCCTCGCTCGCGCTTCGTCGGTTCGCTGGTTCGACCACCACCAGTGGCGCGACGAGGTGGCCGCGGCGGTCCGAGCGGCCGGCGTGGACCTCGTCGTCGGCGATTCCGACGAGGAGTGTACCACCGACGTCGCCCTACGCTCGCTGGACTACGACTTCGATGCTAAGTTCACCGACCTCGCCGTCGTCACCCGCGACCACGACCTGTGGCTTCGCGAGGACCCTCGCAGCGACGACTTGGCCGACTACGCCTACTGGACGAGTTCCGAGGAGTACGTCACCATCGTCGGCGCGTACGGGGCGGATTTGCCCGACATCGTCGAGGAGTACATCGCCGAGCGCCGCGTCGAGAAAGAGCAACTCATCGACCTCGCCGTCAGTCGCGCCGAGATCAAGCAGGTCGGCCCGTGGACGGTCGGCGTCACCTACGGCCGGTGTTCGCAGAACGAAGTCGCCGAGGCGCTCCGCGAGCAGGGAACCGACGCGGCGGTCATCGTCAAACCCGCCGGGAGCGCGAGCATCCGCGGCACCGACGGCTTCGAACACTGCCACGAGGTGGCCGGCCAGGTGAACGGCGGCGGCCACCCGAAGGCCGCTGGCTGTAAACCCGACATCTACGACGACATGCTCGACTACGCCCACCACTGGTCGACACAGGGCTCTGCAGCGAAGCGCGTCATCCTCGCGGCGTTCGAGCGAGTGGCCGAAGAGGTTGAAGCGGCCGAAGAAGTCGAAGAGACCGAAGGCGACGTCGTCGACGACGAGGAACCCGACGGCGACGACGCCGACGACGGGGAAACTGACGACGAAGGCATCGACACCGAACGATAGCCTTCCGAACCCCTTCGTTTCGGGTCGAACGACCGCCGAACTCCGCTATTTTGCGTCGAGAATGCAGAACGTCAGGAGTCGAAGTTACTTCTCGCCGACGACCCAGCGGTCCGAGTAGGACGTTCCGCACTCGCACTGCGCGTAGGCGTGGATGACGTCGCCCTCCTCGTAGAGGCCGCCGACCTCCTCGTTCTGCTCTTCGGCGAAGGTGAAGACGAACTTCACGTTGTGGTTCTCGTCGGATGCGGCCTCGGGGCACTCGCCGCCGCCGAGGTCCGCATCGATTTCGCCGCGGTTGCCCATCGCACCCTGTGCGAAGTCCATCGCATCCATCCCGGTTCCGGCGGCGAACATCCCGCGGCCGTCGTCGCCGGGGACGACGAGGACGACGCCGTTCTCTACTTCTTGGCCGTAGTTGGCAATCTTGCCCTCTTCGTCGAGATACTCGTGGGTGAGGAAGAGCGCGACGTCGTCGATGCGCTCGCCTGCAAGGAACTCGTCGAGTTTGCTCATAGATGGGGTTCGTTGGTCGAGGGGTAAAAAGAGCCTGTCCTGTGTTTCGGGATGTGCGTGGATGCTTCTATGCTGATAGGTTTCTGTGAGCGTGCTGAATAGAGGGCGCAAGTCGGTCAGACGTTGTGTGGTGAAATGGGCTACCTTACGGCTATCTTAGAATAAGTGTGAGTACCCGGTCATTATGAGTCCAACACCAAGTATTCGATAGAGCCAAATCTTCCCACTTGATGGAGACGAAGTATCCCGTAGATACTCAAATCCGAATTCGTGTGCTCTTCTGGGGATCATCACGTATACTATCCCGAATAGAATCGTTCCCAGAGCCGCGATTTGTATGAGTATTCCCATCTCAACTATCAGATAATGTGTAGTCTACCTAAGATAAAAAAGTGGTCTAGTCTTTGCTGAACTCACCCTCTATATTCAGCACGAGGCAAAATGGCAAAATTCAGACATACAGACTGCGTTTCGGTGGGTTCGATTGACGCAAGAGAGAATCATCTCGAAAGCCCCGACTCGCTGAACTCGGGCGGCTCGTTGTGCTTCTCGGCTCCACCTGCGGTGCTTACGTCGCCGTCCTTCGCCAGCGAGTCCTCCCTTCCAATCCGCCCGACAGCCACACCCTCCCCAACCGATTCCTTCGCTCCCGTCGGTCGCTCAGTCATCCCTCGCGTGCGTGGTTCGCGGCGATACACGCCGCGAAGCCACGCGCCACAGTGGTCACTGGGCACGTCGCGAGCATACCGAAAAATCGGCCACGCCGACTAGTTGTCTTCCAGTTTCTCGGCAATCGACGCCAGCGAGTCGTTCGGTTTGGTCGGCACGTCGTAGACGACGCGCTTGCCGGGGACACGGACGCCGTAGAAGAACCCGGGTTCGAGTTCGTCGACTTCGACGCTGGACCCGGGGCCGCGGCCGCTGGACTGGGCCCACTCGACGAGGCGGTTCTCGCTCTCGCCGGGGTTGCGCGCGAGTCGTTTGTTGTCGTACGCGCCGCGGACGAGCAGGCCCTCGGCGTCTTCGACGACGGGCGCGTGGTACGTCTCGCCGTCGAGCGAGAGGCGGACGATGTCACCGCCTGAGAGCGAGAGGTCGCTCGGGAGGCGGAGACAGGGCCGAGTGGTGCCGCCGCTACGGACGATTTTGGCGCGGACAGTCGAGACCGACGAGTGGTCACTGGGGACGCGTTCTGCCATTGAAAGAGAGAAGAGTCGCTTACTCGTCGGCGTCTTCGCCCTCGTCCTCGGCGTCGCCTTCGCCGAGAGCGGTGGCGACGTCGCCGTCACCGAGTGCCTTCACGTTAATCTGGACGGTCTCTTCGGAGACTTCGCGGCCGCGGACGGTGATGCGCTTGCGCTCGCCGTCGCGGGATGGCTCGTAGCCGACGCCGCCCTCGAGGAGCACTTCCTTGAGGTTCGGGCCAGCGACGTCCTTTCGCATCGGACGACCTGCCTTGTCCGAGCCACCGGTGAGTTCGAGCGTGAACTCGTCGAGACCGACGGCCGCGCCGTCGACTTCCTCACCAATCGAGCGACCGAGGAACCGGTTTGCGTCCTGTCCATCTACGTCGACCTGATACGTGTTGCCGGAGTCGGGGTCGGCGACGACGACTTTGAAATCTGCCATAGGCGGGATGAAACGGTCGGCGATAAAAAGTACGTCGAAAGTAGTCCTGTCTCAAACGCCGTTTTCGGCCGAATCGTGTGAGAGGACGACTCACGTAGCGTGCAGACGACGAGAGTCAGACAGTCTGGGAACGAGCGTATCGGACGAAAAACGGGGTCGGCTACCCCTCGAAACCGTCTTCCCAGCGGAACGTGCCGTTTCGCTGGACGACGTCGCCGTCGACTTCCATGCGCGACTCGTCGCTCATGTCGGTAATCATGTCGACGTGGACGGCCGACTCGTTGGCCTCGTCCTCGTGGCCCTCGGGGAAGTTCGACCCGTAGGCGCGCCCGACTGCGAGGTGGACCGTGTCGCCCATCTTCTCGTCGAAGAGGATGCTGTCGGTGAAGCGGTCGATGCCGCGGTTCATCCCGATGCCGAGTTCGCCGAGACGGCGCGCGCCCTCGTCGGTGTCGAGGATGTCCGCCAGTGCATCCTCGCCCGACTCGGCCGAGAAGTCGACGACTTCGCCGTCTTCGAAGGTCAGATGCACGTTCCGGACGCGCTTGCCCGAGAGCGTCATCGGCACGTCGAAGAAGACGGTTCCCTCGGTGGCGTAGGGTGCAGTGAACACCTCGCCGGAGGGGAGGTTGTGGGAGTCGTAGGCGACAGAGGCCGCAGAGTTGACGGCGACGCGGTCGTCGATCTTCATCGTCAGGTCGGTGTCCTCCTTGACGATGCGGACTTCGCTACCCGCGTCGAGGATGTCTTTCATCTCGGCCATCTGCTCGGCCAGCTCTTCCCAGTCGCGCAGGACGGCGTTGTAGACGAACTCCTGATACTCCTCGTAGGCCATCCCGGCCTGTTGAGCGAGCGAGCGCGTCGGGTGGACTGTCGACACCCAGTCGGTCTCCATGCGGGCCTCACGGATGCCCGTCGTGGCCTTCGAAGCAGCTTGCTGTTTTTTCCCGGGAACGTCCGCCGTCGCCGCCGTGTTGCGGCCGCCGCCGAGGAAGAGCACCGAGTCGGCGTTCTCGTAGAGCGCGAGTTCGTGCGCCGGGTCCGCGTCGAAGTCACCATCGTGTGCCTGCAGATACGCACGCGAGACTTCACTCGACATGTAGGTCGTGACGACGTTCGCGCCGCGTTCGCCGAGTTTCTCGGCGACGGCGACAGCGAGGTCGTGGGCGTCTTCGGCGACGGCGACGACGACGTCGTCTCCGCGTTCGATACGGGCGCTCCAGTCGACGAGCACCTCGGCGTGGTCGTGGATTCGCTGGTCCATACCGGGCGGTTGGCGGGGGTGGTGAAAATCCCGACGGTCCTGGTGGTCCAGTCGGTTCTAGTGGTCCAGTCGGTCCTAGTGATTAGTGCCAGCGAGAGGAGGACCACCAGCGCTGGGGGAACCGCAATCACTACCTCCCCGGACGCGACAGCCCACAGCATGCAACTGGGCGTCATCGGTCTCGGACGGATGGGTCAAATCGTAGTGAATCGCGTGCTCGACGCCGGCCACGACGTGGTCGCCTTCGACCTCTCGGCAGAGGCCGTCGCGACGGCCGCCGACGCCGGCGCAGAACCAGCAGAGTCGGTCGAGGACCTCGTCGAACGGTTGGGAGACGGGAAGCGCATCTGGCTCATGGTCCCCGCGGGCGACGCCGTCGACGCCACGCTGGACGAACTGAACCCGCTCGTGGGCGAGAAAGACGTGGTCGTCGACGGTGGCAACTCGCACTTCGAGGAATCGACCCGCCGCGCAGAGTCCGTCGACGCGGCCTACCTCGACTGCGGAACCTCCGGCGGTCCCGCCGGTGCGGAACTCGGCTTCTCGCTCATGGTGGGCGGCCCGCAGTGGGCTTACGACGAGATGACGCCCGTCTTCGACGCCGTCGCAACGGGACCGAACGGCCACGACCGGATGGGTCCGGCCGGGTCCGGCCATTACGTGAAGATGGTCCACAACGGCGTCGAGTACGCGCTCATGCAGACCTACGGCGAAGGGTTCGAACTGCTCGCGGAGGGCCGATACGACCTCGACCTCGAAGCCGTCGCCCGCACGTGGAACAACGGCGCGGTCATCCGCTCGTGGCTCCTCGAACTCTGCGAAGAGGCGTTCAGAGAGGAGGGGACCGACCTCGGCGACGTCGCCGACCACGTCGCCGGCGGGTCGACGGGAACGTGGACGGTGCAGGAGGCGCTCGAACAGGAAGTGCCGGTGCCGCTCATCTACCAGGCGCTCTCCGAGCGGTTCGGTAGTCGTGCACCGGAGTCTGGGCGGTTCTCGCGGCGACTCGCCAACCGCCTCCGATACGGGTTCGGTCGGCACGAAGTCGCCCGCGAGGAGTAGTCGCGTTCGGTCACGTGCCAACGTTTTTCGCCGTCTCACCGTCCGACAGCGGGCGGACTAATCATAACCCTGTTAAACCCGCACTTCGAACCCCTCGCTATGGCAGAGATAAATCTACTGGGAATCGGCCTCGGCGCGACGCTGACGCTCATCGTCGTCGCCATGCACTTCTCGAAGGGGACGGGGTGGACGCCGACGCAGGACATCTCACAGGACGTCCTCGAACGGCGTGCGTCGACCGTCGCCGAGACCGACTTCCCCGAGCCGATGAGCCGCGCCATCGGCGGAGGTAGCGGTGTCGCTGCGGGCGCAGTCGGCGGCGAAGAGGGAGCCGAACTCGAAGAGGGAGCCGAAGAGGAAGAGCAGAGTCCGGCCGACATGCCCGAGGACGAAGTCGAATACTTCGAAGTCGAGTTCGTCAAAGAGGGCACGACCATCGAACTCGCCAGCAACGAGACGATTCTCGACCAGGCCGAAGACGAGGGGATGGACCTCCCCTACGCCTGCCGACAGGGACAGTGTGTCTCCTGTGCGGCCCACATTCAGGACGGCCCCGGTGACGAGTACGTCACGCACTTCAAACAGGAGACGTTCTCCGACGACGAAATCGGAGAAGGGTACGTACTGACCTGCGTCGCCTACCCGAAGGCGTCGTTCTCCATCGAGACGAGCGAAGCACCGTAAACGCCGTAAGCGCGGTAACTACCGCATACGCCGGAAGCGACCGGTCGCGACGGCCGACGAACCGAACCCGACTCTCTGCTTTCTCACTCCTCGAGCGGTGTCGCTGCCCGAGTTCGACGCGTTCAAATCGGGAGACGACATCTGTTCGTCTCTGTGTCCCGACCCGCCTCCAGTTCGCTCACCGAAGGTGACCTCACGCGACCGATGGTGGCGCTAGCGTGGCCCATCATCGCCACCGAACTTCTCCAAGTCGCCTACAACCTGACAGACACCCTCTGGCTGGGCCGTCTCTCGACGGACGCCGTCGCCGCCATCAGCCTCGCGTTTCCGCTCATCTTCCTCTTTATCTCTGTCGGTGGCGGGTTCACCGTCGCCGGAAGCACGCTCGTCGCCCAGTACACCGGCGCGAAGAGCGAGGAGAGTGCCGGAACCGTCGCCGGACAAACGCTCTCGTTCATCACGCTCATCGCTGTCATCGTCGGTATCGTCGGCTTCTTCGCCACCGATGCGCTGCTCTCGATACTGCCGAGTTCGCCCGCGACGGCCGGACAGGTGATTCCGCTCGCCGCCGACTACATGGAGGTGTTCTTCCTCGGGCTTCCCTTCCTGTTCGGGTTCTTCGTCTTCTCGGCGCTGATGCGTGGCTACGGCAACACCCGCGCGCCGATGGCCGTGATGTTCGTCAGCGTTCTCGTCAACGTCGTCATCGACCCGCTTCTCATCTTCGGTTATGGGTCGATTCCGGCGCTGGGCGTCCAGGGGGCGGCGCTGGCGACGGTCTTCTCCCGCGGAATCGCGACCATTCTCGGTCTCTACATCCTCTTCGGGACGAGCGCCGGACCCGACGTCTCGCTACCCGATTTCCGTCCACAGCTACCCTTCATCCGCGACATCGTCCGTATCGGCGTCCCCTCCGCCATCGAGCAGTCGGCGACGGCGCTCGGCTTCATCACGCTCACCGCGATGGTCGTCACGTTTCGGCCAGAGGTCGTCGCCGCCTACGGGCTCGGCAACCGACTCACGTCGCTCGTCTTCCTTCCAGCACTCGGTCTCGGGAGAGCGACGAACACCATCGTCGGGCAGAATCTCGGTGCCGGCAAACCCGACCGGGCCGAACGGGCGGTGTGGCTCGCGGCGAAAGTCGGTGCCTCGGTGATGCTCGTCGTCGCCGTCGTCGCGTACCTCTTCGCCGAACCCATCGTCGCCGTGTTCATCAGCACGGGGACGGACGCCGCCGCCGACACCGTCGCGCTCGGTGCAGCCTACATCCGCATCCGCGCCGTCGAGTTCGGCTTCATCGGCGTGCTTCAGGTCGTCCTCGGAGCGTACCGCGGCGCTGGCAACACGAAGACGGCACTCGTCTTCTCGCTCTTGGCGCTCTGGCTCGGTCGCGTCCCCATCGTCTACTACTTCGCGTTCGTCCGCGGACTGGGCGAGACGGGTATCTGGATTGGGATGGCCGCCGGACAGATTATCGGGGCCGTCGCCGCCGCGGCGTGGTTCACCCGAGGGACGTGGAAGTCGGCGGTCATCGCAGGGTCGAAACCGACAGACTCCGACGGGGGCGTCGACGAATCCGAGCTGTAACTCCACAACGGTTAAACGCCGAAGGAGGCATGTACTCTGTGAGGGCCCGTAGCTCAGTGGACAGAGTACTTGGTTCCGGACCAAGATGCCGCGGGTTCAAATCCCGTCGGGCTCGCTTTTGTGAGGAACAACGTGACGAGCAAAGCGAGCAGACGCGGGATTTGAAGCAGACCGAGGTTCTGCGCGGAGCGCAGGTTCTCGGGCGTGGTTCCAAACCCGTCGGGCTCGCTTCTTCACTTCTCGGGGCGAATAGAGCCGACAGCAGGCGATTTGACGGCCTCAGCAGCGTTCAGTGCCGGTTGAGTCCAACACGTAACGAGGCGGTCGCCGCTGCGCTCGACGGGTCGTTTTCCTTGATGAGAGACAGCTATTCGACAGCGAGGCTTAGCAGTCGCTCTCGGAACAGTCGGTCGAGCGCGGTCCACAGAATCTCCGTTGGAAGTGACTTCTCGAACGTCGCCTGCTCGTGCGTGGTCTCACCCGACTCTGGGTGGTAGGACTGGAAGTGGACTGAACCGAGTTCGGGGTGGTCGTCGTCGCAGTGCCACCCGCAGTTGAATCCGGTGTTCGGGTCGGCGTAGTGAATGCGGAACTGCTGGTCGTCGCCGTCGAAGCGCCACTCAACGTCCAGCATCGGCGGCGCTGGTCCAGTCACGGGGACGATGCGGTTCGGGTCGACCCGTGCTCGGACGAACTTCTTGACGATGCTGTCCGGTTCGTAGCCGACCGACGTGACCGCGGGATGTCGCTGGAGGACATCTTTCAGCCCCGCGTAGACCGAACTGTCGATAGTCCCTGACAGGCCCATCTATACAGAGATCGAGTCCCGCTCGGTCGCCCAGTCGTATTCGTTGAGTGCGGCGCGGACGATAGTGATGCGGTCGAGAAGGTGCTCCCACTCGCTGGCGATGTCTTGCCGTGTCTCACTCTCGTCGGCGTCGTCGACGTCGGCGATGCTGGCTCGGAGTTCGCCGGGACTCTCGACGTCGTACGACTGCTTCCAGTCGCTGACCTTCGCACGCATCGATTCGAGGCCGCTCGTCAGGTCCTGTCGACTGTGTTCTCGCTGAAGCGTTGCGACCTCACGGTAGGTCGCCATGAGCTGGTCGACGCAGTAGAGCGTCTGCTCTCCCTGTTCGACCGTCCGAAGCACGTTGTCCTCGACGAGTTGGTCGAGGTACTTCTGTGCTGTCTTGACTGAGACCTCGGTCTCCTTCGCAACCCACGAGGCAGTCCGAGGCGTCCGGAGTGTCCGTGCGGCCGCACGAATTCGTTCACCACGCGTCATCGGCGGGCCAGCGGAGGTATCGCGCTCGTCTTCGGTCATACTCGAGACTACGGACTGCTAGAACATATATCCATTAGGTTGGAAATGTACGAATCGTAGTCAACGTTGACGAACGAAATGGCTAGAGGAGCCATCGCGTGAGCAGTTTATGCTCACCGGTTAGAAGCCTCTACGGCCCAGAAATGTTGACTTCATTCAGACACCGAACGAAAGCTCGTCGGACTCGTTTTCTCGGTTCGACACGAACCCGAACACGATTCTCGCTCTGCTACGGCAACTCTCCAAACCGGTCGAGCACGGCCTTCTCGTCCCACTCGACGGTCTCGGTTCGCGTCTCGACCCCGAGTTGCGTGATGGTTGGCACGACTGTTTCTGAAGCCACTTGTTTCGAGACGGCCCACGCGTAGACCTGTGCTTGGAGACGGTACCGTTTCTGTGTCTCGGAGGAACTCGACTGGAGGACGAGTTTGACCTCGTCGACGTGCCACGTCCCTGTCGCGTCGACGGAGAGTACGTCGGCGACGCCCTGTAGTTCACGGTCGAGACCGTCGACCCGAACGAGCGTGTCCACCGGTTCCTCGACGTACACTGCCTGTGCGTCTTGGAGTCGCTCCCAGAGCGGACTCGCCGCGAACTGCGGACAGATGGTGTCGGCGACGAAGCGTTGGAGTCGGCTCCGTTCGTCGGCACTGATGCGACCGGCACGGTCTGCCAGCGCGTATCGGAGGGTTCGAGCGAGTGGTCCCGAACACTGTTCGAGCGTCTCGGTCGTCACCCGCTCTCGAATCGCCGTCGCGAGCACCGCGTGGCCGACGTCGCCGACGTCTTCGGGACCCATCGTCTCGAAGGTGAGCGGTAGGCCGTCGTCGACGCCATCGTGTTCGGTGTGGAGTGGACGTCGCTGAAGATAGTCGAGGAGATGCTCGTCGGGGTCGGTCAAGAGCGGGTAGAGCGTACTGGGGTTGACGAACCGCGGCGTCCACGTCCGTCTATCGCGCCGCTCAGACGACGGAGCGGAAGCGGCCGTCGTCCTCGTCGATTCGACACCCGCCCCTGCAACACCCCTTGTCGCGACGAACGGGGTCGGAACGGCAGTCGTCTCGTCTGACTCCACCGGTCGGCCGCCCCGGTGATGCACTCGAACCGCGAACGACTCGCCTGTCGGTGTCGGACAGCGATAGCTGTCGGTTCTCGTCTCGTCGAACTGGAGTGCCTCGCGGAGCGTGTCGACCCACCGGTCACGGGGGTCAGGGTCCTCACGGTGCGTCGGAAGTGGGAGGACCAGATGGTTCCGTGCGCGCGTCAGCGCGACGTAGAGCAGTCGCCATCGTTCCGCACGGTTCGCGTGTGAGAGTCTTCGGAGTGGCGGCGACCCGGCGAGTCGTTCGTCGTCTGCCCACCGCTGTGTCGCCCACCGGAGACCGGCGTCGTAGTCCCACGGGTCACGGTCGACGGCGAACAGCCCGTGTTCGAATCCTGGAACTGCCGGAACGTCGGCGCCATCACGGGTCGGCGGGGCGAGTGCGAGATGTGTTCCGAGTGTCGCCAGCGTGTCGGTGTGGGGGCCGTACGTCGCGATGTGACCGCCGATGTCGCCGAGTGCGACGACGTCGGCTTCGGCACCCTTCATCGAGTGAATCGTTCGACAGACGACGTCGCAGTCGCCCTCGTCGACGACGGGGAGCGCGCCGCCGCTCCTCGGGTCCTCACGGCGCTGTGAGAGTTCCGCCGCGAGTTCGACGAGTGAAGAGGTCGAAGAGTCGTCGGCGTCCGGACGAGACGACTGCTCGACGTGGGACAAGAGCGCGTCGAGGGCGGTAACGCGTCGTGTCGAGTCGTCGGTCGAATCGAGTGGGTCGCGCCACAGGCCGAGTTCGTCGACGACGGTTTCGACGACAGTGACCGGAGACTGCGTGACGAACCGAGGGCGACGTTCGAGGAGTCTGTCGAGCGCGTGGACGAACTCGACGACCGGTCGGCCATCGGCGTCGACGTCGGCGACGGCCGGAACCGACCACGAACAGAGTTCGAAGAGGCCCGTGAGCGACATCTCCTCGAAGACGGGGTCGGAAGCGAGTGTGCGAAGCGCGTCGTCGGTGGGGTCAGCGAGCCACGTACAGACCGCAGTGACGAGTTCGACGAGCGGGTACTCGAACAACAGGTCCGTCGCGTCACCGACGACGAGTCCCTCGCGCTCGAAGGCGCTCGCGAACGCGTCGACGTTCCGTCGTCGCGAGAACAGCACGGTCACGGAGGGGTCGTCCTCACTGTCGTCGGGGTCCGCAAACGACCCGTCGGCGAGTCCGTCCGCGAGGCATCTTGCAAGTGCCGTCGCCTCCCCGACGCCGGAGTCCGGCGTGACGTACGTCGGTCTCCCCGGTTCAGCGGGTGTGGTGACCGCAGCGACGTGGACGTTCGGGTCGGCCGTCGCCTCACGAGTTGGTTCGAGCGGCGTGTACGAGCGGCCAGTAGCGTCGTCACCACCACGGGCGGGGTCGGTGAACACGCCCGCGAAGACGGTGTCGACGGCGGCGGCGACGCCGGGACGACAGCGACGTGTCCGCTTCTCGTGTTCGACGACGTGGACGTCCCAGCCGATGCCGAAGTAACGACCCGACTCGATAGCGTCTCGAAAGAGACCGGGGAGGGCGTTCCGCCACAAGAAGATACACTGCTTGTAGTCGCCGACGAGGAGGACGCGCATCTCGTCGTCGACGAGTCCGGAGAGGGCGGCGTGCTGGACCGCCGAGACGTCCTGTGCCTCGTCGACGACGACGGCCGAGAGTCGGTCGGTGTGGCGTGCGCGGAGACGCTCGCGGAACACACCCGCGTACTCGTCTCGCGTGAAGAACTCCGCGACCCAGTGGGAGACGTCGAGATGAGAGACGACACCCTCGCGTCGAGTCGTCTCGTCGTACAGTTCCACGTAGCGTTCGAGGACAGTACAGAGGTCGTCGACGGCCGTCGTCCACGCTTCGTAGAGCGTGCGGTCTGCGGAGACGACGGCCTCCGCGCTCGTCCTCTCGGCGGAGAGCCCCTCGGCGAACGTCTCGGCGACGTCGGCGTTCACGAACTGCTCGACGGCGTCTCGCACGTCTGCAAACGAGTCTGGAGCCCCGCCGAGGTACGTCTCGTCGACGACGGCTTCGAGTCGAGTTCGGAACGCCGTGACCGACAACCGACGCTCGCGACAGGCGAGTTGTGCGTTCCGCAGCAGGTCACCGACGTCGTCTCGGTGCTCCCCACCCGGGTACGCCTCGTCGAGTCGGTCGAGCGAGTCTGCGTACTGGTCCTCGGTGCGGAGTCGGTGCAGGCAGGTCGCCCGAATCGACCGAAGGCCAGCCCCGTCGCTCACGACCGGTGGCTCCTCGAATCCGACCTCGGTGGCGAGCGTCGCGAAGACGCTCCCTACGACGCTGTCGACCGTTCCGACGTTTGTCGCTCGCTGCACGCGGCGGCCGAGTTCGCGAGCGGTCTCGACGGAGAGCGTCACGTCTCGCGTCGGGTCACGTGCGATGGCCTCCAGCGCGTCGGCGATACCCGGACCGATGGCGGCGGCGTCGTCGCGAGTGAACGAGACGAACGCCAGCGTCTCCTCGGGCGCGTCGACGCCCTCGGCGTGGGCGCGAGCGAGAAACTCCGCAGCGACGTGCTCGCTCGTCGTCGACTTGCCCGTTCCGGGGTCGGACTCCAACGCGAACAGCCCCGACTCGTGAGCGAAGAAGGCGTCACGAATCGCTCGCTGCGCACCGTCCAACCGGACGAACGGCGTGGACGCCTCGGACGAACTCCCGTCGCCGCTCGTCCGATCTCCGTCTCTATCTCCGTTTTCGGCTCTCGCTTGGTCTTCGGTCATCGGCTCTCCCTCCCGACGAGGCCAGCCAGCGGGTCCGGGAGCGTGCGCTCGTGGCTCAACAGTCGAGTCGTCGCCGCCTGCCCGATTCGCGTCGGTGCGCCCCGTGTCACGTCGATGGCGTCGAAGAACGGCGAACGGGAGGCGTCCGAACCGTCTGCGGCCCGTTCGTGGCGAGTACAGACGAGGTGGTCGGTAGCAGTCGAGACGGCGTCGGCGAAGTGGTCGAACTCGCGTGCGACCGTCCAGCCCTCACGGGGCGCGAGACGCCGGGCGGCCGTTGTCGACCCACCGAGCAGCGTGTCGCGAACCTCGACGGGGAACAGCCCTTCGGGCGGGAGCGGCCACACTCCGTCGACCAGTCCGAGTACGACGACGTAGGGTTCCGTACGTGCCCACGCGTCGGTCGCATCGACGACGTCGACGACGCCGGCGTTCGCGTGTTCACGCCGCCCCGGTTTGACCGTCGCAATCGTCTCGAACAGGTACTGGACGGCCTCCCACGTCCGGTCGGTCTGACCCCGGTCGAGCCACGCCTCGTACTTCGCTGCGACGTCGTCGACGAGGCGTTCGAGACGGACGAGTGCGCGCGCAGACTCCGTCGTCTCCGCCAGCGACTCGTCGTCGCGTTCGCGGTGAGTCAGCAAGACGAGTTCGCGATACGCGTCGAGGAGTGGTGTGAACGTCTCGCGAACGTCCGTCGGTTCCGGGGCGAGTGGCTGTGCGGCCGCCCACGAGAGCAACGACCGGAGCCACCGTTCGACCTGCTCGGGGAGCGTCGTCTCGGCGACGCGTGTACGCCACTCGGAGAGCGAACGGGTCTGTCGGCCCAACCGGTCGCGGGCATCGTCGAGTGCACGCCGTGGCAGCGCCGACGGCGTTTCTCCATCGGGGTCGACCCACTCGGCAAACAGCGGTCGGCACAGCGTCTCCAGTGGGAACGGTCCGTCGCGAGCATCGAGCAGACGGCAGACCGACTCGACCAGTGTGTATGGGCGTGTCTCCGTCACGGAAAGCTGCGTCCAAAGCGAGAGAGGTTGGCGGTACTGTCTCGCCGCCCGACAGAGCGCACGTTCGTAGCCATCGACGTCGCGTGCGACGACGAGGATGTCACTCAGCGAGATGCCGCTGTCGGCGAGTCGGGTGACGAGCGCCACGGCGAGTCGTGCTTCTTGCTCGCGCGTCGTGGCCACCATCTCGGTGACGGGCACGTCGAGCGAAACAGATGGGAGGGCACGGTCGTGCCACGGGGTCACCGCTCTCTCCTGTAGCCGTCCGGCGATTCCCGGACCGGTCCCAGCGCGAGCGAAGAGACGAACGTCGACGGCTGTCTCCTCGGCGACGGCCAACAGAAAGTCACGAAGGGTCGCAGCGACCGAACTCACGCCCGCGAGGTGGAGACGTTCGGCCTCCGGGTACGCCGCTTCGAACACGACGCCGCTCGTCTCTCGGATACTCGTCGTGGCCGCTCGCAAGACGGCGTCGCCCGAGACGGCAGCATCCGTCGTCGACGCGAGCAAGCGCTCGGTGGCGACGGCACCCTCGACGAGGCTTCGTGCGTCGCGCCGAGAGACGGGTGGCGTCGTCTCGATGAGTTCGTCCAGAGCGTCGAGTCGTCCGGGGTCGTACCCGGTGACGGCGTCGACTGTCGCCCGTGCACTCTCGATAGTCGAGACGTGTGCCGACAGGCGAGTCCCGAACAGTGGTTCGAAGTGACGGAACTCGTCGGGTCGCTCGTCGAGCAGCGTTTCGAGTGTTCGAATTCGGTCGATGCGGTCGAGGGCGGTCGCGCTGTCGCCCGCCTCCGTCAGAACGTCGCTGGCGACGCTCGACAGGTCACAGAACTGCAACGAACTCCGTGGTCGACTCGTCGCCGACAGTCGTCGCTTGAGGTTCCGCGCGTGCAACTGCTCGGGTGTCACCACCAGGTCGGTTCGGTGGGTCGACCGAGCGGCGTAACCGAGTAACTCGTCGACGTCGTCGACGTGAACTGTCACGCCGTCAGCGTCGGACCGTGAGGTGGGTCCTGATGTCGTCATCGCCGCCACATCACGAGGCCGTGCGTCGAAGAGAACTGGAGACCAACCGGCCACCGTACGGCCAGTGTCTGTAGAGAAGCGAGAACTGTTGCGAGGAGAGACATGTCAGTGGTATCGTCCGAGGGGAATAAGAAACGGTCGGCGTCGGACGAGAAGAGAGAAACGCCGAAGTGAGACGCTCACTCCGGGTCGACGGTGGTCTGCTCGTCATTGTGAGTGAGCGCAACCGTGTGTCTCGTGTGGCGAGCGTGTATCTCGGCCCACCGCTGTGCAGGTCGCTCTGTGAGAAACTCGTCACCGTCGGGGCACTGTCGGCAGCGTGCGACCCACGGAGTTACGCTGTCGGGGAAGTGGCCGGTGTGACGCATATGGTCCAGAGCGAACTGTTCGGCCGACTGGTTCCCGACTTGGAGGTCGTCGAGTTCGTACGAGAGGTCCCACTCTCGCCCGCAGCGTGAACAAGAGATGGTCGGTACGTTCTCGTCGGTCTCGTCCTCGGGATTCTGGGAGAACTCGTCGGACACGGCCGTATCTACAGGCGTGGCTCTACTTATGCGTGTGCCTGTGAGTTCGCATCGTGAGAGCGAACTCTGTCGAGGTGAGCGACGGAGAGAACGATGCCGTGGCCGGGGAAAGTCAAGCCGGTCACGGCGCGCGTAGAAGGATGTCAGACACCGTCGAGCGTGCGACGGTTCGTCGACGGTACTCCTTCCGGAGCGTTCGTGCTTCCGTGCAGTTCGACGCACGAGAAGAACGACGGGTCGCTAATTGCGGAGAGTACACTTTGTTAGTATTGCGGAACAGGAAGATAAACTGGACAGACAGACAGTTCTACTCGTAGAGAGTGTATGCAAAACGGCTCATTAATCGCACAGTGAACTGCGGGACGACGCGAGAGCGATCAGAAGCAACTACATAACTCGTCGAAAACGGCCGACGAGCACGTGAGACGTGCCGTTCCCGAGAGTCGGCGGTTCGTTTCGCTGTACGTATCGAGTGTTCAACGAGGTGATAACCGTCGTCCGGATTCGCCTCGTTCGTCGAGATGACGACTTTCGCACTGTCGACGCCGGCGGGGAGAACACCTGCCTCTGAGCGTCCGGCGGAGATAGCTACACTATCTGACAAACTGCCCACGACGAGAGCAAACGCTCCGAAAGGAGACGGACCTGTCAAAAAGACGGCCGGCGTCTATCGCATCAGTACCGCGACGGGAGGTACGCCATCGCGACGAGGAGTGCTGCGACGGAGCCACAGAGGATGACGATTCCCCAGAGGCCGTTGACGTGTTCGTGATACTCTTCGATATTCTGTGACTGCGAACGGTAGCTCTCGAAGTCCTGCGAGAGCGTGACCGTCTCGTTGTTCGGGAAGTGTGCGAGGTACGTCTGGTCACCGAGCGTGACGTTGCCCTCGTTGCTCAGTTCTGCCGTGTTGGTCTGCGGAGCGGTCCACGCGAGCGTGACAGACTCGTTTTCGACGGCTTCGACCGTCGTCTGGTTTCCGTTGTAGTCGAACGTCTGGTTCTCGCTGTACTGCTGAGAGGACGGTTCCGGGAAGTACTCCCCGACAGGGACGAGCGTCGCGCTCCCGTTGCCGTCTTGAATGACGACGTAGCGTTCACCGTTTCGCGTGACCGTCTCGTTGTCGGCCGCGCTGTCGTTTTGGAGGATCTGCGTCTCGTTTATCTCCTCGCGGAGGACGAAGTCGGTCGGGTTCCCCGACGACTGCTGGACGAGGACGCGGTACGTCGTGTTCTCCTCACCCGTCGTCACCGTGGTGTTGTTCTCCCAGTTCGCCGTGTAGCGCGCGGAGTCGTTCACCCACGACACTTCACCGGAGCGGACGAGTTCCTCACCGCCACCGCCGCCGTGGCCACCGCCACCACCACCCTCCATCTCTGCGGAGATGGTCGTGACGTTGTACGTTTGTCCCTCTACTTGGAAGGTCTGACCCTGGCTGAGTTCGTAGTCGGGGTTTTCGAACCCGATCGTCGGACTTTGGGCGGTCGCAATGAGCGAGTACGCGCCCGCGCCGATGACCAGGAAGAGTGCGACGTAGATGGCCGCAGCGCGTCGTTGCATACGTGGGGCAAAGGCTACCCGGCGTATAACGGTTACTTTTCGGATGACACCAACCCCTATCTGAGAGGTCGGTTCGTCACTCACATTAGGGACCGTTTCGTCGAGGCAGAACTTCGAACAGTACGACCAACAGCACGACTCCGATTGCCGCGACGGCAACGACGATACTCTCGGGACTGGGCGGAAAGAGCGAGTTCCCAATCGAGACGGCGGCCGAAGCGCCGCTGCGCAGACCACGACGAATCGCAGGTCGCCACGGAAGATGAACATAGACGAGGACGGTGAGTACGACGATGAACGCGTAGTCGAGTGTGTCTGGAGTACGCATTGGTGAGACAGACCTACTGTATTCGAGGTCTTTCTTGCGTACGAGAACGAACGAGTTAACCTTTCGCTTGTCGACGGTGTGAGGGACCCGACTATTCGGTCGACGCCGCGTTAGCAACGGCTAGTGGGGCGGGAAACTGTGAGAAGCCAAGGGCCGGATTTGAACCGGCGATGGGCGGCTCTGCAGGCCGCTGCGTTAGGCCGGACTCTGCCACCTTGGCGCGTCTCTGAGTAGTGTGGAGTTGCGCTTAAGCCTAGCGGTCTCAGGTCGGCTGATTCGAGCGATTACCTCTGACGAAGGTGGTTGCTCGGCCACCTTCGCGCTGTGCGCGATGGTGGGCGCACGTCTTCGACGGCGACTGTTCCTCGCTGTCTCTGACAGTGCTGCTGCTCTGCGTCCGAAATGCGAACAGCCCCGACGAGCGCTGCTGCTCGTCGAGGCTGATGAATGTAAGTATGAGTGGAGGCGGCGAAGTGGTGTTTCCAGAGGCTCTCGCACTCCAGTACTTGCCACCACGCTGGTGAGCTTAACTTCCGTGTTCGGGATGGGTACGGGTGGAACCTCACCGCTGTGGCCGCCGTAATGCCGACCTATGGAATCGAACCATAGTGATACCAATGTCGGATTCGACTTGATCGAACCTTGTGTACGTGCATTCCAGTTAGCACCTGGACCCGTGTATCGGACACGGATTTGATCCCATGCGGTATGAATGTGGCTTGGACTGTTAGTGCTCGTGGGCTA
>NZ_FOTC01000011.1 GCF_900114455.1 Halogranum rubrum | reverse complement strand
TAGCCCACGAGCACTAACAGTCCAAGCCACATTCATACCGCATGGGATCAAATCCGTGTCCGATACACGGGTCCAGGTGCTAACTGGAATGCACGTACACAAGGTTCGATCAAGTCGAATCCGACATTGGTATCACTATGGTTCGATTCCATAGGTCGGCATTACGGCGGCCACAGCGGTGAGGTTCCACCCGTACCCATCCCGAACACGGAAGTTAAGCTCACCAGCGTGGTGGCAAGTACTGGAGTGCGAGAGCCTCTGGAAACACCACTTCGCCGCCTCCACTCATACTTACATTCATCAGCCTCGACGAGCAGCAGCGCTCGTCGGGGCTGTTCGCATTTCGAACGCAGAGCGGCAGCACTGTCACAGACAGCGAGGAACAGTCGTCGTCAAACACGCACGCCCACCATCGCGCACTGCGCGAAGGTGGGCGTTTCCCGTTCAACGATAAGCCGAGGGCCTGTTAAAAAGTGAGGTGAGACGACGAACTCGGCATGTCGTCGTCATCGTCGTCGATGCCACCCTCGTGTAGATACTCACACTCGTCGTCGGTGAGGTAGACCACGTCGTCTCGAACGTCGACGTCGACGGCCACCAGCGTCGACTCCGAAGCCTCCCCATTGTCGCAGTATCCTGTACACCCGTCGAACATCGACCCGTGTTTCGGGCAGACGATGTCGCCGTCGCGAATCGCTGCGCCGAACCCTCGGTCCAGTCGTTGATCCGTCTCGTGTTGACAGAAGTTCTTCCAACCGGCGACGCATTCGTCGGTTCGGACGACGATGACCTCTTCTTCTGAGCCGTCGGCGTCACGGACGGTGATGAGTACTGATTCGCCTGCAGAAAGTTCAGATAGTTCCGTCACTCGTGTCGGTTCGTTCATTGCTTCGCTCTGCACAGAGACGGCTGAGTCACAAAAACCTGTAGGTCACTTTTCGTCTCTCGTCGACTCTGAGCGACGCCTTTTACAATGTTTACAATTTTTGAAAATCCTAAACGTCGCACAGTTCTCACGATGGAGATAGCGTTAAGTCGAATCGGTCTGAGCCATCCGGTAGGAATGAGACAGTCCACGCGGTTCACCCAGCGGACACAGGTGGCACGGTCTGCACAGCACGAACTGTTCACAAATTCCACAATTTGTGGAATTGGGGAGGAGAGAGTCTGATGGGCCGGGCAGTCAGTGTCTCGTTACAGAAGGGTGGCGTCGGCAAGACGACACTCGCCATCAACCTCGCGGACGCACTGAGTGCGCGTGGACACGACGTTCTCCTCGCGGACCTCGACCAACAGGGAAACGCGACAGAAGGAGTTGGACTCAAAGATCTCTACAAGAAGGACTCACCACACATCGGTGACGTGTTGACCGACAGCGACCCGGTCGACGTCAGCGAGGTGATTCACGAACGCGACGGGTTCGACGTCCTTCCCGCACACGTGAATCTCGACGAAGTCGAGGACAAGGTTCGCAACTCGACGTTCGGCATGCTTTGGGTTCGTCGCCGCATCGTCGAACCACTACTCGACGACACGTACGACTACATCGTCGTCGACTCGCCGCCGAGTCTCGGACCACTCTCTGATGCCGCCCTCGTCGGCGCTCGTCACGTCATCGTCCCGCTCTTGATGAGCGAACCGAGTGTCAGCGGGTTCGAGCGGATGTGGGAACAGCAGATTCGACCCATCCGTGAGGAGGTCGGTGTCGACCTTCTCGCTATCGTTCCGAACGACTTGAGCGGGAACAACGAGGAGAAGCGTATCATCGCCGACCTCGAAGAGTCACCGTTCGCGCGGTATCTCCCGTCGTTCGCTCGAAGCGACGAGTTCGAGCATTCGCCGGGGCCGGGTATCCGACACCGGATCGCCTTCAGTCGTGCGTGGAGGGAGGGAAAGACCCTGCGTGAGTACGACTCCGACAACGACATGCTCGGGAGACTCGACGAGTTGGCTCGTATCGTCGAAGACGGAGGTGTCGCCGATGCCTGACGAGAACCGCTTCGCCGGACTCGGCGAGCAGATGGACGATGAAGACGAGGTGGAACAAGTGGATGACAACGACCCGCCAACGTCGGACCGGGACGCACCTGCCAGCACCTCGGACCCCGACGCGGGAGCCGACGGCGGCCCGGCGTTCACTTTCGAAGCGACGCGAGCCAAGAGCATCTACGTCCGCCCAGAGACGCTGGACCTGTTGGAAGACGTGGAGTTCGAAGTCGAGTCGATTCTACGCCGAGAACACGACGTCCGTGATTTGACCGGACGGGAGTTCCACGACGCACTCGTCCGGGCCGTCGCCACCGACCCCGAGGCGGTCGCTAAGCTGATTCTCGACGCACGCGACGACTGATTTCCGTCACCAGTTTGCTGTCTTCGAGTCTGTCTATCGCGGTTCTCTATCTCGTATTGACGTCGTAACTCTCTCTCTTCGATAAGGTGACTCCTCGATATCTGTCGCATAGGGGCCTCTCTACGCAACTTTTTCCCTGTGTAGAGTTTCTACACATTGTACAATGTCTAAAATTCTCGAAGACGGTCGACTCTGTTCACAGTCCACATGGTTTGCCCCCACCTGCGTCGTCGCGACTTTGGAGTGTGTTCTTTCGACACGTCGATCGCTCTCTGAAGCTAACCCTCTTACGTACCACCTCTCGGCGTCGAGGTGTTCGTTCCTCCCTCCAGGTTTCCCTGCAGTTCGTATCTGAGACGCGTCCAGTCGAGTGTCCGAACCGCCGCCACAACCGCGTCCTCACACACATCTTAGAGAGCGGGTAACGAGTCTGCACGGTGCCGTGCGTGCATCATCTCGTTCTATGAATTACACGTCTACGGCTGTAACACGCCAGATACAGTCGCCTGGGGCGGTGATCTACGCTCTAGACACGGCGGGCGAGAGTTTTTAGTAGGTGTCCGAGTAACGATGAACAATGACTGACCATGCCGACGAACGAATAGTGCCTCGGAACGACGGAGAGTCGGTTCGATGAACAGCAAGGTGAGCCGTGTCATCGAAGCGTACTCGTTGGACGGACTCGGCGACGAACTCATCGAACGATGGGTCGACGACGGCGAGAGCCTTCGGTCGCTGGCAGACGAGTTCAACCGTCGCGTCCTCGCGAGTGCGATGGAGCAGGCTGACTTGAACCCGATTAACGGCGAGGTGGAGAACACGTATCGACTGCTGACCGGCGACGACGTGAGCAGCGGGATTCGAACCGAGGCACGACGCTCGCTCGAACGCGACGACGTGCAGGTCGAAACCGTCCTCGGCGACTTCGTCTCGCATCAGGCCATCCACACCTATCTGACCAAACACCGCGGTGTCTCGAAGGAGACTGAACCCGAAGACGACCGAGAGAAACTGGAGAAGAACCAGCGGACCATCCAGCAGTTGAAGGGGCGGACACGCGCCGTCGCGACGAACATCATCGAGAACCTCCGTGATACCGGGCGCCTCGACATCGACGACTTCGACGTGATGGTCGACGTTCGCGTCATCGAGACGGCGAGCGGCGAGACGTACGACGTGAACGAACTGTTCGAGGAACGCGCCGAATCAGACGGTAGCGAAGAGTGAGCATCTCTCGGGGAACCACGGACGGACGCCAGTACCCACAGTCGCTCACACCGACCTAGAGTCGCTCGCAGTCGACGAGGTCCGCTCGACCACCTCCTCTCACGATACCCTGAAAGGTAAATACCCGGCGCACCATACGCTGAATAGTAATGGAATCTCGGCAGTCTTCAGTCGAACGTGCTGAACTTCGCGTCACGAACATCGGCGGCATCGACGAGACGAACGTCACACTCGAACGCGGCGTCACGGCACTGACGGGTCGAAACGCGACGAACCGGACGTCTCTCCTCCAGGGAATCATGGCCGCACTCGGGAGCGAGAACGTCTCTATCAAACGCGACGCCGACGAGGCACACGTCGAGTTACAACTCGGCGACGAGACGTACACGCGCACCCTCCGCCGACGGAACGGCACCATCGTCGCCGACGGCACACCGTATCTCGACGACCCCGAACTCGGTGACCTCTTTGCGTTCTTGTTGGAGATGAACGAGGCGCGGCAGGCCGTCGCCCGCGGCGACGACCTCCACGAACTCATCATGCGGCCGGTCGACACGGACGCGATTCAAGACCAGATTCGCGACCTTCAGTCGACGAAGCGTGACATCGACGCCGAACTGGACGACCTCGACGGCCTGAAGCGCCGACTCCCGGAACTCGAAGAGCGCCGGACGAAACTCCAGTCCCAAATCGACGAACAGCGGGAGGAACTCTCGGAGAAGCGCGACGCGCTAGAGGAACTCGACGCCGACGTCGAGGAGTCCCGAGAGGAGCAGTCGGAACTGGACGCGAAACTGCAGGAACTCCGCGAGACGGAGTCGGCGCTCGAAGACGTCCGTTTCGACATGGAGACCGAACGCGACAGCCTCGACGCGCTCCGTAACGACCTCGACGAGTTGGAAGACGAACGGTCGGACCTGCCGACCGCACCCGACGACGAGATTGGCGACCTCGACAAGCAGATTCAGCGTCTCCGCGGACGTGCCGAGTCTATCGACGCCGTCGTCAGCGAACTCCAGTCTATCATCCAGTTCAACGAGGAGATGCTCGACGGCGGCCGAAGCGAGTTGACGAACGCGCTCAAACCGGAGTCCAACGGGTCGGTCACGGACCAGTTGGTGGGCGACGACACCACGGTCTGTTGGACCTGTGGGACGGAAGTAGAGACCGACCAGATTCAGGGGACGCTCGACCGTCTTCGCGACCTGCGCTCGTCGAAACTCTCGACGCGGAACGAACTCACCTCCGAGATAGACGACCTACAGGCCGAGAAGCGTTCCATCGAAGGAACACAACAGAAGAAACAGCGTCTCGACCGCCGCCTCGACGACGTCGAAGACGAGATTCGCCGTCGCGAGGGGACTATCGAGGACCTGGAAGCACGCGAGGACGAACTCGTCGACGAACTCGCCGACCTCGAATCGGAAGTCGACGACCTCGAAACCGAAGAGTACAGCGAGGTACTCGACCGACACAAAGAGGCGAACCAACTCGAATTCGAGTTGCAGCGACTCCAGAAAGAGCAGTCGTCCGTCGACGACGAGATTCGCTCCGTCGAAGACAGACTGGGAGAGCGCGAGGAACTGGAAGCACGCCGCGAAGAGATTCAGGACGAACTCGAAGAGCTTCGAACCCGCATCGAGCGCATCGAACAGCAGACGGTCGACGAGTTCAACGAGCACATGGACGCCGTCCTCGCCGAACTCGCCTACGACAACATCGACCGCATCTGGATCGAGCGAACCGAGCGGCAGGTCCGCGAGGGTCGTCGGAAGGTCACCAAGAGCCACTTCGAGCTGCACATCATCCGCAGCACCGAAGACGGAAAGACCTACGAGGACACCGTCGACCACCTCTCGGAGAGTGAACGCGAGGTCACCGGACTCGTCTTCGCGCTCGCGGGCTATCTCGCCCACGACGTCTACGAGACGCTCCCGTTCATCCTCCTCGACTCCTTGGAGGCTATCGACTCCGAACGCATCGCCTCGCTCATCGACTACATGACCGACTACGCCGACTACCTCGTCGTCGCACTCCTGCCGGAGGACGCCGCCGCCGTCGACGAGCGCCACGCCCGAGTCACGAGCATCTAAGCGCTCGTTTTCGCTGGCTCACGGGTCGGTCGTCCCCGATTTCGGTACCCTCTCTACTTCCCGACCGACTCTCTCACTATTACGTCTGTAGTCGTGTAACACTTTTAGCTCTGTTCGACCTCTTCGAACGTGTCGATGGTCCGACCCGCTCACGAGAAACTCAGGTTGAGTTCGATTTCGTTCGTCGCACCGAGCAACAGGTCCGGAAGCGTCTCGGTCAACCACTCTCCCTTCAGGCGATTTGCGGGCCCCGAGATGCTGATTGCGCCGGTGGCGACACCGTCGTCGTCGGTGATGGGTGCGCCGACAGCGTGCAGACCCGCAATCGACTCCTCGCGGTTGAACGCGTACCCTCGGTCGGCAATCTGTTCGAGCTGTTCGAACAGCTCGTTCTCGTCGGTGATTGTGTGCGGTGTCTTCGCTGGGAGACCGTGACCGTCGACGATGTGCTGGACGCGCTCTGCTGGGAGATGCGCGAGGATGGCCTTTCCGGCGGCGTGCTGATGGAGATACCCCCAGGCACCCGCTCGCGCGCTCGTCTGCACGGAGTTCTTCCCGGACGCGCCGTACAGGTGGACGCTCCGGCCCTGTTGTTCGGTGATGCACCACACTTTCTCGCCCGTCTCTTCGGCCAGTTCCTCGACTTTCGGGCGAGCGACAGTAGACAGTGCGTGCTGGTCGCGAGCGCGGAGACCGTAGTCGAGTAGTCGGAGCCCGATTCGGTACTCGTCGTCGTCGCGGACGACGACACCGAGCGATTCGAGCGTCCCGACGTGACGGTGGACCGTGCTCTTCGCCAAGTCGAGTCGCTGTGCCAACTCGGTCACGCCGAGTGCGTCGCCATCGGCCTGCGCGAGTTGTTCGAGCAGTGCGAACGACGTCTCGGCCGTCTTCACCGGCCGATTTTGTGTCTCATTCATGATTATACATCATCAACCGTCCCGGTCTTACATAACTCTTGTTCGAGTTATACGAACGTAGCCGGACGACGAAGCGTCGTGAATCGACTCGCTCACGACGTCGTTCACCCATAGAGCAAAGTAGTCGAACGCGGTGATGTTCGGTAGCATGACGAAGACGGCCGACTGCGTCGTCGCTCCCGACGACGCCAGCCACGGCGACTGCGAGACGCTCGTTGACCAGACCGGTTACACCTACGGGGAGCGACCATGACGGGAACCGCCGAAGCCATCGTCGAGACGCTCGAAGCGCTCGGCGTCGAGCGTATCTTCGGCTACCCCGGCGGGCGCGTCATCGAACTGTTCGACCACCTCCCCGAGTCGGAGATTCGACTCGTCCGCCCGCGCGACGAACGTGAGGCGAGCGTGATGGCCGAGATGCACGGCCGACTCACCGGCCAACCCGGTGTCCTCTCCGGGCAGGGACCGTGGGTCGGCAGTCTGGGACTTATCGGGCAGATGGAGGCCCGACTCTCGTCGTCGCCGATGGTCGTCCTCACGGAGGCGAGTGAGCGCGGCAACTACTCGACGCTCGCGCCGTATCAGCAGTCGCGCGGCGATTATGGCGGACTCGACTTACCCAAAATTCTCGACGGCGTGACGAAGGAACACTGGTTCCCTCGCACTCCAACGGAGACCCTGCGGAGCGTCCAACTGGCGTTCAAACACGCCGTCTCCGGACGGCCCGGTCCCACCGCCGTCGTCCTCGACGGCGACGGCGTGACGGGCGAGGTTCCGGACGACCCGATTCCGCCCGTCTGGGACCCGGTTCAGCAGACGCGGACGTGGCTGTCGCGGCCGACGGCCGAGGACGTGGCCGCCGCCGTCGACGCCCTCGCCGACGCCGAACGACCGGTCGTCGTCGCCGGTAACGGCGTCCACGCCGCGAAGGCTTACGACGAACTCGCGGCCGTCGCCGAAGCCTACGACGCCGTCGTCACCACCTCCTACCTCGGCAAGTCGACGTTCCCCGAGACCGACGAGCGAGCGGCGGGCGTCATCGGGTCGTTCGGCCACGAGGGCGCGAATCAGGTCGTCAGCGAGGCAGACGTCCTGCTCGTCGTCGGTTGTCGAATGAACCCGATGGACACTAACTGGCAGGCACCCTCGTTCATCCGCCCCGACGAGCAGACCATCGTCCACGCCGACATCGACACCCGAAACGCGGGGTGGGTCTACCCGGCCGACGTGGGCCTCGTCGGCGACGCGAAGGAGTCGCTACGCGAACTCGCCGAGGCTGGCGGCGGCGAGAGCGACTGGGCGCTCGACAGAGCGCGAGACGCCCGCGAGTCGTTCACCGCGCCGGAGTGCGACTCCGACGACTCGCCCATCCTTCCACAGCGCGCGGTCAAGGAGATAGAGGCCGTCGTCGACGCCGACACCATCGTCACGGCCGACTCGGGGAACAACCGCTTTTGGCTCCTGAACTACCTCCAGACGCCGGCGGTCAGAACGTACTTCGGCAGCGGCGGCGTCGGCGGGATGGGGTGGGCCAACCCCGCCGCCGTCTCGGCGGCGCTCGCGACGGACAAAGACGTCGTCGCCGTCGCTGGCGACGGCGGGTTCACGATGACGATGACGAGCGTCGAGACGGCCGTCGAGTACGGCGTCGCCCCGACGTTCGTCGTCCTCAACGACACGAGTCTCGGGATGGTCCGACAGATGCAGCACGGCGAGGACGACATCTCGGGCGTCGAGTTCCACGATACGGACTTCGTGAAAGTCGCGGAAGGCTTCGGCGCAGTCGGCCACCGAGTGACGACGGCGGACGATCTCTCGGACGCCCTGCGCGAGGGGAAGGCCAGCGACGTCCCCACCGTCGTCGACGTCCGTATCGACCGCGAGCAGGATATGGCCGAGACGCTCCAGTCGTCGTTCTACGCGCAGGTCGGGGGGTTACACGAGTAGGCTGTTCCCATCCACAATTTAATGCTTCGCTGACGTGAACGTGCGACTATGACCGACCTCACCCCCGCCGAACGCGTTCGCAGTCGGGCTTCGTGGCTCGCCATCAACGCGGCCAGTCTGACGCTCCTCGCCATCTCGCTCGGCGGTGTGTACGCCTTCGTCACCGAGGACATGGTCGTCGTCCAAGTCGGGGCCGTCTTGGCCGTCGTGGCGTTCGCGAGCTTCGCCGTCTCGCTCGCGGCGGGGTTCGTCGCGAACAGCGAGGAGCGTTCGGAGGCCGAACCGCGCTCTATCAGCGACGTCGCCGAGGAGCGCCTCCGATGAGTGGCATCGTCGCGAACCTCGTCGGACTGGCCGTGTTCGGCTTCGTCGCTATCGGCGTCGCCGCCGCCGGATTCTGGCTCCTCCAACGCTACTTCTGACCTCGGCCCACACGGCCGTACCTTTATGTACGAAACCGGGACCAACCCGGCCCATGACGACGCTGACCGCCGCCGAACGTGTCCGCACCCGCGCCTCGTGGCTCGCGACCCACGCGGCGATTGCAACAGTACTGACGCTCGCGCCCGGAGTGGTGTACTACTACGTCGCCGACGAGTTCGTCGGCGTCCTGCTCGGACTGCTGCTCGCCGCACTCGCTCTCGCGAGTCTCGTCGCGTCACTCGTTGGGGGGTTCGTCGCCAACGCTCGTAAGCGGGCGCAGATGGAAGCCAAGCCCATCGCGAACGTCTCCAAAGTGGCCCGGGAGCGCGGCCGTGATTGAACCCCTCGCGCTCGTCGAACTCCTCGCGAACCTCGCGGGGTTGGTCGCCTTCGGCGCGTTCGGACTCGGCGTCGGTGCTGGCGGGCTGTGGCTCGTCCAGCGCTACTGCTGATTCGACCCGATTCCACACAATCGTTTCTGGGAAACCTTTTTGCTGGCGTCGCCTCCTCTTTCGAGTATGTCTACCGTCTTGGTAACCGGCGGGACCGGGTTCATCGGTTCCTACGTCGCCGAAGACCTGCTGGAACACGGCCACGACGTCGTCGCGTACGACCTCTCGACGGACCCTCGAATTCTGGAGAAACTCGGCATCGCCGACGACGTGGAGATTCGCCGCGGCGACGTCTCGGACTCCACTGACGTGATTCGCGCTATCAAGGAGACGGGTGCGACGCACGTCGTCCACCTCGCCGCACTCTTGACGACTACCGCCCGCGAGAACCCGCGCCTCGCCCTCGACGTGAACGTCCAAGGGACGAACAACGTCTTCGAGGCCGCCCGGACGCTCGACGAACAGGTCGAACGTGTCGCGTGGGCCTCCAGCGCCGCCGTCTACGCGCCGCCGACGAACTACGACGACGGGAGCGACTGGTGGGTGACAGAAGAGGATTTGGTCTACCCCGACACGCTCTACGGGGCGACGAAGGAGTACAACGAGCACCAGGCGAAGGTCTACCACGAGGACTTCGGCGTCTCGCACGTCGGCCTCCGGCCTACCGTCGCCTACGGCCCGTACCGGGAGACGGGCGGGTCGGCGTTCCTCGCCAACATCGTCGAGAAACCCGCCGTCGGCGAGTCGTTCTCGGTGGAGTACGGCGACCAACACGTCGACTGGCAGCACGTCCGCGACATCGCCCAATCGTTCCGCTGTGCCGCCTTCGCACCCGAGGAGGACCTGACTCAGCGCATCTACAACGTCCGCGGCGAACTCGCGACGATTCGGGAGGCCGCCGAGACGGTCGAGACGATTCTCCCCGACGCCGACGTTACCGTCTCCGACGAGGGCGAACTGCCGTGGACGCAGAAGTTGGACATGACGAAGGCACAGGCGGACTTGGGCTACGACCCCGAGTACGACCTCGAAGCCGGCTTCCGACAGTACATCGGCGTGTTGCGCGAAGAAGCGGGACTCGACCCGGTCTGACTCGGTTTGGCTCTTCTGGCTCTGTTTGGGGCTAGTCCAGTCCGGGCGTGAGTGCCGTACAGGCCACCTCTGTCGTCACGCTACTCGACTCGATGCTTCCGTCGTCGCGGACGACGACGTCCGTCGCCGAGTCGTTGCAGTCGAACTGCGAGAACGGAATCTCGACCGTCTCGCTGGCGTCGATTTCGCCCGCACCCTCGCCGCCGACGGCGACGGTGAACTCGTACGCCGATGGAACCTGCAGAACGACGACGAGTTTCGAGTTCGCCGCGAACGACACGGTGCGCTCGACGATGGTTCCTCGTGCGTTCGAGAGCGTCAGCGTCAGGTCGTGAGGTTCGTCGGCGTCGTTCCAGACCCAGACCTGATGCGGTTTTCTGTGTTCCGACTGGACCTGACTCCGTTCGCCCACGCTCAACGCCAGAAACGGCGTTGAAGCGACATCGGTCGTGTCGAGCGCATCCGGTACGGAGCGACTGACGGAGTCCAGTTCCTCGAGGGCCAACGCGTCGGGTGCGCGGGGCGTCGGCGACGCCGTCGCGGTGGGTCGTGGTGTCTCGGTCGGTGCTCCCGGACGACGTCCGGTCGCTCGCGGAGCGTCGCTCCGCGCTGTCGATGTCTCTGTGGTCGTCGTCGAAGGCGAGCCAGTTTCTTCGTTGCCCTGTGCATCCGTCCCGGTACAGCCAGCGAGACCGATGGTCACCACGGCGGCAAGCGAGCGGAGGGCGCGTCGGCGGGTTCGGGGCATGGCTCACCGGTCGGAGGTGTCTGCTAAGTGTCTTCTGTCTACTCTTCGACGACGACGCCGTCATCTTTCGTCGCCGGCGACCCGACGACGAACACCTCGCCGGGTTCGACGCAGACGAGTTGCCGAACCTCGTCGGGTGAGACGACCATCACGTCGCCTGCCTCCAACTCCGCCGTCTCTGCCTCCCCGAAGCGCATCTCGAAGCGCCCCGAGAGGACGTGGTAGAGTTCCTCTTGTTCCTCCTGGTAGTGGCGTCGCATCTTCTCGCCCTCGTCGAACACCCAGACGCTCGGGCGCATCTTCTCGGGGCGGAGTTCGTAGCCGACGCCTTTCAGTCGCGGGCCGAAGTCGTCGAGTTCGCGGGCTTCCAGTTCGTCGAGGTTGACTTGGTCGTGCATCGGTGGCGCTTCTCGTGGCAATCTGAAAAAGGTGCGCTCGGTTTTGCACCCACTCTGTTGATGGCGCGCGCTGACGTGACCTCCGTGTCACGTCAGTCGCGTGCGAGGTCTTCGCGAGCGGAGCGAGTGAAGGGCAGCAAGAGCTTCGCTCTTGCGAGGGATGACTGAGCGACTAAAAGGAGCGAAGGAATCGGTTGGGGAGGGTGTGGCGTCTCGTCTGTCAAGCAGTCGTGAGTCGTGTTCTCCACATCTCTTCGGTCGCTTACAACGTGAACACGTCAAGAAACGATAGTCAGCAAACTCGAACCTGCACCTTCCTCAAATACTCACTCCTGGGTCTGTGAGTACTCGGCGACCCACTCTTTCAGGCTGATGCCCATCGTCGCGTAGGTAATCGCGTTCGACGACGCGGAGTTCGCACTCTTGACCAACTCCGCTTCGAGCGTCCGTTTTGGCACTTCGCCGAGGAAGTGCGGAATCGCTCGCTGCACGGCCAGTGGGCAGCCGACTTCGTGCGCGAGCGCGTAGCCAGAGATGGAGTGCGGCACCTCGCTCGTCGCGTACTCGGGGTCCGGCGAATCCAACGTGTCCTCGTCGACGAAGTCGACGTACTCGTAACATTTGCCCACGTCGTGCAGGAGGCAGGCAGCGACGATGACGTCGAAATCCGGGTCCGCGCCGTGGAAGTCGCGCTGTTCCTCGGCCGCTTTCACGGCGATGCGGGTCACGCCGCGGACGTGCTCGACGTTGTCCGTCTCGTGGATGTTCCACGCGTAGGGGATGTCGTGGATGTCGCGCCACCCACCGCGAGCGAGGCCGAGACACCACGCCTCGACGACTTTCTCGCGAAGGTCCTCGGACTCTATCTCCCCGAGTTCGGGAAACGCTTCCTCGACCTGTCCTCGCTGGTCGGAGAAATCACTCGACATGGCTATCGACTGTCCTTCTGGACGGTCTCCTTCCCGATGAAGCGCGGGCGCTCGCCGATGGCGAGGAAGTTGTTCACGTCCTCTCTGGCTTCCTTGGCCTTGCCTTTCGCGGGGTCGTAGTCGCGAGAGCCTTCGCTCCCCAGGGCGTCGTGGAGCGCATCGAGGTCCTCGAAGTAGAGTTCCGCGACGCCGTCGAACTCCGCCTTCTCGGGATTCGTCGGGAGTACCGTGTCGTACTTGACGACGCCCTCGATTTCGCGGGCGATGGGCGTGTGGTTGTTCTGCCAGTGGTCGACGAACTCCTCGTGGGTCATGCCGTCCTTCCGGACGAGGAACGCCGAGTGCTTGTAGAGACCGTCTGTGTCGCCGTCGACGTCGTCTCTCTGCACCACGACTTCGCCGATGAATCGCGGACGCTTCTCGATATCGAGGAAGTTGTCTACATCTTCTCTCGCTTCTTTGGCTTTCCCTTTCGCGGGGTCGTAGTCGCGCGAGCCTTCACTGCCGAGTGCGTCGTGGAGCGCATCGAGGTCCTCGAAGTACAACTCAGCGAGGCCGTCGAACTCCGCCGCCTTGGGCGTCACTGGTTGCACCGTACTGTACTTGACGACGCCCTCTATCTCGCGGGCGATAGGTGTATGATTCGTCTGCCAGTAGTCGACGAACTCGTCGTGACTCATCCCCTCCTTCCGAACGAGGAGTGCGATGTGCTTGTAGAGACTCATTCAGTTCGACTGTCTCGGTTCGTGAGCATAAATCATGAGGGAGGAATTAAGAGACCGGACTGCGGACGAGAGAGCATGACGTTCTACGAACGCGACTTCATGGAGGGTACTCGCGGGACGATGGCCGTCGACTGGGAGGAGCGCATCGACACGAAGCGCATGCGCAACGAGCGAAAGGAGCGCGCGCTCGAACGGATGCGTGACGCCGGTCTGAGTTCGATGCTCCTGCTCTCGGACCCGAACATCCGCTACGTCACCGGCCTCGCGATGACTGGCGGTAGCGGCGCGGACCACTACTCCCTCTTGCTCGAAGACGGGAACGTCGTCCACTGGGACACCGCCGACCACGCCTCGAACCAGCGGTTCAACTGTCCGTGGCTGAACGACATCCGCTACGCGTGTCCTGGTCTCGGCAACGTTCCGCGTGCCTCCGGCAGCCCCTCGGCCCGGAAGTTCCTCCTCGACAAGATGGCCGAGACGGTCGCCACGGCGCTCTCGGACTACGACCTGAAGGGCGAACCGATGGGTCTCGACGTCGGCAACGCGGGCCTCGTGGACGCCCTCGAACAACAGGGCGTCGACGTCGACACCGAAACCTGTGGGGCCGTGATGGAAGACGCGCGGAAGGTGAAGACGAAGGACGAAATCGAGTGTCTGCGCATGGTCGCGGCCATCGCGGAGGCCGGATTCCAGCAGGTCGTTGAGAACGCTCGCCCCGGGCGGAGAGAGTCGGAAGTCTGGGGCGACGTCACCCGCGAACTCTGGCGACACGGCGCGTTCGTCGGCGGCGGCTATCTGACCTCGGGGCCGAACACGTGGCCGAAGCACCAAGCCAACACGACGGACCGGATGATGCGCCCCGGTGACCTCGTCTACGCCGACATGTACAATATCGGCTATCTCGGCTACCGCTCTTGCTACTACCGCACCTTCTCGCTCGGCGAACCCACGCAGGCCCAGCAGGACGCCTACGAGACGGCCCGCGACAACCTCTACGACGTGCTCGAACGCATCGAACCCGGAGCCACCACCGACGACGTCTCGCAGGGCTTCCCCGACATGGACGGCGAACACGCCGAGTGGTACGACGCCGACGACCACTGGCAGATGACGACGAACCACTGGGCGCACGGACTGGGTCTCCAGTTGTACGAGGTACCGCTCATCTGGCGCGGCATCTCCGAGGACCACCCCATCGAACTAGAGGAGGGGATGGTGATGGCCGTCGAGACGCAGGAGCCAGCAGAGCGGCAGGGCGTCCGCGTCGAGGAGATGGTCGTGGTTCGCGAAAATGGCGTCGAGATTCTGAGTCAGTGGCCCGTCGAGGAGATTACGACCATCGACTACTGATTGGGATTTTTGGCATTTCCAGTTTTAGGTCAGGTGCGAAACTGTAGCGTGGAATCAGCGACGGTACGGGCTACTCGGCAAAGCCCTCGCGCTCTCGTGGTTCCGGGAGTCGTTGTGCTCCTCACCTCGCTTCACTCAGTTGCGGTGCTTACTTCCTCCGGGAACCGACGAGAGCACTCGCCCTTTGCAAGTCCGCCGAGGACAGCACCGAACCGCGCCTACCCTCCCCCATTTCGGCCGCGCCGTCGCGCGGCCAGCGCCCGTGGACTGACCAACCATCGTGGCGCGTGGCTTCGCGGCGACGGCCGCGAACCACACACGCGAGGGATGAGTGAACGAGCGCAAGCGAGTGAGCGAATCGGTTGGGGAGGGTGTGGGTGTCTCGTCTGTCAAGTGGTCGTGGTCGTGTTCCTGCTATCTCTCCAGTTCCGACCACGGCTGGCTTCACACTCGACTCAGCCTAATCCCTGATAAACCGTTAAGTTCCACCCATCCGACTCTCGACCATGAAACTCGGCACGGGCTTGTTCACCTGCCAGCGCCGCCCGGACGACGACCGGTCGATGAGCGCCATCTACGACGAGATGCTGACCCTCACCCGAGCAATCGAGGACGCCGGCCTCGACAGCGCGTGGGTCTCCGAACACCACTTCCTCGACGACGGCTACCTCTCCGGCGTGATGCCCGCACTGGGCGCGCTGGCCGCCGAGACCGAGGAGATAGAGATTGGCTCCTGTATCGCGCTCGCGCCGCTCTACAACGCCGTCAGGCTGGCTGAAGACGCCGCCACCGTCGACCTCGTCTCGAACAACCGACTCACGCTCGGTCTCGCCATCGGGTCGAACCCACGCGAGTTCGCGGAGTTCGGCGTCCCCGAGGAGGAACGCGTCGAACGTCTCGCCGACACCGTTGAACTCCTCAGAGGCGCGTGGTCCGACGGTCCCATCGGCCACGAGTCGCCGTTCAACGACGTCTCGCCCGACACCTCCGTCACGCCCAAACCCGACGGCCACTTGCCCATCATGCTCGGCGGCGGGGCCAAGCCCGCCGTTCGCCGCGCCGCCCGCACTGCCGACGGGTGGTGTGCGCCCTCGTCGCTCTCTGTCGGCGGCGTGAAGAAACGCGTCGACGACATCCGGCAGGTGCGTGAGAAGGAAGGACTCGACGACGACTTTACGATCTACGTCCTCCAACACGGGTTCGTCGGCGACTCCCGCGAGGAGGCGTGGAACACGATGAAAGACGGCTATCTCTACATCCAGCGCCGGTACGCCGAAATCTTCTCCGGCGAGGAAGTCACCGAACTCTCCGACGAACGAAAGAAGGAACTGAAAGAGCAGGCCATCTTCGGCACGCCCGAGCAGGTGACCGAGGAACTCGAAACCTACCACGAGGCGCTCGGCGACGACGTGCACTTCATCTTCCGAACGTACCACCCCGGCATCGGCACCGACGCGATGGCCGAGTGTATCGAGCGTCTCGGTAGCGAGGTTGCGCCGAACCTCGCCTGAAGTTCGACTCCTCTTCCCCTCCCGCACCCTCCCCAACTCCTCTCTTCCTCTACTCCCCCCGCACCCCCCTCGCTCACTCGCTACCGAACGTCCACCGCGTCGCGTCGCTCGGATAGTCGCTCCACGCGAGCACACGCTCGGGTCGAATCGCGAAGACGGGCGTTCCGTGTCGAATCCCGTACTTCTCCTCGTAGGCGTCGTCGATGCGCTCCAGTATCTCGGGGTCCGCCTCGCCTTCCATGTATCGCTCGGCCGTCCCCTCGACGATGACAACCGTCTCGGCGTCTTCGCGGTGAATCGTAATCGCGGGGTTCTGTGCGAGATTCCGGACCCACCGCGTTCGTTCGCCGCCGCCGCAGTGCATCGTCCCGTCAACCCAGACGCCCCAGACCGGTCGAGCGTGCGGTCGACCGTCGGGCAGTGTCGTCGACACCCAGTAGTTCCGGTCGTCGGCCAGCGTCTCCTCGACGAACGACCACGGGAGCAGTCCGTCGCTCTCCTCGGGAATCCCGTAGCTCTCTTCGGTCTCTGGTCTGCTCCGAGTCATCTCTCGCTCGGTCTGACCGCCGTCTCTGTCCGCCGTGTTCGTCATCGCTGTCTGTTCGCCGCCTGTACGCATCTCTCTTCGCCTCTCCCCCCACACCCCCCTCTCCACATCTCTCTGTGGTCTGTCGTCGTCGACGATAGCGCCGCTCGACTCGAGTGACCTCGACTCCCTCCCTTCACCTCTCCTCCCCCACACCCCCTCCTCTCCGCTTCCCACCCTCTTTTCGCTCCCCTCCACCCCACCCACCGGCCTACCGGCCGGTCGGCGCGCAAAAAATTCGCTCTCTCCCTCTCTCTGCCTACCCCGTCTTGTAGACGCCGCGAACCTGCGCGGCGCGTTCGTCGTCCTCGGTGAACACGTCGACGTCGACGACGCCGATGTCGCCGCCGAGTCGCACTACGTCTGCGACGGCTTGGAGGTCACCGGTTCCGGCGCTCAGATAGTCGATGCGCATGTCGATGGTCGGGACGGGTTGGTCGACGAGCGAGACGAGTGCCGCCCCACCCACCGTGTCGGCGAGGGTGAACGTCACGCCGCCGTGGGCCATCTGTCGCTCTGTGTTCCACGACAACTCGTCGCGCATCTCGATGTGTCCTTCGGCGTGGCCGTCTGCGGCTTCGGTGATTTCGACGCCCAAGAGGTCGGCGAACGGCATCGTCTCGAAGAACTCCTCGATGTCCATGTGCGGGTGTCACCCCCGCTCGTCTTAAAAATAGGGTCGGCGCTCTCGAACTCAGGCTTCGGCTTCGACCGTCTCGCGGATGCCCTCGGCGATGCGCACCGGTGCGGGTAGGTAGAAGTCCTCCAGCGCGTGCAGCGGCACGGGCGTGTCGTACCCACCGACGCGCTTGATGGGCGCTTCGAGGTGGTAGAGTCCCTCCTCTTGCAGCGCGCTGACGACTTCGCCGCCGAGTCCGCCCGAGAGCGGCGCTTCGTGGACGACGACGGCGCGGCCCGTCCGCTTCAGCGAGTCGACCATCGTCTCGCGGTCCAGCGGGGAGAGCGTCCGGAGGTCGACCACCTCCACGCTGATTCCGAGGTCCTCCTTGGCCATCTCTGCGGCCTCCAGCGTCTCCGGGACCATCGCGCCGTAGGTGAACACCGAGACGTCGGACCCCTCGCGGCGGACGACGGCCTCGCCCAACTCGGGGAGTGCCGCGTCGAAGTCGACCGGTTCGCGGGAGGACCGGTAGATGCGCTTCGGTTCGAGGAAGACCACGGGGTCGGGGTCACGAATCGACGCCCGGAGGAGACCGTAGGCGTCGCTCGGCGTCGAGGGGACGACCACCTTCAGCCCCGGTTGGTGGGCGAACAGCGCCTCCATCGACTCGGAGTGGTGTTCGGGTGCGCGGATGCCGCCACCGTAGGGCGCGCGGACGACCATCGGACAGGTGTATCGTCCTCTGCTGCGGTTTCGAAGGCGGGCAGCGTGGGAGACGAGTTGGTCGAACGCGGGGTAGATGAACCCCATGAACTGCATCTCGGCGACGGGACGGAGTCCCTTCGTCGCCATCCCGATACTCGTCCCGACGATGCCGGATTCCGCCAGCGGCGTGTCGATGACGCGTGCCGAACCGAACTCGTCGTAGAGGCCGCCCGTCGCACGGAAGACGCCGCCGTTCTTCCCGACGTCCTCGCCGAGGACGAGCACCCGGTCGTCGTCGGCCATCTCTCTCCGGAGGGCCTCACGGACGCCGTCGACGAGCGTGAGTTGGTCGGAGTCCGCGGACGAGAGACTCACGAGTGGTCCCTCCGGAAGGCATCTTCTCCATAGCGCTCGACGAGTCGCTCCAGTTCCTCGCGTTGGCGGTCGAGTTCGGGCGTCGGTTCGGCGTAGACGTGCTCGAACATCGCCGAGACGGGTTCGGGCGTCGTCGACTCTGCCGTCTCGATCGCGTCTGCGAGACGGGATTCGATGCGGTCTTCGATTTCGGCTTTCGTCTCGTCGTCGAGTCGTCCCGTCTCGCGGAGGAACGTCTCGTAGCGTGGGATGGGGTCGCGGTCACGCCACTCGTCGGGGACACCTTCGCGGTAGACGTCCGGGTCGTCGGCGGTGGTGTGTGCGCCGAAGCGGTATTGGACGGCCTCGATGAGCGTCGGTCGGGTCTCACCCGGTCCCGGGTTACGCGCCTTCTCGACGGCCTCTCGGGTGGCGACGTAGACGGCCAGCGGGTCCGTCCCGTCGACTTGGATTCCCTCGAAGCCGTAGGCGTCGGCCTTCTGAGCGATGGTCTCGCTGGCCGTCTGCTTCTCCCGAGGGACGGAGATAGCCCACTGGTTGTTGTTACAGAAGAAGACGACTGGAGCGTCGAAGACGCCCGCGAAGTTCAATCCCTCGTGGAAGTCGCCCTCGCTGGTTGCGCCGTCACCGAAGTAGCAGCAGTAGACGCTATCCTCGTCGAGGTAGCGCGAGGCCATCGCCGCGCCCGCCGCCTGCGGAATCTGCGTCGCGATGGGGATATACTCCGGCATGACGTTGACGCCCTCCGGAACCCGATAGCCGTCGCCGTGGCCCATCATCGTGAGCAAGAGTGACTCGATGGGGACGCCGCGAACCACCTTCGCGGCGTGGTCTCGATAGGTCGGGTAGAGCCAGTCTTGGGCGTCCAGTGCGTAGGCGCTGGCGACCTGCGAGGCTTCTTGGCCTGCGAGGGGTGCATAGGTGGCGATGCGTCCCTGTCGTTGGAGGCTGACCGCCCGCTCGTCGAAGCGGCGCGCCAGTCGCATGTGTTCGTAGATACCCACCAGGGTGTCGTCGTCGACGTCGATGGGGAGTGGTTCGTCGGTTCTCGACCCGTCGAGGGTCAAGAGCTGATACCGCGTCGATTCGTCGGTTGAGTGGTCGAGTACGCTCATGGGGAGTGATTCGTGGTTTGGGCTGTCCGGTCGGTGGTTGCTATGCTGTCGTCGGTCGATTCGTTCGTTCGGCACGTCGTTCGTGCTCGTGTTCGTCGCGTCCGACGGTGTCGAGTCGTCGGGCGACGTGTCGTCGTCGGACACGATGGGTCCGTGGTTAGACGTGGCCGGCTCCGTCGGTTGCTCTCCCGTCGAGTCGGCCGCTCGTCCAGCGTGCTGTGGATATCGCGAAAAATTTCTCCGCCAGTGTCAGCCCTCCGTGGGTAGAGACGTGTTCACTGCCAACGATGCGGTCGGCGGTCGGACTGGCGGAGTCCATAGCCGAACATGCTCTCCAATCTGTATTAACTATTGTGTGGGATACGATATCACAGAGTCGTCGGGAAAGTGGCGATTTCGGCGAAAGAACGACGGCGTTCCGGGGCATTTCTTTACAGAACTGCCAACGCGGGGGAGTCGTCGTCCCGGTGACGGATCGTAGATTCGACACGAACGGTTCGGTAAATACGGTTAAGACGACAGCACCGAGTCATCAACCATGTCCACACACCACACGCCGATTCGGGTCGACCACGTCGGTATCGCTGTGGAGTCGGTTCCTGAGGCGGTGTCAGCCCTCGTCGACAGCCTCGAAACCGCAGATATCCGCGCCGTCAACGTCCCCCTCGGAGGACGCGGAGGGGTCGAATGAGCGACCCACGAGATGGCGACTCTGGGGACGGTGGAGACGCTGCGAACGGGGACTCTCGCGAGATTCGCACACACGAGGCGGGACCCACGACGAGTGCGGAGACGCCGACGCCGGTGGCTCCGGCGGTCCGCGAACGTATCGAATCGGACCCCTACTGTGCGACGCTCGGCATCGAACTCCGGGCGCTCGAACCCGGGTCGGCGACGACGGCGTTGACCGTCACCGACGACCTTGTGAACTTCCACGGAACGCCGCACGGCGGGGCTATCTACTCGCTCGCCGACGCCGCGTTCGCCGCCGCCTCCAACAGCCACGGTGAGACGGCCGTCGCACTAGAGACGAACATCTCCTACCTGTCGGCAGTCGAAGTCGGTTCGACCATTCTCGCGACGGCGACGGAGACGCACCTAACCAGACGCACCGCCGAGTACGAAGTCGTCCTCACCACCGAAGGCGACGGCGAACGTCTCGCCACCTTCCGCGGGCGAGTCTACCGACCCTGACCGTCTAATATCCGGACGGCAGCGTTCTCGGAGTTCGAAAAACTCGTCGTCAGTCGGTGTCAGCGGTGGTCGAAGACGCGCTGGACTTTTCCGACCTCGGTGCGGCCGATCTCTCCCGGCGGGACGATGTCGAGACTGTCGGGTTTCACGTCGAGGACGCTCTCCAGTTTGGCCTGTACTTCCTCGCGGAGTGACTCGGTCGACCCGTGGTACTCCTCGTGGTGTTCGACCGTCAGTTCGAGGCGGTCGAGGCTGTCCTCGCGCCGCAGGTCGATGCGGTAGTGCGGGGCCACCTCGTCGAGTTCGAGCATGACCTCCTCTATCTGGCTGGGATAGACGTTGACGCCGCGGACGATGAGCAGGTCGTCGGCGCGGCCGGTGACGTTGCCCATGCGGACGGCGGTCCGCCCGCACTCACAGGTCTCGTAGTTCAGCGTCGTCATGTCGCCCGTGCGGTAGCGAAGTACCGGAAGGGCCTGCTTCGAGAGCGTCGTCAACACGAGTTCGCCCTCTTCACCTTCGGGTAAGACTTCGCCCGTGGTCGGGTCGACGACTTCGGGGTAGAAGTGGTCCTCCCAGATGTGGAGGCCGTCCTGTGCGTCGGCGCACTCGATGGAGACGCCCGGGCCGATAATCTCCGAAAGGCCGTAGACGTCGACGGCGGTGACGCCCAGTGCTTCCTCTATCTCCTCGCGCATCGGGTCGGTGAAGGGTTCTGCCCCGATGACGACTGTCGAGAGCGGGAGGTCGCGTACGTCGATACCGCGCTTCTCTGCCGCTTCGGCGAGGTAGAGACAGTAGGAGGGCGTACAGCAGAGCACGTCGCTCTCGAGGTCTTGGAGCATGTCTATCTGTCTCGCCGTGTTGCCGCCGCCGGTCGGGATGACGCAGGCACCCAGTTCCTGAATCCCGTCGTGGAAACCCAGACCGCCGGTGAAGAGGCCGTAGCCGTAGGCGTTCTGGACGACGTGGTCCTCGCGGACGCCCGCCGCGTAGAGCGACCGGGCCATCACCTCGCGCCAGACGCCGAGGTCCTCGTCCGTGTAGGCGACGACTTTCGGCTTTCCCGTCGTTCCGGAGGAGGCGTGGATACGGTTGACCTCCGCCCAGTCGACGGCGAACATCCCGTCGGGGTACTCGTCGCGGAAGTCCTCTTTCTTCGTGAAGGGGAGCGACGAGATGTCGTCGACGCTCTCGATATCGTCGGGCGAGACGCCCGCCTCGTCCAGTGCCTCGCGATAGTACTCGACGTGGTCGTAGGCGTGCGCCACCGTCTCCCGGAGGCGTTCACTCTGTAGGTCTTCGAGGTCCTCCCGTGACGCGGTCTCTACCTCATCATAGATCATACAGAATCGCCACCGTCTACCGTTAAATACGTTTTCGTCAGTCACAGTCTCGCGAAGGAAGTGCGGTTCAGAGGCCGACGTCGAGGTATCTGTTTAGGAGGAGACTCGTCTTCGCCCAGTTCCTTCGACGGGGCCTTCGTCGACGACTTGTCCCCCGATAGCTTCGCGAGAGCGAGTCGGCCACGCGGACGTGCGTTCGATTCGTGTCTCGTCGACGAGACGGCGGCGACTCGACGAATCAGCTGTTGGTGAATCAAAAACACGAAGTGTCCAGTTCTATCTTGCTCCTCTCTCCGGAATCTGTCCACAACTCAGGAGATATTCAGTCGAGACGCCCCAGATAGCCCGAATACAAAATTTCTACAATTTTTACAATTTCCACAATTCTCAAAAAATGTTAATAATTAAACTTTTGTCACCCCTCTGGATGTTGCTGGAGTAGTGAGTTGTGTCTCGACTGTGCGGCGTGTTGTGCGGTGTGAAGGAGTGTGTAGTTCACCGACCGACTGTCGGACGTCGGTGTGGTGTGACGTTACTGTCGAACGCTACGGGCTTTTCGAACACCTGAGCCGTCTCGAACCATATCTTCACAGTGTGGACAGACCCGGGGGTTGTCCATCTCGTTCGGCGCGAAGACGCGGACGTAGTCCACGGTGACGAATGACCCACAGTTGCTGCATTCCGGCATACGAACATTGTAAGGAAGTGAATTCGCATAGTTGTCATGCCCAAACAGTTTGGGTAACCAGACGATTACGCCGACGTCCAGTGTCGCAACAGCAACGTCTCGACCTGTCGAGGCGTGTAGGAGTCGAGCAGCGTCTCGGCCTCGGTCGTCGACAGCGAGAACGCCGCCATCGCGTCGGCGACGAGGTCCGACTCGGGCCGGGCGCTCGGCGCTTCGGGCACGTCTTCCTCCCAGAGGTCGTCCGAGAGCGGTGGGTCGACTGCCGTCACGCCGACGCCTCCAGGACCACTGTCACGTCGGCAGAGCGTCCGTCAGTCTTAGCGAGCGCTGTCGAAGACATCTGTCTCGGAACTCGCCGGGAACGCAGTAATCCCTTGTGGCAGCCCGGTTCGATTAGCTGTACTGGTCGGCGTACTCCTGGGCCTGCGCTCGAACGGACTCCGCGTCGACGCCGACGACGTCGCCGTCGTCGAGCAGTACCTCGCCGTCGACCATCGTGAACGCCACGTCGTCGCCGTGGGTCGCGAAGACGAGATGCGAGAGCACGTCGTGGACCGGCGTCGCTCGACTCGTGTCGGTCCGAAGGCCCACGATGTCGGCTTTCCACCCCGGTTTCAGCTCTCCGAGGGTCTCGAATCCGGCCGCCTTCGCGCCGTTGATAGTCGACATCTCGAAGGCCGTCGCCGCGGGCAACGCCGTCGGGTTCAACTCGTCGACTTTCTGCAGGAGGCTGGCCTGTCGCATCTCGGTGAATGGGTCGAGCGTGTTGTTACACGGCGGGCCGTCGTTGCCGAGTGCGACGTTGATGCCGCGGTCCAGATAGTCCAACACGGGAGCGATACCGCTCGCGAGTTTCATGTTCGACGACGGGCAGTGCGTGACGTGTGTGCCGGTCTCTGCGAGTACCTCGCGCTCGGAGGCGTCGGTGTGGACGCAGTGTGCGAGCACGACGTCCTCGCCCGTCAGTCCCACTTCGTCCAGCCAGTGGACGTTGCGCATCCCGGTGTCCTTCTCGACGGCGGCGATTTCGCCCAAGTTCTCGCTGGCGTGTGTGTGAATTCGGACGCCGTCGTACTCGTCGGCCAGTCGCCGAGCACCGCGGAGACACGCTTCGGAGCACGTAACCGCGAACCGCGGCGTCACCGCGTATCGAACCCGGTCGCCGAAGGCGCCGTGGTACTGCTGTATCAGTCGCTCGGACTCCGCCAGTGCGTCCTCGGTGTCCTCCTGTAGTGCCTCCGGGGACTCCTTGTCCATGAGCACCTTGCCCATCAGGGCGCGGATTCCGACTTCGCCGGCGGCCTCGAACGCCTGGTCGGCGTGAGAGACCGAGAGGTGGTCGATACAGGTGGTCGTGCCGCTCTCGACGAGTTCGAGGTAGCCGAGCGTCGCCGCCGTCCGCATCTCTTCGGCGCTCATCGACCCCTCCATCGGGAGGATGTGGTCGAACAGCCAATCGAGCAGTTCGGTGTCGTCGGCGATGCCGCGGCCGAGACTCTGCACCGAGTGGATGTGACTGCCGACCATTCCTGGAGCAATGATGTCGTACTCGCGTCGCTCGTGGTCCGGGTACTGGTCGACGAGTGCTTCGCGCTCGCCGACCGCCTCGATGGTCGTCCCGTCGACGACGACCGCGCCGTTGTCGATGACCGTCGCCGAATCGGCGACGACCGTTCCGCTGAGTAGCATCCTTCCTCGCGAAAGGGGTCCGGGTACATGAACCCGGCGAGTCACTCTCTATCATATAGTATTTTATATACTTGTACAACAGACTGTTGGCGAGAAAATACCGCGGCTCTCTCGCAGTCTTGATGCCGATTTCGCCGTATTTGGCCTCGTTGTCGACGATTCGAGAGAGACGTGTCTTCTCGGAGAGAACCAATGCACGATTCTATATTCGGACGACGAGCGGTGAACATCCTCCTGATTTGCTGTGTCCTGCTCGGGACGCTCGCGAGTATTCCGGGTATCGCTGTCGCAGGAACAGTTCCGGAGTTCGCCTCGATATCGTCCGTACACTTTAGCGGCGACGGAACTGCTGGCGGTGCTGAGACGGCCTCGTACGATGATCCGATCTGCTCCGTTGACCCGTATTATCCCGGCTGTTACCCGATACTGACGCCGATGCCAACACCAACGTCGACTCCCAGCGACACCACCAAGCCGACGGCATCTATCACTTCGCCGACGTCGGCTTCGCCGGTGTACGTCACGTCGTCTGACTCCTTCGACGTCAGCTACAGTGCCACGGACGCCGGGGGCGTCTCGACGACGTCGCTGACGTTGACCGGAAAGACCCCGATTTCCAGCCTCGGGTCCGGAACTGAACAGACGTACACCGTCTCGGGTGAATCGCTCTCACCGGGAACGTACGACCTCACGCTCACTGTCGTAGACCTCACGGGTAACACTCGTACCGTGACCGAATCGGACGCCGTCGTCGTCGACGACACGTCCCCGTCGCTCTCCGACGTCACCGTCTCGAATCAGGCCGGTGGCGACACGGTCGGCGTCGGCGGAACGGTGGTCATCTCTGCGACGGCCACCGACGCGCTCTCCGGGCTCGACGCTGTGACCGCCGACGTCACTGCACTCGGCGGCCCCTCGAAACTCTCCCTCGACCACACGGAGGGCGATAGCTTCGAGGCGACCTATACGCTCGAAGACGAGACGCTCACTGACGGAATCGTCTGGATTCCCGTGGTTGCGACCGACAGGGCTGGAAAGTCCCTCACGAATCCGAGTGCGATTACCGTCGACACCACCGCCCCGACGATAACGAAACTCGAAGTCGTCGGGTCCGACGGCAGCGAGTTCGTCACCGAGGGCGACACCGTCGTCGTCTCGGTGCAGGCGGTCGACCCGACTTCGGACGTCGACAGTGTGACCGTCGACGCTTCCCCGCTCGGTGGATCGGAGGCAGTCGCGCTCCAGAAGCAACATCTCCTACACATCAACGTCATTCCGTCTCACGACACCGAGGGCTGGTACGGCACGTTCGTCGTCACCAAGCCATCGGCCGCCGACGGCCCCGTCTTGCTCACCGTGATGGCGACGGACACGGCTGGGAACACGGAGACACTCTCGGACACCGTGACGCTCGATACGACTGCGCCGACGTTCTCCGGCCCCTCGCCGACGACCCGCGTCTCGTCTCGAACGTCGACCATCAGTGCCACCGTCGCTGACGCGAACGACGTCGACTGGAAGACGCTCGCCGTGACGGTCGAACGCGCCGACGAGACAAAACTGTACGTCCACGACGCCACGTCCTCGTCTGCGGGCGTCAGTGTTGACACTACAACCGGTGAACTCACCTTCTCGCCGAAGGAGGCCGGTCTCCAACTCGACGAGCAGAAGATTCGCGTGACGCTGTCGGTCGAGGATACGACTGGTAACGTCGGAACCACCACGTGGACGTTCGACGTCGACGTCCCGACGAAGAGCAAGAAGCACAAGCAACCGACCCCGGTTCCGACACTCCTGACCCACGTCGACGACGGACTCGCGAGCGTCACGGCCGTCGATTCGGAGACGGAGACGAGCGTCCGAATCACGCAGGCGACTGCAGGCAGTACGGTCAACGTCACCTTCGACCCGGTGAACGTCACCACCCGCACCGTCCGCGACGGGGCGACACTCTCGGAGATGAGCGTCACGTTCGCTGAACGGGCCGACTTCGACTTCCGCGTCGAGTACAGTCCGACCACGTTCGACGCCGAGACGCCCGACCCCGACGGCCAGTCGTCGGTTGGCTACCTCCGCGTCGACCACGAGATGAGCGACGCGTCCGTCGAGTCGGTGACGTTCACCTTCGACGTGAACCGCTCGACCATTGAAGCGAAGAACGCAACGCCAGAGTCGCTCGTGCTGTACCGTCTCGTCGACGGCGAGTGGGTCACCTACGACCTCAACCTCGTCGAGGAGACGGACGACACCTACACGTTCCGTGCGACCGTCCCCGGCCTCTCGCTGTTCGTCATCGGAGCGGTGGAGGCCGAGACTGACGCGCCGATTGTCGACGCCGAGGCGACGACGCCCGTCGAAACCGTGACGGCTTCGGCGGACGACCTGTCTGACGACGCTCCCACTGACGTGGTGACGACGCCGGAGACGGCGACGACGAGTCCCGGATTCGGTCTGGTGCTCGCCCTCGTCGCGCTGGCGCTCTGTGCCCTGTTCGCCGGACGCCGCCGCGACTGAGCGCTCTCCACACCCTGCGCATCCGACAACTTACTCGATTACGTATTACAGTACTATTTTATATCCTCACGACCTACACAGTGGTGATGCCAGAAATCACCGTCTCCGAGAGCCTCTACCGGCAACTCGTCGACGCATCCGGCGAAGGGACGCTCGACAACACCATGTGGAAGATGGTCGCGCAGTATCAGCGCGGCAACAACCCGGGCGACTAACCCCTTCCTCCTCCCGTACGCGATTGACGCACTCGCGTGCCCGTGCGTCAATCGACGTTTTTCGCCTTCTGAGGCACTCCTCTCTCGATTCTCTGGCTCGTAACCTTTGCTCCGTCAGACGGTCGTACGACACAAAACATATATCCATGGTGTCCCCACTATCGGGTACGAAACGCGGGACCGTGCGGCAGGTCTTCGGGTAGGGGTACACGAAGCCTGACGCCAGTTCTCCCGCGCTGTTATATCTCACTCGCGAGCGACGGTGCCCGTCAATTCGCGTTACGGCGCGTACGTCCCCGTCGACACTCCTTCGTCGAGGACGTTCCCCGTCGACACTCCTTCGTCGAGGACGTTCCCCGTCGACACTCCTTCGTCGAAGACGTCCCCCGTGACCGCTCGTTCGAAGTCAGCTTTCGTCGCGCGCGCCTCGTCTCACCTCACCGTACCTCACCTCGCTTCCCGACGACCACTCCACAGGGTCGTCTCTTCACCAATCAGTCGTCCTCGCCAGTCGTCGCTATCGGGCGAGTGACGCTCTCTGGTGCGGGTCCCGGCGAACGGAGCGCGAGCGCCGCGATTCCGGCCACGAGGGCGAGCACGCCGCCGAGTTGGAACGTCGTCGTCCAGCCAACTTGCGTGACGACCCACCCGGCGACGGCCCCACCGAAGACGCCGCCCCACATCTTCCCCGAGTAGAGCAGCGCGTAGTTCGCCGACGAGTTCGCCTCGCCGTAGTAGTCGGCGACGATGCTCGGGAAGAGCGTGTACTGCGGACTCCAGAAGAACGTCGCGATGACGACGGCGGCGAGGAAGCCGACAGTCGTTCCGGTCTGGCCGAAGGCGACGACGGCGAAGAGTCCGAGTCCACAGAGGCTGAACGAGGCGGCCATCGCGAGCCTTCGGTTGAGACGGTCCGAGAGTTCGCCCATGACGAGGCGGCCGACGCCGCCCGCGACGGGCAACAGCGCCGCCGCCGCCGTCACGGTTCCGGCGTCGAGCGACACCGCCTGCGCGAACGAGACGATTTTGGCCGTGAGCATCAGTCCGGCCCCGCTGACGGCGACGAACATGCCGTACATCAGCCAGAACTGCCACGTCCGGAGCATCTCCTTCCAGTGGTAGTCGCGCTTCGAGGCGTCTTCTGTGCCGTTGGCTTCGGCCGCAGCGGCTTGGTCGGCTTTCCGGGCGTCGTACCACGACTGCGGTGGGTCCCGGAGGACGGCCGCCGCGACGAGGATGCCGACACCGATGACGATGCCCATGTTCTGGAGCACGTCGGGGTATCCACCGGCCGTCGCGTTGCCTCGGACGTACGGGATGAACAGCGCCGCCCCGGCGGCGAACGCCATCGTGCCGACGCCGGTGGTGAGGCCCTTCCGGTCGGGGAACCACTTCAGCGCCGTGTTCACCGAGATGGTGTAGACGATGCCGACGCCGAGCGCCCCCAGCGAGTAGAGGACGTACAACTGCCAGACCTCGGTCGCGAACGACAGCAGGTAGTACGCGCCGCCGGCGAGGACGGCCGCCCCGAGCGTGAGCAGTCGCGGGCCGTGTCTGTCGCGCCACCACCCGACGGGAAACTGCGACCCCGACTGGACGATGACGAACAGCGTGAACACGAGTCCCAACTGCGGCAGCGGGATGCCGAGGTCCGAGGCGAGTGGTCCTTCGATGGAGGACCAGACGTACTGGTACGGACTGACGACGGCCATCGCCAGCGCGGCGGCGGCGACGAGCCACCACCGCGAGAAGCCCAGTTCCTCGCGTGCCCGCGCGCCGTAGTCGGTGTCGTCCGCCATCTCAGTACCCGATGGTCAGCCCGTCTTTGCGTGGTTCTGTCGCTCCGGAGAGCGTCCCGTCCTCGTTACGGACGATCTGTGCGCCACCGAACTGCAAGCCGGGGAGGATGCGCACGTCGTGGCCCTTCCGAGCCAACTTCGTCGGGATACCCGACGCCATGTGCTCCTCGACGGCGAGCGTGCCGTCCTCGCGGTATCGCCAGCGCGGTTCGTCCAGTGCCTCTTGGAGGCTCATCCCGTAGTCGACGATGTTGGAGATGACCTGTACGTGGCCCTGCGGTTGCATGTAGCCGCCCATCACGCCGAACGCCGCCCAGTCGTCTTCTCCCAGTTGGGCGACGGCGGGGACGAGCGTGTGGAACGGACGCTTCCCCGGTTCGAGACGGTTCGGGTGGTCGCGGTCTAGCGAGAACGACGCCCCGCGGTTCTGGAGTGCGATGCCCGTGTCGCCAGCGACGAGGCCGCTGCCGAACCCGGCGAACCGAGAGTTGATGTAGGAGACGACGTTGCCTTCGTCGTCGGCGACACACAGAAGCACGGTGTCGGCGTCTTCTGCGTTGGCTCCCGGCACGCCGAAGGAGACGTCCTCCATCCGCTCGTCGCCGATGTTGGCGGCGCGCTCCTCTGCATACGTCTGCGAGTTCAGCGGCGGAATCTCCTCGTACTTCGGGTCGGTGATGTAGCGGTGGCCGTCGTGGAAGGCGAGTCGGGTCGCCTCGGCGAACTCGTGGACGCGTTCGACGGAGTGCAGGTCGTGGTCGCCCGCGCCGCGGACCTGTGCGATGTTGAGCGCTTCGAGCGCGATGAGTCCCTGATTGTTCGGCGGCAGTTCGTAGACGTCGACGCCGTTGTAGGTCGTACTGATGGGGTCGAGGAACTCCGGTTCGAACTCGGCGAGGTCGTCGACGGTCATGAACCCGCCCTTCGACTGAATCTCTTCGGCGATGGCCTCGGCGACGTGGCCCTCGTAGACGACGTCTGCGCCCTCGTCGGCGATGGCTTGCATCGTCTCGCCGAGGTTCGGAAGCCGCATCGTCTCGCCCATCTTCGGGGCGCGGTCGTTCAGCAGGTACGCCTCGCGGGCGTGGTCGTCCTCGAACAACTCCTCGGCGTAGGTCCAGTGGCTGGCGATGACCTCGGTGACGGGGTAGCCCTCTTTCGCGTAGCGAATCGCGGGTTCGAGCACCTCCGAGAGCGTGAGTCGACCGAGTTCCTCGATTGTCGTCTCCCACCCGCGGGCGGTTCCGGGGACGGTGACGGTGTGCGGACCGGTGTCCGGCATCTCGACGTCTTCCGGATCTTCGTCCTCCGCTTCGGCGACGGCCTCGCGGACGTTCTCTATCGTCGCCTCGGCGGGCGCGCCGCCACAACTGCGCATCGCGCCGACGTCGCCGTCGGCGGTCCGATAGAGGCCGAAGACGTCGCCACCGATACCCGTACTGGTCGGCTCGACGACGTTCAACGCCGCCGCCGAGGCAACGGCCGCGTCGAAGGCGTTGCCGCCGCGCCTGAGCATCTCGATGCCCGCCTGTGCCGCCAGCGGTTGACTCGTCGAGACGACGCCGCGCTGACCGTAGACGGTCGACCGACGGGAGTGGTATTTGTCGATGTCTACCATATACCACAAGGTTTGGACACACCCTATAAAACCGTCCACCAAACCTATTCGGTATGTCACCACCCGAATGAGTTCGGTGGAGACTATACCTCCCGCGACACTGACTCTCAGCTATGACGTTCTCCATCTGTGTCCGTGAAGAGACAGACGACGGCCCCGTCTTCGGTGTCGCCGTCGCGACAGACGCTCCCGCCGTCGGCGCGCTCGCTCCGTGTATCTCTCACGACGGAGTCATCAGCACCCAAAGCTTCGTCAACGTCCGCCTCGGTCGACGCGGTATCGAGTTACTGCCGGACCTCGCCGTCGACGACGCGCTCTCTGGACTCCTCACACAGGACGACCACCGCGAACTCCGGCAGGTCCACGGCATTGACTTTCGAGGGAACGCCTACGCCTTCTCCGGCGACGAGTGCGACGGCTGGTTCGGCCACGAAGTCCACGGCGACGAGGGTATCACCGTCGCCGGTAACATGCTCGCGAACGGTGAGACGCTCTCGGCCGCCGTCGAGGCGTATCGAGAGAGCGACGGGCAGGTCGGCGAACGCCTCGTCGACGCCCTCGCCGCGGGCAAGGAGGCCGGCGGCGACAAACGCGGCCACACCTCCGCGGCGCTGAAGGTCAAAGCCCCCGAGACGACCATCTACCACGACCTGCGGGTGGACGAACACGAGACGCCCATCGCGGAACTCCGGCGGGTGTACGAGGCTGCCCGCGAGGCCAGCGAGCAGTTCACCGAGGCAAAGAAGTCCAGAATCTTCGACTGAACGACACCGCTCACGACCATCCTACTGCGGATACAGCAGACGCAACAACTTGTACAAATTAGGAGTGGGAAAAAATCCGAATCGAAACACACGACGAGACGAACGACTCTCGTGTCCCGAACCCACGTGAGCGGTATCCTCTCTTCGACGACATCTCTCTTTTCCCTCAGAGCGGATACAAACTGTTTCTCGGAACGATTTCTAAAAATTGTAGAATGTCTACAGTTCTTGAACAGTCTCTTCTCGGTCGCTCCCGACACGCCCTGTTCAATCCTCGTGTACTGCACCCGCCCCCGACTTATTCCAACTTACTCTATCTACGAGGTGGGAGTCGGTCGTCTCTCGTCGCTCGACAGTTCTCTCCTTCGCCCGTGGCTTCCCTCCACGTCACGGGGTAACTTTTTCTCGGCGTCACGCGAAGCGCGATTCATGACGAGAAAGCAGTCCGTCCAGCAGCAGCTCATCGACAGCGGCGTCGTCGCTGTGCTCCGTGGAATCCCCAGAGACCAAATCGTCGACGTCGCGGAGGCGATTCACGCGGGCGGCGTCACCGCACTTGAAGTCACGGCTGACGCCGGAGACTACGCAGAGATGATTGCGGCAATCGACGACGCACTGGCGGAGACTGACGCCGTCGTCGGCGCGGGAACCGTTCTCGACGAACCGACGGCGAGACGCGCAATCGACGCCGGCGCAGAGTTCGTCCTCGCGCCCAACTTCGACGAAGCGGTCGTCGACAGCTGTAATCGAGCACAGGTGGTCTGTATCCCGGGCGTCATGACGCCGACGGAAGCCGTCGACGCGCTGGAAGCCGGTGCGGACATCCTGAAACTGTTCCCCGCGTCGGTCGTCGGCCCCGACCACGTCGGCGCACTCCGCGGACCGCTCGGTGACATCCCCATCATGCCGACCGGTGGCGTGTCGGCGGACAACGCGGCCGACTACTTCGACGCCGGTGCCGTCGCCGTCGGTGCCGGGTCGGCACTCGTCGACTACGAGGCCATCGAGCGTGGCGACATGGACGCCGTCGAAGCACGCGCCGCCGAGTTCGTCGACGCCGTCGAGACTGCTCGCGCCGAGTAACGCGACTGCGCATCGACCGCACGTCGAGACCGCTCGCCGCTCTCGACGTCCGTCTGGTCTCTCGGTCTCTCGGTCTACTGGCCGAACTGGCTCGCCGAGCGGTTCGCTGTCGTCCCGGTACTGTCGGCGTCGACCCGAAAGGGCGACCCGGCGTGCTATCGAGACTCCTCGCGAATCGACAGCGCAGACGGGGCCGCGTCCGTCACCGACACGTCGCAGGCGCCGACCGTCTCGCCGCCGAGTTCCCACGTGACGTCTGCGGGTGCGTCGACGGTGAGGGCCTCGCCACCGAAGTTCGCGACCCACGTCAGGTCGCCCCGCCGGGTGAACCGCACGTGGTCGGGAAGTGGGTCTGTCGTCTCCACGCCAGTTCGGTCGAGTAGGTCACCGACGAGTGCGTCTGCGAACGCCGGTTTCGGCCACGTACCGACGTACGTCGTCGACCCCGTTCCTCGCTCGCTCCGGACGACGGCGGCCGTCCCGTCGGCGGGACCGTCGTCGTACCGACCGAGTACGTCCGTGTCGTCGTCGGAAACCAGCCACTCGTTCCAGACGTGACTGTCGAACTGCCGGCCCGCGTAGTCGACCGTATTGGCCAACGACTCGGGGACGCTCTCGTGTTGGTCCACGGTGGCACCGACGAGCGACCGGAGCGGTCCGGGTTGCGGGGCGTCGTGCAGTTTGTTGTACGGGTCTTTCACGCCGGACCGCATCGTCAGCAGTAGTTCACCGCCGCCGTCGACGTACGACTCCAGCGTCTCGGCGCGTTCGTCGTCCGTGAGGTAGAGCGTCGGCGCGACGACTGCCTCGTAGTCGGCGAGCGGTGTCGTTGGAGAGACGACGTCGACGGTGACCGACCGACGGCGGAGCGCCGCGTAGTACGTCTCCAGATGTTGCCAGTAGTCGAACTCGGGCGTGTTCGGCTCTTTGTCCAGTGCCCAGAGGTTGTCGTAGTCGTGGAGGAGTGCGACGTCGCCTGTCGCCGCGTCGGCTTTGTCGTCGTCCGTCGCCGCCGCGAGTCGGTCGAGGTCTGCCGCCGCTTCGACCGCATCGTGGTAGCCCGCGTCGGGTTCGCCGTCCTGTCTGAGCAGGCCGCTGTGGTACTGCTCTTGTCCCATCAGGCACCGTCACCAGCGGAAGTACGCGACGACGTCCGCACCGTGGGCGACAGCGTAGTGCGCCCACAGTCGCATCGCACCGTCGGCGGGCTGCGGCGAGTACGGCGGCCAGTTGATGTCGCCCGGCTGTTGCTCCATCACCCAGTGTGGTGCGTCGGTCATGCTCCGGTAGATGTCGTGGTCGATGCCCAGGTTGTCCGGGTTGCCGGCGCGGAACTCGTCGGCCGACACCGACTCGTGATGCGCTTGGACGTGTCCCGTCGGGTAGGAGTCCCACGACGCGAAGTCGAGGTCTTCGGCCACGTCGTAGGCGTTCAGGCCGTCGTGAGACATGAAGTTGTGCGTCACGAACCACTCGTCGTTCGCCTCGCGGAGCGCCTCGACTTGGAGTCGGTTGTAGGCGACGACGCCGTCGTTGGTGAACCGGTCGTAGTCCAACAACCGCGAGGGGTGGTGGTCGGCGGCCGTGTGCCGCGGCGGGTCGACCTGCGCGAACGAGTTCAGGTCCTGACTCCAGAAGCCGGTTCCCCAACAGTCGTTCAGGTCGTCGACGTCGTCGTACGTCGCGCGTAACCAGTCTCTGAACGCGCTCGCGCAGTCGTCGCAGTAACAGTGTAACGTCCCGTGACAGCCGTACTCGTTGTCGGTTTGCCATCCGGCGACGGCCGGATGGTCGGCGAAGTGGTTCGCTAGCTTCTCGACGATTCGACGGCTCTCGCGACGATAGACGGGCGAGTTGAAACAGTAGTGTCGGCGACCACCGTAGTCTCGGACCGTCCCGTCTGGTTCCTCTTGTCGAACGTCGGGATACTCGTCGACGAGCCACTTCGGCGGGGCCGCCGTCGGCGTACACAACACCGCCTGCATCCCGTGGTCTCCGACGAGCGAGACGGCGCGGTCCAGCCACTCGAAGTCGTACTCGCCCGGTTCCGGTTCGAACTTCGACCAGGCGAACTCACCCATTCGAACGTATTCCAGCCCCGCCGCCGCCATCTGCTCGATGTCGGCTTCGAGTCGCTCCTCTGGCCAGTGCTCCGGGAAGTAGCAGACGCCTATCGACATACGTGTGCCCATCACGGTGGTAGTATATCAACGTGCGGACCGCCGAACGCTTCGTGAAAGATACGGTTCGATTGAGTGAACTAGTCACTAGAGTTCGAGCAGCGGGATGCCCCGTTACCACTCGGTGATGCTCCCGTCTTCGTGCCGCCAGATGGGGTTGTGCCAGTTGACAGTCTTCTCGGCTTGTTCGCGGACGTGCTCCTCGTTGATGTCGATGCCGAGTCCCGGCCCGTCGGGGATAGAGACGTAGCCGTCGTCGTAGTCGAACACCGTCACGTCTTCCAGATAGTCGAGGACGTCGGACGTCTCGTTGTAGTGGATGTTCAGACTCTGTTCTTGGATGAGCGCGTTCGGCGTACAGGCGTCCACTTGGATACAGGACGCGAGTGCGATGGGTCCCAGCGGGCAGTGCGGCGCGAGTGCGACGTCGTAGGCTTCGGCCATACTGGCAATCTTCTTGACCTCGGTGATGCCGCCGGCGTGCGAGAGGTCCGGTTGAATCACGTCGACTGCGCCGTCTTCGAAGACCTCCTTGAAGTCCCATCGAGAGTACATCCGCTCGCCGGTCGCGATGGGAATCGTCGTGTGCGCGGCGATGTCCGGCAGCGCATCGTTGTGTTCCGGGAGCACCGGTTCCTCGATGAACATGGGGTCGTAGGGTTCGAGCGCCTTCGCGAGACGCTTCGCCATCGGTTTCGTCACACGTCCGTGGAAGTCGACGCCGATGTCGACTTCGTCGCCGACGGCGTCTCTGACCTTCCGCAGTCGGTCGACGGCGTCTTCGACGGCAGAGGGGTTGTCGACGCGCTCTAACTCCTCCGTCGCGTTCATCTTCAGTGCGGAGAAGCCCGCGTCGACTTTCTGTGCCGCTTCGTCGGCGACTTCGGAGGGTCGGTCGCCGCCGATCCACTGGTAGACGCGGATGCTGTCGCGTGCTGCTCCGCCGAGGAGTTCGTAGATGGGCGCGTCGAGCGACTTGCCTTTGATGTCCCACAGCGCTTGGTCGATGCCGGCGATGGCCGACATCAGAATCGGTCCGCCGCGATAGAACCCGCCGCGATACATCGTCTGCCAGTGGTCCTCGATGGCGTTGGCCGGTTCGCCGACGAGATAGTTGTCCATCAGTTCCTCGACGGCGGCGCGAACCGTGTGTGAACGGCCCTCGACGACTGGCTCACCCCAGCCAACCGTTCCGTCGGCTGTCTCGACGCGCAGGAACATCCATCGCGGTGGTACCTCGAACAACTCGTAGTCGATAATCGGGTTCGTGTTCATCGTCTCTTGTCCTGTGGATTGTGTGTCTGATTGCATAGTCTTTCTCCCGGTGAGTGGTGGACGTACTCGTAGTATTACAGCACTACCGCTGTAACTTCCGCTCTACAATCTCACTGGGCTGTTGTCTCTCTTCGGCAAATAATCAAATACCCGCCAAATCTGTATCATTTGGAGGGATATATTGCCCTATTATAACAATACTTTTGGCAGGGCACTCTACGTCAGACACGAACTGCTAGACCGTGACAGTATGGGTCGTTCGCTTCTCTCTCGACTATCTATGTCTCTACTGCCCGTTCTAGTTAGCGTGCTGCCATCGCTCACCTCGTGACTACTGTCGCTCTCCTTCCGAAAGTAGTTTCGAGCGAGTCGACGTCGCTGTCACTGGGCCGCGGTGGTACTTGTGTTGTTCACGTTCTCGTTTCACGGTTCTCTGACCGAATCGTCTCTTCTGTACGCTCGTCACAGTTGTGCTATCTTCTCACAATTCTATATGCTCCGACTCATTCTCTAAATCTGTTAGTTCCTTCTCGAACTCCGTCCCCACAATCACGGGCTAGGTCTGCGCGAAGAGTCTCACGTCGCGGCGACCGTAGCGGTTTCTCGCGCGAGTGTGGTCGCGTCGAGGCGTCTACGAATTGCTGTAGTTGCTGTGCGGTCCGACACGATGACACGCCGCCGTGTGCGCCGCGTCGACGGCAACCGTCGTCGGCGTATCGCTCGCGCACGGCGACGGAAACGCCTCTTCGACTATCGACGCCGCTCGCTCGTCGTTGCCCGCGACGACAGCGGAAGTCGCTTCTTCCATGATGATGACCGCGTCGTCCGGGAGGCTCTCACGTGTGCCCGTGAGCGTCCCGTCGACGAGGTGGTCGACGACGTGGTCGTCGTCGGTAGGGTGCCCTTCGGCCCGCAGACGGTCTCTCGCCGCCTCCGGGTCCAGTTCGCCCGCGGTGACGCGCGTCCGGAATCTGAACGCTCGCCGGAACGCGTCGTCGGTGCCCGGCCAGTCGTCCGGCGGCACGACCGCCGGACAGCGCGTGTGGAATCGGCAGCCAGACGGCGGGTCGATGGGTGATGGAACCGTCCCTTCGAGGAGGATTCTGTCGGTCCGCGCCGCCGGGTCGATACGCGGCACTGCCGAGAGCAGTGACTTCGTGTAGGGGTGCTGTGGGTTGTCGAACAGGTCGTCGGTCGGTGCCGTCTCGACGAGTTCGCCGAGATACATCACGGCGACGCGGTCGGCGAGATACCGCACGACAGAGAGGTCGTGGGTGATGAACAGCAGTGCGAGGTCCAGTTCCTCTTGTAACTCCTCCAGTAGGTTGAGAATCTGCGCCTGCACGCTCACGTCGAGTGCCGAGACGGGTTCGTCGGCGACGATGACGTCCGGTTCGAGCGTCAGTGCCCGGGCGATACCCACACGTTGCTGTTGCCCGCCCGAGAACTGTTTCGGGTACCGGTCCATGTGGTTCGCCTTCAGGCCGACGCGCTCTAAGAGGTCACGTGCCCGCTCGGTTCGCTCCGCGTCGGAGTCGCCGATTCCGTGGACCTCCATCGGCGCTTTCAGAATCTGCCCGACCGTCTGGCGCGGGTTGAGCGACGCCAACGGGTCCTGAAACACCATCTGGATGTGTCGCCGGTACGTCCTGAGTTCGCGGTTCGAGAGGCCTGTGAGTTCGTCACCGCGGTACTCGACGCTCCCCGCCGTGGCGGCGTGATGTTGCAAGAGGGTACGTCCGAGCGTACTCTTGCCACACCCCGACTCGCCGACGACGGCGAGCGTCTCGCCCTCGCGAACGGAGAGGTCGACGCCATCTACCGCTTTCACCGACCCGGTCTCGCCGACCAGTCGGTCGAGAAACCCGTCCGACTGGGCGAAGTACTTCTTCAGCCCCGTCGCTTCGAGGACGACGTCTCCCTCGGCGGTCGAGTCGCGTGTCGGTTCGTCGGTCGGACTCGGCTTCGTCTGACTCTGTCTACTCTGTCTGGTCATAGTCGTCGCTCCTCCGGACCACGACGGAGACACGCCGCCTCGTGGTCGCCCTCGCCCACCTCGCGGAAGTCGGGGTCGACCTCGAAACACTCGCGTTCGGCTTCGGGACACCGCGGCGCGAAGTGGCAGGCGTAGGGGATATCGATGAGGTCGGGGACGTTCCCCTGGATCGGCGTGAGTTCGTCGTCCGGTGCGTCCAGTCGCGGCGTGCTGGCGATGAGTCCCTGCGTGTAGGGGTGTTGCGGGTTCGAGAACAACTCGCGGGCGCTCGCCCGTTCGACAATTTCGCCCGCGTACATGACGGCGACGCGGTCGCAGACCTCCGAGACGACCGCGAGGTCGTGCGTGATGAGCAGGATGGAGGTGTCGAACGTGTCTTTCAGGTCGCGGAGTTCGTCCAGAATCTGCGCCTGGACGGTCACGTCGAGCGCCGTCGTCGGTTCGTCGGCGATGAGCAGGTCCGGTTCACACGAGAGCGCCATCGCGATCATCGCGCGCTGACGCATCCCGCCGGAGAACTCGTGGGGGTAGTCGCCCGCACGGCTCTCGGCCTCCGGAATCTCGACGGCTTCGAGCATCTCGATGGCGCGCCGCCACGCCTCACTATTTTTCGTCGCCCCCAACAGCTTGCGCTTGAGTTCGGCGGGCAGCGAGACGGACTCGCCGACGTCCTGATGGAGTCGGACGGTCTCGGCTATCTGCTCGCCGACGGTGAGCGTCGGGTTGAGGCTGTTCATCGGGTCCTGGAAGATCATCGAGAGTTGCCCTCCGCGGAGCGCTTCGAGGTCTCCAGCCGACTTGTCGAGCAGCGACTCCCCAGCCAACTGGATGTCGCCGTCGACGATACGCCCGGGGTCGTCGACGATGCCCATGATGCTCTGGGCGAAGACGCTCTTGCCAGAGCCTGATTCGCCGACGAGACCGAGAATCTCGCCGCGTTCGACCGTCAGGTCGACGCCGTCGACTGCGGTGACGGTCCCCCGCGACGTGGGGAACTGCGTCTTCAAACTCTTGACTTCGAGGAGGCTCGACCCCGTCGTCGAGTCGCTCGACTCGTTGGTCGAGGGAGACGCGCGGTCCGAACTCATCGCGCCTCCACCTCCCCTTCGTCGATGTCGAAGGCGTCGCGCAGGCCGTCACCGAACATGTTGAACGCGAGGACGGTCAGCATGATGGCGAGTCCGGGCATCACCGAAATCCACCACGCCTCGCTGATGAACTGCCGCCCGTCCGAGAGCAACAGCCCCCACGTCGGCGTCGTCGGTTTGACGCCGAGACCGAGGAACGACAGACCGGCCTCCGCGAGAATCGCCAACGGAATCATCAGCGTCGCCTGCACGATGAGCGGGGCGACGGCGTTTGGAAGGATCTCCTTGATCATGATGCGGCGGTCGGACATGCCCACCGTCTGGGCAGCCATGATGTACTCCTCTTCGCGAATCGAGAGCACCTCCCCGCGGATGAGGCGGGCGAAGTCGTCGATGTACGCGATACCGATGGCGATGACGACGTTCACCACCCCCAACCCGCCGGAGAGTGCGATGATGGCGACGCCGAGAATCAACTCGGGAAAGGCCCACTGGAAGTCGACGTAGCGCATCAGCAGGCTATCTATCCACCCGCCGTGGTAGCCCGCGAGGATGCCGATGGCCGTCCCGAGAGTGAACGCGAGTGCGAGTGTCGCCAACGCGACCAGCAACGACACCCTCGCACCGTAGATGAGGCGTGTGAGGATGTCGTGGCCGAACGAGTCAGTTCCGAGGGGATGGAACACCTGCTCGACTTGGCCGTCGCCGTCGACGTCGGCCTGCGAGGAACTTCCGGGTTCCTTCATGAATCCGAACGTCTCTTCCTCGCCGTAGGGGGCGATGACCGGCGCGAGCGCCGCCGTCAGGACGAAGAGCACGATGACGATTGCGCCGAAGAGTGCGAGTTTGTCTCTGAGGACGCCCTCGACGAGTCGCTGTCGTGTGCTCTTGTACTCCTCGACGGCTTCCGATTGTTCGTACTCCGCCGGCATCTCGCCGGGTCCGTAGGTGCCGCGGTTCTCGCCGAAGTCGGTGCTCATGCACTCTCACTCCCGTAGCGGATGCGCGGGTCGATGGCGGTGTACGCCAAGTCGACGGCGAGGTTCGTGAACACGAGGACGGCCGAGACGAGTAGGATGACCACCTGCGTCACGGGGTAGTTACGGTCGAGCATCGAGTCGACGAGCAGGCGGCCGAGTCCCTGAATCCCGAAGACCAGTTCGACCGTGACGCTCCCGACGAGCACGAGCGCGAGTTGGATACCCGCGACGGTGACGACGGGGATGAGCGCGTTCTGGAGCGCGTGTTTGTAGAGTCGCACGCGCGAGTTCACGCCCTTCGCGAGCGCCGTCTTCATGTACGGTTCGTCGAGCACTTCGAGCAGCGACGAGCGCATCATCCGCATCACGACTGCGCCGTAGGGGAGTCCGACGGCCAGTCCCGGCAAGAGGATGCTCTCGAACCACGGGACGAGACCCTCCGAGATGGGGACGTAGCCGAACACTGGCAGGAGGTCCAGCCAGACGCCGAAGACCAGCGCGAGCAGGATGCCGACGAAGAACGCCGGCATCGATAGACCGAGGAACGCGACGACAGTCGCCACGTAGTCCACGGGTTCGCGCTTCCGCGTCGCGCTGACGATGCCAGCCGGAACCGCGACGCTGAGGCCGACGACGACGGCGACGATGCCGATAGAGAGCGTCCGCGGTGCGGCCTGCATCACGAGGTCTGAGACGGCCTGGTTGTTGGTGAGACTCTGGCCGAAGTTGAACGTCGCGAGGTCGACCATCCAGTCGACGTACTGGACGTACCACGGCTGGTCGAGACCGAGTTGCTCGCGGAGCGCGCGCTTGGCGGCGGGCGTCGCCTCCTGTCCGAGCATCGTCGCCACTGGGCCACCCGGGATGGCGCGAAGGCCGAAGAACACGGTGGTGGCGACGAGCCACATGATGAACACCGCGTGGGCGACCCGTTTGAGGATGTACTGTCGCATGCTAGCCGTCCAACATCACCTGTGACAAGTCACGCATGAACGGGATGTGAGTGAAGTTCGACACCGAGTCGCTGAGCGCAGCGATGTCGTTCTGGTGGACGAGGTAGGCGTGCGGCACCTGCTCGATGAGGCGGTCCTCCAACTGCTGAAGGATCTGTTTGCGCTCCTCGCGGTCCAGTGCCTGCCGTTGCTCGGACAGCAGGTCGTGGACCTGCTGGTCCTGGAAGTTCACCCAGTTCCACACGCCGTCCTCGTCGGGTAGGCGGTAGAAGTTGTAGAGCGACTGGTCGGGGTCCGGGTCGCCGACGCTGCCGCTGATGGTGGTGTCGTAGTCGCCTTTCTCGTAGCGCTCCCAGTACGTCGAGGAGGTAACTTGCTCCAGTTCGACCTGGAACCCGGCGGCGTTGAGTTGCTGACGCATCGCCTTCGCCGCGCGGGTGTCGCCCTGCGTGACGAGGATAGAGAAGCTCTCACCGGAGATGCCGGCCTCTTCGATGAGCTGTTTCCCGGCCTCCATGTCGTAGGCTTGGTCGTCGGGTTTGTCCTCGCGGTAGACCCAGTTGGTCGCCTTGTTGATGGGACCTTTCGCGGCGAGCGCGTTGCCGAAGTACGCCGTCTCGATGAACTTCTCGTTGTCGATGACCTTCGCGATGCCCATTCGGGCCTCCCGCGAACTGAAGATGTCGCGGCGCTGGTTCATCGCCAGCCCGTACCAGTTCACACCCGGTGCGACCGAGGCGCTCACGCCGTCGGACTCCTCGATGCGGTCGAGGTTCTGTAGTGGAACGAGGTTCGCGAAGTCGATGTCGCCGCTCCGAAGGGCGTTGACGAGGGTCGCCGCCTCCGGGATGGGTCTGACGTCGATGCCGTCGAGGTAGGGGAGTTGGTTTCCGTCGTCGTCGGTCTCGAAGTACTCTTCGTTCTTGTCGAGGGTGAGTTTCGACCCGACTTCGTGTTCGCTCACCTTGAACGGGCCCGTCCCGACGGGCTTTATGCTGTACTCCTCTGCACCCATCTCCTCGATGGCCGTCTTCGAGACGATGGTCGCCGCCCGCCCCGGTCCGCGCGTGAGGTAGATGAGCGCGGGAGCCATCGCCTGTTCGAAGTTGAGCGTCACCGTGTAGTCGTCGTCGACGACGACGCCGTCCTCGTCGACGGGTTTCAGCGTCCCGAGTTTCGACGCCGCCGGCGCCTCCTCGCTGATGGTCCGGTTGATGGTGTACTTGACGTCCTCGGCGGTGAACTCGTCGCCGTTGTGGAATTTGACGCCCTCGCGCAGGTTGAACCGGATGGTCTTGCCGTCGTTCTCGACGGTCCAGTCTTTCGCGAGGTCACCGCGCACGGTGAGGTCTTTCTTGAGCGTGACGAGGCCGTTGAACACGTTGGCCGCGATTTGGAAGTACTGACCGACGCTGATGTACGGTGGGTCGAGTACGTCGATACTGCCGGTGAACCAACCCGCGCTCAGTCGGCCACCCATCGACCCGCTACTCGCCGTCGAGTCGCCGCTCTGGGTATCTTCCGTGCTGTCGGTACTGCCGCCGTCACCGCCACTACCGCCGTCGCCGCCGGTACAACCAGCGAGGCCGGTCACACCGGCCGCTGCGAGCAGTTTGACGGTCGTTCGTCGGTCGATCACTGGGCCGCTAAGGTCGTCCTCGGTGAACCCGCTGTCGTCGGGTGCAGTCATTACACTGCGACGTATGAGAACGTATTGCATATATGGTCACCCGAATATATTTGGTTCACCACCACAAAAGATCGAGAGACGACAATCTGTGGGTGAGAAAAATGAACGAACGAATATCTATCCGCTCGAAAAAGAAGTGTATTTTACGATGAGAGAGGTAACACTCCTCATTCGTCATCACGGTGAACCCGAGAGCGACGTGACTGCCAACTATCCACAGGTCACACTCAGTTCACGTTCGTCGATGACGGGGCGGACTAACAGTAGAAAGCGCATCATCGAAGTGTCGGGGAACCCCGAAGTCATCCCCGCGTTCTTAGAAGAGTTCGGCGAGGCCGACCCCATCCTCGACCTCGAACCGCTGTCACCCGTCGACCGCAACCGAGTGTACGTCGCGATGACCTACGACGCCTACCAGTGGGACAGTATCTCCGAGCGACTCTCCGATATGGAGGTTCACTACCGCAACGGGACGACCATCACGGCCGGGTGGGAGCGCTGGACGCTCTATCTCGACGACGACGACGACATCAACGAGATTCGCACGTCGCTGGAAGCCGCCGGAAACGACACGGAACTCGTCCGGAACGTCGAGTTGAGTGAGGTCGGCGTCACCAACCAACTCGACATGTTCGAGTTCGTCCAAGAACTCACGCCGCGTCAGCGCGAAGTGCTGACACTCGCTATCCGCGAAGGCTACTACGAGCGAGGCCGCGACACCTCTATCGAGGAACTCGCAGACATCGTCGGCGTCGCACCGACGACGGCGTGGGAACATCTCAAGCGCGCCGAAGGAAAGGTGATGTCTGAACTGTACGACTATCTCCAGTCTGCGCCTACCTCCGACTGAACTACTCGGTCAGTCGCGACAGTTCGTCGTCGGTCAACTCGATGCTCGACGCGGCGACGTTCTGTTCGAGGTGGTCGACGCTCGACGTCCCCGGAATCGGAAGCATCACAGGTGAGTGCTGGAGCAACCACGCCAGCGAAATCTGCTGCGTAGTCGCGTCGTGGGCGTCGGCGACGTCCTCGACGACGGACTCCTTCTCACCGAGGTCACCGGCACCCAGCGGGAACCACGGGATGAACCCGACGTCTGCCTCTTCGCAGGCTTGCAGCACTTCCTCGGATTCGCGGTTGCCGACGTTGTACTCGTTTTGGACCGTCGCGACGTCGACCATGTCGCGGGCCTCGTCGAGTTGTTCGACCGAGACGTTGCTCAGACCGAGGTGCTCGATTTTCCCCTCATCTTTGAGTTCGGCGAGTGCGTTGACCGAGTCCTCGAACGGCGTGTCGGGGTCCGGTCGGTGGTACTGATAGAGATCGATGGTGTCGACGCGCAGGCGGTCGAGACTACCGAGGATGGCGTTTCGGAGGTAATCGGGGTCGCCGTTCGGGAGCCACTCACCGTCGGCGTTGCGGAGCAGTCCCCCTTTCGTGGCGACGACGACGTCGTCCGGGTAGGGGTGGAGCGCCTCGCCGATGAGTCGCTCGCTGACGGCGGGACCGTAGGAGTCGGCGGTGTCGATGAAGTCGACGCCGCGGGCGAGGGCCGTGTGCAGGACTTTGTGGGCGTTCTCGGTGCTCTCCGGTTCGCCGATGATGTCGTCGCCGGTGAGTCGCATCGCGCCGTAGCCGAGGCGGTGGACGGGCGTCTCGCCGTCGAGGTGGAACACGTCGCTCTCGTTGGTGATTGCCATACTCGAATAGTCGTCCGAGCGTCAGTAATCCCTTTGGGCAGGGGAAACCCGCGTCGGGTTCGTCTCTCTCCCGAGACAGTAGGCGGCGGTGTCGCTTTCTCGTCTCGGCCCCTGTATATACTCATGGCCACCGATACCGGCGACACCGGAAATACCGGCGACACTGGCGACACCACGTGTAACTGTCCGCTCTGCGACCACCAATGCTCACACAGGAACCACCTCCGTGACCATCTCCACGAACACCACCGCAAGAGCGAGATTATCGACGTCTTCCTCGACCAGCACGCACCGTGAGCCGTCGACGGTTCTGACAATCGGTAGCGGTTTTGCGTCTCGTCTCCTCTCTCAGCTATGCGTCGACTCGGACTCCGCCTCCTGATGGCCGCCATCGGCCTGCTGCTGCTCGCGCTGTACCTCGGGTTGGCAGCACTCGGAACCGTCGTCATCACGACGGTGGTCTCCTCGCGGACAGACCTGGTGACGACGGTCGGTCTCGTCGTCGTGTTCGCCGTCGTGTTCGGCGTCCTCAGCTATCGCTTCGGCACCACCACCCTCCTCGCTTCGCTGGACGCTGTCGAACTCGACAGAGAGCGCGGGGGAGGCTTGTACCGCCGCCTCGACTGGCTGACCGCCGAGATGAACGTCGATACGCCGACGGTGTTCGTCGCACAGATGCAACTGCCGAACGCGATGGCGCTCGGCACCGCCCGGCAGGGCGTCCTCGTCGTCGACCGATCGCTCCTGTGGCTCCTGTCGCCCGCGGAGTTCGAGGCAATCTTGGCCCACGAACTCTCGCATCTGGAGAGTCACGACGGTCTCGTCCAGACGCTCGCGTACAGTGTGATGCGCACACTCGTCGGCCTCGTCTTCGTCGTCTCGCTCCCGTTCGTCCTCGTCGTGACCGGATTCGCGCAGGCGTTCGGGTGGTTCACCGGCCGTCCAGCGACGTGGACCGACTCGCCGTTCGGACGGCTTCGCGAGCGTATCGGCCAGGCGCTCGCCTTACTCCTCGTCGCACTCACGCTGCTCATCCGCGTGCACTCGCGACGACGAGAGTTCGCGGCTGACGACCGCGCCGTCGACGTGACGGGCGACCCACTCGCACTGGCACGCGCACTCCGCCGCATCGAACGCGTTTCGCAACCGACGTGGGGAATTCGCTCGCCATTGACCATCTACGGGAGCGAGGAGAGTTCGTTGGGGCGGTTGCTCTCGACACATCCGCCGATGGATGCGCGAGTGGAACGCCTCGTCGAGCGTGCCGAGGGACCCCCGCATGACGCGACGACGATACCTATTCAGTAGTCCCCGCCGAGAGCCACTGTATGACCGACCTCGAAGGAACGCTCGACCGACTCACACTCGGTGAACGAGTCTCGCTCATCGTCAAACCCGTCGCTCGCCCGGACGAGCGAGACGACGTGGACGCGACAGTCGTGAAGGTCGACCCGCCGTATCTGCTCGACGACGGCGAGAGCCTCTACACGGTCTGGCTCCGCGACGAGTCGGTGTTTCAGGTCACCGCGGACGGCTTCGACCTCGGCGAACTCCGAAGCGTCGTTCGCTGAACGGTGAGAGGTCGTGTGTCGTAGAGCGGATGGCGACGAACGTGTCGACCGAATCGTTTTCTCGCACGCACGCGACTGAAACAGTATGGCTGGCGAATTCGGTCTGGTCTTCGTCCTCGTCCTTGCACTCGCCCTCCTCGGACCGCTCGTCCTCTATGCGCTGGTCTCCGCCGAGACGACCGATTTACCGGTGATGGACCGCGATTCGGCGGAGCGAATCGCCAGGCGAGACGTCGACGACGAGTCACGGGTGGAGCGTGAGGACGGCTCGGATTAACCTGCAAAACGACAAGACACTGGAGCTACTACAGTAGCGTGTGAGCGACGACACCGATACGTGGCAGATGGACGTTCGCACTCGCCTCAGTGTGCTATCGGCCAATCTGGAGACGCTCGCACGCCTCGCGACGACGCTCGCGGGCGAGTCCGAGCATCCGCACACCCGCGAGTTCGACGCCCTCGCGACAGCCCTCCGAGAGGAGTCGCTGGTCATCCAAGACGTCCTCCAGTCCGGGACCACCAGAGAGCAAGAAGAGACGTTCCACATGGCGCTCGACAACCTCGTTCGACTCCGCGAGGACACCTCCGCACCGATACTCTCGGCGCTCGACGAACGCGCCGCCGGGTCACTGGAGACGTTCGAGTAGCCGGCTTCGCCGTCCACTTCCACACAGTCACTCTCCGGGCTTGTCCCTCTCGTCTCGTTAGTGACACCTCCCCTTCGCTCTCGAACGCTTTTCCCCGAGGCTAACGCACTTACGGCTCTCTCTGGAACGCTCTCACATGGAGTACACGACACTCGGTGACACTGGAACGACCGTCAGCCGACTCTGTCTCGGCTGTATGAGCTTCGGGAGCGGCCACGACTGGATGCTCGACGAGGAGGAGGGCGCGGAACTCGTCGAACGCGCCATCGAGTTGGGTATCAACTTCTTCGACACCGCCAACGTCTACTCGGCGGGCGAGAGCGAGTCCATCCTCGGCGACGTCCTCGCGGAGTACGACCGCGACGAGATGGTCGTCGCCACGAAGGTTCGGTTCTCGGGCGCGACAGAACACGAAAACGCCACCGGTCTCTCGCGAAAGACTATCGAACAGGAACTCGACAACTCGCTCGACAGACTCGGAATGGACACCGTCGACCTGTACCAGATTCACCGCTGGGACTACGACACGCCTATCGAGCAGACCCTTCGGGCACTCGACGACGCCGTCCGTCGCGGGAAAGTCCGACACGTCGGCGCGTCGTCGATGTGGGCACACCAGTTCGCGGAGGCACTACACACGTCTGAACGACTCGGACTCGAACGGTTCCAGACGATGCAGAACCTCTACAACCTCGCCTACCGGGAGGAAGAACGCGAGATGCTCCCGCTGTGCGCGAGAGAGAACGTCGGCGTCATGCCGTGGTCGCCGCTCGGTGCGGGGTATCTCACGCGCCCGCACGAGGAGTTCGACGCGACGGCCCGCGGCGAGCACGAAGATGGCCTCGGCCGACCCTACAAGCAGGGTGGCGGCGTCGAGATAAACGAGCGCGTCCAGGAACTCGCCGACGAGAAGGGCTACTCGATGGCCCAGTTGTCGATGGCGTGGCTCCTGCACAAAGACGTGGTCACGACGCCGATTCTCGGTACGTCGAGCGTCGACCACCTCGAATCCGCCGTCGAAGCGTTCGACATCGACCTGAGCGACAGCGAGTTGGAGTATCTGGAGGAACCGTACGAACCGGTTCAGGTGTCTGGGCACGAGTAGGGGTGTCACATAGAGGGCACGAACACGACGTGCGACTCAACTCGACTCGCCGCTGTTTCGAGAGGCCGTGCCGAGAGAGGAGACACCCTCTGTCAGTGCCTTTGGCTTCTCCACGAGACGGCGAATACCGGTGCTGAGGTCGATGGAAGGCTCGAGTCCGAGACGGTTCTGTGTTCTCGTGATATCTGCGACACTGTGTTTGATATCGCCCGGACGGTCGTCGCCGTATTCGATGGACGAGGAACTATCCGTAATCCGAATAATCTCCTCTGCGAGTTCCTGAACCGTCACCGATTCGCCTGTACCGACGTTGTACGCCTCACCAACGTGTTCCGTCGTTGCTGCACGAATGTTTGCAGCGACGACGTCGTCGACGTGGACGAAATCACGCGTCTGGGTTCCATCACCGTACACCGTGAGTGGGTCACCCTGGGAGGCCCGTCGGAGGAATTCACGGATAACACCACTGTACTTGTTGGCACTTCGATGTGAGCCGTAGACGTTGAAGTATCGTAGCGAGACAGTCTCCAATCCGTACAGATCGTGGTACAGTGTCGCGTACCTGTCTATCGCCAACTTCTGCAACCCGTAGGGTGAGAGCGGTTTGAGGCTGTGACTTTCGGGGATTGGAACGGTCTCGGGCCGTCCATAAATCGCTGCACTGGACGCCACGACTACACGCGCGTCTCGTTTGCGTGCTTCATCTAACACCGCGAGCGTTCCGTTACAGTTGACGTCGTTCGTACTGAACGGCTCTTTCACGGAAGCCTGTGGGTCGACGATTGCTGCCTCGTGAAAGACGATGTCGACGTCTGCCATTGCCTCGGAGAGCATCGGGCCTCGAATGTCACCCTCGACGAGCGTCGCCGCGTCGGGAACGTACCGTACGTCTCCACCGGACAGGTTGTCGAGTATCCGAACACGATTGTCTGAGACCAGTGTCTCGGCGAGATGACTGCCGATGAATCCGGCGCCGCCTGTGATGAGAATCGTCTTTCCTCGTAACTGTTTGACCATCGGCGGTAGTTGTGTGACCTACGGTAAAGTTGTAAGCCGCCAAACTAGAACCCCGTTCGGATAAATCGGCCTTTATGTATCTGTATTCGGACGATATACTCTGTCGGTTGGGGTAGAGTCGCGACAGAATCTGGTATAGCAAACTCCTGGACTGACGTCGGTCTCTCGGACGATGTTGCAACTGTTGACGTTCGCTGTCGTTCCTATACAATACAATACTCCTGTTCGCCCGTCGGCAACTCACTACTGACCCAATGAAACGGCACCTGGCCTCTATCTGCTCTAAGAGCGTTTCAGAGGCACAACCGCTCTACACCGGCCGGCTACCTGGATTCGTTTTCACGCGCGAGAGTCTAGCAACACTTCTCGGAACTTTATCCCGGTATTATCTGAAATATCCAGGATTTATGGAATTTGAACGAGGAGGAATATGGCTAATATCCTAAATTTGCACTTCTAGGCATTAGTTCGACAAAAATCCGTTTACTTGCGAATATTGCTCACTCTAAACATTACTGACTGTCTCTGGTTGACCGCGAATCCGTCAACCGCGACTTGCATCGTGGTGCTCGCTCCTCTCACACTCATGATGAGGTGTCGACCGGAACGAGCATCCGATACCGGTCATGCGAGACTCAGAGCGTAGGCGTTCTGATGTACGAACGAGACACGAACATCACTCGGTGTCGACGAGGCGCTCGTCACCGGGCGCTGGTTCGTCGCACTGACATCCTTTGTGCTGTGCAAATATCATCTTGGAAAGATGGTGTCTTGGTGATAGTCGTCCTGTCTCTCGTACTGTTCTCGTTCGAGGAGTCCAGCCACCGAGTGGAGTATCAACGCAGTAAAACACGAGAAGATGCCGACCATCGTGACGGTAATCGAGGTGATTGTCAGGCCGAGAGGGGGCACTGTGGTTATGTACCCCATCGTCGCTACGAGCGTGAAGGAGATTCCAAAGAGGATCAGAAGTAGTCCTGGGAGACCGAACGTCAACAGTGGACGTTCTCGCTCGACTGTATTCAGGATGTTCGTAACGAGCGTCAGTCCATGAACGAGCGGGTTCACACTGCTCGGGCTATCGACGTCGTAACTGACGTCGATACCGGCCTCCTTGATAGAGTATCCGTGTCGGTGCGCGTGATAGAGGATATCTGTGCTCGCACTCATCGATTCTCCGATTGTCCGATCCGTTGCGAGTGTCTTTATCGCTCGCTCGTCGTACGCCCGAAATCCACTCTGCGTGTCGGTGACCCACGAATCACTCCGGACGACACCGAGGCTCAGATTTGTGAGTAGGTTGATCACACGGAGCCCGAACAGTCGGTACAGGGGGGCATCACACGAGCCGTCGTCGACGAACCGGCTTCCCACGACGACCTCTACATCGAGTTTCTTCTGTGAGTTCAGTAGTTTTGGGATATCACGTGGGTCGTGCTGTCCATCGGCGTCCAACGTGACGAGTTGTGTCGCGTTTCGACGGTATGCTTCTCTGAACGCCGTCCGGAGCGCGGCACCGTAGCCTCGGTTCTCGACGTGTTCGACGACAGTCGCGCCTGCTTCGCGAGCGACGCTGACGGTCGAATCGGAGCTACCATCGTCGACCACGATGACCTCGTCGGTGAACGGCTTCGCTCTCCTCACTACGTCCCCGATTGTCTGTGCCTCGTTGTAGGCTGGAATCGCCACGATAGTCTCTGTAGTGGCAACCTTGTCTTCTCTATCCTGAGCCACCGACGCAGTCGCATCGACAGTCGAGGCCAGCGCGTCTTCTGTCGCGACGAGAGTGTGGTCTCCTCGAAACAGGTCGGGACCATCACCTGATAGCACTATCCGATAGTTCAGTCGCTCTGCTTCACTCTCTAACTTCCTACACAGTTCGTTCCGACCTTCTACCACGCCGTCCGGGTGAATGAGTGAACCACCAAGCTGTTCGACGAAACGGAGTTGGTCGAGGTTCATCCCCCGTTCGTAGGTAACCAACGACTTGTATCCTCGTCCGTTCGCCTGAACGATTCGTCGCGCGAGCCTTCCCAAATTCGCCTCTGTCGCGATGAGACCGATTGCTTGGCTCTTCCCGTTCGTATTCGTGTCTCTCGTTGCGTTGCTCATCAATTATAGGGCACTGTCTAGTTAACCTCCTGAGCTGGCGTTCGACCACCGAGCGATTGATGCGGTCGCTGAAAATTATAGTAATGAACGAACACTGCAAGCCACCGGCGGACGCTCAGCCGACTGCCCACCCATGAGTTGTGGAAACGGTCGACCCTCATTTTGAACGTGTGAAACCACTTTTCGATCAGGTTTCGCTCTGTGTAGTCGACCCGACCGTTCAACCCTAATCGAGAGAAGGCAGTCCGATAACCGAAGGCATCGGCGAGAAACACCGCGTCTGAACAGTCGTGTTTCTCGCAAACGCCGTGGAGAAACGCAGCCGCCGGATCAGTCCCATGATTCTTGAACA
>NZ_FOTC01000013.1 GCF_900114455.1 Halogranum rubrum | reverse complement strand
AGTCCACAGCTGTGTCGTCGCTTCTGGTACGACACGTACACGGCAGTCCTCGAAGGCGTGCTCGAAGGCGTCGAAGAGATCGCCGCAGAGCAAGGTAGTAGCGACCCCCAAGTCGTGATGCAGAACTATCTCTCGGACTCGCGGTCGCGGCGGGTGCGTCGGGAGTTTATGCGCGAACAGTTGGCTGAGGCGTTCGGGGAGTGAGTTAGAGCATATAAATGTCACTGCCTAGGTGGCCTCTTACGCTAGCATTTGTCTGTCAAGCACTTGATGCAGGCATTGCACGTCATAGTAGAGTACCATCCTCAAAATATATTGAGGAATCATTATCAGACGGTGAACCCAAGATATATCGAAGCAGTTGACTTATATCTTGAAAGTCAGGGACTTTTTGATATAGTCTCAATTAGGATAGTGAACCGACTATTTGATTACAATCGAAAGACTATAGACACATAATTTAGCTAATCGAATTAAATTTTCGTCACATGATGGTGTGTCTTAGTAATAAAGTGAAGGATAGAAGCCGCCAAATTAGCTCCAGAATCCTTGAAAATGTTACACCAAGTGCTGACGTTGTACCGCTCTATTTTGTGTTAATAGCACAATATTATGTCGGTGGATTCGTTAGCAGTCTTGTCAACCACGACCTACTCGTCCGTATATAGACAGCGTCAGTACACATATTGTACGATGCCGCTTGCGTGATTCTACGGGAGGTTAGACGTGCTGAATCCCGAATAATCACCGCCCGAGATAGGCTTTTGTTAGCCGGTTCCATCTGTCGTACCATGTTTGACCGACCCCGACTAGCCACGACTCAACCACGAGCAACGGCTTGTTCCTGCCTCGAAGCGGCTCTGGAGGCAGCAAACCCCCTGAGTGCGTTGAACCAAACCGTCCGATACGAGAGCGGAACCCTATCGATTCTGGATACGTCATTCGACGTCGATAGCTTCGACCGGGTTGTCGTCGCTGGAGGTGGGAACGCCGCAGGAGTGCTATCGAAGGGACTGGAGGAACTCCTCTCCGACCGAATCGACGACGGAATCGTCGTGACTGACGTTCCAACGTCCCTATCCACGATCCAGGTTTTCGAAGGTGACCACCCCGTTCCGACAGCGAGAAACGTTGAGGCGACGGAGGAACTGCTGAAACTGCTCGATGAGGTCTCAGAGGACACATTAGTCCTCTGCCCGATTACAGGTGGCGCGAGTGCGCTTCTGACGGCACCAGCACCCTCAGTTACGCTGGAGGATTTACAGATGGTGACCGAATCACTTCTGTCGAGTGGTGCGTCGATCGTGGAGATTAACGTCGTCCGAAAGCATCTATCGAGAATCAAAGGAGGCCAATTGGCGACACGTGCTATGCCTGCGACCGTCGTCGGGGTGGTGGTGAGCGATGTCGTTGGCAACGACCTCAGTGCCATCGCGAGTGGACCGACAGTCCCGGATTCGTCAACCTTCGCAGAAGCACAACGGGTGGTCGACAGTTACGGAATCTCTGTGTCCGACCGCGTGCAGGAACGGTTAGAAGCGGGGATAGCAGGAACCGTCGACGAGACACCTACTGCCTCGTCGACGCGTTTCGATTCAGTCTCGAATCATGTCATCGGTGATGTAGAAAGCGCGCTGCTCGCAGCGGAGGCCGAGGCGAGGAACCGAGGATACCACCCGATGATTCTGTCCACGCGTATCAGGGGCGAGGCACGTGAGGCAGCGAAGACACACCTCGCGATTGCAGAAGAGATACGTTCGACGCAGCGGCCCATCGAACCGCCTGCAGTGCTGATATCCGGCGGTGAAACAACCGTAACGCTGTCGGGTGACGGTGTGGGGGGACCGAACCAAGAGTTCGCGCTGAGCGCAGCAATCGAACTCGAGGAAGACGGTGTCGTAGTTGCGAGCGCCGATTCCGATGGAATCGACGGGGTGACCGACGCTGCAGGTGCGATAGTGGACGACACCAGCGTTGACGACCCAATTGCCGCCCGCGATGCGTTGTTACGAAACGATGCCTATCCAGCCCTCAAGCAAGTGGATGCACTCCTCAAGACAGGGCAGACCGGGACGAACGTCAATGACATCCGAATCGTCGTCGTCGAGGGGCCAACAGGGCCCTAAAGGAAGGTATCTGAGACGTTCTCCCCCTCATCTTTATTACCGGCCTCGGTCAACTGTCTAAGGAAGTAATGAGTGTACAGAGAGACGATGCTGCCCAGAGTGCCTACGAACAGTTCGAAGACCTGCCGATGCGCGTCGGGGTTGGACAAATCAAGGAACTGAGCGACGAACACCTCCAGTTTGCTGCTCAGGTGGGAATTGAGGACGTTCTCATCAGCCCATTCGACCCCCATGACGAGTACGACCTCACACTTACCACGGGAGAGGTATGGACATTAGAGGAGCTGACGGCTCTCCGCGAGCGCGTTGAGGCTGCGGGGCTCAGACTCTATGGATTAGAGACGCTGCCGTACAACCTCTATCGAATCCTCATTGATGACAACCCCCAGGAGAAAATCGACGTGGTCAAAGAGTCGCTTAAGAACATTGGGCGGGCGGGCATCCCAGTTCAAGGGTACAGCGGTCACCCACCGACTGGTGTGAGCCGGACCGCCCCAAAGGTTCTCCGGGGGGGTGCGAAAGCAACGGCGTTCGATCCGGAGTTGGTTGACGAGGCGATACTCGAGATTCGCGGTGGAGGTGAAGCGCAAGCACTAGACCCTGAAGAGGTGGGTTCACGTGTCATCGAGACCGACCGAGAACTGACCGAGGAGGCGATGTGGGAGACGTACGAACTCTTCCTGCAGGAGGTTATCCCGGTCGCTGAGGAGTACGGTGTCACACTTGGCCTGCACCCGACTGACCCTCCGATTGAACAAATCGCAGGCGTGCCACTACTCTTCCGGAACTTCGAGAATCACAAGCGCGCGATGGAGCTATACCCAAGCCCGAATCACGGAATCAAGCTGGGGATGGGATGCTGGTCCGAAATGGGAGAGGACCTTGTGGAGGTAATCAAACGATTTGGCGGGGAAAACATCGTCTACGTACACTATCGAGATGTCGTTGGAACCGCCGAAACCGGGTTCTACGAGACGTTTATCGACGACCCGGAGAGCAACTTTGACGAGTACGAGGTGATGAAGACGCTCTATGAGGAGGGTTTCACCGGGGTTATGACGCCCGACCACGTCCCCGACCTCCCGAACGAGAAGGAGTGGCCTGCAGGTGGGTTCCGAGGAAGGGCATTTACCATCGGCTATCTTCGGGGAATGCTCAAGGCAATCCGTTCGGAAGCCGGAATCGACGACTGAGCCGGCGACCTCCCAACAAAATCTGTTTTTCAAGTACACGAAGCACTGAGACCGCCAGCCACAGGCGGGGTTGAGACGAGAGTCCATGCTGAAGGAACTGAACTCCCTCCAGACGGCACTAGGGTGGCTACCGCTGAGTCAGTATAGTGTCCTAATGGCGTACCCCATTTTGATCACACCAACCCGACGCTACTCTGTTGAGCGGTTCGGGTGGTTGAGAACACAGTAGTCGTGTCTCGAGAAGTCGACTGCAGTAACCTCGCTCCCGAATTATGTTCTCGCGTGACCGGAGCGTCCGGGACGACCAATTACTGCGGGTAACACTATACTGACAGTTAATCGCGAGCGACTGGGCCGAAAACAAGCGCTCGGGCCGTTCGAAGAGGTGTTACTCCGCACCTCGCTTCGCTCGTCTCGTACTGGGTCGATCACCCGAAGCAATGTGTTCGCCGGTATCGCGGTCGAAGACGTGGATATGGGATGTGTCGAACGAAATTGGAACGACGTCGCCAACGTTCAGTGGGTCGTCGGCGGAGACGGTCGCACGAATCTCGCCCAGATCTCCTTCGACAGTCGCAAGCATTCGGTCGTCGATACGCTCGATCAGGGTAATCTCGCCTTCGAATCCGGGCCCCGCCGTGTCGAGCGAGACGGTCTCCGGACGGAACCCGAGAACAACCTCGTCGCCCATGCTCAGGTCGGCCTCAGCATTGAGGGACAGGTCGACGATTCGCTCGTCGACAGACACCGAAACACCGTCTGTCGAAACAGTCTCAACGGTCCCGTCGGCGAAGTTCATACTGGGGTTACCGATGAACTGTGCGACGAAGAGGTTCGCAGGTTCGTTATACAACTCGTTGGGCGTGCCGATTTGCTCGATTCCGCCGTTGTTCATCACGGCGATTCGGTCGCTCATCGTCATCGCCTCTTCTTGGTCGTGAGTGACGTACACAGTCGGACGCTTTACTCGCTGATGGACCCGCTGAATCTCTTTTCGGATCTCAACCTTGAGCTTCGCGTCCAGGTCAGAGAGCGGCTCATCCATCAGGAACGCCTTCGGATTCTGAACGACCGTCCGTGCGAGCGCTGCCCGCTGTCGCTGACCACCACTGACCTCGCCGGGATACTTGTTGAGCAGGTCGGTGATCTGCATGATTTCTGCCGCCTCCTTGGCGTGCTCATGACGCTCCTGCGTGGATACCCCACGCACTTTCAGCGGGTACGCGATGTTATCGATGATTTTCATGTGGGGGTACAGTGCGATGTTCTGGAACATCATCGCGAAATCGCGCTTGTTAGCCGGGAGATCGGAAACGTCTCGATTTCCCAATCTAATCTCGCCGCTGGTCGGCGTCTCTAACCCCGCGAGACAGCGGAGAGTGGTTGTCTTCCCACATCCCGAGGGCCCGACGAGCGTGAGGAACTCCTCCGGCCCAATTTCAATGTGAATGCTGTCGACGGCGACGACGGTACCGTCGGGGGTGTTGAACTCTTTTCGGAGCGTGTCGATCGTGATGCTGTTTGCGGTTGAGGTTGTCTGACTCATGGTCTCTGATGGGGTAGTCTGATTGTTGGCTCTGCGTTCGGGTTGGGCTGTGTTACCAACCACGGTTATTTAACACCTCCGGCGCGGAATCCGCGCAGCAGGTACTTCTGCAGGAAGAACACGAACAGGAAGGAGGGAATCACTGCGATGGCGTTGGCGGCCATGAGTGCTCCCCAGCTGATCGCGTCCGTCTGCAGGAACGCCTGGATACCGACAGTAAGCGGCCACTTGCTCGAATCGGACATCAAAACCGTCGGGAGTGTGTATGCGTTCCAGGCAATCGCGTACGAGAATACCGCGACGGCGATCATTCCGGGCTTCGCCATGGGTAGTGCAATCTCGTAGAATGCACGGAATCGAGGTGCACCGGCCATCATCGCGGACTCCTCGAGAGACTTTGGAACCGTCTGGAAGAACTTCCACATCATCCAGAGTGAGAACGGCAACGAAGTTGCAGTAACGGCGAGGATGAGACCGGGGTAGGAGTTAATCATCCCGAGCTTCCGCCAGAAGATGAACATCGGAATCGCGAGCAGGATCGGGGGGAACATGTACCCGAAGATAATTGTGCGGGCGAAGAACTTCTTGTGAGGGATGTCGATACGGGTAAGGCCGTATCCGCCGAGCGTCGCTGCAGTAGTGGTCAGCCCGACGACACCGGCAGCGAGGATGATACTGTTCAGGAGGTAGGTCGGAAAGTCCGTGTTCGTAAACAGTGTCCGGAACTGTTCGAAGGACACCGTCTCCGGAATCAAGGATGAAGGCGTCGTGTACAGCGCTGCGTCCGGTCGAAGCGCGGTACTGAACATCCAGAACAGCGGGAAGGCGATGAGCAAGACTGCCCCGAGCGTGAGGAGGTTAAGGAATCCCGTGTATGCCTTCCCTCTCGTTTGGTACGACGTCATCGCGGAGAAGAGTGACTGTTCTTCTCCGTCATCGTTGCTGTGTCCAGAACTCATTCGACGCGCACCTCCTTCGATGGGTCGAATCTGTAGAAGTACAGTGCTGCGACTACGCTAAGCATACCGAACAGAATCGTCGAGATCGCCGCCGACCGGCCGAGCGCATACTGGTTGAACGCGGTTTTATACGCGTAAATCGGCGCAGTCGTGGTCACATTGATCGGTCCACCACCGGTCAGGATCCAGATGATATCGAACTTGTTGAACATCCACACGCCACGGAGCAAGAGTACGATGAAAATGACTCCTTTCAGGTTCGGCAGCGTGATATCACGGAACTGTTGGAATCGGGAGGCTCCGGCCATTTGAGCGGCTTCGTAGAATCCCGTAGGAATCCCCTGCAGTCGAGCGAGGACCATGATCGTCACGAAGATAGAGAACTTCCAACTGTTCACGAGGATAATAATTAGCATCGCAAGTTCCGGGGAGCCGAGCCAAGCGATGTGTTGGTTGATGAGGCCGGCCTGAACGAGAAGCTGATTGATGATCCCCCACTGACTGTTCAGCATCCACAGTGCGAGGTACGCAACGATAGCTGTCGGAATAAGGTACGGAAGCATCACGACCGCCCGAGCGACCGAGTTCAACTTGAAGGACCGATTGATGAGTAGTGCGATTCCCGTTCCCAGCACTAGCTGCAAGAGTACTGACCCGGTCGCGAAGTAGATGGAGCGGCTGAGTACGGTTCCAAACTGTGGATCGGAGAGTACAACTCGGTAGTTTTCGAGACCAACCCACGTCCACTCCGGAGAGAACGCCGAAATCGAATTAAAACTCGCCGCGATGGTCCATACGACGGGCACAACAATCATGATGACGAACAGGCTCAACGCCGGAAGTAATGTCAACGCCATCAATACACGCTTTCTCGAGAGGAACTCAACGAGCGTGTCTTTCACCCCTGCTGGTTCTGTAGAGTGGGCGGTCCACTCTGTTGTCTCGCTAGCCATGGACTATGACTGTGTGAGTCAATAATAAAGGTTTGCTATAGTACAACAGGGAGCCGATTGGTACACCGGTATCAGTAGCTATTTGAGTTCGAACAGTAGACTCCCGAAGTATGGGATACGTAAGATTTAGCGACCCAGATGGCAATCGACGATCCGGAGAAATGACCGACGGCTCGATTACGGCCGATGGAGAGACGTTCGATTCAGACGCAGTCGAGTTTCTCTCCCCAGCCAAGCCGACCAAAATAGTTTGCGCCGCGTCGAATTACCGTGGCGGGTTCAACGACCCAAGCGAGTACCCAGACGAACCAATTCTGTTCGTGAAGACACCGAACTCGCTTTCCGGTCACCGACGAACAGTCACTCTTCCAGCGGCCGAGGACGTCTTCTTTGAGGGAGAGCTCGCCGTTGTCATCGGCGAGCGCTGCAGAAACATCGATACGTCGGACGCAATGAGCGTCGTCGAAGGATACACCTGCGCGAATGACCTCTCTGATCGGACCGTAGAGAACATGGTTCGACGGAAAGCGTTCGACGGAGCGGCTCCGCTCGGTCCTGCTGTCGTTTCTCCGGAGAACGTCTCATCGGAGTCGACTATTGAGACACGTATTAACGGAGAAACGTTCCAATCCTCTACGCTCTCAGAGCTGGTGTTCTCCGTTCCTGAGTTGATCGCCGACATCTCCCAGTTCCAGACGCTCGAACCGGGGGACGTAATTCTGACCGGAAGCCCACCTGGCATGGCACCGCTCTCTGACGGCGACGAGTTCGAGGTGGAAATAGAGGGGGTCGGTACGCTGACTCACGACGTATCGCTGTAGTCGGTTCGGGTGGAGTTATTCGAGGCCAGATTCTCGAACGGGCTGATAGGGTTCTTCCAAGTACTCAAGGTCACTTCTTGTGAGAGAAATCGAGAGCGCCTCGACAGCATCGTCAAGGTGTTCAACACTCGTTGTTCCGAGAATGGGAGCGTCGACCCACTCTTTGTGGAACAACCAGGCGAGACTGAGCTGAGCCATCGAGACCCCTTTCTCCTGCGCGAGTTCCTGAACCCGTTGGTTAATCTCTTCGCCACCACCTTCCCGGTAGGGACGATTATACAGGAGGCTGTCGACGGAACCACGTTTCGTGCTATCGAGTGATCGTGCCGGTCGAGCGAGGAATCCCCTTGCGAGTGGGCTCCACGGGGTCACGGCGATATCCTCTTCGTCACAGAGAGGGAGCATCTCGCGTTCTTCTTCCCGATACGCTAAGTTGTAGTGGTTCTGCATGACACGAAACGGCTCGAGCCCCAGCTTGTCACTCGTGTGAAGCGCGTTCGCGAGTTGGTACGCTCGAGTCGAACACGCACCGAGGTAACGAACCTTTCCTCGCCGGACTGAATCATCGAGAGCGTTGAGTGTTACCTCAATGGGGGTCTGGTCATCCCAGCGATGAATCTCGTAGAGGTCAATCGTGTCGATACCGAGCCGTTCGAGGCTCGCGTCGAGTTCTTGTTCGATCGCTTTCCGGGATAATCCTCCAGAGTTAGGAGTTTCTTCCTCGAGCGGTCGGAACACCTTCGAGGTAATGACGAACTCGTCACGATTATATTCGGTGAGTACGTCCCCGATGATTCGCTCGCTCTCCCCGTACGAGTAGATGTTCGAGGTATCGATGAAGTTGATTCCGAGGTCTATCGCATGCTCAATGATCTCCCGTGACTCCTCCTCGTCCAGGACCCACTCACGGACTGGACTCGTCCCGAAACTTGCACCTCCGAGGCAGATGCGGCTGACGTCCATACCAGTACTACCTAGTGTCGTGTATTGCACACACATACCTTTCTAAGGTGTATTAAATAGATTTGGGTGGCAACCCGGGAAGAGATTACTGAGATTAGTGATGTGTATAGGGGGGGTCAGTTCGGCACCGAAGTTAGTGGAACCCCGCTAGCTAAGCGCGTGAGACGACGAATTGGAGACCACCCATAGAATCAAATACACCACTTCCGTAGCGGGATAGTGGATCCAGCAATGGATGAAGAAGCCTACAAAGTACCAGATGAGGTTAGTGTACCATGGCGTGACCTCCGGATGGACGAATCACGACGTCCTCCGGAACGCGACGTGGTAATTACCGACGTCCGGACGATGACAATTTCGGGGAATTACCCGTGGGGAATAGTTAAAGTAGAAACAGATACCGACCACTATGGAATCGGCGAAGCCTTCCACGGGCACGAGGCGGTGGACGTCGTCAACCGCATCTCTCGCCACGTGATCGGTGAGAACCCGCTCGATATCGACCGGTTGATGGAGCTGCTTGAACAGCGATACACCGGTGCGGGATACATCGGGAAGGCTGCGATGACCGGAATTGAGATTGCCCTGTGGGATCTCAAAGGCAAGCTGTTCGACGTGCCAGTATACGAACTGCTCGGGGGGAAGTACCGAAGCTCCGTTCAGACCTACTGCGACACACACGCGGGAGAGTCGGTCGGAGCCGCGCTTGACGGCGACGCTGATACCGTCTACACCCCCGAGTCGTATGCTAAAGCGGCACGTGAGGTGGTCGATGACGGGTTCGGGTCGTTGAAATTCGATCTCGACGTTCCGATGCCGGGCGAAGACGACGAGGACGTCGCATCGCGGCGACTCGACAACAGAGCGATCAACCACAAGGTCTCGCTCGTCGAAGCGGTTCGCGACGAGATTGGATATGATGTCGACCTCGGCGTGGATTTGCACTGGAACTTCACAGTCGAGACTGCGATACGGCTCGGTAAGAAACTTGAGCGGTTCGACTTAGCCTTCATTGAGGATCCAGTTCCGCCTGGAAAACTGGGTGCCCAGCAGCGCGTCACCGAGGCGTTGGACACTCCTGTCCTCACCGGAGAGAACGTTGTTGACGTGGGTCGCTTCAACGAACTGGTCAGCGCCGGCGCACTAGACATCGCAGCACCCGACGTCAACAAATGCGGCGGATTGCTCGATCTCCATCGAATCGCCACAGTCTGTGACCTACACGGTGTCCCCCTCGCACCACACAACCTCTCAAGTCCGGTGGGTGTCGTCGCTGGTGCGCATCTCGGTGCGGCGATCCCGAACTTCATGTCGATCGAATTCCGTGGTCGGGACGTTCCGTGGTGGAACGATCTTGTGATTCGTACCGGTGAGCGGGGACCAATTCTCTCGAACGGGTCGGTGGCTGTTCCAGAGGGCCCGGGTCTCGGAATCGATATCGATGCGCAACTAGCCGACGAGTACAAGACGGCAGATTCGGAGTTAATCTTCTAACCGGATCCGGCCGCCATCGTACGGTATTATTCTACGAATCGGTTCCTCGTCTTTCCGATCTCTGATCAGGACATCAAGGGCTCACGAGCTCGCGACGAGTGTGTTGACAGGGTTGAGAGGGTCGTTCCCGCTGAGCACTCTGTTGACCTCCTCCGTAGCACGCTGTCGGAGTTGTGTGATTGTTTCCTCGGAGTACCAAGCGATGTGTGGTGTGAATATCACTTCGTCGAGCGAAAGCAGTGGGGAATCCTCTGGTGGCTCCTGTGAGAGTACGTCAAGTCCGGCCATCGAAATCACTCCCGTATCGATTGCGTGATAGAGTGCCTCCTCGTCAACGATGCCGCCACGCGCTGTATTGACGATAATCGCCCCTGGCTTGATGCGTTCGAAAGTACTCTCGTCGTAGAGATGTTCGGTCGATTCGGTGAGCGGGACGTGGATCGAATGGAAGTCGGCTTGCTGGAGCAATTCGTCGAAGCTCACCTTCGAGACACCATACTTCTGCAGTTCGGAGCGCGAAGCACTGTGGTCGTAGCCAATGACGTCCACGCCAGTTCCCTCAAGTCGCTCAACGAGTGACCGCGCTATGCTCCCGAAGCCGACGACGCCCAGCGTCTTTCCCTCCAAGCTGAACAGCGGCTTTTCTGCTTTCCAGTCCCAAGAGCCCGAACGGACACGCTCGTTGTACAGTGGGATTTTCCGGATGCACGCAAACAGGAGAGCGAGGGTGTGAGTAGCGACGTTCCCGAATGAGACGTCTGGAACGTTGACCACGCTAACCCCGTTCGCTGTGGCCGCATCAACGTCAATGTTATCGACGCCGATTCCAGCGCGGGCGATTACTTGGAGTTGGTCAAGTTCGTCGAGCACCCGCTTTGACATCGGGGCGTACCCATCGACGATAATCGCTGTCGCATCCAACGCATCCTGAATGAGCTCCCGTTCAGAGGTTGCGTCTGTCTTCACTACGTTCGCATTGAGTCCGCTCAGCAGGTCTCGCTCCATCTCGATATCTGTCGCTTTCTGATCAGCGACTACTACCTTCGGGGGCATTATTTCGACTATACTACCAGAACGGGAGGTAAAAAACCTATCGACGGTATTCCCTCAAACCGGTCGTTTGACCAAATTTCGGCGTTCTCACGGCCAGACGCCGATTTTCTTCTCATTATTGCGAAGGTTTATTATGGTGGATAGGAAACGAGGTGTGATGCCAAGTAACAATGGTGGCCCCACAGCGGGCCGAATAGACAGGCGTAGCGTCCTCAAGGTCACGGGAGCATCGATAATCGGAACAAGCAGCCTCGCCGGATGCCTCGGCAACTCCTCTGGAGAGGGGTCAAACGGAAGCACAACATCCGAAGGGAACACCGGGAATGGGTCAACGGGAGGATCAAGTAGTTCCTCCGACCTCTCAGGGAAGTCGCTCCACTTCGTGACAGACGAGTCGAACCCCAGCGCACAGAAGTTCCTCAAGCAGGTCGGTTCCTCATTCGAGTCGGAAACCGGTGCGTCGGTCAAAATGGAGTTCGTCGGACGGGGGTCGTCTGGTTCGGAGCGCGTCATCCAACTCCTTCAGGCCGGAGATCCACCCGAGATTTTCACAGCGAACCAGTCACAAGCCATCTCCTGGGCAATCCGTGGTATCTTGGCACCCGTAGACGAACCACTCGCGACCGGTAAAGAACGATTGGGCGAGCTACCAGGCGAGAACGCTCGCACGATTCTGGAGGGTAACGAGTACTCAGTGCCGTTCGGAGCGAACGCAGGGTGTTACTGGTATCGGGCGGACGTCGTCGAGGACACCGTTCCTTCGACGTGGGAAGACACACTCGCTTTCGCAGAGAAAGCCAACGGTAAGTCGGGCCTGAAAGGGTCGTACGTCCCTGCTGGAAGCGACTCCTCGACGACGTACCACTTCCTCAACTGGCTGTACTCCAACGAGGGAACAATCGCGAAGCGCGAGAACGACGAGATTCGAATCGCGGTTGGCGACAGTGAGAACCGGTCCCGCTGGGTTGAGACGATGAACTTCATCAAGGATCTCCACCAGTACTCGCCGGATGCGACGGATTCAACCTGGTCGACGATGATTCAAGCGATTCCGAACGAGACGTCTGCGTCGAATTGGTACGGAGGGGCTCGACCGAAGGTCCAAGCCGCCAAAGCGGACAAACCGTTCGCTGCCGACCTCCACCCGGTCCCGATGCCGAAGAACCGACAGCGGGTCGGTGATGGGAGTGCGGATGGATTTGTGACGTTCAAAGGCGCAGACACCGAGGTGGCACACGCGTTCCTCGAGTTCTTCCTCCAGATGGAGAACATGGTCCAGCTTCCTTTCGAACTCGCGCCGGTTCACGTCGTCTCCCCCTGGCCGACCGTTGTCAGTAGTGATGCGTGGAAAGAAAATGTCGACCAACTACCTGATGCCTGGTCGAAAGATGATATCCAGACGTACATGGTGGACGTAATGGAGAGTTACCAGCCGGTCTCTCACGAGACCGAGCCTCCGAACCCCTACGCAGAGTCACTTCTGGGGTCCAACCACATCACGAACTTCGTGCAGGAGGTTCTCATCAACGATAAGAATCCGGACGACATCGTCGACGACTACGCGAGTAAGCTCGAGTCGACTCTGAAGAAGGCAAAGCAGTAACGCTCTTCGACTGCGATCCTCCTGTTTCTAGTCGGCTCTCAATCGATATCGACTCCTCACTGTCACTCACCGCTGATTGCGGCTGAAGTTTCATCCGAGGGTTGTATTTCACAATCGGAACGAAGTGTTTTGTATGGCGAAGTCGTGCATTCTGTATGGTCGAAAAAGAGACCGATGAGAAGTCTTACGCGGTGAAGACCACCGTCACTTCGTTTCGAATCCTTGAGGCAGTTCACGAACTGGAGAAAGCAGGGGTCTCAGAGATCTCAGAGGCACTCGGCCTCTCGAAGAGTACAGTATACAAACACCTCAGTACGCTCGAATCGACGGGGTACGTATTGAAAGAAGACGGCAGCTACAAGGTCAGCTTGGGCTTCCTCCGTTTCGGGGAAGCCGCCAGAATGCGGAAGAAAATTTATCAAGTGGCGAAGGATCACATGGAGGAACTGGCATCGAAGACGAACGAGATGTCCAATTTGGTGGTTGAGGAACAGGGCAGAGGAATCCTCCTTTACCGAGCAACCAGTAACAAGGCCGTGAGCCTCGACACCTACGTCGGAAAAGAGGTTCCGCTTCACTCCACCGGGAACGGGAAGGCCATCCTAGCCCACCTCCCTCGACAGCGAGTGGAAGAAATAATCGCAGAACACGGGCTGCCAAAAGCTTCGGAGAACACGATTACCGAACCGGAGGCTCTGTTCAAGGAGCTAGAATCGATTCGAGAACGCGGTTGGGCTTACGACGAAGGTGAGCGTATCGAGGGGCTCCGATGCGTTGCAGTTCCCATAATGACCCCAGAAGAGGTGGTGTTAGGTGCGATCAGCGTCTCGGGTCCAGCCAGTCGTATCGAAGGCGATAGGTTCCGTGAGGAACTCCCTGACCTACTCCTTCGGGCAAAGAACGTCATCGAGATGGACATTGCATACAAGTGAATTTCGGAATGCGCCACCACAGTTTCTCATATCGAATGTAGAGTTCCGTAGGGAGATACTATCGGCTCGTTTGGAAAAATGAGACAGCCTCGAACGATACCAAAGGCACCCAGCATGAAATCCTCGAAAGAGGAAATCGGAACTCTTGTGCATCCAGTTGAAGATCACATCTGCTTTTCGACATGCGAATAATTTATGTCTTAAGAAGAAATGAGAGAAGATAATTGCGAGAGATCATGTTCCCCAATAGACACAGAGTTTGCTTCAAAGTCGGTTACGACCATTACAATAGTAGTATTGTAATCGACACAAGAGCCTGTGAGAGTGAACGACTCCAATAGACAAACAAACCCTATTACGTCACTTGGCACATCGAGTTCTGGCTTCTTACAGGTAGATCCCTAATTTATTAGTAGAGACGGTAGTAGACAATCACGCTTCAATTACATATCTAGATTTGTAATGTCCCTATTGAAGAGTCTGTTCATCGTTGGATGCTACTAACCAGTTCTACACATTAGTAAGATCATTTGTTATTGGATATTCTTGAATCTGTTCAGCCAACTTGCAGATCGTACCGAGATGAAACCGAGATAACCGACGGTGAAGCCCCGCCATCGAAGACGGGACATCGATTCTGGTAGGACAGGGATTCATCGTCACTCGACATCATCCTAGGGAGCCTTAACGAAATCGCCACCGAGCAAGGAACGGGAAGCACCGACATTTTCCCGCAAAACTATTCTTAAATGAATGCGTGGAGATTGCGGCGAGAGTATATGCGAGAACAACTTACCGCTGTATTCGAGGGTGAAAAGAATGATAAAGACCATTGAACGGCATGCAGCGAACTAGTCGATAGAAAGTGTATTCGGTAATTCCGTAATAGGCAACACAGATTAAACAACAATCCCAGAAAGATACAAACAACATCTTGATCACCTATCTAATCTATTTTGTACAATATATTGCTCTGTAGGATCGGTATACGGCGCTGGATTTCACGGATATCTCACGCTCCGGCGGAGGTTGTAGACGGTGCATTTGAGCACCATTTCACGGAGTTCGAGATGCCAGCTTCGCGCACGCACGGCTGCGCCGAGCGTGCGCTTGAGGCTTGAGAAGACGGTTTCGACCATCCAGCGGCGGTTGTAGTGCATCGAACTCATCCGTGCGTTGTGCGCAAGATCGAGCGAGGAGTAGATACGATGCTTGATGAGCGGACGAACTCCGTAGCTGCGGAGTTCGTCGCGGAACGGTTTGCCGTCGTACGCTCGATCAGCGGCCAACGAGAGCAGGTCGCCCGCGTTGCGGCGGGCGACCTGCGGGCCAATCTTCGCGTCGTGCTTCTTTGTTGTCGTGCAGTGGACGTCGGTGACGTACAGCGTTTCGACGTCCACGAGCGCGGTGACTTTCAACGACCGAACGCGGTAGTGCGCCCGCTGGGCGTAGTACCGCGAGGGGTGGTCGCGGTCGAAGCCGGTCGAGTCGATAGCAGCGTGGCCAGTGCGTTTCTCCGCCGACGCGCGGAGAAACGCACGCCAGGTCTTCGTCGAGATCTTCTCGAACCAATCGCGGAGCACCGTGTAGTGTGGCAACCGCGTGAGGCCAATTTCTTCGAGAACGCCCGGCATTTCGCTGAGCAAGTCGATTGTCTGGCGGTAAGACTTCCCAAGCTCAAGTCTCAGTGTATGAAGCGTGAGCATCGCCCAGTCGGCGAACCCGCCTCCCCCGACGGGGTCGGCGGGTTCGCCTGGGTTCTCGACAACTGTTTTAGCAGTAGCGACCGTAAGACGTGTGAAGCGGCGGATTTCCGAAGTCAAAACATTCTGCCGCTTCGCTTTCTACCGAGATAACGGAGTCGCCACGCCGCAGTCTAGCGATCCTACAGAGCACAATATATTAGTATAGTTGTACTTCAACTCAAAAGCCACTGCAGCGGAGATGTTTGCTGACAGGACAGAGTCTCAATGGCGATGAAACCACTGAGCTGCACGTCTTCCTTGAGAGTCCGTGGTGAATCTCCAACGAACATGCCAACGACGTCGACATCTGGTATCAGCAGCGGGTTAGACAGTGTATTATCTCGCAGAGTCCATCTCTCAATCTCGATGGTAACAGTGGGAACTCGACGAGTCGTCGACGCCAGCACTCTCCGCAGCCCACATTCGGAAGTTGATGCAGGCCACAACGACGCCGCGAGAGCAACTGTTGGTTGTTGCGCTCGCTGGGTGGGGACTCCGCGCAAGCGAAGCCGCAGCACTCCACGTCTCGCAGTTCAATCGCGATGTTGCCGACGACGACGTCCCATACATCGCCTTCGAGAATCGCAAGAACGGCCCCGGAGAGGTGTCGGTACTGTTCGGACTGGACATCCTCGACGCACGAATCGACGAGCTAGCAAAAGACGAAACGTGGACGGGGTACGTCTTCCCGTCACCACAAGGTGAAACACCGCACGTGACGCGAGACACGATTCGGAACTGGTTCCAAACGCTCGCCGCTGAAGCCGGGCTCCCAGAGCGCATCGACGGGGAGCGTCCGAGCCCACAGCTGTGTCGTCGCTTCTGGTACGACACGTACACGGCAGTCCTCGAGGGCGTCGAAGAAATCGCCGCCGAACAAGGCAGTAGCGACCCACAAGTCGTGATGCAAAACTATCTCTCGGACTCACGGTCGCGACGGGTACGTCGGGAGTTCATGCGCGAGCAATTAGCTGAAGCCTTCCAGACAGAGTGACAGTTGACCCTAGAGTGAACAGTTGCTGTGGAACACATACCCCAGCATGATATCGAGCAGTTCACGCAGACTCTTTCGAATCGCCTGTATTGCTGAAAAATTTCGATGAGACTGGACAGTCAACACGTGCCAAGTAATCCAATTTTTTTCAAACACGTGGGTCCGATTAGACGCACATCGATAAACCGGTCCGTATCAAAGAGTATGTCTCCCAAAATAGGCCCAGAATTACCCTTTAGACCTCGATTGTGAAGCATTTATCAGTTTCTTACTTGTGGATTGGTGAGTATGGAGCCACCGTCAATAATCATGGAGCTGTTGAGAGAATGCTCTACCTTATTTCACGACTCCGACAGGCAGATAATCAGGCTTTTCGTTTCCTCATCAAGGTCATCCCGTGTTCTTGATTCTGGATATCTTGGTCAGCGGCCGAATGAGCACAACTAAATTATTTGGATAAATTTCCTCCCCAAGCTTGCCGCGAACCAGCCTGATACAATTGGATGAGTACCCGTCAGCGCGCGTCAATCTTGGTCATCCCACGCGTGGAGGAGTTCTTCCTTCGACTGGAGGTCGTAATCTTCCCGGGAGGCTCCTCACTGTGATACTCCCGTGCGTCGTCATCGATCGGCATAGTCATACACGTCGTGTACACGAAATAGCCCCTTCGGTTAGTATGAAATCAGCAGTTGACAGCGATGCCATACGGGCGGAAACCAAGTCGCCGCTACCGACAGACTCAATCTTGTGTTGAGAGTTCATAACACACTGATGTCCGAGTTGCGGAGCCGCATTACTGACACGTGGAGGTCTACGGTTTCACTGTCGTGGCCGATTGCAGTTCAACAGTTACTGAATACCTTGATGCGGTCTGTCGACATCGTCGTAACTGGGCTCTTTTCACCCGCTGCTGTCGCCGCTATCGGACTCGCGGATTTGTACGCACAGGTCCCGTTCCGAATCGGACGCGCACTCGGAACGGGAGCGATTGCTCTCTCGAGCCAAGATACCGCTAGAGGTGACGCTGAAAGTCGTGACCAGGCCGTTACGCAGGCTCTACTCATCGGATTTCTCATCGGTGTTCCAATCGTGGCCGTGGGGTTTTCGCTGTCTGAGTTCCTCATCGAGGTGCTCGGTGCCGAGAAGGCAGTTGTGAGAATGGGATCGCTCTATCTCGCACTCGTCTTTGCCGTTGCACCCCTCCGAATCGTCGCTTTGGTGGGCGCGCGCTCGTTACAAGGGACAGGTGATACACGAACGCCGCTCGTTGTGAATGGACTGGCGAACGTTGTCAACATCTTCGCGACAGTCGGGCTGGGGTTAGGGCTCTTAGGCCTCCCGCGACTCGGCATCGTTGGTGTCGGAATGGCGACGGCGCTCAGTCGAGGGTTTGAGTGCGTGGCTATGCTTGGGATGCTAGTGAGTAACAGAACCGACCTGTCGCTCAGTCGGCCGCGAGATTCGACGGTTACGAAGCAACTCATCGCTATTGGCCTCCCGAACTTCGCGGAGGGAATGAGTACCTCTGTCGCAAATTTTCCGTTCAACGCCTTGCTACTCGTCTTCGGGACAGAGGTAAGCGCGGCATACCACATCGGGCGGCGGATTTACCAGCAACTCGCCGGCCCCCTGTATCGGTCGTACAGCGTCGCTGCGAGCATCATGGTCGGACAGAGACTTGGTGAAGGGAACCCCGAAGAGGCGCGCTTTTCTGGCCTGGCCATCACGGCTTTCAGCGTACTCACGCTCGGCGCCATTGGAGCACTGATATCGGTCGGTGCCGAACCGCTCTCGTCGATGTTCACGGATGACCCGGATACTCTTGGGTACGCTGTCGAATTCACGCGCATTTCGGGGGTTTCGATGCTCTTCTTCGGTATTTTCTTCCCACTGGCCGGAAGTCTTCAGGGTGCCAGCGAGACACGGACACCGTTCTACGCTCGTTTCACCGGGACGTTCGGCTTCATGCTCGGTTTTAGCTATCTCGTCGGGATCTGGTTTGGGTACGGACTCTCGGCAGTCTATCTAGGAGTTGTCCTGACGTATGTCTGGTGGGCAATCGTCGCGTGCGCCGGATTCTTGTGGGGTGATTGGGCTGAAAAAGCAGAACAGATGATGGCCAAACGGACATCCACAGCGGATTGAGGGGCCAACTCTGTCGCCAGTGTCGGATAAGTGGCGACTGTCCGCTCAGGACAGCCGTTTGACGGCAGAGAGGCGACCGTCACTATCGAACACAACGCGGCAGATGACGTACCACGTCGCGATCGAGAGCACGACCGTCACACCGAACGCGGGGACTCCCGACAACACCGTCGAGATAACCGACTGGTACGCGAGGACGAGCACGAACGTCATCGCAATCGGAATCAACGACTGGAGCGTGTTCTGGAACTGCATCATTCACTCGCCCCCGTCTTAGTGACCGCTCCCTCTGTTTCGCTCACCGTGCGAGCACTGCTCCCATCCTCATGGAGGAAGTTCTCCGGCGCGTAACGGTCTCTGTTGGCGGCTTCAAGCGTGATGCCGCCCTCGCTGTCGAACGACTCGACGTGAATGCACGCAGTTTCGTGTCCGACCATCGCGCCGTCGACCTGTTCGAGGTCAGGGTCGATAGAGCGACACTCGTCGGTCGCATCCGGACAGCGCGGATGGAACGAGCAGCCCTTCGGTGGATCGATGGGTGAAGGAACCTCACCGGAGAGTGGCTGGCGGTGCTGTGCAAGTTCCGGGTCCGGTTCCGGAATCGCATTGAGAAGTGCCCGTGTGTAGGGATGCTGTGGGCTCGCAAACAACTCTTCAGTCTCTGCAATCTCGACGATTTCACCGAGGTACATCACCGCGACTCGGTCACAGACGTGGCGAATCACGGAGAGGTCGTGGGCGATGAACAGGATGGTGAGGTCGTACTCCACCTGCAGATCCTTGAGCAAGTTGAGAATCTGCGCCTGAATCGAGACATCGAGTGCTGAGACCGGTTCGTCGCACACGAGAAATTCGGGTTCGACAGCGAGCGCGCGAGCGATACCGACCCGTTGTCGCTGTCCACCAGAGAACTCGTGGGGATACCGGTTCGAATGCTCTGGGGAGAGCCCCACCTGTTCCATGAGTTCCTCGACGCGCTTGTCGCGTTCGCCCTTATATAGGCCGTGAATCTGCATCGGTTGTCGAATTATCTGTCCGACGCTCTTTCGTCGGTTGAGGCTCGACGCCGGGTCCTGAAACACCATCTGGATACGTTTTCGGAACCGCTTCAGTTCCTTCGCTGAGAGCGACGTCACGTCAGTTCCGTCGTACGTAACAGTGCCGGCGGTGGGTTCGTCGAGCTGAAGGATGCTTCGAGCAGTAGTCGACTTTCCCGACCCGGACTCGCCGACGAGGCCGATGGTTTCGCCCTGACTGATCTCGAAGGAGACGTCTTGCACCGCCTTGACGGTCTTCGTCGCATCGAACAGTCGGTCGATGAACCCGTCGTTCTGTGTGAAATGCTTCGTCAGTCCGTTGACCTTCATTATCGTGTCACGGTCACTCATTTGAGACACCTCCATCGGTGGCCGCGGAGTCGGTTGCAGTTCGCGTCGTCGCTGGGTTGCTGTAGCCGAGTGCGTGGATACATGCTGCCTCGCGGTTAGTCTCAACCGCCCGAAGCTCGGGGTCTCTCTGTGTACACTCCTCCGTCGCGTGGACACACCGAGGGTGGAACGAACAGCCGGACGGCAGTGCGGTGAGGTCCGGAATTTGCCCCTTGATCGGGGTCAGACGGCTCTCCGACGACCGTAAATTCGGAATCGATCGCATCAGCCCACGTGTGTAGGGGTGGCGGGGAGACTCGAAGAGTTCCTCGACCCCCGCGCGTTCGACGATTCGTCCTGCGTAGACGACGGCGACCCTGTCACAACTGCCTGCGACGACGCCTAGGTCGTGCGTGATGAGGATAACGCTCATCCCGTACTTCTCCTGGAGTCGGTCGATGAGTTCGAATATCTGCGCTTCAATTGTCACGTCGAGTGCCGTCGTCGGTTCGTCGGCGATGAGAATCTCCGGGTCGCAGGAAATCGCCATCGCGAGGAGCACCCGCTGGCGCATCCCGCCGGAGAACTGGTGCGGGTAGTCGTCGACACGGGCCGCGGGTTCGGGGATACCGACGTCACCGAGGAGTTCGATGGTCCTATCTCGGGCCTCTGGCTTCGAGGCGTCCGTGTGTTTTCGGATAACTCGAGAGATCTGACTCCCGATGGTGTAGACAGGGTTCAACGAGGTCATCGGGTCCTGAAACATCATCGCGATGTCGTTGCCCCGAATCTGTCGCATCTCCGCCTTGCTCTTCTCTAGCAGGTCCTCACCCTTATACCGGACCGTACCGGCTTTGATGTACCCCGGTTTGTCGATGAGTTGCATGACCGACATCGCGGTGACACTCTTGCCAGAACCGGACTCACCAACGATGCCCAGTACCTCACCTTTGTGAAGCGAAAATGAGTTGCCGTCGACTGCCTTGACAACGCCCTCGTCGGTGTGGAACTGGGTGACCAGATTCTCGACTTCCAGAATCGGTTCACTGGTCATTGGAGCCCTCCTGAGAGTACCGTGGGTCAAGCGCATCGCGCAGTCCGTCTCCGAGTAAATTGAATCCGAGGATGATGATCATGAGCGCCAACCCCGGGAAGACGGGATACCACCACTGGCCACTGTAGACGAAACTCCGGGCATTCGACAGCATCAATCCGAGACTCGCGGTCGGAGGCTGCAGTCCGAGTCCGAGGAACGACAGGCCCGCACTCGCGAGGACGGCCGTCGCCATGTAGAGCGTCGCCTGTACGACGACGATCGGGATGGTGTTGACCAGCACGTCGCGCGTGAGGATGTGTGTGTCGCTCGCACCGAGGGACTTCGCCGCGTCAACGTAGTCTTCTTCCATCTCTTTGAGTACTGCGCTACGCATGACGCGCGCGAACCGTGGGATGTAGGCAAACCCGATGACGAAGATAATCTTCGCGAGATTAGGGACGGAGATCCAGCCGTAATCGGTCGTTCCGGCACCGAGAATGCCGATAATCGCGATTGCGAGAATCAGGCTTGGGAACGAGAGGATGATGTCCATCGCACGCATAATCGTCTCGTCAACCCACGAGTTACCGAGGTACCCCGCGATAGCGCCCAAGGCGATACCGACACTCATTGCGACCGCGTTAACACCGATAGAGATTATCATGAGCGTCCGGAGGCCGAAAATCATCCGTGAGAGGAGGTCGCGGCCGTGGTTGTCCGTCCCTAGATATGCTGTTATCTGCTCGTTGGATTCACCCTCAACAAACAACGTTGAGCCCGGGGGGAGCGGATTATGTTCCCCTTCGGGTGCGTCGAACTGAGTCGCCGGGTCATGCGGTGCGATGAACGGAGCGAATATCGCAGCGAAGAGCGTGAGCCCAATTATCACCGCTCCGACGATTGAAAGCCGATTCTTCCGGAACTCTCGCCAGAACTGTTCGAACTGGCTTCGATGTTCACGGGTCTGTGCTCCCTCTTTGACTGTGGTTGATTCTTTCGTCGCCATTTCAGTTCCCTCCGTCTTCACGGATTTTCGGGTTGAGGTACGCGTAGAGGACGTCGACACTTAGATTTGCGAAGACGAACACACACGTAATGAAGAGCACCAGGGCGCGGATGACCTCAAAGTCCCGTCGGGCAATTGCCGTGATGAACAGCTTTCCGAGTCCGGGGAGGTTAAACACCGTCTCCGTCAGGACCGCACCGTTCAACAGCCCACCGATGCCGATGCCGATGACGGTCACGACGGGGATGAGTGCGTTCTTCGTTGCATCTTTTAGAATGACCTCGCGCTCGCTAATTCCCATCGCACGGGCCGTGCGGATGTAGTCCTGGTTCATCGTCTCAAGCATCTCCGATCGAGTCATCCGCTGGATAATCGCTGCACGAGCGGTCCCCAAGGCGATGACTGGCAAGATGAGATGTTGGAGGTTCGCAACCGGATCCTCGAACGGTGAGATCCATCCACCAGTCCCCCAATCGAAGTTGAACGTGACACCAAACACCATGATCAGGACGATGCCCAGCCAGAAGTTCGGAATCGAGATTCCCGAGAGCGCCCCGATACGTGAGAGGTGGTCTGCAGGTTTGTTCTGCCGGACTGCACCAATGATTCCTGCCGGAATACCGATGAGTACAGCCAGCAACTGTGCGAGGAGTGCGAGTTCGAACGTGAGCAGGAGTCGGCTCTTGATGAGATCCACGACGGGTGTTCCTTGCTGGACGGTCCACGAGGTCCCGAGATCACCGACGATAGCACTGCTGGCCCACAGCCAGTACTGGACGTAGAACGGCTTGTCCAGACCGAGCTGTGACCGGACTTCCTGGATGATCTGTTCGTTTTGCAGTGGTCCAAGCAGGACCGCTGCGGGGCCTCCGGGGGCGATGTGGAGCAGCCCAAAGACGGCCACACTCACACCGAACAGTACCGGGACGATCAACATGAGCCGTTTCAGGATAAATCGTGCGGTGCTCATTGTTCCAAAATACGTATCAACAGTCTGAAACTGGTGTTCATTATTGGGTTGTAAACGGCGTTGGAGAGGGTTGTTAATGATTCTTTCTGCAAATTCGCCAATCAATCCTTGGTTACAGGACGGATGTCTGACGCGAACGAACCCATCTGGTAGTCCGACACCGAGTCACTCCACGCGGCGAGCCGACTCGAGTAGGCGATGTCGATCTGGATGGCGTTCTCGACGAGATACTCCTGAAGTCGGTAGACGATTTCCTTTTGTTCTTGTTCGTCGGCGGTCTGTTGAGCTTTCTTGAGCGTCTGGACGTACCAGTCGTGGCCGTTCGAGAAATCCCCTTCGGCGTCTTCCGGGGCCGGCGGTCCGCTTGGGGCGTACCGGTCCGGGAGATCAGGCGACGCATGGTGCCAGTTGTTGTGGTTTCGGTCGTTCGGAACGAAGCCAGTGCTGAGCCAGTAGGTGACGACCGGAACGGCGTTCGTCCAGTTCTCGAGGGCGGCGTGCCAGTCGGTCGTATTGTATACCTGGTCGAACAACGCAGATTTCTCAAGTGTGGTAATCTCGACGTCGATACCGATTTTCGAGAGCTGGTTCTGGATAACAACGCCCTGATCCTTGAGGTGAGAGCCTTTGGTGATGAGCATCTCGAAAGTGAACCCGTCCGGGTTTCCGGCCTTTTCGAGTTCTCTCCGTGCCTTCTCTTGGTCGTACATCTTCATCTCCTTCAGCTTGGGCGACGTCCACTCGCTGTCCGGATACCAGAGCCCCTGCTGGGCGACACCTCTGCCGTAGAAAATCTCGTCTAAGATCTCTTCGGCGTCAATGCCCCACTGGACCGCACGGCGGTTGTTGACGTTGGACATTGGGTTGCCCTCCGCCTCCATGAGGTTCAGGTAGAGCACCTCGGTCGTGTTCCCGGGTACCGTCCCCGTCTTGATACTGGGGTCGCCCTTCAGCGACTCGAAGTCCTTGTCCGGGATGGAAGTGGTCAAGTCAGTGGTGCCAGACCGGAGGTTCGCCAGTCTAGTCGAATCCTCCGGCATGATCTGGAAGTTAATTTCGTCGACCTTCGGAATGCCCTCCTTCCAGTAGTTCTCGTTCTTCTTTAAGAGGACGTTCTCATTCGTGTTCCATTCGACGAATTCGAAGGGGCCGGTTCCAGCACCACTCGGATCCGTCGTGAGGTTCGTCGCGATTCCTGTCGGTCCTTCACGTTCACTGGCGGAGCCACGAGAGCCTTTTTGGACGATACCTTCCAGACCGCGTGTTAGCCACCAGTTGAGTGTGGAAAACTGTGTAGTGAGGTTCAGACGAAGTGTCCTGTCATCGACAATTTCGGTTCCCTCGACGTTCGGAATCCGGCGCCGGATCGGCGAGTTGTTGTCGGGGTTCAAAATCCAATCGACAGAGTACTTGAAGTCCTCGACAGTGACCTCGTCGCCGTTGTGGAACTGGAGACCGTCGCGAAGTTCGTAGTCGAAGGCCATCCCGTCGTTCGTTGGCTTCGGGACCTCCTTAACGAGGCCAGGAGCGAGTTCCGAATCAGGAGTAAGCTCAATCACTTCGTCGTAGATTAGACTCCCGATGGCGCTCGACCCTGTGTCTGCCCACAGTGCGGGGTCGAAATTCCACGGTTCCGAGGCGATTGCGACGTTCAGCCGGACAGTTTCGTCCGAGGAACCGCCGCCACTACTGCCGGTGCTGTCGGTTCCACTCCCGCCACCAGAATCGCTGTTGCCAGTACACCCTGCGAGGGAGGCACCCGAGAGCGCTCCGGTCAATGCGAGGAACTGTCTTCTATCGATATCGTATTCGGTGATGTTACTAGCCATGTGTATGCTTACCTATTGCCAACGTATGACATCGTGACCAAAGAGACACCATTATTTAAATCTGTTCATAGCTGTCAATATCACGAGTACAGTTTGATGGAGAGTCTTCTCGTTTGATAGATTTGGGATGGGCTCAGTCGCGGCACATCAGTCAAGTGCGGTGACCGTTCGCGTTTCGCAACTCGCGCCCATGCGAGTCAGAAACAATGTGATTGAGATCAGTCACCCAAAGATATAAATATATGTTTCCCATCGCTATATTGTAGACTTCCGATGCTAGCCAGTACCATAGAGTCTTTGACTCAAACGAGTGTCGCCTCAGCAAGTGCCCCTGGTCTCGTGACCAGCGACGACGAGGCGTACCAATGACTGTTGAACTGGATTACGAAGAGTACGACCTCGGGAACCTAACTTGGGAGGAAGCCGACGTCGCCATCGATGAGGCAGACTTCATGGTGTTGCCCACAGGTGCCATTGAGCAGCACTCTCTGCACCTGCCGGTGTCCGTCGACACGCTCCGGGCCGAAAACCTGAGTCGTGTCCTCGTGCAAGCCGCAACCGACCGTGATCTATCGATGATACGGTTACCGACGCTGCCGTTCGGCTACTCGGAGCACCACATGACACGGTCGGGCACACTGACGCTGATGCCCGACACGTATCAGAAGGTCGTCGAAGAACTCGGTGCGTCGGTCGCCCAACACGGGGCTAAACGACTGCTGATCGTCAACTGCCACGGGGGAAACAATGCACCACTGAAACTTGCTGGTGACAGACTCCAGCGAGATCACAACATCGAGGTGTACCTCGTCAACTGGACGTCGTTTGCTCGAGAACAGTTGGAGACCCGGTTCGGTCCGGACTGGAGCCACGCGGGCGAACACGAGACCAGCGTCACGGAACTGTACCATCCGGACCTAGTCCGGACGGAGAAGAAGGAGAAACAACAGCGGAAGGCGAAGTTCAACGTCCGCCAGTACACGTGGTATACCGACCTCGCGGTACAGGGTGGCCGCGGCGACCCGCGGAAATCTGACCCCGAATTCATGGAGGAAGTCGTCGCCGACACGACCGATCGAATCCTCGACGCCCTCGAGGAGGATCTCGCTCAGCCCGTCGACGGCGTCCACACGCTCGAACAGGCACCCAATTCGAACTGACCACGACAGACTGCCACACCCACTGTCGCTGAGAAACTCACTGTCATTCCCTTCGTTTCGACACCACACCTCAACGAGCGCCGTCGCTGGCGAACTTATTGGTACCTCCTCTAAGGATCTCTATGCAGTCTTGGTCCAGCTGGCCGTCTTTCATGGTCTTGCATGCATGCGTCCAAGACTGTTGGACGGGTTCGGACCGATATCTCACTCATCCCCCTCTCCATTCACCGGAAATTCAGCTGTTCACCGGGTGGCCGACCCCATCTGAGTGAAAGCAACACATTTGTGTGTGCACCTCACATGCTACAGTATGTCTGGCGCAAAAACGAAGCCACTCAAATCGCTACGGTCTGCATTTGAGATCGTAGATTACCTGAAACGGTCTGGGGGTGCGGGCGTCACGGACGTCGCCAACGAACTCTCCCTACCAAAGAGCACCGCGCACGTGTACCTATCCTCTCTCGAAGAGATTGGCTTTGCAGTAAACGACGAAGGCACGTACCGAGTCGGAATGAGATTCCTCGATATCGGTGAAAACGCTAGGTCACAGAAGCAGATCTACCAGGTCGGTTGTGAGGAAGTCGACAGACTTGCCGCAGAAACTGGCGAGTTAGCGAGTATGATGATACCAGAACACGGGCGTGGGGTGTATCTCTATCGTAAGCGGGGAGAGCAAGCGATGCCCGTGAAATCCCACATCGGGAAGCACGTCGACCTCCACTGCCGGGCGTCAGGGAAGGCGATTCTCTCTGCGCTTCCCAGAGAAGAAATCGAGCAGATCATCGACGAGAAGGGATTAGTTGCCAGAACGGAGCGCACGATTACAGAGCGTGATGAGCTCTGGGCTGAACTCGAGCGAATAGGGAAACAAGGATACGCTGTGAACGATGGCGAACTGCGTGAGGGTCTCCGCTGCATCGGGGCACCAGTCACGCGTAACGGGCGGGTAGTGGGCGCGATAAGTGTGTCGGGACCTGTTGGCCGAATCCAGGGCGAACGGTTCGAAGAGGAAATTCCGAAGTTAGTTAAGAACGCGGCCAACATCGTCGAAATCACCGTCTCGTACTCTTAAAAACTAACACGTCCAATAATATTGGACGTCTGCAATCGTGTAGATGCTCATTACATTCATAGTAATGTAATGTTGCAATGTTTTGGTCGGTGAGTTGGAACGACCACCAGGTAGATTGGGAAGAAAGCCTCCCATACGTCCCTCATAGGAGCACCTTCATCGCCAGTTCAGTACCAAAGCAGGTACCGATCGATGCAATCCAGTACTGTTGGACGAGAAGTGGTGAAGTTACATGCAATTCGTGAGAGACATTGTACAGTTCCCGACTGTTCAAGTGAATAGGGCTGACTCTATTCCAACTCGCCGTTCTTCGGTCGGTTTGAACCGCTTACCGACCCGAGAGATCTCTGGAAGAGTGCTCGAAGTGAAGGCTCACATTCGGGCTGATTCGCTATGTCAGTGCCTATTGCGATGAAAGCAAGACGGACGATCTTGTAACACCCGTCGGTTGCGAGAACGACGTCCCGGCACACGAAGCGGTCGATGGCTACTGGGCAGCGTTCGACTGACTGCATGATGATCTTGATCACGGGCAGACCAAACGTCGCATCAATCTCACGGTTTCGAATTGGTACGCACACTTAGTCCGGTGACAATGGGCCGCCGTCACTCCTGCCAACGGTCTTGACGACGTGTTCGATTGGCCAATGGGAACGGTGGCACGACGCCGATACGTTTTGTCTCGGCGCAGAACACGTTCGAGCGCTCTACCAAGTAGCAACTGATGCCGAAGAGCGACTGCTTGTGCTCGCGTTCTGTGCGTGGGGGCTTTGATCAAGAGAGGTTGCTCAACTTCATATCCGCCAGTTCGTTTTCGACCCGTACGACGGGGACGTCTTATTCATTGCCTTCGAAGTGCGGAAGAACGTCCCTGGAAAGGTATCACTCCTCTACGAGCGGGATATTCTCGAAGATCGTCTCGCTGCAACGACTGACGTTGACGAGTAGAACGGTTATCTGTTCCCCTCACTATACGCATCAGGTCAAACATTTCACCTTAGACAGTCTGGAATTGGTTTGGCCAACTTGCCGCTCGTGATGGATTGCCCGGGACAATCGACGACGAATTGCTGTCGCCGAAGATGGGCGCAGATTCTGGTACGGCGTATATTCGTCGTCAATGGACGTCATCCTTGGAAGTCTGGATAGATGGCGGCCGAACAGGGAAGCGCAAGCGCCGATGTCGTCCTGCAGAAATATCTCTCAGATGCGCGTGCACGGAAGTTGCGGTGAGAGTATATGCGAGAGCTACTTGCCGTTGCGTTTGAGGTGGAGTGATAGTAATCATTCTACCGAAACTAGGAAATTGGTCAATGAGAGGCTACCTCTTGTACTATCTTACTAGGAGGTACAGGCCAGATTACAATCTCAGTCGGCTGTAGACTGAGTCGCCAGATTATACAAACAGTTTTGTGGATTTCGCCAAGCAACTCTTCAAGCGTGTCCTGCAGATCACCCTCGGCTTCGATAACCTCTTCGCGAAGGAAATACGGGACCTGTTCGCGCCCTCCTACGAAGCCGTCGACGCGTGCTATGCAGCGTTTGACTGGTTGAACGAAGATGCAGACCGCGCCTACAGCGCCCAGACCCTCCAGCGTGTGCGGCGCATCGTCGACGCCTGGTATCAACATCTGGTCGGACGACGCGTCGCCGCCATGAACCCAGCAAGTGGCCTCTACAACGAGTTCAAATGGGAACTCGAAGAGTCGTCGACGCCAGCACTCTCCGCAGCCCACATTCGGAAATTGATGCAGATGACGACGACGCCGCGAGAGCAGCTGTTGGTGGTCGCACTCGCGGGCTGGGGACTCCGCGCAAGCGAAGTCGCAGCACTCCACGTCTCGCAGTTCAATCGCGACGTTGCCGACGACGACGTCCCCTACATCGCTTTCGAGAATCGGAAGAACGGGCCCGGAGAGGTGTCGGTGCTGTTCGGCCTAGACATCCTCGACGCACGAATCGACGAGTTAGCAAGCGACGAAACGTGGACAGGGTACGTCTTCCCGTCGCCACAAGGCGAAACACCGCACGTGACGCGAGACACGATTCGGAACTGGTTCCAAACGCTCGCCGCTGAAGCCGACCTCCCCGAGCACATCGACGGCGAGCGTCCGAGTCCACAGCTGTGTCGTCGCTTCTGGTACGACACGTACAC
>NZ_FOTC01000014.1 GCF_900114455.1 Halogranum rubrum | reverse complement strand
ATTCGAGTTCGAATGCTGTGAGGGCGGTATTCGCGTTAGAAACTGTAGTCACGCCGAGCCAGCAGAGCACGAGTACCACGTCACCGTCGACGACGGAGTTCCGGTAGCGTGTGAGTGTCCAGCCGACGCGAAGTACTCGTCGGCGTGTAAGCACCGTGTCGCAGTTGCGATTCGAACTCCACTCCTCGATGCCGCTGCAACGCAGGCAGTCGCCGACGGCGGAACCGTCGTAAGCGACGGCGACGCTGGGGAGTCAGACGAGTGCGACTGTGCAGACCTTGGCGACGGGTTCCCTTGCTGGGAGTGCTATCGAACGGGGAAGCGAACGCTGCCGGAGTAGCACCGGCTCACGGCTCACAAAGCGAGCAGCTATCGGTGTATTTCTCCAAGTGGTGACAGAAGGTGCGTGCTGAACTTAGAGGGTGAGTCGGTCACACTGAAACTAGTCAAGTCTGTTTTTCATCAGTTCTCATTTTACAGAAGATATTTACTATCCTCAAAAAGAGTTCATTTCGTGAAGTCCTCCAGAATCAGCCAAGCGATAGTTGCCGCTGGCGGGGTTTTCGTCGCTTTGGGGTATCTTTCACCTTGGGCAGTCGTTGACCCCAATCACGAAGGACCCGTTGCTGACATTAAATTTTGGCGTCAAAACGTGGCGTTTGAGTTGGATTATCTTGAAGCAGATGTACTCACATTACTCCCGCTGCTGCTGACTGGTGCTTTATTCGCTTGGAACCCAAAGTCGCGTGTTTCACAAATAGTCGGTGTTCTTACTGGTATATTCTACATTTCCCTGCCATTCTATTATCGAATGAATATCGTCCGCTTACATCATGTCCCTACGGACATCATCTACAGCGTGCTGGTTGGAGGCGTCCTAATCTTGGTTGGCGTAGGGTTTGCCGTATTGATAGACTCAGCACGCGAAACACAGTGACCGACTTGCGCTATGTATTCAGCACGAGAGTGAAAAGCTCCTCAAGAATCGACAATTTCGAGTCTATTCACCTATTCATCGAACGTTAGGCGTTTTGGTCGACCCACTCACAAAAGGCATCGAAGTCTTGTGCTCCGGCACTTTCGGCGATGCTTCGGAGCGTTCCGGTTCGGAGTTCGCTATGAAGCGGGACGGTCACTTGTCGGCGGTCCGCTTCGTTCGTCGGGTGTTCGTAGTACAGTTGGGCGTGGTCACCGGTCGTCCGTCGCCACTCGAATCCGCCGACGTTGACCAGCACCTTCACTACCTCCGTTCCAGAGAACGTTCGCCGACCCATCGATTAGTCGAGGACGTCCGGCGGTTCCTGGTTGCCAGTGGTATTGGTCTCGGGGTCAATTCCCAGCGCACGAAGTTCTTCGTCCGTCGGTTTGCGCCCACGTTTCCCAGTATGGACTGCGACAGCGTCGTCGAGGTTGTCCAGTGCCTCCTCTCTGGACTCCCCTTGCGTGGTCACGCCCGTATCGACGTCCTTCGCGATCCACCAGCCGTCCTCTTGCCAGAGACGAATCTCGCCATCGTTGGCGTCGCCGTTCCGAGTCGAACTGGCCATCTTACCTCTAGTTGCCGGATGAACCGTATAAGCATTCGGCATACCGCTCTCACTCCAAGACCAAACGTGGTTTCTCCAGTAGGGGGGTTCAGTATCGGGTGAGCATGATGACCGACTTGCGCTCTGTATTCAGCACGGCCACAGAAACCTCACCGAACGCTGTCAGAAGAGGCGTGCAACACTCAGAGAGTGAGTTCATCAAAGTCCGCACTGGTGTGTAGACATAGTTTCATCCTCTCCTTCAGCTTCTGTAGTCACTTTGTAGCCAAGTACAGGACCATCACAGCTGAGCGACTTAATCGCGCGATACCTCTCCTCTTCTTCATCGTAAATCAGAATGACGATTGCTTCATCAGGCCTAACGTTCGGGACAGAGAGTTCCTTTCGTTCGCCGGGCTCAAGCGTGTACTGACCATGAACGCGAGCTGAATCAGGGAGATCAACCCGCGACAATGGTGATTTGAATGTGGTCGAACCGGAGCTGACTGGAATATTCTGAGATCTGCTCCCTCGATAGATTGTCATATTCTCCCCGACTTCGACGACAGCGACTTCGAACGTCTCTGTCAGGGTCGCGTTGTTGACAATCTTGACTGGTGCCTCCTTTTGAGATGCAGAATCCCCGAAAGAGACGGCACTACAGCCTGTGAGACACACTGTGAGGACGAGACCGAGTGTAGTCCATCGAGTCACGTTTCGTTAATTATCAAGTGAGCAGATAATCGTTATCGCCGAGTGACCGACTTGCGCCCTGAGTTCAGCACGGCTTCAGAAACCTATCAATGATTGGAGATTAAACGAGAGCGACGAGATACATAGAAACTGGAGCGCACCGGAGAGCGTTTTTCTGCCCCCGAAGGGTGCGGGGCGTCACACACATCGCGTCCCGAGAACCACAATGCACCAACTCATCTACGCGCTTGTTGAAGCACCGAATCGAGACGATGCCCTCACTAGAGGTAACGCAGCGTTCGACCGACTCGTCGGCATCGGTCCCGACACCGCCGCCGTCTTCGATTACTACGTCACGTTTGACGACGAGACAACGTCTGTAGCCGGAACGACCCGATGGGGTGAATTGCCCGTAGTGGCACCGGTCGAATCCGACGAGGGAGCAAAACTCCTTGAACGAGGATGGAACGCAACGACCGAAGAGTTCGAACGGAATCTCGAACGAGTGCGAACCGCCGTCGAGGAGTTCTCTACTGAGGAATTCATGCGAGACAAGGAGCTTGCTCGACACGCCTGCTACAATCTCGGAGCCTACCGAGGGCCGTCGCTCTTTCTGTACGATGAGTACGGCGGGGCGATTCGCCATCGTGACCAGCTCGATCGTGTCCTGGAATCCGACAATCAGGTGTGGATCATCCCGGCGGACGTCCATTACTGAGCCAGAAATCGCCCGACAGAACAGGCACTATGGTCTTAACCAACAGAGCGCGGCAATTGCCGTTTCTGTTGGTTAAGACGATGACGAACCTGCGAATTCGGTGAGCGCCGAGTGAGTTTTTTCACCCCCAGAGGGGTGCGGGGGACAGAGAGCCCTCGTAGTAGACCAATGACTGACGACAACCCAACAGCGACGGAATCGAATCGAGAGGAAGCAACCCAGACCGAATACGTCGAGCGCAGCGACGTTGGTGTCTCGTTGACGGTGAAACTGAAACGTGGAACGGCGACGAGAGATCAAGACGAACTGACGGCCAAAGTCAAGGCCCGAACGCTTGCGGAGGCCCGCGAAGACATGGACACGCTGCGAGCGTATCTGCACGACCTCGCCGAAGACGTTCGACAGATTCAGCCCGACGACGTGGCAGAATAGAGCGCTCAGAGAGGGTTTTTCGCGCCACCAGATGACTGGAGGCGAAACTCAATGAGCAACGAAGCAACTGAATCAACAGCATCGACCGGCCTCACACCGGAGCAGCGTCTCGAGGCACCGACTACCCATCTCGTCGACGCGGGTATCGCGACCATCCACGACATGGCCACGCTTCGGGCCTGTGTCGCCTACGAGAACATGAACCAGCAGCGCGTTCGGATTCTCCGGCGGCTCGCAGAGAGGGCACAGGAGATTCGGACACAAGATTGAGTTGAGGCAGGTAGAGATATATGTCAAGAGGAGATTGTGTTGACAAAAAGTAGACGATATCGATCAGGGAATCACAAGTCAGACGCCACTGCAATGGCTACTGTATCTCGATTCCTGTCACGTCGCTTCTACTCGCTTTGATTCGTAGTTGGTCCCCTTCTCGCAGTTCTCCAATCATATCTTGTTTTGGTCGAACGATAATCGTCCCGTCGCCAATATCGAGCTGAATTTCCCGACGGTTCTCCGACCATGACAAGATGTCTCGAATCTTCCCCACATATACATGGTCGCGCCAGAAAAGAGGGTCATCTTTCAATGGATTTATTTCACCTATTCCATCTGTAATTCTCTCTATCCCCCCTTCGTGTGCCAGTACAGTAACTGTGAGTTGAACGTTCCGCCCGATGAATTTTGAATCGACGACGAGATCCGGGTCAAACAATCCAAACCGTATGCCATTCGGTAGTTCGACGACAACCGTTTGGTCATAGACGGTTCCTTGGTAGACAGTATCCGGTTCTGTACGGATGATAGTTGCTTCAAGTGTCATCTATGTAAACATCCCAAGTAAGGTCAGTCAGACTCTACTCGGACGCGTAGATGCTTTGCCCCCACAGATAATCATCATCTTACTCACGCGAACTGGAGTATTGTGTTACTCCAGTTCCCACCTTTCGTATTGCTCAGCATACTTCGATAGCGTCTGAATATCTGAATGGGTGGCAAGAGATGGATTCAGGTTACACATCTTCTCAACGTAGTCTTTTGTCACCCGAACTAACTCAGAAATCCACGCTTGTTTCGTTACCACTTGAGATGTATCCACAAAGATTCGCTGTGACGGGTCACGAACACCACCGATTGTATGGCAACCGCTGATTGTCACCGAGTCACCGTCAACCGGTTCGAAGACCAGCCACATCGGTCCATTGAAAAATTCGACCACCTCTTTTTCGTCTCGAATGACGCCTGGAAGTGCTTCAAACTGGCCGATGAGGTTCCCAGTCATATAGTCTCCTACGGCACTCTCGGAACTTCCCAACACATAGTCTCCTTGTACTTCGATTGTCATCCCTGTCAGGGGGTTCGAATCCCCTTCTTCACCGACTTGTCTTCGGAACCGGTCGTCGAATCGTATCTGAATACGAATCCTCTGAGTTGTGTTATGCATTGATTCAGTCTCATCGTTGAGGTCGGCATTCAGACTTTAATCTAAGCTTCCCAGTACCCCAGATATGTCACTTCTCATCGCTTTTATTCTCAAGAGACAACCGATAGGGGAGTCATCAAATTGGTCTCGATCTAGATACGCAATAATATCCCCACAACCGACATCAAATTGAACCTTGTAACTGGAGTCTGTACTCTCGAGCAAACCGACAACTTCTCCGCAATACGTGTGATCACTCCATCCTTCGGGATCCACGGGGGTCGGCTCAATGCCTTTCTGATTGCTGTATTCCTCTACACCCGAAACAGTAGACAACGTTGAGATTGCGATTATACATTCGCTTCCAACTAGTCCATCACTCACCAGAACATCCTTGTCGAACAGACCCATTTTTGACCCATCTGGCAAACGAACAACGACAGACTGATCAAAGACTGTTCCCTGATACTCGGTTTGGTGTTTAATACCGACAACCCCGACTTCAACCCCCATATATGTCTATAAAAATTTGCTTCAATGAGTAAATAACTCACGTAATGGAAAAGACAAAATCCCGAATGTTAGAATGAAATGCTCAGAGAATAGTCATTCTGGAACGCGAACTCGCAGAGAGCAATCACACGTTCTTCCATACTGCGAAGGGGATCCCAACTTTCTGGACCGACACCTTGCTGTTGAGTCGTCTCACCAGCCTCCCGAAGTATTCGAATTAGCTCAACGATTTTGTCGCCATGGATTGTTTCAAACTGTCCAGATTCAGACCGGAATATTTCAACCATTGGTTCTCCCCCATACGTCTCAATAACGGCACGGGGGATGTCCTCCGTGATTTCGAAATTCGTCGAGACGTTCTCGGCTAGCTCTTCGCCTGCAGCACGTGTATTTTCACGTCTCTCTTCGTTATTCGTTTTGCTCACACGGTGCGCAAAGTACGCCCTGATGAGCCTAGAAATTGGAATGTCGTCTGGTGCTTGGAGTACAAGGTTCATTGTGCTATTTCAACTCTTGAGCAGTCTCATACAGAGATTTCAACTGGACTTCAGAGAAGTCAATTTGTTCGTCATAGTCACTACTTGGTCCAGCAGTAATTATTTTATCCTGATCGCCGAACGGATCGGGCAAGTCCTCTTGACGTAGTGTGACACCGCTGGGTTCTATGCGATCAATTCCCCCGCTTTGTTGAATTTGCACCAGCTTACTCTGTGTTTGCCCAAACGCTTGCTCCGAACCACCATCGAAGCTTTTTGTTTCAATGAGATATCTCACAGATCCATCCTCGTTCAAGACCATATGATCGAATTCATATTCATTGTTAGCGTCTGTGAATATGGTTACACCCTTATTCTGTCTACCGGGCAACAATCGTCCCTCCTCACGGTATCTTTGTAGTAATGTTTCATGTGCAATGATTTCAGCCATGTCACCCTCACTCTTCCCAACCACTTTCTCAGAGTTTCTGTAGATATCTAGGCCTTCTGCGTGCCGAGAGAGATCAATATCCTCTGCTCGGAGTTCGTCAAGACGTTTCGCGCTAACCTTTTCGACCATCCAAACAAGGTCATCACCGGTTTCGCTGTCTACTTCGACAAGTTCCCGGTAAATCTCTCGTTGGGTTTTCGGGTCTAAATCCGCGACTTTTGTCGCAAAGGAATCGGGATTGTCAGTACTACTAGCCACTGTTTGCACCAGTCGCTCGCGTTCGCTATCTGAGAGTTCACAGCCATCACCCGTTGAACTAATACTGAATCCAGGTACCTTACAGGTCGCACCCAAGTTGAGGAATCTTGTGGAGTCCTCCTTGTCCATCCGGTTTAGTTTGTCGACACCGTCTTCTCCAGTCACTTCGAGATACCATCGTAGATTCTCTTGTCCTGTTTCGCTCAAGTCAGTACCATCAACGTCAACGCGACGGCTCAACCGCCAAACACGGACGCCAGAGCCGACTGATTTCACCCCACCAACAGTTGCGCTTCCAATACGTTTACTCCCGCTCAACAGTTTCGCCGTCGCACGCGCTTTCGTCGTATCGTAGGGCGATTTGATTCGCTTGGCAATTTTGTAGGTCTTCGTCGAAGAGACGAAGTCGTCGACGCGTTTGGCGGTCGTCGTTCCCTTGACGGCTTGGCCCGCACCGAAGGTCACGACGATCTGTGAGACCTTTCCGGCGACGAAGCCCTCGTACCACCCGACCTTGTACGTCGAGTACAGCGTCGGTTGCTCAGCCTCGTCGTACGGGTTGTTCGTTTCTTGATTCTCTTGGAGTGGGCCGACGAATGCCTCAACGAGCGTATCGAGGATACCGTATCGCTCAAGCACTTCGACAATCCGGACAACGCCGTGGAGATATCCAACTGGATCCTCCCGAAGCGCCTGGTACGCTTCGACTGTCCCTTCAGCTCCTTGTTTTGCTTCGCGTGCAGTCGAGCCCCAGCTCGATGTGAACCCAGAGATCTGTGCGAGTTGGTACGCGGCCGTCTGCGTGTAGATGTTCGAGTGGTCTAACTCCCCAGCGAGGTTGCCGTAGAAGTTCGCCCGCTCAACCGCGAGTTCTCGCGTCTTCGAGTTGTGAACGTCTTCAGCAGTGATATCGACAGTCGTCCCCGTCACTGCATCGGCGCTCGTCTCCAAGAAACCGACTTTGAAATAGACGCGACCACCAATGTTCGTCGGTCGACCATCGAACTGCAGGTCTTCGTGGATGTCGCCTTCTTTGATGAACTGAACTCTCGTGACACCGCTCGGGTCCTCTGCACCGTACAGGATGGCATACTCGGAGTAGCCCAGTCCCGTCCCGAATTTCGCTTGGTGAATCGTCACCTCCGGCGGACGGAAGTCGTGCAGCGTCGGGTCGGTTTCCCAGTGCTGCGCCTCTTTCCCGTCTGCGACGCCGTCACCGTCGGTGTCGACGCTATCAGGGTTCGTACTCAGGATAATCTCCTCACGATCTGTGAGGCCGTCGTAGTCCCCGTCTGCGAGCATCGGGTTCGTCGCTGCAGTCCCTTCCTCGAAGTACGAGGCCATCTCCTCGGCATCACTCGCACCGAGCACCTGCCGTGACTTCTCGGCTGAAGTGGTTCGGATGAACGGCTGTCGTTCGTACGTTTCCTCGTAATCGCTCAGTCCGTCGTTATCGGTGTCGAACTCGGTCGGGTCGCTGTCCAGAAGGAAGTAGCCTCCCGGTGCGACGCGGCTTGCCTCGTAGTCGAAGCTCCGAACAGTGTTGGTTCGCTCGCCGACCTCTCTACCGTCAGGAAGGCCGTCACCGTCGGTGTCACTGCTGTAGGGATTCGTGTAGAGCGTCTCACCACGGCCCGTACGGATCCCGTTCTGTTCGACGTTGTCCGAGACTCCATCACCGTCCGAGTCGTAGGTGATGTACATCGACCGCAGGGTTATCGAGGATTCGTTCTGTGCAACCAGTCGGAACGACACGCGCTCACCGGCGAACTGGTCGATTCTTGTATCGATCTGTTTGCGCCCTTCGCCGACGCCATCGACGCGGAACAGTTCCTTGACGTCGCCAGATTCGCTGACGATAACGAACTCTGCGTAGGCGTCTTCCTCCTTCGCTTGGCCACTGACGTCTGCTTCGAGGTGGATATCTGCAGCGTTCGGGAGCGTCAGGGCTCGACCGTACTGTGACCGAGTCGTCGTATCGCGCTCGATTGGCTCGTGATCGTCATCTGCGTCGTCATCATCGTCAACCGGACGACGAGTGGTTTGCACCGGGGTCGGCGTCGGGGTTGGGTCCGTCCCATAGTCGGGTGGGATACAGCCGAGATTGGGTGTTGGGATACACTGAATACCAACCGTTCCGTCTCCGGACTTCTTCGAGGAAACTCGGGACGTCGAAGGACCGCTACCGATAGTGACTCCGCCTGAATTGGAGTCACAGACTTCCTCTGTCCCAGTACATTCCCAGCCGCCGTTTTCGAACTCACCAGTTTCGCTGTAGTTCTCTGGGAGGTCACCCTCAAATCGGCTCTCCCATGCAGATGTCGAGAGGGCGACGTACGTCGAGAAGTGCGACGTCTCCGCAGTCACCGTCTCCGCATCAGTGTCGACGGTGGATGGGAGGGCCACGAACGTCTGCTGTTCAGGACTCCAGCGGTACACCGCAACGTCCCGCTCGTCTTCGACCTTCGATGCGTCGTAGTCGATCGAGATATCAGCGCTCTCGAATTCTTCGTCTGTCTTGAACTCAAGCGGCTTCGAGACACTCGTCTCCGAAACGCTCTCGGTGTTCAGAATCGCTTCCGTGTTGTTTCTGATAGTGACCGTCTCAGCAATGTTCCCTGCGCCTGCGATATCGACAGCAACGCCGACTGACTCGTTCGTCGCAGTCGTGGTGAACGTCTCGTCACCGTCTAGTTGCCCATCACCGTCCGTGTCGCCAACCGTTGGGTTGGTTCCGAGTTCGAGTTCCTCGTCGTCACGAAGCCCATCGCCGTCCGTGTCGGGTTCGATCGGGTTCGTGCCGTGGATGTTCAACTCGGCTGCGTCGGAGAGCGTGTCAAAGTCCGTGTCGTTTGCTGTCGGGTCCGTCCCAGCAGCCTCCTCTGCAACCGTGTCCAGCGAGTCGTTATCGAAGTCCTCGCGAGCGTCAGGTATGCCGTCACCGTCACCATCTGTCGCTGTTGGGTCCAGTGGAGTAAATCGAACCTCAAACCCGTCCGTGATGGAATCGTCGTCGGTGTCTTCGTCGAACGGATCGGTGCCGAAGACTTCCTCGTAGTGGTTCTCGACAGCGTCAGCGTCGAAATCTTCCAGTCCGTCAGTGACGTTATTCGCTGCGTCGTCCGTCTCCGTGAGTGGCGAATCACTGTTCGCGTTCAGTGGATCCGTCCCAGTTGTCTGTACTTCGAAGGCGTCAGTGAGCCCGTCCTCGTCTGTGTCTTCAGCGAGTGGGTCCGTCCCGAGCGTCTGCTCACGCGCGTTACTCAGCGTATCGTTTTCGAGGTCTTCTTTGTCGTCACGAATCCCATTATCCGCTTCAGTCACGTTCGTCGCCGAACTGCTACTGTCGACGTCAGTTGGCAACGTCAGCGAGTGGCGAACCTCGAAGGCGTCAGTGAGCGTGTCACCATCCGTGTCTGCCTCAAGCGGATTCGTCGCTGCGGCCTGTTCGTCGATGTTGACGAGTGTCTCGCCGTCGGGGTCCTCTTGGGCGTCCGAGATACCGTCACCGTCTGTATCCGCATTCAGTGGGTCGAGCGTGTCGTACTCGTACTCGAACCCGTCGAGCAACCCGTCGTCGTCAGAATCAGCATCGAACGGTGCCGTTCCGGCTTCGAATTCGAGGGCGGTCGGCAGTCCATCGTTGTCGAAATCCTCGACGCCGTCGATGATGTCGTTGCTCGCCTCATTGGGTTCCGTCACCTCGGAGTCGCTGTCGGGGACGACCGGGTTTGTGAGCACCGTGTCGACCTCGTACTTGTCCGTGAGGTCGTCGTCGTCCGTGTCGGCATCGAGCGGGAGCGTCCCGTACTGCTGCTCGCGAACGTTCACGAGCGACTCGTTGTCGGGATCTTCCTGGCCGTCGGGGAGACCGTCACCGTCGGTGTCCGCAAGCAGCGGTTCGATGGTGTCGAAGCGGTGTTCGAAGGCGTCGGTCAGTTCGTCATCGTCAGTGTCGACGTCGAATGGGTCCGTGCCAAGATTTTGTTCGACGTGCGTGCGGAGGGATTCACCGTCGAAGTCCTCCATCCCGTCGTTGACACCGTTGTTGGCCTCGGAGCGCTCCGTGACCGAGGAGTCACTGTCGGCGTCGACTGGAACCGTCCCCGTCGTTCGAATTTCGTAGGCGTCGGTGAGTTTGTCGTCGTCCGTGTCGGGGTCAGTCGGAATCGTCCCGTTGCGCTGTTCGTCGAGGTTGACGAGCGTCTCGCCGTCAGGGTCTTCGATAGTGTCTGGCGTGCCATCACCGTCAGTGTCAGCGGTCGTTGGGTCGATCGTCTCGAAGCGGTACTCGAAGGGGTCCGTGAGTCGATCAGCGTCGGTGTCGACGTCGAACGGATCCGTCGAGATGTTCTGTTCGAGTGCCGTCTCAAGCGTGTCGTTGTCGAAGTCCTCTGCACCATCGAGGATGCCGTTTGCCGACTCGTTTGTACTCGTCCGCTTCGAGTTACTGTCTGCGAGGGTGGGGACAGTCTTCGCCGTGTCCACCTCGTAGCTGTCGAAGAGTCGGTCGTCATCCGTGTCAGGGTCGTTCGGGTTCGTGCCGAACGCTTGTTCGCGAACGTTGGTGAGTCCCTCTGGTTCGTTGTCGTCGGCACCATCGAGTATCCCGTCACCATCAGTGTCGCTGACTGCCGGATCGAGGTTCGCATAATCGAGTTCGAACCGGTCAGTGAGCTGGTCGTCGTCTGTATCTGGGTCGAACGGATCGATGTCGTGTAGATATTCGACGTACGTCGTCACGTCATCGTCGTCGAAGTCTTCGAGTCCATCGATAACTCGATTCTGTGCTTCGTTCGCGTCAGTGTGCGAGGAGTCACTGTCGACGGCGAGCGGGTCGGTTCCCGTCACCGATTGTTCGTAGTAGTCGGGGAGCAGGTCAGCGTCAAGGAGGAGTGTGTCTGCGCCCGTCGTTGGGGGAGAGGATTGCGTGCTCTTCTTCGAAGCCCACTTCTTTCCGTTCTTGCCCTTCGCACCATCGTCCGAGCCATCTCGTGTACCGAGGTGAGCATTCGAGTCAGTTGCACTGACGGTGATCTCGTTGACTCGCTTCTCAAGGGTCAGCGACGTGTTGAACGTCCCAACCGAGAATGGACTCGTTTGAGTCTCCAGTTCGACGGTCTTGGAGGTTCCATCGGCGAACTTCACCGAGACAGTCTCCAATTCGAACGTCCGAACATCGGTGACAGTCCCGTTCAGCTGGTAGACGTAGCCTGCCTCGTGCTGTGGATCTTCCCGAGTCGTGATGGTGACGTGAGGCGCAGTTGCCTCGTCCATGATGTCCAACGCTTGTTGGGCGTGCGTCCACGCGCGACGCGACCGTTGGATGCGAGCGACTGGTTTCGAACTGCCCTTCGTGAGTGCCTTGTCCGCCTGCTCGAGATGGCGGTCAACAGCTTTCGTGTCGTACTCGACACTGGAGTCCGACGACAGACGCTCGTGTACAGACACCGCATCTGCGAAGGCAGTCTGTGCGAGTGCCTCATCAGCAGTCGCCAGATTGTCGGCGACGTCAGGTGCCTTCCGTTGTGTCTGGCCTGCGATTTTCGCGTCGGTCTTGAAAACTGGAGTTGTAATTCGGTTCGGGCCGACGTAGGAGTCGAAAGTCTCGCTAAGTTGTGATTCGAGCTGCCTATGTTTCCCCTTTCCAGGCAACGATGCCTGTGTCAGGTGTTCATACGCGGTCGTTCGATGGTCGAGTGATGCTGTCGTGGGAACCGTTGCATCTGTGTACTCACGAGAAGGCTGATTATCAGCGCTCCCAACTGCCACTACTGGAGTGACAGTTCCCGTGATCAGAAGGAGACTGAAGATAACTGCAATAACTGATTGAACTTTCATATTGAATACTATTCAAATTTTATGAATATTATATAGTGCTTTCTATTGAACAGAACAGACGACAACAAGATTCTGTTTTGCGCTCTCTATTCAACTGAGTTTTCGACCCCGCAAGAGACGTTTTTCGAGCCTCAGAAGACTGGAGGCTCGATTCAATGAGCAAACGACCAAACATCTCGGTGCATCGGCAGACAGCTTTTGGCGACGACGGCCAACTCGAAGTGACCGAAACGAGCGTCGAAACCTCACTCGAAGATTTCGGCGCAGAGGTCGATCATCACGACCGCGAGTCACGACGTGACCAACCAGCGGCGAGCGAGTTCGGCGTCGACGACCGACCGGAAGTGACCCGTGGATTTGAGGGTAATCAGGCGACGCTCTTCGCAGACATCGACGAGACTCAGCAGACGCTTGCCGGCAACGAGGCGGCCGCTCGCTGCTTGTTTGAGGATTAACCAACAGAGTGGGGCCGATTCCGGTCTTGTTGGTTAATGCATCCCGCGGCGGTATTTATCCGCCCCTGAGAGCTGCGGGGCGGCGGTGCCTCGCAGGTGACTCCCTGTGTCCATTCACGACTTCTCCGGCGCAACCAGTGACAGCGCGACAAACACCTACGCCGACGCTCGACAGGCGGAGTATGTGGCATTTCTCCATCGCGTCCCATTTGCCATCGACGCGTTGAACCTCGGCTTCCTTACCGGCTTTCGAGAGGACTGCAGCTACCAACAACAGCAGTTCCTCAATCTCGACCTACCAGTCGGCATGCTCGACAACGACTTCAGAAATCCAGATCTCGACCGCTACACAGAACGAGTCCTCGAACACAAACCCGACGTCGGCATCATCGGCGACGCCTACGACACTGCAGAGGCCCAATCGTACGTTCGGGCGGTGCGAGACCTCCAAGAGCGCGTTCCCGACACGGAGTTCGTCATCGTGCCGAAATGCAAAGCGGCGCTTGAGGAAATACCAGACGACATCGTCGTCGGCTACTCACGTGGCTATGCGGATATTCTGGCACACAACTTCTCAGACCCGGTTGACTGGCGAGGCCGTCGCGTCCATATCCTCGGAGGCAGTCCACCAAAGCAACTCGCCGTCATCGACCAACTCACACAACCGACGCTGACAGGCGACCCGCCTGCCGACATCGTCGGCCTCGATTGGAACGGACTGCATCGCGGTGCGCAGTTCGGCGAGTTCTGGACGAGTAATGGGTGGGACGACAGCGGTCGCGACGCCGACCACTTGACGGTTCGAGCAACGGTCCGGCACGGGCTTGGCCACGTCCGTTCGTTTTGGGAGAGTCAAGGCGTCTGGCCGAAGAGACCGACTGAGTGCGTCGGCCAGATGCAGTATCAGCCCCCGACACCGGCCGACCTTCACTCGTCGGCCTGCATCGAGTGTGAAGGCAACGTCTGGACGGGGTCGCGTAGCCCATTCGTCGCGGAGTACGATACTGGGGACGTTTGTGGGTACTGCTGTTACGACTGCTACTTCACCCATCGCACTCGGAACCATCTCGAGGAAGTCATGGGCGAAGCCAGTGTCTACATCCCGCCCGCGATGCACTAGCGCGTTCACACACGGATTTTACCGACTGATTCCATTTGCTCGGGAGAGTTTTTCTGCCCCCGAAGGGTGCGGGGCATTCCACGCTGGAGTGCTCGCGAGACAACTCATGGCGAGTAGTGACTACGCAGCGGTGTCGTTCGACGACTCCGACACCCGACGTGACGAGATGCACAGTACCATCGAACAGTGGATTGACGACCTTGTCGACTCCGTCGACGACGCACAAGCGAGTGCAGAGTTCCAAGAGTGGCTTGACGTCCAACGGCAGTTCCACGACTACTCTTACCGGAACACGCTGCTCATCAAACGGCAGTGTCCCGAGGCCAGTCGCGTCGCCGGGTATCGAACGTGGCAAGACGAGTTCGAGCGCCACGTCAAGGAAGGTGAGCAGGCCATCTGGATCTGGGCACCCATCATCACCAAGCGGTGTCCCGAGTGTGAGAACTCGCCGAGCTACCACGCCAACACCGACTGTGACTACAACGGGACGCCACCCGAGGAATGGTCGAGAGGACTCGTCGGGTTCAGACCCGCACCGGTATTCGACATCTCCCAGACTGACGGCAAACCACTCCCCGACCTCGAGACAGCCGCGACGGGTGACGCTAGCGATCTCGTGGGGCAACTGACCGACGCTGCTTCAGAGCTTGGTGTGACGGTTCGAATTGTCCCCGAAGACGAGTGGTCCCATGGGAGTGCACGCGGTGTCTGTCAGCGCTTGAGCCTCGTCGACGTCCAGCCACTCGTTGAGGTCAAGGACCGAGCAAACGAAGCCGACCTTGCACGGACGTTGGTTCACGAGTACGCGCACGCGTTGTTGCATTTCGACGTCGACGACGACACCGAGCGGGCAAAACGCGAGGTCGAAGCCGAAGCCGTGGCGTACATCGTCGGGCGGTACTGTGGACTCGATACGAGTGGGTCGGCGTTCTACCTCGCTACGTGGGAATCAGACGATGCAAACGTGATTCGCGAACGACTCGGACGGATCAGTCGAACGGCGACAGAGATTATCGCTCTGCTTGAAGACTGAATCGACACCGAACCAGAGCTCACTTAACCAACGCAGCTTTGACGCTGGCGTCTGTGTTGGTTAACACAACGGTGACCTATGTCCAATTCCCCACCAACGCCGCCTCAGAACGTACCAAGCGGTATCGCTGAGAAACTTGCCGACCAGTCGCCAGACGTGCTGCGAGACATTGCACGATATGCTGATGAACTCGCCGAGCATCGCGAGCGTGAGGCGCAACTCCCAGAACAGGACGAGCAGGATGAAGACGTCGAAGCGGAAGCAGCTGATCGCCCGGATGATGTCCCCTCGAAGGCGACGATTACGGTCAAAGAGATCAACGACCATCGCTACTACTACTGGCAGTGGCGTGAGGGTGAGACGATCAAGTCGAAGTACAAAGGGCCCGTTAACTCAGACGAGTGACCAAGTGAGAAAACGATCTGATACGTGCCTCGTACTCAAACCCTCAGAGGATAGTCGTCTGCTCCGTAATTGACACTCTCTTGGTTCGTTGTCAGACACTCCACTATTGCCAGTAAAACCGAGGTACTAGACCACGTTATAGATTATTGGCAGTAGTGGCTAGTGCGAGTACCAATCATAGAAGTAGAACTTTAAACTGGCAATACTGGAGAGGGTACTGGACAAACTGGCACCGACGGTTATGCTCTTACTGGCAATAGTGGAGAGGGTATTGGCACTACTGGTTTTACCGGTTCCCCTTCTCAATCCAGAACTCGATTCTTCGCAGCGGTTTCACGAATTTCGGATAGTTCTCCAAGCTCATTCTCAAGTGCATCCAGCGCCGATGAAAGTGAAACATCGAGCTCGTACTCGTTGTAGTTACCCCGTCCGCCCGATGAGTCGACGAGATGTAGAATTCCGTGCAAACTCAAATCAGAGAGATGGTCGTGGACACGTCTGCGTTTCAGCGGTTCACTCCCGTGGTTGTGTAGAACCTTCTGGTACCGCTGATAGATCAACTTCGTGCGTTCAGGTGTCTCACCTTCAGCTGCGAGCTGACACACAGTTAGTAGCACGTACTGGCCTTGACGAGTCAGTGAGTGCATTCCCTCTACAACCTGCTGTCGCTGAATCTGATGTTTAGCTTCACGAACGTGCTCTTCTGTGACCTTTGCTTCACCACCAGCTATTGCCTCGTTCTCAGCAACGTCAGCAGCCTTCCGCAATAAACGAAGTGCCTGCCTAGCAGATCCTGAATCTTGGGCCGAAAATGCCGCACACAGTGGGATGACATCTGACTCAAGAACATCGTTATGAAGCGCGGTATCTGCACGTTGCCGGAGAATATTATGGAGTTCAGTTGCGTCATACGGTGGGAAGAGAATTTCCTCCTCACACAGCGTGTCCTTTACTTTCGGAGACAGATTCTCTCGAAACTTGAAATCGTTCGAGATACCAATCACACCGATTTTCACGTCAAGATCCAACTGCGACCGTGCACGTGGAAGTTCGTACAAGATGTCGTCATCAGTGCCGATGTTATCGATTTCGTCTAGAACAACGAGAATTGTTCCACCGATTGCTTCGAGATCGTTGTAGAGCTCGTTGAAGATGCGTTTTTGTTGGTAACCAGTTTCGCTCATCGGTTCTCGTGGAGACGAGACGGTTGTGAGTGGGTGCGAGGGTGAACGAATCTCGTTCACGAGATTGACTGCAACTTGGTAGGATGTGGTACAACCAGTGCAGTTCAGTTCAATAATGTTGAGATCAATGTCATCGTATTCTTCGGCGGATCCTTGCAGTTCCTCAAGGAGGTCGTGAGTGGCAGCGGTTTTCCCGACGCCCGTTACACCATAGAGAAAGACGTTGCTCGGTTGCCAGCCTTGAATCACGGGGCGAAGAGAAGCCGCGTACTCGTCAAGCTCTTCGTCTCGCTCCTCGAGCGTCTCTGGCTGATAATCGTCCCGAAGGACGTCTTTGTCTTGGATGATAAACGATTCTCGGCTGAATCGGCCCATACGTGGATTCAATACAAACAGTCGTCATAAAACCACGGGTTCCAGTATGACCACTAACACACCACGGTTGCCAATAGTGCCAGTACCATGTTGGCTTATAAAACACACACTCTCCACTATTGCCAGTAAACCTCTGTAACAACTGGAGGGGGTCACGACCCCCTCTATTATAGACGACACATTTATACCACTATGAGTAAAACCAAATCCGTAGTGGAGAAAACACAACGACTATATTAACTCGTTATCAAACATTTCGCGGCAATAGCAGATTCCTACCTTTGGTCTCTCGCGGTAACTGGCAATAGTGGAGTGAGAGTGGTATTTAAACAACCCCAATATTGGCAATACTGGTAACGGTGGTCAACGAGACTCCCACCCGTCGCCGGTATGCTTGTGATTCCACTTGAAATTGACCTACCCACGACGAGATCGATCGGTCACTCGGACGTCTAGAGCTGTCATCAGTAGAGGAAAGGAGAGATTCGTGAGGAACGTTGAGTTTGCGAGTGTCGTCGAGAGCGGCCTTCGGTTACTCTAATTGCCTGACTTGTTCAGAGAGATACTGCTGGAGACTCGTGACCGTCTCTTCAGAGACAGCTGAGGTCCCGAAATCACTTCGATACCCGTGTTTGAGTTCCTCGCTCTCTAAGATTTCTAGCCCTCGTTCGAGTTGCGCTCGAAGGGAATCTTCGTCCCCTCGTCGTAGATGAGGTGTTACTGTTGCAAGGTCAATCTCTTCTGCGACCGCCAAGACGTCTCGCAAATCTGTTTCGCGTCCACTGTGGAGTTTTGCGGCCACGAGAACTGCTCCATCGATGACTCTGGCGGTCGTTGTCACTGTACCCCCGCTTACTTCCTGCTCTTGGCTATGATCGTAGAGGTAGTCGAACGACCACTGTGCCTCGGTCTGCCGACATCCGAGACCGTTGACTAGTAAATCGAACCCAATGGGCTGTTGGGGTGCGAGTCGCTTTTCGTACTCGATCACCTCGGTGTCATAGAACCACTGCTTGGCGTGACTGTCCGTTTCTTCGAATCCCTTCGATTCGAGAAACTCCACGAACCCGTCCTTGGTGTTAGGCGCAACGACGATATCGAGGTCCGTCGAGAACCGTGCGTTGAACACCGACACAGCATAACCCCCAACAAGGACGTATTCGTGGCCGTTCTGAGTGAGCTCCTCGAGAAGTTCGATGAGTGCGTCACTCCGATTGTGGAAGCTCATGACTGGGCCCGCTCAGTCTCTCGGTATGCAACACCGAGGTCAAGATCGTCGTACATCCGGTCGAGCATCGAGAGCGCCGACTGGAACTGCGCGTAGTGTTCACGCATGTACTCGATTGTGTCTTCACGAGGGATGACCGGGTAGCCTTCGACGTCGTCGATTTCGAGTGATGGTTGGGGGTCAAGCACGATCTGCAGCGGCCCTGTTAGTTCTTCTCGGGGCTGACGTTCGAATGCAGTAGGAAGGCCGAACGACTCGAAGAACTCCTCCCAGTCGTTGACATCCTGCTCTCGAACGGCAAGAAACAGCGGATAGTCGTCAGGATCACGCCCGACCTGGTACCCACCCTGAGTCCATACATACACGGCGTCAATCCGCGTGAATGCGAACGGCCACCCGCCGAACTGCGGGATGACATATGCCTCCTCGATCGAAGGTGGGCTTACGCCGGCGCTGGCAGCTACTAACTCGCGGGCGGCGGCCCGGACGTGTTCGTTGACGACGGAGAGACCGTCGTCATAACGGATGTAGCCCGCCGCTTCGAGCCGATTGACTGCCTGTCTCACCGTCTCGTAGGGCGTGTGGAGATGCTGCGCGACACTGCGGATGGAGTCACCGCTCTCGATAGCGAGGATGACTTGGGTCGCTGTGTCGTCGAGTGTCTCGTACATCTGGCAGTTACCAATTTCTCGGTAACTACTAAAAGCCTTACTCGAACTCACTCCGCTTTGACCTCTCTGGCGTCTTAGAGACGGTAATTGCTCTGTAATCTCAGAAGATACCGACGGTATTCAACGAACGAAATGAAGGAAACGAATAAAACGAACGCAATCCGCTGACCAGAACGCTCGACCGTCAGCATGCAAGCTTCTACGTTCGTTAAAAGAAACGAATAAAACGAACGAAACGAACCGAATGAACGCGTTGAGAGTAACGACCGTGTTTTGTTCATCTATTGAAACGAACAAGTGGTTTTAACATCGTTGTCTACCTCTCGTTGAGCGAAACACTCTCACTGAACGCACCGAACGAAACGAACGAAACGAATTCATTGATGGAAACGAAGACTATGGCTGACACTAACACTGCACGAATCACTGTAGCAAATCAGAAGGGTGGGGCAGGAAAGACGACCGACGTAATTCACACTGGCGGTGCACTCGCTGCACGCGGATACGATGTCCTTCTCGTTGACATCGATTATCACGGCGGGCTCACATGTTCGCTCGGCTATAGCGATTTGTACTACGACACCGACCGGACAACGCTATTCGATGTGCTTGACTTCGATCAGATGGAATCGGTGAACGACATCATCGTTGAGCACGAGGAGTTCGATATCCTTCCGGCCAGTGAGAAACTCGCGAACAACAAGAACATCCAGACACTGCTTGAAGCTCCAAAGAGCCGAGAGCGACTGGGGATGACTTTTGACGAACTCGATACTGACTATGACTACATCATCGTAGATACCCCTCCGTCACTTAACGTACTCACCGACAACGCACTCGTGGCGACTGGGAACGTCGTTATCCCTGTCATCCCCGAGAAACTCAACGCCAATAGCCTCCAGATTTTCGCAAAGCAGCTGAGCTCACTTGAACCAGCTTACGGCGGCATCAACCGGCTTGCGATTGTGTGCAATCGTGTTGAGCAAAATGCCGAACACCGGAATACTCTCGAAGAAATCAAATCGGCATATTCTCTCCCTGTCTTTGAAATCCCGAAGCGGACTGATCTCTCTCAATCGATCGGCAAGGGCGTCTCCGTCTTCGGTTTTGGTAAGGAGAACAAGCGAGTTGAAGACGCTCGTGAGTTGTTTAATGAGATTGCTGACCTGCTCGACGACACATTTGAGAAGACCCCCCCTGAGGAGGTGGAAGCATGAGCGACGGATGGGGAGATGCCTCGGGTATCGAAGGAAACTACGAGGATGACGACGAGGATCCCCAGGAGACGAGCGGAGCGAACGAAACAGTGAAAACTAGTTCATCAACTAAAACGAACGAACCGAACGCAACGAATGAAACGAACAAAACGAGCGAAACGAGTAAAACGAAGACAAATATCAAGGACGAATGGAACGGCCGGACAATCTACATTCCGGACGACATCCTCGATGATCTGGAGGATACGTACCTTGAATCGCAATTGAAACTGCGAAAAGCGGGCCAGGACGAGTTCAAGAAGAACCGCCATTTCTACCCTCTCCTCGTGCAGTTCGGCTTGGAAGCTCTCTCTAATGCGGATGCTGAAGAGATCCAAACTCGACTCTCCAACATTGGTGACGAATAGCTCCTAATTCTCTAGGTTCAGTAGACATCTTCTGACAGCGGTTGGGGAGGTTTCTGCGGGCGTGCTGAACTCAGCGCGCAAGTTGGTCATTAACGTTGAACTCTGGGGTGACGGAACCGAACCGCTTGGCATAGCGAACCTGATTCTACAGAAGGAATTAATAACGAAACATCTATGTCTAATATAATGATGTCGAGATATCAGTTCATACGCTTGATTGGAGCAACTTTTTGTGCGCTCTTAGCTGGTTGCAGTGCGAGCCGCCCCTCGTGCGAATTCGTCGGAGAGACCGGGCATTTGTTGGCTAAACGGCTCGAAGAGACGCCATCTGAGCAGCAGATCGTGGACTATTCTGACGAACGGCTCAGCAACGCCGAGGGTGACGTGGTAAGGCAACTAATCCAAGACGCATATGTGAACGGTTCTGCAAGTGTCGAACTCCACAGCCAAGAACTGTGTCAAGTCGCCTCTGAACTCAAAGACGTACCGACGCAAGACGATCCGTTCTACTATATTCGGTATGAGAATGCGACAGTTCGAGTACTATTTCAGATACAAAGTTAACGTGCACAGCAACATACCCGCTGTTTCACCACTGGTGGCGTGAAACGAACGTCGCCCGTTTGCTGCATACACTCTCTAAGTCTTGCACGCCTTTTCTGACAGCAGATGAGTAGCTCTCTGTGGTTGTGCTGAACTCACAGCGCAAGTCTATCGTTGTGATGCCCTCGGGTTTATCCCTAGTAGTGTCAAACGTCAGCTTACAATGATTTCTCTAGAGAGTGCCGGGGTCGGTCTTTTAATTGCGTCTCTTGGGTTGCCATTCTTGCTCTTTCCAGAGGCCCTGGCACGAATACGGAATCTCCACGCCAGCGACCCGAATCCCACGAAAGGGGGGGTGTGGTCCATGCGCTTTGTCGGTGTCATGCTTGTTGCGTGTGGAGTTATAGCAGTATTCACATACTGAATGACGATGGTAGATTCACCCTCTAAGTTCAGCACGCAGCTATTGCCAGCATCTGTATGGTTTCGCGGACAAACCCAGTAGTGTCAGCCGTCGGATGAAGTTCACTCTCCAAACGCCTCGGTCAACTGCTCCCGCATGAACTCCCGGCGCACTCGTCGCGACCGCGAGTCAGAGAGATAGTTTTGCATCACGACTTGGGGGTCACTACTGCCTTGCTCTGCGGCGATCTCTTCGACGCCTTCGAGGACGCCCTCGAGGACTGCGGTGTACGTGTCGTACCAGAAGCGACGACACAGCTGTGGACTCGGACGCTCGCCGTCGATGTGCTCGGGGAGGTCGGCTTCAGCGGCGAGCGTTTGGAACCAGTTCCGAATCGTGTCTCGCGTCACGTGCGGTGTTTCGCCTTGTGGCGACGGGAAGACGTACCCTGTCCACGTTTCGTCGCTTGCTAACTCGTCGATTCGTGCGTCGAGGATGTCTAGGCCGAACAGCACCGACACCTCTCCGGG
>NZ_FOTC01000015.1 GCF_900114455.1 Halogranum rubrum | reverse complement strand
AGGGTAGTTTGGCCACGTGTTACTGAGCTTTCCGCTGCGATCTAAGTCGCGCAACTAGCATGGCTAAATCGGACCCCAATAGCAATGACCTCCGGCAGGATCAACCGGAATGTTTCCTCTCTCCGTTTGGGGGCAGAGAGAGGGGGTGGCGGGATGTCCACTCGTGGGAGAGTGGCATCACCAAAACACTCTTTCGTAGTGAAAGAGTGTCATTGCAAGGTCCAAGTTCGGTGACGGGATCGAGTGACCGATCGGGTGTCACCGAACTATCAAGGCTAACGTCAGATTCCGTCGTGTACGGCGGACCGCAGGGGCGGAATCCTCATCTTCTTCGGATCTGAATCAAAACGCCGCAAGGGTATAAACCCCGCGAATTCGTTTTGACCGTGAGACGTCGTCCCACGAGATCCACGTGTGATCTCGGGCCGAAGTGAACGGCCCGAAGTCGCATTGTGTCGTACGCATTTCTACGAATGGCTGGGTAGTACTTAACAGCAGTGATATCCAACTATATCCGAAAAATCATCCAGAATGAGATAGATTGTCAAGAAATCTGTTGTCACGGAACATGCGTTTTGTACGAGTGACAAGTCGACCCGCGAGAGTTCAGGAATGTAATCCTCTCGCGTGCGCGCGTTACAACAGTAGAAAGACGAGAAGAAATGAGAAAGACGAGAAGACGTAGAGATAATCAGTGTGTGTACTAGCTGAGAGAGTATATTCCGTGGACAAAAGGCGACGTCGTAGGATAGAGCATCACAGAGGACTCGTCTCAGAGACACCCGAGCCATTATAACTATCCACGACGCAGAGAGGAAGTAAGATGGCGAAAGATACCGTCCGCTATCCAGATCAGGTCGTCGACGAGATAGAGTCTCTGGTCGAGGACGGGACGTTCGAGAGCAAATCAGAGTTCTACCGCTTCTCCGCAGAGTATATGCTCGAACTCGTATCGCCAGACTACGACGAGAAGACGTTTAGCTACGAAGAACTGAAGACGGAACTCGACCTCACGTTTCCCTCCGACGTCGAGGAAGAGTATGCGTTCGACGACGAATTCCTTCGAGCAGTCGTGACCGTTCGAACGCACGGGCTTCGAGGTGACTTCGACGCCGGCTACGAGTTCATCGATGCAGAGGTAGACACGGGGAGCAGAGCCGCGCTAGTCCTCGAAGAGTTACTTGCGATGTATCGTACCAACCACTAAGGCGATGTTCGCTAACGTCGAGAACGCCCAAGCACACACAGCAGAGGCCAGGTGAGAATCGAGACGACGGCTGGTTACACTCGATGAGCAAGTCGCGGCAGGAAAGAGGCGAGCCAGAACGGCGCTGCCGGGGCAGAGACCGTTCGAGGGGTTGACGTGGCTACTGTTCCGAAAGGACCGAGACGTTCCCTTCGATGGGGTCGTAGTCGATGGCGCCGAGTTCGTCGAGTCGCGGAAGGTGGACGTAATAGAGTGCGTTTGCAACGCGGCGACGGTGTGAGACGGGGTCAGTCTCACCCGTATACTCACACTCGTAGACCCGGTTCACGAGTGTGTCGAACGACACGTGCCCATGACGTGTGTCCGAGATGACCGTCTCGATTCGCTCCCGACGAATCGAATCGTGGTCAGCTGCGATGCTAAAGCACTCGTCCCCTGCTCGCGATTGTGTCCCGGTCGCCATCATCAGTAACATAATCAGTAGAACACAAGAGTACACTAGACCGTTCCAGCCGTTGCAAACTGTTTCACGCCCGAATATAGGGGTTTCAGAAACGATAACCCCACAGATTCGCTTCCGACTCAGTAGATGTAGAGTCAGATACCGATATCTTCGTAGCTCTCGAATCTGCCGTCAGTGGTGATGACTTTCTTCACGATAGTCGCATCTTCGAGGAGACGGTGTTTACTATAGACGCCACGCCCCCGTCCACGACTGGTCCGCGTCGAGTTGATGACGTTGAGGAATGCTTGTTCCTGAAGGATTTCGTTGACACGGCGCTCCGACAGACGGTCCATGCCGATTTCGTCCACAATCTTGGTGTACGTATCGTACACGCGTTTCGTCGAGAATTCGCTCTCCTCGGTCATGAGTGTGAGAAGCGCGAGCGCGAGTAGAATCGCTTTTCCCTGAATCGGTGTCCCGTCGATGATTTCGTTGAATCGGTCGGCTTCAGTTCGTTCTTTGGCTTTGCGGACGTGTTCGACAGTCACCTCTGGCGTCTCTTCTTCGGTCGCAATTCGACCGGCGTTTCGGAGGATGTCGATTGCTTTTCGCGCGTCGCCGTGTTCCTGTGCGGCGAGTGCGGAGGTGAGCGGGATGACGTCGTCGCCGAGGACGCCTTCTCGGAACGCATCTTTTCGGTTGTTGAGAATCTCACTTAGCTGGTCTGCTGCATACGGTTTGAAGACGATTTCGTCGTGTTGAAAACTGCTCTTGACTCGCTCTGTGAGTTGGTCGGGATAGTCGATCTTGTTGCTGATACCGATGACACCGATACTACACCGCTCGATGCGACTGTTCTCGCCCGCTCGCGAGAGTTTTCGAAGAATCTCGTCGTCTTCTAACATGTCGATCTCGTCGAGGAGCATGATGACGACGTCCGAACGGGTGTCGAGAATTTTCCAGAGGCGTTTGTAGTAGTCACCCGTCGAGAGTCCGCGTTCGGGAACGGTTATTCCCGTCTCGTCGGCGTCGTTCAACTGGGCAGCGATCGTCTTCACTGCCGACGTCTCGGTGTTCTCCTCTCCACAATCGACAAACGCTGTCCGGACGACGACTTCGTCTTTGGCCGCTTCGGTCGCAAGCCGTTGTGTGACGTGTCGAGAGACGAGTGACTTTCCAGTTCCAGTCTTGCCGTAGATGAGAAGATGTTTCGGAGGACGTCCAAAGATGGCAGGGTTGACCGCGTTCGCGACTCGCTGCATGTGTGTATCACGACCGACGATTCGGTCAGGGCCAGGAATGTGGCGAATGTCGAGAAGTTCTTCGCGAGCGAAGATCGGTTCCTCGTAGCGGAACAACGAGTCACGCTCCGCATCGGGAGTCTCTTCGGAGGTCATCGAATACTGCGGTCTTACCCCGGTGAACTGATAAATGTACTGGGAGTCTGACGCCACAATCGCGAATGTATTCGCCAAATAACAGAGAGTAGCAGCGCTCGCAAAGGATTCTCATCAGAATCAGACAGATACCCATATCGCGAATGTAAGACTGGGAGTGGCATCAGAAGAACCACGGTGAGAGTTCGGCCCACACCGGAGTGAGCAGAGGTGAACTGAGAACATCACCTGTATCTCAACAAACCAGTTGGTCAGATGGATACAGCGTGCTACCGGTCAGTGTAGAGCCACCACCGAAACTGTCGGTCGAATACACCATGGACACAAAGACAAGGAAGCAATTCACAAGAAAGTAATTCACAAAGAAGCAATTCACAAAGAAGCAATTCACAGAAGATCACTGAGACACCTCCATCGCGAATGTATCACTCCACTGGTTTCGGCTCTCTCAACTCAGCAGTGACGAGATGAATTCTGCTCTTCGTCGATCGTCGTCGACGAAGTAGGCCACTCGATTGGTTGCGTCGTATCGCGAACAGTATCTCACACCAGAGTCGCGAATGTAACGTGGCGAACGGAGTACGGTGGCCGATGACGAACCGGGACACCTCCGTCGCGAATGTATTGGGAAAGAGAACACGGTGCACGATGAAGTCACACACACCACCGTCGCGAATGTAATCGGATGGAGAGGGGGAAGGACCGAATCGGAGCGACCACACCTCCGTCGCGAATGTAAGACAGACTCTCCAGCAGAACATCCTCCTTCGAGTGACAATCGACGACCCACACACACCATGCTCGCGAATGTAAGCCCGACGAGAGAGGGAGCACAGAGAGAGAAACCAGCGTTTCTATTCTCGTCTCTCCTCTTCTCGGACTGCTGTTCGTCCTGGGTCGATTTTCAGTAGATGTACTGTAGGATGTCCTTTGCCCCAGTTTACTCGGCTTCTCTCGAAACGAGTGACCGGTTAGTGTAGTCTCGAATGTGACACTCCCGACAGGTAGATGTCAACCCATCGTCTGATGGCGTCTACCTATCCGATACAGATACTATTAAATAACTCACCAGCGAAAAGTCCGCCAAGTTAACTTCGTTTCGGAATCTTCAGAAACAGTTCTTCGTTTCGCTTCGAGTCGAAACGTGGGTTTCTACCCGCTCTCCACGTAGATATCGACCGACAACACTGACGTCCATTCTACCTGAGATTCTCCGCTTTCGGCCGTCTCTTTGTATAATTACACCTCACAACCAAACCACACCCGTATCACTCTCGCTACTCAACCCCTCGATTTCACCCCCCACCCCCTCTCTCTCACCGTTACATTCGCGAACATGGTGTGTGTGTCTTCCTCTACTCCCCCTCTCTTCTCTGTTTATTGACACACCTGCCTACTCACAGACAGATCGGCTACATCGCTACCACATCGATACAGCTGTCGTTTAGGTGGTTACTACAGTCGTTGAGATAGCTCGTCCAAACCTGAACAGTCTGGGCCGTTTTTATCGTCGCGTGGCGTAAGGTGATAGCAAACTGTGACACGCTGGTATCGTTCGACGGGAGACCTTCTCGTCGTCGCCCTCTGGACTCTCGGTGCGACGTTCGCCGTGCTCGTCGCCGGTCTCGAACAGTCGCTCCTGCGAACCGTCCTCGTCGCACCGCTGATACTGATCTTCCCTGGATACGCTCTCCTCGAGGTATTGTTTCCCGAACGACCACAACCATCGGGTACTACCGACCGACCGCTCGACTCGGCGGGGGCCAGACAGACGGTGGACGAGTCTTCGACGACTTCCCTCGACGGAATCGAACGAGTGACGCTCGCCGTCGTCGTCAACCTCGGACTCGTCCCTCTCGTCGCATTCGTCGCCAACTACACGCCGTACGGTCTCACGCTCCAGTCGGTTATGACGGCAATCACGAGCGTGACACTCGTCTTTCTACTGATCGGGTTTTTCCGTCGGCTTCGTGTCTCGCCCGACCGTCGCCCTCGTGGAGTTCTCGCGCGCACGCCCGCGCGACTCTCTCGATTTCTCGTCGGCGACCAGTCGAGCCCGGGAAATCGTCCGCTCGTCCCCCGAACGAACGCACAGCGCCTGTTCAACCTCCTCCTCGTCGTTAGTCTCCTGGTGCTCGCCGGTAGTGTCGGCTACGCCGCACTCACCCCTCCCGGCGACGACAACGGGTTTACCGAGACGTATCTCGTGACGCAGACCGAGACTGGTGACTACTCCAGCGAGGCGTTACCACGCAACTTCACCGTCGGCGAGTCGCAGCGACTCCTCGTCGCCCTGGGGAACCACGAGCACGAGCGAACGACGTACACTGTCGTCACGACCCTCGACGGTAGGGAGCTGTCTCGAACCGAGGTGACTGTCGACGATGGCGAGACCGAATACGTCGAACGAGAGATTACGCCTCAGCAGGCGGGTGACGAACGTTCTCTCCAGTTCTTCGTGTACAAGGGCGATGCTCCCGAGACACCGAGTTCGAAGACGGCGTATCAGACGGCCGACCTCTGGATCACCGTCGAGTGAACTCGTCGGCCGACGAAGAACGAGGCGTATCGAGGCGTCGAGAAGGCGGTTAACGCCCTATTCAGCGGCTAACGTACCTATCCTTACGACGAACATAACTTTGGTGGTAACTCTCGTGCACTGATGTATGGGTCAGAACCCTGGTGGTCAGTCGCCCGACGAAGGTCAGGCTGCCCAGTCTGGTCAGCAGACCCAGAATAGCCGGCAGAACCAACCTGCGCAGGGAGGTCAGCAGAACCCGCAGCGTTCACAGGGCCAACCTGCACAGGGGAACAACCGACAGAACCAGCAGCCCCAAGCGCAGCAGCGCGATACGGGTGAAGAAGTCGCGAGTTGGTTCACGGAGACGCTCGTTCGGACGGCCGTCGCCGTGTTCGGCGTCGCGCTCTTGTTGTTAGCGCTCGGTCAACTCGTCGGCGTCAACCTGCTGAGTACCGTCGCGGAGTTCCTCGCGTCCAGCGTCGGTGTGTGGCTCGTCATCGCGTTCTTCGCGATGCTGCTCATCGTCGCTGCGAGCAAGAGCTGGAACATCAGTCGGCAGTAACCGACGCACTAGCGGCTCATCGACCCACTTCTTTGCGACGCCGACCGAAGAGCGGTGTGACTCTCTGTCTACAGTAGTTGTCTCGACAGTACCACCGTTCGTAGTAGCTCCTCCGAACTCAACGCGGTGCTCTCGCACTCGCAAACTAATCTCGAACTCACGACCCGACTTCGCACTCACGACCCGATTTCGCACTCGCAGACTGGCCCCTCGACTCGTCGAGTGACCGCTGGACGAGAATTCACCTCTGTTCGAACCTGATTTGCTGCAGTTCACAGTTACGACCGTTTCGGTTGTTTTGTCCCGAAACGTCGAACCAGCCGGATACGAACTCGTTTCGGGCCGTACCGGGCTGAATACTTACCTCCTAGTTAATCAGACTTAGCAGCCGTATTATAATGGGGGAACGGCATGAACCACGAAGTAAGGAAGATGAAGCGACCATCGACCCGCCGCAGTCTAATGGCAACGCTTGGAGCAGTCGGAATCACCGGTCTCGCAGGGTGCTCGGGAGGCACCGGCTCGACTCCGACTACGAACGAGAGTTCGTCCTCCAATACGACGACGAGCCAACCCACGACGACTGCCGGCAACGAGACGACGACAGCTACCGAAGAGAGCCAGGACCAGGCGTTCACACGCGGTGAACTCGTCGAGGACTTCGAATCGTTCGAAGACTCGAACTGGGGTACCATCGGTGGGACCATCGAAACCGACACCGACGAGGTGTACGCGGGTAGCCAGTCCCTCCACATGTCGAACGAGAACGGCAACGTCGCGGGTATCTTCAAGGCGTTCCCCGACGGTCTCGACCTGACGAAACACGACCTGTCGATCGCGGTCAAACTCGACAAACCCGTTCGTGGGAAGTTCGCGGCCGAGATTATCGCTCCTGCACGGAGCGACATGCTGACCAGCAAGCGGTTCATCCCCAAAGAGCTGAACGGGTGGACCCGCATCGACCTCGGTTACACGGGTAAGAAGGGCGAACCCGTACTCGAGGCCGTCCAGGAACTTCGCTTGATGGTCCAGAGCGAAGAAGGGACGCCCATCGACGTCCGCATCGACGACCTGCGGAAGATTCCGAAGCCCAAGAAGGGGAAGGTCATGCTGCAGTTCGACGACGCCGTCACCTCCCAGTACGAGGTGGCCTTCAAAGAGATGCAGAAGCGTGGCTGGGGCGGCGGCATCGCCATCATCCCGGATGCCATCAACAGCGAGGGGAACATCACGACCGGGCAGATGCGCGAGATGCGCGACGCTGGCTGGGACATGATGGCCCACCCGCAAGTTCCGAACCCACTCCCGTCTTACTCCGAGGCGAAGCAGCGACAGATGATTCAGCAGGCGAAGAAGTACCTCGAACTCAAAGGGTTCCCGAAGGGCGCACGCCACTTCGTCGCGCCGTACAACCGTGTCAGCGAGACGACGCTCGACATCGTCAGCGAGTTCCACGAGACTGGCTTCATGTTCGGTGCCTGTCCGAACAACGCCCAACAGCCGAGCAACATGCACGCGATTTCCCGCGTGATGGGCAAGGACCCACGCGGAACACGCCGCATCCTGAACATCGCCGAGGCGTACAACCAACTCGTCGTCGTCCAGTTCCACGACATCGGTGAGGGTGACGACTACGAGATATCTCCGGAAGACTTCAAAGGCGTCCTCGACCACATCGAGAAGAAGGACATGGACGTCATCACGCCCTCGGACCTCATCGACGGCTGAACAACGGGCCATCTTCACCCCGTCTCGACGACCCGCTCTGCTGGTTGTGAGCTTTCGCGCCTCGCGTTTCTCGGTCTCTCTCCTCCTTTTGTCTCTACTCAGCCCCGCTCTGGTTCTCTCTGTCAGTTAGAATCGTCACGAGTCTCGCGACGCATCTCTCTTCGAACAGCGTCAGTTACCGTCGACACACCTCTTGCAGTAACATCTCACTCAGCGAATCCTTATCGCCGGGGAGTCAAGACGTACTCGTGTGCGCAGAGACACCCGCCACGTCTTCGTCGTCGTCGCTCTCGTAGCCGTGGTTCTCAGCACCGGGTGTGCCGGTGTGCTCTCACCGAAGTCGGAGTCCACGCAATCCGGGAGCCTCGACGACCCGACACCCGTCCCCGACTCGGGGACGACGGCCGGGCCGGTGAGTGACGCTCCTCGGGAACAGCCTCGTGAGGCGTCACCGTCTCCCACCTCGACGCCAACACAGACTGCGTCACCGACACCGACTAACTCGTCGTCGACATCGTCGGCGTCGACACCGACGCAGACAGCGACGGCCACCCCTACGACGACGCAGACACCGGCACCGACACAGACCACTCCAGCGTCGGCCCCCGCACCAGCGCCAGCACCCGCTCCATCGTCCGGCGGGTCGGTTCCATCCAGTTCGGGTTCCAGTTCGTCTACGAGCACGCCGACACCGACCGAGACGACGTCCACCCCATCGACCGAGACATCGATGACGAAGTCGACCGAGACGACCGTCGAGGTACGCCGTGTCCTCGATGGTGACACGATAGCTGTCGTCTACTCCGATGGGTCGACAGGACTCGTCAACTTGGCCGGCGTCGACGCGCCCGATCTCTACGGCGGCGTCGACACGGCGGCGTTCGGTGTTCCCGACACCGCGGGCGGTGAGACGTACCTCTACGCGTGGGGATGGACCGCCAGACGAGCACTTCAGGAGACACTGACCGACGCGTCGATCCGAATCGAAGTCGTCGACGGAGCGACACCGGCGGTCGACGACTTTCCGTCGACCGTCGAGTACGACAACGTCGTAGTCGCGTACGTCTCGGCCGACACACAGGACGCCGACGACGTTGCGGTCAACCGAGCGCTCCTCCGGGATGGCCTCGCTCGTACAACCGACACTGACCATCCCCGCCGGACGACGTTCTCCGAGACGATGGAGGCCGCACAAGACGCGTTCCGTGGGTTGTGGGACACGAACACTGACCTCAGTGCGCCGTGACTCTTCGATACGAAAGCGCTCGTTCGACTGGGACCATCTCAGACGTCTTCCGCTGTCGACTTCGCCTCTAACCCGACTCACTCGTCGGTGGTTTCACGATGAAGAGGACCGCCGTCTCTCGATTCGCCCACGTCTGTCTGGAGTGGAACTGTTGTCGTCACCATTGCAACGGTCTGAACTGTCACCCAATACTGACTGCTTAACCCGAGGTTTGACATTTCTTTAACGAACGTTACACACAATTGTTTTCTTATATCTTTTGTATCACCCTTATTCGATGAATCTTCGGCTTACGCAACCAGTAACTAAAGTGCTAGCAGTCAGAGGAAGAAGTGACGCCTCTCAGTTCGAGGGGTGTCAGACTGCACGGGTCGAGACGGAACAGAGGGGTCCCCTCCTCCCATCCCCTTGCCAGCCACCCCTCTCACCGTTTCGTTCTTCGGACGTCAACTCGCCGACAGCGCTGTCGATAGCTGTCGAGTTACTCTCACAGACTGAGTCGCCACGCTCGTTCGGTCGCCTCGTTGTCTCGACGTCGAACGACGAGTCTCGTATCGAGCATCGTGAGCTATCGACAGTCGATACTTCTGTCCTCGTCGACTCTGGACATGGTGAACAGCCGAGTCTCCCATGGCCACTCAGCGGAGGTCTATCGAGTCGAAGGGGGTTGCTGAACCGAAGAGCGCGGTCGAGTTCGAGCGATACCGACCCGACCAGTCGAACTACTGATATTGGTGGCCCTTCGACGAACAGCGGATACGGCGACGCTGTACGGTTATCATCCGGGTAATAATAGTCACCGTCGTCGAACTACCGTGTAGAGCACACGATGTCGACTGCAATCTCACGACCTCACGCGCCGGTGACCGGAGGAGGGACGAGCGATTCTGATGGGTGGCGTCGCTCCGCAGACAACGGTGGCCGGATAATCCAGGTGGGGCTGTTTCTCGCTGGCGTTCTCTTCTTTCTCGGTGGCGTGGCGATCGTCCTCGGTATTCCCGGTGTCGGGAGTGTCGGACCCACACCGGCAAACGAGACGATGACCGCTTCCTCGATGGACGGTGAGAGTGAAACGACGGCAGTATCGACGTCGACACCGACTCCGACCGCGACACCGCAGCCGACAGCGACGACGACGGCGGTGACGACGAACGAAACGAACAACTCGACTGCATCGACCCCGTCGAACACGTCGACGACGCCGGAGACGTCGACACCGACGACCACCGACGACGACTCGGAGACGACAACGACCGAGACACCAGAGACACCAGAGACACCAGAGACGCCTGAGACGCCTGAGACGCCTGAGACGACGACAACAGCGACCACCACGACCACAACCACCACCGAGACGACGACTGAGTCGACAGAGACGACGTCGTCCGGCAACGGTTCGGTCCTCGACTGACTGGCAGCGAGAACCGAACTCTCGATTAGCTGGCGACCGAATCTACAGCCGTTCTTTTGCGGAAAATCTATTGGGACCAAAGGGCTTAAACGGTCTCCCCTACTGACTAGACGCGAACGCAGGGTGGGAACCATGAACACGGGTACGGCTACCCTAGCAAACCGAAACAGAGAGGAACCAGAGAGGGTGTGATATGAGTTACGCTGAGACCACACACGGCGTCCCAGACGAAGAGTGGCCCGACTACGCGCTCGAGTTCACGTTTAACCCCCGAGACGTGACACTCTCCGACGAGTTCGACCCAGACGAGGTCGTCATCTTCGAACCGTCGGCCGAGGATATCGGCTCTCGGTGGATATCCGGCAAACGGGACTCGTACGTCGCCGTCGAGACGATGCGCTGACGTCTCGTTTCGTCACGCCGGACGAGAGACGACACGCTGTCGGCACACTATCTTCGATGCTCGCACTTCATTCGCTAAAAACAGAATTTCTACCTATCAGACTTTTCTGGTGCTCCAGTCTCACTTGATGTCGTCGTAGTTCGGTGCCTCGACGACGACGACACCGTCGGCGTAGATAGTGATGCCATGTTCGGACACAGGAAAGTGAACGTAGTTCTGTTGGGGTCGTGGTCCGTCTCCAATCGGTTCGAACAGTCGTTCGAGAGCGTCAGTGTCGACGACAGAGTGTAACGGTTCGAGGTCGGTCGGCCGAACTCCAGCCACCGCTGACACTGCTTTGGCGACAGTCGTTCCGATAGGCGTCTCGTCGGCCCAGTCGTGCTGGACGCTGTAGACGTCCCGCTCTGCCGTCGATACAGCTCGCTGTCGCGAACTGTCTTCGTCAACTTTGGTCATGGCTCTCGGTATCGTTCTCCTGATATTGTACCAAACATATGAATACTTGGATTCATCAGTAAACTTCCATTCAGTTAGAGAGTCTGTCCGTCCATCACACTGACCCAGTCTGTTCCGTTCCAGAGGCACAATCCCCACGGCCAATCACCTGCACCGTCGTGGATGCCTACGTCGCCGCTGTACGCGCCCTCGGTCGCTCGAAGGTCTCTCTCTTGGATAGCCCCGTTACTCCGGGTTCGCTCGTCGCTCAGCCCTTCGAAGAACACGGTCGAATCCAGCGCGCAGTGCGAGGGGCGGTGGAGGTCCAAGTCGGTCGTACTCTCTGCGAGGATGAACGAGGAGTCGTAGTTTCGGTAGGTACAGTTCTCTACTGTGGTGTTCAGTGTCCCGTCGAGCGCGATTGCTGCGTACTCGCGTTCGAGTCCGTTGTCGAAGCCACGCGCAAAGTTCCCCTGGAAGTAACACGTGTCGATGGTGAGTCCGGCCGCCGTTCCCGTCGCGTACACGTCTATCGGCGACGGTTCACGGGTCCCGTTTCCTTCGAAGTAGACACCACTGAGCAGTTGCCCACTGCCGTTCCGAGCGTCGACGCCGTAGCTCCCGTTGTTCTGGATAGTTCCCCCGTAGAACCGACTCGAGAACCCGCGAAGCATGACGCCGTAGCCGTGGTTGAACGCGGCGTGACAGCCGAAAAACGACGTGCTGTGAGGGCGGGCGTCGGTGTCCAGGCGGAAGCCGTGTCCGCCACAGTTCCACGAGACGACGTTGCGGAAGGTGATTCCGAACGAGCCTTTGTAGGCACCGTCGTCGTCCGTGTACCCCTCGACTGCGACGCCGTCAGAGTTCGTCTGCCAGAAGACGAGGTCTTTGTACGACGAGTAGGGTGCGGCTCGAATCCGAAGGCCGACGTTGCCGCCGACGATTTTGAGGTTCTCGACGGCGGGGCTGTTTCGGTAGTCGTTTTGGCCCCGACCGAGCACCTCGATGACGTTCTCGTCGGTGTCACCGGCGTCGATGACCGACCCCGACCGGTGGCCACCCGTCAGCGTGACCTCTTTCTCCTCGTAGTCGAGCACGATAGGGAACTCCTCGCCAGCCGTCTGTGCGTCGTAACTGGAGTGGACGAAGACGACGTCGCCGTCGTCTGCGGCCGCCCACGCGCCGGCGATGGTCTGATAGCCACCCTCACCGACGATGAGTCGACCGCCGAGCGAACTGACACTCGGTTCGACACTCTGATTTGTCGCACTGCCGTCGAGCGCTTCGACTGCGTCGCCCTCGACTCGTTCCCGTCTGGTCGCCGCGCTGGCCACTCCCCCGGTGGACCCGACGACGGCCGTTGCACCCGTCGCTTCGACGAACTGACGGCGGCTCATCTCGTTGTTGTTCATTCTGTCTTGCTGCAGTGGCTTGCCAGCCATCCTCCTCTACAAAAGAAATTCTTCTTTTCCTACTTGAACCACAGCTAACCGGGGTGTAACTAGCGCTCGTTACTCCGGTGTAAGGCTACTTACGCACTCAATAAGCCCGATTCGTTGCACTGTTGTTCGTCTCAGCAACCGTCGAAATGGCTGACAGTATTACTTACCATGTTTATAACAAAACTCGATAGTCACGTGGTCAAGAACAAGGAGCGATATCTCGTGAGCATCATCTGGCGTGTATCTCTGTCTCGCCTCGGCGTGACCGAACCGATTCCCGGCCGGATTCGGGTGTCTCCTCTCTCGAACCGAACCGTCGACTCACCCGACCGGTCTGAACTGTCTCAGCGTCTCGAACTGCCTCGATTACTTCCCATGTCTGCACACACCCCCTCTCTCTGATGGGCATCCGCACTCGGCTTCACGCGTACGACCGCCTCGCCGCGACGCTCGGTGTCCTCGTCGCGCTCGCCCTCCTGCCTGTCCAACTGTTCGTCTCACACATCTACGCCGAGACCATCCCGATCGTCGTCGGTGGGGCGAGTCTCGTCTACCTCCTCGGGACCCGCCGACAGACGGCGACACGACCGTTCACGCTACCCCCCATCGCTGCACACGCGTTACCACCAGTCGTCTGTCTCGGCTCTTCGGCACTGATACTCCTTGCGCACACACAGGGGAGTCGGACGAGCGTGTTCTATCTCTTCGCGGCGGCGCTCGGAACGCTCGTTCTCACCCAAATCCTGTTCGTCGACGACGCCGACTGCCACACGGGCGTTCTCCTCGGGCAGGTGATCCTTCTCAGTGCAGTCATCCGATTCGCATCTCTGCTGACGACGCCGGGATTCGTCGGTATCGACGTCTGGGTACATATTCCGCGGTTCACGCAGGGGATGCTGTCCGCCAACTCCATCGGCGGGATGGGTAGCACGAAGTACGTGATGGCACCGCTGTATCACCTGCTCGTCGGGACGACGGCGATGTTCGCGGACGTCTCGTTGCGGACGGCACTCTATCTCTCGTTGGGTCTGGCGATGCCGCTCTCGGCTGTCTTCATCTATCTCCTCACCCGGACGCTCGTTCCGACGCGGTGGGCGCTGTTCGCCGTCGCACTCTACGCGCTCAGTGACTCGGTCGTTCGGTGGGGTATCCACCTCATCCCGACCAGCCTCGGTCTCATCTTCTTTCTCGCCATCCTGTATCTCGTCGTCCGTATCATGCAACAGGATACGGGGTTGCGCGACACGCTACTGTTGTTGCTGTTCTTCCTCGCACAGGCGTTCACCCACCAGGTCTCGTCGTTCATCACGCTCGTGCTCCTCTTGGCGGGGTGGTTGACGCGACTCGGTATCGGTTCAGGACTGTTCGACCGGCAACTCGGTGACGGCGACAGCGGGTTCGACTTGGACGGACCGGGTGCCATCCCCTTCGGTGGGTACTTCGTCTTCAATCTCGGACTCCTGACGCTCATCTGGAGTCTCACGCCCTACTACGGCCAACCGTTCCTGAAGACGGCGTTCCTCTTCTTCTGGAACTCTATCGGCGGCGGCCTCAGCGACGTCGCCGGTCCCGGCAGTGGCGGCGGCGGTGCCGGCGCGAGTGGTGCGGGGCCGACGCTCGTCGAGTTCCTCGCTCTCAACTTCGACACCATCGGCTTCCTTCTCCTCCTCTTCGGCGCGACCATCGGGTCGCTCTACGCACTTCGGCGCGGGCGGACGAATCAGGCGATTCTCACGCTCGTCGCGGCGGTCGGGTTGATGATGGTCTTTACGCTCCTCCCCCCACTCGTCGGCGTCGGCACGTTCCTCTCCGGGCGCTGGTTCGCCTTCCTCTACGCCGGGATGGCCGTCATGACGGCTGTCGGGTTCGAGTACCTCCGGCGTGGACTGTCGCCGAAGGCGTTTCTCGTCCTTTTGCTCGTCTTCCTCGCCGCATATCCAATGGTGATGACTGCCTCTCCAAAGGCGACAGTCGACAGCCCCATGATGGAGAACGAGCGTCCCCGATACAGTTTCTCGGAGCAGGAACTCGCTGCCCGTGAGACCATCCTCGCGACCACGACTGGGAGTCCACAGGACCCCATCTTCACGGACCACCCCTACACCGCCGTGTTGAACCCACCTGACCAACCGCGGTTCGGGACGGCACGCATTCCACCCGGTGGTGTGGCCCAACACGACGAGGTACTCTACCGCGAGTACCAGCGCACCGGCGCGCCGATATTCCGTACCGGTGAGGGCGCACAGCGCGTCTACCCAGTCGAACGCGACGCCCTCTGTCACGGTCAGTACGAGACGTTGTACACCAACGGCGACGTCACGTACTGTCGCGCTGCCTAGCGGTCGAGGTCGACGACTGTCGCTATCGCTACACTGCACGTCCTCGTTCTGTTCGAGAACAGTGTCGCCCCCGTGACACACTGTCGACTTCGTGACAGCTGGTCGTCTGGAATCGCGTTTCGTTCCGCGTCGAACGTCTCCATATCGACCTCTCTCTGCCGAGGCATCGTGTCACTAGAGGCAACTCCTCTCCATGTGTGTTTGTGACATAGAACGCTTCTCGACGACGGTTTCACTCGGTTACATTCGCGCGTGTGGTGGGGTGTGAGCACACACCGCTCGGGCGGTCAACGGTTGCGATTTCGTTTCATTTGATGCTCACGCTTTTATATCGAACCTAAGTTACGTCTCTCTGTCTCTTATGTTCCGTATAGTAGTGTACCCCCAGTTAGTAGTGTGCGCAGAGAGATGGCATCCGACCGTAAATTTCGTCGCCGTGCATTCCTCGGCAGTGTAGCTGCAGCTTCCTCGGTACTCGTCGCCGGGTGTAGTGGAGACACCGGTTCGACGCCGTCGTCGAACGAGAGTACATCCGAGACGACAGCAGACGCAACTGGGAACGAGACGACCAGTGCATCCGATTCGACGTCGACTGCCGAATCGAAACAGCCCAACGACCCCGGGACGAGCGAGCCGATGAACCCGAAGGGAGCGACGTTCGAGGACCTCTCCTTTTGGCAACCACAGGCGAAGGTCAAACTGAACGCCGACACCGAAACCGTCTATCAGGGGACGCAGTCGGCTCGAATCGAAGGCCACAGTGGCTCTATCGTGCGTCAGTTCCCGGTTCCGATGGACCTCTCCAACAAGGATATCTCTATCGCCGTCAAGTTGGACAAGCCCGAACCGACGAACCTTCGCATCTGGCTCGAAGACTCGAACGGTGACCAGACGCGACTCATCCAGCAACTCAACCAGAACCACCCCGACAGCTGGATGCGAATCAACCCCTCCATCAACAGCGTCGACGCCGACATGACCAGCATCGAGTCGATGCTCATCACGCTCGACGGCGACGGCGGGAACAAGAAGTACTGGGTCGACGACATCCGCTTCCACGACAAGGTGGCCAAGAAGGGACAGGTGATGCTCTCCTTCGACGACATCCACGCCTCCGTCTATCATCTCGCCTTCCCCATCATGGAAGAGTTCGGCCTGAAGGGCACCGTCGCCGTCCCGCCGGACATCATCGGCAACGACGCCCGGATGACGAAAGACGAGATTCAGGAACTCCACGACGCAGGTTGGGAGATTGCGAGCCACAGCAACGACCTGCAGGGGCTCTACGGCCTCCGCGAGTCCGCTCAGAAGAAGAAGATCGAACGCGCGAAGAAGCTCATCAAGGACAACGGCTGGGGCGACTCGACGGCGTTCATGTACCCCGGCGGTGGCTGCGACGAGACGACGGTCAAACTCGTCCAAGAGAACCACGAACTCGGCTACCTCGCGTTCAAGGGCTCCGAGAAGGGACTCTCGCAGTCGGCGCTCATGGGGCCGATGTTCGTCAACCGCTCGCGACCCGACACTCCCGAGGCAGCCAAGAACCAACTCGACGTCGCCACGGCGTACAACGGGATGTACAACATGTACCTGCACGTCGTCGGCGACGACTCCCCACACACCAAACAGGAGTTCCGCCAGACGTGCCAGATGATTGCAGACTACAAAGAACAGGGCAAAATCGAAATCGTCCAGCCTTCCGACGTCGTGCTGAAGAAGTAGCGATACGAACTCCTTTCCTCTCCCCTCCCCGGACCCCTCCCCACTCCTTTCCTCTCCCCTCCCCGGACCCCTCCCCACTCCTTTCCTCTCCCCTCCCCGGACCCCTCCCCACTCCTTTCCTCTCCCGCGCCTGCTCCGCCGCGCGGTTGTCGTCACTCTTCGTCCGCCCCGTGCGGTGCGCAAAAACGAGCGACTCGGTGCCGTACAGACGCCCTCTCGCTTCGACGAGTCGACTCGTCGACGAGAGAGGGCGTGACACCGCGCTGCAGTTACGCGGCCGATAATAAAGCGTCTCGACCGTGTGTTCGTAAACAGAAATGGACGTAGACACCGTCTCCGACCGAAGCACCGCTATTCTCGACGAGGTGTCTCGCGCCGTCATCGCCGACAAGGACGTTCTTCGGACCGTCCTCACGGGGTTTCTCTCTCGCGGGCACGTGCTCCTCGAAGACGTCCCCGGAACGGGGAAGACGCTTACCGCCAACTCGCTGGCGACGGCACTCGGTCTCTCGTTCTCGCGCATCCAGTTCACGCCGGACTTGCTTCCGGCGGACGTGACCGGCACGCACATCTTCAACGAGAAGACCCGCGAGTTCGAGTTCCAACCCGGTCCCGTCTTCGCGAACGTCGTCCTCGCCGACGAGATAAATCGCGCTTCCCCGAAGACGCAGTCGGCACTCCTCGAAGCGATGGCCGAGGGGCAAGTGACCGTCGACGGCGAGACGCGCCCGCTGCCGGACCCCTTCTTCGTCATCGCGACGCAGAACCCCGTCGAGCAGGAGGGGACGTTCCCACTCCCGGAGGCACAGAAAGACCGCTTCATCGTGAAGTCCAGTCTCGGCTACCCCGACGAGGAGGGTGAGATGGAGATTCTCAACCGCCGCGCCGAGCGGACGACGCGAACGCCGGAGGCTACAGCCGTCACCGACGAACGTGAGGCCAGAGACGTCCAGTCGACGCCCGAGTCGGTCCACGTCGAGCGGAGCGTTCGTCGCTACATCACGCAGATTTGCCGCGCCACGCGGACCGATAGCCGGGTGAACACGGGCGTCTCGCCACGGGCCACGCAGCGCCTGTTCGAAGCCTCGCGGTCGATGGCCGCGATGAACGGTCGCTCCTACGTCACGCCGGAGGACGTCAAGCGGATGGCCCGCCCCGTCCTCGCACATCGCCTCCAGTTGACGGCGGACGCACGCGTCGGCAATGTAGAAAAGCGAACCGTCGTCGCCGACATCCTCGACGAGACGGACGTGCCGTCGGTCAACACGGCCGACGCACCCGACAGGTCGGGTCGGACGGCCTCGCGCTAACCTCGACTACCGAACTCCTCGCCGTCGATTACGACGACAGCGCCGCGTCCAACTGTTCGCCGTAGGTGCCGAGCATCGCCCGAAGTGCCTCCTTCGGCGGTTTTTCGTCGGCATCGACGATTCCTTCGGGCCACCAATCGTCCTCGTAGCCTGCTTCCTGTTCTGCAATCTCTTCGACGGCGATGACGTCGTTTCGATAGTCAAGGTACCGGGTCACCAGTGTCGCGAATGTAACGGCGTCAGAGAGGTCAGCGTAGTTGATAAGCGGGACGCGTGAGCCTCGCGGGTCCGAACGGTCGGTGACGGCGTAGACCTGGTAGGCGTTGGCCGCTCCCTCGGGTGCGTCGGGGCGGACGTGCACGTCGTCGCCGTGGTAGTGGACGTCCGCCGTCGTGATGTAGACGCCGAGCGAGAGGGTGTCGTCGTCGCGTTCGAAGCCGTTGCCCGTCTTGGTCCACTTGTTGGAGATACTCGGCATGGCTGGTGGTTGGGCGGAGTCGTACAAGAAGCGGTGGGTGTTCGACCGGAGGCGTGATTCGCCAGCGGTGTTCAGAGCGCGAAGACGTCTCTTGCTGGGTCTTCGCTGTTTGGCACGCCTCGATGACGAGTCCGGGACTATCGACGAGGAGTTGACGTTCCAACCGCCTTTGCCACGACTACGGCACCCTCACCGACCGCTGTCAGGTATAGCGTGCAACATATAGGGCTCTGTAGCTTCGCTAGACGGCGGTGGATTTCACGGATTTCTCACGCTCCGCCGCAGGTTGTAGACGGTTGCTTTGAGAATTATTTCGCGGAA
>NZ_FOTC01000016.1 GCF_900114455.1 Halogranum rubrum | reverse complement strand
GTGGTACTTCTTTTTCATGTGGGTTTCGAGCTTAGATGCGTTCAGCTCTTACCCCGTGGTGCGTAGCTTCCCGGCATCTGCCCTTTCGGACAACCGGTACACCAGTGGCACCCAAACGTAGTTCCTCTCGTACTATACGTTCGTTCACGTCAAGTACCTTAACACCCCCAATAGATAGCAGCCGACCTGTCTCACGACGGTCTAAACCCAGCTCACGACCTCCTTTAATAGGCGAACAACCTCACCCTTGCCTGCTTCTGCACAGGCAGGATGGAGGGAACCGACATCGAGGTAGCAAGCCACCGGGTCGATATGTGCTCTTGCCGGTGACGACTCTGTTATCCCTAAGGTAGCTTTTCTGTCATCTACGGCCCGCATCAAGCAGGCTCGTAGGTTCGCTAGACCACACTTTCGTGTCAGCGTCCCTCGTTAGGCAGGACACTGTCAGGCTTCCGTTTGCTCTTGCGCTCTTCCTCGGGTTTCCGACCCGAGTGAGGAAACCTTGGGGCGCGCTCGATATCTTTTCGAGCGCGTACCGCCCCAGTCAAACTGCCCGGCTACCGGTGTCCTCCGCCAGGAGTGAGAGTCGCAGTCACTAACGGGTAGTATTTCACTGATGCCTCGGTGGCCCGCTAGCGCGGGTACCTGTGTAGCGGCTCCTACCTATGCTGCACATTAGCGACCACGTCTCAGCGACAGCCTGCAGTAAAGCTCTATAGGGTCTTCGCTTCCCCTTGGGGGTCTCCAGACTCCGCACTGGAACGTACAGTTCACCGGGCCCAACGTTGGGACAGTGGCGCTCTCGTTGATCCATTCATGCAAGCCGCTACTGAAGCGGCAAGGTACTACGCTACCTTAAGAGGGTCATAGTTACCCCCGCCGTTGACGGGTCCTTCGTCCTATTGTACTAGGTGTTCAGATACCCGCACTGGGCAGGATTCAGTGACCGTACGAGTCCTTGCGGATTTGCGGTCACCTATGTTGTTACTAGACAGTCGGAGCGCCCGAGTCACTGCGACCTGCCCTTATACGGGGCAGGCATCCCTTCTCGCGAACTTACGGGACTAATTTGCCGAATTCCCTAACGTCGGTTGGTCCCGACGGGCCTTGGCTTGCTCTGCCAGAGTACCTGTGTCGGATCTCGGTACGAGTATCACGCTCGTCTTTTCACGGACTCTAGGTACCACCGACTTGCGCTGTCCCGGA